>NZ_PQIG01000001.1 GCF_012349115.1 Rhizobium ruizarguesonis
TTGCCGACCGCAGTCATCGTGCAGAACTCACGCAGCAGATGGAGTTGGAGCGCTCGCTTTCGCGCACGAAGAGTTTGGGATTGAGCCTATAGTATGTGTCGATATGCCGAATGCGTTAATCTGTACATCGATTGGCGAAAAGAGCATCCACCTCCATGTTTGGTCGGTTTGCGAGTTCTCAAGCCAAGCTACGGTTTAGATTCCGGAGAACTTGGCCGCCACGCCAAGGCTTAAAGGCTTCGATATAAATCGAAGGCCGTCGAGCGCGTTCCGGCGATGATCGTCGGCGCCTGCCAATGTTCCATCAAGTTGATGGATGGCCGGCAGTGGCGATCTTCGGCGCTTCTTTGACAGCGACATCGAGGCTCAAGATTTTCGATAAAGGTTGGATGAGGATCGATTGTTCAGCGAAACCTCGAGGGAATCGTTCGGCGAAATCCGCAGTTCGAGAACGCTGCGATCATCCCTTTCAGCGGTGGCGGATTGGTCGCCGCCAAGAAACGCGATCTGCTCCGGTTCCGTCAGCTCGGCCCAGAACCCGTCGGTGGCCAGCAGGAAAATGCCTGCGACTTGCTCTTGCGTGAAGATCTCCGGTGACATGTATTCTCTTGCGCGAAAGCTTTGGGTGAGCCGGTGGCGTATTGCGGATTTGGCGATGTCTTTGAGCGGCATCGCAGCTAGGGCGTTGGCCAGAGTATGTGGGCTGGTTTGCCAGACAATATCGGCGTCGATCCATCCGAGGACGCAATCACCGGAATGGATGACCGTAAGGTCAGCCCGCTCGCCGACGTGGAAAAGAAGGATGCTGGCAGAACCGCGTGGGAACGTCTCCCGAAGCGTCTGATGTATCTGCTTGAGTGCCTTCAGGACGTGTTCGTTGCTGAAGGGGTCGGCGGCCCCGACGAACCAATCCACCACCATCTCAACGATTGACTGCGCGTATTCGCCGTTCATCGGGCCGGCTGTGGAACCATCGGCAACGATGGCCAAAAACTCGCCGTCCCGTATGCCGATCCCGGCATGGTCTCGATTGTCAATCGTGCGCGTTCCTTGTTGGCTGAACCATAGAGCTTCAATTTTCATGTGCGACACCGTCCGCACTCTGGCTTATGGCGACGAAGCGGTCCCGTACAATCCCGACACGTCCGGCGGGTCCGCGGATATTACCGGCCAGGAAATCGTCGAAGTCGCCGTTTTTCAGAAGGGCGTGAAACTGCGCGGCGATGAACTGTCGGACGTCTTCCGCTGCCGCCAAGACTTCGTCGAGGAGGGTTTCTCGGCCGTCGACGATGAGCAGGATGTCTTCTGCATCGCGGCTTGTGAGAAGATCATCATGTCCGCGCCCGATAAACGCTTCCAGCTTCGTCGCGAGAAACAGGGGCGGGGTCAGCACCAGAATGGACAGATGGTCTGAAAGTTGGTGTTGCGCTGCGGTTTCTATCCCCTCGGCGTACCAGCGATTGGTGAAGCCGAGGATCGCGGCGTCATCGGGCATGAAATCAACTTTGAGTTTGCCGAGGCGCATCCGGCATATCACCTCCTCGCCGGCGGCTTCCATGAAACCACGCAGTCGAAGCTCCTCCTGGAGATGAGCCCATGCCGGCCATCCCGCCAGGTCAACGATGAGGTCGATGTCGTCGGTGGTGCGTACGTCCTCGAGCGTTATCGGATCGGTAATGAAGAGCGCCGTTGTGCAGCCGCCGACGAAGACCAGGCGCGAACGTAGTTCGTCGCCCAGAGCGGTGGCGACGGCTCTGAGCATTTCCAGCAATTGTTCGCGGACTTCTGTCATCTGCTTACGATCCACGACCTGAGGTGATCTTCGACTTGAGGTGATCGGCGGCGAGACCCGCCTCTCGCTGATTTCCGAGCCTGATCGCATCGACCAGCGCCAAGTATTCGTAGAGCCGCTCGTCTTTCAATGCAGCCTCAGGCACGCTTCTGAAAAGGGGTTCGACCGACTGTCCCATTTGATGTCCGCTAGCGTGGGGCCAGACATAATCGTAGGTTCCGCCGCTGACGAGAAGCCCGTTCAGCATCGGCGCTGCAAACGCAGTGGGCAAGCCCCGTTGCAGCGGTCCCAATTTGGCTGGGAAGACGAATTTCAGTCCTTTTGCAATAAAATCAAACAGATTTCGCCGATGCGGCCGGGGCTCGCTCGGAATGTTATCTTTGCGCGCGATTCCGGAGGCGACGCTTCTCCTGATCGATTGGGCGATTTCAGTCTTGCTGATCCCGAGCAGGGCTTCAAGATTGCGCACGGAATAGGGGTCGCCACCGATGGATTCAGATCTTAGCTGATCCATACCTTTGGCGATTTCCTGATCTTGCAGGCTAATCAGCTTCAACAGGATGACGATATCTTGGCTTTTCATGTTTACTGTCCTCTGTCCTAGGACCGAGGACAGTAAACATGAAAGGGGCGCTTATGTCAAAGCCTGACCGTCATCGCACGGTGATGGGTCGACACCGACGTTCCCATCGCAGATTCGGTTCCGCCGGGAACGTGGCCCGTAACCGTCATGGAAGAACGAAACTCCAAGCCCCACACAGGCGACTCCCAGACCAAGTGCTGTCCTTGGTCCTAGGACAGAGGACAGATCTGAGGCTGGCTCCCGGCTGCATGCCGGTGCGGAAAAATAGCGCAAGATCCTTCACCTTAAAATTGCATCGTCGGTCAACAACGGCTATGCTGCAACGCAGCGTGTCCCTATCAAAATGAGGGTGCCCCATGCGTCCAGTGCCTGTCCTTGCGAATGTGCAGATGGAGCGCACGGCGGCGCTGCCCGAAAAACTCGCCGACAATGCCTTCCGCACGATCACTCTCGACGGCTTGCAGCGACGCAACGCCGTTCTCGACGCCGTTTTCTACGATGTGAACACCATAACCGCGGAGGAGACGCCGAGACTTGCCTTCTGGCTGGCCCGCGAGGGGGCAATCATCCTTGTGCCGCCAACCGGCCGGGGAGCACTCGAGGTCTTCCTGACAGTCAACGACTATCTGGAAAAAGCGGCACCCGTCGGCGCACTCGCCATTGCAGGTGTCGGCAGTTCTGCGCTCGGAGCCGCAGCCTTCGCGCGCAATGTCGCCGATGCGCTCGGCGAGTCGGTCACCGCCGTCGTTTCGGGATATGGGCTCGCCGACATCCTGACCGAGGCGCTCGGCGGGTTTTTCTTCTTCGGCGCCTTGAACAGCATCCGTCACGCCTTCGAGCCACTCGACAGTTTCACCAAGCTGTTTTCGAAAAGCGAAGAGCTTGAGAGCGGCTATCTCTGGACGCGCACAAGCAAGGACACCGAGACAGTCATCGCCCTCCTCGAGGATCAGCGGTTCGCGCCACGTCTCCTCGTCGGTCATTCCAAGGGCAATCTTGTCCTGTCGGAAGCGCTCTATGCAATCGAAAGCGAGCATCCGCATCTGGCAGAGGCGATCGCCACCCGCACGCGCATCGTCACGATCAGCGCCAAGGTCGGTATGCCGATGCTATTTAAGGACGTCATCGACGTCATGGGCGCCTGGGACTGGTTCGGGGCCTTGAATTCACGCCCCGATATCAGAACCGACATTGTGGTGCCGCATGCATGGCATAGCACCAATCCCGATTTTCCACTGGGGATGGGCATTTCGGTTCCGCAGACCATCGCACAGGCGATTGCCATGGAAGGACGCATGCCGGCTGGGCGTGCCACCCATCTTTCCGCAATCCTTGACGCGCCGCAGCGCACGATCGCTGCGCTACGAAACGTCGCAAAAGCGCAGCGACCCCTTTCAACAGCCCCCAGTTTGCCAAAGACGCCCCCTGTCCGCACGACAGAAAAACATTGATGTTTCAATGTGCTTGAGCGTGATCCGTCGTGATCGACGCAGGTAAGTGGGATGGTTTTGGACAAGCCCTATATCCGAAGCGGTGAAGTACGATATGCCGGACGTCAGCGGATGAGCCTTCGCTCGAGAACGCTCTGCATGTCGCGCCGTCCGCCTAAGGCGCAATAGACGACGACATCGGTGCCCATAATGCGATAGATCAGGCACCATGGCTTATGGGGCAGTTCCCGATATTCGGAAATTCCAATACCCGCCAATTCCTTCGGAATATTTCCGCCGGCGGGGAATTCTTCAAGCTCGGCGCATGCGCTCTTGATTTCCGTCAGCATGCGCTCTGCCGTCGCGGCTAGCGATGAAGCGATAGAGATCCTCGATGTCGCGTTCCTCTTCCTCGGCGAAAAGAATACGAGATGGCATCAGGGTTGGCTGTCAGCCAGACGTTTGCGGATGCGCGCGAAGGATTCCGCAGCGGGACGCAGTTTGCCCTCCTCGACCTGCCGGTTGGTGAGCGCCAACACCTTCAGGAGCGCCAGCGTCTCCTGTGTTTCTTCGTATTGGCCGATGTCCTGAAGGATGGCTTTCGCTTCTCCGTGAAGCGTAATGACGACCGGCTGCGGATTGTCCTTCAGCTGCCGAACGATCTTGGGCGCATGCGCCTTGAGGTAGCTGATCGGCTTGACCTGTTCTGACAGCTTCATGCGGTTACTCCTTTTCGACCAAGATATAGACCATCAAGTGGCGATTGAAGGAAGCCTTGCGCTGCCGGTGGGACACAGTCCCGGCAGGCGATTTTCCATCTTAGGTGCGGCCGCTTTTTTTCACTCATCGCGTTCGAAAGAGAATGCCATTTCTTATAATGAAGTTTGTCTACTGATTTTATAGACTAAACTTTGCAACCAAGGATCGGATCGTGGTGCCATGACCTACCTCCTCAGTCTTCTCGACAAAAGCCCGATCGAACAGGGTCTGACGGCCGCGGATGCGCTGCGGGCGACGGTCAAGATTGCCGCCCGGGCCGAGGAACTCGGTTATCACCGTTTCTGGGTCGCCGAGCATCATAACATGTCCAATCTGGCGAGCTCGGCGCCGGAGGCGCTGATAGCCTATCTCCTTGCCAGGACCTCGAGGATCCGCATCGGCTCCGGCGGCGTCATGCTGCAGCACTACAGCGCGTATAAGGTTGCCGAGACCTTCAATCTTCTGGCATCGCTTGCACCTGGCCGCGTCGATCTCGGTGTCGGCAAGGCGCCGGGCGGATTTCCGCTCTCGACGCGTGCCCTGCAGCTTGCCGTCGATCCGGCCAGGAAGCCAGATTTTGCGAGCCAGCTTTCCGATCTCAACACATATCTCGCTGCCGACCCGAATTACGAGGGGGCGCAGGCAACGCCTTTCCCGCCGACTGCTCCCGAACGTTTCCTCCTCGGCGCCAGCGTCGAAAGCGCCGAGCTCGCTGCCGAGAAGGGCTGGGAGCTTGTTTTCGCCGGTCACCTGAACGGCGATCCCGCCAATCTGCGCAGGACCTTCGAGGCTTATGAGCGGGCATCCGGCGGCAAGCGCGCGATCCTGGCGCTCGCCGCCTTCGCCGCCGAAAGCGAGGACTATGCCCGCGAGCGCGTCGGCAAGCTGCGCATCGTCAAGGTGTTCCTGCCGAACGGCCAGACCGTCAATGTCGGCAGCGAGGAGCAGGCGGCCGAATTTGCCCGCCAGGCCGGGGTCACCGATTACCGCATCGAGGAAAAAGTGCCGAGCGTGCTGCATGGCACGGCGGAGCAGATCCGCAAGGAGCTGGACGAATTTCACCGCCGCTACGGGGTCAAGGAGTTCGTGCTCGACACGCCGGCGCTTTCCGTCGCCGAGCGCCTGGCTTCCATCGAACTGCTCGCCAAGGAGCGGCTTTCCCTCGTCGCCTGACCGTTTCCAAAAAGGATTGATCCCATGGCTCAAAAACACGTCACGTTCGGCATCATGCTGCAAGGTCCCGGCGGCCACATGAATGCCTGGAAGCATCCAAGCGGACCGGCCGATGCCAGCGTCAATTTCGAGTTCTTCGTCAAGACAGCACGTAAGGCGGAGGCGGCGGGTATTGCTTTTGCCTTCGTCGCCGACGGGCTCTACATCAACGAGCAGTCCATTCCGCATTTCCTCAATCGGTTCGAGCCGATCGCCATTCTCTCGGCGCTCGCCGCCTCGACCTCGAAAATCGGCCTCGTCGGCACGGTGTCGACCTCCTACAGCGATCCCTTCACCATCGCCCGCCAGTTCGCCTCGATCGATCTCATCAGTGGCGGCCGGGCAGGGTGGAATGCGGTGACCTCGCCGCTCGAAGGCTCGGGGCGCAATTACAGCCGCGAACATCCCGAGCACGAACTGCGCTACGAGATCGCCGAGGACTATATCGATGCGATCAAGGGCCTGTGGGATTCCTGGGACGACGACGCCTTCGTCCGCGACCGCGAGACCGGCGTCTTTGTCGACAAGACGAAGATGCATCGCCTCAACCACAAGGGCCGCTTCTTCCGCGTCGAGGGGCCGCTCAATATCGGCCGCTCCAAGCAGGGCCAGCCGGTCGTTTTCCAGGCAGGCGCCTCGGATTCCGGCATCAGGCTCGCTGGCAAACATGCCGACGCGGTCTTCACCAATGGCGGACCGTTCGAGGAGGCGAAGGTCTTCTACCGGCAGCTCAAGGACAGCGTGATTGCCCATGGCCGCAGTGCCGCGGAAGTCGGTATTTACCCTGGTATCGGACCGATCGTCGGTGCGACGCAGGAAGAGGCTGACGCCAAGTATCAGGCGATCCGCAACCTCGTCACGACAGAGGAGGCGCTGCTCTATCTCGGCCGTTTCTTCGATCATCATGATTTCAGCATCTATCCGCTCGACGCGCCGTTCCCCGATCTCGGCGATATCGGCAGGAACAATTTCCGCGCCACCACCGACCGCATCAAGAAGACGGCGCGGGAGGAGGGCCTGACGCTCCGCCAGGTCGCGCTTGATTCCGCAACGCCGCGCACCGCCTTCATCGGCACGGCGGAACACATCGCCAACGAGATCATCCGCTGGGTGGACCATGGTGCTGCCGACGGCTTCATCCTCGGTTTCCCTGTCATCGCCGAGGGCTTCGATGATTTCTCGAGATATGTTCTGCCGATCCTCACGGAGCGCGGTTATTTCGACCCGGTCCTGAAGGGCGAGACGCTGCGCGATCATCTGGGCCTTCCCTTCCGCGAAAGCCGGTATGCGGCAGGCGCCGATCAGGTCGAACGCGGAAAGGCTGTCGGCGCCTGAGGCGCCGACGAACCGCCATGAACATCATCGCTCAGAACCCGCGCAGCAACGATCCGGTCGAGAAGGGCATCGCCGCCTATCTCGACGAGATCATCGCGCTTCGCCACGACCTGCACCAATATCCGGAGCTTGCGTTCCAGGAGCTCAGGACCAGCAAGCTCGTAGCATCCCGCCTTTCCTCCTGGGGCTATGAGGTGGCAACGGGCATTGCCGGGACCGGCATCGTCGCCACCCTCAGGCGCGGCGAGGGCCAAAGGCGGATTGGTATTCGCGCCGACATGGATGCCCTGCCGATCGAGGAGGCGACCGGCCTGGCCTATGCCAGCAGCAATCCCGGCGTCATGCATGCCTGCGGCCATGATGGGCATACGTCGATCCTGCTCGCCGCCGCGCGTTATCTCGCCGAAAGCGGCAATTTCAGCGGCACGCTGCGGCTGATCTTCCAGCCCGCCGAGGAAATCGGCGCCGGCGCCCGCAAGATGATCTCGGAAGGCCTGTTCGAACGTTTTCCTGTCGACGCGGTCTTCGGGCTGCACAATTGGCCGGGTGTGCCAGCAGGCCAATTCGGCTTCGTCGCTGGCCCCGCCATGGCTTCGGTCGATCAGGCAGTGATCAAGATCATCGGCAAGGGCGGCCATGGCGCCGAGCCGCATCGGGCCGTCGATCCGGTGCTGGCCTCGGCCTCCTTCATCACTGCTCTGCAGAGCGTCGTTTCCCGCAATGTCGATCCGCAGGACATGGCGGTCGCGACCGTCGGCTCCATCCATGCCGGCTCCGCCTCGAACGTCATCCCGGAAAGCGTCGAGATGAAGCTCACCATGCGGGCTTTCAGCGAGACGGTCCGCCAGTTGTTGCGGGAGCGCATTCCCGCACTTGCCCGCGCCCAGGCGGAAAGCTTCGGCGCCGAGGCGGATGTGAATTACCGCCTCGGCTTTCCGGCGCTGGTCAATCACGCTGGGGAAACGGAGTTTGCCAGGCGCGTCGCCTATGACGCACTCGGCCCCGAGGCGATCGAGAAGGATTTCCGGCCGAGAACCGCGAGCGAGGATTTTGCCTTCATGCTGCAGGCAAATCCCGGCAGCTATCTCTTCGTCGGGAATGGTGACAGCGCTTCTCTCCACAGCGCCCAATACAATTTCAACGACGCGATCATCGCGCCGGCCGCCCGCTACTGGGTCCGGCTCGCCGAAACCTTCCTCACTGATGACAACGGGTGATGAACGATATGAGCGATACGTTTCTCTATACCAGCCCTCTCGACCCGCGCGCCAAGCCGCTGATCGACGAATTGATCCACGAATATGACAGCCGCTACGGCAACTATTTCAATGCCGAAGGGGCCGCAGTCGAGCTGAACCGTTATCCTCCAGAAGCTTTTGCGCCGCCCGACGGCAATTTTCTCCTGTTGATTCGTGATGGCGAAACCATCGGCGGCGGCGCCTTCAAGAACTATGACGACCGCACGGCCGAGTTCAAACGCATCTGGACGCGCTCCGATCTGCGCCGCCAGGGCCTTGCCCGCAAGGTGCTGGTGGAACTGGAGGCCCAGGCTGCCCGCCAAGGCTATTCCCGCATCTACCTGACGACCGGCTTTCGCCAGCCCGAAGCGGTCGGCCTCTATCTGAACTACGGCTACACCGCTCTCTTCGACACCTCCGTTGATCCCGAGATCTACAAGAGCCTGCCCTTCGAGAAGGATATCACCCATCTCGCTCAGCCTGCTCACGAAGATGCCGAACCGCGCCTGCGGGCGGCCGGCGCAAATTTCTGAAAACGGCAAAGACCGACAATCATAAAAGGGAAGCACAATGGCACTGACGACGGATTTCGCCGGCATCGATCCCGGCAGCAGGACGGCAGGATCGAAGGATTATTCCCGTTACCGCATCGTGCCGGCGCGCCATCCGGGCCGCCTGGCAGGCACGATCTTTGCCGCCGTCGTCATCATTGCCGTGCTCTATTCCATCTTCACCAATCCGCGCTGGGGCTGGGGCGTCTTTGCTGAATGGTTCTTTGCCGAACCGGTGCTCGTCGGTCTCGGCAGGACGCTGCTTTTGACCGTGCTTGCCGCCATATCCGGCTCCATCCTCGGAACCGCTCTGGCGCTCGCCCGCGTTTCCAAGTCGCCGCTGCTCTCCGGTCTTTCCTGGGGCTATATCTGGCTGCTGCGCTCGATCCCGGTCATCGTGCTGCTGCTGATCCTGAACAATCTCGGCTACCTCTACGAGACGATCAAGATCGGCATTCCCTTCACCGATACCGTCTTCCTCGACTATCCCACAGTGCAATTGCTGACACCCTTTGCCGCCGCCTTCCTCGGCCTGACGCTCAACCAGTCGGCCTTCTTCGCCGAGATCGTGCGCGGCGGTATTCTCTCGGTGGATCACGGTCAGCTGGAGGCCGCCGCCGCACTCGGTCTGCCGCGCCGCCGCCAGGCCTTCCGCATCGTGTTGCCGCAGGCCATGCGCTCGATCCTGCCTACCGGCTTCAACGAACTCATCGGACTGGCGAAGAGCACCTCCATGGTCTACGTGCTGGCGCTGCCGGAGCTCTTCTATACGGTTCAGGTGATCTACCGCCGCAATCTGGAAGTCATTCCGCTGCTGATGGTCGCGACCGCCTGGTATCTGATCATCATGACGGTGCTGTCGATCGCTCAGCGCTATATCGAACGCTACTTCTCCAAAGGCGCCGTGCGCAATCCGACGCCGTTGCCCTTCCAGTCATTTTTCGAGCGTTTCCGCCATCCGCTGCCTGTCCTCGAGACGGCAACCGACACCGTGCGCAAGATCGGTTTCCGGGATGCTGCGACGCTGCGGGCCGCAGGCGGCGCGGTGCGCATCCACGGTATCTCCAAAAGCTTCGGCTCGCTGAAAGTGCTCGATGATGTCGAGCTCAGCCTTCCCGCCGGCAGCGTGACCGCCATTCTCGGTCCGTCCGGCTCGGGCAAGTCGACGCTTCTGCGCGCCATCAACCATCTGGAGCGTGTCGATGAGGGTTTCATCTCGGTCGACGGCAATTTCGTCGGCTACAGCAGGAAGGGCGATACGCTCTACGAGCTCAAGGAGAAGGATATCCTCAAACGCCGCGCCGATATTGGCATGGTCTTCCAGAGCTTCAATCTCTTCCCGCATCTGACCGTGCTCGAAAACCTCATCGAGGCACCGATCCAGGTTCGCGGCGTCGGCCGTGAGGACGCCGTACAGCTGGCGCAGGAGCTGCTGGCACGCATCGGCCTCAGCGACAAGATCAACGCCTATCCGCGCCAGCTCTCCGGCGGCCAGCAGCAGCGTGTGGCGATCGCCCGCGCACTGGCACTGCGCCCGAAGGTGCTGCTCTTCGACGAGCCGACATCGGCGCTCGATCCGGAGCTCGTCGGCGAAGTGCTCGACGTCATCAAGGAGCTTGCCCGCACCGGCACGACGCTCGTCATCGTCACCCATGAGGTCGGCTTTGCCCGCGAAGTCGCCGACACGGTCGTCTTCATGGACGGCGGCCGCATCCTGGAGGCTGGGCCGCCGGCCCGCATCTTCGCACAAGCGGAACATCCCCGTACGCGGGAATTCCTCGCCAAGGTTCTCTAGCGCGAAACAGCGCTGGTGAAATGCCGGGCCGCGACGGGCTGCTCCGGCCGAATAACAACAACCACAATCTAAAGATGAAATGGAGAAGGGGCATGACATTTACAGATAGGGCAAGGCTTCTGATAGCGGGAGCCGTCACCATTGCCGCGATCGGTTTCGGTTCCGCTCAGGCGCAGCAGAAGTTCGATCTCAGCCCCGAGCAGCCGAACCGGCTGCGGGTGGAAAAGAACGAGAAGCGCATTGCCGAAGTCAAGGACTTCAAGTTCGTCGACAACGGTGTCTTCACCGTCGGCATCAGCTCGAGCGGCAATCTGCCGCTGCATGATTATGCCTCCGATTCCAAGACGGTCATCGGCTATGACGTCGATCTGGCGCAGGCCATTGCCGACAGCCTGGGCCTGAGGCTCGAATTGGTTTCCGTTGCCTGGGCCGATTGGCCTCTGGGGCTGACCTCCGGAAAATTCGACGCAGTGATCTCCAACGTGACGGTCACGGAAGAACGCAAGGAGAAATTCGACTTTTCGACCTACCGCAAGGACGAGCTGGGCTTCTACGTCAAGGCCGACAGCCCGATCACGGCGATCAAGCAGCCGAAGGATATTGCCGGCCTGAAGGTCATCACCGATGCCGGCACCAACCAGGAGAAAATCCTGCTGGAATGGGATCGTGAGAACGTCGCCGCCGGCCTGAGGCCGATCGAGGTGCAATATTATGACGACGACGCGGTCAAGGATCTCGCCGTCCAGTCCGGCAGAGCCGACACCGTCTTCAGCGTGAACGCGACGCAGGCTTATTCGGCAGGGATAAACGGCAAGACCAAGCTCGTCGGCACCGTCAGCGGCGGTTGGCCGATCACGGCCGAAATTGCCGTCACCACACGCAAGGGCAGCGGCCTGGCGGCGCCCTTGACCGATGTCGTCAACGATCTGATCGCCAGCGGCGCTTATCGGAAGATCCTCGATACATGGAACCTCGGTCCGGAGGCGATCGACAAGGCCCAGACAAACCCGCCCGGGCTGCCGAAGAGCGGCTCCTGATCAGTTCCTTATAGGGCCGGCGGCAATGCTGCCGGCCACCCTGCCTGACAATTTGGAGATTGAAGACGATGATTGCCTTTCCGGCATTCCGGACCCTGCTGATCGCCGCCATGGCGTCGGCCCTTTCCTTCGGCGCTACCCATGCAGCCGAGGATTTCGACCTCAGCCCAGAGCAGCCGGGCCGGCTTCATGCCGCCAAGAACGATGCGGCGATTGCCGCGATCCCCAAGGATTTCAAGTTCGTCACACCAGGCAAGTTCACCATCGCCGTCAGCCCGGGCGGCCCGCCGCTTGCCACCTATGCCACCGACGCCAAGACCGTGGTCGGGGCAGATCCCGATTATGCCTATGCCATCGCCGACAGCCTCGGGCTGACGCTGGAGATCGTGCCGGTCGCCTGGATCGACTGGCCGCTCGGCCTCGCCTCGGGCAAGTATGATGCCGTCATCTCCAATGTCGGGGTCACCGAGCAGCGCAAGGAGAAGTTCGATTTCTCCACTTACCGCCAGGGTCTGCACGGTTTCTTCGTCAAATCCGACAGTCCTGTCACCTCGATCAAGGAACCCAAGGATGCGGCGGGCCTAAGGATCATTGTCGGGGCCGGCACCAACCAGGAGCGCATCCTGGTGAAGTGGAGCGAGAAAGATGTTGCCGCGGGCCTGAAACCGATCGAGCTGCAATATTATGACGACGAAGCGGCAAGCCTCCTCGCGCTGCGTTCCGGCCGGGCCGATGTCATCGTCCAGCCGCATGCACAGCTCGTCTTCATCGCCGCGCGCGACAAGAACATCAAGCGCGTCGGCACGCTGAGCGCCGGCTGGCCGGATCGCTCGGATGTGGCGATCACCACCCGCAAGGGAAGCGGCCTGGCCGATGCGCTGACTGTCGCCACAAACGGCCTGATCACGGATGGCACATACGCAAAAATCCTCGACCACTGGCATCTTTCCAAGGAAGCCTTGCCGGCATCCGAGACCAACCCGCCCGGCCTGCCGAAATACTGATCATCGGATGGCACGAGTGGGCAACATATCCATCAGCCATATCGGCTTTCTCACCCCCGGCAATTATCCCGACGAAGATCCGTTGTCGGGATTGGAGCAGACGCTTGAGCAACTGCAATATGGCGAAGATCTGGGCTTCGACAGTGCCTGGGTCCGCCAGCGGCACCTGGAGCCTGGAATCTCTTCGGCCAGCGCCTTCCTGGCGGCGGCGACACAGCGAACCAGCCGGATCGAGCTTGGAACCGCGGTCATCCCGATCGGTTACGAGAGCCCTTACCGGCTGGCCGAAGATCTCGCCACCGTCGATGTCCTGTCGCGCGGACGGCTGAACATCGGCGTCAGCGCCGGCCGGCCGCTGCACGCCGAGCTGATCGCTCCGCTTGTCTTCGACGGCGACTGGACGGGTTACGATTTCTCGCATGATCGCGTGCTGCGCTTTGCCGACAATCTGCGTGGCACTTATCTCGGCGACGAGCAGACCTTGATCAAGACGCCCTTCGGCCCGCAGCGGCCGCGGCTGCAGCCTTATGCCAGGGGCCTGATCGACCGGATCTGGTATGGCGGCGGGTCGCAGCGCTCGGCCGAATGGGCCGGTCGCAATGGCTTCAACCTGTTGACCGGCAATGTGATAACGGGTGAGGGGACGGATGATTTCTTCATCGCGCAATCGCGATTGATCGAAACCTATCGCGACGCCGACACGCAGCGCCGGATCGCGCTGGGGCGCGTCATCGTGCCTTTCGACAGCGCCGATGCCGCAACACGCCGCCGATATCGAGACTATGCCGCTGGCCGTCATCAGCGAACCCTTTCACCGCAGGGCGAGCGGCGCACGCTGTTCGCCCGTGATATCGTCGGCACATCGGACGAGATATTGGCACAGCTTTTTGCCGATCCGATCCTGCCCGAGGTCAGCGAGTTGAGGCTGGAGCTCCCTTACGAGTTCGAGCACGAGGAATATCGCCAGATTCTCCACGACTTCGTGATGCTGATCGCACCGGAGCTCGGATGGAAAGCGCAATCCGAAGTTAGATCCGCTTCCTGAAATGCCGTCGACCATTCGACGCCAGAACCATCACCTCGCGGGGAACATGCATCAGTGACCAAATCAGTAGAGTACTTCTTCTCGATCGGCTCGCCCTGGTCCTACATCGGCTTCGACGCCTTCGCCGAACTTGCGGCGAAGAACGACGTCGTCGTCACGCCCTATCTGACGACGGTGGTCGAGGAAAATGGCGGTATCTTTTCGCGCAACCGCCCGGAGATCAGGCGCGCCTACTGGACGCGGGATCTCAAACGCTGGGCGCGCGTGCGCGGCAAGGAACTGCAGCTCGAACATCGCCCGGATTTGAGCGATCCGACGCCGGCGTCCCTCTTCGTGATTGCCGCCTACCTCGACGGACAGGATTGGATCGGCGTTGCCCGCGCCCTGCAGCATGCTTTCTGGAGCGAGGCGAAGGATATCGGCAAGCCCGACGTGCGCGAAGTGATCGTGACATCAGCAGGTTTCGATGGCGCAGCACTCCTCAGGCGACAAGCCGACGACGATGTCCAGAACAAATGGTCGGCGGACCGCGTGCATGCCCGCGACAGCGGCGTCTTCGGCTTTCCCACCTATGTCTATGATGGCGAGATCTATTGGGGACAGGACAATTTACCCTTCCTCGAACGTCATCTTCACGGCGACAAGCCTTAGGCTTGGATTAAGCAATCCAGCCCCCGTGGACGGATTTTTTCCGATAAGCCTATAAAATAGATAGGCTTTATTCTCTACTCCTGATGCCCTGCGATAGATTGGTGTGGTTGATGGGGAAATCACGCGCATGCTCGACAGGACTTCGCAAGCCGCCGGAAAAATTGCTTCCAGGCGCACGACAGAATGGCCGACCGTCATTCTCGCATTCGTCATCCACGGCGGATTTCTCGCGCTGACATGGTGGTGGCAATCATTGCCGCTGATCGTGGCCGTGATCGCCGGAGGCTGGTTGATTGCCTGGCACGGATCCCTTCAGCACGAAGTCATTCACGGCCATCCGACGGGAAACCAAAGGATAAACGACGCGATCGGGTCGTTACCGCTGTCACTGTGGCTGCCTTATCCGATCTATAAGGAAAGCCATCTGGAGCATCATCGCGACGAATATCTGACCGATCCGATCGAAGATCCGGAATCTTCCTATTTTACCAAGGCTACCTGGGAGCAGCTTGGCGCCACTGGCAGGTTTCTGGCGCGGTGGAACACTACCCTGTTCGGCCGTTTGACTATCGGTCCTGCGGTGATGCTGTTGAGTTTCCTTGGACAGGAATGGCAGCAGATACGGGCGAACGAACCGGGACGACGTCGGATTTGGGCAATGCACGGCATCGCCGTTGCCGCCGTCCTTTTCTGGGCGATGGTCGTCTGCGGCGTGCCGCTGTGGCTTTATCTCGGTTTCGTCTATACGGGCGCTGCGATGACGCGGCTCAGATCCTATGCCGAGCACAGATATGCCGAAAGGCATGAGGAACGCACCGCCATCGTCGAAAACAGCCGTCTCTTCGGCTTGCTGTTTCTCTACAACAATCTGCACGTTCTCCATCACCGCCGGCCGGGCATCTCCTGGTATCGCCTCCCGGCGGTCTATCGCAAAAACCGCGAAACGCTGGTCCGCTCGAATGGCGGGCTTGTCTATGATGGCTATTGGGACATCGTGTACCGGTTTTTTCTGAAGCCGCACGACGATCCGACGCATCCTCATCATTCATAACAGGTACGGCGCATCGTATCCGGGGTCACCGGCTGAGCCGCCAATGCCATCGCCACGTCAGCTTTGCTGGGCGTGAGTCCAATCGCCTTTGCTGAGGTGCGTCGCGCGAAGCAGCAGGCGCTGGCCGGCGAAGCGCGCGTCGTTCCGCTCGAGCGATGATAGCGGACGGAATTCTGTTATCTTGGCAAGATTGCGCAATCCCATCGAAACCGTTCCATTCTATTGGAGGAAAAGATATGGGAAGATTTTTTTACATTGTTTGCTGCAATTAGTTCTTTTATCTCCCGGTTCATTGAAACGCGAAACGCCGCTGTATTGATCGGAGAGAGACAATGAACCCCGCCATGAACATGATGCCGATGATGAACAACATGATGCCTGCCATGATGAACCCGATGATGGGTGGAATGATGCCGATGGGCGGCATGCCCATGATGAACGGCGCGATGATGCCGATGATGGCCTCCATGCCGATGATGATGATGATGGGCTCCATGAAGTGCAGCATGACTGCCGAGGGCATGGTCTGCGAAATGAAGCCGATGGAAGGCATGGACAAGGACATGTTCATGGAATGCTGCAAGCGCATGATGTCGATGATGTCCGGCGGCATGCCCGTGATGATGAACTGCGGCGGCATGATGATGTGCTGCATGATGGCTGCCTGAGTCATCCGCCTCTCAAGGAAACGACCAGGAGCCTCCGGAGACGGGGGCTCTTTTTTGCGTCAGACGCGAACGTCTTCGAGATAGGTCGTTACCAGGTAGAGGATTGCTTCCGTTCCCGTCATGTTTCGGTAGATATGGGGCACGTCTGCATCGAAGATGATGGCGTCGCCTTCACCCAGAATATGGGGTGCCTGCTTGCCGGCAATGATTTCGACGGTTCCTTGGGCAACGACCAGATTTTCGACTGTTCCATGCTGATGGGGATCGGCACTTTCGGTATGGTGCGGAGCGATCCTGAGCTCGTAGAATTCCACCTTCCGCTCGCCTTCGAAGGGGAAAAGAGCCCGTGTCCGGAAGCGCCCTTCGGAAGAGGCGAGGATCTTCGATCTTGCCCGTGGTACCGCAATGATCGAGGTTTCGCCGCGTTCGGCGATCAGAGCGGCGCAGGGAATACCGAGAGCAAGTGCGATCTTCGAGAGAATGCTTAACGTCGGGCTGCTTTTGCCCGTCTCGATTTGCCCGAGCATGGCACGGCTGACACCGGCGATCTTTGCCAGCCGGTCCAGGGAGTAGCCGCGGCGGGTGCGAATGCGCCGCAAATTCTGTCCTGTCTGAACCGTGATCTCCTCGGCGGTGTCTCTCGCTTCGCCGTCGGGAACAAGCGCTTGATCAGACGCCATATCCGGCAATGCCCATTGCCATGACCGGGACGAAACCCCAATAGGGCACCCACATCAGAACGGGCTGCATCGCAAAGGATACGGGCGCAGTCGCCTTGAACGCATCGGGCGAATCTTTGCTGCGCGATTGCCGGTAGGCCTGCAAATCGATGACATCAGCCGTCTGCACTGGCATGAAAAGCTCCCGCTAAAATCTATAAGGAGTGTATATTTCCCGCAGAGGAAAAGGCAGGGCCGGTCATCCAATCGTTCCGCTGAACCGGAAATCTTATACCAATTATATTCGACCTTGCGGCAAAGCCATTTATGGCTTGCAGTTTGCAAGAGCTCTCGCCGGGCTCGCGACATCATCATGGCACCCGCATCAGCGTCTCCAAAAGAAGCCGAACAAGTTCCCCTTCCTGCCGTCTTCCCGCACGCTAGGTCGAAGCGGTCGCTGGACCGGCGATCCCTTTGACGATCGCCATGCAGCCTATGCGTGCTGGTGTGGCGGTGAACGTTTTTTTCAACCAGGCGAAGAAGGAGAGATGCACGTTCCTTTAATCTATCAATTTTGTAGACAATAGTTGGAGCAACGCAAAGAGAGGAAAAACCATGTCAGGTTTCAAACTCGTCGGCATCGCTGGCAGCTTCAACCGTCCATCGAAGACTTTGGCACTCGTGCGGCATGTCTCCGAACGTGCGAGCATTCGCTACGGATTTACCAGCAAGAGCTATGATCTCAATGATGTCGGTCCGTCGCTGGGCAGCGCCTTGTGGCGCAAGGATCTCGACGCGCAGGCCAGGCACGTCGTCGACGAGATCGTGCAGGCCGATGCCCTGATCATCGGCTCGCCGACCTATAAGGGCTCTTATCCCGGCCATTTCAAGCATCTCATCGACCTGATCGACCCCCACGAACTTCGGGGCAAGCCGATCATCATCACGGCCACCGGCGGCGGTGATCGGCATGCGTTGATGGTCGAGCATCAGCTGCGGCCGCTGTTCGGGTTTTTCATGGCCCATACTTTGCCGACCGCCGTCTATGCGTCCGACCGCGATTTCACAGACTATGCGGTTTCATCCGACGCGCTATTGGGCCGCATCAACGAAGTGATCGGCGAATTGGCGGCCTTCTTTCCGGGCGCAAATCCGGCCCTGGCGGCGGCCGAGTAAGGATCGTCACCATGGCTCGATCTCAGGAAGCAACGATCACAGATGCGGAAAGGCCGGGGGCAAGCGAGCAATTGTGGAGCGTCTTCGAATTCGCCCGACGCTATCGTCTCGCCAAACGCGAGGAAAACCGCCTGCTGATGCTCTACGGACCGACGGCATCGCTTCACGTTCTTCTCGCCAATGCACAACGTCATTCGCTGATTTCCTAGCCGAAGAATAACGGTTCCTGACAGGAGGTTCGCATGAAGCTTGATTTTCAGTTCTGGCTGAAGCTTTCGATCGGCCGGTTCCTCGGCCTGAAGCCGCCCGCTTCACGGGAGCCTGTGAATGGATCGTTGGCGCGGGACGACGAGCGTGAGCGGTCCGCCCGCGAATACGAACTCCATTATTGGGGCACCATGCCCGGCCTTTGGTATTGAGGAGAACGGCGTGATGGCGATTGTCGTTGAGACCGACCTGCGTCGGGGCGGTGCGAGAAGAGCGGAAGGCAGCGTCATGTCGCATTTCAGGCATGCGGCTGGAATCTGCACGATCGTTAGCTCCTTCACATTCCTGTTCGCCCTGGTGATCGGGTGGATCTGATGAGTGATGTCCGATGTTTGCCCCGATCGGGAAAAAGACCGACGCGCAGCTTCAGAGAGGATGTCGTCAGATGATCGACGTACTTATTCTTCCCGGGCTTTTCGGCTCGGGAGACGGGCATTGGCAACAGCACTGGCTGCAGGATCAGCCGGGCAGTCGTTGCGTCGCCCAGGACGACTGGGATCATCCGAACCTTGACAACTGGCTGCTGCGATTGGAAGGCGCGCTTGAAGAGGCCGGCGAGGCCTATCTGGTTGCCCATAGTCTCGGATGCCTGCTTGCCGCCCGCTTGGCCGGGCGAAGTGCAGCGCGGCGCGTCAAGGGAGCATTGCTCGTTGCCCCATGCGATCTGCCGGTCACGGAAAACCTGCATCCCGGGCATATCTCGTTTGGCGCCATGCCGACGGCGCCTTTGCCTTTTCCAAGCATCGTCGTCGGCAGCATGAACGATGCCTACATGACGGTCGATCGCTTGACCCTGTTCGGCCGCCTCTGGAATGCCGAGACCCGGAATATCGGCCTTGCCGGGCACATCAATATCGCCAGCGGCTTTGGCCGCTGGCGCAACGGCTACCGGATGCTGGACGCCTTGAAGACGCAGGCACGCGGTCGAAGGCAAAGCTTTTCGATGCCGCCGGCTTTTGCAATGTGAGACAGAGTGGAATGTCCGATATTGTCTCCGACCTGCTGCGCCTTAGCGAGGATCCGAATGCCGATCCGAGGACCCGGCGCCGCCAAACCATGGAGCGGCTGGTGCAGACGCTGCTCGCCATGGCCGACGCCGAAATGGGATCGGAAGATGCGCAGCATCGCCATTCCATCATTCATTTGACGACGATCATCCGCGAGATGACGGGAAGGATCGCAGAGGCCGATGATGCGACGTTTTCGGCAATCGTCAGGGAGGCCGCGATGCTGATACGCAGCCTGCAGCGGCGCCAGGCCGATGCGGCCAGATTTACGGTGCACTGACGCATGACGGATATTCGCGAGCGTAAACAGTCTGCGGTCCGGGGAAGCAGACTTTTGCTGACCGGATCAACAATGGCTCTAACGGACGAGCTCGTATCGCTGAGCCTTCGCCCCGCGATCGATGTCGGCCCGGAGCCACACCGAAAACCGCTGAGCGAAGCGGAGGTGGAGATGCTCGCCAACCGGCTTCTCGATGAGTCTACCGGCGCGCCGCTTTGGATCTTCGCCTATGGATCATTGATATGGAAGCCGGACTTCGACGCCGTCGAATCGCAACATGGCGCAGCAAGAGGGTGGCATCGCTCCTTCTGCCTGCAGATGACCCGCTGGCGGGGAACGCGGTCCCAGCCGGGCCTGATGATGGCACTTGACCGCGGTGGACGTTGCAACGGCGTCGTCTTCAGGCTTGCCGATGATGATCGCCTTGGCCAGATACGGCGGTTGATCCGCCGTGAAGTCGGCACGATCGAAGACGCGGCGACGGTTCGCTGGATCCCGGTCGCGACCCCGCATGGGCTGGTGCGCGCGTTGGTCTTTTGGGCTGGTCCGAAAGGCGAGCGCGTTTCCCGCAAATTGCCGCTGGAGACGGTAGCGCAGGTGCTTGCGAGAGCCTGCGGACACATGGGCTCCTGCGCCGAATATCTGTATCTGACGGTGAAGCATCTGGAGGAACGCGGCATCCGGGACCGCAATTTGTGGCGGCTTCAGAAGCTCGTTGCAGCCGAGCTGGTCGCCATACACGGGCTGAACGCGGCGGCAGGAAGCCATTGAATAGGGCTCCCTGCCGCCCTCTGGTCAGAGCTTGCCCTTCCAGGGCACGAGGAACGCCTCCAGAAAACGAATGGCGGCCGAGAAGGTGAATGCGCAGATCGCGATAATGCCGATGCCGACGAAGACGACGTCGGTCGCCAGGAACTGTGAAGCCGACATGATCATGAAACCGATCCCGCGCGTGGACGCGATCAATTCAGCCGCAACCAGCGTGCCCCAGCCGACACCGAGCGCAATTCGAATGCCGGTGAGGATCTCGGGCAGGGCGGACGGCAGGACGATGTCCAGGAAGAGCTGCAGCCGGCTCGCGCCCAGCGAACGCGCCGCATTGACCCGCTCGATCGGCAGCGAACGAACGCCGGCCTGGGCCGAAAGGCAGATCGGTGCGAACATCGCAAGCACCAGCAGCGTGATCTTCGACGTCTCGCCAATGCCGAGCCAGATGATCATCAGCGGCAGATAAGAGAGCGGCGGAAGCGGCCAGTAAAACTCGATCGGCGCGTCGAGCACGCCTTTTGCCCAGCGGTTCAGGCCCATCAGCAATCCGAGCGGAATGCCGGCCGAGACGGCAATGAAGGCTGCGACCACGATGCGGAACAGGCTTGCAAAAACATGCTCGGACAGCGACGCTCCGGCGTAACCGTCGCGATAGATGGCGCCGATCTGTGTCAGCACCTCGTCCGGACGCGGCAGAAACAAGTGGGGGACGACACCGAGCACCGATACCAGCCACCACAACAGCACTATGGCCAGCGCTGTCGCAACGCTGATGGCCACCGTCGATTTCTCGCCGGCGCCGAAGCCCGCCATTTTCACCAGCTTGACCTGATGGTCCTCTCTACCCGCCGCAATCGGCGGGGCCTGCACTATGTCGCTCATGCGGCGCTCCTCAGGTCTTCGGTGCTGTGGAGAATGGCGCGGATTTCCTCGCGCAACTCGGCAAATTGCGGCGACGCCTTGATCGATCGGGCGTCGCCGGTCTCTGCGAAGCGGCGAACGAAATTCAGATCGAAGCGTGCCACGACGCGCCCCGGTCGAGGTGACATGACCAGCACCTGCGTGCCCAGGAACAGGGCCTCTTCGATCGAGTGCGTGATGAAGAAGACCTTCTTTGCCGTTTTATCCCAGATGGAAACCAGCAGTTCCTGCATCTGCTCGCGGGTCAGGCTGTCGAGTGCGCCGAACGGCTCGTCCATCAGCAGGATGTCGGGATTTGTCGCCAGAGCCCGCGCGATGCCGACACGCTGGCGCATGCCGCCCGACAGCTCGTAGGGAAAAGCGCCGGCGAATTCGTCGAGGCCGACGAGCCGGAGAAGCTCCAGGGCGCGCGCTTGGCGCTCCTTGCGCTTGACCCCGGCGAATTTCAAACCGAGCGCGACATTGTCGACAACCGATTTCCAGGGCAGCAGCGAGTCTTTCTGAAAAACGACGCCACGATCCGCGCCGGGTTGTTCGACCGCGCGGCCATCGAGCGTGATCCGGCCGTCCGACAGCGGAAGGAAACCGGCAATCGCGTTGAGAAGGGTTGATTTGCCGCATCCTGACGCTCCGAGCGCGACGACGAAGCCCCGTTCGGGAATATCGAAGGAAACGCGATCGAGCGCGTGAACGGTCCGCCCGTCGCGGGCTGCGAAGAAAACGCTGGCGTGATCGACTTTAAGCATGTTGCCGCTCGCAGGTTCGACGCCGGCGCAACGACTGCGCCGGCGCCAGGGAGGATCAGTTGCTGACGCCGGTGAGGGCATCTGCGGTGACGAAGGCGCCGTAATTCGCCAGCACGTCGGAAACCTTGCCCTGTTCCTTCAGGAACGATGCCGTGTCCTTGAGGATCTTGCCGGCACCCGCCTTTTCGCCACCGCCAAGCCAGGCATCCGATGCCTGAACCTCAGGCGTCAGCAAGGTCAGGTTCTTCAGGGCCGAGGCCTGCTGATCGGCCGTTCCGCCGAGAAGCTTGGCAAGCGACTTGGCGTTGTCGCTGTCGGGACCCCAGGCGGATTTGTCCGATGCGAAGGACGCGTAGTATTTGTTGATGACCGAAGCGAAACCCTTCAGAAAGTCCGGATTGTCGGTGGCAAACGTCGATGTCGCGACCCAGGCCGAGAATGTTGGCGCACCCTTGTCTGCCACCTCCTTGGAGGTCACCAGAACCTTCCCGTTCTTCTTCAGTTCGGTCAGCGCCGGATCCCAGACGAAGCCGCCGTCGATGTCGCCGCGATTATAGCTGGCGACGATCTCGGGCTGAGGGATTGCAAAGACCTGAACGTCCTTTTCGGTCAGGCCCAGCGATTTGATCAGCGCCAGGAGCTGATAGTGGTCCGTGGATACCGGCGCGGCCGCAAGCTTCTTGCCCTTCAGATCATTCAGGCTTTCGATGCCGGAACCGTTGCGGACGACGAGAGCCTCGTCGATGCCGGAGATGGAGGCGAGGTAAAAGGCCTTGACCTCGAGCCCGCGTGATACTGCAGCCGCAAACGGGCTGGAGCCGACATAGCCGACCTGGACGTCACCGGAGGCAATCGCCGCAAAGATTTCGGCGCCCGAATTGAACCTGCGGAAGTCGATCTCGTATCCCGTTTCCTTGGCGAATTCGCCATTGGCGATCGCCACGGAAGACGGCAAGGCGTCGGTTTGATAGGCGACGACGACCTTTTTGTCCGCCGCTTCAGCGACAACAGCCGTTGTAAGAGTGCCGACGCCGACGGCGATTGCGGCAACCAAATTCCTGAAATTCATCTTGAGCCCCTTTGTTCAGGGCCGCATGGCCCTTGATCTCACCCTCAAAAGCGTAATGGTTGGGGAGGGGCTAGCGGGAGAAATAACAAACTATATTTATAGACTATAGAGATAATTGTTTTCGTGATTCTGCCACTCGTGCGATCAGCAGGGACCGGCGAGCGACACGGGGCTTGAATGACGAAATGTCTCGATGACGTTCCGAGCTTCAGGGAGAATGCATTTGACATATGATGTTATCGTGGTCGGTTCCGGTTTTTCAGCGATCGCGGTTACCTGCAATCTCATCGAACAGCTTCCCGCTTCGGCGAAGGTCGCCGTCGTCGGCGACGATCCTGGCTTCGGCCGCGGGACGGCCTACCGGACGGAGCTCTATCTCCATCGCCTCAATGTTCCCGCCGGCCGCATGAGCCTCTTGCCGCATCAACCCGACGACTTTGTCGACTGGCTGAAAAGCCATGGACGCCCGTTGCAGGCCGGCGATTTCGCCTCGCGCAGCGATTACGGTCTTTATGTCCGCGATACGCTTGCGCGGCTGCTTCGAAAGCGGGACGGCCGTTGCCGGGTCGATTTCATCAAGGCCAAGGCGGCGGGATGCGTGGAACGTTACAGCAGCACGCTGGCCTTCCATCTCGGCAATGGTGACGAGATTGCCGGCAAAAACGTGGTGCTATGCCTCGGTGTCGGGAACGCAACCCTGCCGGTCGCTCCGGATGGCGTCCCGTCATCACTGCGATCGCGGATCATCGAGAACCCCTGGCGGCTTTCGTGGCTGAGGCGCGTCGCACCATCCGATGCGGTGTGTATCCTCGGATCCGGCCTGACGATGATTGATCAGGTGCTGGCGCTTCGCGCCCATGGCCACGTCGGCAAGATCGATGTGCTTTCGCGGCGGGGGCTCGCACCGCTCGGACACGCGTGGACGCCGCCGGCGCCTCTGCCGATCGACGTTCACACGCTTCCGGATACGATCAGCGGCATATTGAAGACCCTGCGGGGAAAGAGCAGGACGGTTGCCGACTGGCGAGCCGTGATGGACGGACTGAGGCCTGCAACGCAGGCTCTCTGGCAACGGCTCTCGAGCGAGGAACGCGCACGCTTCCTCAGGCATGCGCTTCCCTGGTGGAACATCCACCGTCACCGGGTCGCGCCCGACGTGTTCGACAGGTTTGAGAAGCTGGTCTTAGACGGAACCGTTCGTTTCCACGCGGGCTTCCTGAAATCGCTCGGGGCAGAGGAGGGCCGGCTCGTTGCCAGCTACAGGGTCAGAGCGACGCGCGACATCGCCGAGATCAGGGCGGACTGGCTCGTCAACTGCACGGGAATGGAGCGGGCCGGGATCAGTCATTCACCGCTTTTGAAGGAAATGAGCCGCTTTGAGTTGATCGTCCCCGATCCTCTTGGCCTCGGGATCCAGGTGGATGCGGCGTCCGAGGTGATAGCCCCGTCCCGAATCTCGCCGGCCCGACTATTTGCGGTCGGCGCCCTGACGGCAGGACAATTCTGGGAGATCACGGCCGTTCCGGATATCCGGGTTCAGGCCAAAGTCGTGGTCGAGGAGATTGTTTCGAGAGGCTAGCTCCCGACGTTTAGGCAGCAGATCAAAGCTACAGCGTCCTTTGCGCGTCTGACAAGACGGGCGGCACCATAGGTCGGCACGGCGCTTGTTGAATTGCCGGCCGCTGCCAGCTACAGTATCTGGTACGCCATAATACGATTCTTGCATTCGGCCGCGGCGGCGGAAGTTGAGCGTGCAAAGTCCAACACTGAGGTAGACAATGAGCGGTGCTCTGAAGGACGCAATTCGAGTCGAGCGTCCTGCAAAGACCTTGCGGGAATTGGCACTCGACAAGGTCCGCGAAGCCATCGTCAACGGATATTTTCGTCCCGGAGATCGCCTTGTCGAGCGTGACCTCTGCTCCCAGCTCGGCGTCAGCCGAACAGTCGTGCGCGAGGTTCTGAGGCATCTGGAATCCGAAGGGCTTGTCGCCATTCTGCCGAACAAGGGGCCGATCGTCGCGCAGCTCGACATCGACCAAGCCAAACAGATCTATGAGATCCGCGGCGCGCTGGAAGGCATGGCGGCGCGGCTGTGCGCGGAGCGCCGCAGCCCGGAGATCGTCGCTGCGCTGGAGGAATCTCTGGCCGGGATCCGCAACAGCTACCGTGACAACGACATGGCGGCTGTGCTGACGAACACCTCTTCCTTCTATCACACCCTGTTCACCATGGTTGACAGGAACGTTGCCTGGGATGTCGTCAATCTCCTCACCGTGCGCATAAACCACCTGCGCTCGATGACGATCAAGACGGAGAGGCGCGGCATTGAAGGACCGCTGCAGATGTCGAAGATCGTCGACGCCATCCGCCGCGGCGACGGCGAGGGGGCTTACCGGGCCGCGATGGATCACGTCGCCGCCGCGAGCGCGATCGCCGAAGCGGTGCTGTCCGCCAAGAAGCCTGCCGAATAGGCACGAGCGAAGCCCTGACGCTTCCCCGCGGGCCTGGCAAAGAGCTCATCTCAGCTGTCGATATCACTCCATGCGCGATGATGTTCCGCGCAATTTAGCGGAACCCATACTCCGCGCTTGACACCCAACTTTGTCCAATGTGATGGTATGCCATATTAAGTAATATGTAAGGCGGTACCATGAACTGGGATGACCGTGACTTCTGGACTCGGCCTGCCTCCGCGGGGGCCGCCATGTCGTTTGTCAGCTGACAACGCGCTGACGGGAAGAAAGCGCTGCCCGGTGGGTCGAGAGTGCGCGCGGGCCAAATTGAAAAACTCCGCCTCGGCCTGAACCGCGTCCTCGCAGGAACCAACTTGACACTCATATATTATGGTATACCATAATACGAAATTGAGAAATGAGGTGCTCGATGGCCATTCAAATTCGCAAGACGGGACTGCAGATCGAAACGACGCTGATCGAAGGCGGCAAGGCCGCGGCGGTGCCGCTGAAGCTGTTTACCGCCTTCGCGGTCGTGAAGAATCCCTGGGCCGGTCGCGGCTTCGTCGACGACCTCAAGCCCGAAATTCACGCAGGCGCTCCGGTGCTCGGCGAGTTGCTGACCAAGATGATCATCGAGGCGGTCGGGTCCGGCGAGGCTGTCGAGGGCTATGGAAAGTCTGCTGTCGTCGGCCTGGACGGCGAGATCGAACACGGGTCCGCGCTTATCCACACGCTGCGTTTCGGCAATTTTTATCGCCAGGCCGTCGGCGCCAAGTCCTATCTCGCCTTCTGCAACACACGCGGTCCTGCCAATGCGCCGATCATGATCCCGCTGATGGACAAGAATGATGAAGGTCGCCGTTCGCACTATCTGACCATCCAGACGTCGATTCCCGACGCGCCTGCTGCCGACGAGATCGTCGTGGCCCTCGGTGCTTCGATAGGCGGGCGCCCGCATCACCGTATCGGCGACCGCTACCAGGATCTGAAAGACCTGGGGCAGGACGTCGCCAATCCTGCGGGCGTTTGAGGGAGCGGCTCTGAGATGCTGACAGCCGGATCGACCACACGCACCGCTGCAGCAACAAATGCCGCCGGTGCCTTGCCCCGAAAGACGACGGCAAGCGGAACGGCCTATCATGAGGCCGGCAGCGGTGAGCCGCTGGTTCTCATTCATGGCGTCGGCATGCGGCTCGAGGCCTGGGCGCCGCAGATTGCATTTCTGTCTGCAGGCCATCGCGTCATCGCTGTCGATATGCCGGGACATGGGGAGAGCGCAAAGCTGCCGGCGGGCAGTCGGCTCGAGGAATTCGTCACCTGGTTCGGACGTTTTCTCGACGAGATGGCAATCGACACGGCAAATGTTGCCGGGCACTCGATGGGCGCACTGGTTTCGGGAGGGGCGGCCGCGACATTTGGCGAGCGTATCAGCCGTGTCGCCTACCTCAACGGTGTCTACAGGCGTGACCCTGAGGCAAAGGCCGCCGTGCTTTCGCGCGCCGCGGCCATTCCGGTATCGGGCGTCGACAAGGAAGGTCCGCTGGCCCGCTGGTTCGGCGAAGATGCGGACAGCGTCACTGCGCGTGAATTGACGCGAAAATGGCTGAACCTCGTCGATCCCCAGGGATATGCCGTCGCTTACGCCGCTTTCGCGGGAGGAGACGAGACCTATGCTGACGGCTGGAAAGACGTCGCTGGTCCGGCCCTGTTTCTGACGGGGTCCGATGATCCGAACTCGACGCCCTTGATGGCAACGCAAATGGCAGAGCTTGCGCCGCGGGGCTACGCCCGCATCGTCGAAGGGCATCGTCATATGGTGAACCTGACCGCGCCTGATATCGTCAATTCGCTGCTCGCTGAGTGGCTATCGTTCGGGGAGGATGAACGATGACAATCCAGACTGTCGACCCAAGAGCACTGCGTGATGCATTCGGGGCTTTTCCGACCGGGGTGACTGTCGTCACCGCCTGCGACGGGGAAGGACATCCGATCGGCTTCACGGCGAACTCCTTCACCTCGGTCTCGCTCAATCCACCGCTTCTCCTCGTCTGCCTTGCCAAGACGTCGCGCAATTTCGCCACCATGACCGGCGCGCAGCATTTTGCGATCAACGTGCTTTCGGAAATGCAGAAAGACGTGTCGAACACTTTTGCTCGCCCGGTCGAGGACAGGTTTGCGGCGGTCGAATGGGCGAAGGGATCGGCAGGCTGCCCGATATTCTCGAACGTTGCGGCCTGGTTCGAATGCGCCATGGAAGAGGTCATCGAGGCTGGCGACCACGTCATCTTGATGGGCCGCATCGAAGCTTTCGACAATAGCGGCCGCAACGGTCTCGGCTATGCGCGTGGCGGCTATTTCACGCCGACGCTCGCAAGCAAGGCGGTGTCGGCGGCAAGCGAAGGTAATATGGAACTTGCAGCCGTTGTCGAACGCCGCGGGGAAGTTCTGCTGCTCGGCGAGGATGTGCTCTCCCTGCCGAGCGTCGACGCCCATGACGGCAACCCGACCGAGACGCTGCAAAAATACCTGGAGACATCAACCGGGCTGAAGGTCAGCATCGGCTTTCTCTATTCGGTTTATGAGGGCAAAAGCGACGGCAAGCAGCACATCGTCTATCACGCCGTTGCCGGAGAGGGCGAGCCTGCCGGCGGCAGGTTCCTGAAGCCTGATGCATTGGTTGCGGCAAAGTTCAAGACCAGTTCGACAGCCGATATCGTCAACCGTTTTGCGATGGAAAGCTCGATCGGCAATTTCGGCGTCTATTTCGGCGACGAGACCGGCGGCACTGTTCACCCAATTCCAGCCAAGGACGCAAAAGCATGAAGTTCTCCCTCTTCGTCCATATGGAACGGCTCGATGCCAGCCAAAGCCACAAGAGCCTCTACGAGGAATTCGTCGCGCTCTGCGAGATCGCCGACAAGGGCGGCATGCACGCGATCTGGACGGGCGAGCACCATGGCATGGATTTCACCATTGCGCCCAATCCGTTCGTGACCATTGCTGATCTCGCGCGCCGCACATCGCGGGCGCGGCTCGGGACGGGAACGGTGATTGCCCCCTTCTGGCATCCGATCAAGCTTGCCGGCGAGGCCGCCATGGCCGACATCATCTGCGATGGACGACTCGACATCGGTATCGCGCGGGGGGCCTATTCCTTCGAATATGAGCGTCTGCTGCCCGGTCTCGATGCCTGGGGTGCCGGCCAGCGCATGCGTGAGCTCATCCCGGCGGTCAAGGGCATATGGGCCGGCGACTACGCACATGACGGGGAATTCTTCAAGTTTCCGTCGACCACGTCGGCGCCAAAACCGCTGCAGCAGCCGAACCCGCCCATCTGGGTTGCCGCGCGCGATCCGAACTCGCATGAATTTGCCGTCGCCAACGGCTGCAACGTTCAGGTGACGCCGCTCTGGCAGGGCGACGACGAGGTTCAGTCGTTGATGGAGCGCTTCAACGACGCCTGCACCAAGCATCCCGAGATCGAGCGGCCCAAGATCATGTTGCTGCGCCATACCTATGTCGGCTCGTCAGAGGACGATGTCGCCCAGGCCGCCCATGAACTGAGCACCTACTACAATTATTTCTTCGCCTGGTTCAAGAATGAGAAGCCGATTGCCCAGGGTCTGATCGAGCGCATTCCGGACGAACAGATCAGGGCAAACGCGATGCTGTCGGACCAGGTCATGCGCACCAACAATGTCGTTGGCGACGCTGAGATCGTCATCACCCGGCTCAAGGCGTATGAAGCGCTTGGCTATGACGAATATTCCTTCTGGATCGACACCGGCATGAGCTTCGAGCGCAAGAAGGCGTCGCTCGAGCGCTTCATCACCGAGGTCATGCCAGCATTTCAGGAGTAAGACCATGCGGCGTTTCCAGCACTATATCGACGGCGAATTTTCAGATGGCGAGGCCAGCTATCCGAGCATCGATCCCGCCTCCGGCGCGGTCTGGGCTGAGATGCCCGAAGCGCGCGAGGGCGATGTCGATCGGGCTGTCAACGCGGCCGACAGGGCGCTTTACGATGGCCCCTGGCCGAAACTGACGGCCACCCAACGCGGCAAGCTGCTCTACAAGCTGGCCGACCTGGTTGCCGCTAACGCGCAGATCCTCGCAGAACTGGAGACGCGCGACACCGGAAAGATCATCCGCGAAACATCGGCGCAGATCGCTTATGTCGCCGAATACTATCGCTACTATGCCGGCATCGCCGACAAGATCGAAGGCGCCTACCTGCCGATCGACAAGCCCGACATGGACGTCTGGCTTCGCCGCGAGCCGATCGGCGTCGTTGCGATGGTCGTGCCGTGGAACAGCCAGCTCTTCCTGTCTGCGGTGAAGATCGGACCGGCGCTGGCGGCCGGCTGCACGATGGTGGTCAAGGCCTCGGAAGACGGGCCGGCGCCGCTTCTCGAATTTGCACGGCTCGTGCACGAGGCAGGCTTTCCCGCCGGCGTCGTCAACATCATCACCGGTTTCGGCGCCTCCTGCGGCGGCGCTCTCGGCCGGCACCCGAAGGTCGCGCATGTCGCCTTCACCGGCGGTCCTGAAACCGCCCGGCATGTCGTTCGCAACTCGGCCGAAAACCTCGCCTCCACCTCGCTTGAGCTTGGCGGCAAGTCGCCGTTCATCGTCTTTGCCGACGCAGACCTCGAAAGTGCGGCCAATGCTCAGGTCGCGGGCATTTTCGCCGCGACAGGGCAGAGCTGCGTTGCCGGATCGCGGCTGATCGTCGAACGCAGCGTCAAGGATAAATTCGTCGCCCTGCTGCGGGAGAAGGCGGAGGCGATCCGGATCGGTGCTCCGCTCGATATGACGACCGAAGTCGGCCCGCTTGCCACCAAGCGCCAGCAGGACAATATCGGCGCTCTCGTCGCCAAGTCGATCGAAAGTGGCGCCCGCCTCGTCACGGGAGGACGCAAGATCGACGGCGACGGCTATTATTTCCCGCCGACGATTCTCGACTGCGACGATGTCGCCTCGCCGTCGCTGATCGAGGAATTCTTCGGGCCGGTCCTGTCCGTCGTGTCGTTCGAGACGGAGGCCGAGGCGCTGCGGCTCGCCAACGATACCCGTTATGGCCTGGCTTCCGGCGTCTTCACCCAGAACCTGACCCGGGCGCACCGGCTGATGAAGGGGCTCCGCGCCGGGATCGTCTGGGTCAACACCTACCGCGTGGTCTCGCCGATCGCGCCGTTCGGCGGTTTCGGCCTGTCGGGCCATGGCAGGGAAGGCGGCATGGCCGCTGCGCTCGACTATACCCGTACCAAGACGATCTGGCTCAGAACATCGGACGATCCGATCCCCGATCCCTTCGTGATGAGGTAGCGCCGATGTTTTACGAAATCCGCACCTATCGGCTGAAGAACGGCACCATCCCGCAATATCTCAAGGTCGTCGAGGAAGAGGGGATCGAGATCCAGAAGAGCCATCTCGGCACGCTCGTCGGCTATTTTTTCTCGGAGATCGGGACGATCAACGAGATCGTTCACATCTGGGCCTTTGCGAGCCTGGACGACCGGGAGGCGAGGCGCCAGAGGCTTCTGGCCGATCCCCGGTGGCAGGCCTTCCTGCCCAAGATCCGCGATCTGATCGAAGTAGCGGAAAACAAGATTATGAAGCCAGCTAACTTTTCTCCCAGGAGCGAGGCGCACTGACGGCATAAGGCATACCCGTAGGACAAACCAGAACAAGGATAAGGGAACATGAAAACAACATTTGCATTCGCGGCGGTTGCCGCATTCGTGGCTGTGTCCGCACCGGCGCACGCCGACAACATGGTCTTCTCGAGCTGGGGAGGAACGACCCAGGACGCGCAGAAGGCTGCATGGGCCAGCCCATTCACCGAGAAGACCGGCATCACCGTCGTACAGGACGGGCCGACGGATTACGGCAAGCTCAAGGCGATGGTCGAGGCTGGCCAGGTTACCTGGGACGTTGTCGACGTCGAAGGTGACTATGCCGCCCAGGCCGGCAAGAATGGCCAGCTGGAAAAACTCGATTTCTCCGTCATCGACAAATCCAAGCTCGATCCGCGCTTCGTGACCGACTATTCGGTCGGCAGCTTCTATTATTCCTTCGTGATCGGCTGCAATGCCGATGCCGTCAGCGCCTGCCCGAAGACCTGGGCGGACCTGTTCGACACGACAAAGTTTCCGGGAAAGCGCACATTCTACAAGTGGTCGGCTCCCGGCGTCATCGAAGCGGCGCTGCTTGCCGACGGCGTGGCTGCCGACAAGCTCTATCCGCTTGATCTCGACCGCGCCTTCAAGAAGCTCGATACGATCAAATCGGATATCGTCTGGTGGTCGGGCGGCGCACAGTCGCAGCAGCTTCTGGCATCCGCCGAGGCTCCCTTCGGCAGCATTTGGAACGGCCGCATGACCGCGCTTGCTGCGAGCGGTATCAAGACCGAGACCTCATGGGAACAGAACATCACCGCTGCCGATTCGCTCGTCGTGCCGAAGGGTTCGCCGAACGCGGAAGCCGCGATGAAGTTCATTGCAATGGCGACCGCGGCCGAACCGCAGGCCGCTCTTGCAAAAGCCACCGGATATGCACCAATCAACGTTGACTCGGCCAAGCTGATGGATCCGGAGACGGCCAAGACCCTGCCGGATCAGCAGACGGCAAGCCAGGTGAATGCCGACATGAACTACTGGGCTGATAATCGCGATGCCATCGGCGAGAAGTGGTACGCCTGGCAGGCGAAATAGCCTGAAACTTGAGAACGGGCACGGCGGCGGTTCGCCGTGCCCCCCGCAGCGTCGGTGCCCGTTTGTTGGACCTCGGCGCCTGCGGAATTTGACGGGTGGGAAGGACTGTCATGTCGACATATAGCGATGCCTCCGGCGCAATTGCGCCCCTGCCAAAGGTGCGCAGGGCAACAGGGTTCGGCGGGGTCCTTCCGGCTCTCGCCTTCGTGACGATCTTTTTCATCGCGCCGGTAGCGGTGCTCTTGTTGCGAAGCGTTCTGGAACCCGTGCCGGGCTTTGGAAACTATGCGCAGCTCATCGGATCCGCGACCTATCTCAAGATCTTCGCCAATACCTTCATCGTCTCGGGTCTCGTCACGGTGATTTCGCTGCTGATCGGATTTCCCGTTGCCTGGGCGCTGGCAATCATGCCCGGGCGCCTGACGTCGGTGATCTTTGCGATCCTGCTCCTGTCAATGTGGACCAACCTGCTTGCCCGCACCTATGCCTGGATGGTGCTTTTGCAGCGGACGGGGCTCATTAATAAGATGCTGATCGGAATGGGGCTGATCGACAAGCCCTTGGCCCTCGTCAACAACCTGACCGGGGTGACGATCGGCATGACCTATATCATGCTGCCCTTCATCATCCTGCCGCTCTACGGCGTGATCAAGAAGATCGACCCGTCGACCCTGCAGGCGGCAGCACTTTGCGGCGCCAACCGGTGGCAGTGCCTGACCCGTGTCCTGCTGCCCTTGGCCATGCCGGGCATGGCGGCCGGTGCCCTCATGGTCTTCGTCATGTCGCTTGGTTATTTCGTCACGCCGTCGCTTCTCGGCGGCACTGCGAACATGATGCTCGCAGAGCTGATTGCGCAATTCGTGCAGTCGCTGGTCAATTGGGGAATGGGAGGTGCTGCGGCGCTGGTTCTCCTCGTGGTGACCCTGCTGCTTTATGCCGTGCAGCTGCGCTTCCTCGGCAACCAGAACCCGGGAGGGCGTTGACATGTTGCTCAATTTCGACCGCCTCGGCTGGTGGAAATATATCCTGCTGGCGATCACGCTTCTGACTGCGGGCTTTCTGCTGCTGCCGATCGTCTTTATCGCGGCGCTTTCCTTCGGCTCCTCGCAATGGCTGATCTTTCCGCCGCCCGGCTGGACGTTTCAGTGGTACAGCGAACTCTTTGCCGATCCGCGCTGGCTGGAATCGGCCTGGACGAGCTTCAAGATCGCGGTCATCGTGACGATCCTGTCGGTGCTGCTCGGGCTCGTGACCTCCTTCGGGCTGGTGCGCGGTTCGTTCCTGTTCCGCGATGCGCTGAAAGCGCTGTTCCTGACACCGATGATCCTTCCCGTCGTGGTTCTTGCGGTCGCCCTCTACGCCTTCTTTCTGAGGATCGGTCTTGGCGGCACGCTGGCGGGTTTCGTCATTTCGCACCTCGTTCTTGCGCTGCCCTTCTCGATCCTCTCCATCTCAAGTGCGCTGGAGGGCTTCGACAAGTCGATCGAGGATGCGGCGGTTCTGTGCGGCGCCTCGCCTCTGGAAGCAAAGATCAGGGTCACCCTGCCGGCGATCAGCCATGGGCTGTTTTCGGCGGCCGTCTTCTCGTTCCTGACATCCTGGGACGAGGTGGTGGTGGCGATCTTCATGTCCAGCCCGACCCTGCAGACGCTGCCGGTAAAAGTATGGGCGACGCTCCGGCAGGACCTGACGCCGGTTGTCGCTGCGGCGTCGACCCTTCTCATCCTTTTGACGATCATCTTGATGGCGCTTGTTGCCGTCGTGCGTAAGGTACTGAAACAATGAGAGAACCATTCCTTCAGATCCGCGGAATACGCAAGGAATACGGCCCTGTCGTCGCCGTCCACGACGTCAATCTCGACGTCCGGCGCGGGGAGTTCCTGACCTTTCTCGGACCGTCCGGATCCGGGAAGAGCACGACCCTCTACATTCTGGCCGGCTTTGAAACGCCGACGAAAGGCGACATCACGCTGGAAGGCAAGACCCTGCTCGCCACGCCGTCGCACAAGCGCAACATCGGTATGGTGTTCCAGCGCTACACCCTGTTTCCGCATCTGACGGTGGGCGAAAACATCGCATTTCCGCTGAAGGTCAGGCGCAAGTCCAAGGCCGAGGTCGACAGCAAGGTGAAGGATATGCTGCGCCTCGTTAGGCTCGAAGGCTTCGAGGATCGCAAGCCTGCGCAAATGTCCGGCGGCCAGCAGCAGCGCGTCGCCCTTGCCAGAGCCCTTGCCTATGATCCGCCGGTGCTTCTGATGGACGAGCCGTTGTCGGCGCTCGACAAGAAGCTGCGCGAGGAAATCCAGCATGAGATACGCCGGATCCATCAGCAGACCGAAGTGACGATCCTCTATGTCACCCACGACCAGGAGGAGGCGCTGCGGCTCTCCGATCGCATCGCCGTCTTTTCCAAGGGCGTCATCGATCAGATCGGCACAGGCCCGGAACTCTACGCCAATCCGCGGACCCGCTTCGTTGCCGAATTCATCGGCGACAGCGACTTCATTTCATGCGACCTGCTGTCATCCTCCGATGGACAGGCCACCATTTCGCTTGGCGGCGGGAGCGTCTTCAATCATATTCCGGTGCATGGAAAAGGAACCTCCGGGACGAGGGCAGCCCTGATGCTGAGGCCTGAGCGCATTCGATTGTCGCGCGCCCAGGCGGCGGGAGCGGGTCTTGCCGCAACGGTCAGCGACATTACCTTTCTCGGCAACAATATTCACGTCTCGACCGAGACGGCGACAGGCGAGGCGCTGGCGGTTCGCCTGCCGTTCGGCCATGAGGCTATCGCTGGGCTCAGCCGTGGAGATATAGTCCATCTGGATTTCGATCCCGGTGCTGCTCACGTATTCTGTTGAAAGTTGTCATATGAAGCTCAATGATCCCTCGCTGTTCCGTCAGGCATGCCCCATCGCCGATCGCTGGATCGAAGCGGAAGGCCGCAAGGCGGCGACGGTCCGCAATCCGGCCACAGGCGAGCCGCTGGGGGTGGTCCCTGACCTCGGTGCGGCGGAAACGGAGGATGCCATCCGCGCCGCCGTGATTGCCCAGAAGCTTTGGGCGAAGAAGACCGCCGGGGAGCGCGCCGCCGTTCTGAAGGCTTGGCACCGCCTGATGATCGAAAACCGCGACGACCTGGCGATGATCCTGACTCTGGAACAGGGAAAGCCGCTCGCCGAGGCCAAGGGGGAGATCACCTATGGCGCGAGCTTCATCGAATGGTTCGCCGAAGAGGCAAGACGCATCAACGGCGAGACCATCCCGGGACATCAGGCCGACAAGCGGATCCTCGTCCTGCGCCAGCCGGCAGGCGTGGTGGCGGCGATCACGCCGTGGAACTTTCCGAACGCGATGATCACCCGCAAGATTGGCCCCGCGCTTGCCGCCGGCTGTGCCGTCGTCCTCAAGCCGGCGCTGCAGACGCCATTCTCCGCCATTGCGATCGCCGTTCTCGGTGAGCGTGCCGGCCTGCCGCCGGGGCTTCTCAACATCGTCACGGGTGACGCAGCAGCAATTGGCGGGGCGCTGACGGCAAGCCGTGACGTTCGGGTCCTGACATTTACCGGCTCCACCCGGACGGGCGAGCTGCTTTACCGACAATGCGCGCCGACGATCAAAAAGCTCGGTCTCGAACTTGGCGGCAATGCACCCTTCATCGTGTTCGACGACGCCGATCTCGACGCTGCCGTCGAAGGCGCGCTCATCGCCAAGTTCCGCAACAACGGCCAGACCTGCGTCTGCGCCAATCGGCTTTATGTCCAGGACGGCGTCTATGAGGCATTTGCCTCCAAGCTCGCCGCGGCGGTTTCGGGCCTGAAGGTCGGCAATGGTCTCGACCGTGACGTCGTGCTTGGCCCGCTGATCGACGACAATGCCGTCGCCAAAGTCGAAAGCCATATCCGCGATGCCGTTTCAAAGGGCGCCGGGATCGTTTCAGGGGGCAAGCGCCATGCGCTTGGCGGTCATTTCTTCGAGCCGACGATCCTGCGCGATGTCGCTGCCGGCATGCAGGTCGCACGCGAGGAAACCTTCGGGCCGCTTGCACCGCTTTTTCGCTTCCGCGACGAAGAGGACGTCATCGAACAGGCAAACGACACCGAGTTCGGGCTTGCTTCGTATTTTTACGCTCGCGATCTGTCGCGAGTATTTCGTGTGGCCGAAGCGCTCGAATATGGGATGGTCGGCGTCAATACCGGTCTCGTCTCGACGGCCGAGGCTCCGTTCGGCGGCGTGAAAATGTCGGGCCTCGGTCGCGAAGGGTCGCGGCACGGATTGGACGAATATACCGAGCTTAAATATGTATGCCTGGGCGGCATTGCCTGAACTGGTCGATGTTTGCGGTTTGCCGCAAAGAAAGACGGGAACGCATCGGCAAACGGTTTTTCCGATGCGTTCTGTTAGTCCTCAAAGCTCGGGGGAAATTCAAACCCCTAAAGTGCCGAGTTTGTTTCCGTTTCGGCGAGGCGATGGGCGATGCGGTCGGCATTGGCCATGATCGTCATCGTGACGTATTTCGAGGACAGATCCGGAAGGATCGAACCGTCGACGATGTGGAGACCGGAATGGAGATTCAATTCGCCGTCTGAAGAGGTACCGAACGGACCGGACGCGCCCATAGGCAAGGTGCCGGCAAAATGGGCGTCGATGCCGGGTTCCGCCAGCGACACGCCCGGGAGCTGAATGAGACCCAGCCGTTTCCATTCCCGGCGGAGCGTCTTTTTCAAGGCCTCGGCGCGGATGTCGAAACCTTCCGCGAAGCCGCCGCGGACGGTCAGACCCTTTCCTGCCGTTTCGTCCCGACGGATGTAGCTTCGGCTTTGATTGCCGGGATAATAGATCGTCGCGACGAGGAGACTGCTCCCGATAAACTCGAACGCCGCGCGCCCGGCTTTTCGACCGAGCGGCATCCTGTTGATGAAGCTCTGCGCCGGCAGCGTACCAACTTCATAGATCGCTCCCGTCACGTAATCGGATGCGCCGTCGCCGTAGCGCAGAGATAATCCGAGCTGCGCAAGGCTGTGTGTCGCCGTCGGCGAACGCAACATTCTTGCGGGAGAGAGCAGGGGAATGGCCAGCGTGGGACTGTTCAGAAGACGCAGTCCCTGCGCGTCAATCGGCAGGAGGTCCGACAGCAGGGCGGCCGTTCCAAGGACTCCTGCGGCCAGAATGATCCTCGGTGCGGAAAATGACGATCCGTCTGCCGTTCTGACCGTCCAGCCCGAGCTGCGTGTCAACGAGACGGCCCGCATATTATCGAGCAAACGAAAATGTGGAGACTTTCGCAACAGCAGCAGATCCTGCCTGCTGTTATAGATCGCGCCGGTCGGGCAGCCATAAAGACAGTCGCCGCGCAGATCGCATGCTGCGCGCCCGGACCTCGCCTGCGAAAGTATGGCATTGACGGCGGGAAAAAGCCAGAACGATCCATCAGCCGGCTTTGCGGCCTGATGTCGATGGAGAACATGGGCCGCTGTCGCTCCAAGCGGCAGGACGGGCTCACTGTCAGCGCCTGTCGTAGAATCCGCATTCCTGCTGATGCCGATGCGCTTGGCGACATGCTCGTAGGATCTCTGCAAGGAGGCGATGTCTATCGGCCAAGCCGCGATGTCCTCGGCATCGAGATAGCTGATTTGCGCTCCCCAGATGTTGGAGAGACCGCCGCGGGCAAGGCTGCCGATCGGGAAGAAGCCGTTGCCGGTTATGCCGGATTGGTCTCGAAAAGGTTCGAGAATTCCTCGTGCAATGGGGGTCTGCAATTTCGGCGAACTTCCGTCGTCCGTTCGCAGCGATTCCAGATTGCTTCCGAGGACGCGGACGCTGCGGCTTTCCTCCCGCGATCCGGCGTCATCCCCGCCATCCAGCATCAGAACGCGGCGTCCGGCCGCGATCAGGGGAAACGCCGCGGAGACACCGGCAGGTCCGCTGCCGATGATGATGAAGTCGGCGTCCGGCCCATTCATCGATATCTCCCCGCTAAAAGCGCGCGGAACGGAAAGAGCAAGACGTCGCTGGAAATCGCCAGTATCGCGCCGAAAAATCCGGCTATTTTGCCCGGGCGCCTTTCCGGTTCGCTCGCGAGGTCGGCCAAGTAAAGGGCTTGCGCGAGGCGATGCCGTGTTCGATTGGCCGGCGGTTCAAAGAGGGCCAGCAAACCAGGATGCCTGATCATTGCCGGGGAAAGGCCAAGCGGCGACAATCCCTCATGCCGCAGCCCTTCGCAGAGTCGCTGCAGCGGTATTTCGGTGGGCGCGATGCCCAGATATCGCAGCAGGGCCTCTGCCTCACGTCGCGATTGCTCCTCGTTTGTCTGGCCGAATTCTCCTGCAAGCGTAGTCGCCGGGTCGGATAGGTTCAACATCAGGAGCCTGAGGCTCTCGCCGCTCTCCATCGGCGCGGCGCCTGCAAGCCCGAGCACGCGTTCCGGATCGACCGTGGGAATCAACGGGAGAAGTTTCGTCATGCGGCAGGCGAGGAGTGCGGCGGTCAGCGGAACCGGTATGAAATGAAGCTTGCCCTTACCCTGGCCGCGGCGGAGAATTCTGAGCCAGGCGGCAAAGCTTATGGGCTTTTCCTGCGCCAGCACAAAGGTCTGCAGCGGCTGGTCCTCTCCGGTCGCGAGCGCCAGCAGGCCTGCGGCGACTTCGTCGAGATGAATGGGCTGAACTTTTCGGCTGAGCCCTATCATCGGCAGGATTGGACTAAGCGCCGCCAATTTCGCCATCAGGCCGTACATCGCTGTGCGTGGGCCGCCGTAGACGAGCCCTATTCGCGCAATTCTGACGATCGGTGCTGCCTTGCTGGCAACCAAATGCTCTTCGATCCTGAACTTGGTCCGGCCGTAGACATTCAGTGCTTCTCGTCTGGACGAGGTGGACGAGGCAAAAACGAAGCGCGGCACGCCGGCTGCCTTTGCCGCTTCCGCCAGCTTCAAGGTGCCTGATATATTGACGTTTTCTTCTTCGGCCGCCTCTGGCGAAGTCGCCCAGGAATGCGCGAGATGGACTAGCCCAACCGCTCCCTCCAGATCGGATGCTGCAGGTTCATCGCCAATGCGCCACGCCGCGCCGGGCCGCCGGCCCAGTTCAACCACGTCGAAGCCGCGCTCACGCGCCATCGCGACAAGTCTTGCACCGATATAGCCGGTCGATCCGGTGATGATGAGACGTGGTGCCATTCACACTCTCTACTGTGCAAAAGCGATGCGCGCGCCGCTCCAGTCAAAACGAAACTCGATTTCCTTGAGCTGCGACAGCGCTTGCCGCACCTTTTCCTGACGATCTTTGGGGCAATAGAGAACGAGGAAGCCGCCTCCGCCTGCACCCGCAAGCTTGCCACCGATTGCGCCGGCAGCACGTGCTGCCTCGTAAAACTCGTCGATCGCACTGTTGGTAATCTTCGATGTCAGCGATCTCTTCATCATCCATCCGCGATGCAGGGCTTCGCCGAACGCACCGAGATCTCCACCCATCAGGATGTCACGCATTTCGTAACTCAACTGCACCATGCGCTCGACGGTCCGGAATTTTTCCTCGTCGGCCTCCATGGCTTGCACCTGCGTCGACAGCACCGAGCGCGTATCGCGCTGGCTTCCTGTGAAAAACAACAGGATGTTGCTCTCGAGTTCCGCCATCTTTTCCGAGCTGAGAACGACGGGCTGGACGTTGACGCTGCCGTTGGAATTGAATTCGATGAAGTTCAATCCGCCATGTGCGGCCGCATATTGGTCCTGTTTGCCGATCGGCTCCTTCAGGATGTCGATTTCGAGCTTGCAGGCTTCTTCCGCCAGTTGATCCTTGGAGGCAAAGCGCGACCTGTGGGCGTAGAGCGCATTGATCAGCGCCACGGAAAAGGAACTGGATGATCCCAAGCCGGTTCCCGAAGGAATGTCGGCGACCGAAGCAACTTCGATGCCAGGCTCGAGCTGATGCATTCGCAGGGCCTCGCGCAGCAGCGGATGCGCGATCTCCTCAAGCGTGTCGGCGAGCTCGGTGCGTGTATATTTGAGATGATACTTCTTTTCGTTGAAGTAGCTATGCACGATAACAAAGCTGTACTTGGCGATCGCGCAGGACAATACCGCGCCCGCCTGACGGCGGTAGTAGGACGCTATGTCAGAGCCGCCTCCGGCGAAGCTGACCCGAAAAGGTGCGGATGAAACGATCAAAGGATTGCCTCCTCAAGATTGATGACGATATCGGCCGATGCCCGCTGCAGATCGATCTTCGGCCACTCGTCTTGAATACGCGATGCCCAGAGCCCATCGGTCGCTGCTGCCGTGAGGCCTTTCCAGGCGTAAAAATTGTGAAAGCGGCTGAGCAAGGTCTGTTGTGACGCTTCGACAAACACAGCCATATCGACGTCTTCGCGGGTCGACCTGTGTCCGGCAAAGATGCCGTCCAGCAGAATGACCTCGGCGTCACGCGCATCATAGGTGGTCGTACCCTTGCGCTGACCACGGCTTGCCGCTTCGTAACCCGGCGCCTCGACCTGTCCGGATCGGCGCAGCGTGCTGACGATCTCAGGATAGACTTCGACCCTGTTGCGTTCTTCCGCAGTCATATCAGGACGGCGATATTCGAGCGGCAGTATCCAGCGATCGAGCTCCAGCCTCAGCACCCGGCGTCCTGATTCCGAGAGCATACGCTCGACCGCATGCGCAAACGTGCTTTTCCCGGAGCGGGAACGGCCGCAGATGCTGACGAGCAGCGGACCTGCTTGACTTGGAAGACGTTGATGAATGGCGCCGGACAGCCCTTGCCCGATATCTTGATAACCGCATTGAAAGCGAACGGCGTCATAGACCGTGTCGAAGACAAGATCGGCACGGGGAATATCTGCTTCCGCGGCAGGATAGCTCTTTTCATCCCGCAGGCCATAACCCGTTCGGACCCCATAGGCCCAGATGCCTGCCTTGCGGGCGGCACCTATGTCGCGCAGGCTGTCTCCGATGATGACGGATTTCGATTTTTCGACCGGCAATTCCGTCATTGCCTGGCGGATCATCAGATCGCCCGGTTTGCGGCATGCACAATTGATCTTGAGTTCCGGGATCTCATTGGGAAATCCTTTGTCCGGATGGTGCGGACAAAAATAGATACGGTCCAGGACGCCGCCATCTTCGGCAAGCTCGGCCTCCAGGCGACCAAGAACATGATCCAGGCCGGATTCATCGAGCAGGCCTTTGGCGACCTGCGGCCTGTTGGTGACGGCAACCGTCAGGAAACCGGCCTCGCGGGCGAGCCGCACCGCTTGGCCGGCTCGGGCGATCAGCTTCACCTGGTCGGGATGTATAATGCCATGGCCGCCGACATCTTCGTTGAGCACGCCATCGCAATCGAAAAATACCGCGGGTCTTCTGACTGACAGATGCACCGCATGCACCCGGTCCTGCCGAAGGTCCTCCTCCGCGGCAGCATGGCGGTTCGGCGAGCCGGTATCCTTGATGTATTCCGGCGTGTCGTAAATCGCGATCGGAATGGAACGCTTGAGGAGATCGGGAATAACGTCGTGAATCATGTCGGCCGTATGGCCCGGCAGCAGCGCCTCAAAAAACTGGTCTGAGGCCACGTACAAACCGGCCGGCACCAGATTGCGCCAATCAGCATCGCGGGGCGTTTTGCGGGGCAACAGGCGTTGGAGATAACCGCTCTTCTGGACGACGAGATCGGATGTGCGGGGATGATCGTTGGGGTGAGCGATGATGGTCAGAGCGGCTGGAAATTGATGACGGTGACGCGCCAGTGCCGCCAGGTCGATGTCAAAAAGCATGTCTCCGTAGACGATCAGTACGTCGCCGGCTGTCGTGTCCAAAGTCGTCAAGCAGCCTGCCGTGCCGAGCGGAGACGTCTCGACGAACACCTCGATCTTGATGCCGAGTTTTTCAGCTTCCGGACCAAGAGCAGGCTCCAGCTGGCTGCCAAGGTGACCACCAAGCACCCGCACATGTTGAACACCTTCGCGGGCCAGCACACGAATCTGCCTGAGAATGATCGGGACACCGCCGAGCGGCAAAAGAGCCTTCGGAATGGCATCGCCTGTCATGCTGCGAGCACGCGTTCCAAGGCCACCGGCAATAATGATCGCCTGGCGGATCGTGCCTTCAGAACCCATTCGCCAGGATCCGTTCGACGGCAAGTTCAACGGCCTCTGTCGATTTTCGCTTCGGCGACCAGCCTAGTGTTACGAGCCGACTTATGTCGTAGCTGAAGCGCGGCACATCGCCCAGCCAGCCGCGATCCTCGCTGCCGTATTCGATAGCGGCTCCGGCTGCCACCTTCGAGACCACGATCTCGGCGATATCCCGAACGGACGTTTCACCGATGCCGCTGGCATGAAATACTTCATAGGCGCCGGGTGCCTTGTCCCATGCGAGGAGAATCGCATCCACCAGGTCGCCGACATAGAGATATGGCTTTGTCTGCATTCCGTTGCCGAGCACCTGGAGTCTCGTCGGATCAGCCTTCAACCTGTTGATGAAGTCGTAGATCGCTCCATGCGTCGAGCGCTCCCCAACGACATTCGGAAAACGCAGCACCAGTGTCTTGATGCCGAATGACAGCGCATAGACGGACAGATAAGCTTCGGCGGCAAGCTTGCTGGCGCCATAGAACGAGATCGGCCGCAAAGGACCGTGATTTTCGCCGATGTTCCCTTCAGCTTCGCCGAACACGGCGGAAGTACTGGCGAAGAAAAGCCTGTCGATCTTATGCTTGCGCATGATGGCAAGCAGTGTCGTCGTCGTCAGCTGGTTCAGCTGCAGGTCCAGTTCCGCATTGGCATTGCCTGCGGCGATATCGGAATTGGCGGCGAGATGAAAAACAGCGTCCGGGCGGTCCGCCGCAATGAGCTGATCCATGCCTTCCCGATCGAGCATATCCAGCTCATGGAAGCGAAAATCCGATCGGTCCAGCAGATGGTCTATGTTCCGCATGCGGCCAAGATGAAGATTGTCGATCGCGGTGACCCGATAACCCTTTTCCAGAAGGCGATCGCAGAGATGGCTACCGATAAATCCGGCCCCTCCTGTTACCAAGGCATGCATGTCGGCAGCTCCATATGATCTGTTAAGGCTCATCAGAGCGCTTTGATCTTTCCCGAATGAGGACGCGAAAGGACGAATACACCACCGGCTAACCCGACCACAAGCTGCAGCAGGCCGAAAACCACCGATAGCGTTGCCGCGTCGGTCGTGCCTATGCCGAACACGGCAAGCGAAATGATCATACCGCCCTCCCGGATACCCCATCCTCCGACGGAAATGGGAACCATCGCGATCAAGAGCACCGGCGGGAAAGCGGCTGCGGCCTGACCCCAATCGAGCGGGAGGCCAAGGCCGAGAACGAGGATCTCAAGCGAGACGACGCTCAACCCGTGAATGGCGAGGGTCAATAGAAAGACGCCGACCATTCTTTGGTGGGTGATCAAAGCCCGCAACGCGTCGGTCAACGCGTGCAGCTTTGCCGGAAAGAACCGGACGAATAAGTGGCGGCGCCAACTGAACACCAGGGCTGATGCGATAGATCCCGCAACGCCAAGCGCCGTGAGTTCCGTCAGATAGGGGATGGGAAAGTCGTGCCCGTAAACAGTGCGCAGGATGATCAGTCCGATCAGCGCAACGACCGCCAGTCCGAAAAGAGTGAGGATGCGGTCCATGACGACGCCCAGCGTGGCTTCTCCGATCGTCAGGCCATATTTGACGGCACCGAATATGCGAGCGGCATCGCCTGGAATGGGACTTGGAAGAGCTTGATTGTAAAACAGGCTTTGCATGAAGAGGTTCATCGCGCCTGAGATCTTCAGCCTTTGCCCTATCATGTCCGATAGAAGGCACCACCGCCACGCCGAAAGCAGGGCCTGCAAGAGCAGAAGAAGGATGCTGACCGAAATGGTCGTCGCCGACAGGGTCTGGATCGCAGCCCACCCTTCCGAAAAATCTACCTTGCGCGCGATCCATATGACGAGGCCAAGCGCGACGGCCACTTTCAGAACCGGTATGCCGATGCGAAGCAACGCTGGGGAGGACGCAGTCGTCACGGTGCCCGATCCGCGTCAAAACGGTAGAGCTTCCAGCCGAACCGATCCGTCAATATCACCGAAGAGCGGGACATCATGTGCGCTACGACGCGGTTGGCCATCACCATTTTGTCTTCTCCAAGGCGCTCGGCGAGGAACGCGCTACCGGCATCGGGGGGGACGATGAAGTAGCCTATATGATTGTCCCTGATGAAAGCATCGATATCCGAACCCGGTAGAGGCAGCACGTAGCGCGGCAATTGCCAGCCGCCGTCGCGGCCGCCATTGTAAGCCGCGGACAATAATGTGTTGGCAGTATCGAAAGGTTGAAACACGGCTCTCAGCTCGTGCTCCGCGATATAGCGGTACATGAAATAAGCTTGGCGGTGGCTCTTCATATATTCGTCGACGCTTATCATCCCAAGCACGACGTCGAGTTCTTTCGCCTTGACCGGATCCATGTCGCCGCCGCCCACGCGATGCCAGTGGGAAAACCACAGGCCACCGGCCAGCAAGCTGATAACCACCGGGCTGGCGACCATGCATGCTGGCGAAGAGACAATTTTCGCAAGCGGGGCTATCTGCGGCAGGACACGCCGGTCGAGCCATTTATCGAGCCGTTCGCGAACCAGGGAGGCGCCGATAAACCCGGTCGAAAAGAAAAGCAGATAGGCGGGCGTCGCCCACCGTATGTGATTGAACATAACGGTGTACCATATCACAAACATGGCAGCGACAATCGCTGCCAGAAATGCGATGCGCCGAAAAGCCACTGCCAGACCGGCCAGTATCAAGGCAAGAGCGACGAAACTATTCGGTTTGCGAGCGAGGAACCACTCGTAAAGAATATAGAGGAAGTCGTGCCAACCTTGCAGAGTTGCGAGGTTCGTCACGAAATGTCGGTTGGCGGGATCGAAAGCCCGGCCCAATTCGAGCGTGTAATCCGCCATCCAAGCGTCGGTGAGGCCCGGATGGCCGAATAGAAAGGGATAGATCGGATTGCCGAAAACGATCAGGTTTTTCGCATACCAGTAGCCCGCGACGGCGAGAAATGCGCAGAGGCATGACAGAAAGAGCGGCAATGATACCCTTCCCTTGAGAAGCGTCGGCATCAATGCCAGCCCTATGATGCCAACCATTTGCAGTTCCGTATATTTTCCTCCGACCGCTCCCCCTAAGACGAGCGCACAATGAAAAAGCTCCGCCGGGCGCCGGGTTTCCAAATAGCGCCACAGAAAAAGCACGGCTGCGACTGAGAAACACGACCGGGCCAGATCCGTCATCGGTTCGCCGACACTCCCCCTGAAGAAGGGGATGCTGAGGATCAGAGCTGCCACCAGGAAAAAACCGCATGCCCGCCAACGACTGGCGCAGCTTGAAAGCAGGAACAGAAATCCGAAGAAAATTGCGATATTCATCGTCGCCGCGCCGGTCCAGTGACCGCTGACCATCATGACGAGCGCAAACAGCAGATTGAAGAAGAGTGGAATATTGCCGTAGAAGGGATGGTCGATCTGCGGAGACACAAAGCCGGCGTGCTCGATGATGCTGTTTGCGAGCGGGATGTGGAAGACCCACACGTCGGCAATGCCCGGCGGAAATTGGGCCAGAACGCTCCACACATAGCAAAGTACGATGCATGTGAGTGCCGCAAGCACCGGAAACGGGTTTCCGATTTTCGCTTCAGCGGCGATTTTTCGAAACAGTGAACCCAGGTCGCAAAGAACGGCGACAAGATCGCGCCGCCGCCAGATCATCGAGACAGCCACGATAGGAAGAACGATTTCCCATCGTAATCCGTGAACTGCGCCAAGGACGGTAGCCGCACCGCCTGAGATCGCCAGAGCCGGCAAAATGCCGCTGAACAAAAAGTCGATGCCGTCTCGAAAGGGCCGATCGCAACCTCGATTGAGCCAAACGACGATCCCTCGATCGATCACCAGGCCCCATAAGATTATAAAAGAAACCGCGCACCAACCTGCGATCATCACCGCTCCCGTGGCTCCTATCCCGCGAGAGGGGGCGCAGGCTTCTTGACGGGCAGCATCACCCCAAGCGCCCGGATCATGAGCCCTGAAATAAAGATCTGGAACGCTGTCGTGATAAGCCAGAGCCCGAAGACGGCCCAGTTCGTTTCGACGCCAATCTCAGGCAGCAAGTATCCATTCCCGACATAGGAATCGAAGAGCGGAAACGCCAATAAAACGCCTGCAAGTACGGCCACGACCGTTCCCCAGATCGTTGCGTTATAAGGCAGGAGCCGCTCGAAACGAGGCTGCACGCGTCCCGAATAGTCGAAGATAACCCGACCGATCGCGGCCGAAACCAGCATTGATTGACCAAGGACGGCCAGGGCCATGGCAAAAAGCATGGCATTGGACGAGAAGCGCACACCGGCAATGGACATGGGTCCAGCGAGCAATGGCAGCATGATAATCAAGCCGAGGGCCAGAAGCAGGAAGCCCGGCCAGATGAGAAAGAAATCAAACCCGTAGACGAACATCGCCTGAAGATTCCGCCAGCCAGCGCGCCACGGCTCCATCCAACCCCGCCGCTTCATGTGGCTGAGCCGTCCATCCGGATCTTTCAGGAAGTGGATCGGCACTTCGGTGGTCGGAAGCTCCATATGCACGGACTTCAGCACCATTTCCGACGCATATTCCCATCCTTGCGACCGAAGATCCATGCGCAGCAATGCATCGACACTGATGCCCCGCATGCCGCAATGGATGTCGGAAAAGCGGCTGGCGAACATCCGATTGAGAATCCACGTCGTCAGTGGCGTTCCGAAATAGCGATGCAGGGCCGGCATCGCATTGTCTTCGATCGAGCCCTTGAACCGCGAGCCCATCACGAAGTCGGAGCCGTTCCGGAAGGCCTCGATAAACGGGGCAATCTGGCGAAAATCATAGGTGCAGTCCGCATCGCCCATGATGATGAACTTGCCACGGACGAATGGGATAGCATCGATGTAAGCCCTGCCCAAACCGCGCTTCGGTGTCCGCAACACGCGGGCGCCCCTGTCGCGCGCGATTTCGGGTGTGCGATCGGTCGAACTGTCGACGATGAGGATCTCCACGGCCGCACCGCTTGCCGCGATACCCTCGCGGCACCAGTCGACGAAGGTTCCGATCGTCAATTCCTCGTTAAGAGACGGGACGAGGATGGTCACTTCAGGATCGGTGACATCATCGTTGGGGATAAGGAGCGTCAATTCCGGATCGTGAATGCTGGGGAAATTCATGCGCGTATAACGGCTCGTTAGGAAAGAGTAGGCGGGACAAGCCCGCAGGAGAAATCCAATACGGCATGGCAAATCGCCAGATGCGCGATCTCCACATAGCCATATTGATCGGAGGCCACATAAAAGTTCAGGTCACCCAGATCACGCAGCGGATTGCCCGGCGCGAAGCCGCTCAAAGTCATGATGGCGCAGCCTTTTTCCCGGGCCGTGCGGACGGCCTTGGTAATGCTTTCCGATCTCCCCGAACTGCTGATTGCCACCAGCAGGTCACCTTCGTTCGCATGCATGCCGATCTGCGTCGAGAACACATTCTCATATCCGAGATCGTTCGAGAGGCATGTCAGCGTCGCGCCGTCGTTCATCGCCATGGCGCGCAGCCCGCCGTTTTTGGAATAGTCCGTCGCCATGTGGCTGGCGATTGCCGCGCTGCCGCCGTTGCCAATGAACATGATCTTCCGTCCCGCATCGTGCGTGGCGCGAGCCAGTTGCATGGACTCTGTCACCGCTGCTGCATAGTCCAGGCTCTCACCGGCTGCCCGCGTAGCGGTTGCATTCACAAGAACATGGCGGAGAAATGTGAAGTAGCGATCCAGGTCGCCGGCTGTTACGCCAAGCCCCGAAGATCTGTTGTCGTTCTGTGACATCCTCGTTCAGTCCCTACGCCTTGGAAATTGGGGCGTCCTTAAAGATTAAATGGGGCAAAGGCAAGTTGCCCGCCCCCTCTTTTGAGGGTTGTCGCCGAGTGTCACGGCTTTGCAACTAAAGGTGTCACGCGAGGCAGTTGAATTCACCGCCTCTGCCCGACCCTCAGGACGCTGATTGATATAGCCAACCGACAACCGCTTTCAGCGCTCGCGCCGGTGATGCCATGTAGGGTGAAAGAGGAGTTCGCAGCCGCTTCCGGCAAGGTTTTTAACTGTCAGGTCCCGATCGCTGCGATCATGCCGATCTCGACAGTGAATTCCGGTCCGGCGAGCCTTGCTTCGACCGTGGCGCGCGCCGGCGCATGGCCCGCGGGCACCCAGGCGTCCCACACGGTATTCATGTCTTCGAAGCTGGAGATATCGGCAAGCCAGATCGTCGTGCTGACGATCCGTGTCGGATTGCTGCCCACGCTTTCAAGAAGCCGGGTGATCCGCGCCAGGATGTTGGTCGTCTGTTCGTGGACGGAGGCGCCTGGCGCGTCGATTGCGACCTGGCCTGCGAGGAAGACAAAGCCGCCATAGATCACGGCCTGGCTCATTCGTTTTCCGGTTTCGTAGCGTTCGATCTGCATGCTCAACCCCCTGAATTATTCTCTATGCGCAATTTTCTGACGTTCGGCACGTCGCTGCAGCCATTGGATCGTGGCGAGGAACAGCGTCGAAAACAGGATGAGCAGCGTGGCGACGGCGGCGATCGTCGGGCTCAGCGTTTCGCGCACGCCGCTCCACATCTGGCGCGGCAGCGTGCGTTCTTCGGAACCGGCGATGAAGAGTGCAATCACCACTTCGTCGAATGATGTCACGAAGGCAAAGAGCGCGCCGGACGCCACCCCCGGCGCAATGACCGGCAGCATGATGCGCAACGTCGCTTCGACCGGGGCTGCGCCGAGACTGGATGCCGCCCGCATCAGATTGTGATCGAAGCTTGCGAGCGTCGCGGTCACGGTGATCACCACGAAAGGGGCGCCGAGCGCCGTATGCGCCAGCACCAGCCCGGTCAGGCTGTTGAGCAGCCCGACGGCGGCAAAGGCATAATAGATGCCGACTGCCGAAACGATGACCGGCACGATCATCGGCGAAATCAGAATGGCGGTCAGCGTTGCCCGCGCCGGGCAGGAGGGCCGGCTGAGGCCGATCGCGGCAAGCGTGCCGAGAAAGGTCGACAGAAGCGTGGCGAAGATGGCGACGATGATGCTGTTCTTCAGCGCCAGCTGCCAGACGTTGGAATCGAAGAATTCGCGATACCAGCGCAGCGACAGGCCGGGCATCGGATAGGTGAAGAACGGCTCGGCATTGAAGGAGAGCGGCACGATCGCCACGATCGGCGCGATCAGGAACAGGATCACCAGGCCGCCAGCCAGCCACAAGAGGATCGAAAATAGCCGCGGGAAAGAAAGGAAGTTCGTCATCAGCCTATCCTCAGCCTGTCGATGCCGACAATGCGATTGTAGACGGCATAGAGGATCAGCACCGCCACCAGCAGGATCGTGCTCAAAGCCGCCGCCATGCCCCAGTTCGTGACCTGATTGGAGTAATAGGCGATGAAATAGCTCACCATCTGGTCTCCCGGTCCGCCGACCAGAGCCGGGGTGATGTAGTAGCCAAGCGCCAGGATGAAGACGAGGAGCCCGCCGGCGCTGACGCCAGGCATGCTCATCGGCAGGTATATGCGAAAGAAGGCCGATACCGGCGGCGCGCCAAGCGACGAGGCGGCGCGCAGATAGACCGGAGGGATGCTCTTCATGACGCTGTAGATCGGCAGCACCATGAAGGGCAGCAGAATATGGGTCATGGCGATCAGCACGCCGATGCGATTGTAGATCAGGTCTAGCGGATGCGCGGGGTCGATCAGGCCGAGCCAGATGAGCGCCGAGTTGATCACGCCGCGTCCCTGCAGCAAGACGACCCAGGCGCTGGTGCGCACCAGAAGCGAGGTCCAGAACGGCAGCAGCACAAGGATCAGCAGCGTATTGGCGACCGCCCCTTTCGATCGGGCGATCAGGGCGGCGAGCGGATAGCCGAGAAACAGGCAGATGACGGTCACCGAAGCGCTGACGACGAATGTGCGGATCAGGACATCGACATGCACCGCATTCTCCGCCGAGACCCTGCCGATGGCGCCCGTTGCGTCGCGCTCGAGATCGAGCGAGGCGAGCAGGTAATAGTCGGTGAAGGGCGGCGATGCATTCTTGATGATCGTCCAGTAGTGCTGCGTCTCCCACTTGGGATCGATGGCAACGAAGGCTGTCTTGTAGGGCGGCTCTGCGTTGCGGATCGTGCGTGCGGTTTTCAACAGCATCGAGCGCATGCCTGTCTCGTAATAGTTGAGACGCTTGGCCACTTCGGCGATCTGGTCGCGCGGCGATTGCTTCAGGTCCGCGGCAAAGGCGGCAAACAGCGCTTCGTCGGGCGGGGATTGTTCATCCCAGGCTGATAGAGCCGACATCGTGTAGGGCAGGGCGGCGGAGGCCGCCCTGTTGTCGACGGCGCGCGTCAACAACAGGGCAATGGGCAGGACGAAGACGAGCAGCAGGAAGATCAACAGAGGCGCGATCAGCAGCAGCGCCCTCAGTTGCGCCTTGCTTTTCGCACTGCCGAGGCTTTTCGCCCGCGTGCGAGCGGCAATCCTTACCTCGTCGCCATCATTCATTGTCGCGATCACCATCGCTCATGCCTTCCTGAGGGAGAGAAAGGGGCGGACGAGGCCAGGGGGACACCCGCCCGCCCGACGAGGTTACTGTGCGAGCCACTTGTTGAAGCGTTCGGTCAACTCCTCATCATGGTCGGCCCAGAACTCGGAGGAGACGACAAAGGCGGTTTTCGTGTTCTCCGGCGCGGTCGGCAGATCGACAAGAATATCCGGCGGAACCTTGGCGATGGCCGCTTTCAGGGTCGGGCCATAGGAAATATATTTGGACTGCTGCGCCATCACGTCGGGGTTGACGGTGAAGGCGACGAATTTGTCCGCCAGTTCCTTGTTCTTCGAGCCTTTCGGCTCGGCCCAGAGATTGAAGTCCATTCCCTGGCCGTCCCAGACGATCTTGAAGTTCTTGCCGCTGTTCTTGACGGCATCGTAGATGCGGCCGTTCCATGCCGTGGTCATCACGACTTCGCCGTCGGCGAGAAGCTGCGGCGGCTGCGCGCCCGCCGTCCACCAGACCTTCACATCCTTCTTGATCGTGTCGAGCTTCTTGAAGGCGCGGTCGACGCCCTCCGGCGTTCCGAGCACGTCGTAGACCTCGGCGGGTTTGACGCCGTCGGCAATCAGCGCGAATTCCAGCGTGGTCTTCGGCGACTTGCGCAAGGCGCGCGGCCCGGGGAACTTGGCCGTGTCGAACAGATCAGCCATGGTCGTCGGTCCGCCATTCGGGAACTTGGCGGCATCATAGGCATAGATGGTGCCGAAGACGATCGTCGCGACCGCGCAATCCATCGCGGCGCCGTCGATGAAGGCGTCCTTACCGCCGAGCTTCGAATAGTCGATCGTTTCGAGCCAGCCTTCGTCGCAGCCTTGCAGTGCATGGCTGGGTTCGACATCAACGACATCCCAGGTCACCTGGCCGGTTTCGACCATGCCCTTCAGTTTGGCGGTCGAGCCATCCCATTCATCCTGGAGAATCTTGGTGCCGGTTTCCTTGGCGAAGGGCTTGAAAAAGGCCTCCTCTTGGCTCTTCGTATAGGCGCCGCCCCAGGATGTGACGGTCAGCGTATCCCCGGCGAAAGCTGCTCCTGCGATGGCAAGAGTCATGACGGAACTGAGAAGCATGCAGTTTAAACGCATCATGGTGGTTCCCCTTTTTGTAGCTGCGTTTGCGAAAGAATGAGCGTCCGGTCAGGAGAGCGCGAGCGCGCGGCAATCCTCCGTCGCCCAGCCGATGACGGCAGTGGAGCCTAGCGACTGAACTGGAATATCCTGGGCCGCGGCGACTTTGATGAAGATGTCGTCGCAGCCGCAGGCTGAGACGCGCAACCTGACATGGTCGCCGTGATAGATGATTTCCTTCAGCATGGCGGTGAACCGGTTCGGAATTTCGGCTGCCGGCGCCAGCTGAATCCGCTCGGGCCTCAAGACCAGCGTTGCCCGCGCGCCTTCCTTCAACCCCTCTCCGGCATGGCCGGTGATGATCGAACCATCGGGCGCGCGAATCCGGCAGACGGCATTTTCGATCGCGATGACTTCGCCCGATATCGCATTGTTCTCGCCGATGAAGGTTGCGACGAAGGGGTTTGCCGGCGTCTCGTAGAGCGCATGCGGCGGTGCGATCTGCTGCAGGATGCCGTCATTGAACACGCCGACCCGATCCGACATGGTCAAAGCCTCGCTCTGGTCGTGGGTGACGTAGACGACGTTGATGCCGAGGCGGGCATGCAGGTGCTTGATCTCGAGCTGCATATGTTCGCGAAGCTGCTTGTCGAGCGCACCGAGCGGCTCGTCCATCAGCACGAGCTGCGGTTCGAAGACGAGAGCCCGGGCAAGCGCGATGCGCTGCTGCTGTCCGCCGGAAAGCTGGTTGGGCCGCCGCGTTTCGAAGCTCGCCATGCGCACCATGTCGAGCGCGCGGCGCACCCGCTCGGTGATCTCGGCCTTGCCGAGCCGGCGCATTTTCAGCGGGAAAGCGACGTTCTCGCCGACGGTCATATGCGGAAACAGCGCGTAATTCTGGAAGACCACGCCGATATTGCGGCGATGCGGCGGAACGCTGTCGATCCTGTTGTCGGCAAGCGTGATCGTCCCGTCGGTCGGCGCTTCGAAGCCGGCCAGCATCATCAGCGTCGTGGTCTTGCCGGATCCGGACGGGCCGAGAAGGGTCAAGAATTCCCCTTTGGCGACGTCGAGGTCCAGGCCGCGCACGACATAGCTGACGCCGTCATAGGATTTACGCACGCCTTCGAAAGCAATGAAGCGCTCGCTCATGAAGTCCTCCTGTTTGCATCGGCGGGTCCCTGCCTCTTTGTCTCGATGCTGGGCTATATTGTCTCGGTCTACTTCGGCTTGTCAAGCCACACAAATAATTTTGTGTGGTGGTAGCGGCAGGGTCTCGAAAACATTGGGAAAGCATGCTATGTCGCACGAAAGCGAGCTGAATCGCAGCGCCTCGGGGATTGATGTGTGCGTTCGGCTTATGGAATTTACGCCGCTGTTACAGGAATTGTATGTCTGAAAGATCGGAAGTGACCCGGACAAATCAGGGGCGGGAAACGCGGATACCGGCCTATCTGGAGCTCGCAAGCGAGCTCGAGGCGAAGATCCGCTCGGGCGCCTTGCCTCCCGGCAGTCAGCTCCCGCCTCAGCGCGACCTGGCGCGGGAGCGGTCGCTCAACGTCTCAACCGTCACGCGCGCCTACCGCGAATTGCAGAACCTCAATCTTGTGATGGGCAGCACCCGGCGCGGCACGATCGTCATGGGCGACGGCGCCATGCCGCGGGTCGACCGGGCAGCTAACCCGGCCGGTATCATAGATCTGACGGTCAACCGGCCGGCCGTCGACGATTTCCAGCAGCGCCTCGCCCAATCCCTGCCAGACCTTTCATCGGACCGGCGCTTCCGCCAGATGCAGGAGTATCAGCCGCCGGAAGGTCCTGCCTGGGCGCGCCACGCGGCGAGAAAATGGATATCGCTCAACGGCTTCGATCCGTCCGAAGACGATATCGTCGTCACCAGCGGCGCCCAGCATGCTTTGCTGGCGGTGATTAGCAGCCTGATAGAGCCCGGCGACACCATCGTCTGCGATCGGCTGACCTATTATGGCCTAATTGCGCTTGCCCAGATGTTCCGCTTCCGCATCATCGGTATCGGAAGTGACGATGAGGGCATGTCGGCGGTGGAGCTCGACGATATCTGCCGCCGGGAGAGCGTGCGCGCCGTCTTCACGGTTCCCTCGATGCACAATCCGACCGTCGTCACCATGAGCGAGGCTCGCCGGCGGGAATTGGTCGACGTCGCGGAAAAGCACGATCTCGTCATCATCGAGGACGATGTCTATGGACCGATGCTCGGGACCCGGGCAAGCGCCCTGGTCACGCTTGCTCCAAGCAGAACCTACCATATATCAGCACTCTCCAAGGCGCTGGCGCCGGGTCTGCGCGTCGGCTATCTCTTGTGCCCGCCCGGCCGGGCGCTGCTGTCTGCCGAGGCGGTCCGCACGACCGCCTGGATGCCCTCTCCGCTGCCGCTGCTGCTTGCGACGCGCTGGCTGGAAGACGGCACGGCCGAAGCGATCCTGAAGGCCCAGCTTGCCGAGCTGCGCGCCCGCCACGCGATCGTCACGACGATCCTTGCGGGCCATTCCTTCTCCGCCGATCCGCGTTGCATGTTTTTATGGCTCCGGCTGCCGGCGCCATGGCGATGCGAGGATTTTGCCGCCAATCTGCGCGCCCATGGCGTTGCCGTCATGGCCGCCACCGCCTTTGCCTGCGACCGTCAGCCGGTCGAGCACGCCGTTCGCGTCAATGTCGGCTGCGCATCGTCGCGGGATGAACTTGCAACGGCGCTACGCATCATCGCCGCCACGCTGAACGATCGTCCCCGCGCCTTAGCGGGCCTGGTCTAGCCGATGAACACGCCGCTGCAGGAGCTTCAGCCCTTGCCCGACGCCGAGCGCCGGCATGTGGCTGTGGTCGGCGCCGGATTGGTCGGCCTCTGCACGGCACTTTGGCTGCAAAGAATGGGGCACCGGGTCACGATTATCGATCCGGCGCCTCCCTTGGGCGATGCATCCTACAGGCAGGCCTGCTCCTACGGAAATGCCTGCACCTTTGCGCCGCACGGCGTCGTTCCCGTCGCGACGTCAGGGGTCATCTGGCGTGTGCCGGGAATGCTGCTCAATCCGCTCGGTCCGCTGGCGATCGTCTGGAGATACCTGCCGCAACTGGTCCCTTGGCTGCGCGCCTTCCTGGCATCGAGCACGAAAGCCGAGGTCGAGCGGATCGCCGGCACACTGGCGGTGCTGCTTTCTCACGCCGATGCGGCCTGGCAACCGCTTGTGACGCAGGCAGGCGCCGAACGGCTGAAGCGGCATGACGGCTGCCTGTATCTCTATAAGACCGAAGCGCAATTCCGGGCGGCTGACGCCGAGAATGGGCTGCGTGAGCGTCATGGCGTCGCCATGGACCGGCTGGACCGCGCCGATGTCCAGAACATGGAGCCTAATCTTGCGCCGCTTTACCACAAGGGCGTGCTGTTCCCTGACGCCTATGTGTTTTCCAGCCCCAGGCAACTCGCTTTCGCGCTCGCTCAAGCTGTTGTAAACGGCGGCGGGGAGATCGTCCGCGGCGAAGTCTCGGCGATCGAGCCGCGCGGCAATGGTATCTGCCTGCGCATCGCGGACAAGCAAATCCTGACCGACCACGCGGTCGTCGCCGCCGGCGCCCATTCGCGCAAGCTTACGGCATCGATAGGCGATCGCGTCCTGCTCGACACCGAGCGCGGTTATCACGTCTTGTTCCCGCAAGCTGGCCATCTGCTGACGCGCCCGGTCTGCTATCCCGAACACGGCTTCTACATGGTGCCGATGGCCGATGGATTGCGCGCGGCCGGAACCGTCGAACTTGGCGGGCTTGCTGCTCCCTTGAACCCCAGGCGGACCGCGATGATCCGTGACGGCGTGAAAATGCTTCTGCCGGCGGCCGGGCAAGGCAGCGACGAGTGGCTGGGTTTTCGCCCGTCCATGCCGGATTCACTGCCGGTGATCGGCAGCTCCCGGCACTTGCCCCGCGTCACCTATGCCTTCGGCCATGGCCATCTCGGCCTGACGCTGTCGGCTTTGACCGGGTATCTCGTTTCCCAGCTGGTTGCGGGACAGAGACCGGCTATCGATCTGACGCCCATGCGTGCCGAGCGGTTCTGAACCGGATTCCTGTGAATTTTCCTCATTTCGCCGATATCCGCGTTTGAGCTTGCCGTGCAGCAGCGTCCGGGATGCTTCCCTGGCTTCGACCGCCGTGTCGAACAGGTCGATCTTCATCTGTCCCTTCGTCCCCATGCGTCCCCAGCAACGCGTGAGCGAGCTGCCGCCGAACAGGGTCGGTTCGACGGCCAGAAGATAGAAGCGCGCCATGTTTCGCGCCGGATCTAGATGAAAAAGCAATGTCGGATGGGTCGCCTGGGTCATGCCGCAAGAATCCCCGTACGGCGGCCGATGCGTCCAATGAATATGCTGAATCGATCGAGCGGCAGCGATTCCATTGCGTGATGTTTCACTGCTTGGAACTGCCGGACATTACGGCGCGGTGATCAGCTCAAAGCTCAGGATGCGCTGGCGGTTCCGCGCTTTTATCTGTCTTTCCACGGATTGACGATCTGGAGGTCCATTCCCGCAAAATCCGAGACATTGCGTGTCGCGAGTGAAGCGCCCCGTGAAATGGCGATGGCAGCAATCTGAGCATCGAATTGACTGATCGGTCGACCGGCTTTGCGGCGGTCGGTGACGATAGTGGCATAGACATTTGAAGCGTCGCGATCAAACGGCAGAACGCGACCGCCAATATCCTCGCTAAATATCAACAAGATCGCCGCCTGAAGATCGCGTCGACGACGTCCATCGGGAAGGAGACGCAGTCCGTAGAGGATCTCGGCCTCGGTGACTGCTGTCGTGAAGATCGATGTAGGATGTTGTGCGGCGAACCAACCGACCACCGCCGCATTCGGTGCAGGCGTCAGCAGCTCTGAGATGACGTTGGTATCGAGAATGATCACGCGGTGAAGTCCGGGGGATCGCGGATCGGCTCGCGGGGCGGGATGTCGAGCTCGACGCCGCCAACCGACAGCAGGCGCGCGCGGATCGCATCTGCGAGATTGCGCGCCGGTGGTTCGCTGGTCGCAAGCGCCGCGCGCAGGATATCCCGCGCTTCGTCCTCCATGGAGCGGCCATGCGTTGCTGCCCTCATGCGCAGCCGCTGCTTTAGCCCGTCATCGAGATTGCGGATCGTCATGCTTGCCATCTCTATCTCCGTTCATCAATGATTGCATATTAATCATTGATTGGAGATTTTCAAGGTTGGCGTGAAGATAGCGGTGTCGCAAACGCGGTGCGCCGGCAGAATCGAGCGCCGAGACGATGGCGCGCTCGCCGTCCTCAGAACCGATGTTCCACTCCTTCGACCGGATTTGCCCAGACCGTCATACCAGGCGCAAACGGCGTCTCGCCTTCGGCGCGCACGACCATCTCGCCGAGTTCGGGGATGTCGAGGTAGAGGATCGCGTCGGCGCCAAGCCGCTCCACATGCCGGATCCTGCCCTGCCATTGCCCGGCCCCTTCCGAAAGCCTGATATGTTCCGGGCGAATGCCGTAGGTCGTGCAGTTCATTCGCCGCGCGGTCTCGCCGCCATAGAGGTTCATCTTCGGGCTGCCGATGAAGCCGGCGACGAAGGGTGTCGCGGGATTGCGGTAGAGCTCCATCGGACTGCCGATCTGCTCGACCGCGCCGCCGTTCAGGACGACGATCTTGTCTGCCATCGTCATGGCTTCGACCTGGTCGTGGGTGACATAGATCATCGTCGATTTCAGGCGGGCGTGGAGATCGGCGATCTCAAGGCGCATCTGGGCGCGGAGCGAAGCGTCGAGATTGGAGAGCGGCTCGTCGAACAGGAAGACCTTGGGATCGCGGATGATCGCGCGGCCGATGGCGACGCGCTGCCTCTGGCCGCCGGAGAGTGCTTTCGGCTTTCTCTCCAGCAACTGGGTGAGCTGCAGCGTTTCAGCCGTCGCCGCGACCTTGGCGGCGATTTCCGCCTTTGGGCGGCGGGCGAGCGAAAGGCCGAAGCCGATATTCTCGGCAACGGTCATATGCGGGTAGAGCGCGTAGCTCTGGAACACCATGGCAATGCCGCGCTCGGAGGGTTCGGCATAGGTCACGTCCTTGCCGCCGATGGTCAGCGCGCCCGAGGTTGTTTCTTCCAGGCCGGCGATGATGCGCAGCAGCGTCGACTTTCCGCATCCAGACGGGCCGACGAAAACCACAAATTCGCCGGAGGCAACCTCCAGGTCGATCCCCTTGATGACTTCAAGGGCGCCAAAACTCTTGCGAACTTGCTTGAGAGTGAGCTCAGCCATTCGGTTACCCTTTTACTGCGCCTGATGTCATGCCGGCGACGATCTGCCGGTTGAAGAAGATGAAGACGACCAGCGGTGGGATCGTCACCAGGAGGATATTCATGAAGAGGAGATTGTACTGGCTCGTATACATGCTCTGGAAATTATAGAGCGTCAGCTGCACGGTCACGTTCTCCTTGCCGGGAAGGTAGTAGAGCGGGTTGGTAAAATCGTTGAAGATCGCGATCGACTGCACGACGATGTTGGTGACGGTCACCGGTTTCAGCAGCGGCAGGATCACTCTGAAGAAAATCTGCCGGGGCTTGGCGCCATCGATCAGCGCCGCCTCGTCGAGGTCGCGTGGTATGGTCGAAATGAACGAGCGGTAGAGCAAGGTCGAAAACGAGAGATTATAGGCGACCTGGATCAGGATCATCCCGGTCATGGTCTTGAAGAGACCGATCTCCTGCAAGAGGCCGATGGTGGGCACCACGGCCGGCGGCATCATCAGGCCCATGAACAGGGCAATGGAGGCCACCCTGTTCCAGACGGTCTTGCGGCGCTGCATGACATATCCGACCATTGCCGACAGCAGGATCAGGATCGTGACGGAGACCACGGTGATCAGCGTGGAGTTGAAATAGGCGAGCGCGAGCTGGTAGTCGCGCGCCTTGAAGACGGCGATCAGATTATCCCAGAACAGCCACTGCTCGGGCAATTCGAAATCAAGGCGAGAGGCTTCGGATTTCGATTTGACCGCCTGGAGAGCGACGAAAACAAAGGGCATGACGAAGATGACGGCCGCCACCGCAAGGGCTATCGCGCCGGTCACGTAAGGGCGGACGCTTCTCATTCCTCGACCTCGCGCCGGTTGAACCACAGGGTGAATGGCAGGATGATTACGGCGATCAGCGCGAACAGGATGACGTTTCCGGCCGTCGACAGACCGTAGAAACCCGCCTGGTACTGTTTATAGATGACCGAGGCGATCACGTCGGAAGAGAAACCAGGCCCGCCGCGGGTCATGGCCCATATCAGATCGAAGGATCGAAGCCCGCCGATCAGCGACAATGTCACCACGATGACGGTGGCGGGACGCACGAGCGGCAGGGTGATCCGGAAAAATTGCTGGAGACGCGTGGCCCCGTCAATCCTTGCGGCCTCATAATAATCGGGGCTGATCGCGGCAAGCCCGGCGATGAAGATCAATGTGGCGAGGCCGACACCCTTCCAGACATCGACCAAAGCCACCGAAAAAAGCGCCAGCGCCGGATTGGTGAGCCATCCAGGTCCTGGAATGCCGAGCGTCTCGAGCGTGACATTGATGATGCCCCTGGTCGGATGCATCATCACCGTGAAGGTGATGCCGATGCCGATCGTCGAGACCAGGACGGGAAAGAAGACCAGCGTGCGCAGGAAGCCGCGGGCGAAGATATTGCTGGTCAGGAGCACTGCAAGCAGCAACCCGCAGACCGTCTTCAGGCCGGATGTCGTCACGGCATAGATCAGCGTGTTGAGCAGTCCCTTGACCAGGAAGGGTTCGGAAAAGAACTGCTGAAAGTTTTCAAGCCCGATGAATTCGGCGGTCGAAAGATCCCAGCGCGTCAGGCTGAACCAGAGAGAGGATATCGTCGGAAACAGAAACAGCACGCCGTAGATGATGGCGGCCGGAATGAAAAACCACAGCGGGTAGGGCGATTTGCGCGAGCGGGGCCTTGTCTCTGTCATGACTACCTCTTCGATCGGGTGGAACCTCGCCCCTTCAGGAGCGAGGTTAACTGACCCGAAAGACCGCTACCAGTTGGGCAGACCGAGTTGCTTGGCCTGCTTGCGCACGTCGTCGTCATAGAGCTTTGCCGCGTCGGCCGGCTGGCGAATGCCGGAACCGACTTCGACGGTGATCTGCTCGAGAGCCGGTCCCTTGATCGGCGAAACGAATTCCAGCGCCGGGGTCGTCTTGTCCTTGGCCTCGAAATAGGGGAGCATGTCCTTTATCGCAGGCGGCACGTCGGCTGGCAGGTCGCAGCCGTCGATCAGGGAAGGCCCCTGAACGGCATTGGTTTCCACCATGATCTTGCAGGCCTCGACGCTTCCGGCGAAATCGACGAATTTCCGCGCTTCCTCGGCGTGCTGGCTGGTCAAGGGAATGTAAAGGGCTGGCGGCATCCAGACCGTCAAGCCGTTGGTTGCGGCGTCGTCGCTCGGCTGCGCGAAAAAGCCGACATCGTTGAGGTTTTCGGGATAATTCTGTTTGAGCGCGCCGACCGCGAAGCTCAGCATCGGATAATGCGCTGCCTCGCCGGTTGCCACCATTCTCAGGCCATCGTCGTAGCTTGCCGCGCCGAAATCGTCGTTCATCAGACCGGCGTCGTGAACGTCCTTCAGCCGTTCGAAGCCCTTCAGGGCGGCAGGCGTCTCGGCGTATTTTGCCTTGTTGGCGGTATAGTCTGCGGCGAAGTTCGGCACGGCCGCGTGCAGGTTGTAATAGTCAGCCAGAACGAACAGCTGCGAGGTCCAGGTATCGCGATAGGTCTGCCCCACGGCGACCTTTCCGGCAGCTTTGACCTTCGCGTTGTTCGCCATGAAGTCCGCCCATGTCTTCGGGACGGACAGGCCAAGCTCCTGGTAGATTTTCCTGTTGTAGAGGATACCGCCCGCCATCGCCGTGCCGAAGGGAACGCCGTAGAGCTTGCCATCGGCACGGACGACCGATTTGAAACCGTCGTCGACCTTGGCTTGCGACGAGAGATCGCTCAGATCGACAAGCGTCTGTGTCGGCTTCAGCGCCTGTAGCAGCGAGCCGGAATTGTAGAGAAACACATCGGACATCTCTCCCGTCGCCAGTCGCGTCTTGATGATGTTGTCGCCTTCGCCGCCACCGGCCCGCGGCTCGATTTCAATCGTCACGTCGGGTGCCTTTGCCTGATAGGCGGCAACCAGTGCCTCGGCCGCCGCGACCGTGTCCGGGTTGTTGTCGATCAGGAATGACAGCGTAGTTTCTGCATGCGACGGACCGGCCGCGACCAGTGCCAAAAGCGCGGACGCGCCCGCAAGAATGAGTTTTATCCGATGTGTCATGACGTTCCTCCTCTGAACGGTGTGACGTGTATGCTCCTCAAGAATCGGGTAGGGAAAAGACCAGCTGGTGCGTCCCGGAGGGAAAAATGGCTTCCGCGACGACAGGTTGTCCGTTGAGCGACGGGTTTTGATGCCGTTTTCCGGGCCGGAACCGGCCGATGCAACCTTCCGGAAGTGTCAGCACGTAGGTGACTTTGTTGCCGTCGCACTGCCAGCCAGCCTCGATGCGCCCCTGGCTGATATCATGATAAGCCGAAACCGGCGAAAGGGACGGAATCGGCGCCGGATCGACAATGACCTCGGCAAATCCGGGTGCGCTCGGGCTCGGCGAAATTCCGGCGACGCTTTCGAACAGCCATTGGCAGACGGCGCCATAGGCATAGTGGTTATAGCTGTTCATGTCGGGTTCGTAGATGGTGCCGTCAGGCGCCATGGAATCCCAGCGCTCCCAGATCGTCGTCGCTCCCTTCGAGACCTGGTAGAGCCAGCCCGGCACATCCTCCTGCAGGAAGACCTTTTCGGCCAGATCGTCCATGCCGAGCTTCGTCAGCGCCGGTAGCAGGGCGGGCGTGCCGATGAAGCCGGTGCCGATCTTGTAGTCTGCATCGATGATCACCTGCCGGAAATGCTGCTGTGCGGCCTGCGTGTGCTCCGCCGGTATCAGGTCGTGTAGGAAGGCGAGCGCATAGGACGTCTGGTCATTATGCGCGAGCCGTCCCGCCGGCGTGATGAACTCGTTGGTGAATGCCCGCCGGATCTCGTTTGCACGCTGTTTCATCTTCTCTTCAAGCGCATGCTCGCCGAGAGTGGCAGCGATTCTTGCCACAAGGTCGGTCGAGATGAAGTGGTAGAGCGTGGCCGCGCAATCATCGGCGATCGTCGGACGAGGCTTTCGGTTGTCACCGACCGGCTGCAGCCAGTCGCCGAAGGTGAAGCCTCGGGCGCCCCAATGCGAGGGCGGACGCACGAGCGGACCATCCGAGATCGACCAGACGAAATCGACCCAGCGCACCATGGAATCCAGGCACTCCGACAGGACGGCCCGGTCGCCGTAGTGCGTGTAGAGTACCCAGGGGATCACGACGATCGCGTCGCCCCAGCCGGTCGAGCCGGCATAGCCCGGGAAATTGGCCGGATGCAGACGCGTCGGATCCGGCGAAAAATGTGAGACGGCGCCATCCTCGCGCTGATCGGCCATCACATCCCGCAGATACTTCCTCAGGAAGGATTGGCTGTCGCTCAGCCAGCATGCGGTTGCGGCAAATACCTGGGCGTCGCCCGTCCAGCCCAAGCGCTCGTCTCGTTGCGGGCAATCGGTCGGTACTTCGACGAAATTGGCGCGCTGCGACCAGATGGTATTTTCGACGAGGCGATTGACCAGTGCATTGCCCGAGGTGAAACCGCCGGCGGGCTCGGGCACCGACGAGATCGGGATGGACGCGATTGCAAGGATCTTCGCATCGCCCTTGATCGTTACCCGGGCATAGCGGAAGCCGTGGAAGGTGAAATGCGGTGCGTAGGTCTCGTCGCCGTCTCCCCGGAGCGTGTAGACGGTGTGCGCGGTGGCCGTGCGATAGTTGCGATTGTCGAAATGACGGTCGGGGCCGAGAACTTCCGAATGCTCCACCCGGACTTCAGCGCCGGCAGTGCCCCGGACCGTATATCTGACATAGCCGCCGGAATTCTGGCCGAAATCATAGACCGTCCTGCCCTCATCGTCGGTCCAGGTTTCCACAGCGGCGAGTGGCCGCAACTCGCGCACCGCAGCCGTTTCATGCGCGACGAGCAGCTCCTTGTCGAAGGGCAATCTTTCGGTGCCGTGGCTCTCCAAGTAGTTTTCCTGGCGGGCATCATAGATTTCGCCGAAGTAGATCCCCGACTTCAGGACCGGCAGAAGGCCGCTTCGCCATGTGGTGTCGGTGGAAAGAACGGTGCCATCCGGTCCGATCAGGTCCGCAATGGCGCCGATCCTGTCGCCCCAGCAATTCGGGATCGCCTCGGCGCCCCACATCAAAGGCGACCGGTACCATCCGTCGGCAAGCCAGATCTCGATCCGGTTGAGGCCCGGCTTGAGCAGGTTCGAGACGTCGTATCGCTGATAGGCAAGGCGATCGTCGTAGTTCGTCCAACCTGGGGTCAACAGGTCGCCGCCGACACGAACGCCATTGATGAAGCAGCGATAGAGGCCAAGTGCGGAGATGAAGAGCTCGACGGGAAGCTTGGCGCCATCATGTTCGAAAGTTTGGGAGACGAAGCTTGCGGCCGTTCCCTGACCGCCATCCGATAGTGGCGCGATCATATCCCCGGACCAGGTACGCGAAACGAGGTTGCCGCTGATGGCTGCCGGCTGAAAGTTCATCAAGTCCTCCCGGCAAGTTGTAGAACGTTCTCCATATAACGTTCTACATTTTATTCGGAAGCGCAATAGAATTTTCGTTGCCAGTCTGCCATGGTGGTTCTGCGGGCGATGTTGACGACCCGCAGCAAGCCAGAGATTTCATGTCAATCGAAGAAAAACAAAAGCCGCAACGAAACGATCGCGTGACGATCCGGACCGTGGCAACTCACGCAGGCGTATCGGTCGCAGCGGTTTCCAAGGTGATGCGAAATGCCTACGGCGTCAGTGATGCGCTGCGCGCAAGGGTGACCGATGCCATCGAGGCACTCGCCTATCGCCCCTCGCGGGCAGCACGAGGGCTGCGTGGCCGGAGTTTTACGATCGGCGTGCTCCTGATCGATATCCGCAATCCTTTCCTTCCGGAGGTGATTGCCGGCGTAAACGGGGTGCTGGCGCCTTCGCACTACCAGGCGATGATCGGCGTCAGCGATGCGCGCGTGCAGCTGGAGACGTCGTTGATCGAATCGATGATCGACTACAAGATGGACGGCCTTATCCTCGTTGCGCCGCGGTTGCCCTCGGAGATCCTGGCAAAGTTCGCCGTCCAGATACCGATCGTCGCGGTCGGTTACCACGATGCCAGCGCCACGGCCTTCGATACCGTCAATGCCGACGATCAGCGCGGCGCCGAGATCGCCGTGGAAGCGCTTCTGGCCTGCGGCTATCGCGACATCGAAATGCTCAGCCTTGGCGAGCGCCAGGGGCACGCGGTCTCCGTCGTCCGCCAGCGTGAGATCGGGTTCCGCCGGGCGATGCAGCGTGGCGGCCTTGGCTCCTCGCCAGCGATCGGCAAAATTCCCATTGCTTCGCCAAAGCGGGAAGAGGCGATGCGAAAGTTCCTATCGAGGAAGGACAGGCCGCGCGCCGTGTTCTGCTGGAGCGATCTCGACGCGATCACCCTTTTGAGCCTGGCTATGGAGATGGGGGTGCGCGTGCCCGAAGACCTCGCCGTCATCGGTTACGACAATTCGTCGACCGCAGCACTCGGCCTCGTCAATCTCGCAAGCATCGACCAGTCGGGGAGGGAGCTCGGCCAGATCGCTACCCGGGCCCTCATTTCCAGAATAGAAGGCCGCACCGCTTCCGAGCATATTTTCCAGATACCGTCGCTGGTCAGCCGCAACAGCCTGAAACGTTCCGGCAATTCCACCGACAGATAATAGCGACGACGGCCGGCTTGCCTGTGTTGCTTGCTGTCGTTTTCAGTCGGATTGAAGGGGGCTGCCGCACGACTGGCGCACGACCAGGCGACACGGCAATCTGGTGATGCCGGCAGGGACCGGTTCACCTTTGGAGAGGCTGAGAATTGCCAGGCCGGCGCGATGGCCGAGTTCCTTCAACTCCATGTCGATGGTGGTCAGCGGCGGGCGCGTCTGCCGTGCGACGACCTCCCAATTGTCGAACCCGACCACGGCGACATCCGTGGGAATCTCCACATTGAGGTCGCGCAGCGCGTCGATGACGCCGCGGGCGATCTCGTCACTGCCGCAGAAGATGGCGTCGGGCTTTGGGCCGGGCCGGGCAAAGACCGTCTGGACGGCTTCGTGACCCCATTCCTCCGACCACTCGCCGAACATCGCTTCGGCACCGTCGCCGCAGGCGTCGAGATAGGATTGGGCGCGAATGCGAGCGGCCAGGTAATCCCGCGGACCGGTGATGTGCAGGATCCGCGACCGGCCCAGTTCCTTGAGATGGTCGACGGCGAGGCGCGCGCCCTGTTCGTCGTCGGGAAAGAAAGTGACGCTGTCGGCCGGTCCCTCGGCAAAGACGTAGACGACGGGTATCGGCAAGCGGGACAGCTGGACCGGCGGCTCGAGGTCAAGGCGCGTCGCGGTGAATATAATGCCGTCGACCTGCCTGTCGAGCAGCGCCTCCAGGTGCAGCTGGGCGAGCCTTGGATCATTGTTCGTGGCGCAGAGGAAGACGGAAACGCCGTGATCGACCAGCACTTCCGACACCCCGGCCGCCATCGGCAGCGTCAGTCTGCCATAGGTGTCGTTGGTCAGCATGCCGATCGCATGGCTTCGCTTGCTTAGCAACCCACGGGCGAGTGCATTGGGCCGAAACCCGATCTCTTCTGCCACGCGCCGGACCCGTTCGCGCGTCTCCGCATTCGTCCGGCCGGTGCCGTTCAGCGCGTTCGACGCCGTCGAAATGCTGACGCCCGCAGCCTTCGCCACGTCGTAGATCGTCCGTCTCCGATCACCGGTATTCTTCAAGTCACGCCTCGTCTTCAGTTCATGCTAAAAGCTTTTAGCAGAAAAAATCGTGCTGTTAAAAGGTTTTATCAATCGCACGCCAGATTTATGCACACAGACTGTCGACACCAAAAAAATTCTGATCTAACGTCCGTTTCGTCCGAAGGCCTGAGGCCTGAACGAGAAAAAGGGGAACAAGCATGCTTCGACTGAAAACAACGATCACTGCTCTTGCGCTGCTGGCAAGCTCTTCTCTCGCCAGCGCCGAAGAAATCACCCTATGGGTGCGCACGTCCTCCGGCGCCGTCCTTCAGGGACTGGCCGACAAATACAACGCATCGCACTCCGACAAGGTCAACGTTACCCAGATCACGGCAGAGCAGATGGTGCCGAAGCTGGGCGCGGCGATTGCCGGCAGCGCGGCTCCTGATGGCGCCGTGCTCGACCTGATCTATCTCCCGACCTTTGCCGCGGCGGATGGTCTCGAGGATATCTCCGACTTCGTGAAGGGCCTGCCTTATTCCTCGGCGATGAGCCCGTCCCACATCCGTCTTGCCACCTATGACGGCAAGATCTACGGCGTGCCGGCCTTGCCGGATGCCTCGATCATCGCCTACAATACCGATCTCTTCACCAAGGCCGGCCTCGACCCCAACAAGGCGCCGGCATCGATGGAAGAGATCGCCGCCGATGCCAAGAAGATCACCGCGCTCGGCAACGAGACCTACGGCTTCTATTTCGTGGCGAATTCGGGAAGCTGGCTGATCTACGATTTCCTGCCGCATCTCTGGGCCGCCAATGCCGACGTGCTGAGCGATGACGGCCGCAGTGCTACCGTCGATACGCCGGCGTTGCGCGAGACCATCGCCGCCTATCGCGATATGTGGAAGGCCGGTGCGATCCATCCGACCTCGCGTTCCGGCAACGGCAACAATGCCGTCGAGGCCTTCGCCTCGGGCAAGGTCGGCATCCTGATGACCGGCTCCTACATCGTCAATCTGCTGACCAGCAAATATCCCGACGTGACGTTCGCCGTTGCGCCGATTCCGGGGCCGAAGGGTGGTGCATCGAGCTTTGCCGGCGGCGACACGCTGTCCCTGATAAAGGGCATCAGCGACGAGAAGAAGAAGGTCGCGCTCGACTTCGTCAATTTCTACATGCAGCCCGAGCAGCAGGTCTACATCACCCAGGAATCGGGCATGCCGTCGCGCACCGACCTCGCCGCTGAAGCCTATGCGAAATTCGACCCGCGCAATCTCGTTGCCTACGATATCCTCGCCAAGGCGCGCACGCCCTACACTTTTTCGTCCGATGAACTCTTCGTCAGCCGCACCGGTCCCTTCCTCAATCTGATCCAGGGCACGATCTTCGGCGACGACGTCGACGGAACGATCGCCAAGACGCAGGCCGACTTCACCCGCATCCTCGAACGCACCAATCCAAACTGAGCCCGATGGGCTTCGGCAGGGTATTAGTGGATACCCTGCCGTCCGTTCACGTCTCGACATTCAAACGGAAGGAGGAGTTGCGGTGATATCCTCGACACTTCGCAACCGGAGGCGCGCAGTCGCAACCGGAGAACCCGAGCCGAAGGGATGGCTTGGTCTTGCCTTCATCCTGCCGGGCTTGCTGTTCATCGTCGTGCTCTTCCTCGTGCCGCTTGTCATGACGGTCTGGATGAGCTTCTACAACTGGCCGCTTCTCGGCCGGACGAAGTTCATCGGTCTTTCGAACTATGCCGAACTGATCAGCGACACCCAGCTCTGGCATTCCCTGGGTTTCACGCTGCTCTACACGGTGCTCGTCACGGCTGCGATCTTCCTGGTGGCCTTTCCCCTGGCGCTGCTCGTCGACCGGCCGCTGCGGATCGCCGGCTTTTTCCGCACGATCTATTTCATGCCCGTCGTCATCGGCTTCGGGGCGGCTTCGACATTGTGGATGTGGCTGCTCAATCCCGATAGCGGCGTCTTTGCGCAGCTGTTGCGCGGCGCGGGTATCATCGACAGCGCGCCGAGGCCGCTCGAAAGTTTCTGGCCAGCACTCGGCGTCGTCATCCTGATGGTCGTCTGGAAAACAGCGGGCTTCACGATGATCATCCTCCTGACCGGCCTTCAGAGCATATCGAACGACGTCATCGAAGCCGCCAGGATCGACGGCGCCAGCGTCTGGAGCCGGTTTCGCCGGATCACGCTGCCTTTGATGAGGAACTCGGTGGTGCTGGCGCTCGTCCTCAACGTCACTTCATCGATGCTGGCCTTCGACCAGTTCTTCATCATCACCCAGGGCGGCCCTGAGAACAGCACGATCTCCGCGGTCTTCTCGATCTATCTCGCCTCGTTCTCATCCTACCGTCTCGGCTACGGTTCGGCGATCTCCTTTGCCCTGCTCGTCGTGCTGGTGGCGATCAGCGCGATCCAGTTCGTCCTGCTGCGCCAGCGGCCGGAGGAGGGTTGATGGAACGGCTCAACCACAGTCTCGCAGCGAAGCCGGTGAGCGAGCGGCTCGGTTATCTCGCTTTCGTCCTGACGGCATGCGTCTTTGCCATCTTCTTCGTGATGCCGATCGTCTGGTCCTTCGCCAATTCCTTCAAGCCCGCGGCCGCAGCACTTGCCGATCCGGCAGCGCTCTTCTCGAAAGCCTTCTCGCTTGAAAACTACCGCCGCCTCGAGCATGTCGGCGCCGGCTGGTACGTCTATGCCGGCAATTCGGTGCTGATCGCCGCCGGAACGGTGGTCCTGACGGTGCTCGTCTCGGTGCCGGCGGGATACGGTTTTTCGAAATTCCGCTTTCCCGGCCAGTCGCTGCTCTTCGTGCTGATCATGGCAACGATGATGATCCCGTTCCAGTCGATCCTGACGCCGCTTTTCCTGATCCTGAAAGTCTTCCGCCTGCAAAACAGCCTTTTCGGGCTGGTGCTGATCTACGTGACCTTCCAGCTTCCTTTTTCCGTCTTCATGATGCGCAACGCCTTCGACGCGGTGCCGAAGGCGCTGATCGAGGCGGCGCGGATAGATGGCGCCTCGCAGGCGACGATCCTGCGCCGGATCATGCTGCCGATCGCGCTTCCCGGTGTCGCCACCGTTGCGATGTTCGCCTTCCTGAATTCCTGGAACGAATTCCTCGCCGCCCTCATCTTTCTGTCCGACCAGAACAAGTTCACGCTGCCGATCATGCTGGTGAATGTTTCGTCGGGCATCTATGGCATCATCGACTGGGGCGCGCTTCAGGCCGGCATCGCCGTGACCATGGTCCCCTGCATCCTGCTTTTCCTTCTCTTGCAACGATATTACGTGCGCGGCCTGACGGCCGGCGCCGTGAAGTAACAGCGCTCGTCCCGCTCAGGAGTCCTCATGACCAGCTCACCTCGCTTTCAACCGGCACGCGCTGCGGGACGGCAGCGATACAGGCCTGCCGACCATTCCGGTGTCGTATTCGATGGCGGCTTCTGGCAGAGCTGGACGGAGACGGTCCGCAACGTCACCATCCCGACGCAGCACATGCGGCTGGAAGAGGAGGGCTTCCTCGAGGTGCTCGATTTTGACAAGCCGGCCGCGCCGCTGGTGCGCCCGATCCAGCCGAGCGGACTGTCGATGCAGCATTTCTTCGATTCCGATTTCGGCAAATGGATCGAGGCCGCAAGTTATACGCTGAAGGCCCATCCCGATGCCGCGCTCGCGGCGAAGATCGACGCCATCGTCGAGAAGCTCGAAAAAGGGCAGATGGCGGATGGCTACCTCAACAGCTGGTTCATTCGCCGCGAGCCGGACAGGCGCTGGACCAATCTGCGCGACCTGCACGAGATGTATTCGATGGGCCACTTGCTGGAAGGGGCCGTTGCCTACTACGAGGCGACGGGAAAGCGCCGTTTCCTCGATGTGATGATCCGCGCAGTCGACCATATCATCGCCACCTTCGGTGCGGAGCCTGGAAAGCTCAGGGGTTACGATGCCCATGAGGAAATCGAGCTGGCGCTGGTCAAGCTCTACCGCGTGACGCGCGATCCGCGGCATCTGAAGCTTGCGACCTATTTCGTCGACGAACGTGGCCGGATGCCCTCATATTACGACGAGGAGGCTCGCAAGCGCGGCGAGAGCCCCGATGATTACGTCTACAAGACATATGCCTATAGCCAGGCCCATATGCCGGTGCGCGACCAGCACCAGGTCGTCGGACACGCGGTTCGCGCCATGTACCTGTTTTCTGCGATGGCGGATCTCTCCCGTGAGAACGACGATCCGACATTGAAGGAGGCCTGCGACCGTCTGTTCGACAATCTGGTCAGCCGCCAGCTCTACGTGACCGGCGGCCTTGGCCCATCGGCATCCAATGAAGGGTTCACCCGGGAATTCGACCTGCCGAACGAGACGGCCTATGCCGAGACATGCGCAGCCGTCGCGCTCGGCTTCTGGAGCCATCGCATGGCGCAGGTCGATCTCGACGGCAAGTTCACCGACAGGCTGGAAACGGTGCTCTACAACGGCGCGCTTTCCGGCATCTCGCGCGACGGCGAACATTATTTCTATGAGAACGTCCTTGAAAGCCACGGGCAGCACCGCCGGTGGAAATGGCATTACTGCCCCTGCTGCCCGACCAACATTGCCCGTTTCATCACGTCGCTCGGCCAATATTTCTATTCCACGGGTGAGCATGAGCTCGCCGTCCATCTCTACGGCACCAATTCCGCCGAGCTGACAGTCGGCGACAGCTTCGTGCGCCTGATCCAGGAGACGCAATATCCCTGGGATGGCGACATCAGCCTGCGGTTCGCCGTCGAGAGGCCAAGCCGGTTTCAGCTTCGTCTTCGCATCCCTGGATGGTGCAGGCAGGCGCAGATCTCGGTCAACGGCGTTGCCGTCGATCTCGATCAATGCGTGACGAAGGGTTATGCCGCAATATCAAGAGAATGGCGCAATGGTGACGAGGTCCGCATCGGCTTCTCGATGCCGGTCGAGCGCATCTACGCACATCCTGCCGTCTCCGAAGACGGCGGACGCGTCGCGCTGCGGCGCGGGCCTGTCGTCTATTGCATCGAGGAGACGGACCTTGGCGGCGAGCCGCAGCGGCTCCGCCTGCCGGCATCTGAGAAAATTTCTGCCCGTTACGATGCCGCGCTTCTCGGCGGAGCGACCGTCCTCGAAGGCACCGCGCTCGAAGCCGATATAGCCGATTGGCAGAATGCGCTCTATCGCACCGCACCTCCCTCGCTGAAGGAGCGGCCCTTCACGGCGATCCCCTATCACCTCTGGGCCAATCGCGAGCCCGGAGCGATGGCGATCTGGTTGCAGGAGGTCTAGGAGAAAACCATGGCACGGCTGGAACTCAAGAGCATCGTCAAATCCTATGGCATCTACGAGGCCGTGCGCGGCATCAGCCTTGACATCGAAGACAATGAATTCGTCGTTTTCGTGGGCCCGTCGGGATGCGGAAAATCGACGACATTGCGTATGATTGCGGGTCTCGAACACATTACCGGCGGTGAAATCGTCATCGGCGACCAGGTCGTCAACCGGCTCGGCCCGGGAAAACGCGATATCGCCATGGTCTTTCAAAACTACGCGCTCTATCCGCACATGACGGTGCGGGAGAATATTTCGTTCTGCCTGGAGCAGCAGAAGCTCGCCAAGAGCGAGATCGACGCGCGTATCATCAGGGCGGCGGAAACCCTGCATATCAGCGAGTTGCTCGGCCGGCGTCCGGGCCAGCTTTCGGGCGGCCAGCGTCAGCGCGTCGCGATGGGGCGCGCGATCGTGCGCAACCCGAAAGTCTTTCTCTTCGACGAGCCGTTGTCCAACCTCGATGCCAAGCTTCGCGTACAGATGCGCACGGAGATCAAACGGCTGCATCAGCTGTTGCCGACGACGACCGTCTACGTGACGCACGACCAGGTCGAGGCGATGACCATGGCGGATCGTGTCGTGGTGATGAATGGTGGCATCATCGAACAGGCGGGACCGCCGCAGGCGCTCTATCATCGGCCCGTCAGCCAGTTCGTCGCCGGCTTCATCGGCTCACCGTCGATGAATTTCCTGTCCGCGACGCTGCTATCAGGAGAGAAGGGCCTCGTCATCAAGCTGACTGACGGCAGCGAGCTTGCCGTGCCGGAAGCGCGCGCCAGCGATTATGCCAGCCATGCCGGAAAATCAGTCGTCTTCGGGATCAGGCCGGAATCGATCACCGAGCGCCAGGCCCGTCCTAGTTATGCCGACATCGAAGCGAAGATCGATCTTGTGGAACCACTCGGGCCGGAGACCATGGTCTATTTCGGCATCGGCGAGGCAAGTCTTTGCGCCTGCATCGATCCCGAGAGCGGGCCCAGGCCGATGTCGACGATGCCGCTCTCGCTCAACATGAACCAGATGCATCTGTTCGATCCGGAGACCGGCCGGTCGCTGGCGCTTGCCTGAACCGCAAACACGCAAAAGGCCGGCAACCGCGGGGTCGCCGGCCTCGTTGATCACGCAGCCTGGCGGATCTTCGAAGGACGCGTGGCAGCGGCCTTCTCGACCATGGCTGTGACTTCGGCGCGGCGGGCACCCGAAAGCGGCAGGCGCGGCAGGCGGACGCGCTCGGAGCCGCGGCCCATGATCTGCTCGGCGAGCTTGATCGACTGCACGAGGTCATGCTCGGCATCGAGATGCAGAAGCGGCATGAACCAGCGATAGATCTTGCGGGCCTCTTCCCAGTCGCCGCGTTCGGCGGCGGCAACGAGCTGCACGGATTCCTCCGGGAAGGCGCTGGTCAGCCCGGAGACCCAGCCCTTGGCGCCGAGCATCAGGCCTTCGAGCGCGACGTCGTCGAGACCGGCGAAGATATCGAAACGATCGCCGAATTCATTGATGAGATCGGTGAAGCGACGCGGATCCGGCGCACTTTCCTTGACCGCCTTGATGTTCGGCACGTCGGCAAGCACCTTCAGCACATCGGCGCCGATATTGACGCGGTAGGCCGGCGGGTTGTTGTAGAGCATGATCGGCAGCGAGGTCGCTTCGGCGACGGTGCGGAAATGTGCAATCAGCTCTTCGGGCTTCGGCACATAGACCATGGCCGGCAGCAGCATCAGGCCGTCGGCGCCGAGCGTTTCGGCGTCGCGAGCATAGGCGACGGCACGGCGCGTGTCGAATTCGGACACGCCCGTCACCACGGGAACGCGGCCGTTGACGACCTCGACGGTGGCCTTCAGGATCGTGCGCTTCTCCTCGGGGTCCAGCGAATTGTTCTCGCCGCATGTGCCCATGACGATCAGCCCGTTGACGCCATCGTTTACAAGCGCGTCCTGGACGCGCTGGGTCGAGGGCAAATCAACGGAAAGATCATCGTTGAACTGTGTCGTTACGGCGGGAAATACGCCCTTCCATCCTGTGGTCATTGATCGAGCCTCGTTGAAACTGGTTGCCTTATATACAAACTGTCGACAAGATTCAATGATGTGAGCTTACAAATTTGAGGCCCCGAAGACCGACATTGCGAGAATCGGCCGAAACGAAATACAAGGCTCTAACGAAAGAGGGCGGACGAATGCGGAACGACGCGGAAAATGTGCGGGTGCGCGGCTCTGGCACGCAGAGCGTCTATGTGACGCTCAGGCGGGAAATCCTGTCGATGGCGCTGGAACCCGGCAGTCCGCTCGACGAGGTGCGGCTGTCGGAACGTTTCCGGATGTCGCGGACTCCCATTCGCGAGGCACTGTTGCGGCTCGCCGCCGACGGGCTTGTCACGACGCTGCCGAACAGGAACACCATTGTCGCGACCATCGATTTCGCAAGCCTGCCCACCTATTTCGAAGCGCTGACGCTGATGTACCGGGTGACGACCCGCGGCGCGGCGCAACGGCGCAACGGCGAGATCATGAAGACCGCCCGTCGGCATCAGAAGGACTTCGCCGATGCCGTTGCCGCGCGCGATGCCTATGCGATGATCGAGGCGAACCGCGAATTTCATGTCGCGATCGCCGAACTTGCCGGCAATTCCTATTACACGGCCTTCTTCGCCAGGCTGCTCGACGAGGGCCGCCGTATCCTGCGCCTTTACTACTCGACGTTCGACGACCGTCTGCCGCGCCAGTATGTCGACGAACACGAGGAGATCATCGCCGCGATCGAGGCCGGTGACGTCGAGCGGGCCGACCGGCTGGCGATCGCCCACGCCGGGCAGATCGTCCGCCAGATCCAGGAATATATCGCCCGCGACCTGGATCGGCCGGTGGCGATCAGCATGTCCTGATGCGACGAGAGCAATGAACCGCTCGGGCCTCAGGAGGCGAGGGGGCCGCCCTGCTCTCTGACCAAGGTCATCAGCCTGCGCAGGACAGCCGCCGATTGACGAACACCGTCGTGCTCGAATTCGTTGGTCACCCACGCCTGCACGTTGGCGACGTGGCGTGCTGTTTCGAGCGAAAGCCCGGCATCGACATACATATCGTCATGATAGATGACGGCGGCGACCGGCACCTCGTTTGCCGCGAGACGTGCCGGAGCATAGAGCGGGGCATAGCGCTCATGCGTGGCCAGCGCCTCGACACCCGCCCTGAAGGCCCTGAGCGAGCGAATTTCCTCGAACATCCAGGGATACATCATCTCCCCCGTCAACAGCAGCGGCCGCCGGTCGCCGGCAAAGGCCGGATGCTCGGCGCGGATGCGTTCGGCCGCCCAGGCAGTCGGCGTCCCGGCCTGGCCGTAAATGCTTTCCTGCAAAACGGCGAAGAGCGGATTGTCGTCATAGGAGGTCAGCGACATCACCGACGCGAGGAAGCAATCGGAGAGACGGTCTTCATTGGGACCGGAGAAGGCCTCGTCGACCAGCCAATGGATGTTCTCGTAACCCGGCGCCATGCCGAAATCGATGCCGATGGTCTGAAAGCGGCGAACGGAGAGGCGATCGCCATCGGGCAGCCGCACCTCATTGGTCTCGATATAGTCGGCGATCCGGCCGATGCGTTCGGCATCCCCGGGGTAGCGGCGGTAATAGGCGGCGTTCTTTTCGGCAACGCGCGGGTAGGTGCGCCGATAGACATCATCGGCCGTCGCCCCAAGGCCGGCAAGGCCGCCGGTGACATAACAGGCGGAAAGTCCCTCCGGCGCCTTCGAGAGATAGGTGAGTGTCAGGAAGCCGCCATAGCTCTGGCCAAGCGTTTGCCAGCGCCCGCCGCCGAAGATGGTTTTCCTCAGATGTTCGCAATCGGCAACGATGCTGTCGGCGCGAAAGAGGCTGAGATAGTCGGCTGCGGCCCTGCCGTCGGCAAAGTGCTCCATCGCCGCACTTTCTATCCGGCTGCTGCGCCCGGTGCCGCGCTGGTCGATCAGGATAACGCGGTGCGTCTTCAGGGCCTCGGCAAGCCATGGCGGCCCGCCATTGCTCGGCCGCGGCGATTTTCCGCCAGGACCGCCTTGGAGGAAAGCCAGCAACGGCAGTGTCTCGCGACGGCGGGCGGGATCGCATACTTCGCGCGCGAAAACCCGGATCGTCTCCCCCTCCGGCTTCGACCAATCCAGGGGAACGTCGACCATATGATCGCGTATCAGCATGCCCGGTATGGTGTATTCGACCGCCATCGTCATCTCCACATTTTTCATGTCGACATATTGCCTACAGCGGCATTAGTGTCGGTTCAAGATCTTGGCTGCAAGGCGAGGCCTTCATCGATCTGGAAGCGCAGGAAAAGCAGGAAAACAACATGTCATGGCAGCATAGGGTACCCCGCATCACTGAGGACGAACGGCAGAACCGCCTCGCCAGGCTTCGCAAAATGATCGAAGCAGAAGGATTGGCTGGCGTGCTTCTTGGGCCGACCGAAAGCCTGCATTACTTCACGGGGCTGGTCTGGCATCCGAGCGAGAGGTTCCTCGGCGCGCTCGTCACGCCCGCGACCATTTCCTACATCGTTCCAGGGTTCGAGCGCAGCCGCGTCGAAACGCTGCCGCATCTGCCGGGGGAAATCCTGGTCTGGGAAGAGGAGGAGAGCAGCGCCGCTCTCATCGCCAGCCTTGTTGCCCATGGCGGCAGACTTGCCCTCGACGATGGTTTGCCGCTTTTCTTCTATCATGCATTGGCAGCGGACATGGGCGCGGCGAGGCTTGCCGATGGCGGGCGGCTGATCCGCGACCTGCGTTGCATCAAATCGGCCGCGGAGATTGCCCTCATTCAGTATGCGATGGACCTGACGCTTGACGTCCACAGGCAAGCGCATGGGCTTTTGAAGCCGGGCATCAAATCATCCGAGGTGGTCGATTTCATCGACCGGCAGCATCGCCAGGCCGGCGCCGATGCCGGCTCGACATTCTGCATCGTCTCCTTCGGCGCGGCGACCTCGCTTCCGCATGGCGCCGACGGCGATCAGGTCCTTGGTCGCGACGACGTCATTCTCATCGATACCGGCTGCCGGATCGACGGTTATCATTCCGATATCACCAGGACCTATATGCTGGAGGGCGGCGAAAGCGCGTTCGAACGGGCCTGGTGGATCGAGCGCGAGGCGCAACAGGCCGTCTTCGACGCGGCCCGGATCGGCGCCACCTGCTCGAGCCTCGACGATGCGGCCCGCAAGGTGCTTGCCAAACACTCCCTCGGCCCCAACTATCGCCTGCCAGGTTTGCCGCATCGCGCCGGTCATGGCCTCGGGCTCGAGATCCATGAGGAACCCTACATCGTTCGCGGCAACGATACGCCGCTTGCCGCCGGCATGTGTTTTTCCAACGAACCGATGATCGTCTTCCCCGGGAAATTCGGGATCCGGCTGGAAGACCATATGTACATGACCGCCGAGGGACCATGCTGGCTGACCAATCCGGCGGCGGGACCGACCGAGCCATTCTCCTGAGCAGGCCCCATCTCCTGTCCGCTCAGGCAGCGCCGGTTTTCAAGTGGCTGTCAGGCTGGGCAAAAATACCTCGCATAACAGCGCAGCAGGTGCCTTCTACTGGTCTGGAGAACCGCAATTGCCGGTAGACATGGCAAGGCGAAGTCAAGGCCCCCGGCAAAGCAAACAGCCGCTGTCCATCATCCCAATTGCGGCGACGAAGCGCTTGCCATAGGTCCCTGTCCTATCCGCCGCGATCTCGGCCGACCGCTAGCGATCAGCCTATCCTGAAGCGACCGAATTCAACAGGCGGAGGCTACCCCAGCCTGAACGTGGGCGATATGACGGTTGGTTTTCGCGCCATGGGACATATCGACCGGATCGCGGTTGTCTGCAATTCGATCCATCAAGTATTTCGTCGCAAACGTTACTTGCTTTCTGGCGTCGTACAAGGTTGACTGTGGTTAAACCTATAGTCTCGAGGATAGGATGATGGACTTGTTCAGAAAGGATGAGGATGACTCGGTTCGATTTCAGAAAATGACACTGAATGGCAGATATAGAAATATGGCGGCGATGCTTTCGATAGTTGTGGTTGTCTTTTCTGTATTCTTGATATCGCTTGGCGCTTTAATTGAATTTTTTCAACCTGAGTTTTTTCCAAACGTCATTCTCGATGACGTCCCTTTGCGCTACGTCGCCTGGTTCATGATTACCTTCGGGATAATTATCGCTATCATCAACGTAATTTTGGCGGCAAGACGGGAGATCGAGCAGGAGACGGTTGAAAGCATGCTTCCATCGGACGCCGTCGAGATCAAAATGCAGACTTTGCGCGATCTTCGAACGCATCGAAATGGCTATGCGCGCTCCTCCAAGTTCAATCAATATCTCTGGAATTTTCTCACATTGGGGATCATCGTTTTGAGCGGTCTCTCCTCGTTGTTTTCGGCCTATGGCCCGGTTGTCCCCCAATGGCTGCCAATGGCGACCTCCGCACTCGTGGCGCTCTTCGGCACGATAATGGTTCAATTTCGCGTCAGGGATGTCTGGCAATTGAGAGAGCAGGGAAGGATCGAAGCGGAGATACTCGTCGCCGATGCTCATCTCATCGACATAACTGACAACCTTGCTACGCTCAAACAGGCAGCCGTCATTAGAAAGCGCGCCCATGCACTCGAGATGAAGCAACTCAACCAGCTCTTCGTGGAAACCACCGAAGCCAATCCGTAAGTCACTGTCGGCATCTGGCGGGACCGACCGAGCCGCTCTTCTGAGCGGGCTCATGCCTCACCCGCTCAGGCAATCTATCTCACCTGCGCGATCATCCGCCGCCCTCTAATCCTGAATGGCCGGGGCGCTTCCTGCCTTGAGCTTAACTTCGATGACGGGGACCACGATCTGAGGTCGGCGCACCGGCAGGACGAATGTCAATTGATCCTCGCCGACGGGGAACTGGGTGTTTGCCCACAAGGTATTGGCGGACGGGCGCAGCCAGGTGACTTCGCTGCCATCATGCAGGAATTGCGCATATTCGACTTGCCCCGCCAACGCATCGAAATGCAGATGGCGATAGGGCCAGTTGAAGAGATGGATGTAGAGACGATCGCCATTCTGGGTCAGGCGGCAATCGGCCGGAGCGGCGAAGTCGGACTGGGTGCAGCCGACGATGCTGCGCTCGTGCAGCGCCATCCACTCCTCATAAGCGGCAAGGGCCGCAATCGCGCGATGGTCGAGCGTGCCGCGCGCCGTCGGCCCGACATTCATCAGCAGATTACCACCCATGGCAACGGTGCCGACCAGCATCTGCACCAGTTGTTCCGTGCTTTTCCAGGTATCCTCGTCGCGGTGATAGCCCCAGGAACCGCTGAGCGTGTGGCACGCTTCCCAGACGACACGCCTGCCATCGCGCAGCGGCCGGGCGCGCGGCATATATTGCTCCGGCGTGACGATGTCAGGCTGCAGGCCGGCGAGATCGAGCCGATTGTTGATGATGATGTCGGGGGCGAGTTCGCGCACCAGGCGCACGAGTTTCTCGCTTTCCCAATCCTGATGGCCCTTTCCGACCAGGTCTCCGAGCTTCCATTGCGGATAGCTGAAATCGAACCACATGATGTCGATCTGGCCGAAGTCCGTCAGGAGTTCGCGGACCTGCTCGCGCATGAAGGCGGCATAACGGTGCATGTCCCGGCCTTCGTTGATTTTCAGCGCATCGGGATGATTGCGCTGCGGGTGGCGAGGATCGACCGTGAAGTCGGGATGATGCCAGTCGATCAGCGAATAGTAGAATCCGATCCTCAGTCCCTCTGCACGGAAGGCGTCGACGAATGGACCGAGCAGATCTCGTCCATAAGGCGTGTTGGTCACCTTGAAGTCGGTCGCCTTGGTGTCCCAGAGGCAGAAGCCTTCATGGTGTTTGGTCGTCAGTACGACATATTTCATGCCCGCAGCTTTCGCACGTCTGGCCCATTCACTGGGGTCGTAGAGATCGGGATCGAAATGGTCGAAATATTTCTGGTAGTCGGCGTCGTTCAGTTCTTCGCGGCTCTTGACCCATTCATGGCGTGCCGGCAGCGCATAAAGCCCCCAGTGCACGAACATGCCGAAGCGGTCGTGGACGAACCAGGCCTTCTTCTCCTCAGGCAGGGCCAGTGACTGCAGATTGTTGATATCCATCGGATATTCCTCCTGTTCCAAACTTTAAGCGTTGGAGCATGATGTCGTCCCGAAAACCGCTCACACTTTTCGGCATCATGCTCCGGGGCGTTCAGGTCGTTTCGCGGACGATGAGCTCGGGCACGATGACGATGCCGTGCTGGCGGTTTCTGGTGGCGATGCGGCTGAGCAGCAGACGCACGGCTTCCTCCCCCATTTCCCGTTTTTGCACCCGCAAGGTGGTGAGCGCCGGAGACAGCAGTTCGGCAGTCGGAATATCGTCGAAACCGATCAGGGCGATTTGCCCGGGGATCGAAACGCCGGCGGCCCGGCAGGCCTTCATGGCGCCGATCGCATTGAGGTCGTTGTAGCAGACAAGGGCATCGATGCCGGGCGTCTCCGCCAGCAGTTGCGCGGCCGCCGTTTGCCCGCCTGCCGCGGTGGGATCGCAATAAACCATGCCTTGCGCCTTGAGCCCGTGGGCCGACAGCGTCTTGCGAAAGCCGACAAGACGGCTCTTGCCGCCAAACGAACTGCGCGGCCCGGCAATGATCGCTATCTTGCGGCGCCCGCGCTCGACCAGATGGTCGATGGCACGCGAGGCTCCTGTCTCGTAGTCGGTGACAATCGTCCCGGCGACCTCGTTGGGCGCCTCGCGGTTGATGAGCACCACGGCGCGGTGGGGCGCCAGCGCCTTGTGCAGGGCGGCGTCGGGCAGCCGCGGGCTGCAGACGATGATCCCGTCGACCCGATGCCGCAGCAGCGTTTCGATGAGTTCTTCCTCCCGCTTGCTGTTTTCGACGACATTCGACAGAAGCAGGTTGTAGCCGGCAGCGCTTGCGGCATCCTCGGCTCCCCTGATGACTTCGGGAAAGAACGGATTGGTGATGTCGGGAACGAGAAGGCCGATGGCCTTCGATCGATCGGACCGCAATCCGCGCGCAAAGGGATTGGGCCGGTAATTGAGTTCGCTCGCCGCTAAAATAATCCGTTGACTGGTCTCCGCACTGGCTCCGCCCCGATCGTTGAGCACGCGCGATACCGTCATCGGTGACACCCCTGCGGCGCGGGCGACATCGGCGATGGTTATTTTGGATTCTGGCTCTTTGGGGCGGCTCAACTGGATTATCTCTTTAGAAGGTGCAGGAAGTCACGATAACGATAACTAACATAATTTCCAGGAAAGCCAAGGATCATCGGGCCAGTGTAAGGCGTTGAGAATCTCTTTGACAGGATTTAACGGTAACGATAACGTTAGAGAAAGAGGAGAATACGTTAACGATAACCTAGAGCGGAATATTGGGAGGAAGGAATGCAACACGTCAGAATCTTAAGACGGCAGGTTGTCTCGACCGTTGCCGCGGCAATCCTCATGGGTGCCGGCTGGGCCGGTGCCGCATTCGGCTTTGAGGAGTCGCCGGAACTGAAGGCGCTGGTCGATGCCGGCAAGCTGCCGCCGGTCGAAAAGCGCTTGCCCAAGGAGCCGCTGGTGCTCACTCCGCTTGAATCGGTCGGTACCTATGGCGGCACCTGGCGCACGGCCACCTTTGGCGGTGGCGACAGCGAGATCGAGCGTTCGATCGGCTATACGAGACTGGTCCGCTGGAATCCGGAATGGACCGAGGTGATCCCCGATCTCGCCAAAAGCGTCGAGGTCAATGACAACGCCACCGAGTATACGTTCACCTTGCGGGAAGGCACGCGCTGGTCGGATGGCGAGCCCTTTACCGCGGACGATCTGGTGTGGTGGAACGAGAACGTGCTGCGCAACACCAAGATCACGCCTGCAGCACCCGACTGGCTGACCGCGGGCGGGGAGACCGTCAAGGTCGAAAAGCTCGCCGACGACAAGGTCGTCTTCAAGTTTGCCGCGCCAAACGGCCTGTTCCTGATGAACATGGCGACCGTTCGCGGCTCCGATATTCTGGCGGCCGCGCCGGCGCACTACCTCAAGCAATTCCACAAGGATTTCAATCCCGACGGCGTCGACGCCCTGGTGAAGGCAGCCGGCGCAACCGACTGGGTCCAGCTCTTCAACAACAAGATCGGCTTTCCCGGCCGCTGGCGCGATCTCGGCCGTCCAACGCTCGATGCCTGGGTGTTGACCGCGCCCTATAACGGCACCACCCAGGTCGTCGCCGAGCGCAATCCATACTATGCCAAGGTGGATACCGCAGGAAACCAGCTGCCTTACTTCGATCGCATCACCATCGATGTGATGCAGGACACCCAGGCAATCATCCTAAAGGCGATCAGCGGCGAAATCGACATGCAGAACCGCTTCATCGAGACGACGGACGCCCGTACGGTGATCGTGCAGAACCAGGAGAAAGGCGGCTACGGCCTGTTCATCGCCCGGCCGGCGTGGTCGAACGCCCTGCTGATCACCCTCAACCAGACCCACAAGAATCCGGCCTTGCGCGCTGTCTTTTCCAACAAGGATTTCCGCATCGGCCTCAGCTACGCCATCAACCGCGAAGAGCTCAACCAGCTGATCTATGCCGGACAGGCCAAGCCTTATCAGGCAGCGCCGCGTGAAGGCACCGCGCTCTACGACGAGAAGATGGCGACGCAGTATCTGGAATATAATGTCGATCTCGCCAATCAGTATCTCGATAAGGCGGGCCTTACCAAACATGACGCCGAAGGCTATCGCCTCGGTCAGGATGGCAAGCGGATTACCTTTGCGATCGACGCCTTGACCGGAAGCCCGATCCAGGTGGACGCCCTCGAGATGATCCAGCGCTACTGGCGGGCCGTCGGCATCGACATGCAGCCCCGCCCGGCCGAACGTTCGCTGATCTTCTCCCGGCTGCAGAACAATGAGAATGACGGCCTTGGATGGGTTGGCGGCGGTGGCTACGACTTCCTCGGCCTGCTCGATCCCAAATGGTATTTCCCGCACGAATATGAATCGAGCTTCGCAACGGCCTGGGGCCTCTATTACCAGAACCCCAAGGATCCGAACGCTGAAGAACCGAGCCCCGCGGCCAAGAAGCAGATGGATCTTTACCGGCAGGTGCAGGAAGCGCCGACACTAGAAAAGCAGTTGGCTGCGATGAAGGAGTTGCTGGCGATCACCCGTGACGAATTCTACGTCATCGGCACCAACCTGGAGCCGGATCGCGTCGGCATCGTCAAGACCAATATGCGCAATGTTCCGAAGGTCATTCCGAGCACATCGTTCTACATGACACCGGGACCGGCAAAGCCCGAGACCTTCTACTACCAGCAGTAACGGAACGCGACCGACAGGGATGGCGTCGACGGGCGCCACTCCATCAACACCAGCCCAGTCCCAATCATCCGATCGGCGATCGCCGATTGAAGGAGCTTGACCATGGCCGGCTTCATCATCAGACGTCTGCTTTACATGATCCCGATGATGTTCGCGATTTCCGTCGTGACCTTCATCATCATTCAACTGCCGCCCGGCGACTTCCTGACCGCGATGACCGCGCGTCTTGCCTCCCAGAACGAAACGATCGATCCCGGCGTCATCGCCGGCCTGCGTGAACGCTATGGCCTCGATCAGCCCTGGGCGGTCCAATACTGGAAATGGATCAGCGGTATCCTGCTGCGCGGCGATTTCGGCCAGTCCCTCGATTGGAACAAGCCGGTCAGCGAGCTGATCTGGGCCCGCATGGGCCTGACGATGGTGGTCTCGGTCACTACGCTGCTCTTCGTCTGGGCGGTGGCCTTTCCGATCGGCATCTATTCGGCCGTGCGGCAATATTCGGTGGGGGATTACGTCGCCACCTTCTTCGGTTTTCTCGGCCTTGCCATCCCGAACTTCCTGCTGGCGCTGGTGCTGATGTATGTTTCGGCACAATATTTCGGCCAAAGTACCGGCGGGCTGTTTTCACCCGCCTATATCAATGCGGTCTGGAGCTGGGCCAAGCTCGGTGATCTCATTTCGCATATGTGGATCCCGGTCGTCGTTCTCGGCACCGGCGCCACTGCAGCGCTGATCCGGATCATGCGCGCCAACCTGCTCGACGAGCTCAACAAGCCCTATGTCGACATGGCCCGCGCCCGGGGCTTGAGCGAAATCCGGCTGTTGTTGAAATATCCGGTGCGGGTAGCACTCAACCCGTTCGTCTCGACCGTCGGCTGGGTGCTGCCGCACCTCGTCTCCGGCTCGGTGGTGGTCTCCATCGTTCTCAGCCTGCCGATCACCGGGCCACTGCTGCTCAACGCCCTCTTTGCTCAGGACATGTATCTGGCCGGCACGTTCATCCTGCTGATGAGCATGCTGACGCTGATCGGCACACTGATTTCGGATCTGCTGCTCGCCTGGCTCGATCCACGCATTCGCAACGGCTGAAGGACCATATCAATGACCGATCAAGCCATCGCGCTATCACCTGAACTGATCCAGAATTCCGACGCGGTCGCCGGGCAGTGGAAGCTCATCTGGCGGCGCTTCCGTCGCCATCGCCTGGCGGTGGCGGCGGGCGTCGTCATCTTTTTGATCTACCTGGTTGCCCTGTTTGCCGAGGTTCTCGCCCCGGTCTCATCGCAGACCTACGATTCCCGCTACACCTATGCGCCGCCGCAGCAGATCAAGTTCGCCGGCTACGACGCGGCCGGGCAGTTTCATCCGCTCTACGTCAACGGTTATTCGATGAAGGTTGACCCGATCGCGCTCAGCCGCAATTACGTGCCCGATCCGGCCGTCGTCATCCCCCTCGGCTTCTTCGTCAAGGGCGAACCCTACCGGCTCTGGGGGCTGTTTAATTTCGACCGGCACCTGATCGGCCCGATCGAGATGGGCAAACCATTCTACCTGTTCGGCGCCGATCGCCTCGGTCGCGACGTCTTCAGCCGGACGGTCCACGGCACGCGCGTTTCTATGTCCGTCGGACTGATCGGGGTCGCAATCAGCCTCATCCTCGGCATCATCCTGGGCGGCATCTCGGGGCTCTACGGTGGCTGGGTAGACGATGTGATCCAGCGCTCCATCGAACTCATCAACTCTATCCCGACCATCCCGTTGTGGATGGGCCTTGCGGCTGCCGTTCCGATCAGCGCCGATCCGATTCTGGTCTATCTCTGGATCACGATCATCCTGTCGCTGATCGGTTGGACCGACCTGGCGCGGGTGGTGCGCGGCCGCTTTCTGTCGCTCAAGACGGAAGACTTCGTCATCGCCGCCCGTCTCGACGGCTGCTCGCAGATGCGCATCATCTGGCGGCACATGGTTCCATCCTTCATGAGCCATATCATCGCCTCGGTGACGCTCGCCATCCCGACGATGATTCTCGCAGAAACCGCGCTCTCCTTCCTCGGCATCGGCCTGCGCCCGCCGGTGGTGAGTTGGGGCGTGCTGCTCCAGGAGGCGCAGAACATTCTCGCCGTCTCGAGCGCACCCTGGCTGTTTCTTCCCGGTCTCGCGGTGATCGTCACCGTGCTCGCCCTCAATTTCCTCGGTGATGGACTACGCGATGCTGCAGATCCCTATGAATACTGATCCCAATTTTGCCGCAGCCGACGGCCGGCACGGGGATCGCGACCCGCTGATCGAGGTCGACGACCTCAGGACCCATTTCTTCGGTGGTGCGGGCACCATCAAGGCGGTCGACGGCGTCTCCTTTTCCATCCCGCGCGGCAAGACGGTCTGCGTCGTCGGCGAATCCGGTTCGGGCAAGAGCATCACCGGCCGCTCGATCCTCAACCAGGTTCCGCGGGGAGGGCGGATCGTCTCGGGAGCAATCCGCTACCGGCCGGATCCGTCAGCACCCTTCGTCGACCTGGCGGCGCTCGATCCGCGCGGCCACGACATGCGGGCAATCCGCGGTGCCCAGATCGGACTGATCAGCCAGGAGCCGATGGCGGCCCTTTCCCCCGTCCATACGATCGGCAACCAGATGGTCGAAGTGATCCGCCTGCATCTGAAGATGGGAAAGAAGGAGGCGCGCGAACATGCCATCGAGACATTGGCTCTGGTCGGCATCCCGCGGCCGGCCGAGCGCATGGAAAACTATGCCTTCCAGTTTTCCGGCGGCATGCGCCAGCGCGTCTGCATCGCCTTGGCGCTCGCCTGCCGCCCCAAGCTGCTGATCGCCGACGAACCGACGACGGCGCTCGATGTGACCACCCAGGCCAATATCCTCGATCTCCTGGCCTCGCTGCAGGCCGAATTCGGGCTCTCGGTGCTGTTCGTGACCCATGATCTCGGTGTGGTGGCCGAAATCGCCGACGAGGTCGTCGTCATGTATGTCGGCCGGGTCGTGGAGGCAGGCAATGTCGACACGATCTTCCACGCACCTGTTCATCCCTACACCAAGGCTCTGCTGCAATCGGTGCCGCGCATGCATGGGCAACCCACCGAACGGCTTGCGATCATCGATGGTATGGTGCCCTCGCGCTTCAACCGGCCCCAGGGCTGCAGCTTTCATCCCCGATGCAAAGAGGCAAGGGCGGGCCTGTGTGACCAAAATGATCCGCAGCCCGTCGCCATCGGCAACGGGCATGTCGCCAGCTGTCTGCTTTACGAAGGAAGACAATGATGGTCGATCCCATGACGCAACCAAGCCCGCTGCTCGAACTGAACGATCTCAGGATGCATTTCCCCATTCGCAAGGGCGCGTTCCGGCGTGTGGTCGGACACGTCAAGGCAGTCGACGGCGTTTCGCTTCGTGTCGAGGATGGCGAAACACTCGGTATTGTCGGGGAGTCCGGTTGCGGCAAGTCCACGCTTGCCCGCACGGTCTTGCGCATCTATCAGCCGACCAGCGGCGAAATCCGCTATCGCAGCCGCAGCGGCGGCACGGTCGATCTCGCGGCGTTGTCGGGTTCTGCGCTCGACGAAATCCATCGCGACCTGCGCATCGTGTTTCAGGATCCGCAATCTTCGCTCAATCCGCGCCTTCCGGTCATCGACATCATCGGCGAGGTGCTTGGTGTCAACGGCATCGCCAAGGGCCGGGAACTCGAGCACCGGGTCGCCGACCTCATGCAGAGCGTCGGCCTGCGGCCTGAATACATGCACCGCTATCCCCATGCGTTTTCCGGCGGCGAGCGCCAGCGCATCGGCATCGCCCGGGCGCTGGCCTCCAATCCGCGGCTGGTGATCGCCGATGAGGCCGTTTCGGCGCTCGATGTCAGCGTGCAGGCACAAACCATCAACCTGCTGCAGGACCTGCAGGAACAGTTCGGTCTGACCTATCTCTTCGTTGCTCACGACCTCTCGGTCGTCCGGCACATCTCGGACAATATCGCCGTCATGTATGTCGGCCGGGTCGTCGAAAAGGCGCCGACGGAGCAGATCTTCTCGCGTCCGCTCCACCCCTACACCGAAGCGCTGCTCTCGGCCGTGCCGATCGCCGATCCGCGGATGCGCCGCCACGGCCAGCGCATCCGGCTGGCGGGTGAGGTTGCCGATCCCGCCCATCCGCCTCCCGGCTGCGCATTTCATCCGCGCTGCCGCTACGCCACCGAGCTTTGCAAGCAGGAGGTGCCGGCGTTGCGCACCGTCACCGCCGATGGGCACGCAGTGGCCTGTCATTACGCCGAATCCCTGACGCTTCTTCCCTTTGCCGACCGTAACGTTCCGGAGTTCAATTGATGCCCGAATTCATTCCACGCTCCGAGCAGCGTCCGATTGTGGATACCTCCTCCACGACGCTCGATCTCATCTACTTCGATCTCGTCACGCTCGCCTCCAACGAGCAGGACATCCGGCGGCTGCCCGCGCACGAAAGCCTCTACGTCGTGCTGTCGGGTCAGGTGGATATCGAAGTGGATGGCATCATGTTCGAAGCGGTGGGCCGACGAGCCGATATCTGGGGAGGCGATGCGGACTCGGTTTACGCGCCCGTCGGCGCCAATGTCCGGATATCGGCTCGTGGCGCGGCGGCGGAAGTCGCCATTGCCGGCGGCCTCTGCGACACGCGCTACGCCCCGTTTCGCATCACTCCGGATGAGGTCGACGCGGTCAATGTCGGTTCGTCGGACACCCACAGCCAAAGGCGGATCGTTCACCTGCTCGGCCAACGGCAGAACGGGCGCTGCGGCAACCTGCTGGTGAGCGAACTCTATGCCGGCGAAGGCTGCTGGTCCGGCTATCCCCCTCACAAGCACGATACAGAAGACGGCGATGTCGAGACCCGGCACGAAGAACTGTATCACTACCGCTTCCAGCCCGAGACCGGCTTCGGCAGCCAGATCACCTATGACGAAGACGGTCCGGTCAAGATCCTTATGACCCGCAACGGCGACACTGTCCTGGTCGACCGGGGTTACCACCCGACGGTCACCTCGCCGGGGCACCGGGGCTATATCTTCACCATTCTCGTCGGCAAGCACCGCCGGGGGCTGATCCAGCGCTTCGATCCCGCCCATCAGCATCTGACCAAAACCATCCCCGGCATCGATGCGATGCGCGACAAGTTCAAATAATCCGGCTCCTGGCCTCGTGCCGGCATTGCGGCGCGCCGCCAACTTCCGTCCAAGGAGAGACGACCCATGCGTGAACGTACGCGAATAAACGTTGATGCCGGTGCAGCGGTACGCCCGTTCAACCGGTTCTGGCGCGGCACCGGCTTTTCGCCGGCCGAGCTGCTGCTCGAGCCCGAGATGCGCCAGATGCTTGCCTATATCGGTGGCCTGCCGAACGAAGGCATCCGGTTCCTGCGGGTGCATTATCTCTACAATCTGCTGAGTGCGAAGGGCGGGGGCGGCTATGACTGGTCCGTGCTCGACCGCGCGCTCGACGTGATGATCGGACACCGCCTGAAGCCGTTCTTCGAGCTGATGGGCAACCCATCCGGCCTGTTCACCGACTATGAAGACATGGATCAGGTCAGGCGCTGGCGGGATCTCGTGACGGCAACGGTCGATCGCTATGGCGCGCGTTACGGCATGGACGAATTGCGCACATGGTATTTCGAAACGACGAACGAGGCCGATTCGGGCTGGTGGACCTACGGGATCAAGGGTTACACCAACTACTATGACGCCTGCGTCGCCGGGCTCGATGCCATCGATCCCAGCCTGCCGATGGGCGGGCCTGGCACCGCCCGCACGCTGTCGCCGATCTTTCGCGCCCTCATGGCCCATTGCGACAGCGGCACGAGCTGCCTGACCGGCGATGGCCCGCCGCGCCTCGACTACATCTCGATCCACGAAAAGGGCGTCAACGGCAGCAAGGAAGACCTGACTCCGAAAACCAACGCCATCGTCGACCGCACGCTTCTCGTCGTCGACTATCTCAAGGAGCATCACCTGCGCCTCGCGGGCCTGCCCATCGTCAACGATGAATGCGATCCGCAGCTCGGCTGGAGCGATCACCATAGCTGGCACGGCAAAGCCTATTACGCCGGCATCATCGCCCGCATCATCGAACAACACGACCGGCGCATCATCGCCCCGAAAGCGGCGAATTTCACCTTTCTGAGCAATGACCACGCCTTTATCGGCGGCTGGAGCCAGCGCACGATCTTTGCCTATTTCGGTTCGCGCAATTTCACCAAGGCGCAGTGGGAGCACAAGACCAATCTGGATATGCTGGTCACGGACGTCGACAGGGCGCCGCCCTTCGACATCATCAAGAAGCCCGGCCTCACATCGATGGAACTGCTGGCAACCCTCGGTGATACCGTTTGCAAGGTGACGGCCGAACCGCCGCTTGCTCCCGACCAGGATGGCCTGGCGATCCTGCCGACGCGGCTGCCGGGCGGCGGTGTTTCCATCAGCCTCATCCATAGCGTCGATGCCATCAACCGTTCGGGCCGGACCGCCGTCCGCCTCGAGGTGAGCGGCCTGGTTCCCGGCCGCCACGCGCTTTGCATGCTGCGCATCGACGAGGAATTCACCAATCCGATGGAGGTCTGGGAAGCTCAGCGCGACGAAAGCAATCCACGCGGCCCCTTCGAACCGGTCGGCGCACCGCCCGCACCGACCGAGGCGCAGTTTGCCGAACTGCGCCGGGCGCAGGAGCCCGCCTTGCTGCATCCGATCAGCATCGTCGACTGCGACGAAGGCCGGATCAGTGTCGACCTGGATGTGCCATTGCCGTCGCTGACGCAGGTGCTTGTCGTTCCCGATACCGGCGTGCCCCCGGCGGCACCGAGCCGCCTTGTCGTCGAACGCTACCTTGGTCTTGGCGGCCGGGAAGAGCGCATGCTGTTCTGGGCTGCCGGCGATGCCAGCCCGGCCATCTTCTACGATGTCCTGGTCAGCACCGATGGCGGGACTTTTGAAAAGGTCAGTTCAGCGCCGCTGATCTCGACGGCATTCCTGCACATGTCGCCGCCGGAAGGCGTGCGTTATGCGGTGTGCGCCCGCGATGCATTCGGTCGCCGCAGCGAACTTTGTCTTTCCCGCTCATGAACGACGCTTTCCTCTTTCGGATCTGATCCATGGATATTGCCTATTTCACCAAGACCCTGGAGGGCCTGCCGCTCGAGAAGGCGGCCGGGATCACGGCCGGTTTGGGATTCGAGTGTGCCGATCTCCTTATTCGCGATGGCCATGCCGTTTCCCCAGACAGGCCGGAGGAGATCGTCAATGCCGTAAAGCTCTTTGCCGTGGCCGGCTTGCGCACCCCGATGGCGACCATCGATTCCACCCGGCCCGACGATGCCACATCCTGGCTTCTTAGTTGTTGCGGCGAGGCTGGCATCGGGCAGGTCCGGCTTGGCTTCTGGCGCTACGACCCGTCGCGGCGCTGGCAGGCCCAGGTCGATGAGGCGCGGCACGATCTCGACGGCTTCGAGCGCCTGGCCGAACGCTTCGGCATCAAGCTGACCATCCAGCTTCATGGCGGGACCCTGCACAGTTCGGGCGCGCTGGCCGTGCAATTGCTGGCCGGGCGTGATCCCATCAGGATTGGCGCCTATCCCGATCCGGCCAACCAGATTCGCGAGGGAAGCGAAGACTGGCGTCTGACCCTCGATATTCTCGAACCGTGGTTCTGCTGCATGGGCGTCAAGAACAGCGGTTGGTTCCCCGGCGCTTACGGAGCTCATGGCCAACGCGCATGGCATTCGGACTGGTACGGGCTCGACGAAGGCATGGTGCCCTGGAACGAAATCGTTTCGCATCTGGTGGCCACTGGCTTTGCCGGCGTGCTCTCGATGCATTCCCAATACCGCGTCTCCCGAGAGCAGGCGCTCGACAAGGTCCGCGCCGATCTTGCCCATCTCAGGCGCCTGGTCGCCGCAGCGAAAGAGTAGAAGCATGATTGAACAGGCTCCCGTTATCGCCGTACTGCTGACCGAAAAGACCCGCCGGATGATGCTGGACGATGCGGCGATTGCCCAGTTGAACGTCCTTGGCGAGGTGCGTTGGCCGACCGCCGCCACGATCGACGCAGCCGATGTCGACCAGCTGCTGCAGGGCGCCACGGCATGTCTCACCGGATGGGGCACGCCCCCATTCGATCCCGCCGCGCGTCAGCGCCATCCGCAACTCGCCCTTGTCGCCCATTCGGCAGGCAGCGTCCGCACACTAGTCCCGGCGCGTCTGTTCGACGATGGCATTCGCGTTACCCATGCCGCCTCGAAAATTGCCGCCTCGGTTGCCGAGTTCGTCGTCGCCGAAGCGCTTCTGGCGATGCGCGGCATTCATCGGCTGCATCATCAGTTGCGCGACGGCGGCGAATGGCTCGACGTCCGCGCCGCCGTGCCGCAGAGATTACTTGGCGCCAGAACGGTCGGCATCGTCGGCGCCGGATATGTCGGGCGGGCGGTCATGCGGCTGCTCGTTCCATTCGGTTGCCGCGTGCTGGTCGTCGATCCGTTTCTGAGTGATAGCGAGGCCACGGCACTCGGCGTTGTCAGTGCCGGGCTGGACGATATGCTGGCTCAAAGCGACGTGATCTCGCTGCATGCGCCTGTCTTGCCGGAAACGCGCCGTATGATCGGCGCCCGCGAACTGGCGCTATTGCGTCCCGGCACGCTGTTCATCAACACGGCGCGCTCACAACTGGTCGACGAAACGGCACTGCTCGCCGAAATCCGCTCCGGCCGTTTCGAGGCGGCCTTGGATGTCTTTGACGACGAGCCGCTGCCTGCGGATAGCCCCTTCCGCGACCCCGCAATGGCCAATGTCACCATTTCGCCGCATGCCGCCGGTCACACTGAAGAGGCGCATTTCGCCCAAGGCCAGGCCATGGTGGACGAGATCGGCCGGCTGCTTCGCCGGGAACCGCTCCATCACGAAGTGTCGCGCGCCATGCTCGACCGGATGGCATGATCGTGGACAGTAACATTGGAGGTTCCGTGACGGCGCCGCGCATCAGAGTGATCGAGATCGACGCCTTCGAGCGCGATATCAGGCTGCGCCTGCCGTTCCGCTTTGGTGCGGCAACCCTCGAAAAGGCGCCGCAAGCCTTCCTCAGGGTCCGCGTCGAGGATGAAGAGGGACGAACCGCCCTTGGCGCGGCCGCCGAGATGATGGTGCCGAAATGGTTCGACAAGAACCCGGTGCTGACGCCGGCGCAGAATGTCGATCAGTTGCGCACCTCGATCCGCACCGCTGCGGCTGCTTCGCTCGAACCGTCTGCGCCGGCGACATTGTTTGCCACCGCCCGTCTGAACGAGATGGAGACTGTTCGGCGCCTGCCTGGAAATCCATTGGCGGCCGGTTTCGGTCCGTCGCTCATCGCTCGCGCCGCGCTCGATGCTTATTGCCGCCTGGCAGGCATTTCCTTCTTCGATGCGGTGCGCCGCAACCTCGTCGGCATCGGCGGTCCCATGCTGCCCGGCGATATCGACGCGGACGCCGCCTCGGCGATGCTCGCCAGCCTTCGCCCTGCCGGCGCGATCTCGGCCCGGCATACGATCGGGCTTGTCGATCCGATCAGCGAGGGCGATATCGTCCATCCCGTCGGTGACGGCCTGCCGGAAAGCCTCGAGGCGGTGATTGCCCGCTATGGCAACCGCTGGTTCAAGATCAAGCTTTCGGGCGCGATCGATGTCGATATCGACCGCCTGACGCGGATCGCCGCCGTGCTGGACCTCCTGCCCGACTATCGGGTGACGGTCGATGGCAACGAACAGTTTGGCGCCGCCGAACAGCTTGCCGCCTTGCTGGCGCAAATCGAGGCGACCCCCCGGCTGGCGCGGTTGCGCGCGGCCATTGCCTTTGTCGAGCAGCCGTTCTCGCGCGCGATCACCATGGAAACGCCGCTGGGGGACCTGGCGGCGCAATTGCCCTTCCTGATCGATGAGAGCGACGACGGCGACGGCGCCTTCGCCGCCGCCAGGCGGCTCGGTTATACCGGCGTCTCCTCGAAAACCTGCAAGGGCATTTACCGCTCGCTCATGAAGGCGATCCGCATCAGAACCGGAACCGCGCCGGGACTGTTCCTCTCGGGCGAGGATCTGACCTGCCAGGCGGGGCTTGCCGTGCAGCAGGATCTGGCGCTGGTCTCCTTGCTCGGCCTCTCTCATGTCGAGCGCAATGGCCATCACTATGTGGCAGGCATGCAGGGTGCGCCGCAGGCCGAGAAGGCGCGCTTCGCCGCGGCCCATCCTGATCTCTACGAGCAGGGTGGTGACGGACCGCTCCTGTCGATCCGCGACGGACGGATAGCCATCGCTTCGCTGGGGGCGGTCGGCTACGCAAGCGGCGCCTTGCCCGATTTCGAAGCGATGCCCCCATTGTCATGACGCCCGGCAATGTTCAGCATGAGATAGGGCGTGCTGCCCTGTTTAACTGTTCGATCTGTCCGGCAAACGCGCCCTGATCACCCGGAGCATCGATCACCCCGTTCCTCCAATTGAAATGTCGTCCAGTAGAGCATGACGCTCTATTCGAACGTTTTCTGCGCGGCCTGATTGGATCCCGGGACTTAAGAAAACAGCAATTGAGATATAATTCTTTGAATCAAGCTTCAGCAACCACCGCCAAATCTCGGCAAATATGATTTTCCGCTCCGCGAAGCGGCAACGCAGAATATTGCGATGTGCCTTGGACACACGACACTCCGGATTGAACTGAGATCGAACTCTAATAGCCGCGTGGACGTTAAGCGCGGTTAAGGAAGTGTAAAGTTTGGTAAAGGTTCTTTCTGCGATGCGGGCGAGGTACGCTGTTGGCAGAGAAGATGTAGGACGCGCAGGCGGCGCGAGGCTGCCTGCGAGGGAACACGTCCCGCGGTCTCGTTCCGCGAGCGAGAGCGGCAGAGCCATCAGAAGCGTGAACGGCTGCAGGAAGTCGTGAAAGAGCAGGACGAGGATCGCATAGATGCAGAACACGCCGATCGCCATGGCGAGGCCGAAGCTCTGAAACAGCTCCGAACTGCGCTGAAGTTTGCCCTGTTCGACGAGAGTGACGCCCGACGCTCGTCAATTCGTCGGCGACTTGCGGTCGATCAGCGAAAAACCGGGCTATCTCTCCACAGGGTTCCAGCCATGAGCTCTGCATATCCGAGATTGTAGACGGCGCACATGTACTGAGTGTTGAACGGATCGAGCATGGAATAGGGAACTTGCACGTCGATCGATGCGAGGTGGAAATGCGCACCCGTCAATTTTGAATAGTTATAGAGCGCCGTCAGCGCGCTCTGCGTCTGGGATTTGACGAAAATAGAGAACGCTCTTGCGATCACGGATAGCGTTGTGTCGGGCGTCTTGGCAAATTCGGGCATGAGTGCATTGTTGACGATTACGTAAAAATTAACGGCCGTCCGCTTTGCCGGGCCGAGGCGATGGGAGCTCGTCAGGAGCGCCTGCGGGAGCATCAGCACCTGAGAGGCCGAACCTCCATCCGAATGCATTTCCTCGAAGCGGTGTCCTCCGGATTCGGCCTTTATCATCACCGCCGGATAAACGCCCCGTATGCTTGCCGAGGCTACCATGATGTCCTGAAACAGCCTCAGCGCATCCGGCCGACCACTGGCTGCGATGGCGCCCATGTTCCAAACAACGGCTCTCTGCGTGTCGAGGTTGGTCGTCAGGACGAGGAGGCGGCGGCCCTTGCAATGCTCGGCTGCAACCTGCCGCAGGATTGCCGGCGTGATGAATTGCTCGATCATTCGCCGCAAAGGATCGGCTTTGAGCAAGCTCGGACCAATCAATCCGCTGGCTCGCTTGCTGCTTGCAAGCTCTTCGGCGACGCCGCTCGTGTAGAGGTGCACCAGAGTGTCGTCATAGGCCGATCCGAGAAATGCAAAAGGCGCGATCAGGGCCCCCGTGCTTACACCAGTCACGATATCGAACCGAGGACGGGTTTTCGTTGCGCTCCACGCGGAAAGGACGCCGACGCTGAAGGCGCCGCCGGCGCCGCCACCTGAAATCATCAGCACGTCGACGCGATCCCGCTTGGTCGCCGGCTCCCAATCGATATCTTTCGGCGCTTCGTCGAGCCGAGCATCCAGATATGTCCGAATCTCGCCATAACCGGCAATCGAAGCCGTTTCCGCCTCCTTCGCATCGAGCGCTCTGTCCATGGTCTCGGTGCACCCAGGTAAGACAAAAGCGAAAGAGAGCAAGGCGATCAGTACTCGCATCGGGCCTGTTTTCAAAGCCAAAGCCGTTTCAACGGTCCATTATCCGATCGCCTCCCTGGCGCATAATTCCTGAAATCGAAATTCTCTTTAGGAATTATGCAGAAATTCAAAGGGTTACAGCGTCCTTTGTGCGTCTGAAAGACGCTCGACGCTGTAGTGGTGGCAGGACGCGCAGGCGGCGCGAGGCCGCCTGCGGGGGTACACGTCCCGCGGTCTCGTTCCGGGGGAGGGAATTCGACCGAAGAGGTTGCCATGAAGGTCGTCGGGCGTCGCCCGCATCGGGCGCGCGACCATCTGGCCGATAGCTCGCCGAGAGGAGGTCATCTCTGAGCTTGCCCTCGCTTCGAAAGCTCGGGCTTGAAGGCGATCGCTGCTCGATCGTTGGATGCCTGCGGTTCCGCGTCGGTGGTGTCAGGCCCGGTCCGGTGAACGAGGCGCTTGAGCGCTTCGTTGAGGTCGTCGACGAAGGTGAAGATGACAGGGATGACGACGAGGCTGAGCAACGTTGACATCATCACGCCGCCGATCACCACAATCGCCATCGGCTGCCGGAAGCTGGAATCGCCGCCCGTCAGGCTGAGTGCAACCGGAAGCATGCCGCATGCCATGGCGATCGTGGTCATGATGATCGGTCGTGCGCGCTTGTGGCAGGCATCCACGAGGGCATCGAACCGGGGCATGCCCTGACGGCGCGACATGATCGCGTATTCGATGAGAAGGATGGAGTTCTTCGTCACCACGCCCATCAGCATGAGCAGCCCGATGACGGCCGACATCGAGAAGCTGGTTCCGGTCACCACCAGGGGCACCAGCGCGCCGCCGAGCGAGAGCGGCAGAGCCATCAGAAGCGTGAACGGCTGCAGGAAGTCGTGAAAGAGCAGGACGAGGATCGCGTAGATGCAAAACACCCCGATGGCCATTGCAAGGCCAAAGCTTTGGAACAGCTCCGAGCTGCGCTGAAGTTCGCCCTGTTCGACGAGAGTGACGCCCGACGGCAGATGCTGAAGTGCCGGCAGCGCCTGCGCCTCGCGGTTGACGTCGCCCAGGATGCGGCCGTTGAGCTCGACGGAAAGAGTAACATTGCGCATCCGATCGATGCGGTCGATCTCCGACGGGCTGCCGCCGATCCGGATATCGGCGATCGATCCGAGATCGACATTGCCGTTCGTTCCTGCCACTCGCATGTTCTTGATGTCGTCGAGCTTCGTGCGTGTCTCGGGGCTGAAGCGAACGACGATCGGAACCTGACGCTGCGGCAGGTTGAGCTTTGGCAGATCGGCGGAGTATTCCCCATCCGTCGCCACCCGCACGGCTTCGGCGATGGCGCTCGAGGTCACCCCGAGCGCTGCTGCGCGGGCGAAGTCGGGCGTGATCTGGATTTCCGGCGCCTGCCTGGCTGCGGTCGATGTCACCGCGCCGATGCCCTGCAGCGTGCGCAGCTGCTCTTCAAGCGCCGTACTTGCGCTGTCAAGCGCATTGGCATCATCACTGGCAAGAGTGATCTCCAGCTTCGTACCGTTGCCGCCGCCGCCGACTGCGATCCGCACACCGGGCAGAACCGAGAGAGCCTGCCGGATGTCGTTTTCGATTTCCGACTGCTTGCGGTCACGCTCGCCGATGGGCGACAGCACAGCGACGATCGTAGCGGATCCGACACTGCTCGTGGTGCTGGAGTCGGGGCCACCGCCCGAGGATGCGGAACCGACCGAGGAAAAGACATGTGTCACGTCCTGGAGCTTGCCGATGATATCGGCCGCCTTCGTGGTCGTGGCGTCCGTCTGCTCGATAGTAGCACCCGGGTGCATGGTGAGCGTGATCTGGGCTCGCGCATCGTCGGAAGCGGGCAGGAAGCCGGATTTCAGGAGTGGGATGGTGGCAAGCGAAAGTGCGACGACGATGGCAGTCACGGCCACCGTGGTTTTCCTGCGGTTCATGGCGGCTTTCACGATTGCAAGATAGGCGCGCATGATGCGGCCGTCCTTTTCCTCGCTCTGATGGGCCTTCATGAAATAGGCGGCCATCATCGGTGTCAGCAGCCGGGCGACGACGAGCGAGACGAGGACCGCCACGGCGGCAGTGATACCGAACTGGCGGAATATAAGTCCCGGTATACCGCTCATGAAGGCCGTTGGCAGGAAGACCGCGACCAGCGTGAAGGTGGTCGCGATGACGGCGAGTCCGATCTCGTTGGCCGCCTCCAGAGCGGCGTCGATCGGCCGCTTGCCCATCTGCAGGTGGCGAGCGATGTTCTCGACCTCGACGATGGCATCATCGACAAGGATGCCGACCACGAGCGACAGTGCCAGCAAGGTGACGACATTCAGGCTGAAGCCGGCCAGATACATGACGAGGAAGGTCGGTATGACCGACAGCGGCAGCGCCACGGCCGACAGGATCGTCGCACGCCAGTCCCGAAGGAAGAGCCAGACGACGATGATCGCCAGGATCGCGCCTTCGTACAGCATGCGCATGGAACCATCGTAGTTATCGATGATCGGCCCGAGCGTGCTTTAGGCCTCCTCGATCTGCACGTTGGGATGCTTGGCTGCGAACTGTTTCATCGCCTCGTCGACGTCGGCCGCGACACTGCTGTCCGAAAATCCGTTCGAGCGCTTGATCTCGACCGCGACCACCGGCTTGCCGTCGAGATAGGCCATCGAGGACCGCTCCGCGAAGCTGTCCGTGACGGATGCGACATCGTCGAGGCGAACCTGCTGCCCGTTGGCCAGGGGAATTCTGAGCTCCTTCAGAGCATCGACCGACGCCACCGCACCGAGCGTGCGCAATGTCTGACGGGTGCCGCCAATCTCCCCAAGGCCACCTGATGTATCGGCCTGAACCGACTTCAATTGCGCCGACACAGTGGTCGCCGTCACGCCGAACGCGGCCATCGTCGTCGGATCGAGGTCGACGTGAACCTCGCGGTCGACACCGCCGATGCGATTGACCTGTCCGACGCCCGGTACCGACAGGAGCGCCTTGGTCAGATCGTTGTCGATGAACCAGGAGAGCTCGGTTTCATTGAGGACGGCAGACCGGATGGCATAGGTGACCAGCGCCGAACTCTGTACGGTGACTTTGGTGACGCTTGGCGTTTGCATCTGCGCCGGCAGATCGGCCGTTGCGCTGTCCACGGCGTTGCGGACCTCGTTCAGGGCCGTTTCGCTGTCTTTCTCCAATTTGAAGGAGACGCTGATTGACACCATGCCGTCGGTTATCGTCGTGGTGACGTGGTCGAGATAGCTCAGCGAGGCAAGATTGTCCTCGATCGTGCGGGCGACCTCCGTCTCGAGCTGCGCCGGTGCGGCGCCATCGAGCGTCGCGGTAATTTTGATGGTCGGGAGGTCCATATCGGGGAAGTTCTGGACCGACAGATGCTTGAAGGCCAACAAACCGCCGACGGCAAGCATCGCAAAGAGCAGGATCGCCGGTACCGGATTGCGGATCGAAAATGCGGAAAAGTTCATCAACCTTCTCCCGCAATCTTCACGAGATCGTTGTCCGACAGAAACGCTCCGCCCGACGTCACCACTCTCGCCGAGAAATCTATGCCGGAGACGATCTCGACTTCGCCGTCGGTGCGGCGGCCGGTCTCGACCCGCACCCGTCTTACCCGCTTGTCCTCGCCGGACGTGAAGACGTAGTTTATGCCGTCACGGAAAACGATCGCTGTCTCCGGAACCGTCAGCGCCGGCGTGGTCGTCAGTTCGATGGCGCCGGTGACATAAAGACCGGTGCGCGGCTGAACGTCCTGGGGAAGCGCGACATAGACGATCGCCCGGCTTGTATTGGTGTCGATCGAAGGTCCGACGAGCCTTACCTTGCCCTGAATGGGACGCCCGTCCGGCCCGTCGATGTCGACGCGCAATCCTTCCGAGATGCGTGAGAGGTAGCGGGCCGAAACTTCGGCCTGCCATTCGACCCGCTGCTGGCGGACCAGGCGAAACAATTCGGTGCCCGACGAGACGACCGCGCCGAGTTCGGCCGATCGCGAGGTTATCAGGCCGTCGTCGACGGCCGTGACGGTCGTCTGGTCGAGCTTGATCTTCTGGCTGTCGAGCGCCGCCTCTTCAGACGCAAGACTTGCCGTCGCCGTCTGTTCGTCGGCGAAATATTCGACAATCTTCTCATCCGAAAGGGCGCCCGAAGAGCGGAGCTGCCGAGCCCGGTCCGCATTGGCCTTCGCCTTTGTCAGGTTTGCCTGAGCGGTCACGACGGCCGCCTCCTGCTTGCGAAGGTCGGCCTGGACGCTGTCCTGCGACAGCCGGACGAGGGTCTGCCCCTTCTTGACCACGGAGCCGACGTCGGCCAGGATTTCGGTTACGCGCAGGCCACTCGTCTCGGAAGCGATGATCGCTTCCTGCCAGGGCTTCAGCCAGCCGCTTGCGGGAACGGTTTCCGGCCAGTCTCGTTGCGCCGGCGTCACCAGCGAGACGGTCAGGGCGGGTGCGGCGGATTGATCCGCCATGGCATTGCGCAGGGGAAGCAGGAGCGCTGCCGCAACAAGAGCGGCAGCGAATATTCTGGGCGGGTTTCTCAACGATGCATTCCTTGTGGTCGAAGGCATTGGTGCCTTTTCCCGAGCTGTGCCAACTCGATGAAGGATTGCGGCTCATGTGGAGGCAACCCGATCCTGGCTCGCGGTGATGTCATGGCAGGATAAGTAACGGGGTGAACGTTAAGTGCGGTCAAGTTAGTGTTAAGTTAGGTAAAACCCGGTCGCGCGGCTGTGTTTGTGCTGTATGGCTTACCCGGAACAATGACGGACGAAGCGAATGAACAAGGTTCTCCTCATCGACGACGATGCCGAGCTGACGACGCTTCTGCAGGAATATCTGGTCGAAGAAGGATATGAGGTCGTCACCGATACGGACGGTCGCGCCGCCATTGCGGCGGCGGCCGGCAATACGGTCGATATTATCGTGCTCGACATCATGATGCCTCGGATGAACGGGATCGAGGTTCTGCAGAGGATCAGGAAGCTCAGCCAGGTCCCGGTGCTAATGCTGACCGCAAGGGGCGATGACGTCGACAGGATATCGGGTCTCAATCTGGGCGCCGACGACTATGTGCCGAAGCCATGCTCGCCGGGCGAACTTGCGGCGAGACTGCGCGCTATCCTCCGCCGGGCGGGCCAGCCGGCGGCCGGCGCGACGACCGACACGATAAGGGCGGGAAAACTCGTGATACATCCGAGCAGCAGGATCGCCGAATGGCGCGGCGAAAGCTTGGAACTGACCGGCACGGAATTCAGCCTGATCGAGGTCCTGGCCCGTAGCGCCGGCCAGCTCGTGTCGAAGCAGGACATTTCGAAGCGGGCCTTCGGCAAGCCGCTGACCCCGTTCGATCGCCGTATCGACGTTCATATCAGCAGCGTTCGTCAGAAGCTCGGACTGAGAGAGGACGGACAATCCTGGATCCAGTCCGTTCGCGGCCAGGGCTATCAACTTCTCGTGGACTGACCATGCCCCGGCTTTTCTGGAAATTCTTCACGACGATCTGGCTGACGATGGCGGCGACAGTCGGCGTGATCTTCCTGCTCGTCAATTTCCTCCAGGGGGTTCCTTTTGCGCGCGAACTGGAGGAAGAGCGGCGAGCGATCGCCCTGAATCTCACCGCAAACGTGCTCGCCAGAGACGGCGAAGATGCCGCCGCGCATTTCGTGCGCACAAGCGAAGAGACGCTACCGTCTGGTCTGACGATCTCCAAAACTGCGAAAGCCGATGCCTGTGCGGTTCCAAAGACCGTCGATACAAGATCCGTCCAGAAGGACGGGGTTTGCTATCAGATTTCCCTGCCGGTCCAGGCGACGTTCACCTTCGACAACATTGGTCCCTTCATACCGTGGCTCGCGATCCTGATTTCGAGCACGATATCGGCAGGTGCACTCGCCCGGTACCTCATTCGTCCCGTCGTGCATCTGCGTGATGGCTTGAGCGCGCTCGCCCATGGCCGCTTCGACTTCCGCATCGGTGACAAGATGGCCGGCCGAAAGGACGAGGTTACCGCGCTTGCTCATGACTTCGATTCCAGCGCCGCCCGGCTTCAGGAGCTTCAGGATGCGCAGCAGCGGTTGTTCCATGATGTCTCCCACGAACTGCGTTCGCCTTTGTCCCGCCTGCAAGCCGCTGTCGGCGTCCTGCGGCAGAGCCCGGCGAAACTCGGCGCCATGCTGGACCGCATGGATCGGGAGGTCGAACGGCTCGATGCACTGGTCGGCGAAGTTCTGACGCTTGCCAGGTTGACTGCGGGATCCAGCCGGCCGCTGAAAACGCACACTCTTGATGTCATCGAGCTCCTGAACGAAATTCTCGGCGATGCGGCATTCGAAGCCCAGGCGCGGGAGGTCTCAATCACAACCAGTGTCGAGGGCGTCTTCCGCGCAGAAGTCGAAGGCGAACTGATCTACAGGGCGCTCGAAAACGTCGTCCGCAACGCCGTCAAGTACACGGCCGAGCATTCGCGCATATCAGTATCTTGCGAGACGACGGACGAGCGGCTCAAAATCTGTGTCACCGATCAAGGGCCAGGTGTCAGGCGGGACGAACTCGAACGGATCTTCCAGCCGTTCTCACGCGGAAACGAGGCTGTACCGAGAGGCGGATATGGCCTGGGTCTTGCAATCACCAGGCAGGCCATCGAGCGCCATGGCGGGCGTGTGCATGCGTCGTTGCCGGATGCCGGAGGTCTGGCAATCACCCTGGAGCTTCCCAGAAAACCGACGCCCTATGGTTCGGTTGACCACCAAGCCTGATCCGGCTCCCCGCGATTTTACCTAACTTTACAGTGTCTTTACCGCCATTAACGTTGGCGCCGCTAAGCCTGAACCTACGATCCCGGTTCAGAAAGCTCGCCAGTGACTCCGTCGCTCTGCACAAGAATATCATCCCTCCGCTACGCCGCATCGGCATTCACGCTTCTGCTGGCGGGCTGCGTCAGCGGCCCGGAGCACGTTCCCCCGCAGATGCCGCTTCCTGCCAAATTCCAAGAGGGCGGGAGCAAGAGCAACGGCGATGTCGTGGCGGCGCAGTGGTGGACGGCCTATCGTGACAAGCAGCTCGATGGCCTGGTGGCTCATGGTCTGAGCGAGAACCTCGATGTCCTGCAGGCGCTCGAGCGCATCAATTCGGCTTCCGCCAATGTCACGGTTGCCGGTGCCGGTGGCCTGCCGAGCCTCGATGTCAGCGCATCGCACACCGTGTCCGGTGAGAAGGGTTCGCAGCGTACGACCATCGGCACCACGAACACGACAGGTGGCGAGGCCAGCCTTTCCTGGCTGCTCGACTTCTTCGGCCAATACCGTCGCTCGAAGGAGAGTGCGATTGCCTCGCTGGGGGCCGCCTATGCAACGGCCGACAATGCAAAGCTCACCTTCCTGAAAGACCTGGTCGAGAGCTATATCGACGCCCGCTATTACCAGGAGCGCATCGCGCTTTCACAGGCGAGCTTGAATTCGCGCCAACAGACTTACGAACTCACGCAGCTGCAGCTCAAGGCAGGTGCGGCCTCCCGCCTCGATGTCGTTCAGGCCGAGGGTCTGGTACAGTCGACAAAGTCCGACATTCCTGGCCTCCAACAGAGCTTCACCGAATCGGCCCATCACATTGCCACTCTGCTCGGGATGCCGGCGGCCTCGCTGATGGGCGAACTGCAGAAAAGCGCCGGTCAGCCGGTTTTCCGCGGCGACATTCGCGCCGGCATTCCGGCCGACCTCATCCGCAACCGTCCCGATATCCGCAAGGCAGAACGCGACCTGGCAGCGGCCGTCGCCGATATCGGTGCTGCCGAGGCCCAGCTTTATCCATCGATCTCGCTCTCCGGGTCGATCTCGCCGAGCTGGGTCAAATCATCGGGCGCCAGTGGCGGAACTCTGACCAGCTGGTCGTTCGGACCGACGCTCAACCTGCCGATCTTCGACGGCGGCAAATTGCGGGCGAATGTCGATATCGAAAAATCCGATGCCAGGACCCAGTATCTCGCCTGGAAAGAGGCGGTGCTGAACGGGGTCGAAGAGGTGGAAAACGCGCTGTCGGCGGTTCGCCACGACACGCAGACACTGGCGCCGCTGCGCAGGCAGGTGCAGACGGCTGAGGAATCGCTCGCGCTTTCAACGACGAGCTATAAAGACGGCGCCTCGTCGCTGCTTGACGTCCTGGACGCTCAACGTTCGGTCTCCGATGCCCAGGCAAGCCTTGCAGCCACCGTGCAGGAGGTTGCCAAGGACTATGTGGATCTCTATGTCGCCATCGGCGCCGGCTACCTGACAGAACAAGGGCAGAATGCTCCCGAGCGAATGGCGAAGTCAGACTAATTGGCCGTAGACAGTCAAGCGAGCGGCTCGCTGGCTATCGGCCTGATATCTCCAGGATGCGGAGGGCAAGCTTGAGATGCGGCAGGTCCAGCATGCGTCCGTCAAGCTGGATGACGCCCGCGTCGGGCCTGGCGGCAAAGGCGGCGGCGACTTTCTCTGCCCAGGCGATCTCGGATGCGTCCGGCGTGAAGGCGTGATTGATCGTTTCGACCTGGCTCGGATGGATGGCCATCATCCCGGAAAAGCCGTCGCGCCGGGCTCGGCCGACATAGGCCCTGAGACCGTTGAGATCGTGGAAATCGGGATAGACGGTGTCGATTGCCGGAACGGCGGCGGCATGGGCCGCGAACAGCGTGAGCGAGCGGGCAAGCTCGTAGGGCGGCGTGTAGCGGCCATCCGTCCTGCGCGCGGTCGTAGCCCCCATCGCGGCAGACAGATCCTCAGCACCCCAGGTCAGGCCGCAGAGGCTGCTCGCGACATCCCGGTAGCTGCCGATCTCGAAGATCGCGGATGGCGTTTCGGTTGCGATCGGCAAGATGGGAATTGCAGATGCAAGAGAGCCTGCAAGCTTCAGCACCGAAGCAGCACCCTGGGCCTTCGGCAGCACGATCGCGAAAGGATGAAGGCCGCTCAAAGCGGCAAGGTCGCCTTCGAATTCTGGCGAGGCGAGGGGATTGATGCGGACCAGGAGAGGGGTCTCGCCGGCATGATGCAAGACGAATTCGTGCACGCTTTCACGCGCTTTCGGCTTGTTTATGGGCGCAACCGAATCCTCCAGGTCGAGAATGACGGCATCGGCGCCTGAGGTGAGCGCTTTTTCGAAACGCTCCGGCCGGTCACCGGGCGCAAAGAGTAGCGAGCGCAGCCTCATGACGGTTTCACCTTCAGCATTGCCGTGCGCAGGCACTGGCAGACGATCTCGCCGCGCTGGTTCAGGGTGATATGCCGGAAGGTGGCGATGCCGGCATCGGGGCGGGAGTTCGAGCGACGCAGCTCCATCACCTCCGTTTCCACCCGCAGCGTATCGCCGATAAAGACCGGCTTTGGCATCGTCACCTTGTCATAGCCGAGATTGGCGACGAGCGTACCGAGCGTGGTGTCGCCGACCGAGAGGCCGACGGTGAGCGCAAAGGTGAAGGTGCCGTTGACGACGATCCGGCCGAATTCGGTGCCGGCCGCATAATCGGCATCGAGATGCAGCGGCTGCGGATTGTGGGAAAGCGTCGTGAACAGCAGATTGTCGGTCTCGGTGACCGTGCGGCGGATGTCGTGGGCGATGCGGTCGCCGACCGTCCACTCGTCGAAATAACGGCCGGCCATCAATCCTGCTCCTTCACAATGCTGACGACCAGCTGGTTTTCCGAGACCCTGATCCCCGAGGAAACCTGCAGCTTTTCGACGATGCCGTCGAAGGGCGCACGCAGAGAATGTTCCATTTTCATCGCTTCGACTGTCAGCAGGCGGTCCCCCTTGGCGACACGATCGCCTTCGGCGACATCCACCGAAATGACGAGGCCGGGCATGGGAGAAAGGATCGCGCCATCGCCGGCACCCTGACTTGCCTCGACTTCGCTTGCCACGGGCAGGCTGATCGGCCAGGCATTGCCGGCGTCGAAAAGCACCGTGGTTTCACCGATCGTGACGGCATTTGCCTCAAGCTCCGGACGTGACTGCCCCCAAAGGAGTTGCTCGCCGATACGGATGCGCACCCTCTTGTCATCCGCGCCGGCGATGCGGAATCCGGCAAGAGCGGACCAGGGATCACCATCCGTATTTCTTGAAAGCACCGTGGCCGCCGTGTCGATTGCGATTTCGCTCAGCTTCGTTGCCACAAGGCTATCGCCATGGCGGTCGAGGAAGCCGGTATCGATCCGAGCTGCGCAAAAATCCGGGTCGACGGCGATGCGGGCGAGAAGGCCGGCATTGGATTTGACCGGCCAGACCTCGATGCCGGCGCAGGCGGCTGCGAGCTTCGAAAGTGCCGCCTCGCGGTTCGACCCATGGACAATGATCTTGGCAATCATCGGGTCATAGAAGGCGGTGATGTCATCCCCTTGCTCGACGCCGCTATCGACACGGACGGCCTCCGGCAGGCTGAGATGTTCGAGCCGACCGGTCGAGGGCAGATAGCCGGCGGCAGGATTTTCGGCATAGAGGCGGGCTTCGAACGCCCAGCCGTTCATGGCGATCTCGTCCTGCAATTTCGGCAGCGGTTCGCCGCTAGCGACCTTCAACTGCCAGAGCACCAGATCCTCGCCAGTAATTGCCTCGGTGACCGGGTGTTCCACCTGGAGGCGGGTGTTCATCTCCATGAACCAGATGCGATCTTCGCGAAGGCCTTCCGAGGCATCGGCGATGAATTCGATGGTGCCGGCGCCGACATAATTCACCGCTTTTGCGGCTTTCACTGCCGCATCGCAGATTGCCGCGCGCGTTGCGGCATCGAGGCCGGGGGCAGGGGCCTCCTCGATAACCTTCTGGTGACGGCGCTGCAGCGAACAGTCACGTTCGAAGAGATGAACGCAATTGCCGAGCGTATCGGCGAAAACCTGCACCTCGATATGGCGCGGATTGGCAATATAGCGTTCGATCAGAACGCGGTCGTCGCCAAAGGAAGCGGCCGCTTCACGGCGACAGGAGGCGAGAAGTTCGGCGAAATCTTGCGCGCGCTCGACGCGGCGCATGCCCTTGCCGCCGCCGCCAGCGACCGCTTTGACGAGCACGGGATAACCGATGGTGTCCGCCTCGGCCGCCAGCCTTTCTTCGCTCTGGTCCGCGCCCATATAGCCGGGGGTGACGGGCACGCCTGATGCCTGCATCAATTCCTTCGCCGCGTCCTTGAGCCCCATCGCCCGGATGGCGGCGGGCGGTGCGCCGACCCAGATTATGCCTGCCTTTTCCACCGCTTCGGCAAATCCGGCATTTTCCGAAAGGAAACCGTAGCCGGGATGGATCGCCGCAGCGCCGGTTTTCCGGGCGGCCTCGAGGATGCGGGTCTGAGAGAGATAGCTTTCGCGGGCCGGCGAGGGGCCGACGGCGATCGCCTCGTCCGCTTCCCTCACGAAGGGCAGGCCGGCATCGGCCTCGGAATAGACGGCGATGGTGCGGATGCCGAGCACCTTGGCCGAGCGGATGATGCGGCGGGCGATTTCGCCCCTGTTGGCAATGAGAAGACTTTCCATCATACCGCGCCTCACATCCTGAACAGGCCGAAGCGCGGCCCTTTCGGGATCGGCGCATTCAGGCAGGCGGAAAAGGCAAGGCCGAGCACATCCCGGGTCTGGCGAGGGTCGATGATGCCGTCGTCCCACAGGCGAGCCGTGGCATAATAGGGATTGCCCTCGGCCTCGTAGCCGGCGCGGATCGGCGCCTTGAAGGCTTCCTCCTCTTCAATAGACCAATTCTCACCGCGCGCCTCCATGGAGTCTCGGCGGATGGTGGCGAGCACCGAGGCCGCCTGTTCGCCGCCCATCACGCTGATGCGACTGTTCGGCCAGGTGAAGAGAAAGCGCGGGCGATAGGCGCGGCCGCACATGCCGTAATTGCCGGCGCCGAAGCTGCCGCCAATGATGACGGTGACCTTCGGCACGCTCGCGGTTGCGACCGCCGTCACCAGCTTTGCCCCATCCTTGGCGATGCCGCCGGCCTCATAGCGGCCGCCGACCATGAAGCCGGAGATGTTCTGCAGAAAGAGCAAGGGTATGCGGCGCTGGCAGGCAAGCTCGATGAAATGCGCGCCCTTCAGCGCGCTTTCGGAAAACAGCACGCCGTTATTGGCGATGACGGCAACGGGCATGCCCCAGATGCGGGCGAAGCCGCAGACCAGCGTGGTGCCGTAGAGCGGCTTGAACTCATGCAGTTCCGAGCCATCGACGATCCGGCCGATGACCTCGCGCACATCATAGGGCGAGCGTACATCCTCCGGGATCAGGCCGCAGAGATCCTCGGGATCGAGTTTCGGCGGCCGTGGCTTCTGCAGGTCGATATCAATGGCCTTCACGCTGTTGAGAGTGGCTGCGATATCACGCACGAGCAGCAGCGCATGTTCGTCGTTTTCGGCGACATGATCGACGACGCCGGAGCGGCGGCCATGGGTTTCGGCGCCGCCGAGCTCTTCGGCTGAAATGATCTCGCCGGTCGCGGCCTTCACCAGCGGCGGGCCGGCGAGGAAGATCGTGCCCTGATTGCGCACAATGACCGTTTCGTCGGACATGGCGGGCACATAAGCGCCGCCGGCCGTACAGCTTCCCATCACGCAGGCGATCTGTGGGATTCCCTCGGCCGACATCTGCGCCTGGTTGTAGAAGATCGCGCCGAAATGGTCGCGGTCGGGAAAGACTTCGGCCTGATGTGGAAGATTGGCGCCGCCGCTATCGACCAGATAGAGGCAGGGCAGGCGGTTCTGCAGGGCGATCTCCTGCGCCCGCAGATGTTTCTTCACCGTCATCGGGAAATAGGCGCCGCCCTTCACCGTCGCGTCATTGGCGACGATCATCACCTCGCGGCCGGAAACGCGGCCGATGCCGGCGATGATGCCGGCGCCTGGCGCCTCGTCATCATACATGCCGTTAGCGGCCAGCGTGCCGATCTCCAGGAACGGGCTGCCGGCATCGATGAGCAGCTGGATGCGATCGCGCGGCAGGAGCTTGCCCTTGCCGGTATGGCGCTCGCGCGCCGTTTGTGATCCGCCCTCGCGCGCTTTCGCCGAACGATTGAGGAGTTCGTCGATCAGGGCTTTATTCTTGCTGGCATTGGCCTTGAAGCTGTCGCTGTCGCGATCGATCGCAGTCGAAATCACCGTCATGATGCGATGAGCTCCCGGCCGATCAGGTAGCGGCGGATCTCATTGGTGCCGGCGCCGATATCGTAAAGCTTGGCGTCGCGCAAAAAGCGTTCGACCGGCCATTCCTTGGTATAGCCGGCGCCGCCGAGCGCCTGGATCGCCTCCAGCGACACTTTCACGGCGTTCTCGCTGGCGAAAAGGATCGCGGCAGCAGCATCCGTGCGCGTCGCGCGGCCGGCATCGCAGGCGCGGGCGACGGAATAGACATAGGCGCGCGCCGAATTCAGCGCCACATACATGTCGGCGATCTTGCCCTGCATCAGCTGGAAATCGCCGATCGCTTTGCCGAATTGCTTGCGATCGCGAACATAGGGCAGCACGACATCGAGGCAGGCTTGCATGATGCCGAGCGGCCCGCCGGCAAGCACGGCACGCTCATAATCGAGGCCGGACATCAGGATCTTCACGCCTTCTCCCTCCCGGCCCATCAGCGCCTCGGCCGGCACCTCGCAATCCTCGAACACCAGTTCGGCCGTATCGCTGCCGCGCATGCCGAGTTTGGAGAGCTTCTTGGAGACGCTGAAACCGGGCAGGCCTTTCTCGATGATCAAGGCGGAAATGCCTTTCGGGCCGGCTGCGGGATCGGTCTTGGCATAAACGACCAGCACGTCGGCATGCGGCGCGTTGGTGATCCAGAACTTGGTGCCGTTCAGAATATAGCGGTCGCCTTTTTTCTCCGCACGCAACCGCATGGAGACGACATCGGAACCGGCGCCGACCTCCGACATGGCGAGCGAACCGACATGTTCGCCGGAGATCAGCTTCGGCAGGTGGAGGCGCTTTTGTTCCGGCGAGGCCCAGCGGCGGATCTGGTTGACGCAGAGATTGGAATGGGCGCCGTAACTGAGCCCCACGGAGGCCGAGGCGCGCGAAACTTCCTCCATGGCGACGACGTGATCGAGATAACCGAGACCGGCGCCACCGAATTCTTCCTCGACGGTGATCCCATGCAGGCCGAGCGCACCCATCTCGGGCCAGAGCTGGCGTGGAAACGTGTTGCTTTCGTCGATCTCCGCAGCCAGCGGAGCAATATGATCGGCGGCAAACCGCGCCGTCGTTTCACGGATCGCGTCCGCGGTTTCGCCGAGCGAAAAATCAAACATGGCACTCCTCCCGCTGAAATATGTAGCGCGGGTTGCGGCAGGGTCAAAGTGCCCTTGAATGATGCGGCCGAAGAACCTTGCGAATTCTTGGCGAGGGCGCGTGAGCGCCATTTTCTTGAAAATATGGAAAATATGGAATATATGGAAATCAAACCGGAGACGATGATCATGCGACAGTTCACGACAGGTGATCTCAATAAACAGATTGGTGATGTCACCGATGTCGCGAGCCGCGAGCCGGTTATTCTTACCCGCCACAACAAACCACGTTTCGTGCTGATGAGCTATGAGCACTATCAGCGAATGCGCAGCGGCGGGGACCCGCGTCGTGCCCATCATATTTCGGAGATGCCGGACGAGCATGCCGAATTGTTCGGCGAGGCGATTGAGCGGATGGCGCACGGTGAAGGCTACGACGATGAGCCATGAGTTTCGCCCGGGCGAGGTGATAACCTATCCCTATCTCTGGGCATGGCAACAGCAGCGTGGTGAGACCGAGGGGCGCAACAGCGCCCAGTCTGTGTCGTCATCGCCATCCGCAGTGCGAGCGATGGAAACACGCATCTCGTCCTTCTGGCAATCACCACACAGTCGCCGGAGGTGGGAAGGGTTGCGCTGGAAATTCCCGATATCGAACGCCGGCGCGCCGGTCTCGGTGATCTCAAACAGAGTTGGATCGTCGTCGACGAATACAATTACGATATCGTCGAGCGATCCTGGTACATCGAGCCTCATCAGGCGGTTCTTGGCCGCTTCAGCAAGTCGTTCACGATGAAGGTTGCCGCCATGTTCGCGAAAGCGCGAGGCCAGTCAGGGCGGGTCAACCGATTCGACTGACATGCCCTCGATTTCCGCTCCGTCCCGCCGAAAGCCCTCGGGGCTCTTGCCCACCCATTTGCGGAAGGCCCGGAAGAAGGCGCTCGGCTCGGAATAGCCGAGCTGCACGGCAATCTCACCGATGGTCATCGACGTGTTCAGCAGCAGTTCGACGGCGAGATCCCGGCGGATGTCGTCCTTGATGGCGGCATAGCTTTGTCCCTCGTCGTGCAGGCGGTGGCGGAGCGTGGAGGGCGGCATGCGCATATCGGCGGCAAGCTCGGCAAAACTCCGCCACATGGCAGGCGTTGCCTGGTTCAAGCGCCGGCGGACGGCGGCGGCGATGCCGGCATCATAGCGGTAGCGCACCAGAATATTGGCGGGTGCGCCGCGCAAGAATTGCTTCAAGGCCTGTTCACTGCGTGAGATCGGCAGATCCAGCAAGGCGCTGTCGAAGCCGAGCCGGCTGATGGCTTGCGAGAAACGCACCGGGGCGCCGAAGAAGAGCCGGTAGTCCGCCCCTTGTTTGGGTTCCGCGCAGCGGAAATCGACAAGCCGGATCGGAATGCGCCGGCCGACCAGCCAGCAGATGATGCCGTGCAGGATGATCCAGTAGGTGCGGTAGGCGAAGGCCGAACGCGGGCCGCCGGCGTCGCTGAGCTCGATCTCGGCCAGACCGTCGCGGATGACGAGCCGTCCCCGGGGGTCGTCGAGCACGACATCGAGGAAGCGCAGCGCCCGGCGGAGCGCTTGACCCAGCGTCGGCGCATGCAGGACAGAGTGGCAGAGCAGCGTGAAGCTGCCGCTACGCATCGGCCGTGCGCCCATGCCGAAGAATTCATCGTCGAGCTCGGCGGCGATCGCCAGCCAGAGCGCGCCATAGGTCTCCGCCGAAACCGGCTGATCGACCGGGGATGCCAGGCCGACGCGGGCAAGGACCGGCGCCGTCGGCTTGCCGAGCCGCCGCAGGCTGTCGAGTGCCTCCTCCACGAAGCCTGGCGCGATCATGCGTCGCTCGATCTCGGCCATTCTATCCTCGCTATGGCAAAACTGGCCGAAATAATGGAGCAGTTCTGTCATCGCTTGCAATAGGTGGAGCGAATAGAATCGTATCCGTCGGTTGCGCTTGGAGGGGGTGCGGTCGGCAGGGAGGAAGACATTCATGCTGATCCGTGGAGCAAGTTTCATCGTGACCGGCGGCGGCTCCGGCTTGGGTGCGGCAACAGTGCGCGCGCTTGTGGAGGCCGGCGGGCGCGTGACGATTGCCGATCTCAATATGCAAGCGGGCGAAGAGATTGCCCGGGAATTCGGAAGCGATGCCCGCTTCGTCAAGGCCGATGTAACCGATGGCGAGGAGGGGGCTGCGGTGGTTGCCGCTGCCGTCGAAGCCTTCGGCAGCCTGCGCGGTTTGGTGAATTGCGCGGGCGTGGCGCCGGCCGAAAAGGTGATCGGCCGCGACGGACCGCACCGGCTGGAGAGTTTTGCCCGCACGGTCGGCATCAATCTCATCGGCACGTTCAACATGATCCGGCTGGCCGCCGCAGCGATCCAGACGACCGAGCCGGATGCGGAAGGCGAACGCGGCGTCATCGTCAATACGGCCTCGGCTGCAGCCTTCGACGGCCAGATCGGCCAGGCAGCCTATGCCGCCTCCAAGGGCGGGGTGGCGGCGATGACCTTGCCGATCGCCCGCGAGCTTGCACGTCACGGCATTCGCGTCGTGTCGATCGCACCCGGCATTTTCGAGACACCGATGATGGCTGACATGCCAGCCGAGGTTCAGGCGGCGCTCGGCAAGAGCGTGCCCTTTCCGCCGCGGCTCGGCCGTCCGGCGGAATTCGCCGGGCTGGTGCATCATATCTTTGAAAACAACATGCTGAACGGCGAGGTCATCCGCCTCGACGGCGGATTGCGGATGGGCGCGCGCTGAGCGCGTTGCCCAGAGGAGGAAACATGACATTGCAGGATCCCATCGTCATCGTCGGTGCAGCGCGCACCCCGATCGGCAGCTTTCAGGGAGAGCTGAAGGAGGCGACAGCGCCGGAGCTCGGAGCAACGGCGATCCGCGCGGCGCTTGAGCGGAGCCGCGTCGAGGCCGAGGCGATCGAGGAGGTCGTCTTCGGCTGCGTACTGCCGGCGGGGCAGGGGCAGGCGCCGGCGCGCCAGGCGGCGATCCATGCCGGTCTGCCCTTCGCCACGGCGGCGAGCACCGTCAACAAGATGTGCGGCTCGGGCATGAAGGCGGTGATGATGGTGCATGACCTGATCGCCGCCGGCAGCGCTTCTGTAGCGGTTGCAGGTGGCATGGAAAGCATGACCAATACGCCCTATCTCCTTGACAAGGCCCGTGGCGGCTACAGGCTCGGCCATGGGCGTGTCGTGGATCATATGTTCCTCGACGGGCTGGAGGATGCTTATGACAAGGGGCGCTTGATGGGCAGCTTCGCGGAGGATTGCGCCGAGGCCTATCAGTTCACGCGCGAGGCGCAGGATAGCTACGCCATCACCTCGCTGACGCGGGCGCAGAAGGCGATCGCCGAAGGCTGTTTCGAAAGCGAGATCGTGCCGGTCACGGTAAAATCGAGCAAGGCCGAGCAGCTGGCGAGCCGCGATGAACAACCCGGCAAGGCGAAGCTCGACAAGATCCCGACGCTGAAGCCCGCCTTCCGCGAGGGCGGCACGGTGACTGCCGCCAATTCCAGCTCGATCTCCGATGGCGCGGCAGCCCTGGTGCTGATGCGCCGTTCCGAGGCGGAGCATCGCGGCCTGAAGCCGCTCGCCACCATCCTCGGCTATGCCACGCATTCACAGGCGCCCAATCTTTTCGCCACCGCACCGATCGGCGCGCTGCAGAAGCTGTCCGATCGCACCGGCTTGCCACTCTCGGAGGTCGATCTGTTCGAAATCAACGAGGCTTTCGCCGTCGTCGCCATGGCGGCGATGCGCGATCTCAACCTGCCGCATGAAAAAGTGAACGTGCATGGCGGCGCCTGCGCGCTCGGCCATCCGATCGGCGCGTCGGGGGCTCGCATCCTGGTGACGCTGCTTGCGGCGCTGGAGCGATACGACCTGAAGCGCGGCATGGCCGCGCTCTGCATCGGCGGCGGCGAGGCGACCGCCGTTGCCATCGAACGGCAATAGGAGAGGGAGAGAACAGATGATCCTTTCCGACCTCCAACAGCAGATCTCAGATCTCGCCCGCGACTTTGCCCGCGACCGGCTGGCCCCGGGGGCAGCCAAACGCGACCGGGAGCATCTCTTCCCGCGCGAGGAACTGAAGGAAATGGGCGAACTCGGGCTGCTCGGCATGCTGGTGCCGGAAGCCTATGGGGGATCGGATACCGGCGTGGTCGCCTATGCGGCGGCGCTGGAGGAAATTGCCGCGGGCGACGGGCCGTGTTCGACGATCATGAGCGTGCATAGCTCCGTCGGCTGTGTGCCGATCCTGAAATTCGGCACCGAGGAGCAGCGGCAGCGCTTCCTGCCGAAACTGGCCAGCGGCGAATGGATTGGCGGCTTTGCGCTGACCGAGCCGCAGGCCGGTTCCGATGCCTCCAACCTGAAGACCCGGGCGCGGCGTGATGGCGACCACTACGTGATCGACGGCTCCAAGCAATTCATCACTTCAGGAAAGAACGGCAATGTCATCATCGTCTTTGCCGTTACCGATCCCGATGTCGGAAAGAAGGGCATCACCGCCTTCATCGTGCAGACGGATACGCCGGGCTACGAGGTGATCCGCGTCGAGGAAAAACTTGGACTGCATTCCTCCGATACCTGCCAGATCGCCTTCAACAGCATGCGCATTCCGGCAGAACTCAGGCTCGGCGCGGAAGGCGAGGGCTATCGCATCGCGCTCGCCAATCTCGAGGGCGGACGGATCGGCATCGCGGCGCAGGCCGTCGGCATGGCACGGGCGGCCTTCGAGGCGGCGCGCGACTACGCCAGGGAGCGCACGGCCTTCGGCAAGCCGATCTTTGAGCACCAGGCCGTTGCCTTCCGCCTTGCCGATATGGCGGTGCGGATCGAAGCGGCGCGGCAGCTTGTCTTTCATGCCGCCTCCCTCAGGGAGGCCGGGCTGCCCTGCCTGTCGGAAGCTTCGATGGCGAAGCTCTTTGCCTCCGAGATGGCCGAGCGCGTCTGCTCCGACGCGATCCAGATCCATGGAGGTTATGGCTACATGGCTGACTATCCGGTCGAGCGCATCTACCGCGATGTGCGCATCTGCCAGATCTATGAAGGAACGAGCGACGTGCAGCGCATGGTGATCGCCCGCAATCTATAAGAACCACATCCGGCCCTGCTTCCGGAGGGGGGAGCAAGGCCGCCAAAGGGAGGAAAGAAAAAGCATGGTGGATTCCGCTCGGTTGAGCCTGCATGTTCCCGAACCCGCCGTTCGTCCCGGCGGTCAGCCCGATTTTTCCAACGTCAAGATTGCCAAGGCCGGCTCCGTGCCGCGGCCGGAGGTGGATGTCGCATCCGAAGATATCCGCGACCTCGCCTATTCCATCATCCGTGTTTTGAATCGCGAGGGCGAGGCGGTCGGTCCCTGGGCAGGGTCGCTCTCCAATGAGGAGTTGCTGACCGGGCTTCGCAACATGATGAAGCTGCGCGCCTTCGACGCCCGCATGCTGATGGCGCAGCGGCAGGGCAAGACCTCCTTCTACATGCAGCATCTCGGCGAAGAGGCCGTCAGTTGCGCCTTTCGCAAGGCGCTCGAGAAGGGAGACATGAATTTCCCGACCTATCGCCAGGCAGGGCTGCTGATTGCCGACGACTATCCGATGGTCGAGATGATGAACCAGATCTACTCGAACGAGAGCGATCCTCTGCGCGGCCGGCAATTGCCGATCATGTATTCCTCCAAGGAACACGGCTTCTTCACCATCTCGGGCAATCTCGCCACCCAATATGTGCAGGCTGTCGGCTGGGCGATGGCCTCGGCGATCAAGAACGACAGCCGCATTGCCGCCGCCTGGATCGGCGACGGATCGACGGCGGAATCGGATTTCCACTCGGCGCTCGTTTTCGCCTCGACCTACAAGGCGCCTGTTATTCTCAACATCGTCAACAATCAGTGGGCGATCTCGACCTTCCAGGGCATCGCCCGCGGCGGTTCCGGCACTTTCGCGGCGAGGGGCCTTGGCTTCGGCATTCCGGCGCTGCGTGTCGACGGAAACGACTATCTCGCCGTCCATGCCGTCGCCCGCTGGGCGGCCGAACGCGCGCGGCGCAATCTCGGCCCGACGCTGATCGAATATGTGACCTATCGCGTCGGCGCGCATTCGACTTCCGACGATCCGAGCGCCTATCGGCCCAAGACGGAATCGGAGGCCTGGCCGCTCGGCGACCCCGTGCTGCGGCTGAAGAAACATCTGATCGTCAAGGGCGCATGGTCGGAGGAACGGCATGTGCAGGCCGAAGCCGAAATCATGGACGAGGTGATCGAGGCGCAGCGCCAGGCAGAGGCGCATGGCACGCTGCATGCCGGGGGCAGGCCTTCGGTGCGCGACATTTTCGAGGGCGTCTATGCCGAGATGCCGCCGCATATCCGCCGCCAGCGACAGAAGGCGGGGTACTGACATGGCCAGAATGACGATGATCGAGGCCGTGCGCAGCGCCATGGACGTCTCGATGGCACGTGACGACAATGTCGTCGTTTTCGGCGAGGATGTCGGTTATTTCGGCGGCGTCTTTCGCAGCACACAGGGCCTGCAGGCAAAATACGGCAGAACACGCTGCTTCGATACGCCAATCAGCGAGTCCGGCATCGTCGGTACGGCGATCGGCATGGCGGCCTATGGGCTGAAACCCTGTGTCGAAATCCAGTTCGCCGATTACATGTATCCGGCCTATGACCAGCTGACCCAGGAGGCGGCGCGCATTCGCTACCGTTCCAACGGCGATTTCACCTGCCCGATCGTCGTGCGCATGCCGACAGGCGGCGGTATCTTCGGCGGCCAGACGCACAGCCAGAGCCCGGAGGCGCTTTTTACCCATGTCTGCGGGCTGAAGGTGATCGTGCCTTCCAATCCCTATGACGCCAAAGGCTTGCTGATCGCGGCGATCGAGGATCCCGATCCGGTCATGTTCCTGGAGCCGAAGCGCCTCTATAACGGCCCCTTCGACGGCCATCACGAGCGGCCGGTGACGCCCTGGTCGAAACACGAACTCGGAGAGGTGCCCGATGGCCACTACACCATCCCGATCGGCAAGGCCGAGGTGCGGCGCGCGGGATCGGCGGTGACGGTGGTTGCCTACGGCACGATGGTACATGTGGCGCTTGCCGCGGCCGAAGATGCCGGCATCGATGCCGAGGTGATCGATTTGAGAAGCCTGCTGCCGCTCGATCTCGATACGATCGTCAAATCGGTCTCGAAGACGGGACGCTGCGTCGTCGTGCATGAGGCAACCTTGACATCCGGCTTCGGCGCCGAGGTCGCAGCACTGGTGCAGGAGCATTGCTTCTATCATCTCGAAGCGCCGGTGGTGCGCGTGGCCGGCTGGGACACGCCCTATCCGCATGCGCAGGAGTGGGACTATTTCCCCGGTCCCGGCCGTGTCGGGCGGGCGCTTGCCGAAGTCATGGAGGCCTGAGCCATGGGCGAATTCATCATCAAGATGCCCGATGTCGGGGAGGGGGTCGCCGAGGCCGAGATCGTAGAATGGCATGTGAAGACCGGAGATCCCGTCCGCGAGGACATGGTGATCGCTGCCGTCATGACCGACAAGGCCACGGTGGAAATTCCGTCTCCCGTCAATGGCACAGTCACCTGGCTTGCCGGCGAGGTCGGAGACCGTATCGCGGTCAAGGCTCCGCTGGTGCGGATCGAGACGGCGGGAGATGTCGGCGAGGCCCAGTCTGTTGGGATTTCGCAGACGCCGATTACTGAGGCGACCAGGGCCGAGATTGCAAAACCTGCTCCGGCAGCACCAACTCCTGCGGCGATACCAGTGCCTGCGGCGCCGCCGCCGGCCGAAAAGCCGCTTGCCGCTCCCTCGGTGCGACTCTTCGCCAGGGAAAGCGGTGTCGATCTCAGGCAGGTGCAGGCGACCGGACCGGCCGGGCGTATCCTGCGCGAGGATATCGAGCAATTCCTAAGCCAGGGGACCGCGCCTGCAACGGCAAAGAACGGCTTTGCCAGGAAGACGGCGACCGAGGAGATCAAGCTGACTGGCCTGCGCCGCCGCATTGCCGAGAAGATGGTGCTTTCCGCCTCGCGCATCCCCCACATCACCTATGTGGAGGAAGTGGATATGTCCGCGCTCGAGGAGTTGCGCGCCACCATGAACGGCGATCGCAGGCCTGATCATCCGAAGCTGACGGTTCTGCCCTTCCTGATGCGGGCGTTGGTCAAGGCCATCTCCGAGCAGCCTGACGTCAACGCCACTTTCGACGACGATGCCGGCATCATCACGCGCTATAGTGCCGTGCATGTCGGCATCGCCACGCAGACGCCGGCCGGTCTGACCGTTCCGGTCGTGCGGCATGCCGAAGCCCGCGGCATCTGGGATTGCGCCGCCGAGATGAACCGGCTGGCGGAAGCGGCGCGATCGGGTACTGCGACACGTGATGAGCTGTCCGGCTCCACCATCACCATCAGTTCGCTCGGCGCGCTCGGCGGCATCGTCTCGACACCCATCATCAATCATCCCGAGGTGGCGATCATTGGCGTCAACAAGATCGCCACACGACCGGTCTGGGACGGCGCGCAGTTCGTGCCGCGCAAGATGATGAACCTCTCCTCCAGCTTCGATCACCGCATCATCGACGGCTGGGATGCGGCAAACTTCGTGCAACGCATCCGCACGCTCATCGAAACGCCTGCGCTCATTTTTATCGAAGGCTGAGATCCATGAAAGAGATCGTCTGCAAGCTCCTCGTCATCGGCGCCGGTCCGGGCGGTTATGTCTGCGCCATTCGCGCCGGGCAGCTCGGCATCGATACCGTCATCGTCGAGGCCGGCAAGCCGGGTGGCACCTGCCTGACGGTCGGCTGCATTCCCTCCAAGGCGCTGATCCATGCGGCCGAGGAATTCGATGCGACGCAAAAGATGCTTGCCGGCAAAAACCCGATGGGCATCCGCGTCGAAGGCGCGTCGATCGATCTCGGCAGGACGATTGCCTGGAAGGACGGGATCGTCGGCCGCTTGACGAGCGGTGTTTCGGGGCTGCTGCAAAAGGCGCGCGTCAAGATCGTCCACGGCCGGGCCCACTTCCGCGACGGCAAGACGGTGGAGGTAGAGACGGAAACCGGCCAGCAGATCATCCGCGCCGAGACCGTGGTGATCGCCACCGGTTCGGATCCGGTGGAGCTTGCGAACCTGCCTTTCGGCGGCCGCGTGATTTCCTCGACAGAGGCGCTGTCGCTGACGCAGCTGCCGAAAAAACTCGTCGTGATCGGCGGCGGTTATATCGGGCTGGAGCTCGGGACCGCCTTTGCCAAGATGGGGTCCGATGTGACGGTTGTCGAGGCGACGCCGCAGGTGCTGCCGCAATATGATGCCGAACTGGTGCGGCCTGTCATGCGCAAGCTGACTGAAGGCGGTATCCGGCTGTTGACAGGTGCGAAGGCGATCGGCCTTGCCGACAATGGCGAGGCTCTGATCGTCGAAACGGCTGATGGCCGGCGTGAGACCCTGCCGGCCGACCGTATCCTCGTCACCGTCGGTCGCCGCCCAAGAACCGCAGGATCCGGTCTCGAAGAGCTCGATCTCGATCGTGCCGGGCCTTATCTGAGGATCGACGACCGTTGCCGCACCTCGATGCGCGGCATCTATGCGATCGGCGATGTGACCGGCGAGCCGATGCTTGCCCATCGGGCCATGGCGCAAGGCGAGATGGTGGCGGAAATCATCGCCGGGAAGAAGCGCGCCTGGGACAAGCGATGCATCCCCGCCATCTGCTTCACCGACCCGGAGATCGTCAGCGCCGGCCTGTCGGCTGTGGACGCGAGGGCGCAAGGCTATGAAATCCGCATCGGCCAGTTTCCGTTCAGCGCCAACGGACGGGCAATGACGATGCTGTCCGAAGAAGGCTTCGTGCGCGTTGTGGCCCGTGCCGACACCAATCTCGTGCTTGGCCTGCAGGCGGTTGGAGCCGGGGTCTCCGAGCTTTCGGCGGCTTTTGCGCTGGCCATCGAGATGGGTGCACGTCTGGAAGACATCGCCGGCACCATCCACGCGCATCCGACCCGCAGCGAAGCGGTCATGGAGGCGGCGCTGAAAGCTTTGGGAAGCGCTCTGCATATCTGAGCCGAAGCCTGGGACCGTGGCCATCCGAACGGTGAGGCGCTCCGGGATGATAGCAGCGCCTCTCTTTCCGGCTTCCTTGCCAGTCGCAGCAAGGAAGTCTGTGTGGCAATGGCGAGTTGCCATCAGCGGCGGATATCGATGGCTTGGCGTGGCATTTTCTCGGCGTTTTGCAGGCGGCAATGAACCTGCCACAGGCAGGCGCGAGCGGCCGCGTGCTGCGGCGCGTCATCGACCTCGGGATGTCGGCATGGCCGCTGAAATAGCAGATGCGGGGAATGCACGGGAACGAGCTTCGTGACAGATCATAGCGGTTTCAGGAAGCAGGCTTCTGGGAATCTGCGTCTTGATAACGGTCATGAGAAATTGGCTCGTTTCACCTCTCAATTTACTGGGTGGGCCAAGAGTTCTTATCCCATCAAGAGCACCAAACAGGCGGGACCCCGGCTGAGCCGAGCGCTTGACAACGATTGCTTCGAGTCTTTCTCGCAACACCTAAGCGGGAACTGTAATCTTGGACGGATTTGGCTGGATTAGAGCGATTCAGTTGCGGTATCCGTAGGACTGCGAAGCGATTTGCGCGAGCGGGACTGCTAGAGACAGCACGTCCGCATCTCCTAAAGCAGGACCTTGATGAACGCGGATATGATAGCCGCCTGGGCGGTGGAAAATGGATTCCATGCGATCGATTCGGGGAATTATCGTCGCCATGACAATGCAGGCGTGATCACGATCGAGATAAAGAGGATGTCATTCCTCCTCATCGATGAGAGGCAAGGATTGCGACCGCGTCTCATATCGCGGTTGTTCAAAGACATATCCCTCACAAGCGGGAGCGGCCGCTTGCAGGGTCTTCTTCGTGATCGCAATCCCGATCATTGAGCGCTCACGCTATCCCCCAGCCCAGCCAATTCAGGTGGCGGATCATGGCTGACGCCGATGAGCACCGTCGCAAACGTTCAACACGTTCAGTATTTCTTCTTGCGAACGATCTTGTTGCCGCGGGGTCCGCTCACGACCGGTGTTCGGTCGCGGTTTTCGGCAAGCAGGTTCCGCCAGCGTTCCAGGCGATCGGCGTCCAGGGTACCGCTTGCGACAGCTGCCTGGACCGCGCACCCAGGTTCATGGGCATGGGTGCAATCGCGAAAGCGGCAAAGCGGCGCCAATTCGGTTATTTCAGCAAAGAGGGTGTCTATACCGTCGGCAACATCGCTCACGTAAAGCGTTCTTATTCCCGGCGTATCGATGACCCAGCCGCCGCCTGAAATTGCATGCAGGGACCGCGCCGTGGTTGTGTGTCGGCCCTGCGCGTCATATTCGCGGATGGTGCCTGTCTTTTGCTTTGCGTCAGATTCAGGCCCGGTCATGGTGTTCACCAGCGTTGATTTTCCGACACCAGAAGATCCCACCAACGCAACCGTCTGGCCAACGCCGCACCAGGGCCTCAACAGGGAAACGGCGTCCGCGGAGCGCCCATTCAAGGCAATGACAGGCAGATCGCGCTGCAAAGCTTCGGCTTGCGCCTGGTATATGCCTGCATCTTCCGCGGTGTCGGCCTTCGTCAGCACAATCACCGGATTGCTCCCGGCCTGGTTGGCCATGATCAGGTAACGTTCCAGCCGACCAAGGTTAAAATCGGCATTGCACGAAGTCACGATCAACAGGGTGTCGACGTTGGCGGCAACAAGTTGCTGGCCACGCCCGCCTTCCGGGCGTCGTTGAAAGACGCTTTTTCGGTCGAGACGTCTGATAAGCATGTCAGTCAGTGCATCGGCAAGAACCCAGTCGCCGACCGCGTAGTCACCAGTACTGGTACTGGATGGAAATTCCAGCCCGACCGGCCCGGTGACATCGATTGCCTCGATGCGCGCCCGGTGAACTGAAGCGATGCGTCGGGGGATCAAGTCCGCTTCGCTGGGCTGGACCTGGTCCGCGAAGAATTCAGACCACCCAAGCAGTTCCAGCGGTGAAGGAAGTTGGGAGCTGGTCAAATCTTGTTCCACTTTCAGTAAGGCTGCCATAAAGGGTTTTTGAATGATCTTCGGCGGCGTTTCGCCTAGCTGCGTGGATGATCCCGTTTTGGCAACGAGGTTGCGTAAGCAGCAGCTTCGCCGGGGTAGGGGAAATCGTCCCCGAGCTGACGGTCGCCATCGTAGACTTTGAAGCTAGGCCCTTCAACTTCAACGATCTTATAGCCATTCACGTATTCGATCTTCGGTGTTTTCCAGCCCATCAAAAGCTCTCCAGTCCGGTCCGAGGGTTTGTCTCTGAACATGGTGCCAAGACCTCATACCCAGCGGTCTATGACCTATCAGGTGCTTCACGATTAGCCAACGTCGGTTCGATCCCGTTCAAGACCGACAGGCACATAGCTGTAATTCTGAGCCGAAGGTTAACCCATTATAGGCAAAGCTCTTCATACTGATTTCAAATGTAATTCGACGCCAGGCAGAGGTCACGGCCATCGCCGCTCGGCAACTTTCGAATCCGTAGCGGAATGATACCCAATGCGGAGAACGTCGCCGACCTGCGAGGAGTCCAGGCTTCGGAAGGGTCTTCAGCGGCCCGTCTCATCAATTATTAGCTTTTTCCCGCTTCTGTGCGTTTGAAGGCGTCTCGCCGGCGCGCAACCCTATAACTCATGCCCCGGAAGAGATCCCGATCGCCAGTCCGTCGCCACGTGGATCATGTGCGCCGGTCGCCATGCCGTCCTCGTCGATAACGATCACACCTGCCTGCCCTGCAAGCGGGCTCTGCGCCTCGATCGGTGACAGTGCGTGGCCTCGTGCGGCCAGTTCGGCAAGTACAGCTTCGCCGGCATCGCTTTCCAGCTTGAGGCTGTCACGGCTGTCGGAAAAGGTCTTGCCGAGAAGAAAGCGTGGACCGGCCAGCGCTGTTGCTGGTTCCTCGTCGAAGTCGATCAGCCGGGTCAGCAGCATTGCCAGCGTCTGCGGCTGGCCGTCGGCGCCCTGCGTGCCGTAGAGCAGCGCAGGCTTGCCGTTGCGCAGGCCGAGGCCGGGATTCAAAGTATAGAAAGGCCGTTTGCCGGGTGCGATGGCATTGACATGCTTGGGATCGGACGAAAAGGCCGCCCCGCGGTTCTGCCAGAGAATACCGGTATCGCCGACCACCACGCCGCTGCCCCAGTCGAAATAGGTGCTCTGCAAGACGCTGACGCTGCCGCCCTCTGCGTCGGTTGCGGCGAAGAACACGGTGTCGCCACTGCGAAAGGGCGCCGGCCATTCGAGCGCTCGTGCCGGATCAATGGTGGCTGCCGCCTGCGCAAGATGCTGCGTGCTCAGCCATTCCTCCACCGGCTGCGGCACGACATCGGGATCGGCAATGCTGGCGCGCTCGAGGAACGCGCGTTTGACGGCTTCGACGCAGAGATGGAGATGATCGGCGCTGCCGGCCTTTTGGCTGGCAAGATCGAAATGGGCGAGAATGCCCATGATCGCCAGTGTCGACAGACCCTGTGTCGGCGGCGGCGGCGCAAGCAGCTCGAAGCCGCGATACGAGAGGCTGACGGGTGGCACTTCGCGCGTTCGGGTTGCCTTGAGATCGTCGCTGGTCAGCGGAGAGCCCACGGCCTGCAGGCCCGCCGCAATCCTCGTGCCGAGTTCGCCTTCGTAGAATGAACGCGGCCCATCACGGGCAATCAGTAAAAGCGATAGCGCCAAATTCTCCTGCCGGAACAGGCTGCCCGTTTTCGGCGCCGCGCCATCCGGCATGAAAAGTGCGGCAAAACCCGGCCAGCCGGCTGCCTCCGCCTGCCTGAAGGCAAGCCAGAAGCTCTGCGAGCGCGTAACAGGAAATCCCTCTTCGGCATGACGGATCGCATCGGCTAGCAAGACTGGGAAATCGATCTTTCCGCGCCAGTGCCGTGCGGAATAGTCATGGGCGTGCCGCCAGGCATCGACGGCGCAGGCCGAGGTGAGCGCCGAAAGCGGTCCGCGCAGCGGAATGCTGCCATTGAAATCCGGCAATTTGCGCCCCGCTTGCCCGATGCCGAGAAAACATGTTTTCCGCCCGCTGCGATCGGCAACGATCCAGACGGAATCGCCGCCAAGACCGCAGAAATGCGGGAAGACGACGGCAATCGTGCTGCCGATGGCGATCGCAGCCTCAAGCGCATTGCCGCCGGCTCGCAGGATCGCCGCACCTGCCTCGCTCGCCAGCGCATGCGGGCTTGTTATCATGCCGCCGCGCCCGGCTGCCTGTCTTGTGGAATCCCGTTCTGCCGGTGTCGTCACGCTATCAAATCCCACTCGGTCTATGGCCTGTAAAGCGCACGATAGGTCCGATAACCCCGATCATAAACCGCTGCATTGTCGGGATTGGGGAGGATTCTGTCACCTTGGCCGACAAAGGCCGTCACGCCGGACCAATCCTCGGTCAATCCCGCACCGATCGCCGCGGCCCAGGCGACACCGAGGCAGGAGCCGGGATGGCCGGTGAGACCCTGCAGTGGCTGCTGCAGCACGTCGGAAACGATCTGCATCCAGATACGGCTCTGCGATCCTCCGTCGGAAACGATGAAACGCGTTGTCGGATGGCCTATGTCGTTCAGCACGTCGATATGATGGCGCAGTGCATAGGCGTAGGCTTCCAGCATCGCCCGCCAGAGATGGCCGATATGATGCGACAGCGTCAGCCCGTCGATCAGGCCGCGCGCACCGGCATCATGGATCGGCGTCTTCTCGCCGAGGAAGTAAGGCAGGATCGTCAGCCCGTCCGCGCCGGGCGCGCATGCCGCCGCCAGCCGATCGAGATAGTGGTGCGCGGATATTCCCTCCGCCTTTGCCGCGATCTCCTCGCGTCCGGCGAAGGTGCTGATGAACCAGTTGAGCCCCGAGCCGCCGGTCGACATGCAGCCGTTCGGCATATAGAGCCCCGGAACCAGATGATAATCGAGAAACATGCGAGGATCGGGCCGCACGACATCCGTTGCCGTCAGGATATCGACGGCACCCCCGAATTTCAGCAGCACGTCGCCCGCCTTGTTGATCCCTGCGCCGAAGGCCGAGGCGATCATGTCGGCTGCCCCGCCGATAACAGGCGTTCCGGGCGCGAGTCCCGTCGCCTTGGCGGCCTCGTTGGTCACATGGCCAAGCACCTCATGCGAAGCGGCCTTCCTGGGAATGGCGTCCCGCCGCACTCTGGCAAGCCCGATCAGTTCGTCATCGAGCCTGTCGGTATTGATATCGACGAAGCCCGCTTCCAGCGCCCAGTTCTGCTCGATAGCCTTTTCGCCGGTCAGCTTCCAGTTGATAAAATCATAGGAGCCCAACACAGTGGCAATGCGCTCGAAAACAGCGGGCTCATGCCGGGCCGATCCAGCGCAGCTTCGCCGTCACCAACTGCTGATTGATGCCGTTTCCCGCCCTGGCGAGAAAATCCGCTTCGTTCCATTCGGCCCTAAGTTCCTCGACCTCCTTGCCGCAGCGCCCGTCGCTTTGCTGGATGCTCGGCCTCAGCACGTCGCAGGCGTCATCAAGCAGCACGACGGCCGGCAGCATGCCGGTCACGCCGACGGCCGAGATTTGCCTAGCCTCGATCCCGCTCGTTGCAATCAGTTCGCTGGTGATCTCACAGACATTCGACCACCATTGCGCCGGGTCTTCCTCGGCCCAGCCGTGCTGCGGTGAATGAAGCGTCGACGGCCGTGAGGTGAGGCCGAGCACGCGGTTCGGCAGTTCGATCAAGATGCCGATGGTGGAGGTGGTGCCGATATCGAGGCCGAGCGTGATGGACATGGCGGTTCCTCTCGTTCAGCGCAGCGCCTCGACGATCTCCATGAAGCGCTTTACCCGGTCGCCGTCGACCGGGTTCCAGGTATTGCCGTCCACCTTGAAATGCGTGCCGATGATGACGCCGCTGGCAACGCTCAATATGTCGCGCACATTGTCCTTGTTGACGCCGGTATTGGCAAAGACGGGGACATCCTTGACCGTCTCGCAAACGCGCCTGAGGTCCGATTGATCGACCGCCTGTCCGGTCAGCGGCCCCGACACCAGGATGGCGTCGGCGAGCGACGAGAACACGGCGCTCTTCGCCCTGAGTTCGATCGGTCGCTGGTCCAGCGAATGGGCAAATTCCGCGTTGATGTTGAAGAGCATCTTCATCTCTTCGCGGCCGAGGCTATGTCGCAGCCGTGCCGCCTTGGCGCAATCCGGCTGCCAGATGCCCATGTCGGAGGCGAAGACGCCGGTGAAGATCTCGCGAACGAAGCTCGCGCCCGTCACCGCGCCGATCGCAACGCTTGCCGACGGATCCCAGAGATAGTTGACGCCGAACGGCACGGTCAGATGCGGCTTCACCCGCTCGACGATCGACGTCATTGCCGCCAGCCCTTCCGGCGGCGCCTGGAAGACGTAGGGCCGGTCGTTCTCATTGCCGAACATGATGGCGTCGACGCCGCCCGCCTGCAGCTTCTCGATGTCGGAAAGCACGTCGTCGACGAGCTTGTTCACACCGGCGGCGGCGTCATAGGCGGGCGAGCCGGGCAGGGCTCCGATATGCGCCATCGCGATGACCGCCTTCTTCTTGACGCCAAAAAAGTCGAAGACCATGCGGGAACTCCCTGAAGCGAAATCGAGTGGAACAGTCATCCGCCGGGGGACGGATGCGGGAAAGGGCAAATCAAAGCAGCGGCTGCTCCTCGGGCGCGATGCGCACATCGACGCCAGCGGCGGCGAGCGCATCGGCGAGATCGGCCGGCGGCATGGCATCGGTGATCAGCATGTCGAATTGCTGCAGCGGCGCGATATGCACCAGCGACATACGCTTGAACTTGGTGGAATCGCAAAGCACCACCTTCTGCGTGGCGCGGCGCAGATAGACCCGCTTCATGTCGGTGTCCTCGAAGGAATAGTCGTAAATTCCCTGCGCCGTAATCCCGGACACGCCAACGAAGGCGATGTCGAACCAGAGTTCCTCGAATTGCGAAACAGCCGATTGGCTGCTGATCGCCATCTCCTCGCCACGCATGCGCCCGCCAGGCAGGTAGACCTCGCCAAAGCCGGTGCCGAGCTGCATGGCGTTGCGCACGCCGTTGGTGAAGATCTTCGTATGCGGCTGGTTGAGCAGCAGGCCGGACAGCAGATAGGTCGTGGTGCCGACGTCGAGTGCCAGGGTGCGTGCTCCGGCGGCAACGCCTGCCGCTGCCATCGCGATGGCCCGCTTCGCGGCGGCATTGCGCGTCAGCCGGGATTCGAAAGTCGGCTCCTCGCGGTCGACAGCCTCGTTGGCGATCGGCTCGAAGGCCTTGCCGCTGCGCACCGCGCCGCCATGGGTGCGCACCAGCCTGCCATCCTTTTCGAGTTCGATCAGGTCGCGGCGGACGGTCATTTCGGAAACGGCAAGCTGGGAGGCGACATCGCTGACGGAGACCGCGCCTTTGCGGGCCAGTGTCTCCAGGATGCGCGCATGCCGCACCTGGGCCAGAACCTTCGGTTTTTCCGCTGCGGCGACCATCTGCTGTTCCGCGTCCATGATACCGTTCTCATCCTCCCGCCGTCGCAACTCGTGGCTACTATTGTCTGATTGTTGCTCCCTATGTATCGAATGACTCGAACAAATTCAAACATAAATTTTTCTTGTTGTGTATGATTTTGTTGTTATATGATCGGTGATGTTTCCAGTCGATGAGGGCGAACATGCAGTCTCCGAGCTTTCCAGAACTATCCGGCAAGCGTGCGATCGTAACCGGCGGGGCGACTGGGATAGGGCGCGCGATCGCGACCTCGCTCTCCCGCCAGTCGATTCAGGTGGCGATCTGCGACATCAACCTGGCGGCCGCCGAACAGACGGCGGCCGAGATCGGCAACGGCGCCACTGCCTATGCGATCGACGTTCGCAAGCGCGCCTCCGTCGAGGCGACCTTTTCCGAGGTGGTCGAGAGGACAGGCGGTTACGAGATCCTCTGCGCCAATGCCGGCGTCTCCACGATGCAGCATGCGCTGGAACTGACCGACGAGGAATGGGACTATAATTTCGACGTCAACATTCGCGGCATCTTCCTGACCAACCAGATTGCCGCCCGGCACTTTACGAGCACCGGCACCGGCGTCATCGTCAACACCGCCTCGCTCGCCGCAAAGATCGGCGCACCGTTGCTGGCTCATTATTCCGCCAGCAAGTTTGCTGTGCTCGGCTGGACGCAGGCGCTCGCCCGCGAGCTCGCAGCTTCAGGCATTCGCGTCAACGCCGTCTGCCCCGGTTTCGTCAAGACCGGCATGCAGGAACGCGAGATCGCCTGGGAAGCGAGCCTGCGCGGCGTCACGCCCGAACGCGTCGTTGCGGATTATATCGCCCAGACGCCGCTCGGCCGGCTGGAAACGCCTGAAGACGTGGCCGACGTCGTCGTTTTCCTCTGCTCGAATTCGGCCCGCTTCATGACCGGGCAGGGCGTCAACGTCACCGGCGGCGTCTACACGACCTGACCCGTCCAGGACCTGCAACAGGCCTCCCCGTTCAGCAAGGAAAGAGCATGGCTGAAATCGTCTTCGACCAGATCAGCAAGAGCTATGGCGATGGCTATGCGGCGATCCGCAATCTGGACATGACCATCCGCGACAGCGAATTCCTGGTCCTCGTCGGCCCCTCCGGCTGCGGCAAGTCGACGGCGCTGCGTATGATCGCCGGCCTGGAGGAGATCACCGATGGCCGCCTGACGATCAACGGCGCCATCGTCAACGACCTTGCCCCGCGCGATCGCGATATTGCCATGGTCTTCCAGTCCTACGCGCTTTACCCGCATCTGACGGTGGCCGAGAATATCGGCTTCGGCCTTCGCGTCCGCGGCCTCGACAAGGCCGACATCGCCCGCAAGGTGCAGGAGACGGCAAAGCTCCTGGAGCTCGAGGACTATCTCGCCCGCAAGCCCGCCCAGCTCTCCGGCGGCCAGCGCCAGCGCGTCGCCATGGGCCGGGCGCTCGCCCGCAGCCCTCAGGCCTTCCTGATGGACGAGCCGCTTTCCAACCTCGATGCTCGCCTGCGCGGCCAGATGCGCGCCGAAATCGCCCGCATGCAGAAGATGTCGGGCATCACCACGGTCTATGTCACCCACGACCAGGTCGAAGCCATGACCATGGGTGATCGCGTCGCCGTCATGAAGAGTGGCGTCCTGCAGCAGCTCGGCACGCCGCGCAGCCTCTATGATCAGCCGGCCAATCTGTTCGTCGCAAGCTTCATGGGCTCGCCGGCGATGAACCTGCTGGCGACCGATCTCTTCGCGACGGAGAACGGCCCCGAGGCTCGCTTCGGCCAGGCCTCCATCCTTTTCTCGGGCGAGGTGCTCGCCGAGCGGCCGCGCATCGCCGCCGCCGCCGGGTGTGCCGTTGTGCTCGGCATCCGACCGGAAGCATTCCAGCCGGTCGACGCAGGCGGTCTCACTGGAACCGTTGCCTTCGTCGAGGATCTTGGCGCCAACCTGCTCGTTCACGTCGATGTCGAGGCTGCCGACCGGTTGAAGTCGCTTTCGGCCGAAGAGGACGATGTGACGCTGTCCGCCCCGCGCCTGCGCGTCATCATCGACGCTACCCGCCGCGTCAAGATCGGCGAGCGCCTGTCACTTGCCGCCGATCCCGCCCGCATCCACGTCTTCGATGCCGCCACCGAGGCGGCCATTCGCGCCTGACGTTGTGTCTCTTTAGTGAATGCCCTTCGTCAGGCCCTGCACGAAATAACGGTTGAGGAAAAGCACGATCAGTACGATCGGGATCGTCGAAAAATGCGCCAGCGCGCCGAGCGTGCCCCAGGTGATGTCCTTCGTTCCATAGGCTGAAAGCAGCGCCACCGAGATCGGCTTGGAATCGAGCCGGGTGAGAAACATCGGGTAGAGGAAGTCGTTCCAGGAAAACATCAGGCAGAACAGCGTGGAGGCGACGACGCCTGAGCGCACCGCTGGCAGCGCCACGCGCCAGAAGGAGCCGAAAAGCGTGCAGCCATCTGTCAGCGCTGCCTCTTCCAGCTCCTTCGGCAGGCTGCGGAAATAGGAAAACATCATCCAGGTGACGAAGGCCGAATTCAGCATCGCGTTGATGAGCACGACGGAGATCCAGCTGCCGAGCAGCCCGATATCGCGCATCATCAGATAGAAGGGGATCAGCGCCGCCACCGCCGGCACCATGCGGATCGCCATGAAGAAATAGGCAACGGCAATGGCATAGCGGCTGGTCGAGCGTGCCAGCGCATAGCCTGCCGGCACGCCGAGAAGCAGCGACAGGATCACCGAACCGCCCGCGATCAGCAGGCTTGACGATACGAGGCTCCAGACGTCGAACAGGCGGAAGACCGTCGCGAACTGCTCGAGGGTTGGTGTAAAAGTCAGTTTTGGCGGGATCGAGAAGATGTCGCGCGACGGCTTGTAGGCGGTCGATGCCAGCCACAGGAAGGGCAGCAGGAAAAAGGCGAGCATGACAAGGATGAAGGCGCGCTCGCCGATGCGGCTCAAGGTGCGTGTGCTCATCGCCCGTTCGCCTTTCTGTCCGCCTTGCGGATCAACAGGATGAAGCCTGCCGCGATTACGGCGATGCAGATCAGTGTCAGGTTGGAGATCGCCGAGGCGCGGCCGATATTGAAGAATTCCAGACCCTGTTTCACCGCATGCAGCATCAGCGTGTTGGTCGCGTTGCCCGGCCCGCCGCCCGTCGTCACGTAAACGCTATCGAAGATGCGGAAGGCATCGATGGTGCGCAGCGTCAGCGCCAGCAGGATCGAAGGCAGCATCAGGGGAATGACGATGATCCTCAGCCGCTGCAGCGCCGTTGCCCCGTCCACTTCCGATGCCTCGAGAATATCGCCCGGCAGCGCTTTCAGGCCAGCCAGCAGGATCAGCGCCACCAGCGGCGTCCATTCCCATATGTCCACGAAGATAAGGGTCGCCAGCGCCGAACTCGGATTGGCAAAAAGCCCACGCGGATCGGAAAGCCCGAACTCGGCGAGATAATAGCCGACAAGCCCGTAATCGGAGAGCAGCAGCGCCCGGAAGATCAGTCCGACCACCAGCGGCGTGATCGTCACCGGTATCAGGATCAGCGCGAGGCAGATCCGGTTGAAGCGGTCATCGCGCCAGAGCGCCAGCGCAATGGCAAAGCCGAGCAGCAGTTCGACAGTCACAGCGCCGACGGTGAAGATGACGGTATTGACGAAGGCCCCGCGTGTCACCGGGTCGGAGAGAAGGTCGATATAGTTGCCGAGGCCGACGAAATGCGTCCGCGCCGGCTTCAGCAGATTATATTCGTAGAGGCTGAACCAGATGCCCTGCGCCAGCGGCCAGACGCCGATGACGAGCACGTAGATGACGGCCGGCAGTGTCATCAGGATGAAGAACAACCGCCTGCGCTCGAGATAGGAAACGCTCAAGGCCGGGGAGGGCTTCAGCGCGGAAGTGAGGGATAGGGTCACGTCATGTCCATCGGGTTCCTGGTTCGATGCGCGTCCCGGGGATCGAGCCCGGGGCTCACCCGATCATGAAGCCCGAGGCGCATCGGATCAATGGTCTCGAAATGGCAGGGCCGCGACATAGGCCGCGGCCCCTGGGAGGAACCGTTTTGTTCTCAGAAGAGCTTTGCGGCGGCTTCCTGAGCTGCGTCGAGCGCCTTCTTGGGATCGGCATTGCCAACGAGCACGTCGTTGACGGCGGTGCCGAGCAGGTCCTGAATCTCTGGATATTGCGGGATGCGCGGACGATATTCGCCGTCACCATGCTCGAAGGTTTCGGCGATGACAGGCAGGAAGGGGAACTTCTTCAGCAGATCGGGATCGGTCATCTCGCTCTTGCGCAGGAAGCTGCCGGCGCCCATCATGTTGAATTCCTTGTGCACCGGCGGACTGAGCAGCCACTTGATGAAGGCCCAGGCGGCTTCCTTCTGCGTGTCCTTGATGCCGGCGTTGATCGCCATGCCCCAACCGCCGATCCCATAGACCTTCGGAAGGCCAGCGCCGCGGGGCGCCGTCGTGATCGCCACCTTGTCGACGATCTTGGAAATCGACGGATCATAATAGCCGGGCGCGCCGACCGACCATGTCTGCATGGTCGCGGCAATGCCCTGGCGGAAGCTTTCCTCGCGTCCGCCCCAGTCATAATTAACGGCGCCGGGAGGTGCCGCTTTCATGAAGAGGTCCTTATAGACGGTCAGGCTCTTGATATTAGCTTCGGAATTCAGCGCCGGCTTGCCGTCGGAGCCGAGGATCGAACCGCCCATCTCGGTATTGTACTGCATCCAATCCTGGGCGACCGCCGGGCCTTTCTGGCCGTTGGCGACGAAGCCGTAGATCTTCTTGCTGGGGTCGGTCAGCTTGTAGGCGGCCTCGACCATTTCCTCCATCGTCGTCGGCGCCTTCAGGCCGGCGGCGTCGAAGAGATCCTTGCGATAGGCAAGCACGTTGGCATAACCGGCAAAGGGAAAGGCGACCTGCTTGTCTCCCCAGTGGCCAAGCGCGTTGAGAAGCGTCGGATAGATGTCGTCGAGCTTCAGTTCGGCGGCGTCGCGCTTCATCCACTCGGTGAGATCGACGGTGTATTTGTTTTCGGCATATTGGCCCGCCCAGACGATGTCCATCGTCACCAGGTCATAGCCGCCGGTGCCGCCGACGAAATCGGTCGTGGTCTTGGTCAGCAGCGAGCCGTAATCGAGAATGTCGACCTTGACGTTGGCGCCCGTCTCCTCGGTGAACTTAGGGGCGATGGCAGCCAGAACAGCGGCGAACTGGTCGTTCTGCGAGGCAAGCGTGAGCGTGATGCCTTCATATTTCTTGTCGGCGCCGATGGCGGAGCCCACAAATGCGACCGAGACGAGGCCCGCGATCGCCAATTTCCGTGTGAGACTGTTGAGCGATTTCATATTTGCTCCCCTTTTTTGATTGGCTTGAGGCACTATACATCAAACAAAATCGCACTCAAGCGCACTTGACAAAAAAGCACAAACATTAAAAATCACAAATTAGAACATATTCGCGCAGAAATGTCCATATTTTGTGCGCGTTGCATAAAAAATAGCAGGGAGTTGATCATTCCCTGCGCGTCTATACTGTCCTGTCCACCGCGCACGAGCTGCACATTCATGAAGACCACGCCGGACGAGCGCCTGAGAGAGCTGGAACGTCGCGCCCATGATGAAATGGTGCGCATAGAAGCCCTCTGCGCCGACTGGCCGACGCTCGGCGATGAGGACCGCGACGACCTGCATTCCGTCGTGATCTGCGGTGCTGGCCTCTCCGGCCTGTCGATCGCCTTTGCCCTGAAGCGGCGCGGCATCAGGTCCGTTCATGTGATCGATCAGAGCGACGAGGGCCGCGAAGGCCCCTGGATCACCTGCGCCCGCATGCAGACCCTGCGTTCGCCGAAATATCTCTCAGGCCCGGATCTCGGCATCCCGAGCCTGACGCTGCGTTCCTGGTACGAGGCGCTGAATGGCGCCGACGCCTGGGAAGCGCTCGACAAGATCAGCCGCCAGGACTGGATGGCCTATCTCGTCTGGTTTCGAAGGACCGTCGGTATCGACGTCGAAAATAGCACGACGCTTTCCTCGATCAGTCAGACGGAAGGCGGACTTGCTCTCACGCTGTCAAAGGCTGACGGCACCAGCCGCAGGATCACCTGCCGCCAGCTGGTGATGGCGACCGGCATCGACGGCTGCGGCGGCCCGCGCATACCCACGATGGTCAAGGCGCTGCCGAAATCCACCTGGACGCATAGCAACGAACCGATAGCGATCGATTTCCTAAAGGGCAGGGATGTCGCGATCCTTGGCGGCGGCACGTCGAGCTTCGACTGGGCGGTGGCGGCGCTCGAAACCGGCGCCCGAGAGGTGACGATGTTTGCGCGAAGTGCCGATCTGCCGCGCACCGAGGTTCTCGCCTGGACAAACTTTCCCGGCTTCCTCGGCCATTTCGCCGACCTGCCGGATCTGGAGCGCTGGCGCTTCGCCCACCTCTACTTCAATTTCAAGGTGCCGCCGACCCAGGAGCAATATGACCGGGCTTGTAGCCACCCTGGTTTCACCATGCAGCTCGGTTGTGGTGTCCGTGAACTCTCGATGGACGGCGGCAAGGTCAAGCTGACGACCGCAAACGGCACTTATCATGCCGATCATCTCCTGCTCGGCACCGGTTACGAGATTAATTTCGCACTCAGGCCCGAGCTTGCCGGCCTCGTCGAGGCCGCAGCGCTTTGGAAGGATTGTTTCCAGCCGCCACAGGGAGAGGAGAATGCCTTGCTTGCCGGCTATCCCTATCTCGGCCCCGGTTTCGAACTCACGCCCAGATATGCCGAAGCCGGCTGGGTTTCACGCATCCATATGTTCAATACCGGCGCGCTGGCGAGCCTTGGCCCGATCAGCAATGGCGTCACCGGGCTCAAATACGGCGTGCCGCGCATCGTCGGCGCGCTGGTGAAAGCGCTGTTCATCGACGATTCCAACCGGTATCTTGCAGCATTGGCCGCCTATGACGAACCGCATTTCGATCCCGGCATAGACGAGGACGTCATGACACCAAGGGAGGTTTTGGCATGAGACAGGCTGCCGCCGTTCAATTTTCGGGATTGGAGACCATCCTTTTGCGGGCCCGCGAGGATAGCGTCGAATTTCCCTATCTGCTGGCCAACCACGTTCCGATGGTGCTGATCGCGCTCGATCGCCTCGGCGCCTCGCCGGAACGGCTGGAACAATGGTACGAGCAGTATCGCGAGGGCCATGCACTTCCCCCAATGCCGCCACCGGTTGCCCCGATCATCAGGGCAGCCTGGACCGAGGCGCTCGGCGATCGCACGCGTGAGGCGGATTACCGTGCCTTCTTCATTGCCGAAACCCGCCGGCTCGGCATCGATGCCGTGATCCGCACCTATCTGCCCGCCATGGTGAACGGCCTTGCGGGCAGCGCCACGCATCCGCTGATGCGCCTTGCCTATGCTGTGCTCAAGAAGGACGACCAGGAGGTCGGCACTGCGCTCGGCTATTGGGCGGCGTGCTATCTGCCGCTGCCATCCGCGACCGGTGCCGCGCCCGATACGGACGATCCAGGAAAGATCCTTGCCGATGTCGGCACTATCGAAGGCATCCGAGATTATGAGCCGGAAACCGATCTGCTCTGGCATAATATCCGCGCCGTCGCCGCGCTTCCGGGCTTCCGCCCCGTTATCGACCGCCTTGCCTTCAAGGCCGATACACCGCGCCGTATGGCCACGACCTCGCTTGCCCTCTTTGCCGGAACCATGGATTTCTCCGCACTCCATTCCCTCACCGGTATGCACTGGCTGCGCCTCGTCTCTCCGCACCTCGAAAATGCCGAGCCTTTCTACCGCGCCTTCTGGCAGGTGATCGCCTCGCTGGTGCCGAAGATCGGTTTTCCAGCACTCCCCACCGCCGAGGCGCTGGAAGAAATGCGCAGACGACAGGCGCCCGCCTGGGCGGAGATCAAGCGCGCCGCGATTGCTTCGGACGATGAACACGATGTCAGCCTGGTTTTTTCCGCCCTGCAGGAGGAAGAGGTGTGGAAGGATCCGCTCTATCGCGTTGTCGCGGCGCGCCGGGTCGGGCTGATTGCGTAGCGGATGATGGAAGAATTGATGACGCCGAGCCTCGTAGTCGAAAACGCCAGGACCGAAGCCGGTGAGATCGTCTCGCTTATTCTGAACAACGATCGGATCGCCGCGATCGGCCTAAATGCGGCCGCAGGCATCGACCCAGCAGTGCCGCGTTTCGATGCTGCCGGCGGCCTGCTCTGCCTTCCCTTCGTCGATGGCCATATTCATCTCGATAAGACTTTGATCGGCCTGCCCTTCATAGCGCATATTCCGGGCGATACGGTCGCCAAGCGCATCGAGGCGGAAAAATCCCTGCGGCGCACGGTGGCGCTACCGGTCGAAGCCCGCGGCGGCGCCCTGCTGGAGAAGCTTGCAGCCTACGGCACGCTTTCCGTTCGCAGCCACGTCGACATCGATACCGAAGTCGGCCTGAAAGGCCTCGAGGCCGTGCTCTCGCTGAAGCAGAGCCATGGTCATCTCGTCGATATCCAGACCGTTGCCTTCCCGCAATCCGGCGTGCTGCGCAATCCCGGCACGGCCGGGCTGCTCGATGCGGCGATTGCCGCCGGCGCCGATCTCGTCGGCGGCCTCGATCCCGCCGGCATCGACAACGATGTGACCGGCCATCTCGATGCGATCTTTTCCGTCGCCGGCAAATACGGTGTCGGGCTCGATATCCATCTGCATGACGGCGGTGCACTCGGCGCCTTCGAACTTCGCCAGATCGCCGATCGCGCGGCAGCACTCGGCCTCGAAGGCAAGGTGGTCGTCAGCCACGCTTTCTGCCTCGGCGAGTTGGACGATGCCGAATTCGGCCGCACTGCCGCGGCCCTCGCCGGATCGGGCGTGGCGATCATGACCAGCGCGCCAGGAGCCGTGCCGATGCCACCGGTCAAGCGGCTTGCCGCCGCCGGCGTCCGGCTCTTCTGCGCCAACGACAATATCCGCGACGCCTGGTCGCCTTTCGGCAATGGCGACATGCTGGAGCGTGTCGGCATCCTCTGCGATCGCCAGGATTTCCGTTCGGATGAGGATTTGGCGGCGGCCTTCCGCCTGGCGACGCAGGCGCCGGCCGAAATCCTCGGCCGCCCCGTCGGCCCGCTCCAGGCCGGCTCGCGTGCTGATTTTATTATTTTGCCCGCCGCGTCGCTGGCAGAAGCCGTCGCTGCCCGTCCCCTCGATCGCATCGTCTTTCGCGGCGGCACTATTATCGCCCGCGGGGGCCGGCTCGACGTCTGATTTTTCCATCAATGTATGGCGCATGGGAGCACCGCAGATGAAGGGCCGACTTTGGATCCAATCGCCGCTCGCCATCATGGCTGAGGGCGCCGAGGGCGGCATCGTCATCGAGAATGGCCGCATCGTCGAGCTGGTTGCGGCTGGACGGCAGCCTGCGAGCCCCGTCGATGCACGCTTCGACGCTGGCCGGCATGTCGTCATTCCCGGTCTCGTCAACACCCATCACCATATGTTCCAGACGCTGACACGCGCCCATCCGGCTGCGATCAACAAGTCGCTCTGGCCATGGATCCGCGCGCTCTATCCGATCTGGGCAAGACACATGACGCCGGAGGCCTTCCGTCTTGCCGTCCGTCTCGCGCTGACCGAGCTCCTCCTTTCCGGTTGCACCACCACCTCCGACCACCACTATCTCTATGCCGCCGGCCTCGAAGACGCGATGGATGTCGAGGCCGAGGAGGCGGCTCGCCTCGGCATGCGCATCACGCTGACGCGGGGCAGTCTCAATATCAAGGACCAGCAAGGCGTGATTTCGCCGGCCAATGTCGTGCAGGACGACGACGTGATCCTTGCCGACAGCGAGCGTGTGCTCCGGCGTTATCATGACCGCTCCGAAGGGGCGATGACGCAGGTGGCGCTCGCGCCCTGCGCGCCCTTCGACGTCACGCTGGAACTGATGCGCGAAACCGCGGCGCTGGCGGAACGCTACGATTGCCGGCTCCACACCCATCTGGTCGAGACCAGAGCGGAAGCAGAATTCTGCCGCAGCAAATTCGCCTGCACGCCGGTGGAATATCTCGATCGCTGCAACTGGCTGAGTGCGCGCACCTGGCTCGCCCACGGCATTCATTTCGACGATGCCGAGATCGTCGAACTCGGCCGGCACGGCGTCGGCATCTGCCATTGCCCGACCTCGAACATGGTGCTTGCATCAGGCATGTGCCGCACCTGCGAGCTGGAAGCCGCAGGAGTGCCTGTCGGCCTTGGGGTCGACGGCTCAGCTTCCAACGACAATTCCAACCTGATGGAAAGCGTGCGCCATGCCTTGATGCTGAACCGGCTGACCTATGGCGCCGAAGCGGTTACCCATCTCGATGCGCTCCGCTGGGGAACCGCTGGGTCGGCAAGGCTGCTCGGTCGCGACGACATCGGGATCATCGCGCCGGGCCGCCAGGCAGATCTGGCCTTCTACAAGCTAGACGAATTGCGTTTCTCCGGTGCCGGTGATCCGCTGGCAGCCCTCGTGCTTTGCGGCGCCACCACGGCTGATCGCGTCATGATCGCAGGCGAATGGCGCGTCACCGACGGCATGCCGGATAGTGCCGATATCGAGGCGCTGATTGCCGATCACAACCGCGTCGCCCGCAATTTTCTTCTGTCGGTCTGAGGAGGCCCCATGGCGATCGATTTCGTCATCCGTAATGCCCGTATAGCCGGCTTGACCGAACCGACCGACATCGCCTTCGAGGCAGGCCGAATCGCGGCAATCGCACCTCGCTTCGTCTGCGACGCACCCCACCATGATGCCGGAGGGAAATTCGCCTGCGCCGGCCTGATCGAAACCCATATCCACCTCGACAAGGCCGGCATCATCAGCCGCTGCAATCTCTGCACCGGGACACTCACGGAGGCCGTCAGCGAGACCTCTAGGGCCAAGGCGGCCTTCACCGAAGAAGACGTCTATGCCCGTGCTGGCGCAGTCGTTGAAAAGGCGATCCTCCACGGTACCACCCGCCTGCGCACCTTCGTTGAGATCGACCCGCGCGCCGGCTTCCGCTCCTTCGAGGCGATCAGAAAATTGAAGGCCGACTATACCAGCCTCCTCGACATCGAAATCTGCGCCTTCGCCCAGGAGGGCCTGACGAACGACCCCGGCACTGAGGAGATGCTGGAACAGGCGATGAAAATGGGTGCCGATCTTGTGGGCGGCTGCCCCTACACCGATCCGGAGCCCGTCGAACACATCCGCCGCATCTTCGACCTCGCCATGCGCCACGACGTTGCTGTCGATTTCCACCTCGATTTCGACCTCGACCCCGCAGGCTCCAATCTCCCTGTCGTCATCGCCGAGACCGTCGCGCGCCGGTACCAGGGGCGCGTCTCCGTTGGCCATGTCACCAAGCTCTCTGCTTTGCCGCCGGAAGAACTGGAGCCGATCGGCCGCCGTCTTGCCGAGGCTGGCATCGCATTGACCGTGCTACCGGCTACCGATCTCTTCCTGACCGGCCGTGATTCGACCCATCTCGTCCCGCGCGGCGTGACACCCGCCCACCGCCTGGCAGCGCTCGGCGTCGTCACGACCATCTCCACCAACAATGTCCTGAATCCGTTCACGCCCTTCGGCGACGTCAACCTGATGCGCATGGCCAATCTTTACGCCAACATCGCCCAGATCGGCACCCCCGATGGCTTCGACGGTGTTTTCGCGATGATCACGACACAGGCTGCCACCCTCCTGGGAAGAAAGGCTTACGGCATTGCGATCGGCAGCGCGGCAGATATCGTCGTCTTCGACGCCCCCTCGGCTGCCGATGCCGTCGCGACAATCGCGCCCGCGAGCGCCGGGTGGAAAAATGGTCGTCGGAGCTTCCTTCGCCCGCGGCCGCAGCTTTTCCTGGACCCAGGCTAGGCACCGCATACGCTTCGCTCTAGGCGGATCGGTCTCCGCCAGCAGCTTCGGGCCGCACGCCGTCATCGTTTCAGGCAAGAGAATAGCGCTTGCGCGTATGGAGATGAGAATCCTTAGTTTTCTATTGGAAAGGCAGGGTCCGATCAGTACCCGTGAGCAACTCATTGAGGCTCAAATACGATGATCATTGATGTCCGCACATCCTAGCCTCTAACGGGTTCACGGCGACGTAGGCGCCCGGATCTCTGCGGGGCTAAACAGGCGCTCTCCTAAACGGGTCAGCGATAAAGGAAGTGCTGCCGGTGGCGTCCACATGGATGATCGGCATCAATCTCCATACTTGGCCGGTTGTCGTTTAGGGAAAAAAGCCCGGCCGCGCACAAGGCCACGACGCTTGAGAAGTGGGTGGCTCCGACGTCTGGTTCACGTTACCGCCTCGGGGTTGCAAACCCAGGAAAGTTACGAAACAGACGTCGGCTTAGCAGTGTTCGGAGATGATTGAATTGAAGGCCCTGCGAATTCATCTGTTGGATCGAAATGCGGCTCGATAGCTCCGCGTCTTCAAATCATGCCTGGAATTAGGTTAGATCAGCCTCTGCAAACCTCCGAACCGTGATTGCCGATGCGCTTTCGCGGAAGTCCGGATATCAGCAAGCGCTGCACCAACCTTGAAAGCTTCGAAACCCACTAGTGAACTGCACCAACATCAATTTCCCTTCTCCCATCCTCTTTTCCAAGCATCAGAAAACTTTCTCATGATCAATCATACCAGCGTCTATTCGATGCCCGGAACGTGTTTTTTCGATCTGGCTCCTGCTGCGGGCGGCGAGCCCTATCGCATATTCCTTTCCATTCCGGCGGAGAGACCGCCGGCGGGAGGATGGCCGCTTCTCGTCATGACCGACGGCAACGCCACTTTCCCCTTCGCGGTCGCCAGCTTGGTCACTCAGGCACCTTATCCGACGGGGACGAATGTCGGTTGGGGAGTGATCGCGGCGATCGGCTACCCGTCCGACGAGCCCTATGATCCGCTCCGCCGGTCTTGGGACCTGGGCCCTCCGCCGGTCAAATCCTATCCGCCGTTCGTTGAGGGCGGTCCGCCGGTTGTCATCGGAGGGACCGGTAAGCTGGTGGATTTCATCGAAAACGAGCTTATCCCGCGGATCGCAGAGATGGTGATACTGGACCCGATGCGCCGATCGCTTTTCGGACATTCCTTCGGCGGCCTCTTTACTCTCTATGCTCTGTTCGAGCGTCCAGGTCTGTTTGCCAATTGGATTGCGGCCAGCCCAACCATCTATTGGGAGAACAGTGAAATCCTCAAGAATGAGGCGCAGCGTCAAGACGCGCCGGGGAATGCACCCTTCCTGCATTTGTCCGCCGGAGAATACGAAGGCGATGAGCTGGCACCCTTCCAGTACCGGAACGAGGATGCCCCTGCGCGTCTGGAGAAGAGGAAGACGGAGCGGACCGTCCTCCTGGCGCGAGAGATGGCAGAGCGATTAAACGGCACTGCCGACGGCGTGCGTACCGAATTCGAGCTTTATGCCGGTGAGACCCATATGTCCGTTCTTGCGGCGGCCGTGAATCGTGCAGTTAGCATCGCGTTCGCCGTCCAGAGTTTGACCGACCTGTGACGCTCTCCGACGGTTAGACGATCGTAGTTGAGACGAACGACCTCGTGCCGCGCACTCGTCAAGGTCGGTGCCACATGGGCGTTCGGGATTACGTCGTCTCTCCGTGTTGCCCCTAAACCTCATGGTCCCGACCAGGAGCAAAGATGGTCACAAAAGGATGATTATTAAGTTGACTCCAATTCTCCTGTTTTAGTAAACGGACTCGCTGCAGTGGCCGGAGGGGCGGCCGTCACACTGCTGAATATTGGTCTGACAGGGGAAGTATGACAGTGGGACTACAGGGAAAGTTGCGCATATTCACAAGCCGATTGATTGCGAGCAGCGCTTTGATGACGGTGTCGTCCGGATCGGTGGGCATTGGCCGGGCACAAGACAATGCGGCGGAAGAGGCGACGCAATTGGCCCCGATCGTCATAACCGGCAAGTCGGATCGTGTGGTTGGCCCTGATCGCACCATCGTTGCCAAGGATACCGCCACAGGCACCAAAACAGATACTCCGGTCGTCGATGTACCGGCGTCCGTGTCGGTGGTGACGCAAAAAGAGTTGGAAGAGCGTCATGTGGACAATCTTCAGCAGGCGGTCGCTTATACCGCCGGCGTCTTTTCGGATGAGTTCGGTAACGACGACCGCTACGACTATATAAGAATTCGCGGCTTTGATCAGACGGCGCTTGGCACCTACCGGGATGGACTGGCGGCGCGCATTCCCGCCTGGTTCACTGCCAGCCGCCTCGAACCCTATGGTCTTCAGCGCGTCGAGGTCCTGAAAGGATCGACTTCGACCCTCTTTGGCCTTAACGGCCCGGGAGGACTGGTCAATGCAATCACCAAACGGCCCCTGGATGAGAAGCATGGCGAAGTTTACACGTCTTATGGTGATGGTACCAAGGAAGTGGGTGCAGATTTCGGCGGCCCGATTGATGCCGATGGCGTGTGGACCTACCGGCTTACCGCACTTGCCAAGGACGGTGACCAGGGCTTGGATTATTCGAACGACGACCGCACCTACATTGCACCGGCACTGACGATCAAGCCGGAAGAGGGGACCTCGCTCACCATTCTGACCGATTATTATAAACGCGATGGAACGGGCGCGCGCGGCTTTCCCACAGGCGCAAATATCGATATCGACACCTTCCTCGGCGAACCGGACTTCAATCGCTTCAATACGGAGCAGGTCGACATCGGATATCAGTTCGAGCACTCGTTCAACGAGAACCTGACCTTCCGCTCCAACGCTCGCTATACACATTTGAGCCTGGACTATGCTGAAGTCTATGGCGCATCGCTGGATCCGACGGCCAATCGAACGGCGTTCTCGGTTGACGGCATGTCCAATCGCTACGCCTTCGACAACCAGCTGCAGTACGATACCGCATGGGACGGGATCGACAGCAAGACGCTCGTCGGCGTCGATTACACCAGTGACAATACGCGCGAAAACATCCTGTTCGGCACGGCGGGGCCGATCGATATTGATAATCCGGTCTATTGCGGTCTTTCCTGCATTAACCTTGGCCCTTACGTGAACTGGCGCGTCAAGCAGCAGGCGCTCGGGATCTATGCTCAGGAGCAATTGACGTTCGACGATCGATGGATCGTTACTCTGGGCGGGCGATGGGACCAGGTTCACACGACTGCGGATTACCTCGATAGCGGGACAAGCGACGACGACACGGCGTCAGCTTTCACCAAGCGGGCCGGGCTGACGTATAAATTTACGCCGAATCTCGCAGCTTATGCGAACTATTCGGAAAGCTTCCAGCCGCTCGTCGCGCAGACCGCAAACGGCTACGCTGTGACAGGATCGTTGAAACCGCAGCAGGGTGAACAATACGAGGTTGGCTTCAAATACCAGCCGGATGGGTTTGACGGCCTCTTCACCTTGGCGCTGTTTGATCTTACCCAAACCAATGTGCCGAGCTATGTCAGCCCTCTGGTGCAGGAGCAGATTGGCAAGGTTGGAGTGCGCGGCATCGAATTCGAAGGAAAAGCCGCAATCAACGACAGGCTCAATCTGACGCTTGCTTATTCCTATTGGGATGCTGAAATCCGCGAAGACGGGACAGGCGGCAATGTCGGTAACCGGCCTTCCCGCGTGCCGCGACATCTGGCATCGGCCTGGCTCGATTACACGATTCCGGGAGATGGATGGCGCGGTGACCTGACGATCGGGGGAGGTGTCCGCTATATCGGTCAGACCTACGGTGACGATGCAAATACGGTGTCGCTTGCCAGCTATACTCTGGTTGATGCCGCAGTCAGCTACAAGGTGACCGAGGACGTGACGCTGGGCGTCAATGCGACGAACCTATTTGACTATAAGTATCTCGCCACCAGCTATTACGGAACTGAGTTCTACGGCGATCGGCGTAAGGTCGTCGGCACGCTGAAGTATTCCTGGTAAAGTGGTGGGCGCCGCCTTTGTCCGATCAAGGCCGCGTCCGCGATCTGAGCGTCGGAGTTGTGTAATAATTCAAAGTGTTACAGCGTCGCGCGTTTGAAAAGGCGTGCGGCGCTGTAGCCGCGTTCCAGGCATTTGGTTCTTTCGAGAACGAACGTCCTGCAGTTTTCGACAAGACAAAGCCTTTCGCTATCGGTGCTGCCAGGCCATACCGGGGATCGTCGGAAGAAAAGCAGTTATCCACGGAGTGCCGAACTATCGCGCCGGCGTACCTGCTGGTGCTTGCCTCATGGCCATCCCCTCCTAGGGGCAACCTCAGCTGGCCCGGCGCTTCCGCATCATCAGCATCAAGAACGGTGCTCCGATGAGTGCGGAAACAAGACCGGCCGGGATCTGGTAGGGTGATACGATCGTGCGGCCGACGAAGTCAGCCGCGACCATGAGCCCCCCTCCGATCAGAGCGGCGCCAACCATTTGCGGCAGCGCGCGCACCAATCCCGCCTCCCGCGCAAGGTGAGGTCCCATGAGGCCGATGAATGACAATGGGCCAACCGTGAGCGTCGCGGCAGCCGTCAACAATCCCGCGAGGCCAAAAAGCGCAAATCGCGATTTCGCCAAGGGTATACCGACCGCCGCCGAAGGCGACGGCCCAAGGGGAAGTATGTCAAGCCAGCGGCGAACGGCGAGCGAGACGGCAATCAGCACGGCGCCGAGCGCCACCTCCATTGCGGCGGTCGACCCGTCGATAAGATAGGTGGACCCGCTCATCCATCGCATCAGCAGGACTGCTCTCGGATCTCCCGTCGAGCTCAACACGCCGACGACGGCATCGACCATCGCGCTTAAGGCAATGCCCGCAAGCAGGACGCGCTCAGGCGCGAACGCGGATCGCCGGGAGCTGACGAAGATGACAACAAGCACACTGATCGCACCGGTCACGGCAAATGCAAATTGACCGGGAAACCCTGGAGCGACGGCAAACAGGGCAATCGCAACACCGAAGGTCGCGCCGGCACTGATTCCCAGAACTTCGGGACTTGCCATTTCGTTTCCGGTCAGCCGTTGAAGGATGGAGCCCGCGACAGCAAGCATCGCGCCCGATGCCAGGGCGGCGAGGATTTTAGGTATCCTGATCGCAAGGACATCGACCGAAAATTCGCCGGAGGCAAAAGCCCAGCCGCCATTGACGTCACGTCCGAGAAAAACGCTGACCATCAACAGCACGAGCAGTCCGGCGGCCGTGATGATGACCGGTGCGCTTCCATCCCATCGACGTGGCCGTCTGAACGCCGGCGATTGCTGTAGTCTATGACGGATCTTCAGCCGCGGCAGGAGCGCGAGAAGCAGCGGCGAACCGAAGATGGCCGTCACCGCCCCCGTCGGCAAGAAATCACCAAGCCCGCCGGCGACGAGTTGCAGGATGGAGTCGGCAAAAAGGAGCAGCCCGGCGCCGATCAGGGGGGACCAGAAGATCAGCTGCGCGGGACGCCGTGCTCCGGACAATCGTGTAATCGTCGGCGCGACCAGTCCAATGAAACCAATGACCCCAACGGCGCTCGTGACAAATGCAGCAAGCGCAACGGCAAGGGCGACGACAACGAAACGCAGACGGACCAATCTGACGCCGAGTGCTGTGGAACTGCTCTCGCCAAGATCGAGAAGCGAAAGCGGCCTGATCACGAAAGCGCAGACGATGGCGGCGGCAACCAACTTCCAAAGAAGCGATAAGGGAATGACCCAGCTTTGTTGTGCCAGCGAGCCGGCGCCCCAGATGAACAGGCTCGACAGGTAGCGCTGGTTCAAATAGGTCAGGATGGCAGCGAGGCCGCCGCACCATAGACTGAGAACCAGCCCCGACAGAACAAGCGAATAAGGCGAAAAACCGCGGCGCGCCCCAAGGCTGACGACGATTGCAGCCGCGGTCGCGCTGCCGATCAGAGCGACAAGATCACGGCCAGCGCCTAGCAAGTCCGGAAGAAACAGAGATGTTACCACTAGCGCCAGGTTTGCTCCGGCCGATACGCCGAGGGTTGTCGGATCGGCCAGCGGATTTCGCAAAACTTGCTGAAACAGCGCACCGGACAGGGCAAGCGCGGCTCCGGCAATCAGCGCCGTCGCAAGACGGGGAAGCGTCGAATAGGTGAACACCATTCGCGTGACATCGTAATCCGGTCGAGCCATTTCTGACAGCGCAGGAGCGGCAAGAAACCACGATGCCACGCCTCCACCGCACATCAGGAGGAGGAAGACAATTGCTGGCCCGATATTGTCGCGGCGGGATACCATCAAGCGTCCTTCTCCAGAAGATCTGTCAGAAGGCCTGCGAAACGCACGGCCTCGTTCACCATCCCGAACATCAGGGCTGGCGGCAGAATCGACAGATGGCCTGGACGCGCAAACGAAAGCCTGTTCCACAGCGGGCTCTGAGCGAGTTTCGCAAGAACGTCCGGAGGAATCGGGTCAAAGGCGATCAGACGCGCGTCCGGATCAGTGACCTTGGAGAGATCTTCAATCCCGATCGTTTCAAAGCCCCAATAATTCGACTCTCTGGTCCAGGCGTTCCGGACACCGATGCGCTCAAGCACATTGTGGAACAGTCCAGGACTCGAGTAGATGCGGGCATGGCGGGCATCCATGAAGTTCACCAGGGCGACCGGCGGCAGGTTCTTGCCCACCAGGCGACTGCGGCATTGCGCAAAGAAGGCGTCGGCTCGCGCAAGGAACTGCTCTGCTTCATTCTCACGGCCAAGCTCAACGGCCAATTTACGCGTCGCCGCGATGGCAGCGGGAAGAATAGGTCCGATGCCCGGCGTAAAGATTTCCAGCCGAACGACTTTCGCCACCGACTGTAGTTTGGGCAACAGCTCATCCAGGTAAGGTGTGGTCAAGATAATGTCGGGCTTCAGCGTGACGAGAATTTCAAAATTGACCTCGAACGAACTGCCGATATCGACAACGGATTTTGGCATCGGCGGTTCGACAACCCATCTGTCCCAATCGGCGAGGTCCGAGATCCCGACCGGAGGCAATCCGAGGGATAAAAGAGTGGACGCAAGACCGTAGTCGAGGCTGACGATCCTTGGGCCCATCGACTGTGCAAACAGCGGAGCTGGAACGACCGAGGCAGCCGCGAATTGCAAAAAGGAGCGTCGCGAAATCCCCATTGAACGCTCAGCCTCAGCAAACATAGGCAAGCGGATAGGGCAGGTTGGGCGCGGAGATCACATCCATGTCGATCCCATAGATCTCTTGCAGCGTATTCGGCGCGAGGATCGCGCTCGGTGTTCCGCTGGCAACCACGCGACCACGTTTCAAGGCATGAATCCGATCGCAGAAGCGAGCGGCCATGTTGATATCGTGGAGAACGATGACGACACTCCTTCCACCCTCATGCGCCAAGCGTCGCACAAGTGAGAGCACCTCGATCTGATGAGCAACATCGAGTGCCGCCGTCGGTTCGTCGAGCAACAGGCAGCGAGCATCCTGAGCGATCAGCATCGCGATCCAGGCACGCTGCCGCTCACCGCCCGATAGTGTTCCCATGATACGGTCGGCGAACGTCTCGATATGCGTTGCTCGAAGAGCTTCCACGACTTTGGCTTCATCGTTCTTGGTGAAGCGGCCGAGCGCTCCGTGCCACGGATAGCGACCGCATCCCACAAGCTCGCGGACCGTCATTTCCGATCCGGTCGTGACATCCTGGGGCAGATATGCGACCGAACGAGCGAAGACGCGTTCGCTATACATCCTAAGATCCCGGTTCCCGTAAGAAATCGATCCAGCGGTCGGCACAAGCTGGCGAGCCAACATCTTGAGAAGACTGGATTTACCGGAGCCGTTGTGGCCGACCAGTGCCACAACCTCTCCTGCGGGAAATTTAAGACTTACGTCGCGGAGAATCTCGTTCCCCTCTATCGAAAGATCTATATTTTCGGCGACGAAAGTTTCGGCCGTGGGAGGCGGATCTTGCGTCGGGGGGAGTGTAGCCACGTGACATCCTTTAACCGGGTGATAGGGGTCGGTACTAAAGATGAGACTGTCAATCAAGTATTTTCGCTATTCCCGGCCTAGGTACTCGTCATCCTTATGCTGGTGGCACGCCTTTCGGCCATCTGGTCAGTTTGATTTTCCAAGCGCGATCGGTCGCTCAGTCGGCACCGTCTGAGTCGTAAGATGTCCGCCAACCCCTTTGGACGCCGGGCAATTCTAGCTCGTCTGGCACAGTCGTTCGAAGTGTTGTTAGGAAGAAGTTGGGAGCTCCCAACTGAAGGGGCGCGGTCGGCAGACGCAGCCGAATTCCTGACCTCTCACGCTCGCAATGGGCAGCCGAAGCGTGACGGCGCCTGTGGGATTGCTTCGGCTTGGTATTCAGAAGGATCTATCTTTGTTGTCGTCAAATGTGATCCACCCGATCAAGGTGCGGCAGAATGAGATGATCAAGGGTAGTCGCTATGGCGACGGTTACCGTGACATGGTTGAATGCAACAAACGGTTGGCTTCATCCGGTCCGACGACGGCGGTGAAGCTATGTTCACAACCGAGGTGGAGCGGCCTAGGATGCACGGTCTGATGGGTGGCCAGAAGATCCTTGCGAGCAGGTAAAGGATCGCACCCGCGCTGACCCTTGAGCGGGCAGGCCGTCTTAAGGTCGAAAGGAGATGAAGATGACTGGGAGCAAGTCATGTGCCGAAACATAAAGACGCTGTTCAATTTCGATCCGCCGGCGACTGATCAGGAAATCCATGATGCCGCACTGCAATTCGTACGAAAGCTGAGTGGAACGACCAAACCCTCGAAACGCAATGAGGCAGCGTTCGAACACGCAATCGTTTCGATCGCGGCATGCGCGCGCGAATTGCTCGATTCGCTCGAGACTTCACATCCGCCGCACAACCGCGAGGAAGAAGCGGCAAAAGCGCGTGCGAAAAACCTGACCAGGTTCGCATGATTTTGTAGGGGGTCGTGTCACCGCTTCGCTCGCTTTAGATAGGTGAGGCGCATCGAGGAGCGTAGACCCGTTCGGCCGCCGGCAAGATTCGGATTTACGCGCTTACCGTCAATTCGGTGTTGCCGCGTTCTTGCGGCTTTACCGGCCGACTGCCGGCATCAAGGCCGGCTGGTCTGCGCAAGGAGGATAGACCACTCAGCCGATTGAGGGGTTCACCGCCTCGTAGATGACCCACTTGCGCCAAAGATCGGCGAGGAGAAACTGAACGCCTGCTTCAGGAAAGGGTGCCCACCGCAGTTCGAAGGTAATCTCGCGGAGCCATCGGACATGGACTATCCGTGTAAGAACGCGACAAGCGATATCGGCATCTGGACCGCGAAAAAATCCATTGCCGCTCTGATAATCATCACCCACACGGTTATCAGGAAAATTAATGCTGCAACCCTAATTTCTACTGGTTGCATTATTTGCTCCCCCCAGCATATGCGTCCCCCCCGAGACAAAACCTTATTATCCCTCGCGCAAATTCGCTGTGCGCTAGGGATGGTGTGCGACTGAGGAGAGCGTGGGCGCGTGCAGCGCCGAAGTTTTGGCTCTCTCAAAACTGATATCGCTTTGACCGATCAAGTCGCCCGACAAAGCCCTGTTGCTGCGTTCGAGATAATGCCCATCAAGGAAGGAGCGGTAGGCGTCCGCAATACCCTCCTTCAGACCTATCTTAGGAGACCAGCCGAGAGTGCGAAGCTTGTCGACGCTCAAGAGTTTACGTGGCGTGCCATCTGGCTTGGTGAGGTCGCGCGTGATCGTGCCTTCGAAACCAACGACCTTGGAGACGAGGTATGCCAAATCCAGGATGGTAATGTCTTCGCCCGAACCTACGTTCACATGACTTTCGGCGGAATAGGTCTTCATGAGATGGAGGCAGGCGTCGGCGCAATCGTCAACATGCAGGAATTCGCGTCGCGGCGAGCCAGTCCCCCAGATGCATATCTCTTGCTGCTGGTTGATCTTGGCCTCATGCGCCTTGCGTATGAGCGCCGGCATGACATGGCTCGACCCGAGGTCAAAATTATCCCCTGGACCATAAAGATTGGTAGGCATGGCCGAGATGAAATCTCTGCCGTGCTGTTTGCGATAAGCATGGCAGAGCTTTAATCCGGCAATTTTGGCGATCGCATACCATTCATTCGTGGGCTCAAGCGATCCAGTCAGAAGTGAGTCCTCAACGATCGGCTGATCGGCGAATTTCGGATAGATACAGGACGAGCCCAGAAACATCAGTTTTTCGACGTGAGCTCTATGGGCTGCGTGGATGACGTTCGCTTGGAGAATCAAGTTGTCGTACAGGAAGTCGGCCGGATAGCTAGCGTTCGCCAGAATACCACCGACCCTTGCAGCAGCCAGGAAGACAGCGTCGGGACGATTCTTACTCATCCAGGCCTCCACCTCGTCCTGCCGTCTGAGATCGACTTCGGCGCGGGTTGCCGTCAATATCTCGCAGCCCTCGGAAGCGAGACGCCGCACGATCGCAGAGCCCACCATGCCGCGGTGGCCCGCGACATAGACCCTTTTTCCGACAAGGCTGTAGATCACGTCAGGCATGGGCAAATCCTTTGGTTACACCGACCGACGGAACATTGCGTGCCATGATTTTCAGATCCTCGCGAACCATCTCCGCAACCAGCTGATCAAGATTGGTCTCATGTTTCCAGCCAAGCTTCGTATGCGCCTTCGTCGGATCGCCAATCAGAAGATCAACTTCAGTCGGACGGAAGTAGGCTGGATCGACCTCCACCACACACTGACCGGATGTCTTATCGTATCCCTTTTCCTCAACCCCGTTCCCACGCCAATCAATCGGCATGCCCACCTGGGCAAAGGCCTTGTCGACAAAGGAACGAACCGAGTGCGTTTCGCCGGTCGCAAGAACATAGTCCTCCGGTTCGTCCTGTTGCAGCATCAGCCACATGCCGCGGACATATTCTCGTGCATGACCCCAGTCGCGCTTGGCATCCAAATTGCCGAGATAGAGCCTTTCCTGCAGCCCAAGATGGATCGCAGCCGCTGCCCGGGTGATTTTACGCGTCACGAATGTTTCGCCACGGATCGGGCTTTCATGATTGAACAAGATGCCGTTCGAGGCGTGCATGCCATATGCCTCGCGGTAATTGACCACTATCCAATAGGCATAGAGCTTGGCCGCCGCGTAGGGTGATCGAGGGTAGAACGGCGTCGTTTCGCTCTGCGGGACTTCCTGGACTTTGCCGTAGAGCTCTGAAGTGGACGCTTGATAGAAGCGGGTCTTCCTGGTCAGCCCCAGGAGGCGAATTGCTTCAAGTAGCCGAAGGGTGCCAGTTCCATCTGCGTTGGCTGTATACTCCGGCGTCTCGAAAGAGACTTGAACGTGGCTCTGTGCCGCGAGATTATAGATCTCGTCCGGCTGGGTTTCCTGAACGACACGGATGAGATTCGTTGAATCAGTCATGTCCCCGTAATGCAAAATAAAGCGAGGATTCTCGACATGAGGATCCTCGTAGAGATGCTCGATGCGGCTGGTGTTGAAGGACGATGAACGTCGCTTGAGGCCATGAACAATATAGCCCTTCTCCAGGAGCATTTCGGCCAGATACGCACCGTCCTGACCTGTTATACCCGTGATCAGCGCGACTTTTCGGTTCTTTGTCATTCCCGCATCCATGATTGCCCTCCAACTCGATTACTAATGCAGAAGCAGATTATGCTGTGTAGTTCGTACAATTTCGTAAGAGTGAGCGATCGCGCCCTATGTGAGAAGTAGTCACGATTTTAAGCTGTAGTATTTCATCAGGGATTTCGAAAACAGTTCCGAGTCAGTGAAATTATACAGCGCGTGCAATTTGGGATTTACATTGTTGATCGCAACAACAATTTCAGAATTTCGCGAGCCTTTCATTTGCTGCAGGCTGAACTCGACCGCGCGGCGGCTCGTCTTTCCCCATCTGACAACCGCCAGTGTTCTTTCCGCCAGGGCAGTCAAATGCACGGTATCTGTCGAGGCGAGCACAGGCGCGCTGTCGAAGATGACAATCTGGCCGGCCGCGCCCGCCATCTCGATGATTTCTGCCAGGCCGTTCGAACGGGTGCGCCGCTGGAGACTGAATCTTCCAGATGGAATGAAGTCGATACCGCTTGGATGGCGGTAGACGATGTCGCGGATATCGGCCTGACCATTCAGGAACTCGTTCAGTCCGTACATTAACCCCGACCTGAAAAACGAATCGAGTTTTCCCCGCCGAAGGTCGCCATCGACCAGCAGCACCGGAATTGCGGCGGCGGCAAGTTCGATAGCCAGCGATCTCGCGACAAGCGACTTGCCTTCCCCGCTGTGGGCTGAGGTAACGACGATACTGTTCGGTAACTTGCCGCCATTGGACTGCTTGAGTGAAAGAATCACGGTACGGATTGCTTCGTCAAACATCGGGACTGGCATATGTTCGAACATCGTTTTCGAATTTTCCCACCGCGCCAGACGCGGGATAAGTCCAGCCGGGATCGTGCGCATCATTGCAGCCATTTGGTCGAAACTCCGGACTGTCCGGTCCGACATTTCGATGACGAAAACAGCCGTTACGGCTCCCGAGATTGCAGCCAGGAGGGCACTCACCAGATAGAAAAGCCGTCCACGTCCCTGTGACGCGATCGGCACTGAAGCCGGTGATAGAACTTCCAATTCCGCCCCTGGCAGCATGGCCTTCGCGGCGAGGTCACGGCGCTGATCCTCGAGCTTGTCGAGTGCCGTTTGTTCCTTGTCGGCGATATGTTGCAGTCGCGTCAATTCCGTCTGCACCATGGCATCGCGTGTGCGTTTTTCATGCGCTTCAGCCAGGATGGATTGTATTGACATAGCTTCGTGATCAAGTGCGGCGAGCTTGGCTCGCATTGTTTGGAGATATTGCTTGGTCGCAAGGTTGAGATCGGCACGGGATTCCTGGATCTTCCCACGTAAATCCACCACGGCCTCGGCATTGCCGTCATATGTCTGAAGAAGGCGGGCGAGATCTTGCTCCTGTGCGCGAAGATCGCGTTGCTTTGTGGCAATGTTGTCGGGGACGGCGATATTCTCGGCAGCGACCGAAGCATTATCCGTTGCTTCCAGCGTGGATATCGTCGCCTTAACCTCAAGCCGGCTTTCTTCGATTTTCCCTTCGCGGCCAGTGACTTCTATGATTGACTTGATCCGTTCATCCTGAGCGTCCTCTTTCGAGACGACGTCCATCGATTCTTGATAGTTGCGGGCAGCGGCGCGAGCAATATCCGCGCGAGCCTGCTGTTCGGTGATGCGCTGTCGGATCCATTTTTGCGCTAAATCCAGGCGGCCACCGAGATTGTCCTTCCGTTCATCGAGGTAGATGCTGATGATCCGGTTCGGGACCGCGGCTGCGAGTTCAGGATCATTCGAAGTGAAGCTGATCTGGATAACGTCACTCTTGTCTTCGTGCCACACGCCGAGCGCCCTGAAATATTCCGGGATGATGGCGTCGATGTTGTCGCGTACAGGCGAGGTGCGTTTTTCCGTGTCGAACAGGGCGCGCAACTTTGCCCGGATACTGTCAATGAACGAGATCTCGCGCAGCGCTGGATTGAATTCCGGCCGCACGTTGAACCGCAGTTCGTGGACGACTCGCTCTGCGATGCTTCTGGATAGAAGCCGCTCGGTCTCCGATTTCGCGTCAAGTAGATCACTGTGGCTATCGTCGGCTCCAAGTGATGTTGCGAGAGGCTGGTGGATAATCAATCGGGCCCAGGCCTGATAGGCGGGCTTCAACCCAGAGATAATGATCACCGTGGGCGCCATCAGAAGCGCGGTTATCGCGATGATCATGATCATTCTTCGCCGGACGAGACGGAAGGCGGATGCGAGATCAAAGTTGTCCGCCTTGGTCTCCACCTGAAAGCGAGGATCGTAGCGCATCTGTGAGATCGGAAGGTTGCGGTCCGGCGGAACAGTGGAAATCGTCATCGTGCGCCAACCACTGCTTGAGGTTTCGCGGAAACGGTTTCGTAAAGTTTCTCGAGCGACCGCATATAGGCCATCATGCTGAAATGGTTGAGGTAATGTGCGCGCCCCTGAACCGAAAGGCGGATGCAGATTTCTGGATCGGACACCAGCTTCGCCAGCGCTGCAGCCAGCGCATCCTGGTCTCCGACTGGGACGAAGATGCCGGTTTCACCGTCGGTAATGACTTCGTCATGCGCCCCAACACGCGTGGTGACGACGGCGAGGCCGTGGGACAGCCCTTCGAGCACGGCCATTGCCAGACCTTCGGCGTGCGAAGGCAAGACCAGGATATCTGCACGCGCACACAGGGCTCGCGCCTCACCGGCGTCAAGCCAGCCGGGCATCTCTACCAGATTTGAAAGTGCCATGGCGTCAGCCTGACGGCGATAATCCTCGACAGGTCCGTCGCCTGCCAGTACGGCCCGCCACTGGAGTTCTTTCATGACCGGGTGGCTCAGGGCCAACAGAAGCTCCGTGACCCCCTTGCGTTCGCTCAACCGGCCAAGGAATACGATCAACGGTGTCTGACCGACGCGAATATTGTGCGCCCCAGGATCGGGGACGCAATTATGGGCAACGACCGTGCGGCCCTCGTCAACGCCCAAAAGTGTCGTCAGCGTCATGCAATCACGCCGGCCGAGCGCCACAACGCAATCGGCATTCTGAAACATCCGACGTATGAGCCGTTGTTGGCGCGGCGTGCGTTTCGCAAAGTCGCCGGCATAGTCGTAGTCGTGCAGGTGCAATATGTGGCAGCACCCGAACAAGCGGGCAGCCTCGGTCAGGATCAGTTTTCGGTAGGTGCTGCCGCGGCCAGCGATATGGAAATGGTGAATGCGGGCTGGCGCAACAATCCGGTCCTTTGCCATCGTCAGGATGGCGCCGAGCAGGCGTGCGGGTGACGTCACCTTGGACCATCGAGCCCCTCTGGTATCGGTGACGAAATGTTTCGTGCCGGTCTCTTTCGCTGTCTCTGTTATATAGCCGACCAACCTGCCAATGCCGCCGCCGTTCTCGCAGCCGCCCGGAACATAGTGGCGGACGCTGGCCGCGCTCCGTGCTGCCAATCGACTTCTGTCCGTGAGGGCCTCTGTCAGCATGACCCGACCACCTCCCGATAAACGGCCGCGGCCTGGGCACCGACCCGTTCAGGCGAATTCGGTCCTTTGGCCCATTCGAGCGCATTTGCACCGAAATTGTTTCTAAGCTCGCCGTCCTCTGCCAATGTCCTGATAGCCGCCGCGAGCTCTTTGGCATCTCCGGGAGGGATCACCATTCCCAACCCGTTGAGCTGAACGGTGCCTCGCAACTCGCCGACATCCGTGACGATGACCGGTTTGCCAAATGCGGCGGCAAGGTTGAGCACACCGCTTTGGGATGCTTCCGTATAGGGAAGCACGACGATGTCGGTGTCCAGGAAAAGCTGGGCGACCTCTGCATCCTCGATAAAACGATTGCGAATATCGTAGCGGCCGGCATCCCCCATGAGCGGCTGAAAGATCAGCGGATTGTCGCCACGGCCTGCGACCGTAATGCGCAGGTTGGGAAGTACGTCCTTGAGCATCGCCTCGGCCCGGACCAGATGTTCCAGGCCCTTGTAGGCAAAAATCCGCCCGAAGAGCAGGACGCGTGTAGTTCCATCCGCTGCGCGCGGCGCCATCTTCTGTCGCCGGGCGAGCTCCGCATAGCGAAGGATGGAGGGATGCGACAGGACATGGACACAGTCCGCCGATTTTGAATATCGATTAAGGACCAGCCGCTTCAGCCCCTCGCCGTGGACGACAAGATGTCCAGATTGCTTCACCATCAATTCGGGAGCCCAGCCTGGCAGCGTACGCGTATCGGAATCGCCGGGATGGATTTCCACGTCATGAATGGTCGTCACAAGCGGGATCGGGCGCCAGAACGGCACGGCGAGGTTCAGCCAAAGTGTCGAATTGCTGAGGAGATGAATGAGGTTCGGCCGTTCCCGCCGGATCAGACGCGTAAGCTGGTACAGAAACCAGGGATTGGAGAGAGAACGGTGTCTCGGCCAGTCCAGAAGGTGCAGATCGACAGCCGGATCAATGGAAGAGGCGAGATGTGCATAGCGCCGGCGCGGCACGGCAAGCACAACGTCCAGGTGTTGGGCAACGCCGCTGGCAAACGAGATGGTATAGTCTTCCAGTTCGGAAACCAATAGCAGCGCCTTCATTTCGCTGCCTCCGACAAGCCGACGTCCAGACCGAGCCGTGACAGGCCGCGCGCCGAGCGCAAACTATCGCGCGTCCGCCTGAGCAGGTTCGGTTCGCCGGCAAAGAAGAGGCCTTCGACGGCAAGCTTGAACCGGGTGCGTGCATCGGCTCCCTGCAGCTTTGCCGACGCGATGCGATAGGGATAGTGATCCGTCAGATGTAGTCTTGCCGGTAGCTTATGGGCTGACAGAAACAGGTTCGTTGCTTCAACGGTATGCTGCCAGTGCGTCATCCGCCTCCTGAGTGTGGTCGCATCCTCGGTCGGGCGATACCAGTTGTTATTGTGGATGCGGTAGAATCCAAGCGGATCCGGCATGGCAATGACGTCCCCCAGAAACGGATAGATCCCCACGAGCCAGGCGTCGGCTGATATGCGGAATTGTTCGGGAATGCTGCCCGCAGCATTCCAGGCGCTACGTCGTACCGCGATGGCTGACGTCATCGGAAAAGGCCACCAACCAGCCGATCTGGTGAGTAGCGGCGACAAAGCGCCCGAACACAGGCTTCGAGGAAGCGGCTTGGAAGTCGGCGTGCCATCGACCAGCGTTGGCTGTAGTCGGTGATAGACGAGCGATGCTTGAGGGTTTGCGCGAAACGCTGCTGCCGTCGCCGACAGCTTGCTCGGCGCCCACCAGTCGTCGGCATCCAGAAAACAGAGGATCTCGCCCACGCTTGATCCCACAGCGGTATTGATCGCGGCGGCCTGTCCTGCGTTCTCCTGAAAGATCACCTTCACTCGGCTGTCATACGCTTCCAGAACGGACCGCGACTGGTCGGTGGAGCCGTCATCGACGACGATTATCTCGACGTTGTGCGCGTCTTGGCTCAACACGCTGTCTATCGCCCGCCCAACGAAGCGAGCGTAGTTGTAATTATTGATGAGGACACTGAGGGCCGGCTGCTCCATGACGCGCTCTCAGGCGAGTTGCAGCGATGCACCGCTGTGCAGCAGCGCAAAGTTGCTTAGGACGTCGACCTTTACACAGCCATCGAAGTTCGGAGCCTCGGTGAGGGTGATATCCAAAAGACCTTGTCGGCCGAACAGCATCTGGCGCAGAGCCGATAAGATCGCCACGACGAGGTGAGCCCCCGTCGTCTTGCATAGAGAACTAGGATCGTGACGCAGAAACATAGTAATCCTAAACCTTCCAGGCTTCGACTGCAGAGCGAGCCTCTGTCAGAATTGTTGCCTCATTCCAGTGGAACCGCGGCTTACCCACCACGCTTCACAAGACACTCATCGCCACGGTAGCGGTGAACGGACATGCGCAACATCTGCTCTTATGGGCAATCGGCGGACATGAAGACCCGCCTTTTGGGTGAATACCGGCCGAAAGCTTACGCACAACACCGTCTTTGGGTGGAGCGAAGGTGCATTAGGCGTAGCCCGCGCTTCGCTAGGACAGGTTGACTGCGGATGTGACTGGATGATTGCTTGAGAGCAGCGCAGCACGAAGGCCGACATCTGTTTTTTGATCTGCCGCGATCAATAGTCGCTTGTCTTTTCAAGTCAGTCGGGACGGATAATGAGAGTAGATAGCCTCGGAACTGCCAGCGGACCTACTATCAGTTGGCGGGTCATAGAATGCTGGGGCGCCGGCATATCCATTTTCATTCAGGCAGGCGCCTTTCTGCCACTTATTCTGGCCGATGCGGACGGAACGCTCAGCGAATCTGCCAAGTCTATACTGCGTCTTCCCTGCTTTCCTGTATATGCATTTACAATCGTGATTCTGGTGCGCAACTTTCCGCAATTTCTAATGGCGCTCAGGCGAAATCTGATTGTTCCCCTGATCCTTGTCCTGCCCTTCTTGTCTACACTATGGTCAATAGGACCCTCAACGACCATGAGGCGCGCAACCGGCCTTTTGTTTTGCGTGCTTCTTTCCTATGTCCTGGCGATACGTTTCACGCCTAAGCAGCTGCTGTTCCTGCTATTTGTAACCCTTGGAGCCTGTATCTCCCTCAGTGTGGTTATGTCAGTGGTGTCACCAAGCCTCGCCAGTATGCCGGATGGTGCCATGCGGGGCGTCTTTATTCACAAGAACGTCCTGGGCTGGTACGCGGCTTTGATGATCTTGGTGGCGACGGCCGTGCTGATCGACGGGACGCTCGGCCTGCGGCGGACCGCGTTCATCTTTTTGGCGGCGGGTGTGATCTGTCTTGCAAGCTCCGGATCGATGACCGCGATCATCGCAACGTCAGTGGCATATTGCCTGATCGGCTTTTATTCCCTGCTGCAAAGAAGCAGCAGCATTGGCCGCGTCGTCATCGTCCTTTTTTTCGTTCAGCTGTCTCTCGGTATCCTGATTTCGCTTCACGAATTCCTGGTTCCGGCCCTTGAAGCGCTCGGCAAGGATGCGACTTTGACGGGTCGGGTGCCATTGTGGGAACTGGTTGATCGCGAAATATCCGACCGTTGGATGCTTGGCTATGGTTACCAGGCTTTTTGGACAGTCGCGAACCCGGAAGCGACGCATATCTGGCTAATGCTCGGATGGGCGGCGCCCCACGCGCATAATGGATACCGCGATATCTTGTTGAGCTTTGGAATCATGGGAATGATTCCGTTTGTTCTGATGCTTCCTTATGCAATCCGCCAGGGCGCGTTCCTTCAATGTCATGATCCGCAATACGGGTGGCTCTGGCTCAATGTCCTCACGATCATGATTCTTGTGATGAATCTGACCGAAAGTATTTTTTTCGTTCAGAACGACGCCATCTTTATCCTGTTTACCACAGCCATCATCATGTTTTCGCTGTACGCGCCCGTCGTCTCGATCAGCCGTTCGCCACGTGGGCAGGCGCCCACGCGTGCCCTTACGAGCGGGTTGCAGACATCATGAGGCGGCGTTTTGAACTGATCCTGAGCATTTTGCCTGTCATGCTCTTTCCGCAGTCCGGCAATCCTGCGCCAGTCGGGACAGAAATAGATGCGCCTGAGCGCTTGCAGATGCTCGTCAGGGAGGCGACTTGCGCGGAAGCTCCAGCGACTTTGTCAGGCAAGTTGAATGGGACTTCTTTAAGCGACGTATTGAGCAGCAGCGCTGGGGCGCGGACGATATTTTACGTTTCTCCCGATGGCAAAGACACCTGGAGTGGCCTCCTTCCGACAGCAAATCAGCAGGGCGGCGACGGCCCTTTCGCCAGCATTGAAAGAGCCCGTGATGCTGCCCGTGAGAAGGGCGGCACCAACACAATCGCGCTGGGTAAAGGCGATTACTACCTGACTCAGCCGATCGTCTTTGACACCCGCGATAGGGGCTTGATCCTCACGGCAAGATGCAATGAAGCGCCGATTTTGCATGGGGGGCTACGTGTGCGCAGCTGGGCGCAGCAGGCCGATGGTCGCTGGACGGCGCCGCTGAAATTGCCACCGGATGAAGGGGTCGGTGACCTTTTCGTCAATGGGAAACGCCAAACTCGGGCTCGATATCCCAACGCTCCCGCTGATGGCGATCCACGCAAGGGATGGTTGTTTGCCGCAAAGTGCGAGCCTGCCATCGACGTGTGGAAAGGAAACACGCGCTTTTGTTTCCATGCCGGCGATCTTCCGGCAGTGGGTGATACAAGTGGGCTGGTCGTGGACATCGTTGGGGGGTATCAACCGGGAAGCCAGTGGGGCAATGACACGCTCCCAGTTGTATCCATCGATGGCGCAGGCCGGACTGTCTATACGAAAGGCACAGGCTATTTCTTTACCGCAGAAGGCAGCCGCTATTTCCTAACCGGAGCCAAGGCCTTGCTCGATGCTCCCGGAGAGTGGTGGTACGACCTTGTCGCGGGCCAGCTTCATTATATCCCTGTCGATCAGTCGTTACCCGATTCCGTGGTGGTTGCTGGCATTCTGCCGACATTCTTCAAATTGGATGGGGCCGATGGGATGGTCGTATCAGGGCTCGAGTTTAGAGATGGAGCTCCTGAAGGCAGCGGCAAGTTCTATACGGAAACCAGAGGGTTTGGCGCCATACGGATCGAACACGCTGATGGCGTCAAGATTCTCGGCAACAGCATCGAAAATGTCGGGGTCGGGGTCCATGTGACGGAAAGCAAGGATGCGTTGATTGCCGGCAATGTGATTGCGGATGTGGCTGGCAACGGGATTTACGTCGGCACAAATTATGGCACGTTCGGCAAGTCGAACGGCTCCAGGATCCTTTCAAACCATATCCATGACATCGGAAAGGTTTACATTGAAACCGCCGGAATATGGTTCCAGGCGGCTGATAATGTCAGGATCGCCGACAACCTGATCGAAAACACCGCGCAGTTCGGAATCGCCGGCGGTTCGCTGTGGGGTTCTAACGACGCCGTCTATAACGCTGTCATCGAGCATAACGTCATCCGTAACGCCAATCAGCAGACCGCAGATGGCGGCGCCATCAAGATGATGGGCGAGCAGGCCGACCCTTTGAACAGCACCATCCGCTTTAATCTTGTGACCGGGACCGGTCATCTGATGAACAGGGTCGATGGGACCTTCTGGCCTCCCGGATATGAGAATACCAGCGAATGGCCGTCTCCTATCAGCTGGGCGATCTACACGGATGGGAAGGCGAGCGGGCTGCGTATCGAGGGAAATACGCTCTCGGGCAACGTTGCGGCGATCGGTATTAACGGCGGATGGAGCAACCTGGTGGCGGGAAACGTCATCACACACGGATCGGGCGCGGCATTTCGCGTTGATGACGGTACCGGCAGGGGTTGGCGTCCGCCATGGGCACGCCCTAATCGTATTGAGGAGAATGTTGTATCGGTCGACGGTGACAGCGGCGTCGTAGCGTATGTCAACGCTCCCGATCTTGGGCTTGGATTTGTGCAATTCGCGCGCAACCGCTACAGCGGCAACTTGAACGACAAGAGCTTCAGGGTACATCCGGAGATCATGCGTCCGGGAGAATTTGGCAGTCTAGGAGATCTTCAGAAGGCTGGGCAGGACACCGGAAGCGTCGTCACGCCGCCCGAGTAACAAGAGGCGCCGCGACGAGGGGTGCTGCGATAAAGTCCGCAGCTGTGGCGTTTTATAACACCCTTCAATCATGGCGAGCACGCTCTGCTGGTAGCCGCCGCAGGCAGGAACGGTGGCGAGATGAGCGTGGCGAGCCGATTTCAAAGCGAAATTCCAACCCTTGACCAACTCGCACCCTGCGCGAGGTTCCCGCCGAGCCGTCGAATGATCGATCGCGTCAAGGAAGGCCTTTTGAGCGTCCAGGCAAAGCCGCGGCCAGATCCGTTCGAAGATCCTGCCAGGCTCAAGCGTTGCACTTGCTCCGCTGTCAGAAATTCCCTGATGACCATATGACACATAGGCGTTGGAACTTAGATCGTTCCGCAGCCGGTTGGTTCTGTCGGACATCTCTGAATGCTCGCCAGCCGGAGCCTTCACCTCGCCTATTGGCTTGACCATGTCTCTCCCCGCCTTTGCTTTCGCTCCAACCTCACCAGCTTTGTTCGCACTGGAGTGAATAGCTTCTGCGGCTCTGCGCGGGTCGAAGCGCCCTTTCGGGCCAACGGTCATCAAAAAGAGCAACAGGGTAAGCTGTGGGGTACATAGACTTACTTCGAATATTGTACGTCATCGTGGCATAAGACGTAAATATGAAATCTCTTCTACGTCCAATAGCTGGAGCTGCAAGTATGGAGGCAATCGGCCTGCCGGGATATTCTGATGACAGTTTCGATCGCGAAAGCGTAGGTCATGGGAAAGCAAACAGCAGGCAGCAGCCAAACTTCAGTTCTTCATCCAAAGGGTTCCTTTGAATGGACGAATGTCCTTGGTGTTCGCGTTTCGGCAGTCAATCTCAAAAGCGCGACTGGATTTATTCAAAAAGCGATCGAAGACGGCAGGAAAGAATATGTTTGCGTTCGCGACGCACACGGCATCGTCCGCTGTCAAGATGATCCCGAGCTTCGGTCGATACATAACCGGGCTTTCCTTGTAACTCCCGACGGCATGCCGCTTGTTTGGGCGTTGAAGCGTGCTGGTCATGCCGAAAGCGACAGGGTCTATGGACCGGATCTCATGCTATCCGTTTTCGATGCCGGCAGCTCCAAGGGCTTGCGCCACTTCCTTTATGGCGCAACGGCCGAAACGCTCGAACAACTGCAGGCTCGCCTTCTGGCAAAATTTCCGCAAGCACGGATCGTCGGCTCCTACGCGCCGCCTTTTCGCAAACTGTCGACGCAGGAGGAAACGGATATTGCTGACCGGCTTAATCGGTCGGGCGCCGATATCATCTGGGTCGGGCTGAGCAGTCCCAAGCAGGAACTCTGGATGGCGCGCATGCGCGATAGTCTGGAAGCATCGATGCTCATCGGGGTCGGAGCCGCATTCGATTTCCACGCCGGCCTCAAGCGGCAGGCTCCAAGGTTCATTCAAAGAAGCGGCTTCGAATGGGCGTTTCGTCTTTTGTGCGAGCCGCGACGGCTATGGCGGCGCTATGCGCTCGTCGTACCGACCTTCATCTCACTGACGGCATTCCAGAGACTGGGGCTTCGGAAGTTTCCGATCGAAGACGCGGTATTTGGATCAAGCGCGCCAAAAGCAGCAGCTGCAAAGGTGTAAAGCCATCATGTCCCTATTTGCGTCGCCAGCAATGACACCGGGCCCGTCGAAGGCAGCCATATCAAATGACATGACGGCGCGGGCGCTTCCGGCAGCTTCCGTGCCACCCATAGCAGCTAAGCCCGCCGATCCCTTTGTAGGGGCAGGGCCGAATATGCCCGTCGCGCTGCGGCGCCGGCTTCCTCGGCTTGCAACCTCGTCCTTGCTGGTCGCCGGCGACATTGCCAGCTATTTGATTGCCTATTTTGCTCTCCTGTCCTTTCTCCCCAGTGGGGCGGAGGGCGCGATAGTGGAGCGCACCTTCACGATCGCAGCACTTGCTGCGATCGTACTCTACGGATCGGCCGGCCTCTATCCTGGATATCGGTTACATGACCACGAACATCTGAGGCGTCGCAGCATAGCTGCCGTCAAGGTGGCTGTCCTGGCGGCATTCGGAGCAATTATCCTGCCCGAGGGGGAACGACTGCTGCTTGCCGTTATTGGGTTCCTCGCCCTCGGGCTGATTGTTCAGCCCCTTGTGCATTGGCTTGCACGAGGCCTGTGCTGGAAACTTGGAATCTGGGGCGAGCGCGCGGTTGTCATAGCGGGGTGCAACCTTGCTCCCGCGCTCGTGGCCCATTTCAAGAATCGCTGGCAGTACGGCATCAGGCCGGAGCCCTTTTCCCCCGATACTTTGGAAGCATTGCCCGATGGCGTGCCATCCATTGCCGTGATTGCCGGCGACACAGGATCGCTTGTACCCGACTTGGCGGGGCTGCGTGGGAAGTTCGCCGAAGTCATTTTGCTGTCCGACACTCCCAACCTCAAGGTAAGTGGTTTGCGACCTGCGGATGTCGGCGGAGAGATCGGTATTCGCCTCACCACCGGTGGGAGTTGGGTCAACTCGGATCTGGTTCGCCGAATCCTCGATCTTGCAATCGCCATCCCTGCAATGATCGTGGTCGCGCCATTCATCGCGTTTGCAGCGGCCGCAATCTATGCCATCGATCCAGGTCCCGTCTTCTTCCGGCATACCAGGGAAGGGCGATCCGGCAAGCCGGTGCACGTCCTGAAATTGAGGACGATGTACCAAGATGCAGAACAGCGCCTTGAAGCACTGTTCCAAGACAACCCTACTATGCGCGCCGAGTGGTTGAGCCACTTCAAGCTCAAGGACGATCCGCGCATCCTTCCGGTTATAGGACATATGCTGCGCTCTTCGAGCATCGACGAGCTCCCGCAATTGGCAAACATCATTGCCGGCCAGATGGCCATCGTCGGGCCACGTCCGTTCCCGGAATATCACCTCCTGGCCATGGACGGCGAATTTCGAAACAAGCGCCGTTCCGTCACGCCGGGGCTCACGGGCCTTTGGCAAATATCCGAACGAAGCAATGCGGATATCGAGCTGCAGCAGCAACTCGACGAGTTCTACATCGACAACCGGTCGCTGTGGTTTGACTGCCAAATTCTTCTCAGCACAATCCCTGCGGTCTTCAAGCGCAGGGGAGCCTACTGACCATCCTCGCTTTCGCGAGGCAACCGTCAACAACGGAGCACACCAATGCACGGACAAAAGCGAATTATGGTAACCGGCGGCACCGGCTTTCTGGGATCTTTCCTGTGCGAAAGGCTTTTGCGAGAGGGCAATGACGTTCTCTGCGTGGACAATTACTACACCGGTTCGCGCGACAATGTGCTGCATCTTCTTGACGATCCTCACTTTGAGGTGCTCCGCCATGACATTACCTTCCCGCTCTATGTGGAGGTCGACGAGATTTACAACCTCGCCTGTCCAGCATCTCCGGTCCACTATCAGCACGACCCCGTGCAGACCGTGAAGACCAATGTGCACGGGGCCATCAATATGCTCGGCTTGGCAAAACGCACCAAGGCGAAGATCTTCCAGGCATCCACAAGCGAGGTTTATGGCGATCCGGCAGTCCACCCTCAACCCGAGGAGTATCGAGGCAGCGTCAATCCCATAGGACCGCGGGCATGCTATGACGAAGGCAAGCGGTGCGCCGAGACGCTGTTCTTCGACTATCATCGTCAATATGGCGTGGAAATCCGGGTGGCGCGGATCTTCAATACCTACGGTCCGCGCATGCAGACCAATGACGGCCGTGTCGTCTCCAATTTCATCGTTCAGGCGCTTCGAAACGAGCCGATCACCATCTTTGGCAATGGCGGGCAAACACGATCGTTCTGCTATGTGGACGACCTGATCGACGGCTTTATCCGTCTGATGGGCGCGCCCAGTGGGGTCACGGGCCCCATCAATCTCGGTAACCCCGGAGAATTCCAGGTCCGTGAATTGGCAGAAATGGTGATCGAAATGACCGGATCGAAGTCCGGCATCGTCTTCAAGGACCTGCCAGTTGACGATCCGACACAGCGCAAGCCGGATATCAGCCGCGCAACGCAACAACTGGGCTGGCAGCCGAAGGTGAACCTTCGTGAGGGGCTTGAGAGAACGATTGCTTATTTCGAGTGGAAGCTTTCCGGCGGCGTAAAGAACAGGTTTAGCGCCAAGTCCTCGCAAGAGGCTTATCCGCCGCATCTGGCGTCTGCCAACGTCGAACTCACTGCTCCTGAAGCCATTCGATAGGGACATGAATAGCAACGTTGATCATCGAAAACCGCGGCTCGTTTTTTTTCAATGGGACCATCAGCCCAATGCGAACGCGGCCGGTTACCTGCTGCTGCACATGCAGCAGCAGGTCAAATGCCTCGCAACACATTTCGATGTCGTCGTCATTAACCGCGACTGCGACTATGCAGAGATATGCGACAGGTACGAGCCGGAACTGACGCTGTTTGAAAGCGGTTATCGCTCGCATGGGTCGCGTCGGATAAAAGTCACCAACACCAATACACATATCGCCGTTCCGAAGCTTGGCCTTCATAACGCGGACGCATGGTGCGATCGACGCGCGGGCTTCCTTTCCGATATGGAGCAGTGGGGCATCGAGGCGTATTTCGCGATCGCAACGATGACTCCGGAATATATGCCGGCGGTGAAGGAGAATCTGTTCGTCTGGCCAAATTTCATCGATCCGGAAGTCTACCACGACTATGGCCAGCAAAAGGTCATCCCTGTCATGCTCACAGGTCAGGCCTATGGCCTTTATCCCTGGCGACAGACGGTCTTTCCGATGATCCGCGACCGTTACCCCTGCCTGGTCTCGCCGCAACACGCCTATGAGAGCAAGCTAGCTTCCCAGCTCCTGTCTGGTGAGGCTTATGCGCGCGCGCTCAACGCGAGCCTCGTCGTCCCCACCTGCGGCACAATGGGCGGCGAGGTCGTACGCAAGCACTTTGAGATTCCCGGGGCAAATGCCTGTCTCGTGACCGAACGCACGGCAGCAGTGGAGGCAGCCGGCTTTCTCGACATGGAAAACTGTGTCTTTGTTGACGGCCACAACGTGGTCGAGCGACTAAATTACCTTTTTGCCCATCCCGACGAAATACGGCGTATCACGACAGCTGGTTACAGTTTGATCCATTCGTGTCATACAGTGAGCCACAGGCCACAAATATATCAGTGGTTCATGCTGAACAAAGGCCTGCAGTTCGGCGAAAAGATCATCCAGTCCGGCCCCTTCGGCGATCTTACAAAGGTCCAGCGGATCTCCAAGCAAGAGAGCGTCCATGTCGTGGGGAAAGCGAGCGATCGCGCTTTGCTGAAGCAGGGCGATCTGCTCCTCGAGCAGGGCAGGGTGGAGGAAGCCAAGCAGTGCTACGCGCGCTGCCTGGACTATGTATCCTACCTGCCCGAAGCCAAATTCCGCCTTGCCATCTGTGCATTGCAGGAGGGCGACGCCGAGCGCGCCTATGACCTTTTGGTGGACCTGGTCAAGGTGACCATGATCGAATATGGGGCACTCAACCCGGATCCGGTCGAGTGGGCGTACTTCCTTCTCGCTTTGATCTGCAGAGGCCAGTTTGAGCGGGCGCGGAGGCTGCAAGATTTCTATCCATCTCTATCCCACGACGAATTCAGGCGCGCGCGCCTCGTCATCGCGCAGCTCGGTCGCTCAGGCGATGGGGTCGTATCGGGACGGTATGGCAGCGATCGAAAAAGCATTCATCAGATTCCCGATCGGAGCGATTCCGATTGGCTTGCATGGTTCTCCGATATTCTTGAGCGCTGTCAGCAGCCAGATCTTGCAAATGTTCTTCGTCACGCTCCCGTCGGCGGAAGCGGCGCCGCCGAGAAAGTAACATTTCTACACTTCAAACGTGATGCTGGTTGGCGTCTGCGACTATATTCAGGCGTCGACGGCCTGATGGTCAGACTGCGCCTGAATCGCCTGCGGCCGAATGTACCGCCGCTGCCTGAGTTCCGATATTTCTGGCATCTTGCGCGCGGTCTGGTCCCCCGTTCGCAGAGAGGCCCGTTGCGCAGGATCCGAACGGCGCTTTCCAGGCTTCCTATGGGCGCCGGCAATTAGCTGTGGGAAAATCGCACCTGCAGACCGCCTCGCCTGGAGAGGCGTGCATGACAAACTTCCCAGTTGAGGATGAAGATGCAATCGCGGACTCGGTGGCGTATTTGGCGCGCCGCCACCGAGGATGCGCTGGTGATGCGATGCAAGATCTGATCGGCCGACCGCATCAGCAAAGGCTGCTGGCCGCGGAGCCGCCCGAAAGAAAAAGGTCGTTGAGCTTGAACACGACTTCGGTTCTATTCGTTGCTTTGACCTTTTTCATAATATTACGAACATGCACCTTTACCGTGCTTTCTCGCAGATTAAGCTCATAAGCGATAATTTTGTTCGCCTTGCCGCGTCGCAGCGCCTCCACGACTTCGACCTGACGATCCGTGAATATGCCGGCCAGGGGGCGGGCGGTCGAATTGCTCGAGTCCAGCAAGTGACGCATGGCGAACAGGGCGCTTGCAGGCACAAAAATTCCTCCTGCCACTGACAGCGCGATCAGCTCCATACAGACACTGACGCTGACTGAGGCGGGTATGAACCCTTTGGCTCCGTACTCAAGTGCCTTAACGATTTGGCCGAAATCGTCGCTATCGGCCAATACGATGAGCGGAGTTGATACGAATTCCGACGCAAGCTTCCGGATTTGCTCCGAAACGGCCGGTTCATCGATCTTTTTGCCGCCGACGTTCAAGAGGATTGCCGAAAGCGGAGGATGTTCGTCGCGCTTCTGCTTCCACTCCTCAATTGAGCCAAAAGCCAGAATCTCCAAATCCGCCTTTTCGGCAGCCATGCATTGCGCCAAGCATTGCCGATCGAGTTCACGATTATCGAGAATGACAAGCGAATGCGTGTGTCTTCCCGGCACGGCAGTTGTGTTTGGATTATTTTCCATCCTGAGGGGAAGAGCTAAGTTCTCCTGCCTGAGGTCCAAATTCGGTATAAGTGCTGAATTCACAGCTTCACCCTCCCCTAACACGTTACGCTCAACTACAGCCCGAGTACCAACCCCTCTCAATACGGGGGTTTAGGAAACTCTAAAGTAGGAATCGAATACCACAATTCGCGGAGCGTTACAGTAGCTAATATAGGCTAAGTAGTGAGCAACTTCCATTGCAAGTCGGAAATAGAAAGATAAATCTGAAGTAGTCTTGGGTGTTACTAGAAAGATTGCAGAATAAACTTCATAGTTACACCGTAGTTTGCGATGGCCCACTAAATGCATGGAAACAATCGCAGTCTCCGGCGTAGGACCACAACGGATGCGGTAGGTGAGCCCGGCACCAACGTCGGTCGATGTATCAACAAGGGTGTAAGTCATCATAAGTAGATACGCCTTTAGGTGAATAACCTTAAACGTTTTGTTTCTTTACTCAGATGCAGAAAACAATTCTCTTTGGGGCGTAGAAAAATATTAGTCCTGTCGGTGTGAAACCTTGGGTGCAATCGAGCGATCGTTGGTTTCAACTGAAAGTCTGGACCTGTTCAAGAGTTAGGGGTTTTGCAGGGATGATTGCATCAAACGTCAAGCTGGATGACGGCACCATTATCCACCATCCGGACCTCGTGAATCTCTACGGCTGTACGATCGGTGCAGGAACGCGCATCGGCACCTTTGTCGAGATTCAGAAGAACGTCGTCGTCGGAAAAGACTGCAAGATCTCCAGTCATTCCTTCCTCTGTGAGGGCGTGACGCTGGAAGACGGCGTGTTCATAGGCCACGGGGTCATGTTTACCAACGACACATACCCGCGCGCCGTCAATGCGGACGGCAGCCTGCAGACGGAGACCGACTGGATCCTCATCCCTACGCTGGTCAAGCGTCTCGCGTCGATCGGCAGCAACGCCACTATTCTGCCTGGCGTGATCATCGGAGAAGCCGCACAGGTCGGCGCCGGCGCGGTTGTAACCAAGGATGTGCCCGACGGCGCCATTGTTGTCGGCGTCCCGGCCAGGATCATCGGTCGCGTTCATGACCGATCAGTCAACATGCAAGCGTTGGGAGAAGTGCAATGATCGGTATCGCCGTTGTTGGGTATGGGTACTGGGGTCCGAATCTGGTTCGTAACATCTCGGAAGCGGCCGGCGCGCAGCTCATTTCAGTCTGTGATCTCAATGTCGAACGGTTGGCGGCTGTCAAAAGCCGCTACCCCGCAGTGACGATCACCGATGATTTCGAGGAAGTCCTGCGCGATCCAAGAGTGGATGCCATCGCTATCGCGACGCCGGTCTTCACCCATTTCAAGCTCGCAATGCAGGCTATGATGGCCGGAAAGCATGTCTTCGTCGAAAAGCCGATGGCTTCGACGACGGAGGAAGCCTCGCGGATGGTCGAGGAAGCCGCCCGCAGACGCCTCGTGCTGGCTGTGGATCATACTTTCGTCCATACCGGCGCCGTCCGCAAGATGCGCGAGCTGGTCGAAAGCGGCCTCGGCGACATGTATTACTACGACTCGGTTCGGGTCAATCTGGGGCTCTTCCAGCACGATGTCAGCGTCATCTGGGACCTCGCGGTGCATGATCTGTCCATCCTGGACCATGTTGTGCAGGAAAGGCCGGTAGCCGTTTCTGCGACGGGCATGAGCCATGTGCTCGGCGAGCCGGAGAACATCGCCTATCTGACGCTTTTTTTCGAGAGCAAGCTCATCGCACATATCCACGTCAATTGGCTGGCGCCAGTCAAGGTCCGCCGCACGCTGATCGGCGGCAGCAGCAAGATGATCGTCTATGACGATCTGGAGCCCAGCGAAAAGATCAAGGTCTATGACAAGGGCATCACCATGTGCCCCAATTCCGATGCATATGGCGAGAAGGTGCATCAGATGATGGTCGGCTACCGCAGCGGTGACATGTGGGCGCCCAAGCTCGATATGACCGAAGCACTGAAACGCGAACTGGATCAGTTCGTCGATTGCATCGAGCAGAATTCGCGGCCCATTACGGATGGCCAAGCCGGGCTGCGGGTCGTTCGCATCCTTGAAGCCGCAAGCCGATCGCTCGCCCAGCGCGGTCGTATCATCGAGCTTGAAGAGGCGAGGCGCATTGCATGATCCCGTTCCTGGATATCAAGGCACAATATCAATCCATCAAGAGCGAAATCGACGCCGCCGTGCTCGGTGTCCTGGCCTCGGGGCAATACATATTGGGCGAGGAGGTCGCTCGCCTCGAGCAGGAATTCGCGGACTATTGCAACGTCAAACATGCGATAGCCGTCAACACCGGGACGAGTGCCCTGCATCTGTCGCTTCTCGCGGCAGGCGTGGGCCCCGGCGATGAAGTCATCACCGTGCCATTTACCTTCGTCGCAACCGTATCGGCGATCTGCTACGCAGGTGCACGACCGGTATTCGTCGATGTCGAGCCCGTGACGCTCACGATGGATCCGGCGCAACTCGAAGCAAAGATTACACCCCGAACCAAGGCCATTGTTCCTGTCCATCTCTACGGTCAGATGGCCGATATGGACGCGATCAAAGCGATTGCTGACCACTACCGGATACCGGTCATCGAGGACGCCTGCCAGGCGCACGGAGCGCAATACAAAGGTGCGCGCGCCGGCAGCATCGGCACATCCGGCTGCTTCAGCTTCTACCCCGGTAAAAATCTCGGCGCCTGCGGCGAGGGGGGGATCGTCGTCACGAACAGCGACGATCAGGCCAAGACGATGCGCATGCTGCGCGACTGGGGTCAGGAACAGCGCTATCACCATCTGCTGAAGGGCTTCAACTACCGCATGGATGCCATTCAGGGCGCGATCCTGCGCATCAAGCTCCGGCATCTCGAAGCCTGGACCGAAGCGCGGCGCGCCCACGGACGCCGCTACACGTTGCTGCTGGGCGGTTCGGCGAATCTCAGGACGCCTGTCGAAATCGCCGACCGGCGCCACGTCTATCACGTCTATGCCATCAGAAGCCGCGATCGCGACCAGCTTCAGCGCGTACTGAGCGAAGAGGGCATTCAGTCCGGGCTGCACTATCCGATCCCAGTTCATCTGCAGAAGGCCCATGCCGACCTTGGTTACAAGGCCGGCGATCTCCCTATATCGGAAGCTGCCGCACGGGAGGTCCTCTCGCTGCCGATCTATCCCGAGATGCCTGCGTGGCACGTCGACCAGGTGGCCGCCGCGCTGGAGAACACCTATGTCAGCTAACCGTGCGGGCGAGGCCCGGATCGTGCAAGCGGTCCATGGCCGTCATGAAAGGCCGGCGGACCCTGCCTACCAGGCCGGGCTGGCCGAAGAACTCAGGCAGTCATACGGGCGCGCTGGCCTGATCGAACTATACGGTCGTTTCGCGACCGGTGACGGTGTCATCGATACTCTGATGCGAAAAGCCATCTGGCAAGCCATCACGCGGAGCTGTGGCACAGGATTGCAGGTTGCAGGCGGTGCCGGTTTCAAACATCCCGAGACGTTCGATATCGGCAATGGGGTGTTCATCGGGGCTCAGGCCTATATCCAGGGTCGCTACGATGGCACCTGCGTGATCGGCGACAATGTCTGGATCGGGCCGATGGCCTATTTCGACGCTCGCGATCTCGTGATCGAGGATTCTGTCGGGTGGGGACCTGGCGCCAAGGTGCTTGGCTCGACCCACACGGCACTGCCCTTGGATGTGCCGATCATTCGCACGGATCTTGAAATCAAGCCGGTACGAATCTGTGCAGAGGCCGATATCGGAACGAATGCGACCATTCTTCCCGGCGTGACCATCGGGAAGGGGGCGATCGTTGGAGCGGGGGCAGTTGTCGTTTCCGACGTCGAGCCGTTCTCGGTCGCCGCAGGTGTACCTGCGAAATTCATACGTTGGCGTTCGGACAATGATCCGATGACGAACATGTTGCGTGAGGGAAGATCATGAGAGACAAACGGGTGCTCATTACCGGCGGTGCCGGTCTGATCGGCTCGCATATTGCCGATCTTGTCGCTCTGGAAAAACCTCGCGAGATCATCGTCCTCGACAATTTCGTGCGCGGGCGCCGGGACAATCTCAGCTCGGCGATATCAAGCGCGCCTCTTAAGATCATCGACGGAGATATCCGCGACAGAGCGGTTCTCGCAAAAGTCTTCGAAGGCGTCGACATCGTCTTTCATCAAGCCGCCATCCGCATCACGCAATGCGCCGAAGAGCCACGACTGGCATTCGAGGTCCTTGCGGAGGGCACGTTTAACGTTCTCGAAGCCGCCGTCAAGGCGGGCGTATCGAAGGTCGTTGCTGCATCTTCCGCTTCCGTTCTGGGGCTTGCCGAGAATTTTCCAACGACCGAAGAGCATCACCCCTACAATAACCGGACGATCTACGGCGCGGCGAAAACATTCAACGAGGGGCTGATGCGTAGCTTTTCGGAGATGTACGGCCTGCGCTATGTCGCGCTTCGTTATTTCAACGTCTATGGGCCGCGCATGGACGTTTACGGCGCCTATACGGAAGTTCTGATCCGTTGGATGGAACGCCTGATGGCCGGGATGCCGCCCCTCATCTATGGGGATGGTAGCCAGACGATGGACTTCGTCGATGCACGCGACATCGCCCGCGCAAACATTCTGGCCGCCAAAAGCGATGTCACAGACGAAGTGTTCAACGTCGCGAGCGGCAAGGAAATAAGCCTGCTGGAACTGGCGAAGATGCTGAGCGACATTATGGGTTCCTCACTCGAACCGCAGCACAAAGAGGCCCGCACGGTCAACGGTGTGACCCGTCGCCTTGCCGATATCAGCAAGGCTGAACGGCTCCTCGGCTTCAAGGCTGAGATCTCTATGGAGCAAGGGCTTCGTGATCTCGTTGCCTGGTGGCAAATGCAGACCAACGCAGGGGGGGCGGCTGCATGAGCTCATCTCAATTGACAATTCCGGTCGCCAAACCCGTCCTCGGGGAGGAAGAGGCCGAGGCTGCGCGCCGCGTTATTCTGTCGGGATGGGTGACGCAGGGGCCGGAAGTCGCGGCTTTCGAGCGTGAATTCGCTGCCTTTGTGGGCGCTGCGCATGCTTGCGCCATGTCCAATTGCACGACCGCGTTGCATCTGGCCCTGAAGGCGGTCGGCATATCCGCCGGTGATGAAGTCGTCACGGTCAGCCATTCTTTCATCGCGACCGCAAACGCGGTTCGCTACTGCGATGCGGTGCCTGTTTTCGTCGATATTGAAGAAGATGGTTACAACATCGACGCCAGTCTGATCGAAAGGGCAATCACGCCCCGCACCAAGGCAATTCTCTGCGTGCATCAACTCGGCATGCCTTGCGATCTCCGCGCCATCGTGGAGATCGGCAAGCGCCACCAGATACCGGTCATCGAGGATGCAGCCTGTGCGACGGGAAGCGAAATCCTGTGGGACGGCCGTTGGGAAAAGATCGGCAAAGCGCATGGCGATATTGCCTGTTTCTCCTTCCACCCCAGGAAGGTCGTCACGACAGGCGATGGCGGCATGTTGACGACGGCCAATCCCGAATATGACCGAAAGTTCCGACTCTGGCGCCAGCATGGCATGAGCGTCACCGATGCTGTTCGTCACGGCTCGAAACAGGTCATCTTCGAAGACTATGACGAGTTGGGTTACAATTATCGGATGACCGATCTTCAGGCGGCCGTCGGACGCGAGCAGTTGCGGCGGCTGCCGGAGCTGGTTGCCCAGCGCCGGCTGCTTGCCGAGCAATATTGCGAACGTCTGTCGACGATTGCCGGGCTTTCTCTGCCGGCCGAGCCGGGTTGGGCTCGCAGCAACTGGCAGAGCTTCTGTGTGAGACTGGCCGATACGATCGACCAGCGCGCCATCATGCAGACCCTGCTCGATCAGGGGATCTCGACCCGGCGCGGGGTGATGAACATTCATCTGGAGAAAGCCTATTCTGGTGAGAGCTCCCACCGCGCTGCCACGAGCCTGGTGCGAAGCGTATCTGCGCAGCAGCAAACGATAATCCTGCCGCTTTATGCCCAGATGACGGTGTCCGACATGGACCGGGTTGTTGAGGCCCTTCGCGCAGCCCTTGCGGAAGCGACCGTCGGAGCCGCCAGCGTGCAACGTGCCATGGATGTCGCTGTCGCCTGAACCCACAAATGCCTGACGTAACAATGCATAACGAAACAATGCGCGTATCTCCGGATGCGCGCATTGTTCGTCATGCTGATTTCGTGATCCATCCGCGGATGGTTGCTGGCACGGACTCCGGAAGCAGGTCGATCAGCATGCGCAGCGAATAGAGCCCGCAGAGAGCGACGGCGACAAAGCCAATCACCGTCGCCGGCCATAGCGGTAAGAACAAAAAGACCGAGACGACCAATCCCGATGCAGGCAGGAACAGAAGCGCGTGCCTGCGATTGGCCGGCGACCAGCGAAAGCCAGTCAGTCGATGCACGATCACGTAAATCAGAATACTATGCCAGACGTAGAGGCCGAAGAATGCCATGCCGGCCCCTGAAGTGCCGAATTCTGATACAAGGAGCCACCCCAGCCCCACATGCACCAGCGTTGCTGCGACCTCCGTCCAAAAGAAGATCGTCTGCGCACCCTTCGCCAGGACGATGAAACCCATCGGCCAGGCGACGATCCTGAGCATCATTCCAAGGCAGATCCAGCGCAGAAGCTCCACGGCCCCATGAAACTCCGCCGAATAGAACAAACTCATCACGAGCGGTGCCAGGGTCAGGGTAGCGAGCAGACCAGGGCCGGCCAGCAACAAGCTGATTTCCGCCTGCTCATTGACCAGCCGGTTGCACTCGGCATCATTGTGCGCGATTGCCGTCAAGCGCGGATAGAAGTCCGTTCCCATCGCCTGCAGGATGAAGCCGGCGTAGAGACCGCCAAGCGCCCAGGCTGCCTGATACAATCCCGCCGCTACGACGCCTCCTTCATTCAGCACGATAATGCGAATGGCATAGGCCGCGCCGAAGGTCAGAAGTCCGCTTGCCATGAAAGCAACACCGAGCCTGAACAGGGATTTCGCTTCCCGGCCGAACTGGCGCGCCGACATTGGCTGTGGGTGCGTGGATATCTGTTTGCTGTACCACCAGGTGGGAAGGACTGAGACGGCCGCGATCGCCACGAGAGAGGGTACAATCGCCTGTTCGCCGAACAGATAGATTAGCGGGATGCTGACTATCGTGCCGAAGAGCCCTGAAAGCACATTGATGCGGGCAAGATTTGCAATGCCCCGCAAGCCCTGGATCAAGGCAGCTTGCCCGGCAGACACGAGCCGAAAGAATACGGCCAGGGAGAGCAGTACAACGCCGCCGGCGTGCTGGTAGTCGCCGAAGGTGAATTTCGAGACCGGAAACGCCAGCGCCGCAAGCATAAGCCCGCCAAGCAACCCGAGCACCAGCGAGATGCGTCTGAGCGCTGTCGCCGACCGCGCGATCTTCTCTCCGTCGCCGGCGCCCGCCGCCTCAGCGACCCGGCGCACAGCGCTGCTGCTCACGCCCATACCAGCTATCGCTTGTGCGATGTCGAGGATTGCCCCGTAAAGACCGAGAAGCCCCACACCTTCGGGACCGAGTAGAAGGGCGAGCGCCTTGTTGCGAATGATGCTAAGGGCGACATTGACCAGCGAGGACCCGCCCATCAACATCGTCGACTTCAGGATTTGGGTATAAGTCTGACCGCTGGGTGGGGTCATGCGCAAAGTCATCACTTAACCCTAGCCGTCAGGTTCGGTTGTGGCCGGTCCATATCAAGAGCGATTTCTTCCAGGCAGGCGGCCTTAGCGCCTTGGTGACGCTCCAACGTCCGCTCCAGCTGTGTTAATAGGTGCACGTCGCGGGTCACTGGCCGGCTCGATCTGCGAGCGTTTGGGCTTCGAAAGATCGGGCTGAGTCGGTCTGAAGCGAACTATCCAAAATATGAGGCTGAACGACTCTCACCACATCGCCCGGTGCCAGCGTCGTCGTTTCCGAGGCTTCAAACTGATCGATTTGTCCTCCATTCCGACGGGTCACGCTAAAGGTAAGCGGGAGGTCCTCGCCGAGGCTTTTGATGCCGTCGTTGCTCCCAAGATCTTCGATGAGCAGCTTCTGCGTTGTTTCGCGCTTCATTTTCATTTGATCGAGACTTGCCCGTTCGGACTGCGCTTCGGTCGCCACTTCGCTCCGGCGTGCGTCGTAAAGTCCCTCAAGGTTCCGCGTCGTCTCGCTGATCGCCTGGCGGCCCCGCATGACGGCGGTGACAAGGTCGAGCTTGTCGGAGCGGTAAGTCGTCAGCAACCGTTCCAGATCCAGCTGCCTTGACGAGACCGTGAGGCCTTTCTGGACCAGGGACTTGACGCTGACCAATTGGTCATTGACGGATTTGATATTGTCGTCTGCGCCCGTCAGTTTCTCTTCCAACGTCGATATCTCGGTGGTTAAAAGATCGCGTAATTCGGTGAACGCCCTTGCCTGCCTCTCCAACGCATTGGCGCGAGCCCGAAAGATAATCCTTTCCTCATTGTATATTCCGGCAGCAAATTGCTGATCGGCGCCAGTCATCTGATCGAAGGTAATCTCCTGTGCTCCATCCATCTCTGCCTGGAGCCGCGCCAATCTCGCGGTGCTGCGCAGAATCGAGTGATTGATTTCGCGCAATTCTCCTACGAGTTGCGTCGAATGCGTTTGCTGCTGATCTTTGGCGCGACGCGGCCCGCCGCTCATTGCCAGGGATTGCAGGACGGTCACTCCGGGGCGGAAACTGTATTGACCAGGAGTGGTTACGTCTCCCACGACATAGATTGGTGGGTATTCGAGAACGTCGATGGTCACCGCAGGCGCCTGTGCCAAACCCATCTTTGCCTGAAGGCGCTTGGCGATCTCGTTGGTGAGGCTCGCACTGTCCAGACTTCCAACTGACTGCGACCCCAGAAAGGGTAGGGAGACCTCACCTGCATCTGAAACCGTATATTCGCCGCCAATCGCATCCCATCGCTCAAACTGGCCCTTGGACGGCATCCATTGCACGACCGTCAGGCGGATTTTCGTTTGTGGAGCCAACGGGGCGCTATCGGCGAGAGCCGGCGACACAGCTCCGGCAAAAAAGACGAGTGCGCTGATGATAAACGTGGCGCGAAAGAACGGGTGCGGGGCACGGTGCGATAGATTCATTACATGTCTCGCCTTCAAAACATCCTTTAACGGACGCTGGTCCAATGCCTTGAGCACTGTTCGAGCGCCGGACGCCAAGCCCAAAACCAGATCGCTAGTGTGCAGTCTGGCGAAGCCTTGAGGAAGGTGGAGGTCGGTTCATTTGCCTAATCACAATTGATGAGGTGGGGAGGGTGCTTAAGCCTAAATCGAGCAGAAACACATATCTTCGGCGCGACACAGGGCGTCGCCTCGGGCGTGCTAGCCTCGAAGAACCGCAATCCCCCGCGGCAGAGCCTTTATGCTCGCATCTCCAAATTTTGCCGGACGACGATATTGACCGGCGGCGTCGCCTTTCATTCGACAACTCGAAGCAGCGCCAGCGGTGCTGCACAAGGCCGTTCTCGTGCCAGATCTTGACGACCGAAGATGCCGCCATCTCAGCCACCTATGCGGCTTCAAGCTTGCACAGCAAGCGGCGAATCTTCGCGCGTCGCATTCATCACCTGGGCGTGCAACACGGCCGGTTGCCCAAAGGATGCCGCCTGTAGAGCGAAAGGCGTAGCCTATACTCTCTCATTTTTCGACTACAATTCAGGGCCGCCTATTGAGCGGTCCTCATAGATTCGATCCTGATAATCTCGCGGGAGGTGCCTGCCATGTATCGCAACGCTCGTCGGTGGACCTCACGCTCACTCCTGGTGGATTCGTTGATTCCCGGATGGCTGACCGTCGGCGGCAAGGGAAAGCCGCGCAAACCTGCCGAAAAGCACGAGGACAGTGCTCAACTTGCGGCATCCGTGCAAACTGCCGATGGAAACAAGTATGGTACGCTTGTCGACAATCCCCACAACAACGCGGCGCTCAACGAGCATGACTCTGAACATAGAGTGAGCGTGATCGAGGACCCGGACGGTCTGGCCAATATCACTCGCGTATCGCCGCCCTTGCCCGACGCCTTCGCAACAAGTCGCGAGGCGGGGGGGCGAAGCGGTCATACTGCCGCGTCCGTGTTGCCCGCCCACACGCCTGGTTTTGCAGGTTTCCAGCTGAACGCGAAAGGAATTGCATTCGGGGCTCAATCGACCCCTTATCGCACCTACGCTGGAACGAGCCTCATAGGCGATGATCCTTTGGCTCCATATCTGCCGCAAAGCCCTGCATCGACAACTTCGGGGCAGGGTTCTGCTGCGGTGGCGGCTGAGCGCACGCACTCGGGCAAAGTCGTCATTCTCGAATCGACGCCGTCGGCGCAGTCGACCGGGCAGCATGCTGGAGCAAATGCGCTGGCGTTTGGCATGCCCTTTGGTGTGTGCGGGTGCGGCTACTATACGTCCCCCACACGGATTCTCGATTGGGCCCATGGCGGCGCCTTGCTTCAGCAAGATGGTCAGTTGCCGGGAACAAGGCTGACCGAAGGTCCGGACTATGTGGAGACGATCAAGAAGGCCATCGGAGCCTCGGTCAGCGACCCGCTTCTCGATCGTAGCCTGTCTCCTCTCTCGGGCTGGCGCGGAACCGCAACGTGGACAGAATCAACGGCCCTGAACGGATCGTTGCCCGGCGGCGGAGAGACCGGAAAGGGCACGACCACGAAGGGTGTCGGCATTCTTTCCGGCTCGGTGACGACGCCGCCTCAACCTTCTGCGCAGCGCTCGTTGACGACGCAAAATCTGGCGGCCGCTGCTGCGGCGGCCAGCAACGCGATCGTGCTGGAAAACCAGAAGCAGGGCAATCCGGAGAGCGAGTGGGGCATCGACGGTGCCGGCAGCACCAACATCGAAGGGTTTGCGACCGACATCAGCGTCGACAACGGCAACACGGTCAGCTTCAAGATCAACACGAATTCCACCAACTACCGGATCGATATCTATCGACTCGGCTATTATGGCGGCATGGGCGCGCGCAAGGTCGCGACAATGCAGCATACCGGATTGCAGACCCAGCCCAATCCGTTGCGCAATGCTACGACCGGCACGGTCGATGCCGGCAACTGGGCGGTCTCGGCTTCGTGGACCGTACCTGATGATGCCGTCTCAGGCGTCTATATCGCCAAGCTCGTGCGCCAGGATGGCACCTCTGGCGAAAATCAAATCCCGTTCATCGTGCGCGACGATGCCAGCCACAGCGACGTCGTCTTCCAGACCGCAGACGAGACCTGGCAAGCTTACAACGGCTGGGGTGGCGCAAACTTCTATGGCGGCAACGGCCCCGCGACGGGCCAGGGCGCTGGTCGCGCCTATGCGGTCAGCTACAACAGGCCGATTGCGACCCGCGATGGAGTCGGCACCTATGCCGGCCCGCAGGACTATCTGTTCGGCGCCGAATATGCAGGCATCTACTGGCTGGAACAGAACGGTTATGACGTCTCCTATATGTCGGGCGTCGACGCCGACCGCTATGGCAGTCTCCTGCTCAATCACAAGACCTATATCGATGCCGGGCACGACGAATACTGGTCGGGACAGCAGAGGACCAATGTCGAAGCCGCACGCGATGCGGGCGTCAACCTTATGTTCTGGAGTGGCAACGAGGTCTACTGGCGTACCCGTTGGGGTAATGCCTACAGCGCCGACGGAACCCCTTATCGCACCCTGATCTCCTACAAGGAGACTTGGGGACCGCCCGGTACCAGCCTCGATCCTTCCAACGAATGGACAGGCACCTTCCGCGACCCGCGCCTCAGCCCGCCTGCTATCGGTGGCGGCAATCCTGAGAACTCGCTGACCGGCCAACTCTTCAAGGTCGATGACGTCGGCGGCAATCTTGGCGCGATCAAGGTTGCCTATGATGATGCCAACCTGCGCTTCTGGCGCAATACGAGCGTCGCAAACCTTCAGCCCGGCCAGACGGCAACGCTCACCAAGAATTATCTTGGCTACGAGTGGGATGAAGCGCCGGACAATGGCTTCGATCCGGCCGGCCTGGTAAAACTCTCGTCGACGACGCTGCCAGTCAGCACTTACTTGCTCGACTACGGAAACACGACCGGCGATGCGACCGCGACCCACAATCTGACCCTCTATCGTGCGCCCAGCGGTGCATTGGTGTTCGGCGCCGGTACGGTCTATTGGACATGGGGCCTGAGCGACAATCACGATAACGAGGCGACCCCCACCGATCCCCGCGTGCAGCAGGCAATGGTCAATCTGCTTGCCGACATGGGCGTTCAGCCGGGGACGCTGCAATCCGGGCTGACCGCCGCGACTGCTTCATCGGACCATACTGCGCCGACCTCCGTCATCACGGTACCCGCCACGGTGACCGCTGGATCCATCGTGACGATTTCGGGCACCGCTGCCGACACGGGCGGCGGGGTCATCGCCAGCGTCGAGGTTTCCACCGACAACGGTGCGAGCTGGCATCCGGCCACGGGCGACGAGAACTGGACCTACACATGGTCGCCGTCGATTGCCGGCACCTATACGATCCGGTCGCGGGCAGTGGACGACAACATCAACCTCGAGACACCCTCGGCGGGACGCACTGTCACCGTCACCGGGCCGACTTTTACATCACTCTTCGGCGGCGCGACGCCGGCGGTCGTCAACACCAACGACACTGCAGCCGTTGAGCTCGGGGTCAAATTCCAGTCCTCCGTGGCGGGCACGGTGAGCGGTATTCGGTTTTACAAGAGCAGCCTGGATACGGGCACACATAGCGGGTCGCTCTGGTCAAGCACGGGCACGCGGCTTGCGACCCTCACCTTCACCAACGAGACAGCCAGCGGCTGGCAGAGCGCTACTTTCTCGAGCCCGGTGACGTTGACACCCGGACAGACCTATACGGCATCTTATCATACGAATGTCGGCAACTATTCGACGACCGCCAACTACTTCCTCTCCAATGTGACGAGTGGCCCGCTGACGGCGCCGGCAAGCGGCAACGGCGTCTATAACTATGGCACAAGCGTATTCCCGGCGAGCAGCTTCGACCAGACGAACTATTGGGTCGATGTGATGTTCAACCCCTCGAATGCGAACAATACGACGCCGACGGCGGTCGCCGATGCGGGGGATGCGACCGAGAAGGGCGGGGTCGCCAATGGTTCGGGTGGTGTGGTTGCCAGCGGCAATGTGCTGACCAACGACACCGATCCGGATGCCGGCGACACCAAGACGGTCAGTGCGGTCAGCTTCGGCGCGACGTCGGGCACACTCGGCTCGGCGCTGAACGGCACCTATGGCAGTCTCGTTCTCAATGCATCGGGCACCTATAGCTATGCGATCAACGAGAGCAATTCCGCCGTCCAGGGGCTACGGCTGTCGACCAACACGCTGAACGATGTCTTCAGCTACACGATGCGCGATAGCGCCGGCACCACCGCCACGGCAAATCTGACCGTCACCATCCACGGCGCCAATGACGCGCCGGTGCTCGCCGTCCAGACGGCGACCCAGAATGCCACCGTCGGCTCCGCCTTCTCCTACGTGCTGCCGACGACGACCTTCACCGATGTCGACAGCGGCGAGACGCTGGCCTACGCGGCAACGGCTGCCGACGGCACGGCATTGCCCGCCTGGCTGAGCTTTAACGCCTCGACGCGGACCTTCTCCGGCACGCCGACAACGGGCGGCACTTATGGTGTCAAGGTGACGGCGACAGACCTCGGGGGCCTTGCCGCCAACGAGACCTTCAACATCGCCGTGTCAGTTCCCGGCAATACGACGCCGACGGCGGTTGCCGATGCGGGGGATGCGACCGAGAAGGGTGGTGTCGCCAATGGTTCAGGTGGTGTGGTTGCCAGCGGCAATGTGCTGACCAACGACACCGATCCGGATGCTGGCGACACCAAGACGGTGAGTGCGGTCAGCTTCGGCGCGACGTCGGGCACACTCGGCTCGGCGCTGAACGGCACCTATGGCAGTCTCGTTCTCAATGCATCGGGCACCTATAGCTATGCGATCAACGAGAGCAATTCCGCCGTCCAGGGGCTACGGCTGTCGACCAACACGCTGAACGATGTCTTCAGCTACACGATGCGCGATAGCGCCGGCACCACCGCCACGGCAAATCTGACCGTCACCATCCACGGCGCCAATGACGCGCCGGTGCTCGCCGTCCAGACGGCGACCCAGAATGCCACCGTCGGCTCCGCCTTCTCCTACGTGCTGCCGACGACGACCTTCACCGATGTCGACAGCGGCGAGACGCTGGCCTACGCGGCAACGGCTGCCGACGGCAGCGCACTTCCCGCCTGGCTTGCCTTCAATGCCTCGACGCGCACCTTCTCCGGCACGCCGACGACAGCAGGCAGCTATGGCGTCAAGGTCACGGCAACCGATATCGGCGGCCTCTCGACCAACGAGACTTTCACTATCGCCGCCGCGGCGGGGCCATCGACCTACAGCCTGTTTTCCGCCTCCAGCACGCCGGCCCAGACGAACCTCAATGATGGCCAGCAGCTCGAGCTTGGCGTCAAGTTCACGTCGAACGTTGCCGGGGATGTCACCGGCATCAGGTTCTATCGCAGCGCCAACGACAACGGTCAGAACGTCGTCGATCTGTGGACCGCGACGGGCACCAAGCTTGCCACTGCCACCTTCACCAACACCACGGCAAGTGGCTGGCAGACGGCGAACTTCACGACGCCCTTCACCATTGCCGCCAACACAACCTATGTCGCCTCCTACCACACGACCGGCGCCTACGTGGCGACCGACAGCTTCTTCACCACCGCCGTCACCAACGGTCCGCTGACGGCGCCAGCCGCCGGCAATGGCCTCTATGCGTATGGCGGCTCCGCCACCGCAGGTCTCTTCCCGACCAGCACCTTCAATTCAGCGAACTACTATGCCGATGTGGTCTTCCGACCGCAGCTTGCCGCGTGAAGGATCGGGGAGGTCGGGAACGGGATCGAAATGAGGCGCATGCGATGCAAATGCTTGCCGCGGCGACGGTCGCCCCGAACGTCCATATTCGAGGGATGTCGATGAACGGGATCGACCGGCTACCCGTGACAGTGCTCACCGGCTTTCTCGGCGCCGGGAAGACGACGCTTCTCAGCCACGTGCTGATGAATCGTCAGGGCCTGCGGGTCGCCGTGATTGTCAACGATATGAGCGAAGTGAACATAGACGCCAGTCTCATCCGAGACGGCGGCTGCAACCTGTCGCATACGACGGAGACATTGATCGAGCTCAGCAATGGCTGCATATGCTGCACCCTGCGCGACGACCTGCTGGCGGAAGTGCGGCGACTGGCCGAAGAGGGACGATACGACTATCTGTTGATCGAGGGGACCGGCATTGCCGAGCCATGCCCTATCGCGGCAACCTTTTCATTCCGCGACGAGAAGGGCGTCTCGCTCGCCGATTTTGCCAGCCTCGACACAATGGTGACCGTGGTCGACGCTGCAAACCTGTTAGCCGACTATAGCAGTGCCGATCTGCTCGCCGACCGCGGCCTGCAGCGCGACGGTGAGGATCGGCGCACGCTCATCGACCTGCTGGTGGATCAGATCGAGTTTGCCGATGTTGTCGTGATCAACAAGATCTCGGAGGCGAGCGAAGAGATCCGCGCTGATGTTCGCAAGATCGTTGCCGCGCTCAACCCGGATGCGCGCCAGGTGGAGACGGACTTCGGCAAGGTTTCTCTGGCAACCATCCTCAATACGGGCCTCTTCGATGAAGCAAAGGCCGCCGCGCACCCGTTGTGGCACAAGGAATTGTACAGCCCGGGCGACCATGTTCCAGAGACGGAGGAATACGGGGTCTCGAGCTTCGTCTATCGCACGAGGCGTCCCTTCGACCCCATGCGGTTTCGAGCATTCCTGGACGAGCCCTGGCCGGGGGTGATGCGTGCCAAAGGCCACTTCTGGCTTGCCACGCGCCCGCGTCATGTGGGCCTGATGTCGGCTGCCGGCATCCAGCGGCGCTGCGAGCCCATGGGGCTCTGGTGGGCAGCCGTGCCCCGGCAGGACTGGCCGAACCATCAGCAGTTTCGTCAGCATCTCGAGAGCCGGTGGGATAGCGCTTGGGGCGATCGTCGGCAGGAATTGGTCTTTATCGGCGTTGATATGGACGAGACAGCTGTGCGGACCGCACTGGACGGATGCCTCGCCAGCGCCGATCCGCGCGACTGGGCGACCCTCGAAGATCCGTTTCCGGCGTGGTAGCACGGGGCGGCGCAGGACACCCCCTGCGTCAACTGGCTTGACCAGCCGGACCGGCCCAGAATTCCCTTTCAACCAGCGTCAGCCACTGAGAGCGCCGCGCGTCTTTTCAGACGCGCTAAGGACGCTCTAACACTTTGAATGGGCGCATAAATCCTTCCAAAAATCGATTCCGATTTTCGGGGTCATGCGCTGGCAGTAGCCGCAGGCAGCTTTGGGGCCTTGTCGGTCGGGTATGAGGTGAGGGGTCATCATATCGGCGTATGGGGGTACCACCCACATACCCCAGATTGGTGTCATACGTTCCCTTGGCAAAGGTGCCAGAATGAATGTCTTCTATAGCGGTCGAAGGGCCGGCCGGTGCGGAAGGGGACGCCGCTAATGCGGAGAATTCATGTGAGTAATCGTGAGTACCTGAGTACATTTGGTGGAGCGTTGAGTATCTGTCGTGCATCCTCTGCCTGGAGCGCAGTCCTTGGATCCGCGACGGTCGTATCTTCGAGTACCGATGGATCCCCAAGCTTTGCCAATCAGAGCAGCGCAACCGTCCAATCCTCGTTCACCGGCACGGTCACATCATCCTTGATATCATCAGGCGACGTGCAATCGTCCCCTGCATCGTCGACCCCGATGCCGGCGTCTGCGGCCGATGTCGGGGCGCAGGACACGTCCACGAAGACGGCGTCGGCTGCGACGGTCTTCCAGACGGCTTCCTCGCCGCCGCAACGCACCGTGCTTGGCCCGGATCCTTACGAGGAGGCTGCGACACTGCCTGCCGCTCCCACGCTTACGGGTATTGCCAGCGACGCCGATACCGGCAGCGCCAAGACGGCGGCGCCGGTCAGTTCTTCCAGCAGTCTCGACACGGCTTCGTTGCGCCTTCAGGCGTCGATAGCATCCATCTCGGTGGAGCCAAGCCAGGACGTTTCTGCCGAGACGACTGCGGCTCCGACGGCACTGGCGGCACCGCTGGCGGCGGCCGCGGCTGCGGCGACGCCCAACAAGATCGCGCTCGAAAACCTGAAGCAGGGCAACCCGATCAGCGAGTGGGGTCTGGAGGGCGACGGCGGCGGCACCATCCAGGGCTTCGCCACAGAGATCAGCACGAATATCGGCCAGACCGTCGATTTCAAGATCGCCACCGATTCCACCCATTACCGCATCGATATCTACCGCATGGGCTATTATGGCGGGGACGGCGCGCGCAAGGTCGGCTCCATCGAGCAATCGCTGACCACGGCGCAGATCCAGCCTCACCCGATCGTCGATATGTCGCTCGGCCTGATCGACTGCGGCAACTGGTCGGTCTCGGCGAGCTGGCAGATTCCGACGGACGCGGTCTCCGGCGTCTATTTCGCCAAGCTGGTGCGCGAGGACGGCGTCGAAGACGCCAGCATCATTCCTTTCGTCGTGCGCGACGACGCCTCCACCAGCAATATCGTCTTTCAGACGTCCGACACGACATGGCAGGCCTATAATGCCTGGGGCGGCGCCAGCCTCTATTATGGCGAAGTGCCCGTCGATCCCGCAGACATGATCGGCTACCTGCCGCCGAACTGCAGCTGCGGCCTGCAGGCCATCGGCCGGGCCTCGGCGGTCAGCTATAACAGACCGATCATCACCAATACGAGCCCGGTCGGCGGTTCGCACGATTACATCTTCGGCGTCGAATCCTCCGCCATCTCGTGGCTGGAGCAGAACGGCTACGACGTTTCCTATATTTCCGGCGTCGATGCGACGCGCAACGGCGCCCTGCTGCTCAACCACGATGCCTATCTCTCCGTCGGGCATGACGAATACTGGTCTGCCGAACAGCGCGCCAATGTCGAGGCGGCCCGCGATGCCGGCGTCAACCTCGCCTTCTGGAGCGGCAACGAGTGCTACTGGAAGGTTCGCTGGGAAAGCAGCATCGACGGTAGCGGCCAGGCCTACCGCACCATGGTCTGCTACAAGGAAACCTGGGGCACGAGCACGGATCCGAGCAATGTCGGCACCGGCACCTGGCGCGATCCGCGCTATGCCGATCCGGGGCAGCAGCCGGAAAATGCGTTGACGGGCACGATGTTCCAGGTGGACAGCTACCGCCAGGATACGATCTCCATCCCCTACGACTATTCGAACCTGCGCTTCTGGCGCAATACCGATGTCTCCCAGCTGACCGAAGGCGAAACCTACAACCTGGTGCAAAACCTGCTCGGCTACGAGTGGGATTCCGATGTCGAGAACGGCTTCCGTCCGGATGGTCTCATCAACCTGTCGCTCTCGTCGGTCTCGGTCGATACCTATCTGCGAGATTACGGCGCAACGATTGGTTCGGCCGTCGCCACCCATAGTCTCACCATGTACCGGGCGGAAAGCGGCGCGCTCGTCTTCGGCGCCGGCACCGTCTTCTGGTCCTGGGGGCTGAGTGACAACCACCAGGGCCCGGCCACGTCAACCGATCGCAACGTGCAGCAGGCGATGGTCAACATGTTCGCGGACATGGGCATTCAGCCGACGACGCTGGATGCGAGCCTGATCCTTGCGACACAATCGACCGACACGCTGAAGCCCACCTCGTCGGTCACGTCGCCGATCGTCGGCGCAAGCTTCCTCGAAGGGCAGCATGTGACGATCACGGGAACGGCGCAGGATTTCGGCGGCGGCATCATTGCCGGCGTCGAGGTCTCGACCGATGGCGGCCAGCACTGGTTCAAGGCCACCGGCCGCGAGAGCTGGAGCTATAATTGGGTCGTGCAGGCGAGCGGCACTTATACGGTTATGTCACGGGCCGTCGACGACAGCGTCAATATGGAGGCGCCATCGGCGGGCAAGCAGGTGACTGTCACCCTGCCTGGAACGACGGGCCTCTGGACGCTTGCGGAAAAGCCGGCGGTCGAAGTGGCGATCGATCGCGATTCCGTCGAGCTCGGCCTGCGCTTTCAGACGACGACGGCAGGCTCCCTGGAGGGCATCCGCTTCTACAAGGGCTTCAACAATATCGGCGACCATGTCGTCAGCCTCTGGAGCGCCAACGGAACGCTGCTGGCGACCGGCGTGTCGGTCGGTGAGTCGCTCTCCGGCTGGCAGACAGTGATGTTCTCCAGCCCGATCCAGATTGCCGCCGGCACGACCTATGTGGCCTCCTATCACAGCAGCGGTTTCTACTCGCTGACGAACAATTATTTCACCGGCGGCACCTATGCCAGCGGCGCGGTGAAGGCCGTCGATGGCGGCGGTGTCTTCGCCTACGGCACCACTGCCGGCACGTTTCCCGGCCAAAGCCCCGGCACCGGCACCAATTACTGGGTCGACGTGGTCTTCGATGCCGGCCCCAACAGCGCCCCGGTCGCGACCGACGATATTGGGCTGACCATCTCCGGCAATGATACCGTCGTCATCTCCATCGCCTCACTTGTCGGAAACGATACGGACCCCAATGGCGATGCGCTGACGATTTCGGCCGTCGGCAATGCCGTCAACGGTACGGTGACGCTCAACAAGCAGAACGGCACCGTCATCTTCACGCCGACCAACAATTATTCGGGGCCGGCAAGCTTCACCTATACGTTGTCGGACGGGCGCGGCGCCACGGATCAGGGCAGCGTCAGCCTCACCGTGAACCCAGGCCCTGCCGGGGAAACGCTGTTTACATCAAGTGAAGGGCCGACGGGCGCAGGCTTCAACGACGGCCAGTCGATGGAACTCGGCATGAAGTTCGTCGCTTCGACCGGCGGCATGATTACAGGTATCCGCTACTACAAGGCGGCCGGCGATACCGGCGCCCATACCGGCTCCCTGTGGACGGCCGACGGCACGCTGGTCGCGACCGTCACCTTCGCCGACAGCGGATCGGTGAACGGCTGGCAGACCGCGACATTCGCCAACGCGGTGCATATCGCGGCCGGCACGACCTATGTCGCCTCCTACAGCACCACAGGCTCCTATGTGGCGACGGCAAACTATTTCACGACAGCCCATACCAACGGCGCGCTGACGGCGCTGGCCGGCAGCAATGGTGTCTACGCGGTCGGGGGCTCGGCATTCCCGACCTCCAGCTACCAGTCGTCGAACTACTGGGTGGATGTCGTCTACAATCAGTCGACGGGCAACGCGGTGCCGGTCGCTGCCAATGACAACGGCTACACGACCTATTTCAACACCGCACTGTCGATTGCCGCAGCCAGCTTGCTTGCAAACGATACCGATGCCGATGGCGACCCGCTCAGCATCACCGGCGTCAACGGTGCGATCAACGGAACGGTGACCTTCAACAGCCAGACCAAGTCTGTCACTTTCACGCCAACGGCGGGTTATACGGGTGCGGCGAGCTTCTCCTATTCGATCTCGGATGGGTACGGCGGAGCCGCCTCGGCCACGGTCAGCCTCACTGTCGGCACGCCGCCCGGCGGAGGCACGACGTCGAGCCTGTTCACCGGCGCCGACACCTCGGGTGTTGCCGCCGCCAATGATGCCAACTCGGTCGAACTCGGCGTCAAGTTCATCGCTTCCGCCAGCGGCCAGATCACCGGGATCACTTATTACAGGAGCGCCCAGGATACCGGCACGCATGTCGGATCGCTCTGGACGGCGAGTGGCCAGCTTCTGGCCCAGGCGACCTTCATCAGCGAGACGGCGAGCGGATGGCAGACGGTTTCCTTCACCCAGCCGATCAATGTGACCGCCGGCGCCACCTATGTGGCAAGTTACCATTCGAACGGCTTCTATTCCGCAACGGCGAACTACTTCACGATGGACCATACGAGCGGCACGCTGACGGCGCCGGCAAGTTCGGTCAGCGGCGGCAACGGCGTTTATGCCTATGGCACGGGCAGCCTGTTCCCCAATTCCTCCTACAATGCCAGCAATTACTGGGTCGACGTGCTCTATCAGCAGGGCTCGCAGAATGCGGTTCCGGTCGCCGTCAATGACAGCGGCTTGTCGACCAATACCGGCACGCCGATCACCATCCAGGCCTCAGTGCTCCTGGCCAACGACACCGATGCCGATGGTGACCCGCTTGTCATCACCGGCGTCAGTGGCGCGGTCAACGGCTCGGTCGCCTACAATGCCCAGGCCCAGACGGTGACCTTCACCCCGACGGCAGGCTATTCGGGACCGGCGAGCTTCAGCTACGCAATTGCAGACGGCAAGGGCGGCACGGCGTCGGCGCAGGTGGCACTCACCATCAACGGCGGCCAGGCGGCAGGGCCGGAGCAGAACCTCTTTGCCGCCAATGCGACGCCTTCAATCGTCTCCGTCAACGATAACCAGCCGGTCAATCTCGGCATGAAATTCCAGGCCGATACGGCAGGCTGGGTCACCGGCATCCGCTTCTACAAGGGGACAGACAATACAGGCCCGCACAACGGCTATCTCTGGACCGCCTCGGGCACATTGCTCGGCAGTGTCAGCTTCAGCAACGAAACGGCAAGCGGCTGGCAGACCGCAACGCTCACCCAGCAGGTCGCGGTCGCCGCGGATACGACCTATGTCGTTTCCTACAGCACCAACGGCAATTATTCGGCGACCGGTAATTACTTCAGCACCGATGTGACGAACGGCGACCTGACGGCGCTCAGCGGCACCAACGGCGTCTATGCCTATGGGTCGAGCGGCTTGTTCCCAAGTGCCAGCTATAACAGCACAAACTACTATGTGGACGTAGCATTCAGACCGCAGCTCGCGGCGTAATATAAGCGAGCGGGGAGTACCGATGATGAGTGCAGACAACAGACTTCCGGTGACGGTCCTTGCCGGTTTTCTTGGCGCCGGCAAGACGACGATCCTCAACCATGTCCTGCGCAATCGCGAGGGGCGCCGGGTCGCCGTCATCGTCAACGACATGAGCGAGGTGAATATCGATGCCGATCTCGTGCGCGACGGGGGAGCGAACCTGTCACGGACGGATGAGACGTTGGTGGAGCTCACCAATGGCTGCATCTGCTGCACATTGCGCGACGATCTCCTGAGCGAAGTGCGCCGCCTCGCTGCCGCCGGCCGTTTCGACTATCTGCTGATCGAGGGCACCGGGATCGCTGAACCGCTGCCGGTCGCAGCGACCTTCTCCTTCCGCGACGAGAGCGGGGCAGCCCTCTGCGACGTCGCGCGGCTCGACACGATGGTTTCCGTCGTCGATGCGGTCAATCTTCTGGCCGATTATGCGAGCGCGGAATTCCTGAGGGATCGCGGCGAGAGCCGGGACGGAGACGACGAGCGCAAGCTGGTGGAACTGCTCGTCGAGCAGATCGAATTTGCCGATGTCGTGGTCATCAACAAGGCGCAGGATGTGCCGCCTGCAGCGCTTGCCGAGGTTCGCCGCATCGTTGCCGGACTCAACCCCGATGCCCGCGTCATCGAGACCGGTTTCGGCCGGCTGAAGCTCGATGCCATCCTGAATACCGGCCTCTTCAGCGAAGCGAGAGCTGCCCGCCATCCGCTGTGGCACAAGGAACTCTTCGGTTGGGGCGAGCATGTGCCGGAGACGGAAGAATTCGGCATTTCGAGCTTCGTCTATCGCAGCCGCCGGCCGTTCGATCCCTCCAGGCTGCGGGATTTTCTCGACAGGAAATGGTCGGGCCTCATCCGCGCGAAAGGCCATTTCTGGCTGGCGACAAGGCCCGACGAGATCGGCCTGCTGTCGATTACCGGGACGCAGTGCCGCATCGACACCAAGGGCTTCTGGTGGGCATCCGTGCCGAAGGCGCAATGGCCGCGTTATCCGCAGTTCCACCAGCTCATCGACCGGCATTGGGACGAGGTCTGGGGCGACCGCCGCCAGGAACTCGTTTTCATCGGCGCCGGCTTCGACGAAGACGCAATCCGCACCGCGCTCGGCGACTGCCTGACCGGTGAGGAGACGGGCTTCGATCCGCAGACTGCCGCCGGGCTTCGGGACCCGTTTCCGGCCTGGCAGCACGCACATTCAAATAGTTAGAGCATCCTAATGGACGTAAGACGCCCTGAGATGAAGACGTTTTGATTATCAACCGGAGGAGAGAACAATGAGCAACGAACTTTACGCAGATGGCATCGGCGAAATCACCATCACGGGAACCATTGTGCGGATCGACCTGATGTCGCTCTCGGCCACCGATCGTGACGCCAACAACAACCCGAAGCCGGTTTTCCGCCAGCGCATCATCATGCCGGTCGATGCCTTCGCCAATGCGGTCGATCTCATGCAGAAGGCGCTTGGCGGTTTGGTCGAAGCGGGTGCGGTCCGTCGCATCGGCGATATGTCGACTGCGGCGGCTGCCGATATCCAGTCGGTGCAGGCCGGCGCTTCGAACGCCTCGCCGAACTTCAACTGATAAACAAATATTGCCTCGGTCTCGTACTGTTTCGGGTGGGCCATGAGTGGTTTTCTGCATACCAACCTGCACTGTCTTGCGCTGGTCGCGCGTCATCACGGCGTCGATCTTGCTCCTGAACGATTGCAGCACGATTATGCCGTCGGCAACGATCCTGTTGCCGTGCGGCAGCTGCTGCGCATGGCCAAGGATGCCGGCCTTAGGGCAAGGCATCTGACGCTCGACTGGCGATCCTTGTTCCAACTTGGCGAGGCATTCCCGGTGCTCGCCGAGCTGACGAACGGCAACTGGGTGGTCATCGCCGGCGCTATCGGGAGCGGGGAGGATGAGAGAATCCGCGTTCTCGACCCGCTGGCATCACGCGCCGAAGTGATGATGCTCAGCGAAGAGCAGTTCACCAAGGCCTGGCTCGGATCGGTGATCCTGCTGAAGCGCAACTATCGCATGTCCGATGAGGACCGGCCCTTCGGCTTCCGCTGGTTCGTCCCCGAGATCATCAAGCAGCGCAGCTTCTTCCGCGATGTCGCGCTCGCCGCCTTCGTGCTCTACGGGCTGGGGCTGACGACGCCGATCTTCTTTCAGCTCGTCATCGACAAGGTGCTGGTGCATCAGAGCTATGCGACGCTGATGGTTCTGACAGTGGGCATTGCGATCGCGCTCGTCTTCGACGCGACCTTCACCTTCCTGCGCCGCTATCTGCTGCTCTATGCAACGAACAGGATCGACATCCGCGTCGCGACCCGCACCTTCGGCCATCTGCTCAACCTGCCGATCGCGCTCTTCGAGCAGGCCTCAGCCGGCGTTCTCGTCAAGCATATGCAGCAGACGGGGCGCATCCGCGAATTCCTGACCGGCCGGCTGTTTCTCACACTGTTGGACGGCGTTTCGCTCCTGGTCTTCGTGCCGATCCTGCTTCTCTACAGCGTCAAGCTGACGCTTGTCGTGCTCGGTTTTGCCGCCCTCGTCGGGCTCGTGGTGATGATGCTCGTCGGGCCGTTCCAGCGCCGGTTGCAGGCGCTCTATCAGGCCGAAGGCGACCGGCAGGCATTGCTGGTGGAAACCGTGCACGGCATGCGCACCGTCAAATCGCTGGCGCTGGAGCCGCGCCAGCGCAAGGTGTGGGACGATTATTCGGCCCAGTCGATCTCCGTGCGTTTCCGGGTCGACAAGATCTCGACCATCGCCCAGGCGATGACCGGACTGCTGGAGAAGCTGATGAGCGTCGCGATCATCGGCCTCGGCGCGCTCGATGTCTTCAGCGGCGCGATGACGATCGGCGCGCTGGTTGCCTTCAACATGCTCGCCGGCCGGGTCTCGGGACCACTGGTGCAGATCGTCACCATGGTGCACGAATATCAGGAAGTCGCGCTCTCCGTGCGCATGCTCGGCGAGATCATGAATCAGCGGCCGGAGCAGGCGGGCCGCGGGCGAGGTGTTCGGCCGCATCTGCAGGGTCGCATCGAATTCGACAGGGTCACCTTCCGCTACGGCCCGGATAGCGCGCCGGCGCTCGACAATGTCTCCTTCGCCATTCCGACGGGCTGCCTCTTCGGCGTGGTCGGCAAGAGCGGCTCGGGCAAGACGACGATCACAAGGCTCATCCAGGGCCTCTATCAGAGCCAGGAAGGCCTCGTGCGCATGGATGGTTATGACAGCCGCGAGATCGACCTCGTGCATCTGAGAACGAGCATCGGCGTCGTGCTGCAGGATAGTTTCCTGTTTCGCGGCTCGGTGCGCGAGAATATTGCCGCCGCCAAGCCCGATGCCAGCATCGAGGAGATCATGGAAGTTGCCCGTATCGCCGGCGCCGAGGAGTTCATCGAGCGCCTGCCGCGTGGCTTTGACACGATGCTGGAGGAAAACGCCTCCAACCTGTCAGGCGGCCAGAAGCAGCGGCTTGCCATTGCCCGCGCGCTGATCACCGATCCGAAGCTGTTGATCTTCGACGAGGCGACGAGCGCGCTCGACCCCGACAGTGAGGCGATCATCCGCGAGAATCTGAGCCGCATCGCCGCCGGCCGCACCGTCATCATCGTCTCGCACCGGCTTTCGACGCTCGTCGATGCCGATGCCATTCTCGTCATCGATCGTGGCAAGGTCGCCGATATCGGCCGGCACGATCAGCTTGTATCGCGCTGCATGACCTATCGCCACCTGTGGTCCCAGCAGATGAGGCAGGTCGCATGAACGCGCACACCAGAAAACCCAGCGAGAACCTGCCGGTCCCTTCAGGCAACGGCCCTTCAGACAAGGCGCCCTCAGGCAAAGGAAGGGAACTGACCGCCCGCCCGCCGCTGCCGCCGGCAATTGCGGAGTTCCAATCCGATGCGGTCGAGCTCGAGGAACGCGCGCCGCCCAGAGTTGCGCGCATGACGCTCTATTGCGTGACGGCGCTGATTGCTTCGGCGATCATCTGGGCCTCGGTCTCGTCGATCGACGAGGTGGTGATCGCGCCCGGCAAGCTCGTCACCACCCAGCCGACCATCGTCGTCCAGCCGCTCGAAACCTCGATCATCCGCACGATCGAGGTGAAGGCCGGCGAAGTGGTGCATGCCGGCCAGACGCTCGCGACCCTCGACGCTACTTTCAGCCAGGCCGATGTCGACCAGCAGCAGGCGAAATTCTCCGCGCTCGACGCCCAAGTGCGGCGCATCGAGGCCGAGCTTGCCGGCAACGATTACACGGCGGGAGATACGCCCGACCAGATGCTGCAGGCGCAGCTCTTCGGCCAGCGACGGGCCTTCTACACGGCGCAGCTGCAGAATTTCGAGCAGCAGATCGCCGGCCAGTCAGCCGCTCTTCTGGCGAGCAAGAACCAGGAGGCCGTGCTCAATGACAGGCGCGATGGGCTCTCTCAGATCGAGGCGGCGCGGGAGCGGCTCTACAACAAGCAGAGCGGCTCGCTGATCACGCTGCTCGGCTCGCGCGGCGGCCGCCTCGACGTCGAGTCCGATCTGACGGCCGTCCGCGGCCGGGCCGACGAGGCCGCGCACGCCTATGCCAAGCTGAGCGCCGACCGCCAGGCCTTCATCGAGGATTTCCGCCGGGCGGCGATGGAGCAACTGGTGGAGCTGCGCGGCCAGCGTGACATGGCGGACGAGGAACTGAAGAAGATGGCACTGCGCCGCAACATGGTCGTGCTGACGGCGCCGGCCGATTCCGTCGTGCTCGACCTAGCGCAGCGCTCGGTCGGTTCGGTGGTGCGGGAGGCGGAGCCGGTGGTCACACTCGTGCCCATTAACGTGCCGCTGGAAGCGGAAGTCTCGATCAACACGCGCGATATCGGCCGGGTCGCCGTCGGCAAGGAAGCCCGTGTCAAGCTCGACGCCTATCCGTTCCAGAAATACGGAACCGCGACAGGCGAGGTGAGGACCATCAGCCAGGACACGTTCCTCACGGGCCAGCAGGAGCAGACAGCCACGCCCAGCCAGCCGGCCGCCCCCTTCTTCAAGGCGCGGATCCTGCTTGCCGATACCCGGCTGAATGCCACAGATGTGCCGGTGCGACTGCTTCCCGGCATGACTGTGACCACGGAAATCAAGGTCGGCAACCGTACGGTGATCTCCTATTTCCTGTATCCGCTGCTGCGTGGCCTCGACAACGCAATACGCGAACCGTAGGTCGTGACGATCAGTTTGCCCCGAACGAGATCCCGAGTGAGATTCAAGGCAGATATTTCGCATCCCATGGCCGCGGCCTGGCCCGCCCGCATGTCGTGAAGTCGGATTTGCCCGGCTTTCAGGGGCGCGCACTATCAACGAATCGCCGAACGCGCCAAGCTTTCGCTCAGCATTAACTTCGATCGATTGGGAATGAGTGTCACAATGATTCACGACGTCTGCATCATAGGCGGCGGTATAGTTGGTCTTGCCACCGCCATGGCCGTTCTGGAAAAGCGCCCCGGTGCAAGTGTCGTTCTCCTTGAAAAGGAGCCTGGCTTGGCCCTCCACCAGACAGGGCACAACAGCGGCGTCATCCACGCGGGAATCTACTATGCGCCAGGCAGCTTGAAAGCGCGCCTTTGTCGGGAGGGGGCCGATGCCATCAAGGCGTTCTGCAGGGAGAAGGCTGTACCTTATGAACAATGCGGAAAACTGGTGGTTGCCACCAACGAGCTCGAACACCGCCGCCTGAAGGATCTGGCCGAACGGGCAAAGATCAACAACATCGATATCGAATGGCTCGATCGGAAGACGCTGAAACAACGGGAGCCCATGGTCGAAGGCGTCGCGGCAATTTTCGTTGGGGCGACGGGTATCGTCGACTACAAGGCTGTGTGCGTCGCCATGGGCGCTCATCTGGCCGCTCAGGGCGTGGAAATCGAATTGAATACGCAGGTTTCCGCGATCCGCGAAACCTTGGATCTCGTGGAGATTGCAGCGGGTGATCGCCAATGGCGGGCCAGACAGCTGATCGCCTGCGCCGGCCTGCAGTCCGACCGCATCGCCAAACTTGCGGGCCTCAAGATCGATCATCAGATCATACCGTTCAGGGGCGAATATTTCCGTCTGCCGCCGTCGCGGAATGGACTGGTCAGGCACCTGATCTATCCGGTGCCCGATCCGTCGCTTCCATTCCTTGGCATTCATGTCACCAAGATGATCGACGGCAGCCTTACCGTCGGACCCAATGCGGTTCTGGGAATGGCGCGCGAGGGGTATCCGAAATTCAGCATAAACATCCGGGATCTCAGCGAGTGTCTCTCGTTTCCGGGCCTATGGCGGCTTCTCTGGAAGAACGCAGGGGGCGCCGTGAACGAATTCAGGGACTCGCTGTGGCGGAAAAACTATCTGGAAGCGTGCCGCAAATACTGCCCATCGCTGACACTCGAAGACCTTCAGCCGATGGAAGCGGGCATCCGGGCCCAGGCCGTCATGCGGGACGGGCGCCTGGAGCATGATTTCCTGTTCCTAAAAACGGGTCGCATGCTGCACGTCTGCAATGCGCCGTCGCCAGCGGCCACATCGTCGATCCCGATCGGCCGGGATATCGCCGACAGGTGCTTTTCCGCCGGCTGAACGAAGCCGTGAGAGAAACCGCATGACGTTCAAGACAAGATTTCTCGAAGCCGGAATGAACGATGCCGGTCGCTCCGGGCTGCGGCGCCAGCGGGAGGTCGACCTCGTGCCAGGGCAGGACAAGGAGAACTGGCATAGCTTCGATGCGACCGGCGCCGTGCCGTTTATCCGGCTCCGAGTGGCAGCCTTTTTCGTTTCTTCATTCTGCCGTCGCCGGAAGACGGGCTGACGCCTGAGATCGATCGAGAGATCAACGCGACAGCCGCACCGGAGTACAAAATCCATGCCTGTGCCGATCTACGACATCTTCGACGGTATCGACCGGTTCGTTGAGCCCCATGCCGCGAGTACGCTGGTCCGGTTCGATGGAGGCGATCCGCCAAGCCTTGCGTCCTCACCAGAAGCTTGTCAGTCTTGCTCGGTTGCCCTGAGCGGTAGGGCATCCCTCCCTGTTGCCCCGTTCCAATAGGCCGGGGCCTGCGCCAGAGACAAGAACTATTGGTGCTTCCTTCCGCCGACGGCGTTCCTTACAATCTTGCCTGTTCTCCCCGTCCTGGAAATGAGGTTTTCATGAGCACGCTTACCCGCTTCTCCGTTCAGCCGCTCTCGACCATGACCCGCCGTCTTGCGGATGTCGCCTCCGCTCGTCGCGAACCAGACCTGGTCATCCAGGGCGCGCGCGTCTTGTCCACCTATTCGGAGCGCTTTCTCGACGGACGGGAAGTCTGGATTTCGGGGGGCCGCATTGCGGCCGTGAAGCCGGCCGGCAGCTACAGGGGCGCGAGCGCTAAGCTCTACGACGCCAAGGGCGGCATCATCGCGCCCGGCCTGGTCGATCCGCATATCCATATCGAATCCTCGATGGTGACGGCCTGCGCCTATGCCGAGGCGGCGCTCCTCAACGGCACGACGACGATCTTTTGCGACAGCCACGAGATCGGCAACGTGATGGACGTCGCCGGCGTCGAGGCCATGCTCGAGGATGCACGGCAGGCGCCGCTGTCGATCTTCCTGACCGTACCGAGCACCGTGCCGGCGACGACGCCGGATCTGGAAACAGCCGGCGGCGACCTGACGCCGGACAAGATCGCGGCGCTGTTCGACAAATGGCCGGAAGCGGTGGCTCTCGGTGAGAAGATGGATTTCGTCCCCGTTGCGATGGGCGACGAGCGCAGCCATGCGATCCTGGCTGCAGCACTCGAGCGCGGCAGGCCGGTATCGGGCCATGTCTACGGACGAGAGTTCGTTGCCGCCTATGCCGCATCCGGCGTTACCGACACGCATGAAGCCATAGACCGCGACATTGCCGACGACCTGCTGGAAGCCGGCGTGTGGATCTTCCTGCGCGGCGGCCCGCCGACGACTCCCTGGCATTCGCTACCGCAGGCGATCAAGACGATCACCGAGCTCGGCGCTTCCCACAAGCGCGTCGCCGTCTGCACCGACGACCGTGATGCGGAGGATCTGCTCGCCTTCGGCCTGGACTGGGTAACGCGCGAAGCCGTGAAATACGGCATGAGGCCGGAACAGGCCTGGGCGATGGGTTCGCTGCACGGCGCGACGCGGTTCGGAATGGAAGGTGAAATTGGCGGTCTCGGCGGCGGACGCCGCGCCGACCTGGTGCTTCTCACCGACGACCTTACGCCGGTCAGCACCTGGTATGGTGGCGAACTCGTCGTCGACGGCAAGAAGATCACGCCGATCCTCGACGAAGCCCTGTCGAAACCGTACCGCTATCCGGATGCCGCCTACCACACGGTCAAGCTGCCAAAGAACCTCAAACTGACGCCGGACCTGCCAACGGAGACGGTCGTTGCTCATACGATCAAGACGGAGCTGCCTGGCATCACCCTCGGCCATGTCACCGTCACGCTGGAGCCGGCCAATGACTGGCAGGCGCATTTCGACAAGCACGACCTCTGCTTCGTGACAGTGGTGGAGCGTCACGGCAAGTCTGCCGGCAATGTCGCCCACGGACTGCTCAACGGCTTCGGCCTCAGACAAGGCGCGGTCGCATCTTCGGTTGGCCACGACAGCCACAACATCATTGTCGCCGGCACCAATGCAGCGGATATGCAGGTGGCGCTCGATGCGATCGCCGAAAGGCAGGGTGGCGTCTGTGTCGTCATGGATGGCAAGGTGACGGCCATGGTGCCACTGCCGATCGCCGGGCTTTTGTCCGACAAGCGCGTGCACCAGGTTGCCGACGAGGTAAAGGCCTTGAAGCTCGAATGGGAAAAGGCAGGCTGCACCATCGCCTATATGGGCTTCAACCTCATCCCGCTATCGGTCATCCCGGAAATCCGGATAACCGACAAGGGTCTGGTGCTGGTGCCGGAAATGGTGATCTCGCCACTCTTCGAAAAGGCCTGACCGGCAAAAAACAGTGGGCGCGTGCGGCGAGGATGCCAACATATAATAGCGTTTGCGCCAAAGGCAGCCTCGGCAGACGCTACTCGGCCGGCACCCTCTGATCCTTCGGCAGCAAAATCGTCATCGCCGCCGCGACGGCGGCCGTGACTGCAACGGCGAGATAGATGCCGCTGAAACTCTCCGTCGATGTCTTGATCACGCCGCCAAAGAAGTTCCCTGTAGTGCCGCCGATGCCTTGGAACACGGTGCAGATGCCCAAGACGGTCACCGCAAGGCGTGGCGTGGCGCGATGTGAGACGTAGGCCGGCAGCAGGCCATAGATCGGATAAAAGCCCAGCGAAAAGAAGATGCCTGACAGGATCGAGAGCTCCATCGAGGGATCGAGGACGACGAGGGCGCCGGCGGCGAGGAAGCTTGAGTAACAGGCTAGCATGGCATAGCGCGATCCGAGGCGCGACGATATTGTGCCGATGGCGAAGCCTGCGCCGATCCCCACGGCCCCGATCGTTGCCCAGAGCCAGGAGGCAAAGCCGACGGAATAGCCGAGTTCCTCGCGCAGGAACGGCGACAGGTAGGTGAGATAGGGATAGGGCATCAGGCCGTTGATGAAGCCGAGCGCGAAGATCAGCGCCACCCATGGCATGATGGAGCGCAGGCTTGCTGAAGCGCCGGCAGTTGACGCGAGCGTTTCGTGACTTGTCCCGCCGTCGAAGAGGCCGGCCCGCCCGAAGAGGATGTGGGTGACAATGGCCAGTGTGATCGTGGCGGCGCCTGTGAGATACCAGACCATCTGCCAGTGACCGCTTCCGGCGTATGCCGCCACGAGTGCGCTGTTGATGAGGACGCCAAAGGCCGGGGCGCTGGAGATCAGGCTCATGGCAAAGCCGCGTTGTTCTGCTCTCACCACCCGCGAGGCGAGGTTAATCATCGGCACGAAGGTCGATGCGCCCGTCGCGCCGGCGACCATCAGCAGGCCGGCAACAATATAGAGATTGTCGATGATGGGGATGCCCGACAGGCAAAGCCCACAGAGCGACACGGACGCCACCACCGTCCGTGCGGCACCGATGCGATGGACGAGCCAGGTACCGAGCACGGCAAATGCCACCGTGGAAAACTGGACCAAGCCGGTGACAGTGCCGACGAACGCATAGTCGAAGGCAAGATCTTTCCGCATGTCGGGGATGATCTGGGGAAACAGGCTGAGGCCGAAGCCGTAACACGTGGCGACGCAGGCGATCATGACGGCGACGAGAACGTTACCCGGGAGACGCACGCTAGTCATGATGATCGGCCTCTGTTGGCATCGCGGTCACGCCTGTTCGACACGATGATCATCTAGCATGGGCAGCCGGCGGACTGTCGGGTCTGCGACGCCGGCTGCCGATATTGCCGGCACTCGAGTTCACCGGAGGCTTCGGCCATATAATGCGTCTCGAGCCATGGTGGCAAAATACCTGACAGTCAGCAGTCGTTCAGTGCCGCGTGCCGGGCAGAAAACTGTCCTGATCGTTTGCCTGGGAGAGGGATACGCCGCTTCCATCCAGGTCCTGCAGCAGGGCGCCCAGCGCAAGATCCAGGCAATAGGCAGAGAATTCGGCGTTCAGCTCCCTGGCGTTCTCTCGGGCATAGGCGACCAGCCTGGCGAGTGATGCCAGCTCCTTGAGCTCTTCCTCACTCTTCCGCGTGACTGTTGCTTCGGCTGTTTCGTGCATCTGAGTGTTCCCCCGGCTTCCTTTGCCGGCACATGCCGACAAAGCGGAGACAGCTTAGTCCTCTTCAAGGAAGGACGCGCGTGACACGGGCGTGACAGGACTTTCCCGCCGTTCGGAACCAGATCTCAGAAACCGGCCCGCGCAGCGCCTCACGATACTGCTCCTTCTGCCACTGCTCCTTGAAGGGAACGACGGAAAGCCATTTGTCGACATCGAAATCCGGATAGATCGCGCGCACCTTGCGCCTATAGAGACGCGCATTTTTCGTATCGCCGAGCATGGCCCAGCAGCCGTGCTCGGGAATGTGTGAAGCCGGCAGCCGGAAGGCGGCCAAGGCCCGCCAGACGCCAAAACCACGCAGTCATCGTTCCAGGTCGAATAGTGCTTGCGTTCGGGATATGATTTTCTATTATTTTAGTAGAGAATTATGCGACTGGTCGGATCGGGCGAATTTAGATCGACCGGTCCAACGCAGAAGGAGCCGATGAATGACTCTTCTCTCGTCACGTTCTTCGAATTCGAAGAGCCAGGATGCGGACCACCTCGCAAGGATTGCGATTGTCGGCCGAGGCTTCACGGGGATCATGACCGCAATCGCTCTTTTCAAAAGAGTTGATCGGCCTTTCCATCTGGTGATGTTCGATCCGCGAGCAAAGATAGATATCGGCGAGGGCATAAGTCAGCCCGCGTCGACGGTGCTGACCAGCCGCGTTCGCGACCTTTCCGTTGATCCCGAGCTGCCGGACGATTTTCGCCGGTGGCTCGAAACCGATGACACGTGGCGCGATCGGCTGATCTCGGATCCTGCCGGTCTCGAACACGCCTTTGTGCCGGGAGAAATCTTCAGCACCTATGTGTACAAACGCTTCGCCGAAGCCCTGGCCGGTCGGCCTGATGTCATCGTCCAATTTGGCTCGGATACTGTAACGGCGATCGATAGGCATCTGGACGGAGGCTATTCCGTATTCCTTGGAGCGGAGCAGCGAACCCGCTTTGACGCGGTGTTTCTCGCCACTGGTTACGGGATGCGGGAAAATTCGGAGGCGGCGCCTGCCGGTGGAGCGCAAAGCGCCGTCGTGATCGGCGGCGGCATCCACGCGGTCGACAGGGCGCTCGGACTGCTGGCGGACGCCAAGATTTCCCATGTCACGTTGATCTCGGAATCGGGCTTCCTGCCTCAGTCGCATGCTCCCGCCGCCGTCGGAGCTATTGTCACCGACCAACCCATGCCGGGGACGCTACGCGGCGCGTTCCGTTTCCTGCGTGAGGCCGCCGGCAAAGCCGATCTGGAAGGTTCGGGATGGCAAGGCATTATGAACGGGTTTCGTTCGCGTGCGCGCGACCTCTGGGCGGGATTGACGCCGGAAGAGCGGGCGCGGTTCAAACGCCACGTCAAGGCCATTTACGACAGTCATCGCAACCGCTTGCCGCCGGAGCACTATCAGCGCCTGCATCATGCGATCGCCAGCGGCGCGATCGCCGTGAGGAAGGGAAAAGTGAATTGCATCGCCACGAACGGCGTGCTGTTTTCAGGCCCGGCCGGGCTCGAGGTCCTTCCCGCGGACCTGACGATAGACTGCCGCTTCCGGCCGTCCGGGACCGATAGCCCGCTTGTCCGTTCGCTTATCGTTGCGGGGCTTGCAAGGCGTGACGAACTCGAGATCGGTATCGTCGTAGATGAATGCGGGCGGACCAAGGCGAGCGCGTTACATGGGCTGTTCGCAATGGGACCGCTCGGCCTGGGCAGCCTTCCGGATATCGATCTGGTGCCTCAGATCGTCTTGCAAAGCCATGCGGCTGCGTCGTTGCTCAGCAGCTGGATTGGTGACGTGGCCAAAAGCGCAGCACGTCGTCAAAGCCTGTGACGACGTGTGAAAGTCCCAACCTGTGAATGGATGGCAACAGCTGACCAATGCTGCATCGCCGCGCTGGGCGATGCAGCGGGTCGCGAATGGGGCGCCGTCAGGCTGTTCGCGATGCCTGGATGACTGTCGGTGGCGCAAGCGGCGGCAGGCGCCGCGGCATATGAAGCTGCATGGTCGCCCCCTGTCCGGCCGCGCTTACGCGGCCTTTGCTTTCGGCTTGGCGGCCTTGACGTGGGTTATGCTGCGGCGGCCGTCGACGCTGACGGGGACGTCGCCGTCAACAGTGGCGCGGCGCACGACCCGGTGCTGGTCGCCGTAGTCGTTGACAGCATAGTGCTGGGTCGCGCGATTATCCCAGATCGCCACATCCCCGGCTCTCCAGCGCCAGCGCACGGTATTTTCCGGGGCGGTAACGTAGGACTGGAACACCTCGTAGAGTTTCGCGGAGTCGCTTTTCGACAAGCCGACCAGGCGCTGAACGAAATTGCCGAGCAGCAGCGATCTTTCGCCGGTTTCGGGATGGACACGCACGACCGGATGCTCGGTCTCGTAGATGGTCGAGGTGTGAAAACGTCCTCGAAATGCTTCTTCTCTTCAGCGGTGGCACGAGGGCGCACGGCTGCGTAGTCATAGGCATTGCTGTGAATGGCCCATAAATTGTCCGCCAGCAATTTGAGCGATGCCGGCAGACTTTCGTATGCGGCATGGGTGTTGGACCAGATCGTATCACCTCCAGCTGCCGGAATGACGACGCCGCGAAGGACCGAGAATTTAGGATAGGCATCCACGAAGGTGACATCTGTGTGCCATTGGTCCGCCCTGCCGCCGCCGCGGCTGGAATCGAGATTGAGGATGGAGGCCGTGCCGGTCACCGGACCCTGGGTTGGATGAGGCACAAGGTCGCCCAGGCGGCGTGCGAATAATTCCTGTTGGGCATCGTCAAGATGTTCCTGGTCGCGGAAGAAGACGACCTTGTGTTTCAGGAGAAGCTGGTTGATGGCCGCCACCGTTGCATCCGAAAGGTCTCCGCCGAGGCGGATACCCCTGATTTCGGCGCCGACGCGGCCAGTCAGCGGCACCGACATCGGACTCGGGAATGATCTGATTGACGAGAACTGGATTGCTCATGGAAATCTCCTGGTTGATCTTGGAAGAAGACGGCAAGTCACATGCGCCGAGCGAAGCATCCGCCGGGCGTTCGAAAATCTCATTGTCAAAATCGACAGGGCGATGGAACGATATAATCTATGAAATCCATAGATAGAATTTTCTAATTTTGGCCGCTTGCCCGAAACAGCCGCCTTCGATAGCCTCTTCTTCCCAACGAATTCCTCACTTGGGGCCTTCAGCGATGCATCGTTTCACCGAAGGCACTGGAGCGCTTCCGCAAATCAGGGTCCGCAGACCAGCAGTGCCTTGGCCAACCGGTTTTGTTCAGCAAGACGCTCAGCGTGGCAGGGATCCTGCTTGTTTCTTCGGAGAATTTAGGCCCCGATATCGTCACGCCGTGGCGTTGGGATATGCCGCTCAGCGCTTCCGTCCGGATATGTCGGATACTTCGGGCGCTTGGCACTCAACACGTGCCATCAAGAACTGTTCGCAGCATCGGGTTCACTCTGTGACGCGAGACACGAACTCCGTCGATCCGACGGCTTTCACCTCCGCGGCTTAAAAAAGAGATTATTCGCCCAAAAAAGAAACAGCCTATGCGTTCATCGCATAGCTGAGGTGAGAGATTGTCGCTGTTTTAAACCGATTGAACCTCCTATATTCCAATCATCGAAACGACGCCGGAGCCAAGCAAGGTTGCTGACGTCAGACAGCCCTCAGGAAAGGGGATTATCATGAACGTAGCACGCTCTTTCAACAACTGGCGCAAGTTCCGTCAGACCGTCACCGAACTCGGCCGCATGTCCAGCCGTGAGTTGCAGGACCTCGGTATCGACCGCGCTGACATCCGCAGCGTTGCCCGCGCATCGATCGCGCGCTAATCGCACAGCATTTGATATCGAACGCCGCTTGACGCCCGCTCCTGATGCGGGCGTTTTTGTGGCTGAGCTCGTTGGGGTCCTCGTTCGTATTGTAAGCCTTCCGCCTTGTATTCCTTGCATAGCTGCAGTGCAGCATAAGACATTGGCACCATCCATGGTCGGTGTATAATCAGACCCATCGAAGCAATGCACCTCCTCCCGCAAAGCTTCGACTTTCAGACGGCCCACTCCTCCTCCCAAGGGACGTCTGTCGGAACAGCGGCACTCCTCCTCCCAGTCGCTGTTCGGTTTTCAGAAAGCCTGCCGCACCTCCTCCCGCGGCAGGCTTTTTCGTATGCCGAACCTTCCCTGTTGCGGATCGAGTGCGACTGTTCCAACGTCGCGTCACTCCACTCATCTGGACCCGTCGTCCTTTGGAATCGGTTGGGGGCCACTGGAAAACCCAGGAGGCCGGCGAAATTCTTGATCCGGCTGCCTCCCTCGATCATCAGATGCGTTTCGAGCCATAATGGCAAAACACCTCGGCGGTCGGTCCGTGCCGCATGCCGGGCAGAAAACTGTCCTGAACGTTTGCCTGAGACAGGGACATGCCGCTTCTATCCAGGTCCTGCAGCAAGGCGCCCAGCGCAAGGTCCAGGCAATAGGCGGAGAATTCAGCGTTCAGCTGCCTGGCGGTCTCTCGGGCATAGGCGACCAGCCTGGCGAGCGAGGCCAGCTCCTTGAGCTCTTCCTCACTCTTCTGGGTGGTGGTTGCTTCGGCTGTTTCGTGCATCTGAGTGTTCCCCCGGCTTATCTTTCCAGGGCATGCCGACAAAGCGGAGACAGCTCAATCGCCTTGAACGAAAGACGCGCGTGACGCAGGCGTGACAGGACTTCCCGGCGTTCAGAACCAGATCTCAGAAACCGGCCCGGCGCAGCGCCTCACGATACTGCTCCTTCTGCCACTGCTCCTTGAAGGGAACGACGGAAAGCCATTTGTCGACGTCGAAGTCCGGATAGATCTCGCGCACCTTGCGCATATAGAGACGCGCATTTTTCATATCGCCGAGCATGGCCCAGCAGGCAGCCGAAAGCCGGTCGGCCGGTGTGCGGTCGTCCATTGCGGAGATCTGCTCGAGCGCCTCGGCATAATGGCCGAGTGCGAAATTGGCGCCGGCCGCCGTCCATAGATAATCTGTCGGGCTCAGCGGGTTGAGCGAGATGGCCCGATCGATCTTGATCAGCGCATCGGAGGGGCGCGACGCATGAACGAGGGTATCGGCATAACTTGCAATGCCGTCGGCATAATGCGGACTCAATTCTTCCGCGAGCTTCAGCGCCAGAAGGCTTTCATCGATGTCCCCGAGATAAAGCTTGGCGACGCCCAGCTCGCGAAAGCCGGCAGCGAGCGATGGATCGGCGACAATCGCCCGGTTCGCATAATCTTCTGCAAGTCCCAAAAGCTCTCTGTCGCCACGTGCCGTCAGCAGCCATTCGACGACAAAGGTGCGCGACAATCCGCTAAGTGCAGGGGCAAAATGCGCGCTGTGTTGAAGCGCTTCGCGGAACGCTTTCCGGGAGCGGCGAATATCGGGAAGGGAAAGCCGCTTCACGTCCCGCAGGCCAAGAAGGTAGCTGTGATAGGCGGCCGAATTGCCCTCGAAGGAGTGGCGCATGGTTTCATGCCGGCGAACCTGCCCGGCAAGCTCCCTGGCGATCCGCCGCGCAATGTCGCGCCGATGACTTATCAAATCATATTTCTCGAGGTTGAAACGCTCGGCCCAGATGACCTCATCGCCGCTGGCATGAATCAGCTGAACAAAGAGCGCATGATCGGTCAGCCTCGTATCGAGAACATAGGAAATCGAGTGACGCAGGATCAGCTCGGCCTTGTCGGCATGACCGGCGATCCGAGCGGCCGTATGCGGCGCCACGACGGACACGGTATTCAGCGCGCAAAGGCCGATCGTCACGTCCTCGATCAGCGGTCCGCAGAGCATCGGCAAAGCACCGGCCGCATCCATCCCGCCAGGTGGCAGCAGCACGAGACGGGGCAGGGGACGAGCAACCCGACTGCCGCCGTCGCTCAGTGGCTCCATAACGCTCGGCGGCGATTGACTGCCGGCAAAGACCTTGCGGACCTCTCTCAAAGCCTGAACGTCAAGGCCGATATCGAGTGCGCTTTCCAAACCATGCCTGCTGGCCTCAAAAAGCCGGCGGGCATTCTCCAGCTGCCCCTCGGATTCGTAGGCTTCGAGAAGGATACGACGAATATTCTCGTCATCAGGTGCATCGCGGAAAATCCTGAGCGCCGCCTCCTTGATCAGGCTTATATCCTCTCGCGACCGGGCCGTGGGCAGCGCCGTCTTCATCGCATCCACCAGGATCGCCATGTGCCTGTCGCGCTGGCCGGCGATCCATTGCTGCGTGCTGACGCTTTGGTCGGCGAGCACAGCCAGGAAATCCTGGCGTAGGACGGCAACCAGCCGCCGCAAATTTTCAAGTGCGCCACCGCCATCGGACTTGGCGAGTTCGAAGAGATCGCAAACAAACGCATCCGGCTTGATCCGCACACCGGTCGCCGTGAAGATTAGAAGCTCGGTGCCGAGCTCGGTCTGACGTGCCTGAATGCGCGATATGGTCTTGCGCAGGTTGGCCATGATGTCAGGATTGTCATGGCTGTCCCACAGGAACCGCGCCAACGCCGAGCGCGGATATTCGCTCCCGGCCCCGTTCTGCAGATAACGATCCAGCAAATAGCAAATCGCAAGCAGACCCTTTTCCGGGAACGCCACGGGTTGCCCGGCCAGATCGATCAGCCGCAACTCACCAAATGACTCGAGCCTGAGCTTCATGCGGATACTGCCTGCCGATATCCCTGGCTATTCTCCGAGCGGAAGAGTGATATCCGTTACGGAGGTTCGCGATGTTACGCCGCGACTTTCCGCCTGCGCCATCGCCTTCACCAGCGCGATGACCGTTTCGCGGATATTGCGGTCGGCAATCTTCAGAAAGGCGCGATTGAGCACCAATCCCTCTTTCGTTCGCAGGAATTCGGCAACTGGATCAGTATTCGCCGACAGATCCAGCCCTTGCAGCGTCAACGGCTCGGAGTTCTCCTGTTCGAAGAAGAAGCTCGGCGACGTGTGAAGCACATCGGCGATCCGCTGCAGACGGCTCGCGCCGATGCGGTTGATGCCCTTCTCGTATTTCTGAACCTGCTGAAAGGTCACGCCGATCTGCTCGGCAAGCCGTTCCTGGCTCATCCCGAGCAACTGCCGGCGCATTCTGATACGCGCTCCGACATAGCTGTCTATCGCATTCGCTGTCTTGACATTCATCGTGTGTTTTCAGCCTCGATCGCTTTTTTCAATCGGTGCAGCTGTAGTATCCCCTGCATGGCTTTTCCATGGTTGTTTTCACATAGCATACTGGATATGCGATGATCGCGACTGACTGTGATATGAATGCCCGTCTGGAAAGACGCTAAGCTGGGCAGAAATCACTTGTCCGGAGAGCAAATCGAACAAAAGCCGTACCAATACGGATGAAACTGGGCTGTAATTGCGTCTCCGCTTACGCTAAATGCACTTCAGCGACCGTCGCACGAGAGTCTTCCCAGCCCCGATCGCCCGAAAATCCATCGAACAAAGCGACGTGGTACGGCACCGGCCGTGCCTGTGCAGGAGAAGCATTGATGGCAACCGTTGCCGAGAGCGCCCCCCGTTTCGAAAAAACAACGATGTCCATCCTCATGGCGGTCAGCTTCTGCCACATGCTGAACGACATCATGCAGTCACTGCTCGCCTCGCTCTATCCGCTGTTCAAGGCGAACTACGATCTCGATTTTGTGCAGATCGGCCTCCTTACCATGACTTTCCAAGTCACGGCTTCGCTGCTGCAGCCGCTGGTCGGCATCGTCACCGACCGCTGGCCGATGCCCTATTCGCTGCCTGTGGGCATGGCGAGTACCTTCTGCGGCCTCATTCTGCTCGGCAATGCCGGCAGCTTCGAACTGCTGCTGGTTGCCGCAAGCCTGATCGGCTTCGGCTCGGCGGTCTTCCACCCGGAATCGTCGCGCGTTGCCCGTCTTGCCTCCGGCGGTCGCCACGGTTTCGCGCAATCCTTCTTCCAGGTCGGTGGCAATGCCGGCCAGGCGATCGGTCCGCTGCTTGCCGCCTTCATCGTGCTGCCGCTCGGCCAGCACAGCGTCTCGTGGTTCGCCGTAATCGCCATGGTCGGCATGGTCGTGCTGAGCTGGGTCGGCAACTGGTACATGAGCCACAGGCGCCAGAATGCCAGCAAGCCGGCAATAAGCCGGACCCTGCCGTTGCCGCAGAACCGGGTCATCTGGGCGCTGCTGATTCTCGTGCTGCTGACGGCAACCAAGAATGTCTACATGGCCAGCGTGTCGAGCTACTTCACCTTCTATGTCATCGACAAGTTCGCGCTCAGCGTACAGCAGGCACAGCTGATGCTCTTTCTGTTCCTCGGCTCGGTCGCCGTCGGCACCTTCCTCGGCGGGCCGATCGGCGACCGTTTCGGCGCGCGTTTCGTCATCTGGTTCTCGATCCTCGGTGTCATTCCCTTCGCGCTCCTGCTTCCCTATGCGAACCTTTTCTGGACGGGTGTGCTCAGCATCGTCATCGGCCTGATCTTCGCTTCGGCCTTCTCGGCAATCGTCGTCTTCGCACAGGAACTGGTGCCCGGGCGCGTCGGGCTGATTGCCGGCGTCTTCTTCGGCTTCGCATTCGGGGCAGGGGGGCTTGGTGCGGCACTGCTCGGCGAATTCGCCGATACCCATGGCATCGATTTCGTCTACCGCATATGCTCCTACCTGCCGCTGCTTGGTCTCCTGACAGTCTTCCTGCCGCGCATTCCCAAGCAGAAACCAGTCTGAGGCGATCGCTTACGGACAATCGATCGAGCCGGAATGTCACCGACACTCCGGCTCGATGCATCCTGCAGTTACGCACGTTGCCATCGCCCACAGGCCCGAACGTATTTTTCTCCTCCTATGGGGAAGAGGGATCACCATTCCTTTAATCCACTATTTTTATAGATAATATTCGTGAGAATGATGACGTCGGTTTCGGCACGATATTGGAAGGAAATGGCATGTCTGCTCCCAAACTGGTCGGCCTTGCGGGTAGTTTCAACCGCCCCTCGAAGACCTTTGCGCTTGTTGAAAACATTGCCGGTCTCGCCGCCGAGAAATACGGCTTCGACAACACCATCTACGACCTGACCGATGTCGGCCCTTCGCTCGGCCAGGCGCTGCGCCGTGACGATCTCGACAATCGCGCCAGGCAAGTCATCGACGACATCGTCAATGCCGATGTGCTGGTCATCGGAGCGCCAACGTACAAGGGCAGCTATCCCGGCCTCTTCAAGCATCTGATCGACTTGATCGACCCGCATGAGTTGCGCGCCAAGCCGATCATCATCACCGCGACCGGCGGCGGCGATCGGCATGCGCTGATGGTCGAGCACCAGCTTCGCCCGCTCTTCGGTTTCTTCATGTCACACACGCTGCCGACGGCCGTCTACGCCTCCGACCGTGACTTCACCGATTACCGTGTCTCATCCGACCCGCTTTCCAAGCGGATCGGGGAGGTGATCGGCGAGCTCGCGGCCTTCTTTCCCAGCCGGAATCAAGCGCTTATCGCCGCCGAGTGAAGTGTGCGGGATAGGCTTGAAACGGCGCCGCTAAGGCGCCGTTTTCATTTCGGCCATCCCTCTCAACTAAATATAGTCCACAAAATTGATGGAAATTTATCCTGCCGATATCGATGGCAGGGCAAGAGTTTTTCCGGCCCTTCCTCCACATCAGACATTCGTGCTTCGCTCCCGATACGCGCATTTGCCATGATCGGTCTGCTCGGGGCGCTTGGCCTCATTCAGTCAGACGGGATATAAAATGACCAAGAACAAAAATCTTCACGGCTTCCACCTTTCGCGCCGGGCGGCTCTTGCCGCCGTCGCCGTTTCTGCTGCCGCCCTCTTTGCCTTTGCAGCACCTGCTCCTTCCTTTGCCGAGGACAAGTCGATCAAGGTCGGCATCATGGCCGGCGAGGAGGAGGACATCTGGCGCGTGGTCGCGAGCGAGGCGGCCAAGAAGGGCCTCAAGATCGAGACCATCACCTTCAACGACTATACGCAGCCGAATGAAGCGCTGGAACGCGGCGAACTCGACGCCAACGCCTTCCAGCACCAGCCCTATCTCGACAACCAGATCAAGCAGCACGGCTATCACATCGTTCGCGTCGGTTATACCGGGGTCTGGCCGATCGGCCTTTACACCAAGAAGTACAAGTCCGTCGCCGAGATCCCGGAAGGTGCCGTCATCGGCGTGCCGAACGATCCCTCGAACGAAGGCCGTGCGCTGCGCGTTCTCCAGAGTGAAGGCCTGATTAAACTCAAGGATGGCACCGGGATTCTCGCGACCGTCGCCGACGTCACCGACAATCCGAAGAAGATCGAGATCAAGGAACTCGACGCCGGCATCGTCGGCCGCTCGATCGACGATCTGGATGCCGGTATCGTCAACACCGACTGGGCGCTGAAAAGCGGTCTTTCTCCGGCCGAACGCATTGCCCAGGAGCCGATCGCCGACAATCCATACCGCAACTTCATCGCCGTCAAGGACGAGAACAAGGATGCCGACTGGGTCAAGACGCTTGTGTCTTCTTATCAGAACGAGACCGTCAAGGCCGAGTTCGACAAGGTGTACAAGGGCACGGGTCTTAGCGCCTATTGATCCGGGGCAGGGCTGGGGTTAAGGCCTGCCGAGAGGCGGTCCGGGCGTTCTTTGCCCGGGCCGCCTTCAGCATTTGTAAGGAAAAACACATGAATTCCTTTGTTTCCAGCACGGCGATCGCGGCAGAGCCGCAAACGGCGACCGAAGAGGTGGTGAGGCTTACCGACGTGAAGCGGCGGTTCGGAACCACTGCAGCCCTCGACGGCATTTCGCTGACGGTGAAGAGAGGCGAAATCCTCGGCATCATCGGCCGTAGCGGCGCCGGCAAATCGACGCTGATCCGATGCCTGAACGGCCTGGAGCGCGCCGATAGCGGCGAGATCCTCATCGAAGGCCGAGATATCACCGGACTTTCAGAACAGGATCTGCAGCCGCTGCGCCGCCGCATCGGCATGATCTTCCAGCATTTCAATCTGCTTTCCGCCAAAACCGTCGAGGAAAACGTCGCCCTGCCGCTGAAGATCGAGGGTCTTGCAAAGAGTGAGCGCCTGAAACGGGCGCATGAGCTGCTCGAGCTCGTCGGCCTTGCCGACAAGGCGAAGGCCTATCCCGCATCGCTGTCCGGTGGCCAGAAACAACGCGTCGGCATCGCCCGGGCGCTTGCGGCACGCCCGGCACTGCTGTTGTCCGACGAGGCGACATCGGCGCTCGATCCGGAAACGACCCGGTCGATCCTGGCATTGCTCAAGGACATCAACCGTAAGCTCGGGCTGACCATTCTGCTGATCACCCATGAGATGGAAGTGGTCCGCGGCATTGCCGATCGCGTCGCAGTCATCGATGCCGGGCGGATCGTCGAGGAAGGGCAGGTCTGGTCGATCTTCGCCAACCCGCAGGCTGACATCACCAGGAGCCTGCTCGGCGGCATCCGCCCGCAGCTTCCTGAGCATATCGCCGGCCGGCTGTCGGCTGCGGCGGGCAGCGAAGCGATCCTCAGCGTCGATCTCGCCGGCCCGCAGGCGCAGGGCGCGCTGTTTGCCGAACTCTCGGCGGCGCTGCCGCATTCCTTCCGCCTCGTCCATGGCGGCATCGACCACATCCAGAACCAGCCGGTGGCGCGGTTCTTCATCGCCGTTCCCGCGCGTGACCCCGCCCTTGCCGGAAAGGTCGAACAATTCCTGATGGCCCGGTCCGCCCGGGTGGAGGTGCTTGGTTATGACACCGATCATGCTTGAACTGCTTATTCGCTCCCTTTGGGAGACGATCCTGATGACCGTCGCCTCGGGAGTGATTTCGCTCGTCGCCGGCCTGCCGCTCGGCCTTGCTCTGGTCGCAACGGCGCACGGCGGCATCGCCGAAAACCTCTGGATCAACCGCGTGCTCGGCAGCGTCATCAACGGCTTCCGCTCGGTGCCCTTCATCATCCTGCTGGTGGCGCTGATTCCGCTGACGCGGCTGATCGTCGGCACGGCGCTCGGCACCTGGGCGGCCATCGTGCCGCTCGCCATCGCCGCAACGCCCTATTACGCCCGCATCGCCGAAGTATCGCTGCGCGAGGTCGACCGCGGGCTGATCGATGCCGTGCGCGCCATGGGCGGCAATCGCTGGACCATCATCCGCGAGGTGCTGGTGCCTGAAGCGCTGCCAGGCATCGTCGCCGGTTTCACCGTCACGCTGGTGACGCTGATCGGCGCCTCGGCCATGGCGGGCGCGATCGGCGCCGGCGGCCTCGGTGATCTCGCCATCCGCTATGGCTATCAGCGTTTCGAAACCAGTGTGATGATCGCGGTGGTGGCCGTCCTCATCGTGCTCGTCTGCGGCATCCAGTGGCTTGGCGACCGGCTGGTTGCCAGGCTGGACCACCGATAAATCAGCGTCGGAACTGGGCTGCGGGATGAGCGGCGGGCAACCTGCCGTTCCCGCCGCCGAAAAGTTTCTGCCGCAGCGGCCCTGCAGCATAGTCCGCCTTGAAGACGCCGCGCTCCTGCAGCACCGGGACGACCAGCTCGACGAAATCGCGCAGGCTTTCCGGCGCCACTGTCCGCGCCAGATTGAAGCCGTCGATGTCACCCTCTCCGATCCATGTCGTGAGATGATCGGCGATCTGGTCGGGCGAGCCCACCATCGGCTTCATCCGGCTGCCGAGTACCATCTGGTCGATGATGTCACGCAGCGTTACCGGCTTCGCTGCCTGTTTCGTGATGGCCGCAAGTGCGGATTGATTGGCGTTGGTCGAGCTCTGGTCGATGACGTCGTCCAATTCATACTTCGAAAAATCGATGCCTGTCGAAGCGGAGTAATGCGCAAGCGAGGCCTCGACGCTCGCATGGCGGCGGTACTCCTCCAGCTTGTCCTGGGCTTCCTTCTCCGTCCGCCCGACGACAACAGTGATCAGGCTCAGGATCTTCAATGCGTCGGCGCCGCGGCCGAATTCCTCCGCCTTCGCCCGCAGCGCATCGACGGTCGGCCTGGCCGCCTTGGGATTCGGCCCGGCGATGAAGACGCATTCGGCGTGGCGGGCGGCAAAGTCCTGCCCGCGTGCAGAGGCGCCGGCCTGAAAGAGCAGGGGCGTGCGCTGCGGTGAGGGTTCTGAGAGATGGATGCCCTCCATCCGGTAATATTTGCCGTCGTGACGGACAGTGCGCACTTTCGAGGGATCGGCATAGGTGCCGCCCGCCTTGTCGCGTAGCACTGCATCGTCGTCCCAGCTCCCTTCCCAGAGCTTGTAGAGTATTTCGAGATATTCCTCGGCCGCATCGTAGCGCGCATCATGTTCCGGCAGCTTGTCGAAACCCATGCTGCGGGCGGCACTGTCGAGATAACCGGTGACGATGTTCCAGCCGATCCGTCCCTTGGTCAGATGATCGAGCGTCGACATGCGCCGCGCCAGCAGGAATGGTGGCTCATAGGTGGTGTTGACGGTGACGCCGAAACCCAGATGTTTCGTGACATAGGCCATCGCCGAAATCGGGATCATCGGATCATTGACCGGGATCTGCGCGCCCGTCTCGATCACCGGCGCTGGGCTACCCTTGTAGACATCATAGACACCGACGATATCGGCCAGGAAGATGCCGTCCAGCTTGCCGCGTTCGGCGGTCTTGGCAAACTCTGTCCAGTAGTCGAGATCGGTATAATGCGCTGAGCGGTCGCGCGGATGCGTCCACAGGCCGTGGTTGATATGCCCGACGCAGTTCATGTCAAAGGCATAGATCTGCATGGTCTTCATGAGGCGGGTCCCAAAGCCGGCAATAAAAATCAAGGATTTGCCGCATTAATTATCCTAGAGCATGATGCCGAAAAGTGTGAGCGGTTTTCGGACGACATCATGCTCTAACTATATAATGTAGAACAGGATTCAGATTTTGGGCCGGCTCGGCCTAAAATCATCCTGTTCGGGCTCTATCGCACGAGGAGCCGGTGAAATGGTAGGGTGGGAATGAAGAAAGCCGGAGGAACCGCATGACGAAGAAGACGCTGTCGGATTGGGCGGAGCTTGCGCAAAAGGAACTGCGCACCTCGCCCGAAACGCTGATCTGGCAGACGCCGGAAGGCATTGCCGTCAAGCCGCTCTATACGGCCGAGGATCTCGACGGCGCCGGGCATCTTGATTCGCTCCCCGGCTTCTCGCCTTTCACCCGCGGCCCGCGGGCGACGATGTATGCCGGCCGGCCCTGGACGATCCGCCAATATGCCGGCTTCTCGACGGCAGAGGAATCGAATGCCTTTTATCGCCGCAATCTGGCCGCCGGCCAGAAGGGCCTGTCGGTCGCCTTCGATCTTGCCACCCACCGCGGTTACGACAGCGATCATCCGCGCGTCGAGGGCGATGTCGGCAAGGCGGGTGTGGCAATCGACAGCGTCGAGGACATGAAGATCCTGTTCGACGGCATTCCGCTCGGCGATATGTCGGTGTCGATGACGATGAACGGTGCCGTCATCCCGATCCTTGCCTCCTTCATCGTGGCCGGCGAGGAGCAGGGCGTTCCACGGGCCGAACTTTCTGGCACCATCCAGAACGACATCCTCAAGGAGTTCATGGTCCGCAACACCTATATCTATCCGCCCGAACCATCCATGCGGATCGTTGCCGATATCATCGACTATACCGCCCGCGAGATGCCGAAGTTCAACTCCATCTCGATCTCCGGCTACCACATGCAGGAAGCCGGCGCGACGCTGGTGCAGGAACTGGCCTTCACGCTGGCCGACGGCCGCGAATATGTCCGCGCCGCCATCGCCAAAGGCCTGAGCGTCGACGAGTTCGCCGGCCGCCTGTCGTTCTTCTTCGCCATCGGCATGAACTTCTTCATGGAAGCCGCCAAGCTACGCGCCGCCCGCCTGCTCTGGACGCGGATCATGGAAGGGTTTCATCCGAAGAAACAGTCCTCGCTGATGCTGCGCACCCATTGCCAGACCTCCGGAGTCTCCCTGCAGGAACAGGACCCCTATAACAACATCATCCGCACCGCTTTCGAGGCGATGTCGGCCGTGCTCGGCGGCACGCAGTCGCTGCACACCAACTCCTTCGACGAGGCGATCGCGCTGCCGACGGAATTCTCCTCACGCATTGCCCGCAATACGCAGCTGATCCTGAGCCACGAAACCGGCGTGACAAAAGTGATCGATCCGCTCGCCGGCTCCTACTATGTCGAAAGCCTGACGGCCGAGCTTGCCGAGAAGGCCTGGGCCTTGATGGAGGAGGTCGAGGCACTGGGCGGCATGACCAAGGCCGTGGCCGATGGCCTGCCGAAACGGCTGATCGAGGAAGCGGCCGCACGCCGCCAGGCGGCGGTCGACAAGGGCGAAGAGGTCATCGTCGGCGTCAACCGCTACCGGCTCGACAACGAGCAACCGATCGACATTCTGGAGATCGACAACAGCGCGGTGCGCAAAGCGCAGATCAGACGTATCGAAGAAACGAAGCGGCGGCGCGATGGCGGAGCCGTGCGTGAGGCGCTGGCGGCCCTGGCGGAGATCGCACAGAACGGCAAGGGCAACCTGCTGGAAGCCGCCATCGAGGCGGCGCGCGCCCGCGCCACGGTCGGCGAAATATCGGACGCCATGCGCGCTGCCTTCGGCGATCATGCCGCGACCCCTGAAGTCATTAAAGGCGTCTACGGCGAGGCGTATGAAAACGAGCCGGAACTCGCCGTGCTCAAGACCCGCATGACCGAAGTGACGGAAGCCATGGGTCACCGGCCGAAGATCATGGTCGCCAAGCTCGGTCAGGACGGACACGACCGAGGCGCCAAGGTGATCGCCTCGGCCTTCGGCGACATCGGCTTCGATGTACTCGCCGGTCCCCTTTTCCAGACACCGGAGGAAGCTGCCGGCGTCGCACTCAGCGAAAAGGTCAACGTCGTCGGCGTCTCGTCGCTGGCGGCCGGTCACAGGACGCTGCTGCCGCAGTTGATCGACAGGCTGAGGGAACAGGGCGGTGGTGATATCATCGTCGTCTGCGGCGGTGTTATCCCGCGGCAGGACTATGAATTCCTGCATGAACACGGCGTTGCAGCCGTGTTTGGCCCGGGGACAAACGTTCTCGAGGCGGCAAACTCCGTTCTCGACCTGCTGCAGGGCAGGCGGCGAAACCAGTAGTTTAGAGCAGACCGCGCTTTGCGAGGTTGCTCATCAGCGCCGAAATACCGAAGGTCCAGGGCGGGCATTCGGTGGAGAGCCGAACGGTGTTGACGAGCGCGCCGAGGCCTGCCGAGGAAATCTCGACGACATCACCGATCTTGTGGGTGAAGCCTTGCTTTGGCGCGTCGCGGTCCTGCGTCGGCGCAAACAGCGTGCCGAGAAAGAGCATGAAACCATCGGGATATTGGTGATGGGCGCCGACCGTCTGCTTGACGAGATCGGTCGGGTCGCGGCTGATCTTTGACATCGAACTCTTGCCGTGCAGCACGAAACCGTCCTGGCCGGTGACTTTCAGGTCGAGTTCGGCGTTGCGGACGTCATCCAGGCTGTAGCCGGCATCGAACAGGCGGATGAAAGGACCGATCGAGCAGGATGCGTTGTTGTCCTTGGCCTTGCCGAGCAGCAATGCCGAGCGGCCCTCGACGTCGCGCAGATTGACGTCGTTGCCGAGTGCCGCCCCCTTGATTTCGCCACGGCTGTTGACCGCGAGCACGATTTCCGGCTCGGGGTTGTTCCAGGTCGAGATCGGATGCAGGCCGACATCCGCACCCCAGCCGACCGAGGAGAGCACCGGCGCCTTGGTGAAGACTTCGGCATCCGGCCCGATGCCGACCTCGAGATATTGCGACCACATGCCCTCGTCGATCAGTGCCTGCTTGACCTTGGCCGCCTCCGGCGAACCGGCCTTCAGATTGGTGAGGCTGCCGCCGATCAGCGTGCTGACACGCTCGCGGATCGAGGCGGCGCGTTCCGGATTGCCGGCCGCCTTCTCCTCGATGACGCGCTCGATCATCGACTGCGCAAAGGTAACGCCGCAGGCCTTGACTGCCTGCAGGTCGACGGGCGCAATGAGATAGGGACGCGTTTGATCCGGAGCTCCGGTACTGTTGGCGGCGATGTCCGCCAGCGAGCCAACCGCCTTGCCACTTGCTGCACGGACGAAGCCGGCGGCATCCTGCCGCTCGAGCAGGGCGCTCAGCGTCGGCGCCTCGCGCGACGTGATGTCGACCAGCATACCCTCGCGTGATGTCACAATGCTCGGTCCGGCAACCTCGGGATTCCAGATGCGACCGACAAAAAGACCATCCGAAGCGGCGACATCGAGAAGAGCTTGAGACATGGTGATCTTTCATCAAGTCGAGCGAGAAGCGCTCTTTTGAAAATTGCTGGGTATTGCCGCCCTCCAACCCGGCGGCGACCAAAATCGATCACATTCATGAAGACGGGGCAAGATGCGTTGGGGAAAAAGACTTTTTCTCGATCGGCTCAAGCGCGGCCTTTCTCGGGAATCCAATCGTAAAAGCTCACAAAATAACTATTTAGATACAAAATAACTGTTATATTTCAAATATTTAAATACAGGCTGTGACGATTTTGCCCTCCATCTCGCCTTGACAGGAGCCGGCTTTCGTTATCTGTTTTGCCCAACATGGAGGAGGCTGGCATTAGCCGGCCGCACGAAAATCCCAGGAGGATATTGCAGCGATGTTGAGATTTGCCGTCGTCGGAATCGACCATGGGCACACGTTCGATCACGTGAAGGGATTGCTGGCCGCAGGCGGAGAGTTCGTCGGCTATTGCCCGCAGACCTCGGTGCCGGCATTGCGCGAGGCCTTCGAGAAGACCTATCCTGACGCGCCGCAGATCGACCGGGAAAAGCTGTTCGACGATCCGTCAATCGATGTCATCTGCATTTCCGCAATCCCCCGTGATCGTGCCGGACTTGCCATCCGCGCGATGAGATCGGGCAAAGACGTGATGACCGACAAACCTGGCGTGACGACCTTCGCCCAGCTCGAGGAGGTCAGGCGCACCGTTGCCGAGACCGGCAAGATCTTCTCGATCTGCTTTTCCGAACGCCACTGCGTGCGCTCCGCCGTCAAGGCCGGCAAGCTCGTCGCCGAAGGCGCGATCGGCAAGGTAATCCAGACGCTCGGTGTCGGTCCACACCGGCTGCAGCTGCCGACCCGACCGGACTGGTTCTTCGACCCGGAAGCCTTCGGTGGGATCATCGTCGATATCGCTTCACACCAGGTCGACCAGTTCCTGTTTTATACTGGCTCGACCACAGGCGAGGTCATCGCCAGCTCGATCGGCAATTTCGGCATGCCCGACAAGCCCGCCTTCGAGGATTTCGGCGAGGTGCTTCTGCGCTCCGACAAGGCGGCGGGTTATGTCCGTGTCGACTGGTTCACGCCGGAGGCGCTGCCGACCTGGGGCGACGGGCGCCTCACCATTCTCGGCACCGAAGGCTACATCGAACTGCGCAAATATATCGATATCGCCGGCCGGCCGGGCAAGGATCACCTCTTCCTGGTCAACGGCAAGGAAATGACCCATATCGATTGCAGCGGCGAAAAGCTTGATTATTTCGACGCTTTCACCGCCGACGTCGGCAACCGCACGCAGACGGCGATGACCCAGGATCACGTTTTTGAAGTCTGCCGTCTTTCGCTGGAAGCCCAGGCGAAAGCCGCGCGCATCGGCGCTCGCTGAGGAGGATATCATGACCAGGAAATTGCGCGTCGGCGTCATCGGCGCAGGCATCGCTGCGCGGCATCTTGCCGGCTTCGGCTGGAACAAGGAGCTTTTCGAAGTTCCCGTGCTCTGCTCGCTCGATGAGGAGCGCGGCAGGGCGCTGTGCGAGGAGTACGGCATTGGCGAATATACCCAGGATGCGGATTCGCTGTTTGCCCGTGACGATCTCGACATCATCGACATTTCGACGCCGCCGAGCTCACATTTCGAGTTGTGCCGCAAGGGTATCGAATCCGGCAAGCATGTGATTTGCGAGAAGCCGCTGTTCGGCTCGATCGCCGAGGTCGACGAGATGGGCCGCATTCTTGCCCGTTACCCCGGCAGAAAGCTGATGCCGATCTTTCAGTATCGCTATGGCTCCGGGCTGCAGAAACTGAAACTGCTGATCGAGCGCGGCCTTGCCGGCAAGCCGTTCCTGACGACGATCGAGACACATTGGTGGCGCGGCCCGGATTATTATGCCGTGCCATGGCGCGGCAAATGGGCGAGCGAACTGGGCGGCGGCCTCCTCGGCCACGCCATCCACGCCCATGACATGTTGAATTATGTGCACGGTCCCTGCGCCGAGGTGTTTTCCTATGGGGCGACGCTGGTCAATCCGATCGAGGTCGAGGATACGGCAGCCCTTTCGGTGAAGATGCAGAACGGCTCGCTGGCGACGCTGTCGATGACGCTGGGTTCGCGCAAGGAAATCTCGCGGCTGCGCTTCTGCTTCAACGACCTCGTCGCCGAAAGCATCATCGAACCCTATACGATGGGCCGTGATCCGTGGACGTTCGTCGCCGGGACAGAGGAACATCAGGCCCGGATCGACGAAGTGCTCGCCGCCTATGTGCCTGGCGAGGATGGCTACACCCGTCAGTTCGAGCTCTTCCACAAGGCGATCGTCGAGGACACCGACCCACCGGTGACATTGCAGGATGCCCGCAATTCGCTGGAACTGGTAACGGCCGCTTATTTCTCGCAGCGCACCGGCCAGCCGACGCCGATGCCGATCGCCGCCGATCATCCGCTCTATCGCTCCTGGCTGCCGGCAGGGGAATGGCGTGCCGCGGTCACCGTCTGAACCGGGAAGGGCTCTCCCATGCTGAAATCTTTCGAGCATATCGGCATGACGGTCAGCGACATGGACCGCACCATCGATTTCTACTGTGGCCTGCTCGGCCTCAGCCTCGTGCTGCGCAAGACGATGGCGAATGGCATGCAGGTCGCGTTCCTCGATGCAGGCGGCGGCATGCTGGAGGTCTTTGCGCCGCCCGGCGGCGCGTCGAGGGCGATCGACGTGCCTGAAGATACGGCCGGCGTCCGGCACCTCACCTTCCATTTCGACAATGTCGACGAGGCCTTCGCCCGCCTTGAACAGGCGGGCGTCGAGATCAAGGAGCGGCCGCGCTTCGCCGTCCACTCCGAGATGCTGAACAAGATCGCCTTCGTTCGCGATCCCGACGGCATCATCGTCGAGCTTGCCGAACGCTCGCAGAGCCGCCAAGGCTGACACAGGCGCCGCCGATCGCTTCGCTGCGGGCGGTCAGACCGTCCCGCAGCAGATCGATCAGGCGCCCGATGAGCTTTGCTGCCATGCAAGGCTTCCCTCAGCTCGCCAGCTTGGCGCTGATATAGTTGCGCCAGCCGCCAAGCGCCGTGATTTCCTCGGCACCTTTCACCGCATGCGCCTCGCAGACGAAGCCGGAGACGCTGGAACCGTCTTCGAGCGTCAGCTTACCGATGCCGAGGGGTGCCGGAATCTTCTGGACGAACCGGCCGAAAGCATCGGCCGGCAGTGCCCAGACCTCGACCTCCAGCCCCTGACCCTTATGGCCGGGGTCGCGCAGCAGCCCTGGTTTCGCTGGCGTGGTATTGGGCAGAACGAAGAGGCGATAATCGCCGACCGTGCGGCAGGTCTTGACCAGACGCCCGCCCGAGCCTGCCAGTTCGTGATTGAGCGGCATGCCAGTCAGATGCGCACCGACGACCGCGATCTCGATGAAACCGTCATCGCCAGGCACAACACGGCTTGCTTCGGGGATCGCAGCCTGCCGGTCGATGCCCATGCCGGAACCTGCTGCGCGGTGCAGCGCATCGGCAAGCGGCGCCAGCGCATCGTCGGTGAAGGCAGGTGCGATGACGGTGACGCCGCCCGGCAGCCCACCTTTTCCGAAGCCGGCCGGAACGGCGATCGCCGCGCAATCGAGCAGGTTGACGAAATTGGTATAGCGGCCGAGGCGGCCGTTGAGCACGACGGGATTGGCCAGCATGTCCGCAACGGTGTAGGTGGTCGGTGCGGTCGGCAGCAGAAGCACGTCGGCCTTTTCCCATTCGGCCTCGGTCTTGCGACGCAATTCTTCCAGCTGATATCGGCCGTTGAAAGCCTCGACCGCGGTCTTGCCCTTGGCGCCTTCGATAATCCCCCTGACCGTCGGGTCGAAATCGGCCGCGTTCGTGGCGAGGAAGGTCTCGACCGCCGCCAGGCGTTCGGCGACCCACGGCCCGTCATAAAGAAGGGCGGCCGCCTCGCGGAATGGCGCGTAATCGAACGGCACGATGATGGCGCCGAGCCCTCTGGCCCGCTCGATCGCCTGGTCGTAGAGCGCCTCCACCTCCTTGTCGCCGAAGAATTCCCGTTCGGCGTCGGCGAGGACGCCGATGCGCAACCCCGACACAGGCAGGTTCGCCGGCTTGGAGCGACGCGAGAAAGCATCGGCGGCATCGAAGCCTTCGGCGACCTTGCGGATCGTAACACCGTCGCCGACGGTCGCGGCAAAGATCGTGATGCAGTCGACGCTCTTGCAGGCCGGTATGGCGCCGGTATTCGGCAAGAGACCCGGCGTCGGCTTGATACCGACCAGATTGTTGAAGGCAGCCGGCACCCGGCCGGAGCCTGCCGTATCGGTGCCGAGCGCAAAGGCCGCAAGGCCGGAAGCAGCCGTGACGGCAGAACCGGAGCTCGAGCCGCCGGAGATATAGGCCGCATCGAAGACCGAGCGCGGCGCGCCATAGGGCGAGCGCGTGCCGTTGAGGCCGGTCGCGAACTGATCGAGATTGGTCTTGCCGATGATGATGGCGCCGGCTGCCTTCAACCGGGCAACGACGGTGGAGTCCGCTTCCGGCCGATACGCATAGGCCGGGCAGGCGGCTGTCGTCGGCAGGCCGGCGGCATCGATATTGTCTTTCACCGCGAAGGGAACGCCCCAGAGCGGCAGGCTGTTTGCCTCCGGCGCGCGTGCCATTAAGGCTTTCGCGGCGGCACGCAGCTCGTCATCCGGCACCGGGGTGATGAAGATTGCCGGATCTTTCGAGGCGGCACGCCGCGCGATCACCTCTTCGATGGCGTCGAGCGGCGTCAGGCCGGATTGATAGGCGGCGCGAAGGCTTGAGAGATCGAGGATGGTCGGCAGCATGTCAGCATTCCTCCAGAACGACGATGATATCGCCGGCTTTGACGTTTCTTCCCGGCCCGGCGCGCAGGTCGCGGACGCGGCCTGCCGCATGGGCGGTGACGTTGATTTCCATTTTCATCGATTCGATGATGGCGAGTGTGTCGCCGGCCGCAACCGAGGCCCCCGGCTCGACCAGCAATTTCCAGATATTGCCGGGCACGGCGCTGGCAACACCGAAACAGCCGTCGGGAATATCCCCGTCCGGACTTTCGCCCGTGCCTTCGTCGGTGACGAAGCTGTCGAGCCCGGCTTCCTTCCAACGCTGGCGCTCAGTATCGAAGGCGGCCTGCTGTGTTGCCTTGAAACGGCCGATCGACGCCGCGTTCGCCTGCAATTCCTTCTCGTAGGCGGCATAGGAGAATTCCGTCTCCTCGATCCTGATCGGATAACCGCCATGCGGGAAGGCGGCGCGCGCCTCGGTCAGCTCCTGATTGCTGACCGGGAAGAAGCGGATCTGGTCGAAGAAGTTCAGCAGCCAAGGTTTTCCCTTGGCAAAGACCGGCGTCTCCCGCCAAGTGTTCCAGACCTGGATGGTGCGGCCAAAGAGCTGGTAGCCGCCCGGTCCTTCCATGCCATAGATGCACATATAGGCGCCGCCGATGCCGACGGCATTTTCCGGCGTCCAGGTGCGGGCGGGATTGTATTTCGTCGTGACGAGACGGTGGCGCGGATCGGTCGGGGTCGCAACCGGCGCGCCGAGATAGACATCGCCGAGTCCCAGCACGAGGTAGCTGGCATCAAAGACGATATCGCGGACGGCCTGTTCGTCGGGAAGACCGTTGATGCGGCGGATGAACTCGATATTCGACGGGCACCAGGGCGCATTCGGGCGCACCAGCTCCTGATATTTGCGCATCGCAAGCTCCGCATCCGGATCGTTCCAGGAAAGCGGCAGGTGCACGATGCGGCTCGGCACCGTGACCTCCTGGGCTGCCGGAAGCGTCGCCTCGATCTCGCAGAGCAGCCCCAGCAGGCGCCGGCGCGTCAGCTGCGTGCCGTCATAATGGATCTGCAGCGAGCGGATGCCTGGGGTGAGGTCGACGATGCCGGGAAGGCGAGCCTCGACAACCGCCTGCATCAGCAGATGCACCCGCAGCCGAAGCGCGATATCGAGCGTCATCGGTCCATATTCGACGAGCAGGTTGTCGTCGCCCTGGCGGCGATAGACGACCGAAACCGGTCCGTCCTCGCTGGTGCCGACGATCGGCGAACCCGTCTCTTCCGCGACCCGCCGTACCGCTGGACCAGCGACCGGGTCTTCCGGCCGCACGACTGCATGAAAATGGATGCGGTCGCCGGGCTTGAACTGGCCCATCTTCCACTGCTCGTCGCGGGCAATCACCGCCGGGCAGACGAAGCCGCCAAGGCTCGGCCCGTCAGGACCGAGAATGATCGGCATGTCGCCGGTGAAATCGATTGCACCGATCGCATAGGCATTGTCGTGCAGGTTGGAGGGGTGCAGCCCCGCCTCGCCGCCATCGTGGCGCGCCCAAACCGGGGCCGGGCCGATGAGGCGAACGCCGGTGCGGGCGCTGTTGAAATGCACTTCGTAGGCCGTCGAGAACAGCGTCTCGATATCGCTGTCCACGAAGAAATCTGGCGCGCCGTGCGGACCGTAGATCACGCCGACATCCCATTCGCGCGTCAAGGCGGCTGGCTCCGCCGCGGGTATCACCGGTTCGGCCGGCGTCTGCCGGGCAAAATGCAGCACGTGCCCCGTTTTCAGCGCACCGGTGGCGTTGCCGCCGAACTGACCAAGACCGAAAGTCGCCCGCGAGCCGAGCACGACGGGTGCTGCAAAACCGCCGGCGACGGCGAGATAGGCGCGCTGCCCCGGTCCTTCGATCGTGCCGATCGATAGAATCTGACCGGCGCGGATCAGGACTGGCGCATCGTGCGGCAACTTTATGCCGTCACATGTCATCGCCATCCGGGCGCCGGCAAGCCCGATCGTCTGGTCGGCATAAAACCGCAGCGTCGGGCCGGAAACCGTCAGTTCGAGTGCCGCTGTCACGTCGGCATTGCCGACGAGGCGGTTGGCATGACGGAAGGAGCGCTCGTCCATCGGCCCGCTCGGCGGCACGCCGACATGCCAGAGGCCGAGCCGGCCCGGTAGTTCCTGAATGCTCGACTGCGCACCCGGCGCAAGCACCTCGACGACATCGGGAACGAAGGCGAAGTCACGAAGCGCCGTCGTCTTAACCTTGGCGCCGGCAAGCAGTTCGGAAGCGGCGATCGTTCTCAAATAATCGAGATTGGTCTCGATGCCTGATATCGACGTTTCGGCGAGTGCTGCCTTCAGCTTCTCGATCGCTGCCGGCCGGTCTCTCGCCGCCACGATCAGCTTGGCGAGCATCGGATCATAGAAGGGCGTGACCTCGGTTCCCGTCTCGATCCAGCCGTCGACGCGGGCATTGTCCGGGAAGACAACCTCGGTCAGCAGGCCGGCATTCGGGCGGAAATCGGCATGCGGCATCTCGGCGTAGATCCGCATCTCGATCGCCGCGCCCTTCGGCGTCAGGCTTCTAGCGCCCGAGAGCACGTCCTCGCCGGCCGCCTGCCGGATCATCCATTCGACGAGGTCGATGCCGAAGACGGCTTCCGTGACGGGATGCTCGACTTGCAGGCGGGTATTGACCTCGAGGAAATAGAATTCCTCGCGCTGGGGATCATAGATGAATTCGACGGTGCCGGCCGATTCATAGGAGACCGAACTTCCCAGATCGACCGCCGCCTTGTGCAGCCGCGCCCGCGTTTCCGCGGAAAGACCGGGGGCAGGGGTTTCCTCGACGACCTTCTGGTTTCGCCGCTGGAGCGAGCAGTCGCGCTCGCCGAGCGCGATCACCCGGCCCTTGCCGTCGCCGAAGATCTGCACCTCGACATGGCGGGCTTCGGCAACGAAGCGCTCGATATAGACGCGCGCATCGCCGAAGCTGGCCCGCGCCGTCCGCTGCACGCTTTCGAAGGAGGCCTTGAGGCCTGCTGCATCGGCGCAGAGCTGCATGCCGATGCCGCCGCCGCCGGCCGTGCTTTTCAGCATGACGGGATAACCGACGGTCTCAGCGGCCGAAAGCGCCTCGTCGACGCTCTGCAAGAGATCGGTGCCGGGCAGCAGCGGCACGCCGCTCGCTTTCGCCAGTTCGCGCGCCGTGTGCTTCAGGCCGAAGGCTGACAGATGTTCCGGCCGCGGGCCGATAAAGGCGATGCCTTCGGCGGCAAGCCGCTCGGCAAAGCCGATATTCTCCGAGAGGAAGCCGTAGCCCGGGTGAACGGCCTCAGCACCCGTCGCCTTGCAGGCGGCGATGACGGCGTCCACGTTGAGATAGCTTTCGGCAGCGGGCGCCGGACCGAGGCGGACGGCTTCGTCGGCGGTCAGCGCCGGCTTCGAGAACCGGTCGGCATCGGAATAGACGGCGACCGAGGCGATGCCCATCCTCTTCAATGTGCGGATGACGCGGACGGCGATTTCGCCGCGGTTGGCGATCAGGACTTTGGTGAACATCGATCAGTCCTCGCCGTCCCAGATCAGCACCCGGATCGGCGTCGGATCGAAGCCGTTGCAGGGATTGTTGATCTGCGGGCAGTTGGAGATGACGCAGAGCACGTCCATGTCAGCCACCAGCTCGACATAGTCGCCGGGCGCGGAGATGCCGTCGACGATGGTCATCTCGCCGTTCGGCTTGATCGGCACGTTCATGAAGAAATTGATGTTCGGCACGATGTCGCGCTTGCTCATGCCGTGCTTTGTCACCTCGAGCACGAAATTGTCGCGGCAGGCATGCAGGTATTTGGTGCCGTGGCCGAAGCGCACGGTGTTGCTCTCGCAGGAGCAGGCGCCGGCGGATGTATCGTGCCGGCCGCAGCTGTCGGCCGTCATAATGAGCATGACGTTGCCTTCGTTCGAAATGATCTTCGTGCCGGTGCCGATATAGGCGCCGCCCTGCGCCCGCATCGTATCCTGGTTGGAATAACGCTCGGCAAAATCATCGGCGCGATAAAACAGCGTGTCGATCGCCTGCTGGCCGTAGCTGTCCTCGATGCGGATGGTCTGGCCCTTGCGGACGATGCCGGACCATGGCGCTTCGGCCGGGATGAAGTGGTCCTGCACGGCGTTTTCGAGGCTGCGCGAAGCTGAAGTCTTGATGAAATCGGTCATCGTCATCCTCCTCAGGCCAGCATCGCGGCGTTATTCTCGAAGCCGCGAACGGCTTCGGCGGTCGCCGTGCGCGAGAGGTCGTCGACTGCAGGTGCGGGCGCGCGAAAGCGCGTGACGATGACCGGCTTCGGCGCATAGACCGGATCGGGATCGAGTGGATGCGGGCAATTCGAAAAGCCGACGATCATGTCCATCTCGGCGCGCAGTTCGGCATAGTCGCCGCTGTTGGAGAGCTTGCCGCGCCACTGGAAGCCGCCGTCATCGTCGACTCGGACCGGGGCGAAGAGGTTGAGAATCCCAGGGATGTCGCGCCTGGTGAGACCAAGCTTGCCGGCGACGAGCACGAGATTGTCGCGGGTGTTACGGGTCTTGACGCCGGGATATCTTGCAGCGTTCGAAGCAGCCGTCGAGCCGCCCATCAGGCAGTCATGCGCGCCGGAACTATCCTCGATCAGCGAGAACATCACCCGGCCCATATCCGAGAAGATGACGCGGCCCTTGCCGAGGGCGGTCGTCCACTGCACCTTGACCGTATCGACGAGATTGAGCCGCTCGTTGGTATCAGTGGCGTTCCAGGCAACGAGCGCCACGGTCGATCCGCCTTCTCCCTGATCGATGCGGAGCGCCTCGCCGCGCTTGACCGTAGTCGACCAGTACCAGCCGCCGGGGATAGTCTCCTGATGGATGATCGCAGCCGCATCGATGGCAGGGGCAGGCAGGGGGCTTGGCGCCGGCAAGGCCTTCGGGGCAAATTCCAACCCCTTCTTCTGATGTTCCTCGTAGCGCTGCCGGTTGGCGGCAATTCCTTCGGGTGAACGCCTGACATGCATCATGGTTTTTCTCCTGACGGACTGGAAGCCGGGTCGTCCCGGCGAAGGCCCAGAGAAATGACCGGGCCGTCCCGGTCGGGGCTGAAGATGGAGGGCGCGCCGGCAAGCCTCGGCGGCCAGATCGAAATATCCTTGGTGATCGTCGCGCCGTAGCGCTCCTTTTCTTCCGGGCGGTCACGCTTGCGCTCGAAGGCGACGACCCGCGTCGCCAGCGTGAAGGCCTCGCGCATGTCGTGCGTCACCATGACGACGGTCATCTGGGTTTCGTGCCAGAGCCGCTTCATCAATGTGTGGATTTCGGCGCGAATGCCGGGGTCGAGTGCGCCGAAGGGCTCGTCGAGGAGCAGCACTTTCGGTTTCATGATCAGGGCCTGCGCCAGCGCCAGCCGCTGCTGCATGCCGCCTGAAAGCTGCGCCGGATATTTGTTCTCGGCGCCGGAAAGGCCGACTTCGGCAATCAGCCGCCGGGCTTCGTCAATGGCGTTGCGACGGGCAGCGCCGAAAAGCTTGGCTTTATAGCGAGACGCTGTGAGTTCCCGCCCAAGCAGCACATTGCCGAGCACGGTCAGATGCGGGAAGACGGAGTAGCGCTGGAAGACGACGCCGCGATCCGGCCCCGGCTCCTGCGGCAGAGCTTTGCCGTCGAGCAGGATTGTCCCTCGCGTCGGCCGCTCCTGGCCGAGCAGCATGCGCAGGAACGTCGACTTGCCACAGCCGGACGGGCCGACAAGGGCGACGAAGGCGCGCGAGGCAACCGTCAGCGACACGTCCTCGAGCACGATCTGGTCGCCATACTCTTTCCAGACCTTTACGATCACCAGTTCGCTCATGCCTGCTTCTCCAGTTCAGACCAGGGGAAGACGGCGATGCGGATGCGATCGAGGACGTAATTCATGACCACGGCCAGCAGCGTGATCCAGACGACATAGGGAAAGATGATGTCCATCGAGAGATAACGGCGGACGAGGAAGATGCGGTAGCCGAGGCCGGAATCCGATGAGATCGCCTCGGCTGCGATCAGGAACAGCCAGGCCGGGCCGAGCTGAAGCCTGAGGCAGGTGATCAGCCGCGGCAGGATCTGCGGCAGCACGACGCGAAGGCCGATCTGCCAGGAGGAGCCGCCGAGCGTTTCAGCCTTGACGATCTGTTCGCGCGGCAGCTCCAGCGCCTTCAGCGCAAGGTCGCGGATCATCGTCGGCGCAACGCCAATGACGATCAGCGCGATCTTCGAGGCTTCGCCAAGACCCATGGCGATGAAAAGGATCGGCAGCAGCGCCAGCGGCGGCACCATCGAGACGACGGCGACGAAGGGCGAGAGCAGGGCTCGGAGATAAGGCAGCATGCCGATCAGCATGCCGATGATAAGCGCGGTAAGCGTCGAGATGCCGAGGCCTGCGAACAGCCGGACCAGGCTCGCGCCCGTATCGGACCAGAGCAGATATTGTCCGGTGCGCGGATCGGCGATGAAGGCAAGGCGATCGATCGCATCGGCAAAACCGGCAAGACCGGGCAGCAGCTTGTCGTTGGCGTTTTCCGCCAGCCGTGCCGCCGAGCCGACCGTGTAGGCAACGATCAGCAGCACGAAGGGCAGCAGCGTCAAGGCAAGCTGCGCGCCCCGGCTCGGCCTCGTGTTGATCCAGCGCATGAGGAAAGCTCCGCTGATGAAGGTTGGGCGGTGCGGTCAAAGCCGCACCGCTGCTTGGACATCGCTCAGAGCGAACCGTCGGCGGCTGCCTTCATGTAGGTCTCGGTGAAGCGCAGCTTGACGTTGCCGCTATCGCCGAGGATCTTGCCATCCGGCATTTCGATGCCAATGACGTCGGCCGATGGCGCGCCATTGCCGAGCAGGCCCTTTTCGAACAGGAAGTTGCGGACGAGATCCATCGTCTTCGGCAGGCTGGCCGAGGCGGTGAAGGCAACGGCATCGGCCGGCTTGGCAAACAGCTTGGTGACGGCAAGCTGGGACTCGTAGCCCTTGAGATCGGTGCCCGATGCCTGGCCCATCGCCTCGCGGGCAGCCTTGCCGTCGGCGCTGTCGGCGGTCAGCAGAGCCGCGGTCTCATACCAGATGCCGGCGAGCGCCTTGCCGAAATTCGGATTGTCCTTCAGCACGCCTGAATTGGCGACCATCAGGTCGATGATCTCACCCGGCACCTGCGAGCTGTCGAAGACCTTCTTGGCCGTGGGATCCTCGAGGATGGTCGAGACCAGCGGGTTCCAGGTGACGACTGCGGTGACATCTGCCGTCTTGTAGGCGGCGACCATATCGGCGTCGGACGTGTTGACCACCTTGACGTCACGCTCGGTCAGTTTGATGCTTTCGAGCGCGCGGGCAAGCAGGTAGTGCGAGACGGAAAATTCGACGAGATTGACGTTCTGGCCCTTGATGTCGGCAAGGCTCGCCTTGTCCTTCAGGATGACGGCATCATTGCCGTTCGAGAAGTCGCCGACGATGACTGCTGTCGTATCGACGCCGCCGGCAGCCGGGATCGACAGACCGTCCATGTTGGTCAGCGTCACGGCATCGAAGGCGCCGGCGGTATACTGGTTCATCGATTCGACGTAGTCGTTGAACTGGGTGACCTCGATCTTGATGCCGTATTTGTCGGCCCATTTCTTGACGATGCCGTGATCAGCAGCATAACCCCAGGGCATCCAACCAACATAGATCGACCAGGCGACCTTGAAGTCGGTCTTCTGTTCGGCCTTGGCGACGGAGCCGAGTCCCAGCGCCAGGGACGCCGTCAGCGCGGTAATCGATAGAATCTTCGAAAAAGTCTGCATTGAAATTCCCCTTTTGCTTTTCTTCAAAAGGGATCGGCAATGACCATCGTGCCGCCAATCCCTTGGCTTACGAGGTCTCCCGGGCTTTTGTCCCGCCGTGCACCCGGCGGGATGTCTCCCCTGCCGGTGGTAGCTCTCGGACCAGCCACGCCTTGCGACGCCGGAACCCTAGCCACCAACTCTGCAACTATCGAAGCAAAGTGCGTGCCAAATTATAAACCGTTGATTTTATTGAGAGTGCGATGGCACCAAATTCCTGGAAAATGCAATAGTGCATGCACTTGCACAGAAAATGTGCGTATTCTGCCGCCACCTTAGGCGTTGGTTCTTTTTTACCCAGTGAAAAACAAGTCGCAGGCAGACGCACCAGAACGCCGAATTGCGGTTGGCCCTGAGCTAGTTGCGGAAAGCGCCGGAGGGCATCGTCGTCACCAGCCGGATATCGCGGCGGAAGTCCGATGGTGACATGCCGGCGATGTGGCGGAAGGATTTGTTGAAGGCGCTGATCGAGCCGAAGCCGCTGTCCATCGCCACCTGCAGCACATTGGCGCCCTCGCTCATCAGCATCGCCTGGGCGCGCGACAGCCGCAGCAGCGTCACATATTTGCTGAGCGTCATGCCGGTCGATCGCTTGAAAAGGTTCATCGCATATTTCGGATGAAGGTCCGCGGCGCGGGCGATATCGACCGAATCGATGTCGTGCAGGAAATTGGCGGCGATGAAATCGCACATGCGCGCCACGCTGCGCGAGGAATGCGGATACGGGTGATCGCCGTCGAGATTGATGGCCGCCTGCGACGTCATCGAATAGGGTTCGAGCGCGATCCGCTCGATGCGCAGCAGCAGTTCGTCGACGGCGTGCTGGGCCTTGGCGGGATCGCCAGAGTTGGCATAGCGGAACCAGCGGGTGAAGTTCTCGCTGTCGGCGGTGTCCGTTGCCGAGGTCAGCAGCGTCTCGCCCTTCATCAGCCGGCTGGAAACGCTGATCGGCAGGCGCAGCCGGAAGAAATAGACGAGCGGCAGATGGGCGCCGGCATAGAGCGAATCATCCGAGGATTCGTCCATCTGATGCGGCTGACCACCCCAAAAGAGGCACATTTCGCCGGCGTTCAGCCGGAATTCGTGGTCGCTCATCCGGTAGTGCACGGTGCCGCGCATCACGTAGTTGACCTCGACCTGCGCATGCCAGTGCGGCATGGCCATGACAGGTGGATGGGCATGAAACATCTGGAGCGCTGTCGGCAAACCCTCGATGCTGCTCGCGCCGGGCTGGTAGATTGCACGTGTGCCGACCTTACTTTCCGCCAAATTCATGTTCCCTTTTTAGGAGACAGCCGCTCCCTTACAGATAGTTTAACCGCGTTCGTAAGATCGGCAATTGAAAAGGGAGGATTTTCAATGCGCTTCAAACTTCTCGCTGCGACCGCAGCTGTCGCAGTGCTTGCTTCCGGCTCCGCATTCGCGCAGTCGGCCAATCTCACCATCTGGAGCTGGAATGTTGCCGCATCGGCATTGAAGTCCACGCTTCCAGGCTTCAACAAGCAGTTTCCCGATATCAAGATCACCGTCGAGGACCTCGGCAACAGCCAGGTCTTCGACAAGACGCTCGCAGCGTGTGCTGCCGGCGGCGACGGCTTGCCTGACATTGTCAGCATCGAGAATTTCGAGGCTGAAATCTTCTGGAGCCGTTTCCCGGATTGCTTTGCCAATCTGAAGGAGCTCGGCTACACGGCCGATATCCAGGCGAAATTCCCAGATTTCAAGCGCACCGAGCTTGAAGTCGGCGATGTCGCCTATGCCATGCCGTGGGATTCCGGTCCTGTCGCCGTCTTCTACCGCCGCGATCTTTACGAAAAGGCCGGCGTCGATCCGAGCACGATCAGCACCTGGGACGATTTCATCGCTGCCGGCAAAAAGATTTCCGCCGCCAATCCCGGCGTCGTCATGGCGCAGGCCGACTTCAACGGCGACAGCGAATGGTTTCGCATGATCGCTAACGAACAGGGCTGCGGCTACTACTCGACCGACGGCCAGAATATCACCATCAACCAGCCGGCCTGCGTCGCCTCGCTGCAAAAGGTGAAGGAGATGAAGGATGCCGGGACGCTGACGTCGGCCAACTGGGACGAAAAGATCCAGGCCAATACCGCCGGCAAGGCCGCAAGCCAGCTGTATGGCGGCTGGTATGAGGGCACCGTGCGCTCGACCTCTCCCGATCTTAAGGGCAAGTGGGGCGTCTACAGAATGCCGAGCCTGACGGCCGATGGCCCGCATGCGGCCAATCTCGGCGGTTCGTCGCTCGCCATTTCGGCGACATCCGCGAATAAGGAAGCCGCCTGGAAATTCGTCAACTACGCCCTCGGCACGGATGAGGGCCAGATCACCATGCTGAAGGAATTCGGTCTGGTCCCGTCGCTGCTTTCGGCTGAGAAGGATCCCTTCGTCAATGAGCCGCAGCCCTATTGGGGCGGCCAGAAGGTCTGGGCCGATATTCTGGCGACACTGCCGAAGATCGTACCGAGCCGCGGCACCGCCTTCCAGAGCGATGCGGAAGCCATCTTCAAGGCAACGCAGACGAAGTTCTTCGCTGGCGGCTATCCCGATGCGAAGGCGGCTCTCGACGATGCCGCCAACCAGATCGCATCGGCGACCGGCCTTCCGATCGCGCAATGAATGACGATGCCGGGCGCTTCAGGCGCCCGGCTTTCCCCCGGTTTGCAAAGCGGCCGGTCATTCGTTCGTGAGGAGGAGGCTTGATGCCGTTCAGAACCCGGAGCGCCTATGCGTTCCTCGCCCCCTATCTGCTGGTCTTTGCCACCTTCTGGGTCTGGCCGATCATCAATTCGTTCCTGATTTCGTTTCAGAACACCCGAATCAATCCGTGGAAATTCAGTTTTCAGGCCAATTGGGGCCGGCTCTTCTATGACCCGGCTTTCTACAACGCTCTCTACAATACGCTGATCATCCTGGTGATCCAGGTGCCTGTGATGATCGCGCTTGCGACTGTTATGGCCGTAATGCTCAATTCGCCGCTCTTGAAAGCGCGGCCGCTCTTCCGCTTCGCCTTCTTTGCGCCTGTCGTCGTCGGCGAGGTCGCCTATGCTGCCGTCTTCCGGCTGATGTTCAGCCTCGATTTCGGGATCATCAACAAGCTGATCTCGGCCGTCGGTCTCAGCCCGGTCTCCTGGTTCGACAACGCGAATGCCGCCATGGCGCTGATCATCCTTGCCGTCACATGGCGCTGGGCAGGCTACAACGCCATCATCATCCTCGCCGGCCTGCAGTCGATTCCCGATGATGTCTACGAGGCAGCGACACTCGACCGGGTGAGCAAGGTCCAGCAGTTCTTCCACATCACCCTGCCGCTGCTGAAACCGATCATCCTCTTTTGCGTGGTGCTCTCGGTGATCGGCACGATGCAGCTCTTCACCGAGCCCTTCCTCATCACCAATCGCGGCGGTCCCGGCGGCGGTACGGAGACCCTCGGCCTGCTGCTTTATCGCCAGGGCTTCACCTCGCTGAACTTCGGCTACGCCTCGGCGATCGCCTATACGATGGCGGCACTCGCCGTGGCGATCTCGCTTCTCAATCTCTGGGTCGGGAGGGATCCGAAATGAAATCCAAATCGCAATCCCTTCTGCTGCGCCAGATCGCGTTGCATGCCGCACTGGCGCCGCTGGCGATAATCTGGCTGTTTCCGCTCTGGATGATGTTCGTCTTCTCCACGATGCCCGACAACGGCATCTTCAGCCCTGACATCGTGCTCTGGCCATCGACCAACTTCGTCGAGAATTTCAAAAACCTGCAGGCCGATACCGATTTCATCGGAGCAATGGTGATCTCCATCGGCGTGGCGCTCATCTATACAGTGCTCTCGGTGCTGCTGACTTCGATGGCCGGCTGGGCACTGGCACGTTACCGTTTCGTCGGCCGCTCCGTCGTCATCGCCATCATCCTCGGCACGATCACGCTTCCCTTCTCCGTGGTCGTCATCCCGCAATTCATCATGGTGGCGCGCGAGTTCAAGCTGGCAAACACCTGGGTAGCTCTGATCGTGCCGCCACTGTTCAATTCGCTCGGCGTGCTGTTCATGCGGCAATCCTTCTCGATGATGCCGGGCGAGCTCTTCGATGCGGCCCGGGTCGAGGGCGTCAAGGAATGGCAGATCTTCCTGCGCATCGCCTTGCCACTGGCGCGCCCGACCATGGCGGCATTGGCGATCATTCTCTTTCTGCACTCGTGGAACAATTACCTCTGGCCGCTGCTGATCAATTCCAGACCGGGGATGATGACGGCGCCTGTGGCATTGGGAACGCTGATCGGCCTCACCAAGGTCTCCTGGGGCGGCATCATGGCCGGCGCGGTACTGCTGACGGCGCCGATCCTCGTCATCTTCGTGGCTCTTCAGCGCCATTTCATCGCCGGCATCGCGGCCGGCGCAATCAAATAATCGGGAGGCTGCATGGCAGAGCTTTCACTCAGCAACATCGTCAAGCGCTTCGGCGGCTTTGAGATCATCCACGGCGCCAATCTGGAGGTGAAGGACGGCGAATTCGTCGTCTTCGTCGGCCCCTCCGGCTGCGGCAAGTCCACGCTGCTCAGGATGATCGCCGGCCTCGAGGACATTACATCAGGCGAGCTTCAGATTGGCGGCAGGGTCGTCAACGACGTCGAGCCGGCCGATCGCGGCATCGCCATGGTCTTCCAGTCCTATGCGCTCTATCCGCACCTGACCATAGAGGAAAATTTGAGCTTCGGCCTGCGCATGAACGGCAACCCCAAAGCCGACACCGAGCGGCGCGTGCGCCATGTCGCCGAGATCCTGCAGATCACCGAGTTGATGAAGCGGCGGCCGAAGCAGCTTTCCGGCGGCCAGCGCCAGCGTGTCGCGATCGGCCGCGCCATCGTCCGCGAACCACAGGTCTTCCTGTTCGACGAACCTTTGTCGAACCTCGATGCGGAACTGCGCGTGCAGATGCGCGTCGAAATCTCCAGACTGCACAAACAGCTCGGCACGACGATGATCTACGTCACCCACGATCAGACGGAAGCGATGACACTCGCCGACAGGATCGTCGTGCTGCGCGCCGGCAATATCGAGCAGATCGGCGCGCCGCTCGACCTTTACGACGACCCCGCCAATCAGTTCGTCGCCGGCTTCGTCGGTTCACCGAAGATGAATTTCCTGAAGGCCGTGGTGGTCGAGGCGCAGCCGGGCAGGGCGGTGATCGCGTTGGAAAGTGACGCCAATACCCGTCTGACGCTGCCGGTCACCGATCCGATCGAAGCCGGTGCAAAGGTAACACTCGGCATCCGTCCGGAACATTTCGTCGATGCGGGCACGGGCGATGCCGACCTCACCGTCACCATCGACGTCGCTGAACATCTCGGCAATACCAGTTACATCTACGCCACCATCGGTCCCGAGCAACTGATCATCGAGCGGCCGGAATCGCGCGTCGCCGGCAATCGCGAAACGCTGACAGTCGGCCTTCCCGCCAGCCGCACATTCCTTTTCGACGGCGCCGGCAAACGGCTTCGCTGAACCAAATCCCAGGACAGAAAGACGAAAGAGGATTTTCCATGACTTCAGATCAACCAATCCGCTGGGGCATCATCGGCCCCGGCACCATCGCCCGCACCTTTGCCGATGGCGTCGCTCATTCTCGCACAGGGAAGCTGGTGGCGATCGCCACCCGCAATCCTGCAAAGCCGGGCCTTGCCGAAGGTTTCCCCGGCGCCCGCATCGTCGATGGTTACGAGGCGCTGCTGTCCGACAAGGAGATCGATGCGATCTATATCGCCGTCCCCCACACCGGCCATGCCGAATGGGGGATCAAGGCGGCACGCGCCGGCAAGCACATCCTGGTGGAAAAGCCGATCGCCCTCTCGGCCTATGATGCCGAAGCGGTTTACTACGAGGCGAAAAAAGCCGGCGTCTTTGCCGGCGAGGCCTTCATGTACCGCGTGCATCCGCAGACCGAGAAGCTGGTCGAGCTCGTCAAAAGCGGCGTCATCGGCACCGTTCGGATCATCCGCTCGAGCTTCGGCTTCAATATGGGCAGCTACAAGCCGGAACACCGGCTTTTCGCCAACGATACCGCTGGCGGCGGTATTCTCGATGTCGGCGGTTATCCGGTCTCGATGGCCAGGCTGATATCAGGCGCCGCAGAGGGCAAGGCCTTCCTCGAACCGGAGAAGGTTTCGGGCGTCGCCCATCTCGGAGAGAGCGGCGTCGATGAATGGGCATCTGCCGTGCTCAAGTTCCCGAACGAGATCATCGCCGAAGTCTCCTGCTCGATCATGGCGCAGCAGGACAATGTGCTGCGCATCATCGGGTCCGAGGGCCGGATCGAGGTTCAGGACTTCTGGTTCGCCTCCGGCCATAAGGGCGGCGTCGGCAAGATCGAAATCTTCAAGGGCGGCAGCCGAGAAACCGTCGAACTGAGGGAAGACCGCTGGCTCTATTCCTTCGAGGCGGATGCGGCCGGCGATGCCATCCGCGCCGGCAAGACCGAATTCAGCTCTCCTGGCATGAGCTGGGCAGATTCGATCGGAAACCTGCGTGTACTCGACCAGTGGCGCGCCTCGGTCGGTCTTGAATACGGCGTGGAAAAAGCCAGCAAGCGCACGGCAAACATTGCTGGCGGCACGGTCGCGCGCGGCAACAGCGTTCCGCAGCGTCAGATTCCCGGCATTTCCAAGCCGGCCTCGGTGGTGACACTCGGCTTCGAATTCTTCCCGAATTTTGCCTCCGCCTCGCTGACGCTCGACGCCTTCTATGAGGCCGGCGGCAATGCCTTCGACACGGCCTATGTCTATGGCGGCGGCAAGACGGAGGCGATCTTCGGCGACTGGCACACGAGCCGAAAGGTGCCGCGCGAGGAGATCGTGCTGATCGGCAAGGGTGCGCATTCGCCGCTCTGCTATCCCGATATGATCGCAAAGCAGCTCGACCAGTCGCTTTCCCGGCTGAAGACCGACTATGTCGATATCTATTTCATGCATCGTGACAATACCGACGTGCCGGTCGGCGAGTTCGTCGATGCCATGGATGCGGAGGTCAAGCGCGGACGCATCCGCGGCATATTCGGTGGTTCGAACTGGACCCGGGCGCGTTTCGACGAGGCGATCGCCTATGCCGAAAAAACCGGCAAGACGGCGCCGGCAGCACTTTCCAACAACTTCTCGCTCGCCGAGATGCTCGACCCGATCTGGGCCGGCTGCGTCGCCGCTTCCGATGACGACTGGAAAAAGTGGCTGAACGAGAAGCAGATCCCGAACTTTGCCTGGTCGAGCCAGGGCCGCGGCTTCTTTACCGACCGCGCCGGCCGCGACAAGCGCGACGATGAGGAGATCGTCCGGGTCTGGTATTCCGAGCGCAACTTCGGACGCCGCGACCGTGCCATCGAGCTTGCCAACAAACTCGGCCGCAATCCGATCCACATCGCACTCGCCTATGTGATCGCCCAGCCTTTCCCGGTCATTCCGCTGATCGGGCCGCGCACCGTCGCCGAGTTGGAAGACAGTCTCTCGGCGCTCGACATCAAGCTCACACCCGAGCAGGTGAAGTGGCTGGAAGGCTGAAGCAACAGGAAAGGGCGCGGTTTGAACCGCGCCCTTTGCATTTCTACTTGCGCAGCTCGGAAGCTTTCTTCCTGGCTGCGTCGTCCATCAGCTCATACCACATGGCGTTGAGGACGGCGAAGGCGGCGGCCAGCGGCAGGCCGAGGATCCATGCGAAATACCACATCGTTTCATCTCCCTCAGAGCAATTCCAGGAAAAGTGCGAAGCGGTTTTCCGTCCGGAATTGCGTAAAAACAAAAGGTTAGAGCGGTTCTGCTGAGCCGCTCTAGTAAGCGTGGCTATTTTTATCGGTGATCGACTTCTCATCGACCTTGCCCCACAGAACCTTGTAGACCCAGGCTGTGTAGGCGAAGATGATCGGCACGAAGATCACCGTCACCACAAGCATGATGAACAGTGTCATGTGGCTGGAGGATGCATCCCAGACCGTCAGGCTCGATCGCGGATCGAGCGAGGAGGGCAGGATGAACGGGAACATCGACAGGCCGACCGTCGAGATGATGCCAAAGATCGCCACCTTGCTGAAAAGCAGCGTCATGATCTCGCGCCTTGCCCGCATGGCAATGAAGGCCAGTGCCGCGCCGACGAAGCCGAGGACGGGTGCGATGATCATCCACGAATGAGCGCCGTAATTGGCAAGCCACGCGCCTTTCTCCAGCGCCACGGTCTTCAGCAGCGGATTGGAGGGACCGATCGGGCTGATATCGCTGGTGATGCGATAGCCACCGACGCCGATCCAAAGGAAGAGGCCGCCGAGTGCGAAAAGCACGATAACGGCAAGGGCGGCGATGCTGCCATAGCTTCTGGCACGCATTGCGACCGGGCCACTCGATTTCAACACCAGCCAGGCCGCACCATGCATCGTCAGCATGGCTAGGGAAAGCAGGCCGCAGAGCAGCGCATAGGGGTTGAGCAGCGCGAAGAACGAGCCCTCATAGAAGATCCGCATATCGTCGGCAAAGCGGAAAGGCACGCCCTGCAGCACATTGCCGACGGCGACGCCGAAGATCAGCGACGGCACGAAACCGCCGACGAAGAGCGCCCAGTCCCAGCCGCTGCGCCAGCTGGCGCTTTCCCGCTTAGACCGGTATTTGAAACCGACCGGGCGCAGGATGAGTGCGAAGAGGATCGCGAACATCGCCAGATAGAAGCCCGAGAAGGACACCGCATAAAGCGGTGGCCAGGCAGCAAAGATGGCGCCGCCGCCGAGGATCAGCCAGACCTGATTGCCTTCCCAGGTGGCGCCGATGGTGTTGATCGCCACGCGCCGTTCCGTATCGGTCCGGGCGACGAAAGGCAGCAGTGTGCCGACGCCGAGATCGAAACCGCCTGTCGTCGCAAAGGCGATCAGCAATACGCCGAGCAGCAGCCACCAGATGAGACGCAGGGTTTCATAGTCGATGAGTTCGTGAAGGATCATGGCAGGTCACTCCGCGGCCGGGACGAGGGTTTCGGAAATCAGATGGGCTTCCGGCTCGTCGTCCGGCTCCGGCCCTTGCCTGATCGCCTTGATCATCAGGCTCATCTCGATGACGATCAGCGTCGTATAGAGTGCCGCAAAACCGATGATGGTCAGAAGCACCGTGCTGGCGCCGAGGCTGGAGACGGCAGCAGCCGTCGGCAGCACGCCTTCGATCACCCAGGGCTGGCGGCCGAACTCGGCGACGATCCAGCCGAATTCGATGGCGACCCAAGGCAGCGGAATGGCAAACACCGCGATCCGCAGAAGCAGCGGGTACTTTTCGAGCTGGCGCCGCGCCGACAGCCAGAAGAAGGTCGCCGTCAGCAGGATGAAAAACATACCGAGACCGACCATGACGCGGAAGGACCAGAAGAGCGTCGGCACGTGCGGGATGGTGTCGCGCGCGGCCTGAACGATCTGCTCGTCGGTCGCCTGGCGCGGATCGTCGACGTAGCGCTTCAGAAGAAGAGCGTAACCGAGATCATGGCCGAGATCCTCGAAAGAGGTGCGCACTTCCTGCGCAACCTGGTCCTGTGCCGGTGCCGAACGGATCTGCATCAACGCGTCGTAAGCCTTGATGCCGTCGCGGATGCGGGTTTCGGCCTGCTGTTCGAGCTTGTCGATGCCGGGGATTTCGGTCGTCAGCGAGCGCGTGCCGATCAGACCCATGACCCAGGGAATGTGCACGGCAAAATGCGTTTCGCGCGCCTCCTGGTCGGGGAAGCCAAAGGCGGTGAAGGCCGCCGGCGCCGGTTCCGTCTTCCACATGCCCTCGATTGCCGCGAGCTTCATCTTCTGGTTCTCGGTCGCGAGATAACCGCTCTCGTCGCCAAGCACGACGACTGATAGAGCCGAGGCGAGGCCGAAGGAGGCGGCGACCGTTATCGAGCGCTTGGCAAGTTCGATATGCCGGCCCTTGAGGATATACCAGGCGGAGACGCCTAACACGAAGATCGAGGCGCAGACGTAACCTGCCGACACCGTATGGACGAATTTCGCCTGGGCGACGGGATTGAAGACCACGTCGAAAAAGCTTGTGATTTCCATGCGCATCGTCTGCGGATTGAGCGCCGATCCCACGGGGTTCTGCATCCAGCCATTGGCGATGAGGATCCAGAGTGCCGAAAAATTCGAGCCGATCGCCACCGCCCAGGTGGCGACGAGATGCCCGACCTTCGACAGCTTGTCCCAGCCGAAGAAGAACAGTCCGACGAAGGTCGCCTCGAGGAAGAAGGCCATCAGGCCTTCGATCGCCAGCGGCGCACCGAAGATGTCGCCGACATAGTAGCTGTAGTAGCTCCAGTTCATGCCGAACTGGAATTCCATGACGATGCCGGTGGCGACGCCGAGCACGAAGTTGATGCCGAACAGCCCGCCCCAGAATTTGGTCATCTGCCGCCAGATCTGGCGGCCGGTCATGACATAGACGGTTTCCATGATCGCCAAGAGCACGGACAGGCCGAGCGTCAGGGGCACGAACAGGAAGTGGTAAAGCGCCGTCAGCGCAAACTGGAAGCGCGAAAGCGCTACGATATCTAGTTCCATTGTCTTTCTCCCACGGTCCCACGCGGTACAGGCGTTCCTCAGCGCCGATCAGCGCTCAGGGCATGCGGTTTTGCTCAGTCCGGCCGAAGCCGGTCGAGCGCCTTTTCGAACGCCGCCTCTCCGCGGCGCGAAATTTCTGTGATACGGCCGCCTTCGATGACGGCGATGCGGTCGGCAATCGCAGCCTCGCGGCGGATATGCGTTGCGATCACCAGCGAGCGGCCCGCCGCCATCGCGGAAAGACGGGCGAGCACGTCGCGGGCAGTGACACCATCGAGGCCCTCGGTCGGCTCGTCGAGCAGCCAGAGCGGCGTGTCGCGCAGGAAAAGCCGGGCAAGCGCCAGACGGCGCGACTGGCCGCCTGAAAGTCCAAGGCCACCTTCGCCGAGCCGCGTATCGATCCCCCCAGGCATGGCCTCGACATCGGTAAGCAGGCCGGCGGCGGCAAGCGCTTCGCGAAGACGGGCCTCGTTCGCATCCGGGTTCGCAAGGAGCAGGTTGCCGCGCAGGCTGTCTTCGAAAAGCTCCGTCCGTTGCGTCAGCAGCGTTGCCGTCATCGCGGCAACGCTTCCCCTCCTTGCCGGAAATTCGCCGGAAAGGAGGGCAAGCAGGCTCGACTTGCCGGCACCGCTGCTGCCGATGACGGCGAGGCGTTCGCCCGGTTGAAGCGTGAGTTCGATATCCTCGAGCGCCGGCACGGTGGAGTTTTCATGGAAGGCTGACACCTTCGCCAGCGAAAAAACGCCTCCCGGCAACGGCACCGCCAATGGTTCGGGTGCCGCCGCAACGGCAAGCCGCGGCGCGATGCGCCTTGCCGCAAGCAGCGTCCTACCGAGTTCCAGGGCACCACGGCGTAGCGCTGTGAAGGGTTCGACTGCCGCAAAGGCGACGAGCAGGCCGAGTGCGGCGACAGGAGCGGTAATCACCTTCGTTTCCGCAAGTGCCACAACGGCAAGCAGCGATGCCGTCAGCAGCAGGGTCGAGACAAGGCCGAAGCCGAATGTCAGGCCGGTTTCGACACGGTTCAGCCGGTCGTCGGCGTGGGCAGAGTAGGCGTCGGCCGCAGCGATGATACCTGTCTGCGCGGCAAGGCGGCCGGCCATCAGCAGATCTGTCTTGCCGGCAACGAGATCGATCGTTCGCGACCGCAGCGCCTCGATGCCATGGGCGCGTCTGCGGGCATGTTTGCGCGCCGCCCGCCCGGCGATCAAGGGCAGGGCGAGGCCGGCACCGGCGAGAAAAAGGCCGAAGCACAGACCGAACAGGGGATGCATCAACCCCAGCACCACGCTTGCCGCCAGGGCTGCACCGATCGCGACCGCGGCCGGCACGAGGATGCGCAGGTAGAGGGAATCGAGCGCATCGATATCGGCCGTCAGCCGGAAGAGCAGCTTTGCGGGACGATGCAAAAGGGTGCGAGCCGCACCCGGTTCGGCAAAGCCGCGAAACAGCCTTTCGCGCAGGGCGGCGAGCACACTGAGGGTTGCGTCATGGGTCGCAAGCCTTTCGCCGTAGCGCGCGGCCGTACGGACGATAGCGAGCAGGCGGATGCCAGCTGAGGGCGCAAAGACGTCGAAGGTGATGGCGGCAGCGGCCGAAAGGCCGGCGAGCGAGGTGGCGGTGATGAACCAGCCGGACAGGCCGAGCAGGGCGATGCCGGCTGTCACCGTCGCTGCCGAAAGTGCTGCACCGAGCAACAGCGCACGCCGGCGCTCGGCAAGGAACAGACGCAGGATCGGCTTGAGGTCTGCAGCAAATCCGCTCATTCAGCGGCCTCCCTCATAACGATGTCGGCATCGATGCGCATGGCGCGATGCATGCGGGCGGCAAGCAGCGGATCGTGGGTCGCGACGATCAAAGTGCGGCCCCTGGCGAGCGAAAGCAGGCTGTCGGTAACCTCGGCAGCGGTGGCGGCGTCGAGATGCGCTGTCGGCTCGTCGGCCAGGATAATCCGGAGATGCGGATTGCAGGCGGCCCGAGCGATCGCAAGCCGAAGTGCCTCGCCGCCGGAAAGCCCGATCCCGCCTTCGCCGAGCGGCCGGTTGCCATAGGCGGCGGCGACTTTTCCGAGCCGGGCGGCGTCAAGTGCATCTGCCACATCGCCGCGTGGGATACCGGGCCTGCCGAGCGTGATATTGCCGGCGATGGTGCCGGCGAAAATATGCGGTCTCAGGCCGATCCACGCCATGTTGCCGCGCAAGGCGTGGGCGCTGTCATCCGCAAGTTCGATGCCGCCGATGACGATGCGGCCAGCGGTGCAGGGCGCCAGTCCTGAAATCAGCGAAAGAAGCGTCGACTTGCCGGAACCGCTGGCGCCAAGAAGCGCCAGATGTTCGCCGGCCGCGATATCGAGGTTGAAATCGTCGAGGATCAACGGCTCAGTGGCGGCGTAGCGGAAATCGACATTCTCAAGACGGATGGCCGGCGCTTCGGCGACGGCAGAGACCGCTGGCGCGACGTCGACTGCTCCTCGAATGGACAGGCCGCCGGCAGCGAGGGCGTCCAGGGCCTTCAGCGCCGCTTCGCCGGCCGCCCGATCGTGCCAGACAGCCGAGAGTTCGCGCAGGGGCTCGAAGAAGGCCGGCGCAAGCAGCAGGATGAACAGTCCCTCGGTCAGGTCGAGCCGGCCCACCCAAGTGCCGAAGCGAATTTCGCCGAGCAGGCTGAAACCGACATAGACCGCAATCATCGCCACGCCGAGCGCGGCGAAAAGCTCGAGCACCGCCGAAGACAGAAAGGCAATCTTCAGCACCGCCATGGTGCGCGCGCGCAGCGACTCCGCCTCCGACCGTAGGCGCAGTGCCGTTGCATCGACTGCGTCGAGCGCACGGATGGTCGCCAGTCCGCGCAGCCGATCGAGCAGGAAGCCGTTGAGGCCGCCGGTCGCGACGAGCTGTTTTTCGCTGGCCGCTTGGGCACGCCAGCCGATCAGCGCCATGAAGATCGGGATCAGCGGCGCGGCGAATAGCAGAACCAGCGCGGCGATCCAGGAGACCGGCAGGATGAAGGCAAGGATGATGAGCGGCACGAGGCTCGCCTTCATGCGCGCCGGCTGGAAACGGGCGAGATAAGGCACGATCAGTTCGGCTTGTTCGCCAATGACACTTGCGGCTTTACCAGAGGCGGGGCGGCCGCGATCGATGGGCGACGACATGGAAAGGGCCGCGGCGGCAATCTGCCGCCTGCGGCTGAGCTCGGCGCGGGCGGCGTGAAAGGCCAGGCGGCCGCCAGCCGCGTCGAGACAACTTCTTGCAAATCCGAGGACAAGGATGCCGAGGGCTGGCCAGAGAACGTCATGCAATCCGCCGCCATCGGCGATGCGCCCGACCGAGACGGCCAGCAATCCGGCCTGCGGAATCCAGATGGCCGCAGCCAGCGCCTGCAGCATCGCCGCCCTGCGGAGCCCGATTTTCGCCCCGTCGCGGCCGGGCGTAACGGCACCACCATCCCGTGGCCGAGCCTCTTGTGTGTCCTTCGCGTCGAAGAAAGCAGTGCCCATGGCGCTAACTCTTGTTCGCAGGGTTCGGCTGGCGGCTACGGCCGAGCGAAACGACCCGGTCCTTGGCCTCCAGAAGCTTGGTCACTTTCGCGCCGAGCGAGAGTAGCGTTGCAAGCCTTTCTGTTTCAAGTTGTTTCACGTCTTCATACCAATGCGTCAGCTGCTCGATCAGCGTGTGCATCTCGCTCATGCGCTGCTGCGCATGCCGCTCTGCGTCGCTCGCCGGCCGTTGCATCAGGATCTCCCGCAGAACCGAAAGCGTCGGATCGACTTCACGCTTCTTTCTCTCCTCGGCCAGCGTCCTCAATATGTGCCAGACATCGTCCGGCGTGGTGAAGAAATCGCGGCGATCGTCCGGCTTGTGTTTCAGGATGACGAGGTTCCAGGCCTGCAATTCGCGCAGGCTCATCGACACATTGGAGCGCGAGATGCCGAGCGATTCGGCGATCTCCTCCGCGCAGACGGGCGCGGGCGAAACGAAGAGCAGGGCGTAGATCTGGCCGACCGTGCGGTTGATTCCCCAGCGCGACCCCATTTCGCCGAAGTGGAGAACGAAGGACTGGACGAGAGGCGGAAGGTTCATGGTCGTTTCCGTTGCGTCTGTGATTTCAGAAATTTCTGAAATCACTATACTGACCTTCGCGTTCCTCCGGCAATCGGCAAGGCTGGCCTGCGTCAATTTGGATGTCCCTTCGTTGATCCTTGGCTAGATATAGCCGGACGCGACGTGGCTGAATTTGACTTGGATCAAATCCGTAGCGCTTTGCAGCGACGACGCAAAAACGCCCGGCGATGCGTTACGCATGCCGGGCGTTCTGTCGGATTGAGATGTCCAGGCCGCCGCCTGGTTTTGGTTCAGAAATGCCGTCAGGCTCAGATCAAGCCGGCCAGAAGACCGACGCCTGCTATGGCGGCAATGCCGCCGGCCGTACGCGTCACGAAAACGCCCTGACGTTCACCGGCCCGGCCGATGACGTAACCAAGCGCAAGGCCGGCGAGGTGCAGCAGTGCGGTTGCGATCATGAAGCCGGCGGCATAGGCGGCGCCGGCGGCATTTTCCGGCATTTCGGCGCCATGTGCGTGACCGTGGAAGATAGCGAAGACGCCGATGACACCAAGTGCTGCGGCCAGCGGCGCCTTGACGTTGAGCGCAACGACGGCGCCGAGGACGACGACGGACAGCGCGATGCCGATTTCAACGAAGGGAACGGCAATGCCGGCAACGCCGAGGGCACCGCCGAGCGCCATCACCAGGACGAAGGTCGTCGGCACGAGCCAGGTGGCGCGGCCACCGAGCTGAAATGCGAAAACACCGACCATCACCATGGCGAGGACATGATCGAGGCCAGAGATCGGATGGGCAAAGCCATGGCTGAAGCCGGCAGCTTCGCCGATCGCGGGATGGGCCGAGGCGACGGCTGGAAGCGCTGCGGCAGCCAAGGCAAGCAGGCCGCTCTTGATTGCTGATTTCATTGCTCATTCCCCTCGTGAATTTTCGAATATCCTGCGGCTGCCGAACACCGGCATGGTTCCAAGTCGCGTACATCACGCTAGTTCAAAGAATTCGCGCCGTCAACGAAAATGCCATGAAATACCAAGCCAATTCAAGTGCTTATCTGATAGGCAGATGCCGCTTTCGATAGCTTCTCCCAGCGCCCCGCGACTCAAGATCGAACTGGAAACCGTCCCCCACAGAGGCTATCAATCGTCCGGCAGAGACGGCGCAGACCGCCGTGATGGAGGAGACGCCATGACGAATACCGAACGGCCGCTGGCGATCAGCGCGCCCGAGCCGCGCACGCTCGATCTGATTTTCAGCGACAAGGCGCGCGCCGAACTGCATGCGAAATACGAGATCGTCGAGGCCGATCCCGAGAATATCGCCGGGCTCGGCGACGAGATCCTCGGAAGCGCGCGCTACATCATCGGCCAGCCGCCGCTTTCGGCCGAAACACTGGCCAGAATGCCGGCCTTGCGCTCGATCCTCAACGTCGAAAGCAATCTTCTCAACAACATGCCCTATGAGGTGCTCTTCCAGCGCGGCATCCATGTCGTCACCACAGGGCAGGTCTTTGCCGAGCCGGTCGCCGAAATTGGCCTCGGTTTCGCGCTGGCCCTAGCGCGCGGCATCGTCGACGCGGATGTCGCTTTCCGCCAGGGCACGGAACTCTGGGGCGGTGAGGGGAATGCAAGCGCGCGGCTGATCGCCGGCTCCGAGATCGGCATCGTCGGCTTCGGCGATCTCGGCAAAGCGCTGCGCCGGGTCCTGTCCGGCTTCAGGGCCCGCATCAGGGTGTTCGATCCCTGGCTGCCGCGCTCGGTCCTCGAGGAAAACGGCGTCGAGCCCGCAAGCCTTCAAGACGTCCTGACAAAGAGCGATTTCATTTTCGTCGCCGCCGCCGTCACCAGCGAAAACAGCAAATTTCTCGGCACTGAGGCCTTCGCCAGCATGCGCAGGGGCGCGGCCTTCATCCTGCTCAGCCGCGCCGATGTCGTCGATTTCGATGCGCTGATGGCGGCCGTATCGTCAGGCCACATCGTCGCCGCGAGCGATGTCTACCCCCAGGAACCGTTGCCGACCGATCATCCGGTGCGAAGCCTGAAAGGCTTCATCCGCTCGGCGCATCGGGCTGGGGCGCTTGACAGCGCCTTCAAGAAAATGGGCGACATGGTGCTCGAAGACATGGACCTGATGGATCGCGGCTTGCCGCCGATGCGCTGCAAGCGGGCGGAACGCGAGACGGTTTCCCGCATGCGTTCCAAACCGGTCGAAGTGAACTAGAACAGAATGCCGACGTGACGCGCCGCCTCAGGCGGCGCGCTGCTCGGAACCCTGGATCGCGGCGAGCTTCCAGTCGGCGTCGGGCTTGCGCACGAAGGTCCAAACCTCGGTGCTTTCGCTCGGACGGCGGTCGTCGCCGGAAACAACGCGGCCGCTGTCGCGTTCGACCATGGCGTCGACCGACGAATAACGCATGGCGAGCGTCGCAAATTCCTGGCCGTCTTCGCGCCAGGCCTCGGCGATATCGCCTTGCAGCAGCTTGACGTCGGAGACGCGGTTGCGCACGCCGTTGGTAGCGTTTTCGCCGAGTTCCTCGGCAAGATAGGACATCGCCTCGGGCGTCGTCAGCCGGCGCAACGTGCCGTAATCCTCGGCACCGTAAGCGGTCTGCACCTGGGTCAGCAGTTCTTCGAACTGATCGAGATCGGCCTGCGCCAACCCGATCTCGTCGCTCGGCCGATTGCTGCGCGACTGCCCACCGAAACCGCCTCCCGACCCGATCGCCGGGATTTGGAAGGACGACTTATTCGTCGGCGACATGTTATAGGACTGGCTCTGGCCGCCGACGCCGTAGGAAGGCTGGCGGCGGTTGGCGAAATAACGCATGGCGAGCATGACGGCGCCGCCGATCAATGCGATCTGCAGCAACATTCCGAGGAAGCCGAAGCCGCCGCCGAAACCGTGGCCGAGCAGCATGCCGAGAAGGCCACCGGCAATCAGACCGCCGATCATCGAACGGCCGAAGCCGCCGAAGAAACCGGGGCGCTGAGCGCCGAGGGGCTGCTGAGCGGTAGCAGGTGCCGTGGTCTGCGGACGCGGCGTCATCGACCGTTCGATCGGCGCTGCGGGGGCAGGTGCGGTGCGGGTGACAGGCGGGGCCTGGAAGGTGCGCGTGCCGCGGCTTCCGAAACCGAAGCTGCCGGCGCGGCGCGCCTCGGCATCGTCGAGGGAAGCAAAAACGGTGGCGCTCGTCAGTGCGGCAATTGCCGCGATCTTGGCAAAACGCGAAACGGCACTCGGCATTCCTGATCTCCTGTCATGCACAATCACGGCATGTCGGGACCTAATATAGGTACTCTTTCCCCGGTGTGAAGTTCTTCGGCTTCATTACTGGCAGACGTCGACCCAACTGGCGCCGGTCAGCTCGGCCAACCGCCCAGTTTCGATGCGCACGGCCGAGTTCGTCGAGCCGGCCGCCGGCACGACTTCATCGAAGCGTTTCAGCGAGATATCGCAATAGATGGGCAGTGGCGAAGGCAGGCCGAAGGGGCAGACGCCGCCGACCGGATGGCTGGTGATCGCCACGACCTCCTCAGCGCCGAGCATGCGCCCCTTGGCGCCAAAGGTGTCTTTGAACTTGCGATTGTCGAGCCTTGCCGTGCCGCCGGCTACGACCAGCATCATCTGCTCGCCGACGCGCAGGCAAATCGTCTTGGCGATCTGGGCTGGCTCGACGCCGTGGGCTTCGGCGGCAAGCGCCACCGTCGAGGAGCTCTCGGCGGTTTCGATGATTTCGATATCGGGTGCGTGGGCGCTGAGGAAGGCGCGGACAGATTCAAGGCTCATGACGCGATGCTAGCCCAGGAAATACGCAATTTGAAGCGTAAAAGACGCCTGTCGAAAACCGCCGCTTGCAAGTCGCGCGGACATCGTCATAATAATTTTGCACACGTGCTCAATTTTGTCATTCGGCCGTTACGTTCAACCCCTAGAGCGGGATACGCCACGTTTTCGTGGGGTTTCGGAGCGGTCATCATCAGCAGTGCTGACCCGTCAAGAGGCCTCACACTGCTCTTCTAGGGAGACGAAGAAGATGACCATTTTGCCGACTCTGAAATCGCTTGCCGTCGCAGCCGCCATCCTGGCCTCGACCTCCGCAATTGCACTCGCCAAGGACGTTCACATCAGCGTCTGGGCCGGCGGCACCGGCCCGAACGACGTCTATCGCCTCGACGCCATCGAGATCGCAGCCCAGCAGTTGCAGCGCGAAGCCGCTCTGAAGGGCGAAGACCTGAAGATCACCGTCGAGAAGAAGCCTTATTCCGGCTGGGACGACTTCAAGCAGGCGCTGACCCTTGCCGCCGAAGCCAAGACCGCCCCGAATATCGTCGTCAGCGGCCATGAAGACATCGCACCCTGGTCGCAGGCGGGCCTCATCGTTCCGATCGAAGATTATGTCGATCTCGACTCATGGCCGCTCAGCGACATCTATGAAAACCTGTTGAAGATCGCGTCTTATAACGGCACCGTCTACGGCATCCCGCAGGACGCTGAATCCCGCCCGATGTTCTTCTGGAAGCCTTACATGAAGGCGATCGGTTACAGCGATGCCGATCTGGACGCGCTGCCGCAGAGCGTCCAGGACGGCAAGTACACCATGAAGAACCTGCTCGAAGACGCCAAGAAGATGCAGGACAAGGGCCTCGTCCAGGCCGGCTACGGTTTTTATCCGCGCACCAGCAACGGCCCTGATTACTGGCAGTTCTACACCAGCTTCGGCGGCACGATGGAAGAAGGCGGCAAGCTCGTTTTCGACAAGGCGGCGATGACCCGCACCTATCAGTTCTTCGCCGATGCCGTGAAGGCAGGCGTCACCAAGAAGAACCACATCGGCATGCCGGGCGACCAGTGGTGGAAGGAAGTCGCCACCGGCAAGGCCGGCATCTGGGACGGCGGCACCTGGCACTATGCCCGCCTCGTCAATCAGGAGGGCCTGAAGGACTTCTTCGGCAACGTGATCTTCACGCTGATCCCCGCCGGCGAAGGCGGCAAGGCCAACACGCTGACCCATCCGCTCGTCTACCTGCTGACCGCAGGTCACGACCAGGAAGACACCGAGATCGCCGCCCAGCTGGTCAAGATCGCCTCCGAGCCGCGCACCAACGCGCTGCATGCGGTCAAATCAGCTCATCTCGGCATCTCCAAGTCGGAATCGACGGTCGACTTCTATTCGGCCGACCGCTGGACCCGTGAAGCCACCGAGCGCCTGCTGCCGCATGCCAATGCGATGCCGAACAATTCCGATTTCGGCAAATATTGGAACATCATGTGGAAGAACCTCGAAGCATCCTGGACCGGCGCCAAGACCGTAGACGCCGCGGTCAGTGATGCAGAGAGCGAGCTGAAGAGCACGCTCGGCGACAAGATCGTCATCCGTTAAGATCGAAGCACTCTTCCGGGCGGCGGCAGCGCCGCCCGGTCGGTCCGCGACGAGGGGGCTTCCATGAAATCGTCCAGAACGCTCGGACTGGTGATGATCGCGCCTGCCGCGATCATGATCATCCTCTTCTTCCTGATGCCGGTCGTTCTGACGGCGGTCTTTTCGATGACCAGCATGACGACGGCGACCGGCATATCAGGCGGTGTCTACCAGATCGCACCGAATTCCCTGATTGCGCTGAAATCGGCGCTGCCCGATATTGCCGCCGAAATGGCCGAACCGCGCTACACGATCGACGAGGCGGGGATCAAGGCTGTCGAGGGCCTCGGGCTGACACCGGGGATTGCCGCGGAATTGCGCACCAAACATGCAGGTGAGGTGTTCACCGCACGCCGCGACGTCGAGCGCATGATCAAGGATCTCGCCGACCGGCCTTCGACGCGCGATGTCAAGCAGATCTCCGAACAGTTCAACCGCTCCGTCCTCAACACCCGCTTCGACAGCAAGGAGCAGCTCTTTTCGGCGCTGGATAGTCTGGGTTTCAAACTGACAGCTGAGCAGAAGGAAACGGTCGCCAAGGCCACCTATACCGGCTGGGTTTGGACGACCGACAATTTCTCGCGCATGACAACCTCACCCGACATGGCGCGCGTGCTCTTGAATACCGTGCTCTACGTCGCGCTGGTGCTGATGCTGTTCAATGTCGGCTATGCGCTGCTGCTGGCCATCTGGACGCATTACATGCCGCCGACGCCAGCCTCGATCTTCCGCGGCATCTGGCTCCTGCCGCGCATCACCCCTGTTGTCATCTACGTCATGCTATGGAAGTGGCTTGCCTGGGATACCGGTTTCATTTCGATCCTGATGGGCAAGTTCGGCTATCCGCCAAAGAACTATCTTCTCGACAACGCCTATAACGCCTGGTTCTTCGTCGTGCTGATCAACGGCTTCATCGGCGCCTCGATGGGCATGCTGGTCTTCTCCTCGGCGATGAAGGCCATTCCGAAGAGCCAGTTCTATGCGAGCGAGGTCGACGGCGCCTCGCGCTGGCAGCAGATCCGCTACATCATCCTGCCGCAGATGCGCTGGCCGATCCTCTTCGTCACCTGCTACCAGACGCTGTCGCTGCTTGCCTCCTTCAATGAAATCCTGCTCGCGACCAATGGCGGACCGGGCAATGCGACCGAAGTCTGGGCGCTCTCTGCCTATCACACGGCGCTCAGAAACTATGCCGGCAACCTGGAATACGGGCTGGGTGCCGCCATGGCGCTGGTGCTCGTCGTCATCGGCGTGACGCTGTCGCTGCTCTATCTGCGCGTCTTCAACTACGGCACGCTTGTCGCCAAGCCCTTGATCGAGGATTGACCATGGCCGAACGATCGCAGCCCTCGGCAAATTACCGCAGCTGGCCGGTCATAACGGCGCTGACCATCGTCAGCCTGCCGCTGCTCCTGATGTATGTCTATCTCTTCCTCGACACTGTGACGGTCAAGCAGGCGGATGCGCTGCTGCCTTCGGGCTTGACGCTCGACCACTGGCGCTTCCTGTGGCAGACGACGGAGGGCAAGGCGAACATCTGGCAGGTGACTGTGAATACGCTGCTCTTTGCTGCCTGCACCACCAGCCTCGTGCTTATCGTCTCGTCGATGGCGGGCTATGTGCTGTCACGACTGAACGTACCGGCGCGCGGCTTCTTCCTTGCCGGCGTCATGGTGCTGCATGCCTTCCCGTCCGTGACGCTGATCATCGCCATCTTCATCGTGCTGCAGATGATCGGCCTCTACAATTCGCTGCTCGGCGTCATCCTGGTAAAGGCGGCGATCGACCTACCGCTCGGCATCTGGCTGATGAAGGGCTTTTACGACACAGTGCCGTGGGAAATCGAGATGGCCGGCGTCGTCGACGGCGCCTCGCGCTTCCGGGTCTGGCGCAGCCTCGTGCTGCCGCAGGTCAAGCCCGGCATCATGGCGCTCGGCCTGTTCTCTTTCCTCTCCGGCTGGGGCGAATTCATCCTGCCGCAGGTGCTGGCGCCTGGTAATCAGGTGCAGGTGCTTTCGGTCTATCTCGCGGCCTTCCTCGCCGACGATAACAATTATGACTTCAACATGTTCAAAGCGGTCGGCGTCTTCTACCTCGTTCCGGTGCTGATCGTTTACGCGCTCTTCAACAAATATCTCATGAACATCTATGGCGGCGGGAGCAAAGGCTGATGCGCATCCTCCTCGACAATTTTTCGAAGAGCTTCGGCTCCACCAAAGTCATCGAGAACATGACGCTCGAAGTCGGCAGCGGCGAGATGCTGGCGCTGCTCGGCCCTTCCGGCTGCGGCAAATCGACGACGCTGTTTTCCGTCTGCGGCATCCACCGGCCGAGCGGCGGGCGCATCCTCTTCGGCGACCGCGATGTCACCGATCTGCCGAGCCAGGCCCGCAATGTCGGCGTCGTTTTCCAGTCCTATGCGCTCTATCCGCACATGACGGTCACCGAGAACATCGGCTTTCCGCTGAAGGTGAAGGGCATGCCGGCTGCCGAGATCCGCAAGGAAGTCGACCGCATCGCTGCCCTCGTTCAGATCGGCAACCTGATGGGCCGCAGGCCGGCCGAGCTTTCCGGCGGCCAGCAGCAGCGTGTGGCCCTGGCGCGCGCGCTGATCCGCAAGCCGGATGTGCTGCTGCTCGACGAGCCGCTCGCCAATCTCGACGCCAAGCTGCGCCTCGAAATGCGATCGGAAATCCGCCGCCTGCAGCGCGAAACCGGTATCACCGCCATTCTCGTCACCCACGACCAGGTGGAGGCGATGAGCATGTGCGACCGCATCGCCATCATGAAGGAGGGCGAGATCGTCCAGATCGCCACGCCGGCTAAGATGTACAATGATCCGAAGACCGCCTTCGTTGCCGGCTTTCTCGGCAATCCGCCGATCACCTTCCTGCGCGGCGTCGTGGACAAGGGCGCCTTCACCATCCCGCAAAGCGAGATCCGCGTGCCGCTGCCTGTGACCATCGGCGCCGCCGAAGGTACCAAGCTGATGCTCGGCGTCCGGCCGGAGCATTTCACGCCGGCAGGCGACATTACCGTGCCGGGCAAGGTCACCTTTGCCGAAACGCAGGGCCGCGAGAACCTCTACGACGTGGCTCTTCCCGGTGGACCGCTGTTGCGTTCGATCCAGCCGGTCCGCAGCGATATTCACGTCGGCGACGACGTCCGCTGGGCGATCGACAGCCGCGGCGTATTCGTTTTCGACGAAAATGGCAGGAGGCTCTGATGACCCGCGATTTCTCGGCATTTTTCGAGCGTTACGGCTGGCCGTCGGGCAAGGGCCGGCTTCCCTTCTGCATCGGCCATCGCGGCGCCAGCGGCCATGAACGCGAAAACACCATCACCGCCTTCCGCCGCGCCGCCGAACTCGGGGCTGAGATGTGGGAGCTCGATACGCAACTGACCAAGGACGGCGTGGTCGTGGTCTCGCATGACGACCACCTCGAGCGCGTCTTCGGCATCGACCACCGCATTTCCGAGATGACGGCGGCGGAGCTTGCAGGGCTCGACGGCGTCGACGTGCCGAGTTTTTCGGAAGTTGCCGCTCTCGGCCGCGAGACCGGAACCGGTCTCTACGTCGAACTCAAAGCGCCCGGAACCGGCTTGCTTTGCTGGCGGCACCTTGCCGAGATGAACCAGCGTTTTGCCTGTCTCGGTTCCTTCGATACGGCTCAGGTGCGCGAACTTCGCGACGCCGCCTGCGATTTTCCGCTTTCCGTGCTGATCCGTGTCGGCCACGATCCGCATGCGCTCGGCGACGAGGCCGGCGCCGATATTCTGCATCTTTGCTGGGAGAGGGCAGGCGAGCGTCCGCAGGATCTGGTGACGGACGCGCTGATGCGCCGCGCCTTCGAGGAAGGCCGCGAAATCGTGCTCTGGCACGAGGAACGGCCGGCCATCCTCGCTGATATCATGAAACTTCCGGTTCTCGGCATCTGCACGGATCTGCCCGATCTGATGCGGCCCCCGGCAGGCAGGGAAAAAGCAGTTGGCAGACAAGGGTAAGGGACCGCGCAAGGTAACCTCCTTCGACGTGGCGCGCGTGGCCGGCGTCTCGCGCGCTGCCGTGTCGCGCGCCTTCACGCCGGATGCCAGCGTCTCGCCGAAGACGCGCGAAAAGGTCTACCAAGCCGCCAAGGAACTCGGCTACCGGGTCAACTATCTTGCCCGAAGCCTGACCAACAAACGCTCCGATCTCGTCGGCCTCGTCGCTGCCGGCCTCGACAATCCGTTCCGCACGCTGCAGATCGAGAATCTGGCAAGAGTGCTGCTCGCCCGCAATTTCCGCCCCATCCTGCTGCCAACCTCGCCTGAGGCCGATACTTCGACGGTCATCGGCCAGCTGCTGCATTACGCCGTATCAGGAGTCATTGTCACCTCGGACGCACCGCCGACCGAGATCTGCGAGCAGTGCGCGGCCGAGGGTGTGCCGATCGTGCTGATCAACAAGGGCAACGACATTCCCTTCGTCGACCGCATCATCTCCGACGACCGCATGGCCGGCCATCTCGCCGCCACCCACCTGATCGACAGCGGTGTGCGAAAGCCCGCCGTGATGGCCGCCCCTGCCATATCCTATACGGCGCGGCGGCGCAGCGAGGCCTTCATCGCACGCTGCAAGCAGTTCGGCGTCGAGGCGCAGTTTCTGCAGGTCAGGATCAACAACTACCGGAGCGGCTACGACGCTGCAGCCGAACTTGCCGCATCCGGCATCGACGGGCTGTTCTGCGCCAACGACTACATGGCCTGCGGCGTGGTCGATCGCATCATGCAGGGCCGCGGCCGCGAGGATGCGCCGCCGCTCTCCATCATCGGCCATGACGACATTCCTCAGGCGAGCTGGGCCGCCTACGATCTCACGACCATCCGCCAACCCTGCGACGTCCAGGCCGAAAAGACGGTCGACCTGCTGATGAGCCGCATAGTCGAGCCGGACCTGACGGCGCGTGTCGAATTCACGCCGGTGACACTGATCAAAAGAAGGACTGCGTGATGAATTCCGTATTCGATCCCGCCGCCATCCGCGCACGGGCGGAGGTCGCCATCACCGTCGCCCTCGAGGTCGGACGGGAGGTTGCCCGGTTTCGGCGCGACTCTGACCCCGGCTCGCTTGCCGTCGAGAACAAGGGATTGCAGGATTTCGTCACCATCGCCGACAGGAGGGCCGAGCAGGCAATACGCGACGGCCTACTCTCGCGTTTTCCTGATGATACGTTCATGGGCGAAGAGAGCGGCGGACGATCGGGCGAGGGCGGCACCTGGGTCGTCGATCCGATCGACGGCACGACCAACTATATCAGGGGCTTCCGGCACTGGGGCGTCTCGATCGCCTTCGTCGTCGGCGGAAAGGTGGAGATCGGCGTGGTCTACGACGCCGCCGGAGACAAAGTCTTTCACGCCGTGCGCGGCGGTGGCGCCTTCAAGGACGGGATTCCGGTCCGTGCTGCGGCGACCGCCGATCCGGCCAATGCTCTTGTCATTCTCGGCCATTCCCGCAAGACGAGTTTCGACGACCATCTCGCGCTCTCGCGGCGGCTCCACGAACGCGGCATGGATTATCGCCGCATGGGCGCGGCGGCGATTGACCTCGTTCGCGTTGCCGAGGGTGCTGCCGACCTTTATTACGAACGCCATCTCAATGCCTGGGACATGCTCGCCGGCGCGCTGATCGCCGAAGAGGCCGGCGCTGCGGTGGCGATGCCACCGGTAGACAAACTGCTTGCGCAGGGCGGACCCGTCATCGCCTACTCGCCGGGGCTTGCCGGCGAATTCGCCTTCATCCTCGACATCGAGGGGCTATAGATACACCTCTCCCACAGACGCGATCCGCCTGATTTGTGAGACTGCGAACTTTGCCCGAAGTTAGGGAACGCCTGTTACGCAACAACGCGATTGCGACCGGTCTTTTTCGCCGCATAGAGATTCTGATCGGCGATCGCCAAAATCTCGTTCGGAGACTTGGCAGACAGGGTACTGGCGAGACCTATGCTGATCGTGACGTGCAGCCCGTTGCAGATCTCAGACCAGTCCCATCGTTCAATGGCCGAACGCAGCCTTTCGCAGAGATCTGCGGCGCCTCGGGGAGCGCCGGCGAACAGGACGACGAATTCCTCGCCGCCAAAGCGAATTGCCTGATCGGTAATGCGTAGCTGGCTGCGCAATATGGTTCCAATGGCACCCAGGACCCGGTCGCCGATCATGTGAGAGAAGTTGTCGTTGATCGACTTGAAGTGATCGACATCCAGCATCGCGATGGAATATGGACGCTTCTCGGATGTCAGCGCTTTAAAGCGGCTGTCGAGATATTTGCGATTATAGAGCCCGGTCAGTGCGTCCAGATAGACGGCATTGGCAAGGATATCGGTTTGCTCCTGCAATTTCTGATAGGAGGCCTCCAGCGTGTCTGCGCGCTTCGACTCCGTTTCGGCAACTTCCTTGAACCGTTTGGTTTCATAGTAGATTTCGGCGAGACGTGCGCGTCGCTGCGTACTCTCGGCACTATTGCGCAGATAGGCTTGGTGGTATTTCTTATGTGCCTCCAGCGCCGGATCGAACTGCCCCAGCCCCTCATAGGCCTGCGACAGATAAAGATAGATCTGCACATAGGAATCGAAACTTCCGCCGGCGTCGATCAGCTCCACCGCCTCGAGCAGCGGCGACAGGGCTTCCGTAAATTTTCCGGAATTGTTGTAGATCTGGCCCAAAGTGTAGAGATATTGCTGCCTGTCCCTGACATAGCTGTTCTCTTGAAACAGCCGATAGCGGACCATGCACTGGAGCGCCTTCTCATGCTCGCCCAGGTGGCTGTAGAACTCGGCTTGGTTGCCGAGACAGAGGCGAGCGGCCCAGCTGTCGCCGATCTCGATTGCGATGTCGAGCGCCTGTTCGGTCAGTGCCAGCGCTCTGACCAGCATCTGGTGTTCTTCCTCCGGCTGGCCGAGCGCCCGCGCGATATATCCGCCTTCCGAATGAGCGCCGCCGAGATTGATGAGCCACCAGCATTCATAGTTCTTATTGCCAATCGATCTGGCGAGTTCGACAGACCTCTCGCTCATCAGGATGGCCCGGTCGGGCTGTTTGTTGCACCAGAAGATAATTCCGATGACGTTGGTGGCCAGGCTTTGTGCTTTCGGGTCCGCGGCCTTGTCGGCCAGATCCAACGCGCGGGTCGCTTCTTCGATTGCTTCCTCCGGCAAGCCCAGTTCCAAGAGCAACCATCCGAAATAGGCCCGGGCAACGGCTTCCTCTTTGCGCTCCCCGGTCAATTTCCAGAAGTCTATCGCCCGCCGGACATGCGTCAGTCCAAGTTCGGCCTTGCCGATTTGAAAACAGTACCAGGCAATATCCGTGTCGCATTGCGCGGCGAGCCGGTCGTCGCCCCGCGCCTTGGCATCAACAAGAATTTCGCCGGCCAGTGTAAGGGCCTCAACCGAACGGCCTGTACATCCAAGGTGCCACGCTTCCTGTAAGCTGGAATTTGCTTGTCGAGTATTTGCTTCGGCATCAACAACTTGCATATCGGACACCAACATTTGTCTGCTGGCTATGGATAGCATCAGAAGTTTAAAATGATGCAAACTGCAAAAAGCAGGCGACAAACCTGGAAACAGGGTATCGAAAGCCTCTCACACCTTTCGCCATCATGCTCCAACGTCCGCCGGTTAATCGGCCATGCGGCGGCGCCAGGCGCGTTCGGTCGCCGGTGCCTCGTCCGTGGTGATCTGATCCGGCTTCAGGGCCATCAGCGTCGAAAAGCCTAGCCATTCCTCTTCGCTGAAACCTGCCTCCGGATCCTTCAGGGTGAAGGTCCAGGCATCGACGCGTTTGCCTTCGTCCTGGCAGAGCGCGATCATGTCGAGGCCTTCATTGGCGGCACCAAGGATCAGCGGCCAGTGGAGATAGATCGTGTCCGGTTCGGTCGGGCCGCGCAGGTCGGCACGCAGTTCCGTCTCGACCGCCTTCCAGCCGTTGGCCTTTTTGATATCGTAGAGCTTGTCGGTCGGATCGATCCCTCGCAGAAGATGGGGAAGCTTCTCCTTGACCGCGACGATGAGGTCGAGGCTGCCGCCGCTGACGATCACCGAGGCGGCGATATCCTGGAAATGCGCGGCCAGATGCGCAATGCCCCTGGCGCCGATCGCTTCAAAGTCGTCCTTCATGTCGAATTGCAGCAGCGCGGCCGGGTGGGCCGATTGGAGCATGGCGGCGAGATCCTCGCTCAAGATCAGCGGCCGGTCGCCCTCCTGCATCCTGATAGCGGTGAGGTCACCGATGCTCTTCTTGCCGATCGCTCCCTGCCCAGTCGTTTCACCTTCGAGCTCCTCATCGTGCAGCACGACGAAACCGCCGTCGGCGCGGACGCGCAGATCGAGCTCCATCGAGGCGCCTGCTGCAAATCCCTCCGCCATCACTTCGGCTGAGAACAACGGATCGGCAAACCGCTTGCGCAACCGGTGCCATTTCAGGCGGGTGCGATGCCCCTCATGTGAAATCTCCAGGCCCTGCGCATCCAGCAATCTTGTCATCTGCACCAAGTCTCCGCGATTGCTACTCTCCTGCCTTGATGAACCATGATTATCAAGGGCCGAATACGGCTTTCATCGACTGTAGGCTGCGGATATTGCCTCCGAAGCGGCTGATATATCCGAGGGATGGCCTGCCTGCCTGAGGGCGGCGCCATACGCCACGACATTCGACAGCACCGTCTGGAATGCGGCGCGCGGACCCGTGTGGTTCAGCCGCACGAGACGGGCCGGCGCGGTTCCGACGCCTTCGGTCACCTCAACCCCGAGCTGCCCGGCAGCTGCGATCAGCGCGGCAGGCGCCAGCGCCTCCGGCACAGGCACGGCCGTGACCAGGTTCGACGCTTTTACTGCCGGCACCCAGGCTGGGGCTCCGAGTGCGGCAAGCCCCGCTCGTGTCGCCGATGCTGCCAGCGCATGGCGGGCGACGACATTTTCCAGGCCTTCAGCCTCGATGCGGTCAAGCGCCGCCTCCAGCGCGAAGAATTCCAGCGGCGGCGGTGTTCCCGGCAGGCCGCGTCGGCCGCCATCGACCCATGACTTCTGATCCGCCAACGACAATATCGAATCGCGCGCGGCGCCATCTCTGAGAATGAGATCCCAGGCGCGGCCGCTGACCGAGAGTGCGGACAGACCGGCCGGCCCGCCGAGCGCTTTCTGCGGGCCGATCACGGCGATGTCGATGCCGAGATCGTCGACATAGAGCCGGTGGCCACCGACAGAGGCGACCGCATCGACGACGGTGACGACACCGCGGGCACGCGCAAGCGCCAATATCTCCGGCAGGGGGTTGAGAATGCCGCTCGCGGATTCGGCATGAACCAGCGCGAGCACGTCGATCTTCGGACCCGTCTGGAGCGCTTTGGCGACTGCTTCGATCTCGATCGGAAGGCCCGGTTCGGCGACGATATCGGCGACCGCCGCGCCACCCCGCCGCAGCCATTGCCCGAACCAGCCGCCATAGGAGCTGGTGACGATGTTGAATGCTGTCAGGCCAGGGCGCGCAAGGCTCACCGCCGCCGCCTCGAGCGCCACCACCGCTTCTGCCTGCACCAGCAATATATCGTTGCGGCTGTGCAATATGCCGCCGATCCTGTCGGCGAGGACGGCGTAGCGCTCCGCGGGATAGGAGGGCACGCCATGCAGGGGATTCCAACCAAGATCGGGCATGGATACTTCCTTCAGCAAGGATCGGTCACGAGACGAGGGACGGCTGCAACGAGTGCGCGGGCGGCCTCCGATTGCGGCGCGGCAACGACCGCCGCTGCCGGGCCGGTCTCGACGATCCGCCCGCCATCCATGACGGCGATGCGGTGGGAGACGGCCCGGACCACGGCAAGATCGTGCGAAATGAACAGACAGGCAATGCCCTGTTCTTTCTGCAGATCGACCAGGAGCTCGAGGATCCGGCCGCGCACGGTCACATCGAGCGCCGAGACCGCCTCGTCGAGCACCAGCAGCGATGGCCGCGTCGCAATCGCCCGCGCAATCGCCACACGCTGCCGCTGACCGCCGGAGAGCGAACGCACCGGACGTGCGGCATGATCTGCGGTGAGGCCGACACGCTCGAGCAGCATGGCGATCTCGGCGGGGCGCTGGTTCTTCGCGGCGACGCCGTGGATGCGAAGCGGATCGTCGAGCACCGCACCGACGCTCGCCAGCGGATTGAAGGCCGCAAGCGGATCCTGAAACACCATCTGCATACGCGCCCGCCGGCGGCGCAAAGACGCGCTATTCAGCGCGAGCCAATCCTCTCCCTCGAAACGGATCGAGCCGGCATCGGCGCTGAGAAGCCGCAGCAGGATGCGCGACAGCGTCGATTTTCCACTGCCGGAGGCGCCGACGAGACCGAGCGTTTCCCCTGCCGCGATGGTGAGCGACACATGATCGACGGCAGCAACCTGGCGGCCTGAGGAAGAAAACCCTTTCGACAGGTTTTCGACGGAAAGCAGCATGTCGTTCATGACGCCACCTCTTCGATCAGCGGTGGCGTCGCGAGGTCGCGATGGCTGGCGATGAGGGCGGCGGTATAGTCGCTTTTCGGCGCAGAAAGCACCGAACGGACGGGGCCTGCCTCGACCAGCCTCGCATTGCGGAAAACGGCGATGCGATCGACAAAGCCGGAGGCAAGCGCGATGTCGTGGGTGATGAAGAGCAGCGTCAGGCCGTCCTCGCGCACCAGCCCGTCGAGCAGGCCGACGATCTCGGCCTGGACCACCATATCGAGCGCGCTGGTCGCCTCGTCGGCGATCAGCAGCGCCGGTTTCGCAGCGATGGCCGCCGCGATCGCCACGCGCTGGCGCTGGCCGCCGGAAAGCTGGTGCGGAAAAGCCCGCATCGCCTTATCAGGCTGCGGTATCCGCACCCGCCCGAGCAATTCCTCGGCCCTGATATACGCCTGTTTCCAGCTGAGGCCGAGATGGCGCCTGGCGCCCTCGGCGATCTGCTCGCCGATCGTCAGGACGGGGTTGAGGCTCGAGCCCGGGTCCTGGAAGACAAGGCCGAAATCGCGGCCCGGGCGGGGTGGATGCCCAAGTGCAGGCCAGAGCAATTCGCCCTGGACCTTCGCTCCCTCCGGCAGCAGGCCGGCAAGTGCTCGCGCGAGCGTGCTCTTGCCGGAGCCGCTTTCGCCGATGATCGCCAGCCTATCGCCGGCTGCGATATCGAGGTCGACGCGGTCGAGGGCGGCATTCCTGCCGCGACTATAGGTGACCGAAAGCTGCCGCAGGCTGCAGAAAATGCTCATGCCGCCCTCGCACCGTCGTCGCCAAGCGCCTTGCCGAGGCCTTCGCTGAAGAGATGGACGCCGAGCACGGTTACGGCCAGTGCCGCACCCGGTATGACGGAGAGATAGGATGCCGAACGCAACACGCTGCGGCCCTCGGCGATCATCGAGCCCCAGGTGGCGATATTGGGGTTGCCCAGACCCAGGAAGGAAAGTGCTGCTTCGGTGAGGATCGCGCCGGCGACGATGGTGGCGGAAAGCGCCAGCACCGGCGGCAGCGCGTTCGGCAGGATTTCCCGGAGGGCGATCTCGGCCGGATGCATGCCGATCACCCTTGCCGAGGCAACGTAATCCTGCTCGCGGATCGCCAGCACCTGCGCTCTCGTCAGCCGGGCCGGATCGGCCCAGGTGCCGAGCGCAATGGCAATGACGACGACAGGCGTCGACACCCCGATGGTGCTGACGAAGGCAAGGGCGAGCAAAAAAGCCGGCACGATCTGGAAGGCGTCGACAACCCGCATCAGCGCCTCGTCGACGAGCCCGCCGGCAAAACCGGCCGCCATGCCGACGCAGAGCCCCAGCACCATGGCCGAAAACGCTGCCGCCAGGCCGACGGCGAGCGAGGTTCGCGCGCCATAGAGCAGGCCCGCCAGGACGTCGCGGCCGAGCCGGTCGGTGCCGAGCGGAAAAGCCGGATCGGTGAATGGCGTCAGCAATGCACGGCCGGCAATTCGCAACGGATCGCCCGGTGAAAGGATAGGGGCGAGCAGTCCGGCCAAAATCAGGACGAGAAGGATCGCAAACCCGATCACACCTTCCGGCGTGCGCAGCAGGCGGCTCATGCACCGCCCTCCGAGGCGCCGATGCGCGGGTCGAGCGCGGCATAGACGAGATCGACGAGGAAATTGACCGAGATGACGAGGACGGCGCTGGTGACGACGATGCCCATTAACAGCGGCGCGTCGCGGCCGTTGACCGCCTCCTGCGCCAGCCGCCCGAAACCCGGGATTGCGAAGACGCTCTCGATCACCACGCTGCCGCCGAGCATCGCCGCCGATTGCAGCCCGAGCATGGTGACGAGCGGCAGCAGCGCATTGCGCGCCACGTGGCGCAGCACGATCCGGCTCCGCGATAGACCCTTCGCGCGGGCGAACAGCACGAAATCGAGCTTCCAGGCCTCGGCCATGCCACTGCGCATCACCCGCAGGAACAGAGCGAGATAGATCAAGGCGAGCGCGCCGACCGGCAGAACCAGATGGTCGGCGATATCAAGAGCGCGCGAAAATCCTGTGTTGCCCGAAGCGATCGTCTCGACGCCGGCGATCGGAAACCAGCGCAGCTTCACCGAAAAGGCGATGCTCAGCACCAGGCCGAGCCAGAAGCTCGGAATGGCATAGACGATCAGCGAACCGATCGACAGCAGCCGGTCACGCAGGCTGCCCGGCCGCGCCCCGGCGAGGATGCCGAGCGCCGAGCCGAGGCCGAAGGAGAGTGCGGTGGCGCTGCCCATCAGCAGCAGCGTATTGGGCAGGCGTTCGGCAATGAGCGCACCGACCGGCCGGCCGAAGGCGACCGACCAGCCGAGATTGAGCCGCGCCAGCGAGGAAAGATAGAGCCAGAGGCGGGCGAACATCGATTGGTCGAGGCCGTAGCTCTCGCGCAGCGACTGCCTAAGTGCGGCATCGCCGCCGCCGATCGAGCCGAGATAGGCGTCGACGGCATCGCCCGAGGCTGACTCAAGCAGGAAAAAGGTGAAGATCACCACGATCAGCAGCACCGGAATGCTGCTGATCGCCCTGCGCCTCAGGAGGATGATGGCTCGTTTCACGCCGGACAGGGCCTCTGGAAGAGAATTGCCGCCGATTCTATCACGATTGCAGCGCGGTATCGCCCCAGTTCGAGACAGCCCAGCGCGGATTGTCCGCGACGTTGAGCACGGTGTCGCGCGCAACAGTGATGAAACCCCATTCCGCGACGTTGATCAGCGGCAGGTCGGCGACGACGAGTTGCTGGAACTTGCGGTAGAGATCGGTGCGCGCCGCCGTGTCGATGGTTTCGGATGCCTGCAGGATGATCTTGTCGAGTTCCGGATTGACGTAGCCACCCTGGTTGGAGAAGGGCACGCCGGCTGGCGTACCGGACTGGACGAGAATGGTGGTGGAGATCGCCGGGTCGCCGCGGAAGACCGGCGGGCCGACGGCGAGATCGAAGTCGTGATCGGTATAAACAGCCTTCTGGTGCGCGGCCGCATCGGCATTGACGATCTCGGCATTGATGCCGATGACGGCCAGCGCCTGGCGAAGGTAATCGCCGAACTGGCGGGTTTCGTTGAAATAGGGCGCGGGGCGAAGCTTCAGCGTAAAGCGGTTGCCATCGGGCCCCTGCTTGTATCCGGCCTTGTCGAGAATGTCGTTGGCCGCCGCCGGATTGAAATCATAGGCCGCGACATCCGGCGTGTAGAACTGCGGCGCATTCTTCGGCACGGGACCGGTGGAGGCGGCGGCGTAGCCGAGGAAGATCGTGTCGACCACGAATTTCTTGTCGATTGCCTGGGCGATCGCCTGGCGCACCCTGAGGTCGGCAAGCTCCTTGCGGCGATGATTGATCTCGACGACGAGCTGGTAGGTCAGGGCCTCATAGCCCTTCGAGATCACCTTGATGCCGGCGACCTTCGAGATACGATCGAGATCGGCCAGCGGCACAGCCGAGAAGGCGGCAAGCTGGATTTCCTCGGCTTCGAGCGCCGAACCCGCTGCTTCACGATCGGGCAGCACGCGGAAGATGATCTCGTCGAGTTTCGGCTGGTCCTTGTCCCAATAATTCTCGTTGCGCGCCAGCCGGTAATATTCGCCGGGCTTGTGTTCGGCGAACTTGAACGGACCGGTGCCGACGAGCGTATTGTTGGCCGGGTTGGTGGCGATATCGGTCCCGTCGAAAATATGCTTGGCAACGACGCTTGTTACAACAGGCAGCGCGTTGCGGATCAGCTGGAACGGCGTCGGCTTGGAGAAGCGGAAGATGGCGGTGTAATCGTCAGGTGTATCGACGGCTTCGAGATTGGCAAAGACCAGGCGGCCGAGATTCTGCAGCGGCTTCCAGATGTTGAGTGCAGAGAAGGCGACATCGACCGAGGTGAACGGCTTGCCATCGTGCCAGGTGACGCCATCGCGCAGCTTGAAGGTGACGGAGAGGCCGTCATCCGAGCCCTCCCAGGAGGTGGCGAGGCGCGGCGAAAGCCCATCCTTGCCGTCGAACGACGCTTCGGCGAGCGGCTCGATCACCTTGCTTGCGACGAAAAAGACGCCGTTCGAGGCGACGATGGCAGGGTTGAGGTTCTTCGGCTCGGAATCGGCCGCAACGATCAGCCGGCCGCCGCTGGGTGCAGCCTGCGCAAACGCCTGCCGGGCGAGCGCCGTCGAAGCAAGCAGCAGGGCGGTGCCCTTCATCAGCGTGCGCCGCGAGATAGATGATACGGTCATGACCCCTCCTGATCGGTGAAATTCGGGTGCCCATATTCAGGGCGAAATGCAAATTGTCATAGAGGTTAGATTCGAATGGTTGGGCTGGGCGAGATATTTTTTGTCACCCAGCCATTATTCGCTCAGCCGTTGGCCGCGACACGGGCAGGCTCGGTGAAGAGATTACGATAAGCGGCACCCGGATGCGGCGCGACAAGCCGCGGCCCCGCTCCCCCGAGTTTTTCCCGCAACGTCCCCTTGGCGTAGTCGGTCTTGTAGACGCCGCGCTTTTGCAGTTCCGGCACCAGCAGATCGACGGCATCCTCGAAACTCTCGGGCGTCACGGCATAGGCGAGGTTGAAGCCGTCGACATCGGTGTCCTCGATCCATTCCTGCATCAGATCGGCGACCGTTTGCGGCGAACCGACGAAAACAGGACCGAAACCGCCGATGCCGACCCAGTCGGCCATTTCGCGCACCGTCCATTCCTTGGTCGGATCGATGGTGGTGAAGGTCTCGACAGCCGATTGCACCGCATTGGTATGGCGGTGCCGCAGCACCTCGTCCGGCCCGAACTGGCCGAAATCGATGCCGGTCCAGCCGGAGATCAGTGTCAGCGCGCCCTCGAAGGAGGCGTATTTGCGGTATTCGTTGAACTTCCGCTGCGCTTCCGCATCGGTTTCGCCGAGGATCACGGTCTGCAGGTTGAAGGCGAGGATTTCGCGCGGGTTGCGGCCGACCCGTTCGGCCGCCTCGCGGACATTGGCGACGTAACGCTTCAGCACCGCCTTCGACGGAGAGGCGACGAAGATGCATTCGGCATGGGCGCCGGCGAAATCCTTGCCGCGGCTGGAGGCGCCGGCCTGATAGAGCACCGGTGTACGTTGCGGCGAGGGTTCGCTCAAGTGAATGCCGGGCACATTGAAGTGCTTGCCGGAATGGCGGATCGGATGGACTTTTTCCGGATGGGTGAAGATACCGCTTTCCCGGTCGCGGACGACGGCGCCGTCTTCCCAGCTTCCCTCCCAGAGCTTGTAGCAGACCTCGAGATATTCCTCGGCGAGATCGTAGCGGTCATCATGCTTCGTCTGTGCCGGCTGGCCGATATTGAGCGCGCCGCTGTTGAGGTAGGAGGTGACGATATTCCAGCCGACACGTCCCTTGGTCAGGTGGTCGAGTGTCGAGATGCGGCGGGCGAAGGTATAGGGATGCTCGAAGGAAAGCGACGCCGTCAGGCCGAAGCCGAGGTGCTCGGTCTCGTAGGCCATGGTGGGGATCAGCTGCAGCGGGTCGTTGACCGGCACCTGCGCCGAATGGCGAAGTGCGGCATCGACATTGCCGTTCAGCACATCGTAGACGCCGAGCACGTCGGCGATGAACAGCCCGTCGAACTTGCCGCGCTCCAGCGTCTTTGCCAGATGCACCCAATAGTCGAGATCCTTGTAGGTCCAGGACTTGTCGCGCGGATGGCGCCAGAGCCCTGGCGACTGGTGTCCGACGCAATTCATGTCGAAGGCGTTCAGCCTGATTTCGCGGGTCATGTCTTTCTTCCTTGGAATTAGGGATTGCTGCGGCCGAGGCCGTAGGTCAGCGCTAAGGCTCCGACGAGCACGGCGCCCTTGACGAAATCCTGGGTGTAGTAAGGGGCGTTCAGCATGGTGAGGCCGTTCAGCAGCACACCGACGAAGACGGCGCCGGCAATGGTGCCAAGCACGTTTGGACGTCGCAGCTTGAAGACGGCAAAGCCGATCAGTGCTGCGGCAACCGAATCCATCAGCAGCGAGCCGCCGGAGGAAATGTCGCCGCGCCCGACGCGGGCGGCAATCACGATGCCGCCGAGCGATGCCAGCGTGCCCGATATGACATAGGCGAGCGTCTTCAGCCGCACGGTCGAGGCACCGGCAAGCCGGGTCGCGACCGGTGGCGACACCGGCCCTAGCCGCTTCGGCCGGGCTACGCGGCGCAAAGGCGCGGCCATCGAGCCGAACCATGCCGCCATCGGCCGGAAGCACGCCGGAAAGGATCTTGACCAGCGTCGATTTGCCCGCGCCGTTTGCGCCCATCAGCGCCACGATCTCGCCGCGCTCCATAGAAAAATCAGCGCCGGCAAGCGCCCGCGTCGACCCGAAACTGCGGGTGATATTTTCAATGTGAAGAAGCGGCATCGACAAAGGTCCGGGACTGCAATCGAAGCCGGAGTGTGCCCTGTCCGGGCGGTCGAACTCCAGGCACGCCTTTCCCCCGCGAACTGCCCTCGGGAAACAAAGAATCTCCCGCAGCCCATAAAATCGGATCATTTACTCTACTAAAAACATAGAGATTATATCTAATAATCCGACGCGTCGCGAGGGCTTCCAGACCTGTCAGACGACGCTCCCGATTGCTAGAAGGAACGCGACGATGAAATCCCTCGCACGGCTCGCACTGTCTGCCGCCGTCATTCCGTTCATTTTCATTCAAGGCGCAAAAGCCGACGGTCTGTCCGGCGCTCCTGCCCCTTTCGACAAGGGCGGCGTCAAGGTCGCGCTGATCAGCTACATCTCGGCGGGCGATTTCTTCCAGGCCTATCAGGCGGGGGCTGAAGCCCAGGCCAAGGCGCTGGCTATCGACCTGCGCATCTTCCCCGGCCGGCAAGACGCCGCCGAGCAGCGCGAGCAGATCCTCCAGGCGATCAATCTCGGCGTCTCCGGCATCGTCATCGACCACGGTCTGCCTGAATCGCTCGGCGACGTCGTGCAGCAGGCGCTCGACAAGGGCATCAAGGTCGTGGCCTTCGACGTCAACCTCAACAATCCCAAAATTCCGCAGGTGGAGCAGAGCGACCACGAACTCGCATCATCGGCGCTTGAACAGGTGGTGAAGGACAACGGCAACAGCTTCAGCGCCGGTTATGTCTATGTTGCGGGCTTCGCGCCGCTCGACCGCCGCAACGAGGTCTGGGACAAGTTCAAGACGGACAATAAAGGCGTGGTCGAAAAGGCCCGCTTCGGCAATGTCAGCGACACGACGGCGACTTCGACCGCCGATCAGGCGAAGGCCGTGCTCACTGCCAATCCCGATATATCGGTCGTCTTCGCCCCCTATGACGAATTCGCTCGCGGCGTGAAGCTCGCCGCCAACGATCTCGGCATCGCCAAGAAACTGAAGATCTATTCGGCCGACGTGTCGACGGCCGATATCCAGGAAATCACCGAGGAAGGCAGCCCGTGGGTTGCGACCGTCGCGACCAATCCTGCCGTCGTCGGCGCCGTCTCCATTCGCGCCGCAGCCCTCGAAATCGCCGGGCAGACGGTTCCCCACCAAATCACCGTGAAGCCGACGCTTCTGACGCAGGAGAGCCTGCGTGCAGCCGGCGTCAAGACGATCGAGGAACTGGCCGAAAAGATCCCGGCCTTCAGCACGAGCGATGCGGCGACCGCCAGCTGGATCCCGGACAAGCTGTTCTGAGACCTCGCACTTCGATCCTTCCGGCGGAAGCGTGTGGCTCCCGTCGGATCATCTTTTTGGAGAATTGGAGTTCCGCCCATGAGCCAATCCAATGTCGTCTTCGCGGCCAGCCGCAACCCGACGCGCGACGACCTCTTTGCCCGTGCGGAGGATATCTCTGCCGACCTTTCCAGGCGCGCCGCAGACCTCGATCGCGAAGGCCGACCGCCGCTTGGCGAAATCGTCAAATTGAAGAATGCCGGCCTGCTCAATGCGCTGCATCCCCGTGAGATCGGCGGCGGTGGCCTCGATTGGGTGGACGGGCTGAGGCTGGTGCGCATTCTCGCCCGTGGCGAGAGCTCGATCGGCCAGCTGCTCGGCTACCACTATGTCAACAGCCAGTACATCTATTGGGCGCTTGATGCCGCCCGCGCCCATGCGCTGGGTAGCGATACGGTCGCCAGGAACCTCTATTGGGGTGCGGCCGTCAATCCGCGCGATCCCGGGCTGGTGCTCACCCGTCGCGGCAATGGCTATGTGCTGAACGGACGCAAGTCCTTTTCCACGGCGGCTCGGGTCTCCGATTACATCAATGCCAATGCGACGCTCGACGACAAGATCGCCGGTTTCGCCGTGCCGACCAATCGTCAGGGTTACGTCGCCAATGACGACTGGGACAATATCGGCCAGCGCCTGTCCGACAGCGGCAGCGTCGAGTTCCGCGACTTCCCGGTCTACGAGGAGGACTTCGTCGGCGCGCCGGCAGCAGCCGACGCAGCGCCGCCGGTGCTTTCGACCTTCAATACGCCGTTCATCCAGCTGGTCTTCGTCAACTTCTATCTCGGCACCGCCGAAGGCGCGCTGCAGGCTGCCGTCGACTATGTCCGCACCACCACCCGGCCGTGGATCACCTCCGGCGTCGAGCGTGCGGCGGATGATCCTTATATCCTCGAACGCGTCGGCGAATTCACCGCAGCTGTGAAGGCCTCGGCAGCCCTTGCCGACAATGCGGCATCAGCCGTGCAGGCGGGCCTTGCCCGCGGCCGCGATGTGACGGCGCGCGAGCGCGGCGAGGCGGCGGCGGAAGCCTATGCCGCCAAGGTCCACGCCACCCATGTCTCGCTCGACATCACCTCGCGCGTCTTCGAGCTGACGGGCGCGCGCTCGACGGCCGACAAATACCGTTTCGACCGTTTCTGGCGCAATGTCCGCACCCACACTCTGCACGATCCGGTCTTCTACAAGGCGAAGGAAGTCGGTGAATTCGTGCTGAACGACAAGATACCGGAGGTCAGCCTCTATAGCTGAGGCGCCACGCTGTCATCGAAAGCAAAAACCCCACTGCCGGCCCCGGCGGTGGGGTTTTCGGTTGGAAGACGGAGAGATTTCAGAGTGCGCCGTTCTTCGGCGGTGTCACACCGTTCAAATGGTAGTTGCCGACGACGTGATATTTCCAACGCACGGGATCATGCAGCGTATGGGTGCGGGCATTGCGCCAGTGGCGGTCGAGGTTGAGGCCTGTTTGTACCGACGAGGTTCCGGCAAGCTCGAAAAGCGTGTTCGAGGCCTCGAGTGCCACTTCGGTCGTCAGCACCTTCGCCGCAGCGACCGCCAGCGTCGCCGCGATCACCTTTTCCTCCGTCGTCTCGACCTGCGCGGCATCGACCTTGTGGCCGGCGCGCTCCACCAGAGCCGTTGCGGCTTCCAGCCGGATGGCGATCTGGCCGACTTTGGCGATCGTCAGCGGATCGTCGGAGGCACGCTCAAGGCCGCTATCCATCCAAGGGCGCGATTTCGTCCTGACGAACTCCAGCGTTTCGGCAAAGGCCGCCCGTGCGATGCCGAGATCGACGCCGGCATGGATGATCTGACCAACGGAACCGATCGTCGTCGGCCGCTCGAAGCCCTTGTGATGGAAGACCACGGAATCGGCGCTGACATAGACATTGTCGAGGATCGTCGTGCCGCTGCCGGTGGTGCGCTGGCCAAAACCGTCCCAGTCGTCGACGATCTCGACACCTTCGGTGCCCTTCGGCACGAAGGCCATGGTCAACCGATCCTCCGGATCGAGCGCAAAGATGGTGATCCAGTCGGCGAAGAGGACGCCGGTCGAATAGAATTTGCGCCCGTTGATCCGGTAACCCGGACCGTCGCGGCTGATGCGCGTATTGTAGTGGCCGACCGTCTTGGTGCCGCGCTCGGAAAGCGCATTGCCGAAACGATCGCCGGCCAGCACGCGGCTGAAGAAATAGCGCTGCTGCTCCTCGCCGCCGTCGGTTCTGAGCGCCTCGAGAATATAGAAATGGTTCTGCGGGATCTGGCCGATCGAGCCGTCCGCCTCCGACAGGATCGCGGTGATCTCGGCAAGCACGGCGTTGGAGACGTCGAGCCCGCCATATTGCGAGGGCACGGTGATCGCCAAAAGGCCGGACTGGGCGATGAGATCGAGTTCGCTAAACGGCAGTATCCGCTCTGCGTCACGCTCGGCGGCGCGCGCGGAAAATTGCGCCGCCAGTCTGCGGGCAGTGGCGATCGCCTCCTCGTCGCTGCCGATACGGTCGGCCACGGGCCGGATCTGGTCTGCTTGCCTCAGCACGGTGTTCATCGATGTCTCCATTTCTGACGGCCCTATCGGTGAAAGAAATCAAGCGTCGAGATAAGAGTACAAATTCTATAGATGTGATAGAAAATGAAAAGTGTTTGCTTATCGGCTTCTGACTGCCGCGATTAGTGTCTCAGACGGGCGGTTCTGCGAAAACGTGGCCGGAAAAGCACCGAAATCGCTACCGGAAATTAGCTGAGCCGGCCTCGATTTGAATTCGTCGAGTTCCTACGTAACCGATATCCGATGCGTCGCTGCAGCGGCTTCAGACAGAACGCCCAATGCGGGGCAGGCGGCCGCCTTGCCCGATCCATGAGGAAAGTCATGACCCCACGGCAGTTGCGCCTCGGCGCCTTCATGCGTCCCGTCAGCCTGCATACCGGCGCGTGGCGCTATCCCGGCTCTTATCCCGACGCCAATTTCAATTTCGCGCATCTGAAGTCCTTCGCGCAGGCGCTGGAGCGGGCGAAATTCGATGCGTTCTTCATGGCCGATCACCTTGCCGTGCTCAACATGCCGGTCGAGGCGCTGCGCCGCAGCCACACCGTCACCTCCTTCGAGCCCTTCACGCTGCTGTCGGCGCTGGCGGCGGTGACGGAGCGTATCGGCCTCGTCGCGACCGCCTCCACCACCTTCGACGAGCCCTACCACATCGCTCGTCGTTTCGCCTCGCTCGACCATATCAGCGGTGGCCGCGCCGGCTGGAACATCGTCACGACGTCCAACCCCGACGCCGCGCTCAATTTCGGCCTTGACGAACATGTGGAGCACGGCGAGCGGTATCATCGCGCCCGGGAATTCTACGATGTCGTGACCGGGCTTTGGGACAGCTTCGCCGACGATGCTTTCCTCCGCGACCGGGAAAGCGGCCTGTTCTTCGATCCGGAAAAGATGCATGTGCTCGGTCACAAGGGCGAGGAACTGAGCGTGCGCGGGCCGCTCAATATCGCCCGGCCGCCGCAGGGCTGGCCCGTCATCGTCCAGGCCGGCCAGTCTGACCCCGGCCGCCAGCTTGCCGCGGAGACCGCCGAAATGGTCTTCTGTTCGCCGCGCGATCTGGCCGCCGGCAAAGCGCTTTATGCCGATATCAAGGGTCGCATGGAAGCCATCGGCCGCAACCGCGACCATCTGAAGATCCTGCCCGCCGCCTTCATCATCGTCGGCGACAGCATCGACGAGGCCCGCGCCAAGCGCGCCACCCTCGACAGCCTGGTGCATTACGACAGCGCCATCGCTTCGCTTTCGATCGCGCTCGGCCATGACGCTTCGGGCTTCGATCCCGACGCACCACTGCCGGCCGATATTCCCGACACCAATGCCAGCAAGACCGGTCGCGCCCAGGTGCTGAAGCTTGCGGCGGAAGAAAATCTGACGGTGCGCCAGCTGGCGCAGCGTTATGGCGGTTATGCCGGCCTTGCCTTCGTCGGCACGCCGGCCAGCATCGCCGACGAGATGGAGCGCTGGCTTGACGAGGAGGGTTCGGACGGTTTCAACATCGTCTTTCCCTATCTGCCGCAAGGTCTCACCGACGTCACCGAACGGCTGGTTCCCGAACTGCAGCGCCGCGGCCTGTTCCGCAGTGAATATGAGGGCACGACGCTGCGCGAGCATCTCGGATTGCCGCGGCCGGAGAACCGGTTCTTTGCATCAGGTACATGAGGGGGCTCGCTTCTGCTTTCCGGAAACAAGCCGATAGCGCTCAGGCCATGACCCCAACCCGAAACGCGTCGCTTTCGCCCGGCATCAGTTCGAGGGGCCAGATGATGTTGCGCTCGCCTCCCGGATGGAAATCTCGATAGGCCGGCATGTTGGCGAGAAGCATCCGGCCGAGCGCGACACCGAGATCGTAGAGCGAGATGCGGAAGCAGCTCAGCGACGGCTGCAGGAAACGTGCGCGCGGAGCGTCGCGGAAGCCGATCACCGCAAGGTCGCGGCCGGGCATGACGCCGGATTCCATCAGGCGGCGGTAAAGGCCGATCGCCATCAGCTCGTAGATCAGGATCACCGCCGTCGGCCGCTCTTCGAGCAGCAGCAGCTCATGGGCCGCCTGATAGCCGCCCTGTTCACTCGACTTGACGCGAATGACGAGCGAGGGGTCGAAGGGAATATCGTGGCGCTCGAGCGCGCGGCGATAGCTGTCGATAAAGAGATAGCCGAGGTTGGCCTCGCTCGATGGCGCGGTGATCGCGATCCGGCGGTGGCCCAGCGTGATCAGCCGCTCGACGGCATGGTCGGCCACGCCCTCGAAATCGAGATCGATCCAGGGGAAATTGCTGGCCGAAAGGCTGCGGCCGAGCGCGACGAAGGGGATCTTCGCCCGCGATAGAAAGTCGATGCGCCGGTCGACGCGCCGCGTGTCCGAGATGATCATCGCATCGACGATGCGCCGCGCCACCATCCGCTTCAGATATTCGTGCGGGTCCTCGTCACTCGGGCAGGGCAGCATGATGAGGTCGAGCTTGTGGCGGGCAAAGACGCTCTGCAGGCCGCTGGTGACGCCGAGGAAGAAGTTGTCGGCGTTCTCGACCGTCTCCTTGCTGGATTCGATCATCAATCCGATGACCTTCGTCTCCCCCTGCCTCAGGCTCCGCCCAGACTGGTTGGCGACGTAGCCGAGTTCCTCGGCTGCTGCCAGCACCCGCCGGCGGGTTTCCTGATTGACATCAGGCTTGCCGTTCAGCGCGCGGGAGACCGTGCCGATCGAGATATGCAAGTGTTCGGCAAGCTGGCGAATCCCCTTCATCGCTGACGATTTTCCCGGGAGCATGATGCCGAAAAGTGTGCGCGGTTTTCGGACGACATCATGCTCCATTTCTATAATTCAGATCCGTCCGGATCTGGGCCCGTAATTTCCCATTTGGCGTCTATTGACACCGTAAAATGTTTCCGCATACAGTCGTAAACGTTTACGGAGTGCGTGTCACGAGGAGAGTTGACACCATTCCCCTGGAGGAAATCGTGAAATTCAGTGCCATTCTGTGCGGGTGCGGAGCTATGTCCAAAGGTTGGTTGCGCGCCATCGCTTCCAACCCGCTGCTGGCCGACTCCATCACCATCGTCGGCCTTGTCGACCTGAGCCGGGAGACGGCGGAAAAGCTTGCCGCGGAGTTCGGCCTTGAAGGCGCCGTCATCGGTTCGGACCTGTCCGACGTCATGGCGGCCACAAAGGCCGACCTGGTCTTCGATATCGTCATTCCGGCCGCGCGCTACGACGTCGTTTCGACGGCACTCAAAGCCGGCTGCCATGTGCTCAGCGAAAAGCCGATGGCCGCATCGCTTGCCGAGGGCGCTGCGCTGGTCAATCTTGCCGCCGAGACCGGCCGCATCCACGCTGTCATCCAGAACCGTCGCTTCATATCAGGCGTCAGGCGCCTGCGCCGCTTCGTCGACAGCGGCGCGATCGGCGAACTCACCGGCATCCATTGCGACTTCTTCCTGGCGCCGCATTTCGGAGGCTTCCGCGAAGAGATGGACAACGTCCTGCTTCTCGACATGGCGATCCACACCTTCGATGCGGCGCGCTACGTCGCCGGCCGGAAGCCGCTTGCCGTCTATTGCGTCGAGCGCAATCCGAAGGGTTCGTGGTACCGGCACGGCGCCTCGGCCAATGCCATCTTCGAATTTTCCGACGACATCGTCTTCACCTATCGCGGCTCCTGGTGCGCCGAGGGCGAGCGCACCAGCTGGGAAAGCCAATGGCGCCTCGTCGGCTCGAAGGGAATGCTCACCTGGGATGGCGAGGAGAGTTTCAAGGCGACTGTCGCCGGCGAAGAGCCCGGCCTTTTGCGTGGGCACGCTGCCGTAAACGTTCCCGGTCCGCAACATGACGAGGAAACCCATGGCCATGCCAGCGTCATCGCCGACTTCATCGCGGCGATCGGCACCGGCAGACGGCCCGAGACGGTCAATTCCGACAATATCCGAAGCCTTGCCATGGTCTTCGGCGCGATCGAAAGCGCCAAGACGGGCAAGCGTGTCGAAATTTCAGCATAGGATGAACTGACGTGAGCAACCCTGCCAAATCCATTCGCATCGGCACCATGGTCAGCGGCAACAAGGGCGATGCCGCTACCCGCATCGGCGAGATCGCCGAAATGGGCTTTGAAAGCTTCGAACCCTTCTTCTGGCAGACGACCAAGGGCCAGGACCTTGCCGAACTCGGCAAACGCTGCCTCGATGCGATCGGCGACCGCGACATCACCATCTCGACGCTCGGCATGTTCGGCAATCCGCTGGAAGAAACCGAAATCGACCTCGAGACGCTGCAGGGCTGGAAGAACTGCATCGACAATGCCCATCACTTCGGCGCCACCTGCGTTGCCGGCTTCACCGGCCGCATCCGCGGCAAGCCGCTGACCGACAGCCTGCCTCGCTACAAGCAGGTCTGGAGCGAGCTTGCCAAGCGCGCTGCCGACAAGGGCATCAAGATCGCCTTCGAGAATTGCGCCATGGACGGCAATTGGGCAAGCGGCGACTGGAACATCGCCCACAATCCCGATGCCTGGGAACTGATGTTCAACGAGACCCCGGATGATAATATCGGTCTGGAATGGGAGCCGTGCCATCAGATGGTCTATCTGATCGATCCTTTGCCGCAGATCCGCAAGTGGGCGCACAAATTCTTCCATGTCCACGGCAAGGATGCGACCATCCGCTGGGAGGTCATCAAGGAACACGGTATCTTCGGCAAGGAGAAGTTTGTCTTCATGCGCACGCCGGGCTTCGGCGACAGCAACTGGACCGACATCATTTCCGAGCTGCGCCTTGCCGGCTGGTCCGGCTCGATCGACATCGAAGGCTGGCATGACCCGGTCTATCGCGACGCGCTTGAGATGACTGGTCAGGTTCACGGGCTCAACTATCTGAAGAAGTGCCGGGGTGGAGATTTCGTTGTTGATCCCTGATCGACCGCCTAAGCTATTGCCACCGGGCTGGGAGGCCCGGCGGCTCCATGACTGACTAACTTGGGTCTTTTCGCGGCGCAGCCGCTTTTTTGGGAGGAAAGCATGAAAAGAATTGCAAGACTTGCGCTAGCACTCGGCACGGCGATGCTGATGACTTCGGTCGGCCATGCCGAACAGAAGACCTTCAAGATTTGGTGGTTCGAGGAGCCGACCACGGCTCAGGGCATTGTCTGGAAGAAAGCGCTCGAGGAGTTCAAGGCGAAACATCCGGACATCAACGTCAGCTTCGAGCAGAAGACCTTTCAGCAGTTGCAGGCCTCAGGCGGCATGATCCTCAATTCCGATCAGGCCCCCGACGTGCTCGAGTACAACAAGGGCAATGCGACCGCTGGCTTGGTTGCAAGCCAGGGATTACTGACCAATCTGGATGACTATGTGAAGAAGGAAGGCTGGGACAAGATCCTTAACGAAGGCGATCTTGTCCTTAGCCGTTATGACGAAAAGGGCATCTATGGCTCCGGCCCTGTTTGGGGCGTTTCGGTCTTCGGCGAATATGTTTCGTGCTTCTACAATATTGACATGTTCGAAAAGGCAGGCCTCAAGCCGCCGACGACGCTCGAAGAGTGGGTCGCTGACATGGAAGCCTTCAAGCAGAAGGGTCTCACACCTCTCGCGCTCGGCGCCATCGACACCAGTGGCCAGCACTTGCTAGCCTCTCTAGCCTATACCAAGGCCGATGACGCCTGGGTCCAGAATTATCAGGGTTTGAAGGCTCCCCTCGACGGCGCGCCCTACCTCTATGCGGCGCAGACATTGCTCGACTGGGTCAAAAAGGGCTACATCAACAAGGACTCCACGGGCATGAAGGACCCGGACGCGGCTCTGCTCTTCACCTCCGGCAAGGCGCCGATGTACGTCTCGGGCACTTGGAATCTCGGCACCTTCGCCTCGACCATCAAGGACTTCAAGTGGGGTCAGTTCGTCATTCCGACGCCGAAATATTCGGTCGGCTCGACAGGCAATCTCTGGGTCGTTCCCAAGGGTAGCAAGAATCCCGATCTCGCCGCCGAGTGGATCAGCCTGACCTTGTCGCCGAAATACCAAGCTGAACTCGGCAATGCCGGCGGCGTGCCGATCGCCGCTGATCTTTCCGTCATCACCAACCCCATCGGTAAGAACGCCGCAGCGGTTTTCAAGCAGATCTCTGACAAAAGCGGCCTCGGTTTCTATCCTGACTGGCCGGTTCCCGGCTACTACGACGTGCTCAACCAGAAAGACACCGGTCTCTTCCAGGGCAGTCTTACTGCGGAGCAGTTCGTGGAACAGATCAAGCAGGTTTACGACGACACGCAGGAAAATCAGTAGCGCGACCTTGAATGCTGGGCTGCGCCCAAGGCGCAGCCCAGCATGCGAGGCTGAAGGAAGAATGATATGGCCATATCCAGCCAGCGATCGAGCGACGGTTCACGAAGCTATAGCCTCTATCTCATTCCGGGGACGATCGGCTTCATTCTAATCGTACTCATACCGCAGCTTGCTAATCTCGGGCTGAGCTTCACGGCATGGAAAGGCGTCGGAACGCCACGACCGGTCGGCCTGCAGAACTATCATCGCCTGCTGACGGATGATCAATTCTGGGGATCGATGTATCACACGCTGCTGTTCATCGTTTCGATGACCGTCATACCGGTGTGCATCGGCCTGGTGTTGGCCGCTCTGCTGTTCGACTATGTCAGGGACCAATTCGGTGAATGGGTATCGAGCTTTTTCAGGGCCGGTTTTTACTTACCGCAGATTCTGCCCGTAACGGTCGCGGGCGTTCTCTGGGGCTGGATTCTGAATCCCGTCGGTGTCATCAACATCACGCTAAAGGCCATCGGCCTGGGTAATTTCGCACAGAACTGGATCGGCGATGCGACATACGCGCTTGCTGCCGTCTCGCTCGTCATTGTCTGGATACAGGTCGGCTACTGTCTGGTGGTTTTCATGGCCGGTCTTTCGCGTATCGACCCTTCTCTCTACGAGGCTGCGGAGCTCGATGGGGCAAACTGGTGGAGCCGGTTTGTGACGATCACCATTCCACTTCTGGCGCCGGAGATTTTCGTCGTTGTGCTGACCACGCTGATCGCAGCGCTTAAAGTCTTTGCGCCAATCTTTGTCATCACCGCCGGCGGCCCCGACAATGCCACCCTCGTGCCATCCTATCTGACTTACTACCACTTCTTCACAACACAGCGCGTCGGCTATGCCGCGGCCATCGCGGTCGTGCAAACGACTCTGACGATTGCGTTGGCTGTCATTTTCCTACGCTTCCAGAGCCAGCAGGAGTCGAAGGAGTAGATCATGGCTTACTCAGTTCTCAGCGATGTTACGACCAAGACAAAGGCGACGGCGGCAGCCGATCGCGCGCGACGCGATCCCATGCGGTGGGTGGTGCTGGCCATCCTTATTCTACTCCTCGCCTTTACGCTCTTTCCCTTTTTCCTTGCTCTGCTCAACGCCGTCAAGGCCAGTGCCGAATACGCGGTTGGCGGACCGCTATCGATTCCCCGGTCGATCGATCTCACCGCGATCGAGAAATTCTGGACGGTGTCTGATTTCAGCCGCAAGCTGCTCAACAGCGTGGTGATCAGTCTCGCTGTGTCAGTGTTGGGGGTGCTGATAAGCCTGTTCAACGCATATGCGATTGGGGTCGGCAAGGTGCCGGGTTCGCGCGTGATTTTGGTGGTCTTTCTTCTGGGCATTATGGTGCCGCAGGAGTCGATCATTTACCCGCTATACTACATGGCCAAAGCGAGCGGTCTCTACGATACGCAGCTTTCCGTGATCATCATTTTCGCGGTCCTGCAAAGCGCTTTCGGGACTTACCTGCTATCGACCGTGCTGAGTACATTTCCCAAGGAAATCCTCGAAGCGGCCGAGATGGATGGTTCGACCCACTGGAAAACGCTCTGGTTCGTAGTCGTCCCAGTACTGCGGCCGACACTCATGGTCCTGGGAACCTTCTTTTTCATCTGGACTTGGAACGAATTCTTGATCCCGCTCGTCATGCTGGTGTCCAATAACAACCAGACGGTCTCGGTCGCCATGGGCCTCACCCGCGGTCAGAATATGTCGGACCCGGTGCTGCAGGCCTCGGCGGCTTTCCTGGGTATAATACCGACCGTGATCTTCTTCTTGATCTTCCAACGCACGCTAACGCGCGGCATCGCCGCCGGAGCAGTCAAATGACGACATTTTTCACCCTTGGCCATCTCATCGGTCCCGGTTGGGGACCAGCAAGGTTTTCGGCATGAGCCAGGACATCCAGATCGAACTCTTGGGCATCGAGAAGCACTACGGCGCCTTTCACGCGCTTAAGAATGTCAACCTTTCAATTCCCAAGGGCACGTTCGTCGCGCTGGTCGGTCCGTCCGGATGCGGCAAGTCCACGTTGCTCCGCTCGCTTGCCGGGCTGGAAAAAATTACCGGCGGCACGCTGAAGATTGCCGGCGAGGTGATGAACGACGTGCCGCCGCGGGCGCGCAATATCGCCATGGTTTTTCAAAGTTACGCCCTGTATCCGCATATGACGGTGGAACAGAACCTGACCTATTCGCTGAAAATGCACGGCGTCCCCAAGGCTGAGGCAAAGCAGAAAGCCGAGGAAGTCGCTGTCATCACCGGTCTTTCCCGGCTGCTCGACCGTTATCCGCGCCAGCTTTCGGGAGGCCAACGGCAGCGTGTAGCCATGGGCCGCGCCATCATCCGCAACCCCCAGGCCTTCCTGTTCGACGAGCCGCTTTCCAACCTTGATGCAGCGCTCCGTGTCTCGATGCGCAAGGAAATCCGCGCCCTGCACGACCGGCTGGGCGCCACCTCGGTGTATGTCACCCATGACCAGATCGAGGCGATGACGATGGCCGACCATGTGGTGGTGATGCGCGATGGCGTCATCGAACAGCAGGGCGCGCCGCTCGACCTCTACGACCGGCCGGCAAACCGGTTCGTTGCCGGTTTCATTGGCTCGCCGGCCATGAATTTCATTCCCGCGATGGCCGCGGAAGACGGCAAGAGCCTGATCCTGGACTTCGGCGCGATGAAGCAGACGCTTGCGATCACCCGTGCCATCGAGCCCGGACGTAAGCTCGTCGCCGGCATCCGTCCGGAACATATCGGCGTCGTCGAGCCCGGACATGGCAGCTTCGATGTGCCGATTGCATTTGTCGAATCGACCGGCTCCTCGACCTTCATCGTCGCGGAGACCCAGCCGGAACTGACGATCGTCGAGACGCGCCGCGACAGGGTCAAGGCAGGAGACATGATCGGACTTTCGGTCGATCCCGACCAGATCCATCTCTTCGACGCCTCGACCGACCACGCCATATAAAGGCCGCGGCCCGTCGGCTTGCTATTGTCAAAATCGAACCGGGTGACACCGTCGAGCCAGATCTCGCAAGCATCGCCGGCGACTGGCTGCGCGACAAGCTCGAGCCGACGATCGCCTGACGGCCTGCCAGTCGAGCTTCGATCGGCAAGAAAAATAGATCCTGCACATTCATCGCTGTTGACAACGGCGAGCAATCGATATTGTCTTGTAAAGCGCTTTACTAAACCGCTTTACAATAGGTCCAATCAATGGCCAAGGGAACGACACCAAGTCTGAAGGATGTTGCAGCCGCGGCCAACGTGTCGGTCACGACAGTGTCGCGTTTCGTCAACGGAAGCCTCGATCTTCCCTTTCAGACCAAGAAGCGCATCGAGGATGCGATCAAGACGCTGAACTACCGGCCGAACCCGCATGCGCGTCGCTTAAGCAGGGGGCGCTCGGACACGATCGGCCTCGTCGTGCCCGATATCGCCAACCCTTTCTTCGCGACCCTTGTCGCCGCCGTCGAGCAGGCGGCCGATGAAAAGAAGCTTGCGGTCTCGTTGCACGCCACGCTCAACCGGCCGGGGCGCGAGATCGAATATCTGCAACTGATCGAGCGCAATCACGTCGACGGCCTGATCTTCGTCACCAACCATCCCGACGACGGTGCGCTCGCTGCCCTCATCAACGGCAGCGGCAAGGTCATCATCGTCGATGAGGACATTCCGGATTCGAAGGCGCCGAAGCTGTTCTGCGACAATGAGCAGGGCGGTTATCTCGCCGGCCAGCACCTGGCCGAGCAAGGCCATCGCCACGTCCTCTTCATCGGCGGCGACGAGCGCATGATCAGCGCCCGCAGGCGTTATGACGGCCTGCTGAAGGCGCTGAGGGAGCGGCATGGCGAGGAAGCCCGGGCCGACCGCTATGCCGGCGAGTATACCATCGAATACGGCCGTGCGGCGGCGCTCGAATATCTCGCCGGAGACCGAGAGGCGACGGCGATCTTCGCCAGCTCCGACGAGATCGCCATCGGGCTCGTCGAGGTCTTCGGCAGCCGGGGCGTCTCGATCCCCGGCGACATCTCGGTCATCGGCTTCGACGATGTCGGCCCGCTTCATCTTTTTGCGCCGCCGCTGACGGCGATCCGCCAGCCGGTGCGCCAGATCGGCCGGCGATCGCTGGAACTGCTTCTGGAAACCAATTGGCACGAGTGGAAACCATCCGCTTCGGAGGAACTGGTGCCTGTCGAAATCGTGGTGCGGAACTCCGTTGCGCCGCCTGCGAAATAATAATCAGCAACGTCAAAAAACCAAAAGAGGATGAGAACATGACACTGAATTTGACAAGACGAACGATGATCGCAGCCGCCGGCTTTACGGCATTGACCTTCATCGGCCTGTCCAGCGCTGAGGCGCAGGAAAAGAAGACGGTCGCACTGGTGCAGATCAACCAGCAGGCGCTTTTCTTCAACCAGATGAATGAGGGCGCCCAGAAGGCGGCCGATGCTGCCGGCGTCAAGCTGGTGATCTTCAACGCCAACAACGAGACGACGGCGCAAAACAGCGCCATCGAAACCTACGTCCAGGAAAAGGTCTCCGGGCTTGCCGTCGTGGCGATCGACGTCAACGGCATCATGCCGGCGGTCAAGCAGGCGGCCGATGCCGGCATTCCCGTCGTCGCCATCGACGCCATCCTGCCTGATGGTCCGCAGAAGGCGCAGATCGGCGTGGACAATGCCGCGGCCGGCGCCGACATGGGCAAATACTTCCTCGACTACGTCAAGGCGAACATGGGCGGCAAGGCCAAGCTCGGCGTTGTCGGCGCGCTGAACTCGTTCATTCAGAACATCCGCCAGGACGGCTTCGAGAAGACCCTGAAAGGCGTTGACGGCATTGAAATGGCCGGCGTCGTCGACGGGCAGAACATCCAGGACAACGCCCTTGCGGCGGCCGAAAACCTGATCACCGCCAATCCTGACCTGACCGCGATCTACGCCACCGGCGAGCCGGCCCTGATGGGAGCGATCGCCGCCGTCCAGAGCCAGGGCAAGCAGGATAAGATCAAGGTGTTCGGCTGGGATCTGACTGCCGAAGCCATTGCCGGCATCGATGCCGGCTTCGTCGTCGCCGTCGTCCAGCAGGATCCGGCCGCAATGGGCGGTGCCGCCGTCGACGCGCTCGTCAAGGCCTCGGCCGGCGAAGCCGTCACCAAGACGATCTCGGTGCCGATCACCATCGTGACCAAGGAGAATGTCGAGCCATACCGGGCCGTCTTCAAATGATCGAAAGCGGACAGCATGACATCGCTGCCGCCGGTTCCGGAGGGGGCGCACCCTCCGGAACCGGCACATCCGGCGGCACCCGATCCGACCCGCGCATCTCGCTGCGCGGCATCCGCAAGTCTTTCGGTTCGCACCAGGCGTTGCGCGGCGTCGATCTCGACATCTTCCCCGGCGAATGCCTGGGCCTCGTCGGCGATAACGCCGCCGGCAAATCGACGCTGACGAAGATCATCTCGGGAACCTACATTCCCGATGCCGGCACCATCACCATGGAAGGTGAGGAGGTTCGCTTCTCCGGCCCCGCGGACGCGCGTGGCAGAAATATTGAAATGGTGTTCCAGGATCTCAGCCTCTGCGACCATATCGATGTCGTCGGCAATCTCTTCCTCGGCCGCGAACTCAGTCGCGGGCCGTTTCTCGACACCAGGACGATGCTGGCGGAAGCCCGCAAGATGCTGGATTCGCTTGAGATCCGCATCCCGAGGCTGACCGGGAAGGTCGCCCAGCTTTCCGGCGGGCAGCGTCAGGCGATCGCGATCGCACGCGCCGCCTCCTTCAAGCCGAAGGTGCTGATCATGGATGAGCCGACGTCGGCACTTGCCGTCGCCGAGGTCGAGGCGGTTCTGGCCCTGATCAACCGCGTCAAGGCAAATGGGGTTTCGGTGATCCTCATCACCCACCGGCTGCAGGATCTCTTCCGGGTCTGTGACCGCATTGCGGTGATGTACGAGGGCACGAAGGTGGCCGAACGGCAGATCGGCAGCACCAATCTCGAAGATCTCGTCAGGCTGATCGTCGGTGAAGGAGCCAGGCAATGACGGCTTATACGGAACGCGGCCACGGCTCGCGCGTCGCCGATTTCTTCGGTGAACACGCACAGGTCCTGTCGATCGCCATTTTCTTCCTCGCCTGCATGATTTTCTTCTCGATCGGCAGCGAAACCTTCTTCACGCTCGGCAACATCCTGAACATCGTGCGCCAAGCCGCTCCCATCCTGATCGTCGCCATCGCCATGACCTTCGTCATCATCACCGGCGGCATCGATCTTTCGGTCGGATCGCAGGTCGCGCTCGTCAATGCGGTTGCGGCGATCATCATGGCGATGGGTGTTCCCTGGCCGTCGGTCGTCATCGGCATGATCGTGCTCGGCGGCTTCATGGGGCTGGTGCAGGGCTGGTTTACCGCCTATCAGGGCATCCCGGCCTTCATCGTCACGCTTGCCGGCCTCTCGATCCTGCGCGGCCTGGCGCTCTATCTGACCCAGGGCTATTCGATTCCGATCAAGGATGCGCCGGGCTTCTTCGCGCTCGGTCGGGGCGAAATCCTCAGCTTCCCGATCCCAGCGGTCATTGCCGTCGCCATCGCCATTCTCGGCTATGTCGTCATCACCGCGACCAAATATGGCCGGCAGGTCGTGGCGGTCGGCTCTAATGCAGAGGCGGCGCGGCGCGTCGGCATGCCCGCCAAATGGATCATCGCCTCGGTCTATATCATCTCCGGCGTCGCCTGCGCCGTCGCCGGCCTGCTGATCGCCGCTCGCCTCGGCTCCGGTTCGTCCAATGCCGCCGTCGGTTTCGAGCTGCAGGTAATCGCCGCCGTGGTGCTCGGCGGAACGTCGCTGATGGGCGGACGCGGCACCATCCTCGGCACCGTGCTTGGCACGCTGACCATCGCCGTAATCGGCAACGGCCTGATCCTGATGCACATATCGCCGTTCTTCACCCAGATCGTCACCGGCGCCATCATCCTCGTCGCCATCTGGCTGAATACGCGCATCTTCACGGCCAATTTCCATTTCCGGCTGGGCAGGAAAGGATGAAGCGATGAGCGAGCAGACAACAGAAAGCCTGTCCGAAGCCCATGTCCGCTCCGGCAAGGTGATGACCGTTACCGGCTCCATCTCGGCGGATGCACTCGGCGTGACGCTGATGCACGAGCATATCCTCAACGACTGCCGCTGCTGGTGGCATGCGCCGAAGACGCCGGAACGGCAATATCTCGCCGAAAGCTTCGTCTGCATGGAGATCCTCGGCGAACTCCGGCAGGACCCCTTCGTCAACAAGCACAATATCACGCTGGATGACGAACATCTGGCAGTGACAGAACTCAAGGATTTCGCCGCGGCGGGCGGGCGCACCGTGGTGGAACCGACCTGCAAGGGCATCGGCCGTGATCCCCTGGCACTCCAGCGCATCTCGAAAGCATCCGGTCTCAACATCGTGATGGGGGCGGGTTATTACCTCGGCTCCTCACATCCTGAAGGCGTCGCCGCGATGAGCGTCGACGAGATCGCGGGTGAAATCGTCCGCGAGGCGAGGGAAGGGGTCGACGGCACCGGCGTCAGGATCGGCCTGATCGGCGAGATCGGCGTCTCCTCGGATTTCACCGCTGAGGAGGAGAAGTCGCTGCGCGGTGCGGCACGCGCACAGGTGCTGACCGGGCTTCCGCTGATGGTGCATCTGCCGGGCTGGTTCCGTCTCGGCCACCGCGTGCTCGACGTGGTGGCGGAGGAGGGGGCGGATCTCCGCCACACCGTGCTTTGCCATATGAATCCGTCGCATGACGACATCGCCTACCAGAGCGAGCTGGCGGAGCGTGGCGCCTTCATCGAATACGACATGATCGGCATGGATTTCTTCTATGCCGACCAGCAGGTGCAATGCCCGAGCGACGAGGAGGCGGCGCGTGCGATCGTGCGTCTCGTCGAGGCCGGTTATCTCGACCGGATTCTTCTGTCGCACGACGTCTTTCTGAAGATGATGCTGACGCATTACGGCGGCAATGGCTACGCCTATATCCTCCGCCACTTCCTTCCCCGTCTTCAGCGGCACGGCCTCGACAGGACGGTTCTCGACGAAATGATGCGCAGCAATCCGCGCCGCGTCTTTCATGCCGGAGCTTAGCTCCATCAATTCAATCGATCACAGGTACCGCAGACCATGACAAAAAAAATCCTCCTTGTCGGCGAGAGCTGGGTCAGCTCCGCCACGCATTACAAAGGCTTCGACCAGTTCGGCAGCGTCACCTTCCATCTCGGCGCCGAACCGCTGGTCAAGGCGCTCGCCGGCAGCGCCTTCGAGCTCACCTATATGCCGGCGCACGAGGCAGTGGAGAAATTCCCCTTCGAGATGGCCGGGCTCGACGCCTATGACGCCATCATTCTCTCCGATATCGGCGCCAACTCGCTGCTGCTGCCACCGGATGTGTGGCTGCATTCGCGCACCGTGCCGAACCGCCTGAAGCTTCTGAAGGCGTGGGTGGAGAAGGGCGGCGGCCTGCTGATGGTCGGCGGCTACTTCTCCTTCCAGGGCATCGACGGCAAGGCGCGCTGGCGGCGCACCCCCGTCGAAGACACGCTGCCCGTCACCTGCCTGCCGTATGACGACCGCGTCGAAATTCCCGAGGGCACCGTTGCTGAGGTCGTGAAGCCGGAGCATCCGACGATGCAGGGTCTCGAAGGCGCCTGGCCGGTGCTTCTCGGCGTTAACGAGGTCGAAGTGCGAGACCGTGCCGATGTCGAGATCGTCGCGCGCCTGCCGGAGGATCAGGGCGGCCATCCGCTGCTCGTCGTCGGCACGTACGGCACTGGGCGGACGGCAGCCTGGACGTCCGATATCGGCCCGCACTGGCTCTCGCCCGCGTTCTGCGAATGGGAAGGCTATGGCCGGCTCTGGAAGAACATCCTCGGCTGGCTCACCGAAAAGCAGGCGTGATTTCAGCGCGCGGCAGGAATTGGAAAGGGAATGACATGCAGGAAATTTCGGACAGGCCGTCCAACGCCATCAGGGATATCTTCGGCAGGGACAAGGTTCTGATCGGCATGATCCATTGCCCGGCCTTTCCGGGCGCGCCGCGCTACCGGGGGGCTGCGATGGATGCGATCTACGACGCGTGTATGCGCGACGCCGAAGCTTGCGTGGAAGGCGGCCTGCATGGGCTGATCATCGAAAATCACGGCGATGTGCCGTTTTCGAAGCCCGAGGATATCGGCCCCGAGACGACCGGCTTCATGTCCATCGTCACCGACCGGATCGCGCGCGCCGCCGGCATTCCGCTTGGTGTCAACGTGCTGGCCAACGCACCGATTCCAGCCTTCGCCATTGCCATGGCGGGTGGCGCCAAATTCATCCGCGTCAATCAATGGGCCAATGCCTATGTCGCCAATGAAGGCTTCATGGAGGGCAGGGCGGCCGAGGCCATGCGCTACCGCTCGCTGTTGAGGGCCGAGCACATCAAGGTCTTTGCCGACAGCCACGTCAAGCATGGCAGCCACGCCATCGTCGCCGACCGCTCGATCCAGGAGCTGACGCGCGATCTCGCCTTCTTCGATGCCGACGGCGTCATCGCCACCGGCCAGCGAACCGGCAATTCGGCAACGATGGAAGAAATCGAGGAGATCGGTGCGGCGACACACCTGCCGCTGCTCGTCGGCTCCGGCGTCAACAAGGACAATATCGTCGATATTCTCGCCCGCACCAACGGCGTCATCGTTGCGTCTTCGTTGAAGCACGGCGGCGTCTGGTGGAACCCGGTCGACGTCGAGCGGGTGCGCGCCTTCCGGGCGGCGGCTGAACCGGGACTGGAGGGCTGAGCATGGCGGCAGAGAGCCTTTCGGCCCGCATCCTGCGCGAGAACGATGCTGTCTTCCGGACGATGCTGAGCCACCGCTTCGTCGAGGACGTCAAGAACGACAGGCTGAGCAAGGCGGCTTTCGAACGTTATCTCGTCTATGAAGGGGCCTTCGTCGACAGCGCCATCTCGATCTTCGCCTATGCGGCGGCGACCGCCAAGACGATGATGCAGAAGCGTTGGCTGATCGCGGTTCTCGATGCGCTCGCCAACGAGCAAATCGCCTATTTCGAGCGCACCTTCGCCAGCCGCGGCATCGATCCCTCGTCCTTCGATACCGGCATCGCCGAGGTCGAGGCCTTTCGCACCGGCATGTTGGAGATCGCCCGCCAAGGCGGTTTCCTCGACACGGTCGCGGCGATGTTTGCGGCCGAGTGGATGTATTGGACCTGGTCGAAGGAAGCAGCCAACCGCCCGATCAGCGATCCGCTCTTGAAAGAATGGGTCGACCTGCATGTCGATCCGAACTTCGCCGCCCAGGCGCAATGGCTGAAGAATGAACTCGACATGACAGGAGAAACGCTGGAAGAGGATGAAAAAGCGCGGCTCAGCGCGATCTTCGGCCGGGCGATGCAGCTCGAGGTCGATTTTCACGATGCGCCTTACCTTTAGCCTCACCTTGCGAAAGCGGATGCATGCGCGCCTACATAATCGGTAACGTCGCCATCGACGAAACCATCGCCGTTTCGGAACTTCCCTTCATCGGCGCCTCCATCCTGGGCAATGCCGGGGGTAGCGATCTCGGCGGCAAGGGCACGAACCAGGCTGTCGTCATGGCTCGCTGCGGCGTTCCGACAACGCTGGTGGCGCCCGTCGGCAGGGATGCGAGGGCCGATACGATACGCCATTACCTCGCGGACGAGCCGCTTCGGAGCGAACTGATCGAAATGGAAGATGCATCGAGCGACGTCTCGATCATCTTCCGGCTGCCGGGCGGCGAAAATGCCATCGTCACGACGACGCAATCGGCGCAAAGCCTGTCCCTCTCCGATGTCAGGCGTATCCTCTCGACGGCGGGCTCCGGCGATCTGATGATGCTGCAGGGCAACCTCTCCGACCGGACGACGCGCGACATTCTCGAACATGCGAGAGCGATCGGCATGGTCACCGCCTTCAATCCCTCGCCGGTGCGCTCCTATTTCTCCGATCTCTGGGATCTGATCGACATCGCCTTCCTGAACAAGGGCGAGGCGCAGGCCCTCACGGGAACGACGGGCAGGGATGCTGCCGAATATCTTCTGAGCCGGGGGCTGCGCGAAATCGTCCTGACGCTGGGCGGCGACGGCGCGACGCTCGTGAACCGGCACGATAGTATCGAAGTGCCCGCCCAGGTCTGCGATGTTGTGGATACAACGGGCGCAGGCGATACCTTCATGGCCGCAGCACTTGCATCCTGCGCGCTGCGCGGGCAGCGCCTAGACAGATTAGCCATCGAACACGCAGTTGCAGCCGCAGCCATCACCGTCTCAAGACATGGAACAAGAAAGGCATTTCCGACCATTTCCGAGCTTGAAGCGATCCTGAGATAGCCGCTCGGTGTGGCTTGCAGCTTCATAAAACCATCATCAGCCTCTGCGAAGGGATGGGCTCCTCGCGATTCACTCCGTCATATCAGCAGCATCCGGACTTTTCTCATGACAACTTCCCCGATTTCCGCGCGTCTTTCCCCGACCGCCTCGTCCCGCCTCGTCGTGCTTGCCGAAACGGTATTGAAGGCGGGCGAAACCGCCCGCGGCTCCCTGCGGCGACGAACGTCGGCAGAAATGCTCGCCAAGGCGCCGCGCGATTATCAAACCGAAATCGATGTTGCCGTCGAGCGGATCATCGTCGACGAGATGACGAAGGCCTTCCCGGACTATGCCATCCAGGGCGAGGAAGCCGTCGGCAACCGCACGGCGGGTCCGGAAACACCAATCATCTACATCGACCCGATCGATGGCACGACCAATTACGCCTGGGGCATTCCGCATTTCGGCATGACGATCTCGATCGTCGAAGGCGGCAGGCTCGTCATGGGCGTCGTTTATGATGCCATGCAGGACGAGTTGTTCAGCGCCGAGATCGGCGGCGGCGCCTATCTGAACGGCGAGCGCATCCGCTGCGCCGATGTCGGCGACATCGAAAACGTGCTCGTTGGCGCCGGCCTGCCGATCCCGGGCCAGCTCAAGGCGGTTTCCGAAGAGATCTATTTCGATGCGATCAAACGCCTGATGGCGAATACGGCAGGCGTGCGCCGCCTCGGCTCGGCGGCACTGTCGATCGCCTATGTCGCCTGCGGCCGGCTGGACGGGTTCTTCGAAGACGGGCTGTCTCTCCACGATTTCGGCGCCTCGGCGCTGATGGTCGAAGAGGCGGGCGGCATCGTCACCCGTTTTTCCGGCGCTAAGGTTGTCGGAAAGAGCGATATCCTGGCCGCCAGCAAGGCGTTACATCCATGGCTGCTGGGAGGCTTCCAGATCAAGACATGAACCGGCGCATTCCGGTGCAATTATCCCGCTTCCGCATGAGCGGATGTCACGCCGACAACTGTGTTGGCGCGGTGCTAGAGCATGATGTCTATGGGCGGATTTCGGACGACATCATGCTCTACTCTTCGATTTGAACGCCGAACCGGGACAACTAAGCGGCCAATGCTTTGTCGTCGTCAGCGAACATTCTGGTCAAGCTGAGAAAGTAAATCATCCCAGACTGGTGAGTGATAATTCCTTCACAGTATGAGCGGTCCGGCGAACTGACAATCTCTGGAGCCTGTTGCAGATCATCGGCGTTGATCGAAAGCATATCGGTGACCTGATCCACCATTAGGCCGATCGGTTTGCCGTGAACTTCCGCGACCACGATTGCACTGCGTTCGGTCGCTTCCGACGACGGCATCCCCAGCTTGCGACATAAGTCGATTGTGGGAATGACGACGCCTCGCAAGTTAATGATACCGACCATTTCCGGCGGCGCATGCGGAATCGGCGTCGAAGCCGCCCATCCACGTATCTCTCGAATGGAGGTGGTCTCGATGCAGAAGCTCTGACCATTCAATTGGAATGCAATGATTTCAAGAGACGTACGTCCCTCGCGATTTTTGGATATCGACGCCATCAAAACTCCTCCCAGCTGTCGCCGCCTTTAAGCGCGCCATTCCCGTTGAATGCTCGGGCCACCTTCGCCGTCATCTGACGGGCTGGCGACGGCATAGCCCGCAAATGCCGGTCGGCTGCAACCGGGGCAGCACGAGATGCACCGGCACCTGTCCCGATGTTGAACTGACCGAGGAGATCGAAGAGCTGCTCTGCTTCCTTGGCAAGGCTATGCGCCGAGGCCGTCGTCTCCTCGACCATGGCGGCATTCTGCTGTGTGCCCTGGTCCATCGTGTTGACGGCGGTGTTGATTTCCTTGAGACCCGTTGCCTGCTCTTTGGAGGCTTCGACGATGGCACCGACATTACCGTCGACTTGCACGACCTGGGTCACGATTTCCTGCAATGCCTTGCCGGTATTACCAACCAAGGCAACCCCGCTTTTGACGTGTTCGTTCGAGGCATTGATCAGCTCTTTGATCTCCTTTGCCGCCTTGGCCGATCGCTGGGCGAGTTCGCGAACTTCCTGGGCAACGACGGCGAACCCCTTGCCAGCGTCGCCGGCTCGGGCCGCTTCGACGCCGGCATTGAGCGCCAGAAGATTAGTCTGGAAAGCGATCTCGTCGATCACGCCGATAATGTTGGCGATCTCGCCGGCGGACTTTTCGATCTTGCCCATCGCATCCACGGCTTGACTGACAATGTTGCCAGAATTCTCCGCGTTCTCCTTGGTCTTGCGAACAAGCTGCCCTGCTTCCTGGGCGCGGGAACTGGAATCAGCGACGGTGGTTGTGATCTCCTCAAGCGCTGCGGCCGTCTCCTCGACGGAAGCAGCCTGCTGCTCGGTACGCTTGGAGAGATCGTTCGAGGCAGATTGTATTTGTTGCGATGCCGCAGCGATGGCGCCAGCGTTCTGCGAGATTGTCTGCAATGTAACGCGAAGCTTCGATGAAGCGTCGTTAAAATCAGCGCGCAGCTTCTCCAAGGTGGGCAGGAAGGGCAGGGCGATGGTCTGAGTCAGATCGCCTTCTGATAAAGCCTTCAGCGCTCCCGCGAGTTGGTCGACATTTCCGACGCGCGTGGTGACATCGGTCGCAAATTTGACGACCTTGAACACTTTGCCGTTCATGTCAAAGATCGGATTGTACGATGCCTGGATATGGACCTTCTTGCCGCCCTTGCCGATACGCAAGAACTCATCCGCAACGAATTCTCCCGCGGCAAGCCTCGTCCAGAACCGACGATAATCTTCACTGTTGCTATAGCTTGGCTCACAGAACATGGAGTGATGTTTGCCCTGGATTTCCGTCAGCTCATAGCCGAGTGTCGTCAGGAAATTGTCATTTGCATTGACGATTTCGCCTTTCGGAGTGAACTCGATGACCGCCTGGGCGCGCGAAATGGCGTTCAGCTTACCGCCATCTTCGGCCGCCTTCAGCTTCTGCGCGGTGATATCGGTCGCGAATTTGACGACCTTATAGGGTTTGCCACCGCTAAAGACCGGGTTGTAGGAGGCTTCGATCCAGACCTCCGTGCCGTCCTTGCGAATGCGCTTATACTGCCGTTGATCGAACTCACCGCGCGCCAGTTTTGCCCAGAAGTCTCTGTAGTCGGAGCTGGCTGCTTCTGCCGGATCGACGAAGAGGCGATGATGTTGACCAACGATTTCAGAAAGCTGATAACCGAGCGCCCGGCAAAAGTTTTCATTCGCGAAGATGATTGAACCGTCAAGCTTGAACTCGATGATCGCCTGAGATTTGCTCATCGCTTCGAGAACGGCCTTTGCATCGGCGCCAGCGCCAAATCCCAACATTCATTCCTCCAACGTTTCACAATGGGCCGTTAACGCGTGCCGAAACCCATCAAATACCATTACTTTTGGTAGTGCTAATTCTTAAATGAAGACGTTTATAATATGTAAATGTACTAATGCACTCGTGTAAAATTCCTTCATTTCTGTTTGAATTTTTTCAGATAATCGAAATGGCGGTCGCTCCGCACAACCGCGGATACACAAAAAGACCATGGAAAACGCGGACTAAACTTTAACTTTAGTTCGAAACATCAAACCTGGCATCAGATCACACGGCGTGAGCTGGCGTAGTCAACAGCTTGAAGCGCCGTTCATGCCGAATCAAACGCATCTATGTGTGCGACTTAATGCGGTCGCCGAGGTACTGCGGCATGATCTGCAACTCGGCGTGGACAAGCTCGTTGTCGCGGAAGATGAAAAAGCCGGCGAAGCTCGGCTCGACTCTCATCCCGGCCCGGATCTGATCATCCGGCGCCACCATCGCCTTCAGGCGGGTGCCATCGGCAAGATCGATATCGACCATCTTGTGGGTGCCGAAATCGACGATGCGATGGACTGTCGCAGCATCGACCCGGCCCGAGGAACGGATCGTCAGGGCTTCCGGGCGGGCGGCCAGCGTCACCGGCCCGTCCTCGACTGGAACGGCAAGCGGAAACAGCGGATGCTCGCAGACGCCGTTTTTGATGTGGCTCTGGACAAAATTCATCGAGCCGATGAAGCCGGCGACGAAGGCCGTCTGCGGCTGCCGGTAGATGATGCTTGGCGGAGCGATCTGTTCGGTGCCTCCGTCGCGCATGACGACGATGCGGTCGGCGAGCGCTAAGGCCTCGTCCTGGCCATGGGTGACGAAGAGCGTGGTGATGCCGAGGCGCTGCTGGATATCGCGCACTTCCTCCCTCAACCTTTCGCGTAAGTGCTGGTCGAGGCTGGCGAAGGGCTCGTCGAGCAGAAGGATCTTCGGCTCGAGCACGAGCGAGCGGGCAAGGGCGACACGCTGCTGCTGGCCGCCGGAGAGCTGCGTCGTCATCCGCTGCCCGTAATCGGCAAGACCGACCAGGGCCAAAGCATCCTCGACACGCTCACGGATCTCCGCTTTCGGCAGCCGGCGGAGCTTCAGACCGAAGGCGATGTTGTTGAAGACATCCATGTGCGTCCAGAGCGCATGGCTCTGGAACACCATGCCGGTCGGACGCCGCTCGGGCGGCAGCGTCGTCACGTCCTTCGCGTCGATGCGGATCGTTCCGCCGCTCGGGCGCTCGAAGCCGCCGATCATCCTGAGAAGCGTCGATTTGCCGGAACCGGATGGGCCGAGCAGGCAGACGAGTTCGCCGTCGCCGACTTCGAGCGAGAAGTCGCGAACGGCAAAGGTGGTCCCGAACAGCTTCGAAACGCCCTCGATCGAAAGATGTGCCATTCTCAAACCCTTCCCTGAACTAGAGCATGATGCCGAAAAGTGTGAGCGGTTTTCGGACGACCTCATGCTCACCATCTCTGATGTAGCAAAGCTTCACGCGCCGAAGCCTCTCGCAAAGGCGCCGGTGCCGATCACGCGGCGCGCAAACATCAGCGCGATAACGGACGGCACCCACAGCATGACTGACAGTACGGCGCCGTATTGCACGACGATCTGGTTGTTGATGAAGCTGATCATCAGCACCGGCATGGTGCGAATCTCGGGCGCGCCGATCAGCCAGGCGCCTTCGGTCTCGTAGAAAGTGCCGACGTAGGTCAAGAGCAGCGCGGCTGATATCGTCGGTGCGGCCTGCGGCAGGGTGATCGACCAGAAGACGCGCAGCGGCGTGGCACCGGCATCGCGCGCCGCCTCTTCCATGCGCCGGTCGACATTCTGGAAGGCTGCGACCGGAATCCAGATCATCAGCATCAGCGTGCCGACCAGCTGGATCAGCACGACGCCCCAGAAAGTGCTGATCAGGCCGAGCTGCAGGAAGATGCCGGCAATGGCAACGAGCAGGCCGAATTTCGGAAAGGCATGCGATGCGAGGAACGACAGAAACAGGATGTTCCTGCCGGGAAAACGCATGCGCGCGAAGGCGTAAGCCGCGGGAAGGCAGATCACGGCGGAAAGAATTGTCACAGTCGTCGTCAACCGCAGGCTGAGGAAGAGCGCGTCCCAGACATCCGGACGTGCCAGCGTCTGGCCCCAGAAACGCAGGCCGAATTGCTGCGGGATCACCGATGGATAACGCCAGACCTCGGTGAAAGCCCATGTTCCGACGACGATCAGCGGCAGCGCGATGAACAGCGTCAGCAGGCACGCAAAGAGCAAGCCGATCCAGTCGAATCGCAGGCCGAAGCTCGATCTGCCGGCACTCACGGCTGGGCCTCGCGGTTGCGGGCGATCGACCTGATGTAGAGGATGCCGAAGATCAGGCAGAAGCCGAATGTGATGACGGCCTGGGTCATGGCGTTCAGCGGGTCGTTCATGTCGGCGAAGGTGCGCTGCATGAACGGCCCCATCATCTCCGGCGATGCCGAGCCGAGCACATAGGGCAGGGTGAAGGCGGAGAAGATGCCCAGTACGGCGAAGGACGCGGTGACCAGCAGGGAATTGCCCATGCGCGGAAGAATGATCGAGATGAACAGCCGGAGAGGGCCTGCGCCGACATCGCGGGCGGCTTCGATCGCACTGTTCGAAATGGAGGAAAGCCCCGCCGTCAGCATCAGCACCGTCAGGGGAAGATTGTCCCAGACGAGGCCGATGACCGGTCCCCACGGCGTCAGATAGGGCGTGCGCAGCTTCGGCAGGCTGACGGCGTTCAGCAACAGGTCGACGGTGCCGTTCGGCCCGATCGTCCTGATCAGCGCATAGGCGAGAATGATCGACGGCACGAACATCGGGAAGATCGCAAGAGCCTGCACATAGGCGGCAAGGCGCCCCTGCGAAAACCGGAGGTAAAGCGCGATCGGAAGGCCGATCGCCAGAAGCAGAATGCCGCAGACGGCTGTGGTCCAGAGCGTCAGCCACAAATTGCCGAGGCTGTAGCCGTCGGTGAAGAAGAAGCGATAGGAGGCAAGTGAGAATTCCGTCGCGCCGTCAGGGCCTGGAACGAAGATTGTGCCGACGACCGCCGAAAAGATCGGAAAGACGATCAGCCATGCGAGCAGGAGGACCGGCAGGGCAACGAGAAGGAGCCCGATCGAGCTCCCCCTGTTGATGGACCGGTGACGGCGCAGAACCGCCGGCGCAGTGTCAGCGGACATCAGGTGCGGCTGATGCTTGGCGCAACATTGCGGTACCAGCCGTCGGCAATCGCCTTTTCCCAATCGCCGCCCGGGAAGGTCGGAATGGTCGACGGAATGACGTCGGCATATTTCTTGCGGAGGTCGTCGGAGATGTGATCCCAAGAGATGGCGGGGAAACCACCGATCTCCGTGACGATCGCTTCTTGCATTTCCTTCGTCAGCATGAATGCGGCAAGCTTCAGCGCCGCATCCTTGTTGGCGCCGTTGGAGAAGACGGTGATGCTGGAGAAGCCGCCGCAAAGGGCAAGATCGCTAAGCTGCACGAGGCCGGTCGTATCAGGCAGTACGCCCTGCGAGATCGCCTGCAGCACCTGGTCCGACCAGACCGGCACCATGGTGACGACGCCCTGGGCGAGCAGCTGGATCGACTGGGTGTTGCCGGCGGTATAGGCGCCCTTGTCATAGAGCGCCGGGGCGAGGTCGTTGAGGATCTTCCAGGCCGGCGTCAGCGTCTCAGTGGCGAAGTCGGCGGTGAAATTGTCGAGCTTGAACTTCTTTGGATCGCGGCCATTGGCCTCATGGATCGCGCGACGGACGAAGTTTCCGCCCGAACCGCCCTTATCAGGACGGTTATAGATGAACTGGCCCGGATTGGCCTTGATCCAGGCGGTGAGCTGATCCCAGCTCTTCGGCGCATCCTTCGGGTCGAGCTTGGTCGTGTCGTAGGCGAGAAGCACCTGCGAACCGCGATAGGGAAGGGAGTAGGGTGTGTCGAAGGCAAGCGGGTTGATATGGTCGTAGCCCTCGATGTTCTCGCCGGAGAGCTTGACCCAGAGCCCGGCATCGATGCCGCCGGATGGCAGGCGGGGATCGAACTGCTCGAAAAGGTCGGCCTGCGGATCGGTCTTCGTCTTCAGGGCGGCGAGCGCACGGTCGGCGATGGCGCGCAGGCCATTATTGTCGCCGGCATCGGTGACCTTCAGGGCGACACCCGGATGCGCCTTTTCGAAGGCCGGGCGGATGGTGTTGTTCCAGAGGTCGACGATATTGGCATCCGAACCGCTGTAGAGGTCGATCGTGCCGGCTGCGGCCGATGCGAAACGCGGAAGAGCCAGCAGACCGGCTGCGGCTGACGATGTGATCAGAAATTCGCGTCTATTCATAACCCGTCTCCATCAGGTGTCGAGGCTCAGCCTCCGCAGGATTGTCCAAGGCCTTGCTAGCGCCGGCGCGTAACATCGACATGACAGATCGGGCGTGTCTGGAGGAAATTGCACAGCTGTGCTCTTTGCGCCGTGTGGAAATTGGCGGCAGGAGATACTATCTCTTGCGGAAAAGGAGATATCCAATGACCGAAGAACGTGCAGTCCTCGCCGGTGGTTGCTTCTGGGGCATGCAGGACCTCATCCGCCGATACAAGGGCGTGATTTCGACCCGCGTCGGCTATACCGGCGGCGATGTGCCGAATGCCACCTACCGCAACCACGGAACCCATGCCGAGGCGATCGAGATCATCTTCGATCCCTCAAGGATCAGCTATCGGGAAATCCTCGAATTCTTCTTCCAGATCCACGACCCGAGCACGCGCAACCGCCAGGGCAACGATGTTGGCTTGAGCTACCGCTCGGCAATCTTCTACGTCACCCCTGAACAGGAGCGCGTCGCCAGGGATACGATCGCCGATGTCGACGCGTCAGGCCTGTGGCCCGGCAAGGTCGTCACCGAAGTCGTGCCGGTCAGCGATTTCTGGGAAGCCGAACCCGAGCACCAGGATTATCTGGAGCGGATTCCGAACGGCTATACCTGCCACTTCGTCCGGCCCGGCTGGAAGCTGCCGGTTCGCCAGAAGATCGCCTGAAATTGATCAGGCTCCCATCGCCGCGCGGCTGGTTTCCAGAAGCGCGGCGACGAGATTTGCCCGTGGCGAGGATCGCGTCACCACGATGCCGACGGTGCGCATAGCGGACGAGCGGGGCAGGGGCAGCTTGACGATATCCAATCCCGCCGGCCAGGGCGGCGCCCAATCCGGCACGATCGAGATTCCGAGACCGCGGTCTACCATCACCGCGATCGCCTCCAGCGCGTCGAGCTCATAACGCTCGACCGGATGGATCCCGCTCTCGCGCAGATATTCGTCGGCGATATGACCACCCCACTGGTTACGGTCGTAGCGGATGAAGGGCAGGGTCTTCAACAGTTCGAGCGGATCCGCCCCCTCACAGTCCCGCGGAGCGATCAGCACCAGGGGTTCCTGGCGCAGCTTGTTGAAGGTCAATGTCTTCTGCATCGGAAATCGCGGCTCGATGATGAAGGCCGCATCCAGCGCGCCGTTCAAAACCTCGGCATAGAGGTCCATCGACGCGCCCGGCTTGAGGAAGATCTCGATCAGCGGGTAATCCTGGGCGAGACGGTGGAGAATGTCGGGAACGAGGCCGGTCAGCGCCGTATTGATCGCCCCGATCCGCATCTCGCCCGAAATGGTCGCGGTGCCGGCCATGGCCTTCAGGTCGCGTGTGTCGCGCACCAGATCCCTGCAACGCTCGAGAATGGCAAAACCCGCCTCCGTCGGCCGCATGACGCGGCCGGAGCGCACCAGCAGCCGCACCCCGAGCTCGGCCTCCAATGCGCGGATGCGCTGGGCAACAGCCGCGGGCGTGAGGTTCAGCCGCTGGGCGGCCTCCGCCAGCGAGTGCCGCTCGGCAACGACAATGAAGGTTTCGAGGAAACGCGTGTCCATCGATAGTTTTTCTATCTCCTGAACGAAGCAAAAGCGATATTTTATTTACGATCCATTGCACCGAAAGATGGCCCGACCCTATGAGGAGACGGATGAAATGGATTTCGGCCTGAAGGACAAGACGGCCCTGGTGCTTGGCGCCGGCGGCGGATTGGGCAGTGCAATTGCCGCCAAGCTTGCGCGCGAAGGCGCCAGAATTGCCGCAGCGGATGTCGATCTCGCCGCTGCTGAGAAGACCGCGGCTGCGGTTGAATCCGGAGGCGGTAAGGCGCTGGCGCTGCAATGGGATCTCTCCGATCTCGGATCGATCGATGCGCGCGTCGCTGCAATCGAGCGCCAGTTCGGACCGGTCGATATCCTCGTCAACAATACCGGCGGCCCACCGCCGACCACCGTCTCCGGCCAGGATCCGACGGTCTGGAACCAGTATTTCCAGAGCATGGTCCTTTCCGTCATCGCCATTACCGATCGGGTGCTGCCGCAGATGCGGGCACGCAAATGGGGGCGCATCGTCACCTCGACCTCGTCGGGCGTGGTCGCGCCGATCCCCAATCTCGGCATCTCCAATGCGCTGCGCCTGTCATTGGTCGGCTGGTCGAAGACACTGGCTCGCGAGGTCGGGCGCGACGGCATCACCGTCAACATCGTCCTGCCGGGCCGGATCGCCACCGGCCGCATCACCTTCCTCGACGAGCAGAAGGCCAAACGCGAAAACCGCTCCATCGATGACGTCGTCACTGAGAGCACCGGCAGCATTCCGCTCGGCCGCTATGGCCAACCGGAGGAATATGGCAATGTCGTCACCTTCCTGGCAAGCGAGCCTGCCTCCTATCTTACCGGATCGGTGATCCGCGTCGATGGCGGCATGATCCAGAGCATCTGACAGAAACCGAATTGGAACCGATACCCGATGGCCCTCAGCGCTGAAGCGATAGCAACCCTCAAGACCGTCTCGACGGCGACCCTGACGACCGTTCTTCTGAAGAAGGGCCTGCGCAACGTCTGGATCCGCGGCGCCGTTCCGCTGAAGCCAGGCCAGCCGCGCATCGTCGGTCCGGCCTTCACCCTGCGCTTCGTGCCTGCCCGCGAAGATCTGGCGACGCCGGCATCCTGGGCCTCGCCGATCTCGACGCGCGCCGCGATCGAGGCGATGCCGGAAGGCTGTGTCGCCGTCGTCGATGCGATGGGCGTCACCGATGCCGGCATCTTCGGCGATATCCTCTGCGCCCGCATGCAGAAGAGGGGTGTTGCCGCCCTCGTCACCGACGGCGTCGTGCGCGACCTTGCCGGCGTGCTCGATGCCAACCTGCCGGTCTGGTGCCGTGGCGTCGCAGCACCCCCTTCGGTCGCTGGCCTCACCTTCGTAGCCTGGCAGCAACCGATCGGCTGCGGCGGCGTTGCGGTCTTTCCTGACGACATTATCGTCGTCGACCAGGATGGCGCGGTGTTGATTCCAGCGGATTTGCTCGAGGCGGTGCTCGATGAAGCGCCGGAACAGGAGCGCATGGAAGCCTGGATCATGACGAAGATCGATGAAGGCGTGCCGCTGCCCGGCCTGTACCCGATGAACGCCGAAACCAAGGCGCTCTACGAGGCCTCGAAGAAATAGGCTCCAGGCCAGGCGGATTGAGGAGGTCGCGGCTTCGCGGCCCTTTTGCTTTCGCCCCATCTCAATAACGAGGTGCGTAATCCAGGCCGCCGTCAATCCGTGCCGGGCGCCCGTCCAGGAAAAGCTCACCGATGCGTGGCGCCGACCGCGCAATGACCTTGCCGCGGCGGATCACCGCCAGGCGGTTGGGTTTCAGCCGCAGCGCTTCCAGCGTGTCGCTGGCCTGAAGGATGACCAGGTCGGCGCTGCATCCCTTTTCCAGGCCGTAGCCTGCAAGGCCCATCGTCTTCGCCGAGTTGACGGTCAGCGCGTCGAAGATCTTCTTCTTGTCGTCGATGCCGGCCATCTGCGCGACATGGATTGCCATGTGGCCGACCTCCAGCATGTCGCCCGACCCCATCGAATACCAGGGGTCCATGACGCAGTCGTGCCCGAAGGAAACGTTGAGCCCGGCATCCATCAGCTCCCGCACGCGGGTCATGCCGCGGCGTTTCGGATAGGTGTCGTGCCGGCCCTGCAGCATGATGTTGATCAGCGGATTGGGGATGACGTTGATCTCGGCCTCCGCCATCAGCGGAATGAGCTTGGAAACATAATAATTGTCCATCGAATGCATCGAGGTCAGATGCGAGCCGGCGACGCGCCCCTGCAGGCCGAAGCGGATGGTTTCCGCAGCCAGCGTCTCGATATGGCGCGAGAGCGGATCGTCGGTTTCGTCGCAATGGATGTCGACCGGCAGGCCGCGATCGGCGGCGATGCGGCAGAGCGCCTCGACTGACGCCGTACCTTCGCCCATCGTCCGTTCGAAATGCGGAATGCCGCCGACGATATCGACGCCCATGTCGAGGGCGCGGTCGAGCGCGTCGATTGCGCCCGGCGAGCGGTAGTAACCGTCCTGGGGGAAGGCGACCAGCTGCAGATCGATATAGGGCGCGACCTTTTCGCGAACCTCGATCATCGCCTCGACGGTCACCAGTCTGGGATCGCTGGTGTCGACATGGCTGCGGATGAAGAGCAGGCCCTGCGTGACCGCCAGATCGCAATAGCGCAACGCACGATCAACCAGTTCCTCTTTCGTCACGATCGGGCGCAACTCTCCCCAGAGCGCGATGCCCTCGAGCAGCGTGCCGGATACGTTCATGCGCGGCAGGCCGAGCGACAGGGTGGCGTCCATATGGAAATGCGGATCGACGAAGGGCGGGCTGACCAGCCGGCCGGTCGCGTCGATCTCTTCTTGCGCCTGCGCCTGGAGATTGGGCTCGGCAGTGATGATCTTGCCGCCCTGGATGCCGATATCGATCCCCTTTCGGCCATCAGGGAGATTTGCATTTCTGACGATCAGATCGAACATCGGAGCCTCATTGGACAGAAGTGGTTCAGCGTTCGCCGCGCCGATAGGGCTGCATCAGCGCCTGTGGAACGCGGGCGCGGCGGGCCATGACGGCAAGGGCGGCAATGGAAAGGATATAGGGCGTCATCAGAAAGAGCTGATAGGGCACGAGCCCGCTGAGTGCGGTTTGCAGCCGAAGCTGAAAGGCATCGAAGAAGGCAAAGAGCAGGGCGCCGAAAAGCGCGCGGCCCGGCCGCCAGGAGGCGAAGACGACGAGCGCGATGCAGATCCAGCCGCGTCCCTGCACCATTGTGGGGAAGAAGCTGTTGAAGGCCGACAGTGTCAGGAAAGCGCCGCCCATTCCCATCAGCGCGCTTCCCATGATGACCGCGCCATAGCGCACCTTCATCGGATTGACGCCCTGGGCTTCGGCTGCATGCGGGTTCTCGCCGGTCATGCGGATTGCAAGGCCGACGGGGGTGCGGAAGATGATGTAGGCCATCAGCAGGGCGACAATGATTGCGAGATAGGTCGGCGCCGTCTGCGTGAAGAAGGCCGGCCCGATGAAGGGCAATGTCGAGAGACCAGGAATGGCGATCGGCTGGAACGGCACGATGGTGGGTGGGGTATTGGCAAGCGGCACGATCAGCCGGAAGACATAATAGCTGAAGCTTGAGGCAAACAGCGTGACGCCGAGACCGGAGACATGCTGGGAGAGGCCGAGCGTCACCGTCAGGCCGGCATGCAGCAGGCCGAAGACGCCGCCGGCGACCGCGGCGATCAGCAGGCCGGTCCAGAGATCGGCGCCGTGATAGACCGAAAGCCAGCCGATCATCGCGCCGAAGGTCATGATGCCTTCGATGCCGAGATTGAGCACACCCGCCCGTTCGCAAAGCAGTGCGCCGAGCGTGCCGAAAATCAGCGGCGTGGCGATCCGCAGGATTGCCGCCCAGAGCCCGGCGGAAGCGATGATGTCGAAGAGCTGCATCATCGCCGGATCCTGTATTGGGTGAAGAACAAGGCGATCAGCATCGTCAGCAGCGACAGCGCCACCGTGACATCGGCGATATAGGTCGGGATGCCGAGGCCGCGGCTCATGCCGTCCGCGCCCACGAACATGGTGGCGGTGAAAATGGCGGCGAAGACGACGCCGAGTGGATTGAGGTTGGCGAGCATGGCGACGACGATACCGGCATAGCCGAAGCCTGGCGACAGGTCGGTCGTCACATAACCCTTGACGCCCATGACCTCGATTGCTCCCGCCAACCCTGCAAGCCCGCCCGAGAGACAGGCGACCTTCACCAGCGTTCTGCCAAGCGGGACGCCGGCAAAGACGGCCCCGCCGGGATTGAGGCCTGCTGCGCGCGACTGCATGCCGAACACGGTGCGGGACTGGACGAAATGGACGATGATGGCCAGCCCGATCGCGATCGCAAAGCCGATATGCAGGCGCGAGCGGGCAATCAGCTTCGGCAGCATGGCATGATCGCTGACGGATTGCGACTGCGGCCAGCCAAAGGCCAGCGGATCCTTGAGAACGCCATCGATCAGCATCGAGACGAAGAGTACGGCGATGAAGTTCAAGAGCAGGCTGGTGACGACCTCATCGACGGAGAAGCGCAGCCTGAGCCAGAGCGGGATCAGGATCAGCACCATGCCGGCAATCGCGCCGACCAGCAGCAGCAGCGGAATGAGAATGGGGGCGGGAAGATTGCCGAGCAGCTTCGAGCTTGCCGCGGCAACGGCGATGGCGCCGAGATAGAACTGCCCCTCGGCACCGATATTCCACAGCCGCGCCCGGAAAGCGACGGCGGCGGCAAGCCCCGTCAGCATCAGCGGCGTTGCCCGCGTCAGCGTTTCGGTCGCCGACAGCCGCGAACCAAAGGCACCCGTCAGGATGCGCCAATAGGCATCGATAACAGGCGCGCCGGCGATTGATATCAGGATGCCCGAAAGCGCCAGCGCTGCGATCACCGCGATCACAGGCGTGACGATCAGCAGGTAAAGCGGACGGTGCTCGCGGCGCTCAAATCGCATGGCCGGCCTCTGGATTTTCCTGCCATTCGCCGGCCATCATCAGCCCCAGCCTGCGGGCGTCGGCGCTTTCGGCCTCGACGGGCGGAGACAGGCGGCCGCCGACGATTGCCTGTATGCGATCGGCAAGCGCGATCACCTCATCGAGGTCCTCCGAGATCAGCAGCACGGCGGTACCCTGCCGACGGACTTCAAGCAGGCGTGCGTGCACGGCGGCCACGGCCCCTTCGTCGAGACCGCGCGCCGGCTGCGCGGCAATCAGGATGCGCGGCCGCCGATGCAGGTTGCGGCCGAGAATGAGCTTTTGCATATTGCCGCCTGAGAGCAGCCGGGTGCGGATGGCCGGGCCGCCGCCGCGGACATCGAACCCGTCGATAATTTCGGTCGCGAAAGCCATGCCCGCCTTGCGGTTGACGAGGCCATGGCGCGAAAAACCCGGCGATGCGATGCGCTCCAGCACGACGTTTTCCCAGATCGCCATTTCGCCGATCACGCCCTCCTCGTTACGGTCCTCGGGAATGCGGCCGATGCCGGCGTCGACGACATCGGAAACACTAAGATTGCCGACGGCTTCCCCGAAGAGCAGAAGGTCGCCGCCGCTGCGCGCCAGCATACCGGAGAGAAGATGCGCCAATGTCGCCTGGCCATTGCCGGAAACGCCGATGATGCCGAGGATCTCGCCCTGGTGTAGCTGGAAGCTGATCGACTTCAGCCGATCGATGCCGCCGGTGCGGACCGTCACATCGGCCGCTTCGAGGGCAACCGCACCCGGTGTCGACGGCTCGCGCACGGGCCGCGTCACGCGGCGTCCGACCATCAGTTCGGCAAGTTCAGCCTTGCTGGTTTCCGATGCCTTGCGCTCGGCAACCATCTTGCCGCCGCGTAAGACCACGATTCGGTCGGCTGCTGCCATCACCTCGTCGAGCTTGTGCGAGATGAAGATCAACGACAGGCCCTGGCGGGCCATTTCCTTCAGCGTCGTGAACAGCCGCTCGGCCTCGATGTTGGTCAGCACCGCCGTCGGCTCGTCGAGAATCAGGATGCGGGCATCGTTGTAGAGCGCCTTGAGGATCTCAACGCGCTGCTGCTCGCCGACCGACAAGTCGCCAAGGCGGGCATCCGGATCAACCTTGAGGCCGAAGCGCTCGGAAATTGTGAGCAGCTTCTTCCGCGCCGCTGTTGTTCCCGAGCGCCAGGACCACAGTCTTTCCGTGCCGGTCATGACGTTTTCGAGAACGGTCAGATTGGGCGCCAGCGAAAAATGCTGATGCACCATGCCGACGCCGGCGCGGATTGCGGCACGCGGCTTGCCCTGCGGCACCTCCGTGCCCTCGATCAGGATTCGGCCGACATCCGGCATGTAATGGCCGAAAAGGATGCTCATCAGCGTAGTCTTGCCCGCACCGTTCTCGCCGAGCAGGGCCACGACCTCGCCCATCGCAAGCGTCATGGAAATATCGTCATTGGCGAGATTGCCGCCGAAGCGCTTGCTGACGCCGATAATTTCCAGCACAGGCCCGGTCATGACGGCAATCCTGCGACCGGAAAACGATGCTGCCACCGCCCCTCGGCCTCCAGGCGGGCGGCAAGCGACAGCAGACGCGGCTCGTACCCCATCGGCGCCATGATCTGCGCCGGCAGCGGCATGGCGTGCTCATCCTGTCCGAAAGGCAGCGTCAACGCAGGAAAACCCGAAATATTGGCGAGGCAGGCAAGCGGCGCAAATGCCGTCATCCGCTCGAGATGCAGATCCGTGTCGGCATGATCAGACGGAAAGGAGCCGATCGCAAGGGGCGCGGAAGACAGCATCGGCATGAGGATGCAATCGACCCTGTCGAACAGTTCCCAGAGCTTACGGCTCACCAGGACGGCATTGTTCAGCGTGTTCCAGAGCGATGTGGCCGGAAGCGTTCGTCCGCGCACCGCGAAGGCCTGGGTCAGAGGCTCGGCCCTGCTTTCATCCAGAGCCGCCGCCTTGATGAGTGCCGCAAGGTTGACGGAGACGATGTCGGCGAAGGCGCGGCCGCCGGCAGCGACGCTCCATTCGAACTCGGCCCAGGCGAGCGGAACGATCTCGTGTCCGGCGCTCTCCAGCGCGCGGGCTGCAGCCTCGATGGCTGCGAGCCGATCGTCCTCCGTCGGATAGGCCGAGCCGGTATCAACAAGCAGGCCGATCCGCAAACGGCCATTGTCGATATCGACAGGGGAGGGGTCCGGAAAAGGTCCTCGCGATTTGCCGCTTAGCGTGGCGAAAATCAAGGCCGTATCCCGCACCGAACGGCTGACCGCAAGTTCGCTGGCGATACCGGCGAGGTGATTGCCGAAGGATGGGCCGCCCGGCATCGCGCCGCGCGTCGGCTTCATTCCGACAAGGCCGCAGCAGGCGGCCGGCACACGGATCGAGCCGCCGGCATCGGTGGCATGCGCGATCGCCACGATCCCGGCGGCAACCGCTGCCGCCGCACCGCCGGAGGAACCGCCGGCGGTCCGTGCCGGATCGAGCGGATTGCGGCAGATCGGCCCGATCGCCGGTTCGCTCGCAAGCGACAGGCCGAATTCTGGGCTCGTCGTCAGGCCGAACAGACAGAAGCCGGCGTCGCGGAAACGGGCAGCCAGATCGGAGTCCGCTTCGCCGCCCTTTCTGTCGAAGAGACCGGAACCTGCCGTTACCGGTAGCCCGGCGAAGGGGCCGCCGAGATCCTTCGCCAGGGTTGGCACCCCGGCAAAGGGCCTGGCGGCAAAGCGATCGGGCGCGCTCCGCCGCTCACTGTCGCGGGCCTCGGCCGAAGCGAAGCCCATGGCGGCATCGAGATAGGCGATGGCGCCGAGCGGCTCCTGCAGCACGGCTGAGGCAAGAGAAGCCTGCATCGCCTCCGCAGCGCTCAGGCTGCCATGCCTGATCACTGCCGCCAGATCCGTCGCATCGCCTTGCATGGGCCGAATTACTTCGGTTCGTCCATCATCTTCGGAACTTCGAAGGTGCCGGCCTTGATCTCTGCCCGCTTGGCTTCCATCGCAGCCTCCGCATCGGCAGGTGCCACGCCCTTGACGAAGACGATGTCGCTGCCGCCTTCCTTCATCAGGCCGTAGGACGTGTAGTTCCTGCCGACCGGTTTTCCGGCGGCAACATCGGCGATGGCGGCATCCAGGATCGGGCGGAAATACCACATGGCGTTGGCAAACACCGTATCCGGATAACGTGGCGTATAGTCAATCAACGAGCCGACCGATTTGATGCCGCGTTCCTTGGCGGCATCGGCCGTGCCGATGCGCTCGCCGAACAGGATGTCGGCGCCGGCGTCGATCTGGGCAAGACCGGCTTCGCGGGCTTTCGGCGGATCGAAGAAGGTACCGATGAAGGAGACAAGGTGCTTTGCGTCCGGGTTGACCGCCTTGACGCCGGCGGCGAAGGCATTGATCAGCATGTTGACCTCGGGGATCGGAATGGCGCCGACCGAACCAACAACATTCGACTTGGTCATCTTGCCGGCCAGCATGCCGGCAAGATAGGCGCCGTCATGGTTCCAGGTGCCAAAGACGCCAAAATTGTCGCCGGCCTGCTCGCCGCTCGAACCCAGCACGAAAGCGGTATCGGGATAATCGGCCGCGACCTGCCGGGCCTCTTTTTCCACCGCATAGGCCTCGCCGATAATCAGCTTGTTGCCCTGTTCGGCATATTCGCGCATGGCGCGCGGATAATCGGTGCCGGAAACGCCTTCGGAGAAGACATATTCGATGACGCCTTCCTTGGCCGCGTCCTGCAGGGCCTTGTGCAGACAGGAGTTCCAGGCATTTTCCACTGGCGACGCATGGATGCCGGCAACCTTCAGTGGCGCAGCCGCCCTTGCCAGCGGGGCGAAGCCGCTGACGCCGAGCGCAATGCCCGACGCGATCACTGCCCGGCGTGAAATCAGCATGTCTTTGGTCATTGTTTTGCTCCCCTTTTTTTACCATTTGGTTCAAAAATCATAGTAGCGCCCAAAAATGTGTCAAGCAGTAAACGGGCTTAAAAATCAGGCTGTTCGACCCATGTTCGCCGGAGCGCGGAGGCGATGGGCTGGATTTACAGGGTGTCATATCTTGGCGTGACGACATCGGCAGGATATGCAAGGATCATTGGGGTTGGGGGACATGAAATGGGGGAAGAAGAGGGCGCCTCGCGGCGACCGATCGCGAGCCGGTCGTCGTCCTGGGCCATCGGCCTCAGCGCGTGGCTGGCGCGGGGCGGCGCGACACCGAACGGCATCTCGCTGCTGTCGGTCGTATTCGCGGGTATAGGCGCAGCGCTCATCGTTTTCACAACACATCCTTTAGCCATGGTCTGCGCGGCGATCTCGGTACAACTGCGGCTCGTCTGCAATCTGCTGGACGGAATGGTCGCGATCGAAGGCGGCAAGAAAACCAAGAGCGGGCCGCTCTATAATGAATTCCCCGACCGGGTCGCCGACAGCCTGTTTCTGATCGCGGCTGGTTACGCCTGCGGTTTTGGCTGGCTTGGCTGGTTGTCTGCGCTGCTCGCAGCCCTTACCGCCTATATCAGGGTGTTCGGCGGATCGGTGGGTCTTCCTCAGGATTTCAGCGGCATCATGGCCAAGCAACGCCGCATGGCGGTGCTGACGGCGGGCCTCGTCGCCCAGAGCATCGAGACGCTGATATCCCCCAGCCATTGGTCGCTGATCGTTGCATCCGCGATCATCGCGGCCGGCAGCCTCGTCACCTGCATCACCCGCACGTTGAGGCTGAAACTTTCCCTGGAGAGACTATGATCGCGATTATCCGTCGGTTTCTCGTGCTGCTCGTCCGTATCCTGGTCGGCGCCCGAAGCGAGTGGCGGGGCTGCGCGCCCGATCCCAGCCGCCGCATCTATTTCGCCAATCACAACAGCCATATCGATACCGTCGCCGTCATGGCCGCCTTGCCCTGGCCGGTGCGCCGGATGACCCATCCGGTTGCGGCGCGGGACTATTGGGGAACGAGCGCCTTTCGCCGTTTCATCGCAGAGAAAGGCCTGCGCGCCGTCTTGATAGACCGCAAGCCTCTGCCGGACACCGACCCGCTGGCTCCGATAGAGCGCCTGCTTGAGGAGGGGCGCTCAGTCCTGATTTTCCCGGAAGGAACGAGAAGCACCACCGATGAGATCGCCCCGTTCCGCAGCGGCATCTTTCGCCTTGCCTGCCGTTTCCCCGATGTCGATCTGGTGCCGATCCATCTCGACAACCTCCAGCGCATCCTGCCCAAGGGAAGCATGCTGATCGTGCCGATCACCTGCACGGCGCGCTTCGGCAAACCCTTGCGCGTCGAACCGGGCGAGGAAAAGGCTGAATTCCTGGCGCGCGCCCGTGCCGCTGTCACCGAGCTCGCGGATGGGGGGCACACGGCATGACCAGTATGTTCTCTCTCGTGCTAGCCGCTATCCTCGGCCTGCTTGCCGTCGCCTCCGCCATCGGTTTCACCCTGCAGCGACGCGCGACAGAACCCGGCTCCGTCGCCACCGTTCAGAACCTCAACGCCCGTATCCGCTCCTGGTGGATCATGGTCGCCGTCTTCGGCGGCGCGATCCTGCTCGGCGAAACGTCGACGGTCGTCCTGTTTGCATTTCTATCCTTCATGGCGCTTCGCGAATTCTGGACGCTGACGCCATCGCGACGCGGCGATCATCTGGCGCTTTTCCTGTCGTTCTTCGTGGTGCTGCCGATCCATTACGTGCTGCTCGGAACCGAGTGGTACGGCCTCTTTTCCATCTTCATCCCGGTCTATGCCTTCCTTATCCTGCCGGCAGTGGCGACCCTGACGGGCGACGTCAACGAATTCCTCGCCCGCAGCGCCAGGGTGCAATGGGGATTGATGCTGACGGTCTATTCGATCAGCCACGCACCCGCACTCCTTATGCTGGAGACTGGTACGCCGCCGGCACTTCTTCTCGTCTATCTGGTCGTGGTCGTGCAGCTCAGCGACGTTTTCCAGTATGTCTGGGGCAAGCTGCTCGGAAAGCACCGTTTCTCGCCGAACATTAGCCCGTCGAAGACGATCGAAGGGCTAGTCGGAGGCGGCGCCTCGGCCATCCTCGTGGGAACACTGCTATATCGCCTGACACCCTTCTCCCCGCTGCAGGCAGCGGCCATCAGCACGGTCATCGTCGTCGCCGGCTTCTTCGGCGGCTTCGTGCTCTCGGCCATCAAGCGCGATCTCAATGCCAAGGACTGGGGCTATGTGATTGAGGGTCACGGCGGCGTGCTCGACCGCTTGGATTCCATCACCTTCGCCGCCCCGTTATTCTTTCACATCATCCGCTATTGGTTCACCACCTGAGAACTGGGGACAGGCGAATCTTCGAAGGCATGCGGCCGATCGTTTAAAACCGGTCGACTTCCTCGAGGCTCTCGAACAGCCGGCGCTGAACATCCCGCTCCTGTTTGCTGATGGCGGTCATCAGCTTGCCCATCGTGCCCCTGAGGCCGTGCAACTGGTCGACCAGGTCCATGACGACATCGACGCCGGCTTCGTTGACACCCATGTTTCCCATGAGGTCCAGGATCAGCCGGGCGCGTGCGACATCGGCGTCACGAAATTGCCGTTGGCCGCCTGACGTCTCCGGGATCAGCCAACCCTCTTCGACCCAGAGGTCGAGCTGGACGATGTCGATTTTCAAGTAAAGACGGAACTCGAGATCATCCATGATCAGGCCTCCATGTTCTTTCTCGGATCGTATGGGTTTGCCGTCGCCCATTCCTGGACGAAGGCCGTCAGTCGTTCATCCGGGGCATCGGGCAGCACGATTTTCAGGGAGATGTAGACGTCGCCATGTTCGCCGCCGCGTTTTGCAACACCCTTGCCCTTGAGACGCAGGACCTTGCCGGTGTTGGAATGAGGCGGCAGCGTCAGATTGACAGGCCCTGACGGCGTCGGCACACGAACCTTGCCGCCGAGCACGGCCTCGCCGAGCGAGATCGGCAGTTCGAGCCGGATGTCGTCGCCGTCGCGCGTGAAGAAGCGGTGCGGCCGCACACGGATGTCGATGAGGGCATCGCCCGCCGGCCCACCGCCGATACCCGGCTCGCCCTTGCCGCGCAGCCGCAAAGTCTGGCCGTCGCGCGTTCCCGGCGGGATCTGTACATCGAGCGCTGGCCCCTCAGGCAGCTTGATCTCCGTCCTGGTGCCGTTGACGGCGTCGAGAAAGCCGACCTCCATCGAGAAATGGCTGTCCCGGCCATGACTGCGGGCCTGGCCGCCGCCGGTACGTCGCGAAAAGAAATTGGCAAAGAGATCGTCGGCATCGCCGAAATCGGCAAAGCCTGCGCTGTTGTGATAGGGATCGCTAGGGCCGCTCTTCGAGGCATAGTCGCGGTAATAGTTGCGCTGCGCCCGCTCGGCGCCGGTTATGTCGATCTCGCCGCGATCGAAGCGGCCGCGTTTTTCCTCGTCGCTCAGGATCTCGTTGGCGGCCGAAATTTCCTTGAACCGTTCCTCGGCTTTTTTGTCGCCGGGGTTGAGGTCGGGGTGAAGTTTCTTGGCGAGCTTGCGGAACGCGCTTTGAATATCCTTTTGCGTCGCATCCCGCTTTACGCCCAGAAGCTCATATGGATCCTGGCTCATACATATCTCCGGTCAGGCAGCGAATACTGCCGGTTGGTTTGGGGATGATATAGGTTGCCGGGCCGCCATCGGGGAGGGGAGGCCGCTCGGATTGCTCTTCAGGAGGCCTTGTGGAGGTTAGAGCGGTGCCACATCTTCCGCTTGCGATGCTGAGCCTTCATGCGCTGGCGCTGGCCGCCGATCGACAAGAACCGAGCATCCGGCGTGGCGCACGACCTTTTCGACGATCGAGGAGAAGACGTAGTCGGTGATATCGGGCACATGCGATGAAAGCAGAATGAGATCGGCCGACTTCTCCCTTGCTGAAGACACCAGCAGGGAGGCCGCAACACCGATGCGAACCTCGATGACCGCCGGTATTTCCAGCTCCTTGCAGAGCGATGACAGTTTCTTTTCGGCGTCGACGATCGCGTTCGTTTCGAATTCTTCGGGAAGGTCCATCAGGTGACGGTGCGGGATATTCTCGATGACGTGCATGACGATGACGCTTCCGCCTTCATCCACCAGCGCTGCAGCCCGGCGCAGGATGCGGATTGCCGTCTGCCTGGAACCCATGCCGATGCCGCAGATGATCGTTCGATACATTGAAATCCATATCCTTGAATGCGATGGTCGCGCCGATCATACTGATCGTCGAGCGGCTAAACATTGACTGATATCAAACAGAAATGCCGCAATGTCGCAACGGCGGCGCGCACACGAACGCAGTTCTGACTCAAGGACAAGACCTGCCGCGACATCTTCGCGAGTTGACGGCACGCCCAGAGCGGCAATCTAACATGATGTCGACACTCATCGAGGTTCACATGCCGAATATTGCGATTATCGGATCAGGCGCGATGGGAAGCGCTGTCGCCAGACGGCTGATTGCCCATGGCGCCATGGTGCCGACCTATCTCCAAGGCAGGAGCGAGCAGACGATTGCCCGGGCGAAGGCGGCCGGCATGGTTCCAGTTAGCCGCCAGGAACTGACGAGGGCCGATCTGATCCTGTCGATCGTCCCGCCGGCGGAGGCGATCAGGGTCGCCGAATTGGTGGCGGAGATATCGTCGACGCTGCCCGAGCCGCCGCCCTTCATCGACCTCAACGCGATTGCGCCGAAAACGATGCAGGCATTGGCCGCACGCTTCGAAGGCAGCCGCGTCGAGGTACTGGACGGCGCCATCATCGGCGGGCCACCGATTCCCGGCAAATCAGGACCGACCCTCTATATCAGCGGCGACCCCGCCAAGCGAAGCAGGCTGCTCGAAGATTGCGGCCTGCAGATCCGCAGGCTCGACGGACCGCTCGGCGCCGCCTCTGCGCTGAAAATGTGTTATGCCGGCATCAACAAGGGATTTACCGGCCTTGGCGCCGCCATGCTGCTTGCGGCATCGCGTTCGGGTGCTGCCGAAAGCCTGATGGCCGAACTCTCCGAAAGCCTTCCCGACGTCGATCGCAAGCTGTCGGGATCCATTCCCGACATGTATGCGAAAGCCTATCGATGGGTCGCCGAAATGCAGGAGATTGCCGATTTCCTCGGAGAGGATGATCCGGCGGCGACCATTTTCCGCGGCATGGCGGATGTCTTCTCCAGGATGGCGAGCGACGTCGAGGGCGATCGCGTGCTCGTGGGGCAGCTGGACGAGATCATCGCGCGGCGGGAGAAAATATGACGCCTGTCATTTCGCCTCGAACGCCGCCCGTTTGCGAGCGTTGAACGCATCGAAATCGAAGGGCGTGGCAGCGCCGGATTCTTCGCCTTCAATCAAGGCGTCCTGCAATGCCTTCACTTTGGCTTCGTGTTCTTCGAGGAGGCGAAGGTCCGCCCGGACAACGTCGCTGGCTGAACCATAGCGGCCAGCCTGAACCTGCGTATCAATGAGCCTGGTGAAATGGTCACTGAGCGATATGGACGTATTTCTAGCCATCCTGAATCTCCTTTGAGTCCAATATGCCAATTTTTGGTACTTACAAAACCCTAGTGTTCACAGCGTAAATTGATATATGGCCGGCGCTCTGACGATTGTGTGAAGCGCTTCGACACCTCTGACAAAACCTCGTCGCCTCTGCTATGTCAGGAAAAATGCGGCAGCCCAACTGGCGTCGCGCTCTGTCCGATCAATACCAGGAGTTTGAAAGATGAGCGGTACTTCCGATTATACGCCCCCGAAGGTCTGGACCTGGAACAAGGCGAATGGCGGCCAATTCGCCAGCATCAACCGCCCGATATCAGGGCCGACGCATGACAAGGAGCTTCCGGTCGGCCGCCATCCGCTGCAGCTCTATTCGCTCGGAACGCCGAACGGCCAGAAGGTCACCATCATGCTCGAGGAGCTGCTGGCCCTTGGCCATGAAGGTGCGGAGTATGACGCCTGGCTGATCAGGATCGGCGATGGCGACCAGTTCGGAAGCGGCTTCGTCGCGGTCAATCCCAATTCCAAGATACCGGCGCTGATGGACCGTAGTGGGCCAAAGCCGATCCGCGTCTTCGAATCCGGTGCCATCCTGACCTATCTCGCTGAAAAATTCGGCGCCTTCCTGCCGACCGAACCGAGCGCGCGCGCCGAATGCCTGTCATGGCTGTTCTGGCAGATGGGAAGCGCCCCCTATCTCGGCGGCGGCTTCGGCCATTTCTACGCCTATGCGCCGACGAAGATCGAATATGCGATCGACCGTTTCGCCATGGAAGTGAAGCGTCAGCTCGACGTGCTCGATCGTCGCCTTGCCGAAAGCGAATATCTGGCAGGCAGCGAATATACGATCGCCGATATTGCCGTCTGGCCCTGGTATGGCGGCCTGGTGAAGGGCTGGACCTACGGTGCAGCCGAGTTTCTGCAGGTCGAGGACTATAAGAACGTGCTGCGCTGGGCAGACACCATCTACAGCCGGCCGGCCGTGCAACGCGGCCGGATGGTCAACCGGCTCTCCGGCGACCCCTCGAGCCAGTTGCACGAGCGCCACGACGCCAGCGACTTCGACACCAGGACGCAGGACAAGCTCGCCGCCGCCGAGTAAGCAAGCGACCCCAGCCACGTGTCGCAGCAATAAATGAAGCTCCGCCGCCTTTACGGCGACGGAGCATCTGCATACTGCCCGAACTCAGTTCTTGACCGTGTCTTCCAGGAAGAACCGGCCGAGCGGGTTCTGGTAGAAGTTCTCGATATTCTTGCGCGAGACGTTGATATAGGGGCTGTAATAGAGGTCGATCCAGTTGACGTCGTCCTTGGCCATCTTCTGCAGATCGACATACATCTGTTCGCGCTTCTTCGGGTCGAGCTCGAGGCGCGCCTTGGCGACCAGTTCCTTCACCGCCTCGTTCTTGTAATTGGTCGAGTAGTTGTTGTTGGAATCGTGGCCGAGAACGAAGGTGGTCTTCTGGTCCGGGTCGAGAATGTCGTTGGTCCAGTAATTGACCGAGACGTCGTAGTCGCCGGCCACGATCATGTCCCATTCCTGGCTCGGATCGACCTTCTGCAGATTGGCCGTGATGCCGGCCTTCTGCAGCTGCTGCTGGACCAGAACGGCCGTCTGTTCGTCGACTTCGTCGCCGGCGCGCACCAGATAGTTCAGCGTCAGGTCCGAGGCGCCGGCGGCCGCCAGCAACTCCTTTGCCTTTTCGGGATCATAAGGCCGCTGCAGATTGTCGGCATAATAATAGAGAGCGCCCTTTGGAATATAGGAGTTGGCGACCGTGCCCTGGCCGAAGGTGACGGTATCGACGATCGCCTTCTTGTCGATCGCGAGGTCAAGCGCCTGGCGGACTTCCTTCTTGCCGAGCGCGCCATGCGCATGGTTGATCAGAAGATGATCCTCGCGGGTCGAAGCGTCGATATCGACGTTGAGGTTCGGGTCCTTCTTCAACTCCTCGACGCGAGAAAAGGGAACGAAGATCGCCGTATCCAGTTCGCCGGCCTGGACGTTCAGCATGCGGGTGTTGTCGTCAGGCACCGAGATCCACTCGACACCGTCGAGCTTCACCCGGTCCGCCTGCCAGAAATTCGGGTTCTTCTTCAGGATGACGCGGTCACCGCGCCGCCATTCCTCGACCACGAAGGCGCCGGATGCGATCGGCTTTTCGCCATAGGCATCGGCGCCCAGCGATTCCATGCCCTTCTTGGAGATGACGGAGGCATTGGGCAGCGCCAGCGTCGACAGGAACGGCGCGGACTGGTTCTTGAGCTTGATCGTCAGCGTGTGTGCGTCGGTCGCCACTGCCGTGTCGATCACCTTATAGGAATCGCTCCAGAGCGAGGCAGCGTCATCGCGGATGCGCAGCAGGCTGTAGGCCGCGTCTTCCGCCGTCAGCGGCGAACCGTCCGAGAATTTTGCGTCGCGGATCTTGAACGTGTAGGTCAGCCCGTCATCAGAGACGGTCCAGCTTTCGGCAAGGCCCGGCTCCAGTTTCGTGCCTGTCTTGTCGACGCGGATCAGCACGTCGTAGACGTTGGAGAACACCCAGTTGTCGATGTTCTGCGCGGTCTTGATCGGATCAAATGTCGTCGAATCCTCGCGGCGGCCGATGGTGAGTACACCGGCGGCCTCGGCATAGCTTGCGCTGAGCGTCAGACCGGCGAGCAAGGCTGCAAGCCCGATTGATTTCCACCTGTTTGTCATGAGTTCGTTCCCTTCGTTGTTATGGCATGCGTTTGATGGGCAGGATCGGCATCGAATGCGGATCGTCCTTGCCGTCGGCGTCTTGAAGCAGCCGCTTGTCAGGATCGATGTCGGGAATGGCGGCGATCAGCGCCGCCGTATAGGGATGCTTCGGCCGCGCGAAGACGTCTTCGGAGCGGCCTTCCTCAACGATTTCGCCGCGATACATCACGACGACGCGTTCGCATAGATTGCGGACGATCGCGAGATCATGGGCGATGAAGATCAGCGTGAGGTTCATCTTCGCCGTGAGCTCGCGGAAGAGTTCGATGATTTGGGCCTGGATGGTGACGTCGAGGGCCGCCACGCATTCGTCGGCGATGATCAGCTTCGGATCGACGGCCAGCGCCCGGGCGATGCCGGCGCGCTGGCACTGGCCGCCACTCATGCTGCGCGGTTTGCGGCCGGCGAATTCGCGTTCGAGGCCGACGAGATCGAGCAGTTCGCCGATCCGCGCAGGAATATCGGCCCTGGCGACCTTGCCCTGCACCTTCAGCACCTCGGCCAGCATCTGGCCGATCGTCAGCCTCGGATTGAGCGCATTGTATGGGTCCTGGAACACCATCGCCGTCTCGCGCCTGAGCTTTGCCAGGCCAGCGCTTTTCTGCAGCGCCAGATCGACGCCGTCGAAGGTGACGTGACCCGAGGAAAGCGGTGTGAGGCCGAGCACGGCGCGGGCAAGCGTGCTCTTGCCGCTGCCGGATTCGCCGACGATGCCGACCGTCTCGCCCGGCATGATCTGCAGGCTGACGCCAGCAACGGCGCTGACCGTCTTGGCACCGCCCCTGAGCAGGGCGCCGCCGGCTCTGAAACGCACGTGGAGATCGTCGATTTCGAGCAATGGCCTGGCCGGTTTGCTGGCCTCGGCATTCTCGAGCAGCGGCGCTGATATCTCGCTCGGCAGGGAAGGGTGGCTGTTGATCAGGTTGATCGTATAGGGATGCTGCGGCCGCGCCAGGATCGTCCGCTTCGGCCCCTCTTCGAGTAGCTTGCCGCCGCGCAGCACGGCGATGCGGTCGCAGGTCTGGGCGACGATACCGAGATCGTGGGTGATCAGAATGATCGACAGGCCGCGCCGATCGCGAATGTCAATCAACAGCCGCAGGATCTGCGCCTGAATGGTCACGTCCAGCGCCGTGGTCGGCTCGTCGGCGATCAGGATCTTCGGATTGCAGGACAGCGCCACACCGATCATCGCCCGCTGCCGCATGCCGCCGGAAAATTCGTGCGGATAACTGTCGTACTGGCGCTTCGGATCGGGAAAACCGACCTGCGCCAGGATTTCCGTTGCCGCGGCCCGGGCCTCGCGGGCGCCGAGCCCCTGGTGATAGCGGATGCCCTCGGCGATCTGATCGCCGATTCGCATCACCGGGTCGAGATGGCTGGTCGGGTTCTGGAAGATCATGCCGATGTCGCCGCCGCGCACTTTCAGCATCTCGCCATCGTCGATCCGCATGAGGTCGCGCCCTTCGAGCAGCACGCTACCGCTTTCGATCTTCAGCAGCGAGGAGGGCAGCAGGCGCACCAGGGAACGGCAGAACAGGCTCTTGCCCGAGCCGCTCTCGCCGACAAGACCGAGGATCTCGCCCTTGCCGAGGTCGAGCGAGACCGCATCGAGCAGCGTGCGCGGGCCGGAATCGACATGCGCCCTGACGGTGAGATCACGGACGGACAGCACGGAGCCGCTCATTCGTGCACCCCCAGCAGTTCGCCGAGCGCATCGCCCAGCATGCTGAAGCCGAAGGCGAGGCAGACGATGGAGAGGCCGGGAAACAGCGTGATCCACCATGCTGTTGTGATGAAGCTCTGTCCTTCCGCGACCATGACACCCCATTCGGCGATCGGCGGCTGGACGCCGAGGCCGAGATAGCTGACGGCAGCGCCGCTGAGCAGCACCAGCGTCGCATCGGACATAGAAAAGACGATCGAACCGGCGATCGCGTTCGGCAGCAGGTGGCGGAACATGATGCGCGGCCGGCTGAAGCCGAGGCTGACGGCGGCAACGGCATAGTCGCTGCCCTTCAGCACCAGCATCTGCGCCCGGATCAGCCGCGCATAGGAGACCCAGCCGACCAGCGCCATGGCGATATAGAAGCTGCCGAGGCCCGGTCCGAGGATCGCGATGATAGACAGCATCAGCACCAGGAAAGGGAAGGCGAGGATGATATCGACGAGGCGCATGAACAGCGCATCGACGATCCCCCCGAAGAAGCCGGCGATCGTGCCGACCGTCGTGCCGATCAGGAAGGGGAAGATGACGCCGATCAGCGCCATCTGCAGATCGAGGCGCGCGCCCCAGATGACGCGGGAAAGGATATCGCGGCCGAAATTGTCGGTGCCGAAGGGATGCAACAGCGAAGGCGCCTGCAGGCGCACCTCGGCGTTCTGCATGATCGGGTCGTAAGGCGCGACGATGGGCGCGCCGATCGCCAGCAGGACGAAGAACAGCAGCAGGCCGGCACTGAGCGCAAGCATCAACCGCCGGCCGAAGAACCGACGCCAGCCGGGGGAGGTGGGGGCGATCGCCTCGATGCTCATAGCTTCACCCTCGGATCGACGGCGACAGTGACGATGTCGGCGATGAAGTTGATGAGCACGGTGGCGCAGGCAAAGACCATGGCGACGCCCTGCACCACCATGTAGTCGCGCGAGAAAATTGCCCTGACGAGCAACTGTCCCATGCCGGGCAGCGCAAAGACGCTCTCGACCACCACCGTACCGCCGATCAGCCAGCCGATATTGACGGCAAGCAGATTGATCGTCGGCACCAGCGAATTCGGCAGCACATGCCGCCAGAAGACGATGCCTTCGGGCATGCCGCGGGCGCGCGCCGCGGTCGCGACATCCGATTTCAGCTGCTCGATCATCGCCGCCCGCAGGCTGCGTGTCAGCACGGTCGAGAGCGACAGCGCGACCGTCAGGCTCGGCAGCACCAGATGCGACAGCTTTTCGCCGATCGTCGCACCATAGCCCGAAACCGGCAGCACACCGAGTTCGACACTGAAGAGGATGATCAGCATCAACCCCAGCCAGAAGGGCGGAAAGCCGATGCCGAAGGTCGAGACGATGCGCACCGCATGATCCGGCGCCCGGCCGGCATTGCGTGCGGCAATCGCCGCCATCGGCACTGCGATCAGGACCGAAAGCACGACGCTGGAGACGACGAGCGCAAGCGTCGGCTCGATGCGGGTGACGATCAGCTTCAGCACGTCGATCTTATAAAGAATCGACTTACCCATCTCGCCATTGGCGAGGTTCTTGAGGAAATAGACATATTGCAGCCACATCGGCTGGTCGAGGCCGTACTGGGCGCGAATGCTGGCAAGGGCCGCCGGCGTCGCACGCGTCCCGAGGATATTGCGCGCCGGATCGCCGGGGATCAGCCGGACCAGAATGAAAGTAATGACGCTGATGCCGAAGATCACGGGCAGGAACTGCAGCGGTCGCGTCAGAACGAATTTATAGCGATGCATGACGGCGATCGCCCCTTTGTCTTCGTCGGGTTCGGTCCGCTCCCTCTTGCATCAGCCTGCCTTGTGCCGGTCGAGAAAATCGAGAAGCGCCGGATAATAATCCTGCGGGTTCTCATAGAACGGCATATGGCTGGCGTTGGCAAATACCTTCAGCTCGGCATTCGGCAGCGCAAGCTTCATCCTGAGCGCACAGGCTGGCGTCAGCTCGTCATGCTCGCCCGTCGTGATGAGCACCGGCAGCGTCAGTCGCGGCAGATCGGGGATGCGGTTCCAGTCCTTGAGGTTGCCGATATAGAGAAACTCGTTCGGTCCCTGCATCGTCTCGTAGGGCGCCATGTTCCAATCGTCGAGCGAGCGCCGCACCGGTGCCGGCCATTCCGGCAGACGGCAGATGTGGCGATAGTTGAGGATGGTGACGGCCGCGAGATATTCCGGATGACTGTAGGTGCCCTGCGCCTCGTGCTTCTGCATCATCGACACTGTTTCGGGACCGAGCGCTGCGCGCAGCCGTTCCAGTTCCGAGATCAGATGCGGCATGTCGGCGACGGTGTCCTCGAGGATCAGCGTCTTCAAGTTCTCGGGATAGGTCAGCGCATATTCAATCGCCAGCCAGCCGCCCCAGGAATGGCCGAGCATGTGGATCTTGCCGAGCCCCAGCGCCTTGCGCACCGTCTCGGTCTCCTCGACATAACGGCCGATCGTCCAGAGTGTGAGATCGTCCGGCCGGTCGGAGGCGCCGGTGCCGAGTTGATCGAAGGCGACGACACGATAGCCCTTGTCGATGAGGCAGGAATGCGCCTCGCGCAGGTAATCGCAGGGCAGGCCCGGCCCGCCGTTCAGGCAAAAAACCGTCTCTGTGCCGGTCCCGAAACTATAGGCAACGACGCGATAGCCATCGACATCGATCTCGAATCGCTCGTCCGGCCGTATTTCACGCCACATTGATCGCTCCGGCAGAAGATTTCGCTTGCTCAATATTTGGGCATGGCTAAATTTTTACCTTAAATCACATTCTGTGCCAGCTATAAGAAGTGATAGGGTGGGCACGATGCCGAACCTGGGAGCAGCCATGCTTGACGAGCCCATTCTTGACGATATTGGAACGATCCGACGGCAGTTTACAGCACACGAAACGCTGGACGGCCGGATCGACCAGGCCTTCGAGGCGATGAAGCAGATCGGCTTCGAGGCGCTGATCTATGATTATACGCCGGTGCCCTACGATCTCGATGGCGCGATCATGATACCATCGCTGCTGAAGCTGCGGAATATCTCGGACGACATGCACGATTACTGGTTCAATCGCGGCTATTTCCGTATCGATCCGGTGCAGCAGGTGGCGCTACGCACGTCCGCACCTTTCTTCTGGAACTATGACCCGGACGCTGACACGCTGATCAACCGTTTCATGAACGACGACACCGCGCCGGTGACGCGCTATTTGAGTGAACGCGATATGTCGACCGGCGTCACCGTGCCGGTTCATATGCCACGCGGCGACTATGCGACCGTCACCGGCATCCGCTTCGGTCGAAACAAAGATTTCGAACGGCACGCATTACGCTATATCGCCGACTTCAATCTGCTTGCCCATGTTTTCCATGAGACCGCCTATTCGCTTTTCGACACGCGGGCGAAGAGCGTCGGTACGATCCGCCTGACCGAGCGGGAACGTGAGTGCCTGCGCCATTCCGCGGAAGGTTATTCTGCCAAGGAAATTTCCCGCATCATCGACCGTTCCGTGCCGACTGTGGTGATGCACCTGAACGCCGCGGCAAAGAAACTCGGCGCCCGCAACCGCACCCAGGCGGTGGTTCGCGCCACCCATTACCGCCTGCTCGAAGACCGGCCGACCCATAATTGGCCACCCTATAACTTGTGATAGCTGCCTTCACAGTCGCCGCCGCGTTATGCTTTTTCATCACTGCTAAGAGATGGAGATACCAGTGGGCGAAGTCACGACCAATGAAGCCTATCTGCCCTTTCGCGACTATCGCACCTGGTATCGCGTCACCGGTTCGCTGGACAGCGGCAAGCTGCCCCTCGTCGTTGCCCATGGCGGGCCCGGCTGCACGCATGATTATGTCGATTCCTTCAAGGATATCGCCGCCCTCGACGGCCGTCCCGTCATCCATTACGACCAACTCGGCAATGGCAATTCCACCCGACTTCCGGAAAAAGGCCCGGATTTCTGGACGGTCGGCCTGTTTCTCGAAGAACTGGACGCGCTGCTTTCCCATCTCGGCATTCAGCATCGTTACGCCTTCCTCGGCCAGTCCTGGGGCGGCATGCTCGGCGCCGAACATGCGGTGCGCCGGCCGCAAGGCCTGAAGGCACTTGTAATCGCCAACTCGCCGGCCAACATGCACACCTGGGTTTCGGAGGCGAACCGGCTGAGGCAGGAACTGCCGAAAGAGGTGCAGGATACGCTGCTGAAGCATGAACTGGCAGGAAGCCTCACCGATCCGGAATATATCGCCGCCTCACGCGTCTTCTATGACCGCCATGTCTGCCGCGTGGTGCCGTGGCCGCCTGAAGTGGCGCGGACCTTTGCAATCATGGACGAGGACAACACCGTCTACCGCAACATGAACGGCCCGACCGAATTTCACGTCATCGGCACGATGAAGGATTGGACGATCGAGAACAGGCTGGACCGCATCGAAGCCCCGACGCTGCTGATCTCGGGAAAATACGACGAGGCAACACCCCTGGTGGTCAGGCCCTATCTCGAACGGGTTCCCGGCTGCGAATGGGTGCTCTTCGAAAATTCCAGCCATATGCCGCATGTCGAGGAAAAGCAGCTTTGCCTGGCAACCGTTTCCGGTTTCCTGTCACGGCACGATTGAGAAAACCCGCCCACGCCGGCAACACCGTTTCTTGCCGCGAAGGCGACGCTTGGGATAGTCTGTCCCTTCGAGAGCGAAGGAAACGGGCCGATGAACGATCATCCGCAGACAGGCAGCGCGACAATCCTCGCAACGAGCAGGGCGCGCGGCTGGCGCGGTCTGGAGGCCGATCTTGTGCGCATCCCGCCTGGCCGCACGCATATTTCAGGCACGCCCTATCATCGCCTCGGAATCCATGTCGGCCGGCCGGTGCGGGCCCAATGCCGCTGTGACGGGCGGGAGCATCGCCGACTGCAGAAGCATGGCGATATCGACGTGGTGCCAGCCGGCCTTGATGGTGTCTGGGAGGACGACCGCGAATGCATGATCCTGCGGCTGAAGATCAGCAAGGATCTTTTCCATCGGGCTGCGATCGATCTCGGCCGCGATCCCGCGACGGCAATCGTGCCGCAATTTCAGCTCCGTGATCCGCGGCTCGAGGCAATCGTCTGGGCCTTGAAAGCGGAACTCGAGGCGGATGTGCCGTCCGACAATCTCTATGCCGATACACTGGCGACGGCCTTGGCGCTCCGTCTGGTCGAGGCGGGCAGCGGCAGCTCTCGCCCAGTGGATAGCGGCAGAGCGCTCTCGCCCCGTCGGAAGCGGATGCTTGCCGACTACATTGAGGATAATCTCGACACGTCGCTTTCGCTTGCCGAACTGGCAGGTCTTGCCGGACTGAGCCTCTCGCATCTGAAGACACAGTTTCGAAACAGTTTCGGTATGCCGCCGCATCGGTATGTGCTGCACCGCCGGGTGGCTCGCGTCGAGGTGCTGATCCGGAGTTCCGGCCTGCCCTTGAGCCAGATTGCGCTTGAGGCCGGCTTTGCGCATCAAAGCCATATGGCAAACAGCATGAAGCGGCTGCTTGGCATCAGCCCCGGCACCATCACCCGCTTCCGCAATTAAAAAAATTGGCCGATCCTGCAAGGGATCGGCCGAATGCGCAGGCAATGCCCCCGGCGGCAGTACATCTTCCTTCCTCTGTTCTCAGTCGAAGGAATGATCATGTTTGTCATCTTTGGCGCCACCGGCAAGGTCGGCAAGGCAACGATAACAAGACTTCGGGCCAAGGGCGCACCCGTCAGGGCAGTGCTCCGTGATCCCGCTAGAGCCGCACCCCTTGCGGCGCTCGGATGTGAGATCGGCATCGCCGAGGTCGGCGATGCCGATGCCATGGCCGTCGCGATGAGAGATGCGACGGCTGTACAGCTCATCTGCCCGATCAATCCTCGCGCCGCCGATGCCAGCCGCCAGATGCTGCAGTCGATCGAGCGGATGGCGGAGGCGATCGATGCCGCCCGGCCGCCGTGCATCCTGGCAATCTCGGATTACGGCGCGCATCTGACGATCGATACCGGCATAACCAGCCTCTTCCGTGCGATGGAGGAGCGGTTCCGGCAGTGCAGCGCCAGGATGGTCTTCCTGCGTTCGGCCGAACATATGGAAAACTGGGCACGCTACCTGACGATCGCCGGTGAGACCGGTGTGATGCCAAGCATGCACCTGCCGCTGTCGCGACCTTTCGCGACCGTCTCCGCCGCCGATATCGGCGATATGGCCGCCGACCTTCTGCTGACCGATGAGGATCATGGCCCTTTGCCGCGGATTGTCCATGGCGAAGGGCCGCGGGAATACACGGCGCTCGACATCGCCGCGGCTTTAGGCCAGGTGCTGGCGCGGAGCGTCGTTGCACACGAACTGCCACGCGCCAATTGGCCGGCAACGCTGATGCGGTCGGGGCTTTCGGAAAGTTACGCGGAGCTGATCGTCAGGCTCGCCGAGGCGCACAATAAAGGCCTGATCGGAGCCGAAGCCGGTGTCGGCGAAATCCGCCGTGGCCGCACGGATATTGCCGTTGCCCTCGAGTCATTTCGTCCTGAGATCCGGCAAGATATCGTGTGACGTTCAGCCTGAGCGACCTATCCGCGGGTCAGCCACTTCTTGGCAACACGGCAAGCCATCGTATAGGCCGGATCGAAGACGTTGCCGACGTCATAGCGCACCACCTGGCCGAGCAGATGGCTGGCCGCCGTCTTGTCGAGGCCATAATCCGAGGCCAGCCAGTTCAGCATTTCGCTGGTCGCGTGCTGGAGCGCCTGATCGAGGGGCCGGGCGTTGCCGATGGTGAAGATGTCGTCAGCGGTTTCGCCGCGCGGCCAGACCAGTCCGGCCTTCTTTTCCACCGTCAGACGCACGGTGACCTCGAACGTCGTCTCGACGCCGGTTCCGACGATCTCGCCATCCCCTTGCACGGCATGGCAGTCGCCGAGGAAGAACAAGGCGCCGGGAGCCGCTACGGGCAAGCGGACGGTAGTGCCGGGGCCGAACAGCCGATAGTCCATGTTGCCGCCATATTCGCCGCTGGTTGCGGTCGATATCGCCTGGCCGAGGCTGGGCGCCACGCCGAAACAGCCGATCATCGGGGCGAGAGGCAGAACGAAATTTTCGAGGCCGCCGACCGGCTCGGAAAGCCGGAGGGTCAATGCCTCACGGTCGATGGCCCAGATGGCGATATCGCGCGGCGGCAGGTCGCGAACCGCCTCGGGATCGACCACATTGGCCGCGACGACGCTGCGGGTAAAACCCGTTTCCCTGGTCGGGATCATGCTGATGATCTCGACCTTCAGCGCATCTCCGGGCTCAGCACCTTCCACGAAGATCGGGCCGTTCATCGGATTGGGGCCGGATGTCTGCTTGATGCCGTCCTTGTCATGCCCGGCGGCGTCGAGCGTCTCAGTGACCACGGTGTCGCCGTCGGCGATGTGCAGGGCCGGCGGAAGAGAACCGATGACATTGTGAAAGATCGTCGGAATGAAGCGGTGAGTGGTCATGAGAATACAGCTCTCGCTCGTTTCGAATATCATGAGCCTGCGGCTGAACTGCCCGGCGGAGAGAGTTCGAGACTAGATCAGAGATTTCCTGCAATGCCAATATCCGCAGCACCGCCCGAAAAATACAGGTCGGCCGCAATTCCGGCGGCCGATGGGCAGGCCGTCAAATCAGCCTATCTTTGTGCGCACCGCGCCGGATTCGCGGATAATCACGCCTCGACCGACGTCGAGGCGTGATCAGATCGACGTTCAGAATTTGAAGCTGGTGCCGATTGTTACCTTTTGCTGATTCACCTCGAAATCGCCGAGCGCCGAACCGAAATCCTTGCGTCCGAAGTCGTCATAGCGATATTCAGCCCGCATCATTATGTTGTCGGTTAGGGCCCGTTCCACACCGCCACCGGCGGTCCAGCCAATCAGAATGTCGTCCTTCTTGCCAATTCCAGGCACGTCGACTTCTCCACCCGCGGCCGCCAAACCCCCGGTTCCGTAGATCAGCGTACGGTCCAGGGCATATCCCACGCGACCGCGCGCCGAGCCGTCCCATTTGAGGGAAACGTCGCTCCCATCCTTCCAGTTGTAGTTGAAGTCATTCTCGATACCGAAGATGAAAGGACCGTGCTGGAAATTATAGCCGCCGTAAATACCCGTCGAACTTCCATCGAGATCCTGCTCGGATCCGTTGAGGTAGCTCGCATGCGTCGAAGTGTATCCGCCTTGAAGCCCGAGATAAAATCCCGACCAGTCGAAGGCCGACTGGGTCTGTTCCTGTTGAACGTAAGCAGGATCCTGAACCACGGCATCGGCGGCAAAGGCCGGCACCGCCGAGAAAGCCACGGCGGCCAACACGATTATCTTTGTGTACATTAAAGTGCCTCGTCATTTCGATTATTGGAGAAGGCTTCAGCAAACCGGCAAGTCGGCTGGGACCGATGCACTATGCTGCGGTTCGGTGTTGCGGTTTGCACTTTATTGTTGAGATATGTTGTGACCGTGAGCGTCTTGGACGCGGCGCCTGCGCCAAGGTTGCGCGCGGCTTCGAGCGGGCCAAATGTCGATCGCTGGCCGCGCTATTCCACGCGGAGAATGTGACATTCCAACTTTGGACTTTGCGGCAGCAAAACTGCGGGTATAAATAGTGGCTGAAAACTAAATCATTGTAATTAAACTGGTATTTTAGTTCCATAACATGCATTACGCCACTTTGTGTAGCCGCAAGGGTACATTCTATTTCCAAGTGCGACATGCCAGTAATTTCAATGGCTTCACTTTGG
>NZ_PQIG01000002.1 GCF_012349115.1 Rhizobium ruizarguesonis
TCTACCCCACCGTCGATGACGGCGTGAAGGGTGTGGCTTTTGTCGAAGCCTGCGTCGCGTCTTCCAAGAAGAACGGCGCATGGGTCAAGGTCTGAATTTACCGATCCACATCGCCCCATGAAAAGGTGCCGAGGCGGGGTCAAGCCGCCTCGGCGTTTTGTTTATTTTTGATCAGGTAGCAGCCGTGCGGCCGCGCTTCAGCAGATTGTCGACGCTCAACGGTCCGGCACCTGCCGCCACCAGATAGAGAAACACGAAGCAGAACAGGATCGCCGCGACGCCGCCGTTCTGGGCGGGGTAGATGCCTTTCGATGCATGCCCGATGAAATAGGCGAAGGCCATCAGGCCGGAGAGCACGAAGGCTGCGATGCGGGTCTGGAATCCCACCAGGACCAGGAAGCCGAGGGTGAGTTCGAGAAGGCCGGCAATCCAGGGCAGCGAGCCTGCGGGCGGCACGCTTGCTGCAACCGGAAAATGCAGGATCTTCTGCGTTCCGTAGCTGAAAAGCACAAGTGACGAGACGATGCGCAGCAAGCTCAGCAGATGGATCGAAGACAGCATTGGATTCCTTTCATATTTGTGATGCCATTTCCCGTGTAAGGATCGCGGTCTCAACGGCCAAGTCACGACTGCTGACATTGCCGTTATGAGGTCGGCTGCGTGGTGGGGGAGGGGCGGCTGCAGCGGCGTTGCAGCTGTTCTGTTTTTCCTCCTGCAACGTTGCAGTTTTTCTCGCCGCCAGCCTGTACTTTGCCTTCAGGCTTGGCTAAATCCGGCGCAAACGGTTCAACCCGAGAGATAGGATTTCCTGATGATCGATCCGAAAAAACTCGCAGACCGCTTTCCCGGTGACTTCACCTTCGGCGTTGCCACCGCCGCCTTCCAGATCGAAGGCGCCAGCAAAGCCGATGGCCGCAAGCCGTCCATCTGGGATGCTTTCTGCAATATGCCCGGCCGCGTCCATAATCGCGATAACGGCGACGTTGCGTGCGATCACTACAATCGCCTGGAACAGGACCTCGATCTCATCAAGGAGATGGGTGTCGAAGCCTACCGGTTCTCGATCGCCTGGCCGCGCATTATCCCCGACGGTACGGGTCCAGTGAACGAGGCCGGCCTCGATTTCTACGACCGGCTGGTTGACGGCTGCAAGGCACGCGGCATCAAGACCTTCGCGACGCTCTACCACTGGGACCTGCCTCTGTTGCTTGCCGGCGAGGGCGGCTGGACCGCGCGCTCGACCGCCTATGCGTTTCAGCGCTATGCCAAGACGGTGATGAACCGCCTTGGCGATCGCCTCGACCGGGTTGCGACTTTCAACGAACCCTGGTGCATCGTCTGGCTCAGCCACCTCTACGGCATCCATGCTCCGGGCGAGCGCAACATGCAGGCCGCCCTTCATGCCATGCATTACATGAACCTTGCCCATGGTCTCGGCGTCGAGGCGATCCGCTCGGAAGCCCCAAATGTGCCCGTCGGGCTTGTGCTCAACGCCGCCTCGGTCATTCCCGGCTCCGACAGCCCGGCCGATCTTGCCGCCGGCGAGCGTGCGCATCAGTTCCACAACGGCGCCTTCTTCGATCCCGTCTTCAAGGGCGAATATCCTAAGGAATTCGTCGAGGCGCTCGGCGACCGCATGCCCGTCATCGAGGATGGCGACCTGAAGCTCATCAGCCAGAAACTCGACTGGTGGGGCCTGAACTATTACAAGCCCGAGCGGGTCACCGACGATGCCGAACGCAAAGGCGATTTCCCCTGGACGGTGGAGGCGCCGCCGGCAAGCGACGTCAAGACCGATATCGGCTGGGAAATCTATGCGCCGGGCCTGAAGCTCTCGATCGAGGATCTCTACCGCCGCTACGAACTGCCGGAATGCTACATCACCGAGAACGGCGCCTGCGACAACACAGATGTCATCGACGGCGAGGTCGACGACACGATGCGCCTCGACTATGTCAGCGATCACCTCGAAATCGTTGCCGGCCTCATCAAGGACGGCTATCCCCTACGCGGCTATTTCGCCTGGAGCCTGATGGACAATTTCGAATGGGCGGAAGGCTACCGCATGCGCTTCGGTCTGGTCCATGTCGATTATGAGACCCAGCTACGCACGGTAAAAAAGAGCGGCAAATGGTATCGCGAACTTGCGACAAAATTCCCGAAGGGCAATCACAAGCCGGGTTAGAGGCGCGTCCTCAGGCGGCGACACAAAAATAGCTCGTCAGAAACCTGCAACAGCCGGTTGCTTAAACGTTTTTGAACCCTTGGCTGGCAAAGTCCGACGGTCAGGGAGTCGTAATGCAGACCGCCGGAAAGTCGCAGAGAAAAGGATTGGGAATAGGCCGTCACATCACCGTCACGGGCGTGCTTTTTTCCTTCGCCGTCATCGTCGCTGTCGTCACCATCATGGTGCTGACGGCGCTCGAACGCGTGTCCGAAAATGCCAATCTCCTCGATGACGAGCGCTCGCGCGAAACGACGGTCGGCGCAGTGAAGACCTTCGAGGATCAGCTCGGCGCGACGCTCGACGATTACGCCGCCTGGGACGACGCCGCCGTCAACGTCTACGCGCCTGATGGCATGGCCTGGACGGTGAGCAATTACGGCGAGATGTCGGTCAACAGCTCGCTGTTCGACATGGCGATCGTCATCGATGGTGAGAAGAAGGCAATCATGGCCTATCGCGACGGCAAGCCGATGGAGGAGCCGCTCACGGATTTCTTCGCGCCGTCGCTCTGGACCCTGCTCGACACGGTGAAGGCGGCCGGTCCGGCCGATCGTCCTCAGGCGGTCGGTTTCGTCACCACCAAGCGGGGCATTGCCGCCGTCGGCGTGGCATTGGTGCGGAAAAAGTCTGGTGCGCTTGACGTGCCCGCCGACCAGCATCGTTATCTCGTTTTCGCTCGCCATCTCGATGACGACAGGGTGACTGCTCTCGGCCAGACCTATGTCATCGGCGGGCTGAGGCTGGCGCCGCCGAGCTTTGCGGCCGACTATCTCGTACCGATCGTCGATCCGACGGGGGCAACGCTCGGCAAGCTCGTCTGGGCCTCGCGTTCACCCGGCGATATCGCCTATGCACAGGTGCGGCCGATGGTCATCCAGGCGCTCGGTCTCGTCGGATTGTTTTTCGTAGTGCTGCTGGTCATCGGCTGGCTTGCCGGCCGCCGCCTGAAGGCAGAGGAAGGCAGCGCCCGCGAGGAGGCGCTGCGCGACAGGCTGAGCGGCCTTTCCAATCGGGATGGTCTCGGGCTCGCCGTCGATCGTTTTGTCATCGAAGCACGCCAGACAAAGCGCAATGTGCTGCTCCTCTACCTCGACCTCGATGGCTTCAAGGAAGTCAACGACAGCTATGGTCACGGCACCGGCGATCAGTTGATCCGTGCGGTCGCGGCCGGGCTCGCTGTGCTCATTCCGCAGGGTGCGGTTCTCGCCCGTATTGGCGGCGACGAATTTGCGATCGCCTTTCTCTCCGACAGCGAAAATGCCGCCGCCCTGCAGCTTGCCGAACAGATCCTCGATTTTCTCGTCGAGCCATTGGAGATCGGTCGCCGTGTCGTCGTCGTCGGGGCAAGCATTGGTATCGCCATGTCGCCTTTCGGTGCGATCGGGCGTGAGGAGCTGGTGCGCCGTTCCGACCTTGCCATGTACAAGGCAAAGGAGGCCGGCCGCGCGCGCATGACGCTCTACGATCCGTCGATGGATGCCGATCGAGAGCAGCGCAATGCGCTGGAACTCGACCTTCGGATCGCTATCGAAAGCGGCGACCTGACGCTTGCCTACCAGCCGCTGATCGATGCGGCGACGCATGCGATGACCGGCGTCGAGGCGCTGGTGCGCTGGAACCGTCCGGGCCATGGCCCTGTATCGCCCGAACTGTTTATCCCAATTGCCGAGACCAGCGGCCTCATCGAATCGCTCGGTCTGTTCGTGCTACGCAAAGCCTGCGAGACGGCGAAACAATGGCCGGACCTCAACGTTTCGGTCAACGTCTCGCCCGGCCAGTTCCGCAATCCCGCCTTTACCGACTATGTGCGCTACGTGCTGAAGCAGACGGAGATTGAGGCCGGCCGCATCACGCTCGAGATCACCGAAGGCTACATGATCCAGAATCCGCAGCGCACCCGCCAGTCGATCGAACGGTTGAAGGGGCTGGGGGTCAAGGTGGCGCTCGACGATTTTGGTTCTGGCTTCTCCTCGATCGGTTATCTCAGGCAGTTCGGCTTCGACCGCATCAAGATCGACCGTTCGCTGGTCATGGGTGTCAACGAAGACAAACGCCAGCGCGAGATGCTGCAGGCGACGGTGGCGCTCGCCCGCTCGCTCGACATTCCGGTGACGGCCGAAGGCATCGAGACCGAGGAGCAGGCAATAGCCATGCGCCTTTTCGGCTGCGACTGCCTGCAGGGCTATTGGTTCGGAAAGCCTGTGACATCAGACCTTATCACCGAGATGCTGAACGAGCGGCGTGCAGCCGGGCCGGAAACTCGGCGCCGTATCGGCGCAGCCTGACCGGCGGCCCGATCATCCTCAGGCAGCAAGGCTGGTCCAAACGGAACCCCGGCTCAGCTGCCGATATGCCGTTGGCCGCGCTTTTTCGCGAGGGCGATCTGGTGCTGCCGCTGACGGTAGCGCAGCCGGTCTTCCTCCGTGCGCGAGTGGTAGCAGTGGCTGCAGGAAACGCCTTCCTCGTAGAGCGGCGAGCTGATTTCCTCGGCGGTGATCGGGTTGCGGCAGGCGTGGCACAGCCTGTGTTCGCCTTGCTTCAGACCGTGCTCGACGGAGACGCGCTCGTCGAAGACGAAGCAGGCGCCATCCCAGAGGCTTTCCTCCTGCGGCACTTCCTCCAGATATTTCAGGATGCCGCCCTTCAGATGATAGACCTCGTCGAAGCCCTCAGCCTTCATGAAAGCGGTGGCCTTCTCGCAACGTATTCCGCCGGTGCAGTACATGGCGACCTTCGGCTTGTTGTGCAGGCCGGTATTGTTGCGCACCCAATCGGGAAATTCACGGAAAGTCTTGGTCTTCGGGTCGAGCGCGCCGCGAAAGGTGCCGATTGCCGTCTCGTAATCGTTGCGGGTGTCGATGACGATGGTATCAGGATCGGAAATCAAAGCGTTCCAGTCCTTGGCCGCCACATAGGTGCCGACCACCTTGTTGGGGTCGATGTCCTCCACGCCCATGGTGACGATTTCTTTCTTCAGCTTCACCTTCATGCGCAGGAAGGGCATTTTCGAGGCGCGGCTTTCCTTGTGCTCCAGGCCCGAAAATTCCGGCTGGGCGCGCAGGAAGGCGAGCGCGGCGTGAATGCCGGCATCCGGGCCCGCGATCGTGCCGTTAATGCCTTCATGCGCCAGAAGCAGCGTTCCCTTGACGCCGTTCTCCTCGCAAAGCGTCTGCAGCGGCGCTTGCAGGCTGGCAAAGCGCGGCACGGAAACGAAATGGTAAAGTGCGGCCACGAGGAACGGGCTGGTGTGGGTCAGGCTGTCGGTCATGGGCCGGAAATACAGAAAATCGGCGGGCCGCGCAATTGCCTTCGCCAGCGGCGGCCTTGATCGCTGATCGATTACGCTCGCGCCTGCCACGCGGAAAACGGCCGCACGCCGAAACTCCGGTCGGGGATGTCGTCGAGAACGTTGATGAACTCGATCGAGTGCCCGTCCGGATCCTTGAAATAGATCGACAGCGCCGGCATCCAGCCGAGAACCACCGGTTCCGTCACCGGTTCACCGGCAAAGCCGAGAGGTTCCACACCCTTTGCCCTGAGAATGGCGGGCGCCTGAAGCACGCCGTTGGCGGTCATGCGGAAGGCGATATGCAGCCGCATCTTCAGCGGCCCGGTTCCTGTTTCCCAAAGGCCGAGCATGCCGGTCTTCCTGTCGTCCACCCAGAGGAAAGCGACTTTACGCTCCTCGAATGAGGCGGCAGGTTCGAGCCCGACGACATCGCGGTAGAAATCCGTGGAGGTCTTGAGATCGGCAACGGTCAGATGGGTCTCGTAGAGCCCGAGCACCTTCGGCATCGCGGCATTTTCGGCGGTCATTTTTTCCTCGCGGATCAAGTCTCTGCTTGTTCGACCACCGCAGGCTAGGACCTCAAGATTGGTTGAGGTCAACAGGTTTCCCCGCGAAAATCTTCAGATGCTGAAGCAATCGGAAATGCAGAGCAGCGCACAAGCACTTCCGGTTTCGCCGTCTCTCAACTCCCGGCCATCAGCCAGAGAAGCTCGATGCGCTGCGCTTCCTCGTCGGCATCATCGGCGAAGACGGCTTCGGCTTTGATCAGCGCTTGCCGCCGGTCTTCCTGCTGGCGGAAGATGATGATGTCGAGCAGATGCGCCAGGTCGTCATTGCGAGTGAAGAGCTGCGGTTCGGCCTCGACCAGTTCGGAGAGCACGGTGAGATCGTGGATGTGACCGAGATCCTCGACGAGTTCCTTGGCCGCATCCCGCTTGGCCTTCATCGCGCCCGGCCAGACGTCGCGCAAAAGGGTATGGTAGAGCCGATAGTCGTAGGTGCGTTTGCGCAGATCGTGGAAATCGTCGGCCGATGCCTCGCCGTGGCAAGCCGCAAGCGCGGCCTTGGCCTTGCGCGCAGTGCGGCGCCAGCTCTTCGCCAGCATGCGTGCATTCTTGCGGTGGCCGCCATCAAAGGAGACTGCGTCCAATGCGGCGATCGCCTCCTTCAGAACGCCGGAGGTTTCCGCGAGCCGCTGTTCCAGGCCGCTTTCGGCTTCGGCCATCCAGTCACGGCGTCCTTCGAGAATGGTGACGATGCGGCCGAGCGCCTCGCTCTCCTCGTTCCCGCGGGCTGCATGATGCAGATATTGAGCGGTGCCGATGAGGGCGGTAGCGTCGCGGATCGCCGAAAGCGAGCGTGCGGCATCGCGCAGCCGCGCATTTTCCTGGGCCTGAAAATCCGGCGTCTCGCGGGCCACGAGGCGATAGAGCGAGCGTAGTCGCTTCAGGTTCTTGCGGAAAGAATGGATCGCCTCATGCGCGCCGTCCGGGCGTTCCCCGAGGACAGTGACGGCGTGTTCCAGCTGCTTGGTCGCGACGCTGCGGAACGCTTCGGTGAAATCGGCGTCAGGCCGAATGCGATAGGCCATGCCTGTCGTGCCCGTATTCTGTGGCAAGCGCCTGGTTGGAATAACGGAAATCGCCGGTCACTTCGCGGCCGAGCCAGGCGGGCAGGGCCGGATCATCGGTTTCCGCCGTCATTTCGACCTCGGCGATTACCAGTCCACGATGCTCGCCGGTAAAGACGTCGACTTCCCAGACGAACCCCTCATGCGGAACGCGGTAGCGCGTCTTCTCGATGACGACGCCGATCGCGTTCTGCAACAGCTCTTCGGCGTCGGCGATCGGTATATCGTATTCGAATTCGTCACGGGTGATGGTGCTGCGGCCGATCTTGATCGTCAGTCTCGCCTTCTTGCCGTCGAGGACGCGTACCCGCACGGAACGATCGTCCATCGAGGCGATGTAACCCTGCCTGAGGACAGATTTCGTCTCGACAGCGGAACGCCATCCATCGCTGCGTACGAGAAACTTCCGCTCGATCTCTTTCGCCATACCGGTGAACCTTTTGTGACGATTGCGGCACGGTAGACCAATTTCCGCGCATTTCCTACCCATCTTGTCATATGGCCTGGTTTTATCTCGACAAGGTTCCGCCGGGGCGTTATTCGGGATCCGAATTCAATCGTTTCAAGGAAGTCGCACGACCATGGGCGAGAAAACAGAGAAGCTCCTTTCCATCCTGAAACTCCAGCCGGTCGTTCCGGTTTTGATCGTCGACGATGCCAAGTCGGCGGTGCCGCTGGCCCGGGCGCTCGTCGCGGGCGGGCTGAAGGCGATCGAGATCACCATGCGCACGCCGGCAGCACTCGAGGCCGTGCGCGCTGTCGCAGCCGAGGTCGAGGGCGCCGAAGTCGGCGCCGGCACGATCCTCAATGTCGCCCATTGGGAGGCTGCCGTCGCGGCCGGTTCGAAGTTCATCGTCAGCCCGGGCACGACGCAGGAGCTGCTCGATGCCGCTGCCGATTCCGACGTGCCGCTGCTTCCGGGGGCCGCGACCGCCAGCGAAGTCATGGCGCTGCGCGAAGAAGGCTACCAGGTGCTGAAATTCTTCCCGGCCGAGCAGGCCGGTGGCGCCGCCTATCTCAAGGCGCTGTCCTCGCCGCTTGCCGGCACGCTATTTTGCCCGACCGGCGGCATTTCGCTGAAGAACGCCGATGATTATCTCTCGCTGCCGAACGTCATCTGCGTCGGCGGCTCGTGGGTGGCGCCGAAGGAACTGGTCGCGGCCGGCGACTGGGCTGGCATTACCAAGCTCGCGGCAGAGGCGGCAGCGCTGAAGGCCTGAGTTTCGGCAGGGGGCGGGCGAGCCTGACGGCTCGATCCCGCTCCCCCTATTTGTATTTCAGCCGTCGCAAACCTATGTTCTCCTCCAGTTTCAAACAGGGAGACGACGAGGAATGTTCGACGCAAAGAAGCTTCTCGACCAGTTCTTGGGTTCACAGATGCCGGGTCTCGGCGGTTCGGTCCGCGACAGGGCCGGCGACGCCGTGCAGACGGCAAAGAACAATCCGCTGGCGACTGGCGCCATTGCCGCCGTGCTTCTCGGCACCAAGACCGGCCGCGGTATTGCCGGCAATGCACTGGCGATCGGCGGTCTTGCCGCGATTGCCGGCCTCGGCTACCAGGCCTACAAGAATTACCAGGCGGGACAGGCGCCCGCAGCCCCCTCGGATGCACCGTCGGCAAATAATCCGGTTCTCCTACCGCCGCCTGCCGAATCCGGTTTCGGACCGACATCGCCTGCCGGCAGCAATGAATTCGTCCTCGTGCTGATCCGCGCGATGATCGCCGCCGCCAAGGCCGACGGCCATATCGACGATGCCGAACGCGCCCTCATCATGGACAAGGTCAAGGCCGCCGATGTCAGCGGCGAGGCAGCGGCCTTCATCGAGCATGAACTCGCTTCGCCGACGGATATTGATGCGCTCGTTGCCGCCGCGACGACGGAAGAACAGCGCGTCGAGCTTTACACCGCCTCGCGGCTGACCATCGACCCGGATTCGCGCGCCGAGCGCGGTTATCTCGATCTGCTTGCCGGCCGCCTCGGCCTTGCCGACCAACTGGTCGACCATATCGAGGCAACGGTGTCCTCGGCCAAGGTGACCTTGTCACAGTGACATCTAAAGCATGTCGCGCAAAACTGTGCAGCGGTTTTGCGACAACGACATGCGTTGGAAATAAGGACCGAAAGCGCGAGGAGCGAATCTGAAAGATTGCGACGCGCTTTAGGCCGGTTGCCTTTGTTGGGTGGCTGGCCTATCCACTCTTGCGAAAAAGGGAGTGGACATGCGCGATCTTGCAAATTTCAAGGGCTGCCCGGCGCCGAAGCCGGTCACACTGAAGGGCCGTTTCGTTACCGTGGAGCCCTATCGGCGCGCCGAACATCTCGAGGCGCTGTGGGACGGGCTCGGCGGCATGGGCATCAATCCGCTGCTTCTCTATTTCGCCCAGGACGACTTCTCCGGTATCGACGATTTCGCCAACTGGCTGGAAAGCGCCTACACCAAGTCCGGCTGGCTCACCCATATCTTCCGCGACAACGCCACCGGCAAGATTCAAGGCATGGCCAATTACATGCGCGCCGACCCGGCGAACGGTGTCGTCGAGATCGGCGGTGTGGCGCATGGCGTCGAGATGAAGCGTTCGCCGCTTTCAACCGAGGCGCATTATCTGATGGCCAAACACGTCTTCGAGGATCTCGGATACCGCCGCTACGAATGGAAATGCGACAATAACAACGAAGCGAGCAAGACGACGGCCGCCCGTTACGGCTTCAGCTTCGAAGGGGTCTTCCGCCAGCACATGATCTCCAAGCATCGAAACCGCGACACCGCCTGGTTCTCGATGATCGATGCCGAATGGCCGATGATCAACGATGCCTTCGAAGCCTGGCTTTCGCCTGGGAATTTCGACGCCGAGGGCAACCAGATCCGCCGCCTGCAGGATGTCCGCGCCGATCTTGAAAAGGAAAGGCTCGTATGAGCCCGGAAAGCCGCTCGCAGGCAACCGCCGCCGGCATCATCCTGCTTGGCGCCGCTCTCGTCATCTATTTCCTGCCGACCATCGTGCTGTGGATCGGCAATTTCTCGCCGACGCTGGCGATCGTCGTCGGCGTCTGCCTGATCCTGGCATTTTTTGCAGTTTTCTGGCTGCGGGCGCGCTACCAGCGCAGCCGGGGGAAATAGGTCCAGAGCATTTCCGTTGCTCTCCGAGTCACGGAAATGCTCGATCGTTGTTTTGCGCAAGTCCGGACGCAAAACCGCTGCGCACTTTTGCTGGAATTGCTCTAGCCCTGCAGCGAGGCCCCGAGCAGCAGAGCGCCCATCAGCATGACAAGCACGGCGCCGAGGATTTCGATGGCGTTGCCGATCCAGATCGAGGCGGTCGAGCCGCGTCCGGAGAGGCGGACGGCCGCACTCTTGGCGGTGACGGCAAGTGTGGCAAGCAGGGAAACGGTGATCGCCGTGCCAAGCGACATGGCGGCGACCGAAAGCACGCCGCCGAGATAGAGCCCGTTCAATAGCGAGAAGGTCATGACCAGAAGTGCGCCGGAGCAGGGGCGCAGACCGACGGCAACGATCGCCGACCAGGCCTCGCGGACGCTGAACCTGTCGCCGCCGAGCAGGGCCGGATCGGGCACATGGGCATTGCCGCAGGTCTCGCAGACAATGCCGGGAACGAAGGTGTGGCCGGCTTCCACAGCCTGCGCCTTGCCGTTGAAGGCATAGGCCTGGCGTTCGGCGGCATTGTCCTTCCAGTCGAGCATCATGCTGACCGGACCGGCAGGCGTCGCCATCAGCCGGCGGCGCGGCATGTTGCCCACCATCGAGCGCAGTTTGCGGAACAGCAACCAGCCGCCGAACAGGATGACCATGACGAAGCTTGCGATCTCCATCGCGTGCGTCGCCGCCGTCAGCGTGATGCCGGTGCCGCGCAGCACCAGCCAGGCGCCGCCGACCAGCGCCACCGCTACCACGCCCTGGACGAAGGCCGAAATGAAGGAAATCACCACGCCGCGCTTCAATTCTACCTCGTTGGCGATCATGTAGGAGGAGATGACCGCCTTGCCGTGGCCCGGACCGGCGGCATGGAAGACGCCATAGGCGAAGGAGAGGCCGATCAGCGATGCCAGCTGCCACGGGTCTTGGCGCATCGCCTTCAAGGCGCCGGTCAGCGCCCGATAGAAGGCCTGCTGCTCATAGTTCACATAGAGCAAAAGCGGTGCGAGTGGCCCGCCTGTCGGCTGGAAGCTTGGTTCCGCCGTGCCGATGCCGAGCGGCGATTGCGCATGAGCGAGACTTGCAGCCGTCACCAGCGTAAGGGTCGCTGCGGAAAGGATGAGGGGCAGGCGTTTTGTCAGCATGTGACCTCCAGCCGGGTGGCGAAGAGTTTGGACATGTTGGTGCCGGTCGGATCGTTGAAGAAGGCGTCGGTCAGCGACTGTTTGTTTTGCGAGATCACCTCGTCGGCATCCGGCCGCACCACCTGATGTTTGCAGGCCTTGAAGCCGTCTCCGACGATTGCCAGCTCGTTGTCTGTGGGAAAATCGATCGAGGTGTAGAGCGTCGGGTCGTAGACGCCGAAGGTGAGCCTGCCCTTCAGCGGCATCTTCTCCACCGGCTTCACCGCGAAGAACATCAGCAGCTGGCCATCCTTGTAGTCGACATGGATGATGTCGGGCTTCTGGACGGTGATGTTCTTCCCGTTGATCGTCAGGTTCATGTAGTAGTCGTAATCGGCAAGCGACTTCTTGACCGTGTTGCCGACGTCGGTCAGCTCGTTCGGCTCCAGCTTCAGGTCGGTGTTCTTGTCGAAATCCATGACCACAGAGGACGAAAAGACCTCGTCGAAGCGCCAGACATTGCGCAGTTCCTCGACATTGCCGTCCTTGCCGGCCACGACTTCGAGACGCGCCTCCACGAAGATGTGCGGATGGGCAAAGGCTGCGGCCGGTGCCAGCGAAAGAAGCGCGGCGATCAGTATCGTTGATTGTCTCATCTATCCCGCTGCTCTGTTCGCTGCCCCTGACTTCTTGCCAGAAATTGGGACGGAATTGGGACCGGGCTCGGCATCGGATTCGCCGGACCGGATGTTGATCCGGGGCGGAATGTCGCATCGCTCCGTGAGGCCGTCGCCCTACGGATGCTTCTTGAACCAGTTGTGCAGGTAATCGACGAAGATCCTTACCTTGGCCGGCAGGTAGCGCCGGTGCGGATAGACGGCATAGATGCCGCGGTCGGTCGGGATGTAATCATTGAACAGCGTTACCAGTTCGCCGCTCTCGATCGGTTTGCGGGCGATGAAATCCGGGATGAAGGCTATGCCGATACCGGCGAGTGCCGCGCGTAATGTCGCATGCGGACTGTTGACCTCTATCGGTCCGGAAACGGCGACGGCGAACGAGGTGTTGTCGGGATTGTGGAAACGGATGCTCGCCTGGGTGCGCGCATTGGTGTCGACGATGAAGGGGACGTTGGAAAGGGCCGTCGGGTGATCGAGATCGGGATAACGCTCGAGAAACTCGGGTGTGGCGCAGATATGGATGCGGAAATCCGAGATCTTGCGGGCGATCATGCCGGAATCTTCGAGCTTGGTGATGCGGATCGCCACGTCGAAGCCTTCCTCTATCAGATCGACGAACCGGTCATCGGCAGCGATCTCCAGCGAAAGGTCGGGGTTCTCCTTGGCGAAATCGATCAGCGACTGGCCGACATCGGCATCGACGAACGTGCGCGGCACGGAAATGCGCAGCCGTCCCTTGAGCTGTGCATTGTTCTCACGCACGAGATCGGCGAGGTTGTCGATCTCCTTGAGGATATCGGAAGCGGTGCGATAATAGGTGTGGCCAGCTTCAGTCATCGAGAACTGCCGGGTGGTACGGTTGAGCAGCAGCGCGCCGAGCTCATCCTCCAGTTCACGCACATATTTGGAGAGCAGCGCCTTCGAGCGGCCGGTGCGCCGCGCCGCAGCGGAAAAGCCCTCGGCTTCGACGACATCGATGAAAGCACGTATGCGGGTCAAGGTATCCATGGCACCCCTCGGGCTGTTTCGGAATGTTGAACAAATTGGCTTGTTTTGTTCAATTATTTTTTTGGCCCAAGATCAAAAAATCGCTTGATTATGAAGGCGAATATTCTTATTTCCCACTCAGCCCAAAGTCGCACGTGCCCATGGGTGTCCGCCGAACCCTCGAATTGGTGAGGAAATCGGTAAGGTACCTGGAATTAACCCCTCCAGTCGCTATTCCGGCCAACCGGAAAATGCGAGGACGCCTGAAGCAACGACGGTGCGGGCCTTTTTGTTCTCTCCCTGCTTTCCATCAGCGGGGGTTACTGAAGAGGCACACCATCATTGCCGGAAGTGCGGTTGGGATTCTCCCTCCAATCCATGGCAGACAAAGCCGAACTTACACCGCATCGCGGCGTTGGTTCACTATCCGCGCATCGAGCGCTTGCTATGGTTCCGGGGTCTCCACCGGCTGGTTCCAATGCGAGCTATCGTATGCCCTTTGTCCTCCGGTTCAAACCGGAGCTCTGGAATTGGAAGAGGGAATCGATATGACCACCCAGCGCATCCGCGACTTTCTCGCAACCCGACGTCCCGATGGTCCCTGCCTCGTGGTTGACCTCGACGTCGTTCGCGACAATTTCCACGCCTTCCGTCACGCCATGCCGGACAGCGCCATCTACTATGCCGTCAAGGCCAACCCGGCCCCGGAAGTGCTGAAGCTGCTCGCGGGCCTCGGCTCCAATTTCGATTGCGCATCCGTTGCCGAAATCGAAATGGCGCTCGAAGCCGGCGCGACTGCCGCCCGCATTTCCTACGGCAACACGATCAAGAAGGAACGTGACGTTGCCCGCGCGCATGCGCTCGGCGTCAGCCTCTTTGCCGTCGACAGCCATGAGGAAGTCGAGAAGATTTCGCGCGCCGCTCCCGGCGCCCGTGTCTTCTGCCGCGTGCTCACGGATGGTGAAGGCGCTGAATGGCCGCTGTCGCGCAAGTTCGGCTGCGTTCCGCAGATGGCTGTCGACGTTCTCGTCTACGCCCATCAGCTTGGCCTGCACTCCTACGGCGTCTCGTTCCATGTCGGTTCGCAGATGACCAAGGTCGATGCCTGGGATTCGGCGCTCGCCGATGCCAAGCGCGTCTTCGTATCGCTTGCCAAGCAGGGTATCCACCTGCAGATGGTCAACATGGGCGGCGGCTTCCCGACCAAGTACCTGCGTGACGTTCCGTCCGCAGAAGCTTACGGCAAGTCGATCTACCAGGCGCTGCGCACGCATTTCGGCAACCAGATCCCGCAGACGATCATCGAGCCGGGCCGCGGCATGGTCGGCAATGCCGGTGTCATCAAGGCGGAAGTCGTTCTGATTTCGAAGAAGTCGGACAATGACGATGCCCGCTGGGTCTTCCTCGACATCGGCAAGTTCGGCGGTCTCGCCGAGACGATGGACGAAGCCATCCGCTATCCGATCCGCACGGATCACGACGGCGATGAGATGGAGCCCTGCGTCATCGCCGGCCCGACCTGCGATTCGGCCGACGTGCTCTACGAGAAGAACCTTTATCCGCTGCCGATCTCCCTTTCGATCGGCGACGAGGTTCTGATCGAAGGCACCGGCGCCTATACGACGACCTATTCGGCGGTCGCTTTCAACGGTTTCGAACCGCTGAAGGCTTACGTCATCTAAGGTCGTTTCCGCCGGCCCCGTAACCAGCCGGGGCGGCAATTTCACAATTTTCCTTCATCGCCGCTGATAACGGTATTGGGTACGGGAGGCCAAGATGGCCGCTGTTCTTGATTCTGTCCGCGCATTCTTTGCGCCCACCACTTTCACCATCGACGCCGAAAATCCCTCGGATGTCGTTGCTCGTGAAAACCTGCTCGACCGCGTCATGGGCGCGGATCGCCGCAAGAAATCGTCGGAGAAGATCCGCCGCAACCGGGTTCCGGCCGAGGGTCTTGCGCTCGTCGCGCGCGATCGCGACGGCCGTGTCATCGGTACGGTGCGGCTCTGGAACATCGAGGCCGGCGTCAATGACGAAGGCACGCCGATCAATGCACTGCTGCTCGGGCCGCTCGCTGTTGCCTCGCAGCATGGCGGCAAGGGCATCGGCGCGGCGTTGATGCGCGCGGCGGTCCTCGAAGCGAAGAATCGCGGGCATGGCGCCGTCCTGCTCGTCGGCGATGCGGCCTATTACGAGCGTTTCGGCTTCTTTGCCGAAAAGGCCTGCCATCTCGTCATGCCGGGTCCGTTCGAACGCTCGCGCTTTCTTGCGCTCGAACTCACGGAAGGCTGGCTTGACGGCGCGGCCGGCATGATCGTCCCTTCGGGGCGCATGCTGGCCAGCGCGCCGGTTCGCCGCGCAGCCTAGCGGATCGACCCGAAAAGACGCGCGGCTCTGTAAGGCTGCGCCGACCGGCCGGCCAGGTCGGGAATTCTTCCCCCGGCTGGTACTGTCCGCGCCGTTTGACCACCCAGGCAGGCGGGCCTGGTGTGGTTGCGGCGCGGATATCTTTTTGGCGGGTGAAGCGGCGCGTGGTCGCTAGCTCCCCGGCGCACGCGGAAACACAATCGCGTGAAACGGGCCGACGGCACGCGAACATGTCGCGGCGATATCCTATCTTGCGCCGCATGATCCGCCTTCTCTCCCTTCTGCTTCTCCTCTGCCTGCCGCTTGCCGCAACGGAGCCGGTGGCTGCCCAGAGCACGGCTTCCGCCGTTGCCGGGCTTGGTCCGCGTCTCGATCACGCGGCGAGCGACCCTGCGATGGGGTCTCTCAAGACGGTGATCGTCGCTCGCGACGGACGCATGCTCAGCGAGCGCGGGTTCCATGGTCATTCGCCGTCGGAATCGACCAATATCAAATCCGCTTCGAAGTCGATCATTTCGGCGCTGGTCGGTATCGCCATCGACAAAGGCCTGCTCAACGGGCCGGATCAGAAGATCGCGCCGATCCTTAAGGCGGATCTTCCGGCATCACCAGACCCGCGCATCAACGACATCACCATCGGTAATCTTCTATCCATGCAGGCCGGGCTCGATCGCATGTCGGGGCCGAACTACGGCCACTGGGTCTCCTCGCGCAACTGGGTGCGTTTTGCGCTCTCGCAGCCTTTCGTCGATCAGCCCGGTGGCGAGATGCTCTACTCCACCGCATCCACGCATCTGCTTTCGGCCATTCTCACCAAGGTCGGCCGGCGGTCGACGCTGGCGCTGGCGCGCGAATGGCTGGGTCCTGTCGACGGTTTCCGCATCGGTGCCTGGGAGCGCGATCCGCAGGGCATCTATCTCGGCGGCAATCAGATGGCGATGAGCGCCCGGTCGCTGCTTGCCTTCGGCGAACTCTACCGCAACGGCGGCAAGACCGCCGATGGCCGCCAGATCGTCCCTGCCGACTGGATCTCCCAGTCGTGGCAGCAGCGCACAAACTCGCGCTTCTCGGGCGATGAATATGGCTATGGCTGGTTCACGCGGCAGATCGGCGGCGAGCAGGTGCATTTCGCCTGGGGTTATGGCGGGCAGATGCTCTACATCGTGCCGTCGCTCGATCTCACCGTCGTCATGACCTCGGAAGAGAGCGGTTCGTCTGCCCGGAATGGCTACAGGGACTTGCTGCACGGTCTGTTGGCGGACATTATCGGCGCGGTGCGGGCCGCCTGAAGACAGTGCCGCGTGTCTTTGCAGACGCGTAAAGGACGCTGCAACGCTTGAATTGCTGCATTATGCAGCAGGAAAACCCCGAGATCGTTAAATTCTTAGCGAAGCCTCCAATCAAACCGCAAAACGCTTGCTGTAAGTTCCACGGGAATTTCGGGAAAGCGCCATGCTGCTGGATCTCAGGACAATCTATTTCATTGTTGCCGTGAGCTGTTTCGTGCTGGGCATTCTCCAGCTTGCAGCCTATGCGACCGGCCGCTTCGAGAGGTGGCCGCTGTGGTGGGGTCTGAGCAACCTTCTTGTCGGCGTCGGGTCCTTCCTCGTCGCGTTGCGCAATCTCGTTCCCACCTCCGTCTCGATCGACGGCGGCAATATCGTCACCATCGCCGGCTACATGCTGATGTTCTTTGCCGTGCGGGTGTTTTCGGGACGAGCGCTCGACCAGCGCACCTTCTGGCTTGCCATCGTCCTCGTCAGCGTTCCTGTCGTACTCATCGTCAGCGATCCGTCGGCAGTCTCGGCGAGGCTCCTCTACGTCTCCGTCATCTGCTGCCTCTGCGATCTTGCCGTCGCAAGGGAGGCAATTGGCATTGTCCGGCGCGAGAGGCTTTATTCGGCAGCCTTGCTTGTCGGTCTCTATGTCTGCACTGCGGCGATCTTTGCGGTTCGCAGCATTCTCGCGGCGACCGGTGAGATTGGCGGGCCGGATCCTTTCGGCAGCAGTGCAATTCACAGCTGGATGGCGGTGTCGGCGGTCGCGTTCATCATGCTGCTCAGCATGGCCATGGTGCTGATGGCCGCCGAGCGCAGCCGAAATCAGCTGACGGAACTCGCTCACCACGATCCGCTGACCGGCGCGCTCAATCGCGGCGGCCTTGCCCAGCATCTGCCGGCTCTCGGTTCCCAGCCGGTATCGCTGCTGATCATCGACATCGACCATTTCAAGCAGTTGAACGACAGGCATGGCCATGCCGCCGGCGACGACATGCTGCGGCTTTTCGCCAGCGTTTCGAGAGGTATCATGCGCTCCGACGATCTGCTCGCCCGCCAAGGTGGCGATGAGTTCCTGGCGGTGCTGAGAAATGTTTCCTGCGAAGATGCGGTGGCGATTGCCGAGCGCATCCGTCTCGCCTTCGCCGCTGCCGTCATGCAGCAGCCGGACCTGGCGATCTTTCCGACGCTGAGTATCGGCGTTGCCGCGCGCGGGGAACGCGGCGGAGATTTTGAACGGCTGATGCAGAAGGCGGATGAGGCGCTCTATCGTTCAAAGCGCGAAGGCCGCAACCGCGTCGAAGCCTTCTGGGAAAATCAGCAGGCCGCTTAGCGAAAAGGGCCGAACCCTTTATCTCGGAGCGATCCTAGATGTTCTGGTCCATCGTCTCGGCCGGGATTTCATCGGCGCGGTGGATGCGTACGACGGCGGCTGGCACGCCGGCGACCGTGCAATGCTCGGGCACCGATTTGAGCACGACGCTACCGGCGGCAACTTTGCTGAAGGCGCCGATTTCGATATTGCCGAGGATCTTGGCGCCCGCGCCGATCATCACGCCGTGGCGTATCTTCGGGTGGCGGTCGCCGGTCTCCTTGCCGGTGCCGCCGAGCGTGACGTTCTGCAGGATCGACACTTCATCCTCGATCACAGCCGTTTCGCCGATGACGATGCCCGAACCGTGGTCGAGCATGATGGACGCGCCGATCCGCGCCGCCGGATGGATATCCGGGCCGAAGACCAGCGAAACGAGATTGGCGAGCCAACTGGCGATCTCCGGCCGGCCGGCGACCCAGAGCGCATGGGCGATACGATGCGTCTGCAGCGCATGAAAGCCCTTGAGATTGAGAAGCGCGTGCAGAAATGTGGTGCAGGCCGGATCGCGCTCGCGCACGGCGATGAGATCGGCCTCGACCTTCCGCATGATATCGGCATCAAGTGTGGACAGGATGAGATCGAACAGATCACTTGTTTCCACCTGCGCCACGGAGAGCCGCGCGGCCAGCACGCGGGCGATGATCTCATCGTTGTTGGCGGTGTCGGTTACCTCAGCGGCAAGCAGCCGCTGCAATATCGGCTCGCGTGCGGCAAGGTCGGCGGCCTCGGCGCGGATCACGGTCCAGACGGATGCATCGCCCAAAGCCTGCGGCTGTTGCTCGGCCAAACCGAGGCCGATCGATTTCGACATTCCCGCTTCCTCTGTCAGCCAGGGTGGCGCGCAAAGCGCTTCCGGTGCGGTTCATGTTTCGCCCGGGCAAGGCATTTGGCAAGCCCTGATTATCTTCTAGCCGTACGACGGTTGCAGGCCAGGTGTCCGCTCCGGAAGCCGGCGCCAATGATAGAGCACATCAGGCTCCCGTTCTTCGTTGTCGGCGCCATCGGTCTCCTCTTCGGCGGTAAAACCGTGCCGTTGGTAGAAAGCGCGAGCGCCCACATTACGCTGGAACGTCCAGAGCCTGATCTCGTCCATCTCTTCCTTGGCGCAGCCGAGAAGCAGGGAGCCGATGCCCTTGCCTTGAAAGTCGGGGAGAACGTAAAGCTGCTCTATCCAGTTGTCGCCATAGGCGATGACACCCACGAGCCGGTTGCCCGTGGCAGCGCCGAGGATCGAGAAATTCGGCAGCAGATGCATGCGCCAGTACTGCTCCTCTTCCTCGGGCGTATGCACATCCGGCAGCCAGGGCAGCCGCTGCCACAGGGCGACACGTCTGATTTCGGCTGCGGCATGCATGTGGTCGGCCGTCAGCGTCACGATTTCGGGTTCCGTCAGGGCGTCGTCCATTGCCGGCAGCGGGCTCAGGCCGCAATATCGATGACGCCGCAGTCGCCGGCTTCGGAGCCGAAGGCGAGCAGCTTACCGTTTTTGCTCCAGCTCATCGCCGTGATCGCGCCCTTACCAGGTCGGCGCAGCAGCGCTTCCTTGCTGTCGGCGATGCGCACGGCCAAGATCATGCCGTCGATGAAGCCGATGGCGAGGATATCCTCGAGCGGATGGAACTTCACCGCAGTCGCCATGATATTGGCGCGAGTGCCGAGCTCCAGCGGCGCCTTGCCCATCGGCCCGTCCTTGCCCTGGAAGGGCCAGACGATTGCCGCAGGCGCGCCTGAAGAGGCGAGCCACTTGCCCTTGACCGACCAGGAGAGCGATTTCACCTTGGAGGGGTAGCCGGTCATGCGCATGTGGCGGGCTTCGGTGCCGGGCTTGATGTCTAGCTTCCAGCCGTGCAGTGCGTTTTCCTGCATCGAGGTGACAAGGAAATTGCCATCCGGCGAGAAGGTGACGCCGGTATGCGCACCCTTCCATTCCAGATCGACCGGCTTGGCGTTCATGCCGATCCAGTGCAGCGACACGCCGTTGTAGCGCGCCGCCGCGATGCGCAGGCCCTTCGGCGCAAAGGCAAGGCCTTCGACCGTGCGCTCCTCGGGGAATTCCTTGGTCGTGCCATCGGCAAGGCGCACGAGCGAACTCTTGCCGTAGGAATAGGCAACGGCACCCTGCGGGCCGGCTGCGACCTGCGAAATCCACTTGCGCGGCGCGGTCGCGATTTCGCTGACGCTGCCGTCGGCGGCAATGCGCAGCACCTTGCCGTCCTCGCCGCCCGATATCAGGCTCTCGCTGTAGGGATCACGAATGGCGGTGAGCATGCCCTGGTGGGCTTCGGAAACCCTGTCGCCGCCTTCCAGCCGGTGGAAAGTACCGTTTGCGCTTGCGAAGAAGGGAACATCACCTAAAAATTCGACGGCGAGAACGTGGCCGTCGAGATCAAGCGGTGCAACTGTCGGCATTAGGCGGCGGCCCCGCAGGCCTTGAAGGAGGCTTCGAGCTTCTCGCGGTCGAGTTCGCGGCCGATGAAGACGAGACGGCTCTCGTGCTTTTCGCCTTCCTTCCACGGCCGTTGGTGATCGCCCTCGATGATCATGTGCACGCCCTGAACGACGTAACGCTCGGGATCGTCCTTGAAGGCGATGATGCCCTTGAGACGCAGAATATTAGGCCCCTGCGTCTGGGTGATCTTCTGGATCCAGGGGAAGAAGCGCTCCGGGTTCATCTCGCCGCCGCGCAGCGACACCGACTGCACCGTTACATCGTGGATCGCCGACATCGCGCCATGGTGGTGATGGTCGTGGCCGTGATGATCATGGTCATGGTCATGGTCATGATGGTGGTGGTCGTGATCGCAATCGGGGCCGCAGACATGGTCGTCATGGCCCTGCTCAAGGAAATGCGGATCGTTTTCGAGCGCGCGCTCCAGGTTGAAGGCGCCCTGATCGAGCACGCGAGCGAGATCGACGCCCGAGCGGCTGGTCTTGTAGACGCGGGCGGCCGGGTTGATGGCGCGGACGATATCCTCGATCACATCAAGTTCTTCCGGGGTCACGAGGTCGCTCTTGTTGATGATGACGACATCGGCGAAGGCGATCTGATCCTCGGCCTCGCGGCTGTCCTTCAGGCGCAGCGGCAGGTGCTTGGCATCGACGAGGGCGACGACGGCGTCGAGCTCGGTCTTGGCGCGCACGTCGTCATCCATGAAGAAGGTCTGGGCGACCGGCACTGGATCGGCAAGGCCTGTCGTTTCGACGATGATGCCGTCGAAGCGGCCGGGACGGCGCATCAGACCTTCGACGACGCGGATCAGGTCGCCGCGCACAGTGCAACAGACGCAGCCATTGTTCATCTCGTAGATTTCTTCGTCCGACTCGACGATCAGGTCGTTGTCGATGCCGATTTCGCCGAATTCATTGACGATGACCGCATATTTCTTGCCGTGATTTTCGGAGAGAATGCGGTTGAGCAACGTCGTCTTGCCGGCGCCGAGATAGCCGGTGAGCACGGTAACGGGAATGGGCTTCAGGGTGGAGATCGCGTCGGTCATGAGAACCTCTAGGATTAGGCGTGCGGCCGAGCGGCTTGGGATCGGCTGCTTGAACGGTTGGTCTCATATAATGGCTTGAGCGTGGCAGTTCAAAGGGTTTTATAATGTTATAAGATCACATCGTTTGCGCGGCGCAGATGAGCCATATTTACCGCAGCTGAGTGACGTCAAATGCATCGACATCCTCCAGCAGTTCCACCAGTCCCTTGACCGCATGGGTAATCAGCGCCTCACCCTTTTGCGCCGTCGCAGCTGCGGCGTTGCCTGCCACGCCTTCGGCATTAAGGTCCGACATCTTCCAGCCGAAGGCGTGCGGCCCGTGGGCGCGCAGATGCTTGAAACGCTCGGCGAATTCCGTCTGTCGCGAGGGGAAGTCTGCCGCCTTCGCCATATCAACCTTATCGGGATGAAGTGCCAGCATAACCGAGGTCTCGATATCGCCGCCATGGATGCCGATCGCCTTTTCCTCCGACGTGACCACGCCATCCGGCACGCCGAAACGGGTCCAGCTCGTCGCCACCGCCAGCATGGCAAAGCGGACCCGCGCCTCGGTCGCGACGACTGATATGACGGGCGAATTGCCGCCATGGGCGTTCAGCATCACGAATTTGCGGATGCCCTGCTTCGCCAGGCCTTCGGCGATGCCGAGCCAGCGGTTTACCGCTTCGTCGAAGGCAAGCGTCTTCGTTCCTTCAACATCCATATGCTCTATGGAATAGCCGATGGAATCGGCGGGCAGGAAGGTAACCGGCAGGCCAGCGGGCAAGGCTATCTTCAATCGCCCGGCGATGCCTTCGGCAATCAGAGTGTCGGTTTCGAAGGGCAGGTGAGGGCCGTGCTGTTCATGGGCGCCGAGCGGCAGCACGGCGATCAAACGGCGCCCGTCAGGTGCAAAGGCCGGGTTGCTGTCCTCGAAGCGCGGCGAAGGTGTCATCATCCGGTTGTTGCCTCTTGTTTATGACGAGATCCTGGGCAATGTCATATCGCAGCGGCGTCGGGGCTTAAAGATCAAAGGGATGGCTATGGGAAAGAAGCACAAGGACGGTAAAAAGAACAAGTCCAAGAAGAAGGACCAGACCGAGTATACGCTCATCGATCTCTCCCCGGCCCTGACCCAGGCAGCGCGTTCGATGCGGACAGTGCTCTCGCGCAACCTGCTTGAAAGCGGCCTCTATGCCGGCCAGGATGGCGTCATCCTCTCGCTTGCCGAGAGCGACGGCATGACGGCAGGCGGCCTTGCCCAGAAGCTCGGCGTCAAGGCGCCGACGATGACGCGTACCATCGGTCGCATGGAGGCGCAGGGCTTCCTCGAGCGCAAACCCGATGCCGAGGATGCGCGCCTCACCAAAGTCTATCTCACCGACCTCGGCCGTGGCAGCGTTCAGGGGATCGAGATGGCGGCTTCGGCCTGCGACATGCTGGCGACGCAGGAGTTCTCCGAGAAGGAAATCCGCAATCTCGTCCGCCTGCTGAAGGCGATCGATGCCAATCTGCAGGCCGAAGCCATTCCTATCGAAGAACCGGACGAAGACTGAAATTTCCCCGAAAGACGAATTGCTTCCATCGATTAAATCTTTTAATTAAACATTTTAAGGGCCGCGCCGGTTTGACGGCGGGGTCTTGTCGCTTGCGTGCTGCCTGGAGGAGGACACGTGGTCCAGAAGATCAAGCTTTCGACAATCGCCGAAACGCTCGGCATTTCAACGGCGACCGTATCGCTTGCCTTACGCGACAGTCCGCTCGTCGCCAGCAATACCCGGGAGAAGATCAAGGAACAGGCCCGCGCGCTCGGCTATATCTACAATCGCCGTGCCGCCAGCCTTCGCACTTCGCGCTCCGGCATCATCGGCGTCGTCGTGCACGACATCATGAACCCCTTCTATGGCGAGATCCTGAAGGCGATCGAAAGCGAGCTCGATCGCAGCCGCCACACCTTCATCCTTTCCAACCATTACGACAATGTCGAAAAGCAGCGCACCTTCATCGAGACACTCCTGCAGCTCGGCGGTGACGGCGTCATCATGTCGCCGGCGATCGGTACGCCGCCGGAAGACGTGCAGCTGGCGGAAGAGAACGGCATGCCGGCGATCCTGGTCGCCCGCTCGATGGAAGGGCAGGACCTGCCGACCTATCGCGGCGACGACAGCTACGGCATCTCGCTCGCCACCAACCACCTGATCGGCCTTGGCCACCGCTCGATCGCCATGATCGGCGGCACGGACCAGACATCCACCGGCCGCGATCGCTACCAGGGTTATGTCAACTCGCTGCGCAAGGCCGGCATCGAGGTCGATCCGAACCTGCGCATTCCCGGACCGCGCTCGAAACAGGGCGGTTTCGAGGCTGCAGTGCATTTCCTTTCGCTGCCGCAGAAGCCGACCGCAGCCGTCTGCTGGAACGATCTCGTGGCGATCGGCCTGATGAACGGCATTGCACGCGCCGGTCTGGTGCCGGGACGCGATATTTCCGTCACCGGTTACGACGATCTCGAGGAGGCCTCGATCGCTACGCCGGCGCTAACGACCGTCTGGAACGGGCAGGCCGAGGTCGGGCGCCTGGCCGCCCGGGCGCTGCTCGATCGCCTTGCCGGCAGCCATGAGCCTGATGGCATGCATCTGATCAAGCCGGAAATGCGCATTCGCCAGTCCACCAGTCCCCATCGGCCCCGCGCCTGAACCACGACCGCCATCCAAGAGGAAAAGCCATGTCTCGCATCGCCATTCTCGTTCCCGGGAAGATACACGAGCGTGTTCTCGAAAGGCTGAAGGATCGTTTTGAGATTATTGCCGTCGCACGCGAGGAGAAGCTTGCACTGGACAGCGAGACCGCCGGCCGCATCCGCGGCGTCGCCGTTTCCGGTTCCTTCCCAGGCGCCTGGATGGACCAACTGCCGCATGCTGAAGTGATCGCCAATTTCGGTGTCGGTTATGACGGCATCGACGTGAAACGCGCCGCAGAAAAAGGCATCGTCGTCACCAATACGCCTGAGGTGCTGAACGACGAGGTCGCCGATACGGCGATCGGCCTGCTGCTGAACACGGTTCGCGAACTGCCGCGGGCCGAAGCTTGGCTGCGTGCGGGCAACTGGAAGCCGGGCACGGCCTATCCGCTGTCGCGCTTCTCGCTCAAGGGCCGCCATGTCGGGCTTTATGGCCTTGGCCGCATCGGGCTCGAAATCGCCAAGCGGCTGGAGCCGTTCAAGGTGAAGATCAGTTATCACACGCGTTCACGCCATGCCGATGTGTCCTACGATTATCACCCGACGTTGAAGGGGCTGGTGGAGGCCGTGGATACGCTGATCGCCATCGTTCCGAAGACGCCGCAGACGCACAAGACGATCGATGCCGATATTCTGGCAGCACTCGGCCCTGACGGCATCCTCGTCAATGTCGGCCGCGGCTGGACGGTGGACGAGGAGGCGCTGAGTGCCGCGCTTGCTTCCGGCGCGCTCGGTGCTGCCGGTCTGGACGTCTTCTATGAAGAGCCCACGGTGCCGGCCGACCTGTTTGAGCCGACCAATGCCGTGCTGCTGCCGCACGTCGCCTCCGCGTCCGTGCCGACACGCAATGCGATGGCCGATCTCGTCGCCGACAATCTCATCGCCTGGTTCGAGAAGGGTGCGGCGCTGACGCCGGTGCCGGAGACGCCGCAGAAGGCTTAGGTGCGTCGGATAGAACTTGATTCATGCGATATGCTTCAGGTCTCTGATACCGATACCGGCTCTGTCAATCGACTGTTGTTGTTGGACGATATGTTGCTCGGCACGATCCCTTCGGTTACATTCTCGCCGATTTTTACAACTTATGTTCGCAACCTTCCGTACGGCTTGGAGCCGCGTCGACAGGCTAGCCGAAGAAAAGGAATTGACGGCATGTCGGAGCCAAGTGCGTCGAACACGACGACCCTCGAGACCGACCAGGGTCTGATGCCGGCGATTTCGACCGGCAGTCTGCCGGCGGTCGTGACGGTTATTCTTCCGCCTGAGAAAGCCGGCGAGGTCAGCGAGCTTGCAGAGCGGTACCGGCTGGCAACGGCGGAGCCGCATACTTTGATTACCTTCGGCCAGGAGGCCATCGGCGGTTTCGGCGCCAAGCTCGATGCCATCCTTTCGCAGATTACCAATGCGCAGTCGCCGGTGCTGTTCGAATTGTTCCGGACGATCCGGAACGGCATCAACGGCGCCGATCTCCAAGGGCTCGAGGCAAGTATCCGGGAAAAGCTGAAGGGCAGTTTCCTCGAGCGCCTGCTGATCGCTGTCGGCCTTGGTGACCCGGCCAAACGCCTGAAGACGGTGACGGACGAGGTTCGCGGCATGCTGCAAAGCAAGGCCAAGTCCCTCGGTGATCTTGTCAGGCCGATGGAGGCGCAGATCGAGGAGGAGAGCGGCAAGCTCATCCTCGAGGTGTCGCGCATGAGCACGCTGGCGCAGGGGTATCGCGATACGATCGTGTCTCTCGGCGTCTTCGTCGAGGCCGGCCGACGTATCCTTGCCGATGCCGGCCACGAACTTGACCGGTTGACCAACGAGGCGGCCTCCGGCGATCCGCTCAAGGTGCAGGAAGCCCGTGATTTCTCGCAGAAGCTCGATATCTTCCAGAACCGGGTCCTCGTTCTTGAAACCGCCTATGCCAAGGCGCCGGCCGATCTCGATTCGATCGGTATTGCCCGGGGTGCGGCGCTTTCGACCCTTGCGGATACGGTCACCTCGGCCAACGCAGAATTCAACGACATCAAGTCGATCCTGATCCGGCTGCACGCACTCTTCCAGATGCAGTCGATCCAGCAGATGAATGCCATGCGGCGCGAATTGCGCGCATCGCTTCAGCAATATGGATCCGAGGTGCTCGAGGATGTCTCGGTCAATTCAGTCAAGGCTGCCGGGGAGACCCGGCTTGCCGATGCCGATCTGGTGCTTAGCACCGCGCAGCGGCTGCGTAATATCGCCGACAAGGTGGTCGCCGAAGGCGAGCGAAACAAGGAGCGTTATGCCGCCGCCCGCGTCAAGCTCGAGCAAGCGCGCCAAATCGTGACCGATCGCCCGATCTGAGACTTCAGGAGAAATACAGCGCATGGCAACCTTCAAGCTCAACAAGGGTCAGTCATTTCAGATCCAGAAGGAAATCCAGCTCGTCCATTCGGGACTTGTCTGGGATCCGCCCGAAGGTTCGGGCCCGGCCTTCGATCTCGATGTGCATTGTTTTGCGCTGGTCCATCCCGGTGGCGATGCCAACCGTGCGCGGCTCTACAATGAAGGCTCGCATGCGCTGTGTTATGCTTTCGTGCGCAGTTCCGGCAATCCGGAAGGCTCGCTCATCAAGAACGCCGACGGCTCCTTCCAGACGGATGACGGCTCGATGTGGCACGAACGCGATGACCGGACCGGACGTGGCGGCCTGATAAAAGGGTCAGAACCGGACGATGACGGTGACGAAGACGACCATGGCGGCGGTCACCATGACGAGGGTTTCCGCGAGGAGTTCAAGATCGTGCTGGCGAAGCTGCCGGGGGAGGTCTCGGAGCTTGCCGTCTGGGCGACGATCCATGATGCCGAGCGCAAGAGACAGGATTTCGGCAAGGTCAAGAACGCCTATATCGAAGTTTGCGATGCGATGGACGACGAGCTCTGCCGCTATCAGCTTACGGCCGAGTTTGCCGGCAAGACGACGATACAGGTGGCTTCCTTTCTGAAACAGCCGGATGGATCCTGGCGATTCCATGCCGTCGGCGCGGGATCGAACGCCGGACTTGGCGACATCATTCAAGCCTATTTCGGCTGAGCGGGAGCCTCAATTGACAAGCGGCGAGGCAGATGGACCACCGGAAAAGCAGCCGGGCCGGTTGCCAAAGGTGCTTTTTCCGGAAAGCGCATCGCCTGACGTTGCCGCTCCTTCCCGGCCGCCTGCCGAACCGAGAATCCTGTTTGGTTCGCCGCAAGCCCCGACACTCAAAGGCGACACACCGCGCGTTCTTGCGGCCGGCGAAGTTCGCCGGCGCATTCCCTGCAGCGTGGCGGCGCTTCTGGAGATCGACGCCAACGCTGCGGCATCGCTTGCGTCAATGGCGTTGCGCATCGTTGACGGGACCAATCTCGACGACCATCATTTCGACGACGTCGTGCGCTTCGGCGCTAGCCTCCAGACAGAGCATGGCAGGCTTGCCGAAAGCGAACTCGCCCTTGTCGACAGCGAAGTGTTGGCGCGTGGAAAGCGCCTGAGTGCCGAGCTGCTCCAGCGTCTCGGCGATCTCGACCCTGACCGCGTCTTTGCCGTTCGCGGCGGCGTTCTGAGGGCGATCAAAGCGCTGACGGCGCCGCGCGAGCCTGCCGGCCTGTATTCGCAGCTTTACCCTGAAGTGCAGGCCTTGGCGAAGGAACTCGATGCGCTTGCTCCCGAGATTGTCGTCATCGCGAAAGAGCTGCGCGCGGTCGGCAAAGGCTATGCGACGCTCGACCGCAATCTGGCGGCCCATATCCTGGCGGGGCGTTTCCTCGTTCATTACGTCAGCGGGCTCCAACTGTCCGATCACGAGCGGCAGGCCCATTACACCTCGCAAGCCGAAGCGATCGAGACGAGGACTGTCAGTCTCGCGGCCACGAAAGCCACGATCGAGGTGAGCACGCGGACGGTTGCTGCCGTTGCACGACACGTCGAGGCATTGGGACACGCTGCAGAAGGCCTGTTGCAGGAGGAGCTGCCGGCGTGGCATGCGGCCTATTCCGCGGCGCTGACGGCGGCGCGAACCGCTCAATCACCAGCGCAGGCCGGCGCCGCCGGAGCGCCGTTGCGCGGCATTCACGCGCGTATTCTAGGAAAACTCAAATCGGAGGGATGACCCATGACGACATTCAAGCTGCACAAGCCCGAGGAAGAAGTTCGCCGCGTCGGCTTCGTCCTTCAGAAACAGGGCATTCACGAGCGCATTCCGGCGCAGGTCGGCCTCAACATCGATGTCTCGGGCTCGATGAGCGACCTTTTCAAATCCGGTGCGGTACAGGCGGCGCTCGAGCGTATTCTTCCCGTCGCTCTCTATTTCGATGATGACGGGCGTATCGATACCTGGGTGTTCTCCAATCAGGAGAAGATGGCATCGCTCGCGCCGGCTACCGCGAAAAATTACGAAGGTTACGTCGAGCGCGAGATCATCAGCAATAATAAGCTGAAAACCGTGCTCTGGGGTGGCACCGATTACGGCCCAGTCATCCGCTCGAACCTGATGACATATGGTTTGATGGAAGAGGAGGCGGCTGGCGGCCTGCTCGGCATGATCTTCGGGATGAGCCGCGATACATTCGGCGAGGAGACACGTTCGGGTGTTCCGGCGATCAACTACTTCCTGACGGATGGCGAGAATGCCGACCGGGATGCGGCCTGGACGCTGCTGCAGAAGGCCGAGCACGCCGAATCGCAGATATACTATGTCATGGTCGGCGTCGGTGACGAACGCTTCGACTTCCTGCGCAGCGCGGCAGAGCAATTTCCGAATGTCGGCTTCGTCAGCGTCAAGGATCTTGGGGAGTTCGTCGGCAGCGACGATGCCTATGAGAAACTGCTGCCGGCGGAGCTCTGCACCTGGCTCAAGCATGAGCATGATGACGAGGACGAAGATCACCATTGATCGACGCGGTTCAACGCCCGGCGGGTCTGGTGGCTCGCCGGCGTTGTGCCGTCAGGCGATCGACTGCCGCGGGGGAGACCGGCAGCTTGGCCGCAGCATAGCTGCGGACGGCGTCGCCGAAAGCGGCGAACAGCTGGTTCGAGGACTTGTCGGTTTCAGCCCAATATTCCGGATGCCATTGCACGCCGACAGCGAAAGCCTTGGCGTCGATAACGGAAACGGCCTCCACCGTGCCGTCCTCGGCGACCGCTTCCACCTGCAGGCGTGGGGCGGTTCTGGCGATTGCCTGGCGATGCAGGGAATTCACGCGGATCTCGCCCGGACCGAGAATGCCTGCGATGCAGGAACCTTCCTTGACGTGGACGGTCTGGCGAATGGCGTACATGCCGTCCCGGTCGACGCCTTCTGGCCGGCGATGGTCCCAGATGCCGGGCTGCTCCTGGATCTCGCTTGCCAGCGAGCCGCCGAGGGCGACATTCAGCTCCTGGATGCCGCGGCAGATGGCGAGCAGCGGGATGGCGCGGTCGATGGCGCGGCGGATGAGCGGCAGGCTGGTGGCGTCGCGGGCGGGGTCGAAGGGGCCGTCCTTGTCATTCGCCTCGGCACCGTAGAGCGAGGGATGAACATTGCTGGCCGAACCGGAGACCAGCAGGCCGTCGACGCGGTCGAGGATCGCATCGGTATCGTAGCTCTCCTCGAAAGCGGGGATGATGAAGGCCATGACACCGGATGCGTTCAATGCGGCGCGCAGATATTGATGCTGCACGGCATGCCAGGTCGCGCCGTCGAAGCTACGGATATCGGCAGGAATGGCAACGATCGGTTTCGTCATATCAGCCCCGGTCAAAATCATTATGCTCGTCGTTTCTTCCGCCTGAACGGCCGTCAAGTCAACGCTTGGCTGTATCAGGTGGCCAAATTGCGACGGAAGCGGCGTCCTGCCTTTCCGGTTTACCGCTAAGCCGCTGATTCTGATGGATAGGTGCGGGCTGCCTTATTGCCGTCTTGATGCCAAAGGCTAATAGACTAAAGCTTGAATCGCGGCTTGCGCCATGCTTAGCTTTGCCCTTGCTGCGGGTAGGGGTGAGATTGGCCGCGCAGTGTCATCTATATGGGAGGTTTTTGATGGATCGTCGTTCGTTTTTCAAGAAGGCGGGAACCGCCGGCGCCGGTGCGGTCGCCGCAACGGCATTGGCAGCGCCTGCGATCGCGCAGGAGAATCCGAAGATCGCGTGGCGCATGACGTCGTCGTTTCCGAAGAGCTTGGATACGATCTATGGCGGCGCCGAGGATATCGCCAAGCATGTTGCCGCCGCGACAGACGGGAATTTCACGATCCAGCCCTTCGCTGCCGGTGAAATCGTCCCCGGCCTGCAGGCCGTCGATGCGGTTGCCGCCGGTACGGTCGAGGCAGCCCACACTACCTCCTATTATTTCGTTGGCAAGGACCCGACCTATGCCATCGGAACGGCCATTCCGTTCGGGCTGAACAGCCGCCTGACCAATGCCTGGTACTATGAAGGCAACGGCAACAAGCTGATGAACGAGTTTTATGCGACGCAGGGCATGTATGCGCTGCCGGCCGGCAATACCGGTGCGCAGATGGGTGGCTGGTTCCGCAAGGAAATCAATACGCTCGATGACCTCAAGGGAGTCAAGATGCGTATTGCCGGTCTCGCCGGCCGCGTCATGGAGAAGGTTGGCGTCATCCCGCAGCAGATCGCCGGCGGCGACATCTATCCGGCGTTGGAAAAAGGCACGATCGATGCGGCGGAATTCGTCGGCCCCTATGACGACCTGAAGCTCGGCTTCCACAAGGTGGCGAAGTACTACTATTATCCGGGCTGGTGGGAAGGTGGCCCGACGGTGCATGGGTTCTTCAATCTTGAAAAATGGAGCAGCCTGCCCAAGCATTATCAGGCAGCGCTGACCGACGCCTGCGCCTTCGCCAACACCAACATGCTGGCGAAGTACGACACGAAGAACCCGACCGCGTTGAAGCAGCTCGTCGCGGAAGGCGCGACGCTGCGCCCGTTCAGTCAGGAGATCATGGAAGCCTGCTTCCAGGCGGCGACGGGCATCTACAGCGAAATCTCGGGCACGAACCAGTATTTCAAGAAGATCTACGACGATCAGACCGCCTTCAAGCGGGACGCCTATCTGTGGATGCAGCTGTCGGAATACACTTTCGATACGTTCATGATGATCCAGCAGCGGGCCGGCAAGCTTTAAGGCTTTCCGCAGGCAAGCGCGGCGATTTAGACGAAGACGATACCAAAACCCCGGATTTTTGTCCGGGGTTTTGTTTTTGCTGGACTATTTTGCCGGTGGCGGCGGTGCTCCCGGCAGGCCGTTCAACGGCGGCAGGGTCAGGCCGGGGATCTGCGGTGAGCCATTGCCACCGCCGCCCATCGGCGGCAGACCGAGCTGGCCGCCGAAGCCCGGGACTTCGATTTTGATCGAGTTCGGGTCGACCTTCGGGCCGTGATCCAGCCAATAGGTTACCGATTGCGGCCAGAAGATCACGATCGCCACCAGGATCAGCTGCATACCGACCCAGGGGAGAGCCCCCATGTAGATATCCGAGGTCTTGACGTCCTTGCTGGCGATCGAGCGCAGGTAGAAAAGCGCGAAGCCGAAGGGCGGGTGCATGAAGCTCGTCTGCATGTTGACGCAGATCAGGACGCCGAACCAGATCAGATCGATGCCGAGACTGGAGGCGACGGGGGCAAGCATCGGGATGACGATGAAGGCGATCTCGAAGAAATCGAGAAAGAAGGCGAGGACGAAGATGAAGATGTTGACGAAGATCAGGAAACCAACCGGCCCGCCTGGTATGCCCGACAGCATGTGCTCGATCCAGCGCGAGCCGTCCATGCCCTGGAAGACCAGGCTGAAACAGGTGGAGCCGATCAGGATCATCACCACCATGGATGTGATGTGCGTGGTCGATGCCATGGCTTCGCGGATCAGCGGCCAGGTGAGGCGGCGATTCATGGCGGCGAGCAGCATGGCGCCGACGACGCCGAGCGCGCCTGCCTCCGTCGGTGTCGCAAGGCCCATGAAGATCGTGCCGAGCACGAGGAAGATCAGCACGATCGAAGGCACCATGCCCATCAGCACCTTCACGAGCAGCGCCCAATTGAAATCGCCACGTACTTCCTTGGGCAGCGGCGGCATCGATTTCGGCCTGATAATCGACATCACCAGGATGAAGAGCACGAAGATCGCCACCTGCAGGATCGAGGGACCGATCGCGCCGAGATACATGTCGCCGACCGACCTTCCGAGCTGATCGGCAAGAACGACGAGCACGAGCGAGGGCGGGATCACCTGAGTAATCGTGCCGGAGGCCGCGATGACGCCGGTGGCAAGGCGCGGATTGTAGCCATAGCGCAGCATGATCGGCAGCGAGATCACCCCCATGGTGATGACGGAAGCGGCCACCGTGCCGGTGATCGCTCCGAGCACGGCACCGACGAGGATGACCGCATAGGCGAGGCCCCCGGGTATGCCACCGAAGAGTTTGCCGGTGCCTTCGAGCAGGTCCTCTGCCAGCCCGCAGCGCTCCAACACCGCGCCCATGAAGGTGAAGAAGGGGATGGCGAGCAGGAGGTCGTTGGAAAGAATACCGAAAAAGCGCAGCGGCAGAGCCTGCAGGAAGACCTCGCCGAAATGGCCGGTGGCGATGCCGACGATGGCGAAAAACAGGCCGACGGCGGCGAGCGAAAAGGCGACCGGAAAGCCGTAGAGCATGAAGATGACCATGCCCAGGAACATGGCCGGAGGAATGATACCGAAATCAAACAAATCCGCTTCTCCCAGCCGGCGTTACTGCAGCGGCTTTTCGTATGTCGTGTCGATGGTGATGTGGCCGGTGAGCGCTGCGATCCGCTTGACCAGTTCCGAGACGCCCTGAAGAGAGAGCAGCGCGAAACCGGCGACAAGGATCAGCTTGACGGGCCAGCGGATCAGCCCGCCGGCATTGCCCGATATTTCCCCCTGATGGTAAGAGAGCGTGAAGAAGGGCCAGCACAGCCAGGTCAGATAGACGCATGCGGGAAGCAGGAAGAGGATGAGGCCGACGATGTCGATCCAGATCTTCGCCCTGTCGGAAACGGAACCATAGATCAGGTCGACGCGGACATGTTCGTTGTTGCGCAGCGCATGCGAGGCACCGAGCATGACGACGAAGGCGAAGAGATACCACTGGATCTCAAGCCAGCCGTTCGAACTGTAGTTGAAGGCATAGCGGACGATGGCGTTTCCGGCGCTGATCATACAGCAGAACAGCACCATATATTCGGCAAGTTTACCCATGAACTGACTGATCGAGTCGATCAGCCGGCTTGCTGCCAGAAGTACCGACATTCGCCTCCCCTTGTTCTTATCCCGCCGGTTTCCGGCAGCTTTCCCTCTTGCAATCGATGTAGACCACGGCCTTTGAAATTGGAAGGATAAATGCCTCGGGTTGGAGTATAGTCTTAGATGCACCGGCCCGGCTGTAGGGCCGTCGAATATTTCAACAACCCAGGCGTGGATAAATTATTTCAATAATCTCGCCGGCAGGCTGTATTAACGCGCGTAGGCTGTGCGGTTCACCCTGTGGTTTTAGAAAATTTGACCAAATGTTTGATTCCATTGAAATCAATTTTTAAAGGGTTGGGCTTAGAATTCCCGCGCACAGGGAAAGTGTGGATGAAGCCAGATAACCCGAACAGGGTCCCTTTAGATGTGTATCTGTCGTTTGTGAGCTCCCTTTCCGGGAACCGCATGACGTTGCTTGCTGGCGTGATCGTGCATGTCGCGACCTGCCTTGCCGTTGCTGCCAAGACGCAGTCCTTCGTCTACATCCTGCTGGCAGCCGCCTTCCTCCTGGTCTTCTGCGTTCGCATGGTCGTCTTCCGGCAGTTCGACCGCGTCGACAAGGAGAGCCTGTCGCACGCTGGAATCGAGCGTTGGGAGCGGATCCTGGTTGCCGGTGCGGCCTGCACTACCGCCCTGCTTGGCATCGCCAGCGGCTACGCCATCTTCGTCGTGCATGATTCCTTTGCGGAACTTGCCTGCATTGCCGTCACCATGGCGACCATGGTTTCCGTTGTCGGCCGCAATTACGGTTCGCGCCTGGCGGTCGACCTCCAGACCTTCTCCTGCTGTCTGCCGATGATCGTCTGCAGCCTGTTGGCGCTGGATTTTTATCGTGGCCTGCTGTCGATCTTCCTCATTCCCTTCTGGCTGACGACGCGGGCCATGGCGAACGGCGTCCGCGAGTTCCTCTATGAGAATGTCATCGCGCGCCGGGAAATCACCATCATCGCCGACCGCTTCGATACGGCGCTCAACAACATGCCGCATGGCTTGGTCATGGTCGATGCCGAAAACCGTATCCAGGTCGTCAATCGCAAAGCCTGCGAGCTTCTGAAGATCGGTGCGCCGGAGCGGTTGAAGGACCGCGACCTCGGCGCCGTGCTGCGCTACGGCGCGCGCTACAGCTTCATGGACGCCTCGCAGCCGGAGCTCATCCTGCGCCAGCTCACCCAGGTCGCCGAAGGTAACCTGTCGCGCACGCTCATTCATTTCCCCGAGGGCCTGTCGCTCGAATTCTCCGCCAGCCGAAGGGCCGACGGCGGCGCGGTGCTGATCTTCGAGGACGTGTCGAGCCGGGTGAAGGCAGAGCAGAAGATCATGCACATGGTCCGCTTCGATGCGTTGACCGGCCTGCCGAACCGAGAATATTTCGGGCAGCTGGTGCAGGAGTATCTCGCCAAGCATCAGAGGAAGTCCGGGCCGCTCGGCTTCATGGTCCTCGATATCGACGAGTTCAAACATGTCAACGACATGCGCGGCCACGTCACGGGCGACCATCTGCTCTGCGCCATCGCCGCCCGCATCAAGCAGGCCTCCGGCAATGCCATCCTCGGCCGGTTGATGGGAGACCAGTTCATCCTGTTCTTCCCGCATGCCAAGGAGCCGGCTTCGCTCGATATCGAGATCCGCCGCGTGCACGCCGCAATCCAGGGCAATTACGCGGTCGACGAACTGACCTTCCTCGTTTCGCTCAGCGCCGGCTACGCGATCCTCGAAAGTGCCGCGTTTGCGATGGACGAATGGAGCGTCAAGGCGGACCTAGCGCTGTTCGAAAGCAAGTCGCGCTTCAAGGGCGGCATTTCCGGCTTCGAGCGGGAGATGGATGGCCGCTATATCGAGCAGCAGAAGCTGAAGGCGGATCTGCGCGACGCGGTCTCGGCGCAGGCGCTGCATCTCGCCTTCCAGCCGATGTTCCGGGCAGACGGCTCGCGGATCGAATGCGCCGAGGCGTTGGCGCGCTGGGTGCATCCGGAGAAGGGCTCGATCCCGCCCGACGTCTTCATCCGGCTCGCCGAGGATATGGGGATCATCTCCGACATTACCCGGTTCGTCCTGTTCAAGGCGTGCAGCGAATGCATGAACTGGCCGGAGCATATCGCTGTCTCGGTCAACCTCTCGGCGCGGGACCTGCGCGATGCCGATATTGTCTCGGTGGTCGCCGAAGCGCTTGCTCATTCCGGCCTCGACGCGGCGCGGCTACATCTCGAAGTCACCGAAAGCTGCCTGATCGACGAGCCGGCGGCCGTGCGCGCCATCCTGGCGGAGCTCAGGGCCCGCGGCATCACCATCGCTATCGACGATTTCGGTACCGGCTTCTCCAGCCTCAGCTATCTCGACACGCTACCGCTCGATATCGTCAAGATCGATCGCTCCTTCGTGCGCAACATCGTCGAGGATAACCGCCGCCTCAAGCTGCTGCGCGGCACGGTCCATCTCGCCCGCGAACTGGGCCTGAAGATCGTCATCGAAGGCGTCGAAACCGAGGAGCAGCTCGCGCTGCTCAACAAGCACCGCAGCGCCGATCTTGTTCAGGGCTATGTTTTCTCGCCGCCGGTGCCTTCGCAGAATATCCCGCTGTTGCAGCAGGGCATCGGCCGCCGCGTCGTGCAACGCCGCCGCAACAAGGTCGCCTGAGCGCTCTGCGACGGCCGGTTTTCCCCTGAAGAGCGCGCGGCGCGTTAACCTTAACACTTTAAAAACAACGGAAATTATCGGATTTCCTTGCCTAAATTTCGCTGGCGTATGATTAATGATCCGTTAACGAGCGGATCGAGAAATGTCAGAGACACTGTTCAAGCGTAGTGATTTCAGCACAAAAATTTTGGAAGTTTTGGATCATGTCGAGTATCGCCGCGTCGAAAGCAGCGAAGACATGGAGCAGGTGGAACGGTTGCGCTACAAGGCTTACAAGGCCCATGACGTGCTGGCGCTCGCCCCGAAAGGGCTGCTGGACGACAGCGATTTCGACAGCCACGCCTATATTTTCGGTCTGTATTATTATGGGGAACTGGTCAGTACGATCCGGGTTCATTATGTGACACCCGAGCATCGCCTCAGTCAGTCCGGTGGCGCCTTTCCCGAGGCGATGGATGAACTTCTGGATGCCGGGTTGACCTTGATCGATCCGGCACGTTTTGCCGCCGACCCCGAGCTCACCGCCGATCTGCCGTGGGTGCCCTATCTGACGCTGAGGCCCACCATCGTGGCGGCGGCGTATTTCCGTGCGGACCGCGTTCTTCAGTTCGTTCGGCCTCCGCATGCGGCCTTCTACAAGCGGGTCTTCTATGCCGATACAGTCGTGCCGGGCCGGCTTGCGAAGAATTACGGGATCGACATGACGCTGATGGCGACGAATGTGATCGAGGTCGGGCGGAAGCTGTTGACGCGCTATCCCTTCTTCATCTCCAGCGCCAGCGAGCAACGCATGATGTTTTCGCGTAATCCCAACGACACCTTGCCGCCGCTGACCATCATTCCGACGGCGCGTTTCGTGCCGCAAGGCGAACTCGGCACCGACCTGCCGCTATAATTTGTCCTTGTCCCCGAGGGGGAGGTGAAGGGCAGCTGACGTGGCGACGGAGGCAGGCGAATCGGCCGTCCTTCAGGCCACGTTCCGGGCCGCTGACATGGCCGTTGCGGCGTGTGCCTGCGGCATTCTCATGGATTGCGCTTTCGCCTGTCATTGTGTAATCCCTGCACGTAGGGATTTCCCTCGCCTAGAGGGAAATCAGGCAGCGCAGAGGCATTTCAGGGAGACGATATTTATGGCCGAACATCATACCGGACCGGTCGAGACCGGCGCGCCGATGGATTACAAAGAACATGAAAAGACCTACGACATGTTCATCGCCAGCGCGAAATACGGCTCGATGCTTCTCATCGTCCTCCTGCTTGCGATGACCGCCGGTTTCTTCGGCGGCGCCGGTCTTCTCGGCGGCCTCTTCGTCTTCATCATCCTTCTCGCCGCCGGCATCTTCCTGTTCCGCTGATCGCGTAGATTCAGAGGGTCAGAGCGTCCTTTGTGCGTCCGAAAGGACGCACGGCGCTCTGAGGGGAGGAGAGCTTCTCCGAAGCTTTGTGAATGAGGTGCTTGGCCCGCGCAGGTGAGCCTGCGGCGGTCCGGCTGACCCGGAGGAGGGGGCAGTTGGGCAATATCGTTTTCGTTGCAAGGGAAATTGCGGGCGAGGAGACACGTGTCGCTGCCTCCGCCGAGACCGTGAAGAAGATGAAGAATTTCGGCTTCGACGTCGTCGTCGAAGCCGGTGCCGGTGCGGCTTCGCGCATTCCAGACGGGGAGTTCGAGGCCGCGGGCGCCAGGATCGGCAGTTTTGCGGATGCAGCCTCCGCGGATGTGGTGTTGAAGGTGCGCCGGCCCAGCGGATCGGAAATCTCCGGCTATAAAAGCGGCGCCGTGATCATCGCCATTATGGATCCCTACGGCAATGACGAAGCGATTGCGGCTTTGGCAAGTGCCGGGCTTTCGGCTTTCGCGATGGAACTGATGCCGCGCATTACCCGCGCCCAGTCCATGGATGTGCTGTCGTCCCAGGCCAATCTCGCCGGTTACCAAGCCGTCATCGAGGCGGCCGCGGTTTATGACCGCGCCATGCCGATGATGATGACGGCGGCCGGCACCGTGCCGGCCGCCAAGGTCTTCGTCATGGGCGCCGGCGTCGCGGGTCTTCAGGCGATCGCGACCGCGCGCCGCCTCGGCGCGGCGGTCTCGGCCACCGATGTTCGCCCCGCCGCCAAGGAGCAGGTCGCCTCACTCGGCGCCAAGTTCATCGCCGTCGAAGACGACGAGTTCAAGGCGGCGGAAACGGCCGGCGGCTATGCCAAGGAAATGTCCGCCGACTATCAGGCGAAACAGGCGGCTCTGATTGCCGAACACATCGCCAAGCAGGATATTGTCATCACCACCGCGCTGATCCCCGGTCGTGCGGCACCGCGGCTCGTTTCGCGCGCCATGCTCGCCTCGATGAAATCAGGTGCGGTCGCCATCGACCTCGCGGTCGAGCGCGGCGGCAATATCGAGGGCGTCGTCCCCGGCGAGATCGCCGATGTCGAAGGCGTCAGGGTGATCGGTTTCGCCAACATGCCGGGCCGGGTTGCTGCCAGCGCCTCGGCGCTCTACGCCAAGAACCTCGTGACCTTCCTCGAGACCATGGTCAACAAGGAAACCCGGAGCGTCGTCGTCAATCTTGACGACGAGCTCGTCAAGGCGACGATGCTGACCTATGCCGGCGACGTGGTTCATCCCGCCTTCGGCGGCGCGAAGAAGGGAGACATCTGATGGCCAGTGAAGCAATGGACAGGGCGCTGGAGCAGCTCGACCAGGCGGTGACTGCCGTCATCACGGCGGCGGCCCAGGCGCCGGAAGCGGCAAGCGCTGCGACCGGCGGGGCGATCGATCCTTTCGTCTTCCAGCTCGCCATCTTCGTATTGTCGATCTTCGTCGGCTATTACGTCGTGTGGTCGGTGACGCCGGCACTGCATACGCCGCTGATGGCCGTCACCAATGCGATCTCCTCCGTCATCGTCGTCGGCGCGCTTCTGGCGGTCGGCATCTCGACCAGCGGGCTTGCGGCCGGCTTCGGTTTCGTCGCCCTCGTGCTCGTCTCGGTGAACATCTTCGGCGGCTTCCTCGTCACGCAGCGGATGCTTTCGATGTACCGCAAGAAGGACCGGTGAGGGACCGATGACCAATATCGCAGCCTTCCTCTACCTTGTCTCTGGGGTGCTCTTCATCCTGGCACTGCGCGGCCTGTCGCATCCGGCCACCAGCCGCAAGGGCAATCTCTACGGCATGATCGGCATGGGGATCGCGATCCTGACGACGCTGGTGCTGGCCACCCCGAATTTCGGCGGCTTCGTGCTGATCGTCCTTGGCCTTGCCATCGGCGGCAGCGTCGGCGCCTATGTCGCCCGCACCATCCCCATGACCTCGATGCCGCAGCTCGTCGCCGGTTTCCATTCGCTGGTTGGCCTTGCCGCCGTGCTGGTCGCGGCCTCCGCGCTCTACACGCCTGCCTCCTTCGGCATCGGCGAGATCGGCCAGATTTACACCGAGGCGCGTATCGAGATGGCGCTCGGCGTGGCGATCGGAGCGCTGACCTTCACCGGTTCGATCATCGCCTTCCTGAAGCTCGACGGGCGCATGTCCGGCAAGCCGATCCTGCTGCCTTACCGGCATGTGATCAATGCGAGCCTGCTGGTGCTGATCGTGCTCTTCATCATCGGGCTTGCCGCCACCGAAAGCCATTTCGACTTCTGGGCCGTCGTGGCCTTGTCGCTGGCGCTCGGCGTTCTGCTGATCGTGCCGATCGGCGGGGCCGATATGCCCGTCGTCGTCTCGATGCTGAACTCCTATTCAGGCTGGGCCGCGGCCGGCATCGGCTTCACGCTCGGCAATCTGGCGCTGATCATCACCGGCGCGCTCGTCGGTTCCTCCGGCGCGATCCTCTCCTACATCATGTGCAAGGGCATGAACCGTTCCTTCGTCTCCGTCATCCTCGGCGGTTTCGGCGGCGAGACGGCGTCCGGCGGACCCGACACATCAGACAAGACCGTCAAGCTCGGCTCGGCCGAGGATGCGGCTTATCTGATGGCCAACGCATCGAAGGTCATCATCGTGCCGGGATACGGCATGGCCGTCGCCCAGGCCCAGCATGCGCTGCGCGAACTTGCCGACACTCTGAAGAAGAACGGCGTTGAGGTGAAATATGCGATCCACCCGGTCGCAGGCCGGATGCCCGGCCACATGAACGTGTTGCTCGCCGAAGCGAATGTTCCCTATGACGAGGTTTTCGAGCTCGAGGATATCAACTCGGAATTCGCCCAGGCCGACGTCGCCTATGTCATCGGCGCCAATGACGTCACCAATCCGGCGGCGCGCGACGACAAGACTTCGCCGATCTACGGCATGCCGATCCTCGACGTCGACCGGGCAAAGACCTGCCTCTTTGTCAAACGCTCGCTCGGTTCAGGTTATGCCGGCATCGACAATACGCTGTTCTACAAGGATGGTACGATGATGCTGCTCGGCGATGCGAAGAAGATGACCGAGGATATCAACAAGGCGATCGCGCACTGATCGACGCAGATACAGCCGCCCTTCGGGCGGCTGCTTCGTTCACGCGGCAGGCCACTGCTGTCTGCCTTGGCTGGGCGGCCGCTTTCGTCAGGTTTCGCCCGGCACGAGTGTCATCTTTTCGACGCCGATCGCCAGGTTCAGGCCTTCCTGAGCCTGGACGTTCAACGGCTGCAGCATGAAGGCCTTGTCGGTGCCGCCGGCGATGACCTTGGCGCCGGCGCCTGCACCGATGCTCGCATCGGCGCCGATCCCGTAATATTCGCCGGCAAGGGCGAATTGCGGGATATCCGTGCCGGTCTTTGCCAGCACCTGCCAGATCATGACGCTCTTGCCGGTCTGGCCGATATCGAGGCCGAATTTCTCGATTTTGCCGGCATAGACTGCCTTTGCGCCGCCAGCCGCCGGCGTATAGGTGCAGATAAGGTTCTTCTGCGAGGTGACGATCAGACCCTGACCGCCATCCGATCCGCAGACCAGACGGCCAAGCGTGACATAGTTTTCCGCGCCCGCCGGGCTCGCCCAGGCAGTGGCCGTCAGCGCCGCGGCTGCGATCATCGTTTGCTTGAACATGGTCTTTCTCCTTTGGAACGACCTGTCCGAAACGGGTGGAGGTAGCGATTGTTCCCGGGGCTTAGTCCCGCTCCAGCGTGGCGCGCTGCGCCGTCAGCACCCATAACAGGCCTTCGGGCCGGAAATCGATCTCGACCGTGCCGCGGAAGGCGGAGGCGGCATGGGCTTTGATAACGGTCGTGCCGAAGCCCGAGCGCGATGGCTGCTCGGTGACCGGTGGGCCGCCGCGCTCCTCCCAGGTGAAGCGAAGCAGGGCATCCGGCTTGTCTTCTTCGCTGACGTCGCGCCACTCGAAGCGGACACGGCCTTGCGGTACGGAAAGCGCACCGTATTTCACCGAATTGGTGGCGAGTTCATGCAAGGCGAGGCCGAGATTCTGCACGGCATCCGGCTTCAGCACGAAGTCTTTGCCGCTGATGTTGATCTGCTCGCGCGATTGCGGGAAGGCCTGCAGATGGATGTCGACGACCCGCCGCAGCGACACGCCTCCCCATTGCTCGCTGGTCAGCAGCTCGATCGAACGCACCAACCCCTCGAGGCGGTCGGAGACGGCGGCGCGGAAGGACTCGACGCTGTCGGACTGCTTGGCGAGCTGGCGCATCATTGCCTGGGCAAGCGTCAGGAGATTCTTGGTGCGGTGGACGAGCTCGTGCATGACGAAACGCAGCCGGTCCTCGGTCTGGCTACGATCGAAAGAGGCATTCGAAAGGGCAATCGCCACCTGGTTCGCCTCGATGACGCTGGTTTCGACCGGTGAGACGATATGGCCTTCGCCCATGCGGTTCGCCATGTCGGCGATATCGCGGATGGTGGTGCGCACCTGCCGTGCGACGGCATAGGCGGCCAGCACGGCGACGAGCACCAGTGCCACGCCGCCGATGATGAGGAAACGCCAGGTGCTGAGGATCGAAGCCTGGGCGATCGGTCCCCAGATCACCGTCTTCCACGACCAACCGGGAATTTGGGCATAACCGAGGAGCATGTGCGGCAGGATCTTCTCGTCTTGGAAGACGCCGCGGGACACGGTGAGCGCCGGTAGAATGCGTGGGTCGAAGGGCGTGCCGGGTTCGAGATTGGCAGGGCCGGTCGCTGCAACGACGTGGCCGCTCTCATCGATGACGGCGGCCGACCAGCCGGGCGCAAGGCCTTCGGTGGTCACGAGCTTGCCCAGATCCTTGGCATCCTGCGTGATGATGAGGGCCGCGACCGGATCATTCTTCCGTGGCAGGGTGACGTTATAGACCCATTCGCCGCTGGTCCGGCCGCGAAAGACGTCTGATGCCTCGATGCGACCGGAAGCCATGACCGCTTCGAGGGATGTCATGTTCGCCGTTTTGCCGAGCGGCGTGCCGAACGCCCGGCGCGTGTTCAGCAGCTGCTGGCCGGTGCGGTCGACGGCAATGACGAAAAGAGTGTTGTCTCTAAGGGCCGTTTCCGTGCGCTCGTGGAAGGAGGCGAGATTGCCGTTTTCAAGCTCGGGCGAACTCGAAAGCAGCCGCAGGGTCGTCGCCATGTCCTGAAGCTGGCGGTCGATGATGCGTGAAAGGGCAAGCGCATCCTGGGCCGTCTCGCGCTTCAGCGTCGAACGCTGGTTGTCCTCCAGCTGCAGCAGAAGCAGCGCCACGAAGGCGAAGATCGGCAATGCGATCGCCACCGCCATGGCGACGAGGTAGGTTCCGATCGAGGCTTTCGGAAAGAACAGCGCGACGATCTTCATCTGTCGCAATTCAAAATGTTGCAATGTCCTTTGCGCGTCTGAAAAGACGCGCGGCGCTGTGATGCGCGTGGCCCGCAACGTTTTTCGCTTGCGGCCAGGACAGCAAAGATCCACATCTCTCGCAAACCGCCCCCAACACGTGTTCAAACGTCCGATAGCGGGCTATCGAAGCAGGTCCATGTTAGGGGGAGCAAGAGCAGGTTGCAACATACTATGACAGGCCATCGACGACGACGGACGCTTTTCGGCGTCGTGTCTTAATGGCGATGCGGCCGCCCTTGCGCCACGTCGCGTCCACCGCCTGGCGTGGCACGATATCACCTCGATGATATCCAGAGCCGGAAGATTCGTTTGAATCATCAGGGCCTTTGCCGGTGTCCGATGGGTGGTGCGACCGGCAAGTGGTGGTTGCGGGCCGCCCGATGCTCCGGGCCGCCCAATTATGTCTTTAGCCGGCTGGGGCCACGCCGACGCGGGCAAGGCCGTCGCGAGCCGGCTGGTATTTGGGGTCGAGGCCGATCGCGTGGCGATAGGAGCGGGCGGCCTTTGCCTTGTCGCCGCGGCGTTCGTAGACGAGCGCCTGGTTGGCCCAGGATTCGGCGATGTTGCCGTTGAGCTCGATCGCATGGTTGAAATCGGCAAAGGCGTTGTCGTCGTCGTTCAACGCGATATAGGAAATGCCGCGGCCATTATAGGGCTCGGGCGAATTCGGCGCGAGCGAGATCGCTTTCGAGAAATCGTCGATCGCCTTATCCTGCTGATTACGCTTCTGATAGATCAGGCCACGATTGTGATAGGCGCGGCCATCGGTGGTGCCGAGCTGGATCGCCTTGCCGAAATCGTTGAAGGCCTGGTCGTCCTGGCCGGCCATGCGATAGACATTGCCGCGGCCGATATAGGCGACGTCGTAGCTCGGATTGATCTGCAGAGCGGCATTGTAGTCGGCAATCGCCTGGGCCTGCTGGCCCATATTGCGATAGACGAGGGCGCGGTTGGCGTAAGCCTGGAAAAACCGCGGATTGATCTGCAGCGCCGTGTTGAAATCGTTCAGCGCCGGGCGGAACTGGCCGGCGCGGCCATAGGCGGAACCACGGACGTTGTAACCTTCCGGATCCCGCGGATTGGCGTTGATAACCGCCGTCAGGGAAGCGATATTCTCTTCCGAACCCTGCGCCTTATCGATGCGGATCACGGCATCCGAGGTATTGGTCGTGTCGCAGCCGGCGAGGCCGAACATTGCCGCCAGCGCCAAAGCGGTCAGGAACGCCGTTTTCTGCAAGCGCAAAGCGCGGGACGGATTGAAGGTGTTGACAGCCATTCGGGCTCGCTTTCCCCATGCGGCATACCCGGTGCGCGGATATGCGATCTTCAGCGGCAAACTAAAAAAGCGGCGGCGAACCCATCGCCCCCGCCACAATGCATCTGAAAACGTCGAAAAAACGACGGAAACGCTCAGCGTGCGACCACACCTTCGCGCTGGGCGCGCTTGCGGGCCAGCTTGCGAACGCGACGAACAGCCTCGGCCTTTTCGCGAGCGCGCTTCTGCGACGGCTTCTCGTAGTAGTCGCGCATCTTCATTTCGCGGAAAATGCCTTCGCGCTGCATCTTCTTCTTGAGAGCGCGGAGAGCCTGATCAACATTGTTATCGCGGACAAGTACCTGCACGAGAATCACGTTCCTTTGGTTGGTTGATGCCGGAGGCGGCGCAGCGGCCAGAGGCAAAACAATAACGTTCGCGCGGCCGCAGCCTTGCGATTGGTGATGCGGGATAGCAGATTGGGCACGGGAAGTCCAGATGGATATGGGAGGCGCACGGAAAAATCATTCTTGCCCGATATCCGGTCACGATCCGGCGGTTTCGGGCAGGGTTTCGTCCAGCGCGTCGATCGCCTCCTTGAGAGCCGTTCTGACCCGGAGGCGATCGGCAGGCTCCAGCCGGCTCATATCCAAATGCAGGTCAAGGCCCGAGATGTGCTCGCTGAGAACGCGGCTCTTGTGGTCAACACCGAGCGTCAACCCATCCACTGCATAGGGTACGATCTCGCGTTGTATGCCCTTCATCGTGATCGGCGGCAGGGGATGGGCGTCGACGATTTCGTTCACCAGCGCGTAGGTTTCGTAGCTGATGACGATCTCCCCTCCTTGGGCGATCGATTGCAGTCGGGCTGCGAGATTGGCCTCCGCCCCGATGATCGTATAGTCCATGCGGTCGTTGCTGCCGAAATTGCCGACGTTGCAATAGCCGCTGTTTACCCCCATGCGGACGACGAAAGGCTCTTCGGTGCCGTTTCTGCGCCATCTGTCCTTGAGTTCGCCGAGACGGCGCTGCATGTCGACGGCCATGCGCAGACATGCTTTCGCATCCTCTTCCGGGCCCTTGGTTTCGGGATCGCCGAAGAAGACCAGCATCGCGTCGCCGATGAATTTGTCCACCGTGCCGCCATGCTCCAGGGCAATGTTCGACATCTCGGTCAGATATTCGTTGAGCATCTCCGTCAGGGCTTCCGGTTGCAGGCGCTCGGTCGTCGCCGTGAAGTCCTTGATGTCGGAGAAGAAGATCGTCAGGCGCTTGCGCTCGGTATGGACGACGACATCCTTCTGCCCGGAGAAGATGCTCTTGTAGATCTGCGGCGAGAGATAGCGCGAAATCTTCATCGAAACGCTGGCGAGGAATTCGTTCGCCGCTTCCAGATCCTGGTTGGCGCTATGGATCGCGCGCGTCTGCTGCCGCTGGAGCACAATGAAGCTGATGCCGATGACGGCGACGAAAAGAAAATAGCAAAGCAGGTATTTGAAGGCGAAGACGTTGCTCGCGTAGGGTTGCCTGATGATGACTTCCTGAATGCCGCGCACATCGCCCACCTTCCAATCGGTCTTCGGGCTTTCAGGGTGGGTATTGTGGCAGGCAACACAGGCCTGGCCCATGACGACGGGGGTGATGAACCGCAAGGTATCGGTCAATCCGACGCGGGTGAGATCGTTCAGGGTCTGCTGCGGATTGGCGCGCAAGGCGGCGAGCGCTTTTTTCTCAAAGTCATCGAGCTCGTGGGATGCGCGGCTCTTGAATGGCAGGTCGGAGACGAAACGGTAGGTGATATTGGCCTGCTGTTCCTTGATGACGTCGCCGAGCTCCAGGGAAAGCGTGGCCGGCAGCGGGATGGCGCCTGGAATATTCGCATAGTTGTGAGAGACCACCGTGCCTTCGGTCGTGCTGCTGGCATGGGCGGCCAGAACGCGCCCCACGACATTCGTGGAATAATAGGAGCGGATGCTCGATATCAGCGAGCTCATGTCGCGGGCCTGGCGCCGCAGGGTATTGCCCGAGAGATCGCTGATATCAAGCCAGACGGCAAGCGGCAGCCCGGCGAGCATTGCCAGCACGACGACAATCAGCCAGTAGCCGCTTCGGCGTGCGGCGGATTCGGAAATCACGGCGACCTTCATCCTTCTCTCGAAAGAGCATCCGATTTTCGATCGTTACAAGAGCATTTCACCGCGCGCCGGGCAAGGTTGAAGCCTTTTCATCCAGGCAAAAGTCCGGCGAAAACTGGAGGCGTGGCCGTATTGAAGACGGTTCCCTGCCGTTCGCCGGAAAGCGAAATGCGGGAGGCTGAAAAGAGAGCGCCCGGGATGCATCTGCGAATGGCGTTTGGGAGGAAAGCGGCGTAGCTTGTCTGCCGGCAGGTGCGGGTCGCCCTGCCGGCCGTGGGAGGGGACACCCGGTGAGATTATGACGCGTGCGCAGCAAATCGGTGTCGTTCTCGGCCTGGCGATCGTGACTGCGCTGACGATCCTTCGAGCAAGTGATCCCGGGATCTTCAAGTTGATCCGCGGCGTGACCTTCGACGAGTATCAGCGGCTGGTTCCCAGAACCTTCGAGCCGATGCCGGTCCGCGTGATCGACATCGACGAGGCCTCGTTGCACGAATTCGGCCAATGGCCTTGGCCGCGCGACCGGATGGCCTTGCTGGTGAACCGGCTTTCCGAGATGGGCGCCTCGGCCATCGCCTTCGATATTCTTTTCGCCGAGCCGGACCGGCTGTCACCGCGCAATGTTGTCCGCGACGTCGCGGGGATAGACCCTGCGCTTGCCGAGAAACTGCCTGATAACGACGAGATATTCGCTCGATCGATTGTTGAAAAACCCGTCGTGCTCGGCTTCGGCCTTTCCAATGAAGGCAATTACCGGCCGCCGGTGAAGGCGGGCTTTGCCTTTACAGGCGAAAGCCCCGTTTCGGCTCCGCCCTATCTCGGTGCTTCGACGCCGCTGCGGCCGCAATTGGAGACCAACGCGGCGGGGCTCGGCCACATCAGCCTCAATCCCGGCAATCCCTCGCCGGTGGTACGGGCGGTCCCCCTGTTCCTGACCGACGGCGAGCAGCTCTATCCAAATCTCGCGATCGAGGCGCTGCGTGTCGCACAGGGGGCATCGACCTATGTGCTATCGGGCGCGCCCGATCGCGCCGGCATCATGACATCGGTAAAGATCGGGGATTTCGTCGTGCCGCTGACGGCCGCCGGCGAGCTCTGGCTCTATGTCACCCCCGACCGGGCAGAGCGTTATATATCCGCCCGGCAGGTGCTTGCGGCCAACGGGGCCTCTCCAGATGTCGCCGCCGCCATCGACGGCAGCATCGTCTTCGTCGGGACATCGGCGGCCGGCCTGCAGGACATCCGCGTCACCGCGCTCGGCGAGAACGTTCCCGGCGTTTCGCTGCATGCGCAGGCCGTCGAGCAGATCCTCTCCGGCCGCTTTCTCTCGCGGCCCGACTGGGCGGACGGGCTGGAAATCCTGATGATCGCCGTGCTCGGATGCCTGCTCGTCGGGGTGACGACCTTCGTCAGTCCCGCCGTCGCTCTGGCCTGCGGCCTGCTGATTACGGCCATGGCGCTGGTGGCGTCCTGGCTCTCCTTTCTTTATGCGGGGCTTCTCCTCGATCCGCTGGCTCCGATCATCAGCGGATCGATCACCCATTTCGCCTCGACCTCGTTCCGGATTCTGGTGATCGACAGAGAGCGGCGCGAGGTGCGGCGCGCCTTCGGGCATTATCTTTCCCCGTCGCTGCTCCATCGCATCGAGCATTCCCGCGACGCGTTGCGCCTCGGCGGAGACGACCGAGAGCTGACGGTCATGTTTGTCGATGTCAGGAGCTTCACCGAGATCAGCGAGCGGCTGGCGCCGACTGCCGTGGTCGCGTTCCTGAATACGTTGCTCGATGCGCTGAGCCGCCATGTGGTGGCCAATGAAGGCACGCTCGACAAGTTCATCGGCGATTCGATCATGGCGTTCTGGAATGCACCCGTCGATGTGGCGGACCATGAAACCAAGGCCGTTCGCGCAGCGCTTGCCATGCGCGAAACGCTGGCCGAACTGAACGCCGGCGACGCTTTCGGCTTCGGATCCGGACAAGAGGTCGGGATCGGCATCGGCATCCATACCGGCCTTGCCTGCGTCGGCAATATGGGCGCCAAGACGCGCTTCAACTATTCGGCGGTCGGCGATGCCGTCAACATTGCGGCGCGGCTGGAATCATGCTGCAAAGAGGTCGGTTTCGATATTCTGATATCAGACAGCACGGCGAGATCGGTGCAGGGAATGGCGCTGATCGAGGCCGGCGCCATTCCGCTCAAGGGGAAGAGCAGCCGAACGCAGATTCTCGCCGTCGTCGGCGACGAGCGCGTCGCAGCCTCCGCCGAGTTCGCCGCGCTTGTGGTGGTTCACGAGCAGCTGACGCAGGCGCTGCATTCGCATTCGAAAAATACGCGCAAGCTTATCGGCGCGGCAAAGCTCAGGGCGGCGCAGGTGATCGGCGGGCTGGCGGAATTCTACCGGCGGATATCCGGCAGAAGCGATCACTTCCGCGAGGTGGCTGATGGGTTCGAGAAGAGCGTCGCCGATTGACGGCATCAGCGGTTGCGATTGAAATTCCGGCCCCTGTCGTGGTTCCTGTCCCCATCACGATCGCGATCTTTATCGTGATCGCGGTCACGGTCTCGATGATGCCCTTGATCGTGATAGTCGTGATCATCGTGCTGATCGTGATGTTCATGCCGGCCACGGCCATCATGCTTGTCGGGTTTATCCGGTTTGTCGTGATGCGGCGTGTCAGGCTTGGTCGGCCGCTCCTTCTGCGGCTCGGCCTGTTTCTGCGGCGGATCCTGCCTCTGCGGCACGGGCGAAGCCGGAGGCGGGGGCCGTTTTCTGTCCTTTCTTTCCGGCGCGACGGAGGCCATATTGCAGCCGCCGAGCATGCCTATGCCGCCAGCAAGCCGCTGATTGCCGGAGAGGAAGGGCAGGGCGCGCTCATTTCCGAGCGTCTCGAAGATGCTCGGATCGACCCGGCGCGCCGCCGACATATTGCCATTCGGCTTGGCCACCACACAATCGCAGCGCTGCTGCAACTGCCGGCAGCCGCCCGGACCGCAGAAACGGGCAGCACCATTCAGCAGCACGACGGCGGTCGTGCCGTCAGGGCCGACGTAGAAATCGAAAGCGGTGCCGCGTACGCCGATCGTGCCGGCCGGCGTCAGGATCTGGTAGGCTGAAGAATTGGAACTGCCGCTGACCCAGCGGAACGTACCCTTTGCCGCCCTGATGGTCAGTTTCTTGACCGATTGGGAATCATCGAAGACATATTTGTCGATGACGACCGACGAACCCCAGCCGACCGCGAGCTTCGTGCCGTCACGAAACAGGAACTGGCCAAGCCCCGATTGCGATGTCTTGATGCGTTCGTTGCGATGAACGCTGGTGTCGACCTCGATCGGGCCGCTCTGTCCTGTCACCTCTGTCTTGATGACGACAGCCTGGCCGACCGGCTCGGCGGCGGGTGCCGGCCATGCGCTGCTTAACGCGATGCAAAGCGTCGCGACTGATACTGAGCGCCAACCCCACATGATACACATACCCCACAACATGTGATTGTTAACATTTTAGCAATTGCTTGTCTTCTAACCCTGTTGGGTTAGGCCCCAGGGTCGGCGGTTAAGCGCAAATGCCGTCGGCGGCGTCATTCGCCTGAAGCGGCATTCTCTTCAGCGTGTCGAAACCAAAGCTCTCGCGCGTCGCAAAAGAACCGTTGTGCCGCATTTGGATTTGCGATTTGTATGAGCGCGGAGAACAAGCCCTTTCCCGAAGGAGAAGAAGGCGGATGCGGAAATATTCGGTTTTTGCCGTGGCACGGGAGGCCCTTCGCGGCCACAAGGGCTGGGAGAAGCAGTGGACGTCACCGGAGCCGCGTGCCGAATACGACGTCGTCATCATCGGCGCCGGCGGCCACGGCCTGGGTGCTGCCTACTATCTCGCCAAGGAGCACGGCATCACCAATGTGGCGGTGATCGAGAAGGGCTGGCTCGGCGGCGGCAATACCGGGCGCAACACCACCATCATCCGCTCGAACTATCTCTACGAAGAGAGCATGCACATCTACGAGCATTCGATGAAGCTCTGGGAGGGGCTTTCCCAGGAGCTCAACTACAATGTGATGTATTCGCCGCGTGGCGTGATGATGCTCTCGCACAACATTCACGACCAGCAGTCCTTCAAGCGGCATATCCATGCCAACCGGCTCTATGGCATCGACAATGAATGGCTGACACCGGAACAGGCGAAGGCCTATTGTCCGCCGCTCGACATCTCGGCCAGCGCGCGCTACCCGATCAACGGGGCGGCCCTGCAGCGGCGCGGCGGTACGGCGCGGCACGATGCGGTTGCCTGGGGTTATGCACGGGCGGCTTCAGACCGCGGCGTGCACATCATTCAGAATTGCGAAGTGACCGGTATCCGGCGCGGCGCAGATGGGCGGGTGACCGGGGTCGAGACCTCGCGTGGCTTCATCGGCGCCAGAAAGGTGGCGGTGTCGGCGGCCGGCCATACGACCACTGTCATGCAGATGGCTGGCGTGCGCGTGCCGCTGCAATCGAGCCCGCTGCAGGCGCTGGTTTCCGAACCGCTGAAGCCGATCTTTCCCTGCGTCGTCATGTCGAACACGGTGCATGCCTATATCTCCCAGTCCGACAAGGGAGAGCTCGTCATCGGCGCCGGCACCGACCAGTACAATTCCTATTCCCAGACCGGCGGGCTGCAGATCATCACGCACACGCTCGACGCCATCTGCGAGCTCTTCCCGATGTTCCGGCGCGTCAAGATGATGCGGCAATGGGGCGGCATCGTCGACAATACACCGGATCGTTCGGCGATCCAGTCGAAGACGCCGGTTCCCGGGCTCTACGTCAATTGCGGCTGGGGCACCGGCGGCTTCAAGGCGACGCCGGGTTCGGCCAATCTCTTCGCGCATCTGATTGCCCGCGATGAGCCGCACAAATTCAATGCCGGGCTGACGCTGGAGCGCTTCCGCAGCGGCCGGCTGATCGACGAGGCGGCGGCGGCGGCGGTGGCGCACTGATGTTGACGGAGGCTCTCCTGACGATCGGGATCAGCGGCGCGGCCATGCCGGCCGGTGACGTCTTTCCCGGCGTCGGAGATTTCCGCCTGCAGAAGATCCACAGGGCTGCCGGCGAAAGCGAATGGCCCTTCGTTGCCGAGAGCCGCACGCTGCTTTGCGCAATGATCCTGCGCAAGCCAGCCGTCTATTTCGTGCCTGAGGCCGGCGGAACGCCGGGACGTGCTTTCGCGATCGACAATGATATTACCATGATGGCTTTTGCGAATATCGGCATGACCGATGTGCTGGAGCCCTACGACAATTTCGAACAGCTTCTCAAGCGCCTCATTCCCTATGTGACGATGGGAAAGCGTCTCTGCAATCAACCTCCCGGAACCAATGTTTCCGGATCGGAACTCTAAGACGGGTAACACATGCTGCTGATCTATTGCCCCTACTGTCAGGAAGAGCGCTCCGAACTCGAATTTCGTGGCGCTGGTGACGCGCATATCGCGCGACCCACCGATATCGCCTCGATCTCGGACGAGGAATTCGAGGCCTATTTCTTTCTGCGCGACAATCCGAAGGGGCTGATCTTCGAACGCTGGCGGCATATTCACGGCTGCGGGCGCTTCTTCAACGCGGCGCGCGATACGGTGAGCGACAAGTTCATCGTGACCTACAAGGCGGGTGAGCCGAAGCCTGCGATCGGTGCGGCGGCCGAGCAGCATGGACCTGTCGAAACATATGAAGCCGTGGAAGGAGAGGCGCAATGAGCGGCGTGAACCGTATCGCCGGCAAGGGGCGTCTGACACCGGCCAAGACTGCGCGTTTCAGCTTCGACGGCAAGAGCTATACGGCGCTCGAAGGGGATACCGTCGCCTCGGCGCTGATTGCCAATGGCGTGCATCTTCTGGGACGTTCGTTCAAATATCACCGGGCCCGCGGTATTCTGTCGGCGGGGGCCGAGGAGCCGAACGCGCTGATCGACGTTTCCCGCGATACGGCGCGCAAGCAGCCGAACGTACGCGCCACCGTGCAGGAAGTCTTCGACGGCATGATCGTCAGCTCGCAGAACCGCTGGCCCTCGCTTGCCTTCGATGTCGGCGCGGTCAACAATCTGATGTCGCCGTTCTTCGCCGCCGGTTTCTACTACAAGACCTTCATGTGGCCACGCGCCGCCTGGAAACACGTCTACGAACCGCTCATCCGCCGCGCCGCCGGCCTCGGCGTTGCGCCGACGGAGGAGGATCCGGACCATTATGCCAGCCGTTATGCCCATTGCGACGTGCTGGTGGTCGGCGCCGGCGTGGCCGGGCTTTCGGCGGCGCTGGCTGCGGCCGAGACCGGTGCCCGGGTGATCCTTTGCGACGAGCAGGCGGAAGCCGGCGGGGCGTTGCGCTACGATACCGGCGTGACGATCGACGGACAGGACGGCAATAGCTGGGCGCAGACGGCCGTGGCGCGGCTGAATGCGATGGACAATGTCGAAGTGCTGGTCCGCACGACCGCCTTCGGTTACTACAACCACAATTTCGTCGGTCTTGCCGAGCGCGTCACCGATCATATCGCCAAGCCTTCCCGCGACCTACCGCGCGAGCGGCTTTGGCAGGTTCGGGCCAAGCGGGTGATCCTCGCCACCGGCGCGATCGAACGGCACATGGTATTTCCGAACAATGACCGGCCGGGCATCATGCTGGCCGCGGCCGGGCGGATGTATCTCAATCATTACGGCGTCGCCGTCGGGACCAAGGTCGGCATCTACACGGCGCATGACTCGGCCTACGAGGCGGCCTTTGATCTGAAACGATCGGGTGTTTCGATTGCCGCCATCGTCGACAGCAGGCAGGCGCCGGGAGCGGCGGTGCTGGAAGAGGCGCGTGCGCTCGGCATCGATGTTCTGGCCGGCCAATCGGTCGTCAATACGTCGGGGCGGCTGCGCATCACATCGATGACGGTGGCGCGCAACGGCGGCGGTTCGCCGCGCAAAATCGCAGTCGATGCGCTCTTGGTTTCGGCCGGCTGGACGCCGTCCGTGCATTTGTTCTCGCAGTCGCGCGGCAAAGTGGCCTTCGATGCCGAAAGCCAGCGTTTCCTCCCCGGCTCCTATGCCCAGGACTGCCTCTCGGTCGGCGCCTGCAACGGCACCGACGACCTGCAGCGGACGATCGAGGAATCGCTTGCCGCCGGCGAACTGATGGCGCAGGCCACCGGCAAAAGCAGCGGCGAGAAGATCGCAATTTCGGCCGAGCAAGCCTATGACTGGACGGGCGGCATGATCGGCGCTGCCGAAGGCGCCGGACCGAAGACCAACGCCAAGGCCTTCATCGATTTCCAGCATGATGTCTGTGCCAAGGATATCCGCCTTGCCGTGCGCGAGGGCATGCATTCGATCGAGCATATCAAGCGCTTCACGACCAACGGCATGGCCTCGGACCAGGGCAAGCTCTCCAACATGCATGGCCTGGCGATTGCCGCCGAGATGCTCGGCAAGGAAATCCCGCAGGTCGGGCTCACCACTTTCCGCGCGCCCTATACGCCGGTCACCTATGGGACACTGATCGGCCATTCGCGCGGAGAGCTGTTCGATCCGACGCGCAAGACGCCGCTGCACGGGTGGGAGGAAGCCCATGGCGCGGTCTTCGAGGATGTCGGCAACTGGAAGCGTGCCTGGTTCTATCCGCGGGCCGGCGAGACCATGCATCAGGCGGTTTCTCGCGAATGCCGGACGGCACGCGAGGCGGCCGGTATCTTCGACGCCTCGACGCTCGGCAAGATCGAGGTGGTGGGGCCGGATGCAGCGGAATTCCTCAATCTCATCTACACCAATGCCTGGGACACGCTGAAGCCCGGCAAGGCCCGCTACGGCATCATGACCCGCGAGGACGGCTTCGTTTATGACGACGGTGTTGTCGGACGCCTGGCGAACGACCGTTTCCATGTGACGACGACGACCGGCGGCGCGCCGCGCGTGCTCCATCACATGGAAGATTACCTGCAGACGGAATTCCCGCATCTGAAGGTCTGGCTGACCTCGGTGACCGAACAATGGGCTGTCATCGCCGTGCAGGGCCCGAAGGCGCGTGAGATCGTCGCGCCGCTGGTCGAAGGGCTCGATCTTTCGAACGAGGCCTTCCCGCATATGAGCGTGGCCGAGTGCACGGTCTGCGGGGTGCCGGCGCGGCTCTTCCGTGTCTCCTTCACCGGTGAAACCGGCTTCGAAATCAATGTGCCGGCCGATTACGGCCAGTCGGTGCTCGAAGCGGTCTGGGCCAATGCCGAACCGCTCGGCGCCTGCGTTTATGGCACGGAGACCATGCACGTTCTTCGCGCCGAGAAGGGTTACATCATCGTCGGGCAGGATACGGATGGGACCGTGACCCCCGATGACGCCGGACTTTCCTGGGCGGTTTCGAAGAAAAAGACGGATTTCGTCGGCATTCGCGGGTTGAAGCGGCCGGATCTCGTCAAGGACGGGCGCAAGCAGCTCGTCGGCCTCGTCACCAAGGACCCGAAGCTGGTGCTCGAAGAAGGCGCGCAGATCGTCGCGAGCCCGAACGAGCCGAAGCCGATGACCATGCTCGGCCACGTCACATCAGCCTATTGGTCGGACAATTGCGACAGGTCGATCGCCTTCGCGCTGGTCGCCGGCGGCCGGGCGCGGATGGGCGAGACACTCTATGTGCCGATGCCGGACCGGACGATCGCCGTCGAAGTGACGGATCTGGTATTCTTTGACAAGGAAGGGGGCCGCATCCATGGCTGATGTCGCAATTCGCAAACCGGCGCTTGCCGGCCGTCTCGGCGGCTCCGCAACGGTGCGGCTGACGACCGCACGCACTGCCAGCCGGGTAGCGCTGCGTGCGCCCGCAGAATCGCTCGCAGCACTTTCCGCTGCTCTCGGCGTGTCTCTGCCGGCCGCCCCGAAAACATCCGGCCGGGCTGGCGCCCGATCGGCACTCTGGCTCGGGCCGGACGAATGGCTGGTGATCGATGAGGATGGCGCCGACCTGATGGCGGCATTTTCCGGCGCCGGTGCGCTGCATTCGGCGACCGACGTGTCCCACCGCAATGTCGGGATCATCGTCTCGGGACCGGGTGCGGAGGCGACGCTTTCGGCCGGCTGCCCGCAGGATCTGTCGCTTGCTTCCTTCCCGGTCGGAGCCGCATCGCGCACGATCCTCGGCAAGGCGGAGATGGTGCTTTTCCGTACGGAAGAAGACACCTTCCGGGTCGAGTGCTGGCGGTCATTTTCGGACTACGTCTTCGGGTTGCTGAACGAGGCCGCCGAAGACGCGGGGCATTGAGCCCGGGCCAATCCCGGCTGGGTAGGCCTTCATTCAAAGGGTAGACCAATGCTGCACCATGCCTCCCTCGGCGTTTCCGATATTGAACGGTCGGCGGCATTTTACGATGCCACGCTGGCCGCGCTCGGTTATGTCAGGGTCTGGGACGACATCAGGCCGGGGCAAACAGGGCAGGCAATCGGCTACGGCCATCCCGGCGGCGGGGACAAATTGGCGATCAAGCATCGGCCGGATGGCCAGCGCCCGCCCGGTCCGGGCTTTCATCTGGCGTTTGCCGCTCCGAGCCGCCAGGCGGTCGATCGGTTTCATGCCGCGGCAATCGCGCATGGCGGCAGTGACAATGGCCGGCCCAGCCTGCGGCCTCACTACGGTGAGCACTATTATGCGGCGTTCGTCATCGATCCCGACGGACATGCTCTCGAAGCCGTGTTCAATTCGGCCGAGTAACAAAAGCAGTTTTGCTCAGACGTCCTCGGGGCGGTCCTTCGGGTCGAATTGGATGATGGTGATCCACTTTGCCGTGAGCGCCGGCTTCTTCTCGTTTTCGATCTCGATCGAGACGTCATAGGTGGTCATCAGCATGCCGGCGCCGCGGAAGCGGGCGTCGGAGAGCAGGAAGCGGCCGCGGACGCGGGCGCCGCTCTTCACCGGCGTCATGAAGCGGACGCGCTCGAAGCCGTAGTTGATGCCCATGGTCTGCTCGCGCACTTTCGGCAGGCAGTTGTAGTTCATCGTCGACAGCAGAGACAGTGTCAGGAAGCCGTGGGCGATGGTACCGCCGAAGGGGCTCTCGGCCGCTGCGCGTGCGGGATCAACGTGGATGAATTGATGGTCGTCGGTCGCCGCCGCGAAAGCGTCGATCATCGACTGGTCGACGGTGATCCAATCCGATAGGCCCGTTTCCATGCCGATCAATCCCCGCACGTCGGAGAGTGAAATTTCCGTGACCATGAATTCCTCGTGAAACAAGCCGCCGCGGCAAAGCCTTATCGTGCATTTGTGACGATTGCGACAAGGATTTGCGCAAGCGCGGGAAGGTGGTCAATTTTCTACGAAAAAGGCGATCGAGCGCGGCTCGACGGTTGCGTGGCCAGTGGTTTTCGTTGCTCCATCCGGCGTCAACTGGCGCCAAGCCGGTTCGCCCTCACACGGAAGCGTGAAAAATTGGCGGCTCTCCGACCGGTTGAAAAGCACGCCAAGCCGGGTCTGCCTGCCGCGCGCGGAGCGGTCGCCGGTCGATAGTAACATGCCGAGGGTGGACAGCGACGGCGTCTCCCATTCGGTAACGGTCATCGGCTCGCCGGAAAGCGAAATCCATTCGACATCACCATTTCCCGCCAGGAAGCCCATTTCGGAAAAGACGGTGAAGCGGCGACGCAACCCCGCAACGAAGGCGGTATGGGCGATGAGACCCTCGTCTAACGCCTTCCAGTCTAGCCAGGTGATCTCGTTGTCCTGGCAATAGGCGTTGTTGTTGCCATGCTGACTGCGGCCGCCCTCGTCGCCAGCCGTCAGCATGATGCTGCCGCGGGTGGCAAAGAGCGTTGATATCAGCGCCATCACATCGTCGCGGCGACGCTTGCGGATCGTCGGATAGACGGTTTCCCCCTCGACGCCGTTGTTCCAGGAGTGGTTCTCATTATGGCCGTCGCGATTGTGTTCGCCGTTGGCGTCGTTGTGCTTTCCGGCATAGGAGACGAGATCGATCAGCGTGAAGCCGTCATGGGCGGCAAGGAAATTGACGCTGCGCGTCTCCTTGCCGTCGTTGCGGGAGAAGATGTCGGAGGAGCCGGCGAGTGCGGTTGCCAGCGCGCCGGTCTTCCAATCGTCGCCGCGCCAGTAGCAGCGCAGATCGTCGCGAACCCGGTCGTTCCATTCAAGGAAGGGCGGCGGGAAATTGCCGAGCTGGTAACCGCCCGGGCCGATATCCCAGGGCTCGGCGATCATGATGCGGTCGGCAAGCACATCGTCGGCCAGGATCGCGGCCAGTGTTCCCCCGTCGCGCTCGAAGCCTGTCGCGGTGCGGCCGAGCACCGGGGCGAGATCAAAACGAAAACCGTCGACGCCGGCATTGAGCACGAAATGGCGCAGGCTGTCGATGACGAGGCGGCGGACCTCAGGATGATCGCAGGCGAGCGTATTGCCGGTGCCGGTGTCGTTGACGAGTTCGCCCGGCCAATTCTGGGCGTGGCGATAATAATGCAGGTTGTCGAGGCCGCGCAGCGACAGCGTCGCGCCGTATCGGTCGCTCTCGCCGGTATGGTTGAAGACGAGGTCGAGGATGACGGCGATACCTTCGGCATGGAGGGTCGCGACTGTCTCGCGCAACTCCGTCATGCCGCCGGGAACGAGCCGCGGATCGAGCGCCATGAAGGCGACGGGATTGTAGCCCCAGCCGTTGGTGAGGCCGAGCGGCGGCAGGTGGCGTTCGTCGATCCAGGCAGTGATCGGCATCAGTTCGACGGCATCGACACCGATCCGCTTCAGGTGCGCGACGACGGAGGGATGGGCAAGCGCTGCGACCGTGCCGCGCTCTGCCTGCGGTACGTCGGGATGGAGAATGGTGAAGGGCCGTACCGCCACCTCATAGATAAAGCCACCCGGTTTGAAGAGCGGCTTGCTGATCGCGGCTGGGGTATCGGTGGTGACAATCGCCTTCGGCATCAGATCCTGGCTGTCCTCGCCATAGACGCCAAGGCGGGGATCGTAGCGGAACGGCCTGTCGATCTCCTTGGCGTAGGGATCGATCAGCAGTTTGGAGGGATCGTACCAGAGGCCGTTATCAGGCGCGTAGATACCATCGGCGCGATAGCCGTAGCGCGCGCCCTCCTTCAGTCCGTCGACAAAGAGACGATGAATGTAGTTGCTGTCGCGCGCCATCGGCAGGCGCGCGAATTCCCTGTTGCCGTCATCCTCGAAGAGGCAGAGTTCGATCTGTGCGGCATGATGCGACCACACGGCAAATTCGACGCCGGTCTCGAAGACGATCGCGCCGGCTTGCGCCGAACTGCTTCCCCGCATGTTTCCCCCGGATCAGGTGATCACGGTTGGCGCATCGCGTCCCGTGCGTTCCCGAATGCTGGCAATGCTTTCGGCGGCCGCGATCAAATCGGCGAGCGCTTCCTGCGTTTCGATGTTGTGGCGAGTCGAATCCGGCTCGTAACGCTCGATATAGACACGCAAGGTTGCGCCAGACGTGCCGGTGCCGGACAGACGGAAGACGACGCGGGAGCCGCCCTCGAAGAGCACGCGGATACCTTGATGTTCGCTCACCGATTTGTCGATCGGATCGTGATAGGCGAAGTCGTCGGCCTTCTCGACCTTCAGGCTGCCGAAGCTCTTGCCGGGCAGGGTGGACAGTTGGCTGCGAAGATTGTCCACCAGGCCGTTCGCCGCATCGGTGTCGAGGCCTTCGTAATCATGGCGCGAATAATAGTTGCGGCCGTAAGTCTGCCAGTGCTGGGTGACGATATCGGCGACGCTCTCGCCGCGCACGGCAAGAATATTCAGCCATAGCAGCACGGCCCAGAGGCCATCCTTTTCGCGGACGTGATTGGAACCTGTGCCGGAGCTTTCCTCGCCGCAGATCGTCGCCATGCCGGCGTCGAGCAGGTTGCCGAAGAACTTCCAGCCGGTCGGCGTTTCATACATGCCGATGCCACGCTTTTCGGCGACGCGGTCGGCCGCACCCGATGTCGGCATCGAGCGGGCGATGCCGGCGAGGCCGCCGGAATAGCCGGGGGCGAGATTGGCGTTGGCGGCAAGGATCGCCAGGCTATCGGAAGGTGTGACGAAGATGCCCCGGCCGATGATCAGGTTGCGGTCGCCGTCGCCGTCGGAGGCGGCGCCGAAATCGGGCGCGTCATCGCCCATCATCTCATCGAAGAGTTCCTTGCAGTGAACCGGGTTCGGGTCCGGATGATGGCCGCCGAAATCTGGCAGCGGCATGAAGTTGCGCACCGAGCCCGAGGGAGCGCCAAGACGATTTTCGAAGATTTCCTTGGCATAGGGGCCGGTGACGGCGCTCATCCCATCGAAGGCAATGCGGAAGCCGAGGCTGATCAGGTTGCGGATGGCGCCGAAATCGAACAGTTCTTCCATCAGCGCGGCATAGTCCTCGACCGGGTCGATGACCGAGAGGATCGTGCCGCCGGGAAGCTCGTCTTTGCCGATGCGGTCGAGATTGACGTCGGCGAAATCGGCGATCTTGTAGCTGTCGATCGTCTTGGAGCGCGCATAGATCGCGTCGGTGATCTTTTCCGGCGCCGGGCCGCCATTGTTGATGTTGTACTTGATGCCGAAGTCTTCGGTCGGGCCGCCGGGATTGTGGCTGGCGGAGAGGATGATGCCGCCGAAAGCCTTGTACTTGCGGATGATGTGGGAGGCGGCCGGCGTCGAGAGGATGCCGCCCTTGCCGACCATGACCTTGCCGAAGCCATTGGCCGCGGCCATCTTGACTGCCTTCTGGATGACCTCGCGATTGTAGTAGCGTCCGTCGCCGCCGATGACCAGGCACTTACCCTGATAGCCTTCCAGCGAATCGAAGATCGACTGGATGAAGTTCTCCGCATAGTTCGGCTGCTGGAAGACCGGAACCTTCTTGCGCAGGCCCGACGTGCCGGGTTTCTGGTCCAGATAGGGCGTGGTGGGGACGGACTTGATCATTTTAGGTCACATGCCTTTCGAGACGAGGCTTGAATAGAGGGCAGCGTAGCGTTCGGCGCTCTTCTCCCAGGAGACATCCGATTTCATGCCCTGCTTTTGCAATTGGGTCCAGAGTTTTCGGTCCTGGTAAAAATGCATCGCACGGCGGATTGCCTGTAGCATGCCTGTTTCTGTCACGGGGGCAAATTGTATGCCGGTTGCCACTTTCGCCGCAAGTGCGGCATGATTGGCGTCGATCACCGTGTCATTGAGCCCGCCGGTGCGGGCAACGATCGGAACGCAGCCGTAACGCAGGCCGTAAAGTTGGGTCAGGCCGCAAGGTTCGAAGCGCGAGGGGATGATGATCGCGTCGCAGCCGGCCTGCATCAGGTGCGACATCGGCTCGTTATAGCCGATCGAGACGCCTATGCGGCCGGGATGGCGGCTGGCGGAGGCGAGCAGCGCGCCTTCCAGTGCGGCTTCGCCGGAGCCGAGCACGACGAGCTTGCCGCCGATGGCGACGATCTCGTCGGCGATGTTGGCGACGACATCCATGCCCTTCTGCCAGGTGAGACGGCTGATGACGCAGAAGATCGGGGCGTCGTCGTTGTCGAGACGGAAGAATTCGGCGATCGAGCGACGGTTCTCCTCGCGGTTCTTCAGCGTCGTCGGGCCGTAATGGGTGTGGACGACAGGATCGGTCGCCGGGTTCCAGATATCGGTGTCGATGCCGTTGACGATGCCGTGCAGATCGTCGATGCGGCTGGCGATGACGCCCTCGAGCCCCATGCCGAATTCCGACGTCAGAATCTCATCGGCATAGGTCGGGCTGACTGTCGTGATTGCATGCGCGGTCTTAAGGCCGCCCTTGAGGAAGCCGATGGTGCCGTAATATTCGATGCTTTCGGTGGCGAAGGCATGGGCAGGCAGGCGCAGGCCGGGAAAGATCTCTGAACCGAACTGGCCCTGGAAGGCGATGTTGTGAATGGTCAGCACGCTCGGCAGTTCCGGCGTCGGATAATAACGCATATAGACCGACGTCAGCGCCGCCTGCCAGTCGTGGGTGTGGACGAGATCGGGCCGCCAGCCGGGCAGCAGGCCGGCGGCGATCTCTGAGGCGGCGAGCGACAGGGCGGCGAACCGACGCCAGTTGTCGGGATAGTCCTTGCCGAGCGGATCGAGATAGGGGCCGCCCGGCCTGTCGTAGTAGGCCGGCGCATCGAGGATGAGCAGATCGAGGCCCTCGTGCTGGACCTCGAGCACGGTCGCCCGCTCACCGAGCAGGTCGGGGAATTCGAGCCTGACGACCGGGTCGCGAATGACCTTCATGACGGCGGGATAGCCGGGGAGAAGGGTCTTGGTCTCGACCCCGAAGGCTTTCAGAGCAATCGGCAGGGCGCCGGACACATCGGCCAGACCCCCTGTCTTGATCAAAGGGAAGACTTCGGACGAAACCGAAAGAACTTTCATAAGTCAGATATCCAGCTTGTCGATCATCGGTTGCGTGATCAGGCAGATGCCGCTTTCCGTCCGCCGGAAGCGCTTGGCATCGAGCTCGGGATCTTCGCCGACAACCAGGCCTTCCGGAATGACGACACCATGGTCGATCACCACATTCTTGAGCTGCGCGCGCCGTCCGATCTTCACGTTTGGCAGAATGACCGCTCCTTCCATCTTGGAGAAGGAGTTCGCCCTGACACCGGTGAAGAGCAGGCTGTTATTGAGCATGGCGCCCGAGATGATGCAGTCGCCTGACACAACGGAGGAGGTGGCCGAGCCGCGGCGATCCTCGTCGTCATGGACGAATTTCGCCGGCGGGGTGATCTCGGCATAGGTCCAGATCGGCCAGGACTTGTCGTAGATATCGAGCTCCGGAACGATCGCCGTCAGGTCGATATTGGCCTGCCAATAGGCGTCGATCGTGCCAACGTCGCGCCAGTAGGGTTCGTGCTCGAAATCGGAACGGACGCAGGACTTGGCGAAGCGGTGGGCGACCGCCTTACCGTTCTTGACGATATAGGGGATGATGTCCTTGCCGAAGTCGCGGCTCGAGGTCGGGTCGGCGGCGTCGCGGCGCAGCGCATCGAGCAGGAACTTGGTGTGGAAGACGTAGATGCCCATCGAGGCGAGGGCGAAATCCGGCTTGTCGGGAATGGGCGGCGGATCGGCCGGTTTCTCGACGAAGGCGATGATCTCGTCCTTGTCGTTGACATGCATGACGCCGAAGCCGACCGCTTCCATGCGCGGCACTTCCAGGCAGCCGATGGTGACGTCAGCGCCGGAATCGACGTGTTGCTGCAGCATCCATTCATAGTCCATCTTGTAGACGTGGTCGCCGGCAAGAATGACCATGTATTCGACGCCGTAATCCTGGATGATGTCGATGTTCTGATAGACGGCGTCGGCCGTGCCTTCATACCATTGCGTCTCGGAGACGCGCTGGCTGGCGGGCAGAATATCGAAGCTCTCGTTGCGCTCAGGGCGGAAGAAGTTCCAGCCGCGCTGCATGTGGCGGATCAGCGAATGCGCCTTGTATTGCGTGGCGACGCCGATGCGGCGGATGCCGGAATTCAGGGCGTTCGACAGGGCGAAATCGATGATCCGGGCCTTGCCGCCGAAATAAACGGCCGGCTTGGCACGCCGGTCGGTGAGTTCCTTGAGACGGCTTCCCCTGCCGCCCGCCAGAACATAAGCCATTGCATCGCGGGCAAGTGGCTGAACGCGCTTTTCTACCATTTTCTCCTCCCACCAGTCACTAATTTTCAGGTTCAAGCATGATTGTCGCCAATGGCGGCAAGGTAATCGAGCAGGTGATGTTGCCGCCGGCATCGACGGCCTGCACGCGCCCGCCATTGCCCTTGCCGCTGCCGCCGTAGATGTCGGCATCGGTGTTCAGGATTTCCCGCCAGCGCCCTGCGGACGGCAGGCGGATCGAGTAGTTCTCGCGGTAGACAGGGGTGAAATTGGTGATGACGGCGACCGGCTTCTGGCCCGGCGCCTTGCGCAGCCAGGCAAAGACGGAATTCTGGTGGTCGTCGGCGACCAGCCATTCGAACCCTTCGCCCTCGCAGTCACGCGCATGCAGCGCCGGCTTGCTGCGATAGGTGAAATTGAGATCGCGGACCAGGCGCCGCATGCCCTCGTGCATGCGATACTGAAGCAGGTTCCAGTCGAGGGCCTTCTCCTCGCTCCACTCGCTCCATTGGGCGAATTCCTGGCCCATGAACAGCAGCTTCTTGCCCGGATAGCCCCACATATAAGCGTAGTAGGCGCGCAGATTGGCGAACTTCTGCCAGTCGTCGCCCGGCATCTTGGCGATCAGCGAGCCTTTTCCGTGGACAACCTCGTCATGCGAGAGCGGCAGGACGAAATTTTCCGAATAGGCGTAGAGCAGGCCGAAGGTGAGCTCGTTATGATGGTGCCCGCGGTATATGGGATCGCGGCTCATGTAGCTCAGCGTGTCGTGCATGAAGCCCATGTTCCACTTGAAGCCAAAGCCGAGGCCGCCTTCATGGACGGGCTGCGAGACTTTCGGCCATGAGGTCGATTCCTCGGCGATGGTCATGACGTTGGAATTTTTGCCATAGATGCGGATGTTGAGATCCTGCAGAAAACGGACCGCTTCGAGGTTCTCGTTGCCGCCATATTCGTTCGGGATCCACTCGCCGTGTTTGCGCGAATAATCGAGGTAGAGCATCGAAGCGACGGCATCGACACGCAGACCGTCGAGGTGGAATTTTTCGGCCCAGTAGAGCGCGTTGTTGACGAGATAGGAAACGACCTCGGTGCGGCCGAAATTGTAGATCGCCGTGCTCCAGTCCGGGTGGAAGCCCTTGCGCGGATCTTCGTGCTCGTAGAGTGCCGTGCCGTCGAACCAGCCGAGACCGTGTTCGTCGGTCGGAAAATGCGCCGGCACCCAGTCGAGGATGACGCCGATGCCGACCTTGTGGCAGCCGTTGACGAAACGGGCAAAACCCTCCGGCTCGCCGAAACGAGCGGTCGGCGCATAGAGGCCGGTCGTCTGGTAACCCCAGGAGGGGTCGTAGGGGTACTCGGTGATCGGCAGGAATTCGATATGGGTGAAGCCCATGTCGGCGCAATAGGGGATGAGGCTGGAGGCGAGCTCGTCCCAGGACAGCATCGTGCCGTCCTGCCGGCGTTGCCAGGAGGCGGCATGCACCTCGTAGATCGAGATCGGCTGGCGGCGCTTGTCGGTCTCGCGCCAGTGCTTCAGATGGGCCTCGTCTTCCCACTCCTGCTCCAGTTCGGCGGCGGTCACAGAGGCGGTCTTCGGTCGGAGCTCACTGCGGCGGGCGAAGGGGTCGGCCTTCAGTGGCAGCAATACGCCATCCTTGCCGCGGATCTCGAACTTGTAGGCGACGCCGACCGGCACGTCAGGGGCAAAGATTTCCCAGATGCCGCTATCAGCGCGGAAGCGCATGACGTGGCGGCGGCCGTCCCAATTGTTGAAATCACCGACGACGGAGACGCGCTGTGCGTTCGGCGCCCAGACGGCGAAATGGATGCCCTGGGCGCCGTCATGCTTGATGAGGTGGGCGCCCATCTTGTCGAACAGGCGCAGGTGCGAGCCCTGGCGGGCGAAATAATCGTCCATCGGTCCGAGCACCGGACCGAAGCTGTAGGGATCGGTGACGGCCCATTCGGCATCGCCGCGCCGGGCGCGGTAACGCACCGGCTGGAGCTTGGTGAGGGAAACCGGGCCGGCGAAGACGCCGTCTGCATGGAGCTGTTTCAGTTCGCCAGTGACGCCGCCGTCGAGCGTCATGGCGGTCACCTCCTCCGCGCCCGGGATGAAGCACCGGGCGACGAAAGCGTCGCCGGCCTGGTGCACACCTAGGACGGCAAAGGGATTGGAATGCGAGCCGGCAAGGATTGCCGTGATTTCATCTGCCGAAATTTCCCAGGAAAGCTTTACTTCAGGGACCGTTTTCGGCGTTTTCATCCGGCTCTCCAGATTTCGTCTGCATATTGCCTGATCGTACGGTCGGAAGAGAACCAGCCCATCCGCGCCGTATTGTTGATCGTCTTGGTGTACCAGGCGGACTGGTTGGTCCAGATCTGGTCGACCTCGCGCTGGGCTTGGGCATAGGCGTCGAAATCGGCGGCGACCATGAACCAGTCGTGCGAATAGATGCCGTCGATCAGCGCCGTGTAACGGTTGCGGTCATCGGGCGAGAAGACGCCGGAACCGATGGCGGCGAGCGCTTGGGCGAGTTCGCGCGATCCCTCGATGATGGCGCGGGGATTGTGGCCATCACTGCGGACCTTCGACACTTCGTCGGCCTTGAGGCCGAAGATGACGATGTTGTCCTCGCCGACATTGTCGCGCATCTCGACATTGGCGCCATCGAGCGTGCCGATTGTCAGCGCGCCGTTCAGGCCGAACTTCATGTTGCCGGTGCCGGATGCTTCCATGCCGGCGGTCGAGATCTGCTCGGAAAGGTCGGCGGCCGGAACCATGACTTCGGCGAGCGAGACATTGTAGTTCGGGACGAAGACGATCTTCAGCAGGCCGCGCACCGACGGGTCGTTGTTGATTGTGCGGGAGACGTCGTTGATAAGCTTGATGATGAGCTTGGCGTTGTAGTAACTCGGCGCCGCCTTGCCGGCGAAGAGTTTCACGCGCGGCACCCAGTCGAGCTCGGGATGCGAGCGAATCTGATCGTAGAGCGCGACGGCCTCGATGATGTTCAGCAGCTGGCGCTTGTATTCGTGGATGCGCTTGATCTGGATGTCGAACATTGCCGACGGATCGAGTTTCACGCCCATGCGGCTGGCGACGAGGTTGGAGAGTGCCACCTTGTTGGCGCGCTTTATCGCTGCGAATTTCTGCTGGAAAGCCGGATCGGAGGAATGCACGTCGAGCGCACGCAGCTTCTCGGCATCATCGAGGAATTCGTCGCCGATCGCTTCGCGGATCAGGCCGGTGAGACCGGGATTGCACTGCTGCAGCCAGCGGCGCGGCGTGATGCCGTTGGTCTTGTTGTTGATGCGGTTGGGATAGAGCTTGTGCAGGTCGGCGAAGACCGTGACCTTCATCAGGTCGGTGTGCAGGGCCGAGACGCCGTTGATCGAATGCGAGCCGACAAAAGCGAGGTTGCCCATGCGCACGCGGCGATCGCCACTTTCATCGATCAGCGAGATCGAGCGGATTTCCGCATCGGAGAAGTTCTTGCCCTTGCGGGCGTCGATCAGGATCTTGGCATTGATCGCATAGATGATCTGCATGTGACGCGGCAGCAGACGCTCGAACAGCGGCACCGCCCAGCTTTCCAGCGCCTCGGGCAGAAGCGTGTGGTTGGTGTAGGAGAAGGTATGGCGGGTGATTTCCCAGGCCTGGTCGAAATCCATCCCGTGTACGTCACAGAGCAGGCGCACGAGTTCGGCGACCGAGACGGCGGGGTGAGTGTCGTTCAGCTGGATCGCCACCTTGTCCGGCAGCGAGGTGAAGTCGTCATATTGCTGCAGATGGCGGCGCAGAATGTCCTGCAGCGAGGCCGATGAGAAGAAGAATTCCTGGCGCAGGCGCAGTTCCTGGCCGGCCGGGGTGGCGTCGGCAGGATAGAGAACCCGGGTCAGGCTTTCGGCCTTGTTGCTTTCGCGGAGCGCGCCGATGTGGTCGCCGGCGTTGAAGGCATCGAGCAGGATCGGATCGATCGGTTGCGCCGACCAGAGGCGCAGCGTGTTGACGCGCTTGCCGCGCCAGCCGACGGCCGGCGTGTCGAAGGCGGCGGCAATGACGCGCTCGGCCGGTTTCCAGACGTAGCGCGGCTGGTCGTCATGGGTGGTGATGAATTCGACGGCGCCGCCGAAGCCGATTTCATAGGCGCTTTCGCGGCGCTCGAATTCCCAGGGATTGCCATGGGCGAGCCAGTTTTCCGGCAGTTCCACCTGCCAGCCGTCGGCCAGCTGCTGGCGGAAGAGGCCGTGGACATAGCGGATGCCGTAGCCATAAGCGGGCACGTCGACCGTCGCCATGCTCTCCATGAAACAGGCAGCCAGACGGCCGAGGCCGCCGTTGCCGAGCGCGGCATCCGGCTCCAGGCCGGCGATGACGTTGACATCGACGCCGAGCGAGGCGAGTGCATCGCGCACCTCCTCCATCAGGCCGAGGTTGGAGACGGCGTCGCGCATCAGGCGGCCGATCAGGAATTCAAGAGAAAGATAATAGACGCGCTTGGCGCCGGTCGCATAAACCTCGCGGGTGGACGCCATCCACCTGTCGATGATGCGGTCGCGCACCACCAGGATCGTCGCCGTCAGCCAGTCATGCGGCTTTGCCACCTTGGCATCCTTGCCGATGCGGTAGGTCAGACGTTCGATGATTTCTTCAGCGAGAATTTCCGGCCTTGAACTGCGAGGGGCGGGGGAGGGGATGATCGGCTTGGAAACAGTGTTCATCGTCAGGTCTCGCCAATTTTAATTTGGTTTCAGGATGTTATGCCTGATTTAATCAATTCGTCGCTTGCGCCGGCGACAGTTTATGCATCGTTACTAAGCACTTGCAACAAGGGATTTGGACAAACGAAAAATTTGCGAAACCTTCATAATCAGGTGGGCCGAGGGGGTTGATTTCAATCGCTTTTCCCGATCAGATGGGTGGGATAGCGATAACGAAAAGCCGCTCCCTTTGTTCCGGAGCGGCTTTTTGTTCGGCTTTTCGCCGGGACCGATCGTCAGTTCGTCAGACGCGTCAGCTGCGCGGAGGCCTTCGCTCCGATCGCCTTGAAGGCGGCAAGCAGATCTTCCATCTTTTCCGCCTGGAAATAATGGGCGTCATCGGAGGCGCAATAATGCAGCAGCGCCTGTCCGCCGGAGGGTGCCATGAAGGCGATCGTATAGATTTCGATGCCCTTGGACTTTGCTGTGTCGCATGTCGTCTTGGTCAGTGTGTCGTATGAACGGCCGTTGCTGCTATCATTGTTATTGTCGCCGTCGGTCATGAAGACGATATACTTTTTCGGCACTTGCCCGGTTTTCTGCTTGTGGGCGGCGTCTTCGGCGTCGTTCCCAGCGGCGTTCTTAGCGGTCAAAGACGAGTAGGCCGTGTTCATTGCGCCGCTGGAATTTGTGCCGCCATTTGCCTGAAGTGCGTTGACATAGCTTGAGACACCGACAGTCCCCCAGGCGAGACTGCTAGCTGGGTATTCAACGATATCGTAGGATACCGCGCCTGTGCGCACATATTCTGCGTTGGGATCCGCGCTATTGAGTTGACCAAAAAGATTGCCGGCAGCGAGCTTCAGCGCCTCTATCTTGGTGTAGTAATTTGTGCGGCTGCCGGTGCATTTGTCGTAAACCCACTTATTATTCTTGCTGTTGTAGTGGAGGTTGCAGTCATAGGTAAAGGATTCGGTCGGATCATCTGCGTTAACGGTTGCGGTAGGGTCTCCCATCGACCCTGATTTATCGAGCGCGAGATACATCGAGATGGAGCCCTGGGTTTGCGAATGGCCGCTAACCGTCGTGCCCGACGTCGAAAGATGTTGCGTGCTGAAGCCGACCGCCTGCATGAGCGGGTTAACCGCTAGGTCGTAACTCGGTGAAACAGTTACCTGGTAGGATGTCGACTTTCCCGATGTCGTTGCCCGGACATCGACGCCTGTCGTGCTTTTGATATCGACGCTGCTCTGCATGTAATTCGCCATTTGCCCGGCGACGAAATCCCGCGCGAAGGCCTCGGCCTGCGAGGTTTGGATCGTGCCGTTTGCCAGCGCGGTCGCGGTTGCCAGCGCGGCCGAATCGGCGGCTTCCTGCAACTGCTGCTTCGAGAGCAATATGTCGCCCACCTGGATCGCCATGCCGGCCGCCCCGAAAAGGACGGGCAGCAGGATCGCCGTCATGATTCCGAAATTACCGCCACGGTCGCCAAGCATGCGACGTAGGCAGGGAGTCTGTAGAAAGGAGGTGCTCATCATGTTCACCCGTATATGGAGGCCCTGTGGGGTGATATTAGGCACGCTCCTCCTTTCCGCTGTCCTTACGGCGTCAATACAATTTTAACGAATCGTCGGATTTTTCCAATTTTGGGATTATTTCAGCGGAATGACGTCGACCGCCTGGACGGCGCGGTGGCCGCCATAGCTCTTCAAGACGCCGATGACGGGGACGACATCGGAATAGTCCCGGCCGTACGCGACGACGATGTGGTCCATGCCGGCGGCAATGTTGTTGGTCGGGTCCAGTTCGATCCAGCCGATCGTCTCGCCGCACCAGATGCGCACCCAGGCATGCATGGCGTCCGCCCCTTCCAGCCGTTCCTTGCCGGATGGCGGGATGGTGCGCAGGAAACCGGAGACGTAGCCGGCCGGAATGCCGAGGCTTCTGAGAGCCTGGATCATCACATGGGTGAAATCCTGGCAGACGCCGCGCTTCAGCTTGAACGCCTCGAGCGGCGTGGTGTCCACCGTCGTCGCCTCCGGGTCGTAGGTGAAATCCTTGTTGATGCGGGCGCAGAGCGCATGAGCGATCTGCATGGCCGTCAGATCAGGCGTGGCGCAGCTTCGCGCATATTCGGCGATCTCGCGCGCTTCGGTGAGGCGCGGGCTGTCACCGAGGAAATGATGCGGCGAATCCGGCGCCAGCGACCACATGCCTGATATCTCCTCCGGCAGGTCGGCAAGCAGCGGCGAGAAATCGGCGGCGATCGGCTGGCTTTCCACCTGCACGCGGGCCTGCATGCGAATGTCAAGCGTCTCGTGCGGCGCGCGCAGCAGGAAGGAGGTGGTGGGGTGATGGAAGAAATCGACGAAATGCGACTGCTCGTCCGGCGAGGGCGAAATGGTAATCGAGCCGGCGATCAGCCGCTGCCGATTGGCCAGCGACAGGGGCATCAGGCGCATGATGTGGCGGGCGCCGGAGGCTGGCGCGTCGTAGCTGTAACCCATGTGCAGCGAGAGATCGTAGAGCATCGCCGTCACCCGAGATAAGTCTGGGCGAGCAGATCGGAAAGCTGCTCCAATTCGCGCTCGAGCCGTTGATAGACCTCGACCCCCATGCCCTCCGGCGTCATCACCGCCAGGCCGGAATGGAGCCGCATCGCCTCGCGGTAGAAGGGCGACATCTGGCCGTTGATCATGGCATTCGGCAGTTGTTCGACTTCGTGATGGATCTCGTTCACCTGGAAGAGGACCGAACGCGGGTTGAGCGGGTCGAGCGCCAAGAGGTCGGTGACGGTCAGCCGAGCGGTGTTGACGTTATAGCGGCGGCGATGGGTCATGACGCTGTCGCCGATCTCTAGCAGCATGTCGAGCGCGCCGTCAGGCGCTTCCGGGCCCGACATGTGGCCGAGCAGGCGCGTCATGTGGAGGCCGCGTTCGATATAACGGCCGAGCGAAAGGAACCGCCAGCCGGTGAAGCGGTACATGTTTTCATGCATGAGACCGGCGAAGCCTGCAAGCTTCCGCAAGAGGATTGTCATCGCGTGGCTGGCATCGTCGCCGGCAGCGACGGTGACGTGGAAGCGGTGGGCGGTCTTGGCGAGATCGTTGAGCGCCAGCCAGCCGTCCGGCGAGAAACGGTCGCGGATGTTGCTGGCCGAATAAACAGCGCTGTCGATGTTGCGCAGCAGCGTTTCCGGCACGGCGTCGGCGGTATCGATATCGACGGCCGTGAGATAGTCGGAGACGTCGGCGAGCAGCGGCTGGCTCGGATCGGCGGCTTCGGCGAAACGCGCATGCCAGGCGCGCAGGATGCGTAGCGCCCCTTCGGCGCGCTCGATGTAGCGGCCGAGCCAGAACAGGTTGTCGGCAGCCCGACTCGGCAGGCTGCCCGGCATGTTGCGGGTGAAGCTGCCTTCGGCGGGCAGCAGCGTGTGGCGCTCGACCGGTTTGTCGCTGACGATCCAGACATCGGCGGCCGCACCACCGGACTGCATGGCGATCGCCGCAACATCGGCGCCGGAGCCGATGCGGGCAAAACCGCCGGGCATGATCTGCCAGCCGTCTGCGGTGCGCGCGGCGAATACGCGCAGCGACATCGGGCGCGGCACGAGCTTGCCGTCCACCCAGGCGGGTGTGGTCGACAGCGTGACGACCTCCTGGCCGACGAGCTTCGGGCCGTCCGAACTCAGCCAGTCGGTTATCGAATCCTTGGCAGCCGCGCGCAGCGATGAGCCGAGCACGGATTCGCCGTTATCGTCGAAGAAGGGAGCACGGGAATAGGCCGGGCCGATGACCATCTTTTCGATGTTTTTTGCCACGTGCTCGCGCTCTTCCTCCTGACCGCACCACCAGGTAGCGATCGAGGGCAAATGCAGATCCTCGCCAAGCAGATGGTGACAGATGGTCGGCATGAAGGCGAGAAGCGCCCGGGTTTCAAGAATGCCGGTGCCGAGCGCATTGACGATGGTGAGGCTTTCGGCGCGCAGCGCTTCCACGAGGCCGGGCGTGCCGATATGCGAATTCTGGTTCAACTCCAGCGGGTCGGCAAAAGCTGAATCGAGACGGCGCCAGAGCACGCCGATCGGCTTCAAGCCGGCGACGGTGCGCACCATGACACGGCCCTTGACGACGGTCAGATCTTCGCCCTCGAGCAGCATGAAGCCGAGATAGCGGGCGATGTAGGCGTGTTCGTAGTAGGTCTCGTTGGCGGGGCCGGGTGTCAGCACGGCGATGCGGTCGTCGCCCGAATGTTTCATGCCCTGTAGCGCGTCGCGGAAGGCGCCGAAGAAGGAGGCGAGGCGATGGACCGGGGTTTCAGCATAGATATCCGAGAAGGCACGAGTCGTCGCGACGCGGCTTTCCAGCGCGAAACCAGCGCCTGAGGGAGCCTGCGTCCTGTCGGCGAGCACCCACCAGTTGCCGTCGGGCCCGCGGCCGATCTCGAAGGCGCAGAAATGCAGATAATGGCCGGATGCCGGCTTGATGCCGGCGAGCGGGCGCTGGAATTCGGGATTGGCGGCGATCAGTGCCGGTGGGAGGAAACCTTCCTCCACCAGCCGGTTGTCGCCGTAGATATCGGCGATGATCGCTTCCAGCAGGTCGGCGCGCTGGACGAGGCCCGCCGACAGCGTCTGCCATTCGCGCTCGTCGATCAGCACCGGGATATGCGAGATCGGCCAGGCTCGCTCGCCGGTGCCCTTGCTGCCATAGGCGCGATAGAAGACGCCGGCATCACGGAGGTAGCGGTCGGCGCGGGCGAAACGCTCGGCGAGATCCTTTTCCGGCATTGCGCTCAGATGCGAGAGGAAATTCTGCCAGACGGGGCGGACGACGCCGTCGTTGTCGACCATCTCATCGGCGGTATCGGGCAGCGGCGCATAGTCAAAGGCCGCATTCTTGGCGATGCGGTCCTCTGCCTCTTCCTTGCGCTCCACTGCCGGCTTCTTGCCCATCAAAACTTAAGCCTCAAACCCTCGGCCTCAAACCCCGGCGGGCCGCCTCAGATCCAGCGTCAGCGGAAATTCCGGCGAACCCGTCTCGACGCGCGGAATGTATCCGCCCGCCGTATGCCCCCACGGCTCGAACCGGGTGAGCCGTCTTGCTTCCGCCTCGTTACCGTTGACCGGGAAGGTGTCATAGGTCCGGCCACCCGGATGGGCAACATGATAGATGCAGCCGCCGATCGAACGTTTCGACCATGTATCATAAATGTCAAAAGTCAAAGGTGTGTTGATCGGCAGGACGGGATGCAGGCCCGAGGCCGGCTGCCACGCCTTGTAACGGACACCGGCGACCGACACGCCCGACGTACCTGTCGGCGTCAGCGGCAGGGTGCGGCCATTGCAGGTGACGGTATAACGCGAGGCATTGTCGGTTTCGAGCCGCACCTGCAGGCGTTCGACGGAGCTGTCGACGTAACGGGCGGTGCCGCCCGGCGCGCCTTCCTCGCCCATGACATGCCAGGGCTCCAGCGCCTGGCGCAGTTCCAGCTTCGAGCCCTCGTATTCGACCTCGCCGCAGAAGGGGAAGCGGAATTCGAGCTGGGCCTTGAACCATTCCGGGCTGACGTCGAAGCCGTTTTCGCGAAGATCGGCAAGCACGTCGAGGAAGTCGGCCCAGACGAAATGTGGCAGCATGAAACGGTCGTGCAGGGTCGTGCCCCAGCGGACGAACTTGCCGTCGACGGGATTGACCCAGAAGCGGGCGATCAGCGCGCGCACCAGCAATTGCTGGGCAAGCGACATGCGCGCGTTCGGCGGCATCTCGAAACCGCGGAACTCGATGAGGCCGAGCCGTCCTGTCGGGCCGTCGGGCGAGAACAGCTTGTCGATGCAGATCTCGGCGCGGTGGGTGTTGCCGGTGACGTCGGTCAGAAGATTGCGGAACAGGCGGTCGACGAGCCAGGGCAGCGGCTGCTGGCCACGGCCGGGGGCTCCGATCTGCGCCATGGCGATCTCCAGCTCGTAGAGGCTGTCGTGACGAGCCTCGTCGATACGCGGCGCCTGGCTGGTCGGGCCGATGAACATGCCGGAGAAGAGGTAGGAGAGCGAGGGGTGACGCTGCCAGTGGAGGACGACGCTCTTTAAGAGATCGGGACGGCGCAGGAAGGGGCTGTTGTTCGGATTGGCGCTGCCGACGACGACATGGTTGCCGCCGCCAGTACCGGTATGGCGACCATCGATCATGAACTTGTCGGCGCCGAGCCGGGTGGCGCGCGCCTCCTCGTAGATCGCCGTGGTGATGTCGACGCAGTCCTTCCAGTTGGAGGCCGGATGGATATTGACCTCGATGACACCGGGATCCGGGGCGACGCGGATGACGTTGATGCGCTCGTCCTGCGGTGGCGGGTAACCTTCGATATGGACGGGAAGCTTGAGCTCGGCGGCGGCGTTTTCGGCGGCGGCTATCAGCTCGAGATAATCCTCGATGCGCTCGACCGGCGGCATGAAGATGCAGAGCCTGCCGTCGCGCGGCTCGACCGACATGGCGGTGCGCACAGCGCCGCGGAGTTCGCCGAGCGTCTGTTCGACCCGGCCGCGATTGCTCTCGTCGGCATGGAAGGAGGCTTCCGGCATTGCCCGGCCAGCCGGTACGAAGACATCAGGTAGCGGTTCGCGTGGGATCGTCGGATCGGCCGGGTGAATATAGGGGTAACGCGCCGGGGGAACATAGGGCAGTGTGCCGAGCGGCAGACGGTAACCGATCGGACTGTCGCCCGGGACGAGGAAGATTTTGCCGCGTCGGGTGCGCCATTTCTCGCTGACCCAGACTCGGCTTTGCGCTGCTTTGGCATTCCATGCCTGAACCGGAAGGATGTAACCGGTCGGGGTCGTGAGGCCGCGGGCGAAGACGCGGGCGATGCGGTTGCGTTCCTCGGGATCCTTCAGCTTCGAATTCGCCGGGTCGACGTTTTCGGGAAGGCTGCCTTCCTTGATGATCCAGTCAGCAGGATCCTCATAGGCCGGCTGCACCATATCGGGCTTGATCGCCAGCTCCTTTGCGATTGCCGTCAGGAGCTTTTCGGCATCCTCGGCTTTGACGCCGGTATCCTTGCCTTCGGCGGCGACCAGATCGAGGTTCTGCCAGACCGGCTTGCCGTCGCGGCGCCAGTAAAGCGAGAAGGTCCAGCGCGGCAGGCTTTCGCCCGGATACCATTTGCCCTGGCCATAATGCAGGAAACCGCCGGGGGCGAAGCGTTCGTGCAGCTTGCGGATCAGGATGTCGGCCTTTTCGCGCTTGGTCGGGCCGACGGCGGCGGTGTTCCACTCCTCGGACTGGAAATCGTCGATCGAAACGAAGGTCGGTTCGCCGCCCATCGTCAGATGCACGTCCTCGGCCTCGAGGACACGATCGACCTTCTCGCCGAGTTCGTTGAGCTCCTCCCAGCTTTCATCGGAAAAGGGCTTGGTGATGCGCGGGTGTTCGGCGACGCGCGAGACCTTCATGTCGAAGGCGAATTCGGTTTCGGCCTCGCCGAAATAACCGCCGGAAATCGGTGCGGCGTTGCGGTAATGCGGCGTTGCGGCAAGCGGGATATGGCTTTCGCCGGTCAGCAGGCCGGACGTCGGATCGAGGCCAACCCAGCCGGCGCCGGGCAGATAGACCTCTGCCCAGGCATGCAGGTCGGTGAAATCGACTTCGGTGCCGGAGGGGCCGTCGAGCGCCTTCAGGTCCGGCGTCAGCTGGATGAGGTAACCGGAGACGAAGCGGGCGGCAAGGCCGAGATGGCGAAGGATCTGGACGAGCAGCCAGCTGGTGTCGCGGCAAGAGCCCTTGGCAGTTTCCAGCGTTTCTTCCGGCGTCTGCACGCCGGTTTCCATGCGGATGACATAGCCGATCTGCCGCTGCAGACGGGCATTCAGGCCGACGATCATATCGACCGTCGGCTGGTCGGGCGACCAGTCGAGCGTCGGCAGCAGCGCCTTCAGGCGCGGACCGGCCGGCTCCGGCGTCATGTAGATCGACAGATCCTCCTGGATCGTTTCAGGGTATCCGAAGGGCCATTTGGTCGCCTCTTCCTCGACGAAGAAGTCGAAGGGATTGTAGACCGTCATGTCGGCAACGAGATCGACCTCGATCTTGAACTCCGTCACCGGGTCCGGGAAGACGTAGCGGGCAAGGTAGTTGCCGTAAGGATCCTGCTGCAGGTTGACGAAATGGTTGGAGGGCGTGACCTTCAGCGAGTGGCTGAGCACCCTTGTCTTCGAATGCGAGGCAGGTTTCAGTCTGATGATCTGTGGGCCGAGACGGACCGGCTTGTCATAGGTGTAGTGCGTCAGATGATAGATACTGGCTTTGATCGACATATTTCTTTTTATCCGGCGCGCATCGTCGTGCGGCTTGCTGTTCCCAAAAAGCACTGTGTGCAATGCAGCGAAAGAAAGCAAGGTGGAAGGTCAAGGGGCCGACGGCTTTACGCCGCCTTGGTAAATGTGACGGCAGCCTTCAGGCCCCTGCCGTCCTTGCCCGGCTCCAGCGTCAGGGCGGCGTTGAAAAGATTGGCGATTTCATCGACGATCGGCAGGCCGAGGCCGGCACCCGGTGCACCTGTCTCATTGCCGCGCGAAAAACGCCCACGCACCGCCGCCAGCTTCTCGCGCGGAATGCCGGGGCCATTGTCCTCGACTTCGAGGCGGATCGTCTCTGACGCGGCGATGATGCGGACGGTGACCTCAGCTCCCTTGCCGGCATAAGCGATGGCATTGCCGGCAAGGTTGCGCAGCATTTCGCCGATCAGCAGCGGCTCGGCGCGGACCATTGCCGGGCTTTCGCCCTCAAAGCCGAGATCAATGCCGGCGACGGCGGCCGTCGGGATCTGCTCGCCGGTGATTTCTTGAGCGATGGCGGCAAGATCGATGGCGGAGGCAGTCAGCGCCTCCTTGGCGGTGGCGGCGTCGATCTTCGCCATCAGGAGAAGCTGGGCAAGGATGCGCTCGGCATGCGCCACGGCCTGATCGCCCTTCAGCGCTGCTGCCTGCGCCTCATTAAGCGAGCCGGCGCGGGCGGAAAGGGCAAGCTGGGTGCGGATGATCGCCAGCGGCGTGCGCAGTTGGTGGCTGGCATTGCCGGTGAAATGGCGCAGCGCATCGAGCGCCGACTGCAGGCGGACCATAAAGGAATTCACCGTTTCGACCAGCGGCTCAACCTCGCTCGGTACGGTCTGCTTAATCGGATGCAGGTCATCGGGGCTGCGTTCGCCGATGGCGTCGCCGAGCTTGTAGAGCGGGCGGAGCGCCACCGTGACCGAGATCCAGACGATGACGGCCGCGCCCGCGATCATGAAGGCGAGGCGGAGTGCGGAGCGGACGAGAATCGCCTGCGCCAACTGCCGGCGGGCGATAGTGGTTTCGGCGACCGTCACGACAAAGGGCACGGACCGGATGCCCGTCGAGGCCGAGCGTTCGAGCGTGGCGATGCGGATCGGCTCGTCGCGGAAGGTATCGTCGGCGAAGGCGGCCGCATCGCCCGGCGTCTTCTTCAGGACCGGCAAGGACTGGTAGCCGGTGATGAATTTGCCCGGCGGGCCGTCGACGCGGTAGAAGACGCGATCCTGCGCGGCCGAGGTCAGCATCTCAAGTGCGACATAGGGGATATCGACCTGCAGCGTGCCGTCCTCGGCGACGACGACGCGTTCGGCAATCGCCAGCGCGGAGCCGGCGAGGACGCGGTCGGAGACGATGTTCGATGTCTGGACCGCCTCGCGATAGGTATCGGCGAGTGCCAGCGTGCCGATGACGGCTGTGGAGACGAGCAGCCAGAAAAGCAGCCGGCGTCTGAGGGAATAGGCGGCTTTCATGAGGCCTCGGGCAGCTTGTCGAGATAATAGCCGATGCCGCGGGCAGTCTTCACGGTCAGGCCGTGCGGCGAGAGGCGCTTTCGCAGGCGGCTGACATATTGCTCGATGGCGTTTGCGGAAATGTCGTCGTCGAAGGCCGTCAGCGATTGAATGATCGCCTCCTTGGCGACGACCTTGCCGGCCCGCATGAAGAGAATTTCGAGCAGGCCGAGTTCGCGGGCGGGAATATCGAGGGGCGTGGCGCCCGATGAAAAGGTGCGGGAATTGAGATCGAAGGAGATGCCGCCGAAGCTGACCGTCGCCGAACGCAGGCCGGCCTGGCGGCGCAGCAGCACGCGCACACGGGCTTCGAATTCGGCGATATCAAAGGGCTTGATCAGATAATCGTCGGCGCCGAGATCGAGCCCCTTCACCCGCTCTTCCGGCGTGCCGCGCGCGGTCAGGATGAGGACGGCCGCCTGGTTCTGCCGGGCGCGCATGGCGCGCAGCACGTCGAGTCCGTCCATCTCGGGCAGGTTGAGGTCGAGGATCACCAGATCGAAATTTTCCGCGGCGATGACCGCATTGGCAGACGCCCCGTCATGGACGACATCGACGGCATGGCCCGTGCCGCGCAAGATCGCCGACAGGCCGTCGGCCAGCGCGATATTGTCTTCGGTGAGCAGGATGCGCACGGATGTTTCCCCTGTTTTCATAGGAGATTACAGAGGTGCTGAAGCGATGTCACAGCGATTTTGAAGATTGGGTGAACGCCGGGAAAGACCGGCGTTAGCTTCCGGTCCTTTCGATCCGTTCGCGCTGCATCATTGCGGCGGTGAGCAGCTTCCGGAAGCGGGGATCGTCGCGGATGTTGTCGAGATCGGAATCATTGTCGAACCATTTGATATGGTAGACGGAGCTGTTCGGTAGCAGCTTCTCCAGCAGATCGATCGCCTGGTCGACGTCGCCGAGAACGGAATAGACGCAGGCGAGATTATACTGCGCGACGATGTCGTCGGGATCGATGGCGATCGCACGAGCCGCCCAGTCGCGTGCCCTTGTCGCATCGCCCATGTGGGCAAGCGCCAGCGCGCCGCGATGGGCGGGGCCGGAATTTTCCGGATTGAGGTTGAGGGCGCGTTCGGCGCGCAGCAGGCCGAGGCGCGCCCAGTTTTCCGTATCCAGCACCCGGCCGAGCGAGCGGTAGGCGGACATCAGGTGAATCGGTGAGACATAGTCGTCCGGACGGATTGCGGCGGCGCGGGTGAAATATTGCACCGATTCGGCAAAGTTGCCGTGCATGAAGAAGAACCGGGCATAATGGAAATTCGCCTCGAAGAGGTTCGGGTCGAGCGCCAGGGCACGTTCGAAGGCCGCCGCCGCCCTATCGTCATAGCCGCTCTGATGCAAAGCGAGACCATGGGAGGCGTGGGCTTCGGGAAGGTCGGGATCAAGCGCCAGGGCACGGGCGCTCATGTCGAGGATGCGCCTCAGCGGCACGTCGTCAGGTGCCCAATCGCGGATCGCCGCGTCGCAATCGGCGATGCCGGCATAGGCGCGGGCATAATCCGGATCGAGCTCGACCGCCTTGCAGAACATGCGCCTTGCGAGCTGGAGATAGGATTTGGTCCAGGTGTGGGAGAGCTGGCGGCCCCTGAGATAATAGGTATAGGCCTCGACATTGGCGGTCGGCTCAGTTGCGATCGCCTTTTTCTCTTCCGGCAACAGACGCACCTTCAACTGGCCGACGATCGCATGGGTGATCTCGTCCTGGATAGCGAAGATGTCGGTCATGTCGCGGTCGTAACGCTCGGCCCAGAGATGGTCGCCATTGGCGGTATCGATCAACTGACCGGAAATGCGCACGCGATTGCCGACGATGCGCACACTTCCCTCAAGCACGTAGCGCACGCCAAGCTCCTGGGCCAGCCGCTTCACCTTCACCGATATGCCCTTATAGGTGAAGATGGTATTGCGCGGCACGACGTGCAGGCTGGAGATCTTGGAGAGGTCGGTGATGATGTCTTCGGTGATGCCGTCGGAGAAATAATCCTGGTCGGCATCGCCGCTCATATTGGTGAAGGGCAGCACCGCGATGAAGCAGGTATTGCGGTTCTGCGCGACCAATCTGGCGGAGGAAGGCGGCGCCAAGCTGACGGTATAGACCTGAACGGGTTGTCTGATGTTTTTCAGCATATGTTCGCCGATGAATTCGAAGCCGAGATTGAGGCGCGAGCCGACCTGGTCACGCACCGAGGCCGACACGGCGATGCCGCCCGGCGCTGCGATACGCTCAAGCCTGGCGGCGAGATTGACCCCATCTCCGAATATGTCGCCGTTCTCGACCACGACGTCGCCGAGATTAATGCCGATGCGGAATTCGACGCGCTCGTCCTTGGGCACGTTCTCGTTACGGGCCGCCATGCTGCGCTGGATCTCGGCGGCGCAGGCGACCGCATTCACCACGCTCTGGAATTCGGCAAGGATGCCGTCGCCGGTGAGTTTGACGATCCGGCCCTTGTAGTCTGAAATACGAATGTCGACCAGCTCGCAGCGATGGCGGTTCAGCGCCTGCAACGTGCCGGATTCATCGATGCCCATCAGCCGGCTGTAGCCGACGACGTCTGCAGCAAGAATAGCGCTCAGTCGTCGTTCCATGACCCCTCCCATGGATCTTCCCAGTTTAGTCTAGCTTTTTATAGAGTTTTTGTCGCGTAGAGTCGTCCCCCGAATAATAAATTCGGGCGGTCTCGACGTTTTTAACGCGGCAGCGCGACCATATAACGTCGTCGATCTTCATCAATACTCTAAATGGGTGAAGGATGGCGGTCGTCCCTAATCCTTTGTGATGAAAATGGGATTCTAACCGGAGAAGGCGGCAGTGTTCAGCTTTGGCCGATGCTTCTGGAATCGGCATCATGAAACCGATCGCCGATGGATTTAGGGCTTGAGCCGGACCTAATGGCATAACTTAGAAGACGAATCGCGAGGGAAACAACACGGACGAAATGGTGATTTGCGCTTGCTTCAACCGTTGCCGTGAGACCGGCGCAGGTTATTGTGGCGACGTTTCATGCGCAAGAGAGGTTTTGGATGACAGCTTCGGCCCGAAATTTTCTGGAGTTTCATAATATTCCGGAGGCCGGGCTTCGATCGATTGTCGCTCGCGCCGGCGAGCTCGCCGGCGCCTGGGATGAGCGTGCGATGCCGCAGAGCCTTGCGGGAAAACGCGTCGCGCTGATTGTCGACGACGGCGGCTGGCGCAATACGACCGCCTTCGATCTCGGCATCCAGGCGATGGGCGGCATCTGCGTGCATGTACCAATCAGCTTTAATACCAGGGAGGAAACCAGCGATCTTGCGGGTTATCTTGGCAACTGGTTCGACATGCTGGTGATCCGCACGAAGGAGCTTGCGACACTGAAGGCGGTCGCTGCTGTCTCGCCGGTGCCTGTCATCAACGCGCGGACGCGTTCCAACCACCCTTGCGAGACGCTCGGCGACCTTGCCTATATCAAGAGCCGGCGTGGCGGCGGACGCGAATATCTTCCGCTCCTGGGTCGAAGCGTCGATTGCGCTGCCGATCGAGGTGGTGCAGGTCTATCCCGAACGCTGGCATGTCCGAGACAGCGCGCTGCTCGATGGGCGCTTCCGCGCGAGCACCGACATGGGCGAACTATTGGATGCCGACGTCATCGTCACCGATTCATGGCCGGGCGACGCCGCGGCCGATGCACTTGCCGGCCACCGGGTCGGGACCGATGTGCTCGATCGGTTGCGGGAGGACGCGATCTTCCTGCCATGCCCGCCGGTTAAGCGCGGCCAGGAGGTGACGGCCGAGTTGCCGAAGCCGTGCCGCCAAGGCCTTTCTGCTGCATGCTCAAAATGCACTGATGGAGTGGGTCGCCTCCTAGTTCCGGCCTTCGATCTCCACCGCGCAACACGTTCATGATAGAAGAGGCGAGGGATCGGGAGGTTTGGCAGATGGGAGAGTTGACGATCGAGCTCGCGAAAGGTCCGGTAGAGATCGCCGCAGTGCGGGATCTCTGCCGATCATTCCGGCAATGGCTCTATGACAATTATCCCCAGCATCGGCCGGTGATCGATCTCTATTACAATCCGCAAAAATTCGAGGCGCTGCTCATCGACCTGCCGCAGATTCACGCAAGGCCGAAGGGCGCGATCTTCCTGGCGCGGCTCGACGGAGAGCCTGTCGGCTGCGTCATGCATCACGAGCAGGCGCCTGACATTGCTGAGATGAAAAGGCTTTTCGTCTCGGCCGTCGCTCGCGGTCATGGTGTTGCCGTTGCGCTCTGCGAGGCATCGATCGCCCAGGCGAGAGCTGACGACTATCACTCGATGCGGCTTGACACCGGCATTTTTCAGACGGCAGCGCAGGGACTCTATCGGCGCCTCGGCTTCCGGGAGCGGAATGCCTACTATCAGGTCCCGCCGGAGCTCGAACAGATCCTGCTCTTCTTCGAGCGGGAACTGTGATCCCGTCACGCACCGCGTGCCGCCTCGGTCGCGGCCTTGCTCCTCCCGGCGTGCTCAGGCATTGTTGCAGGATGAGGAGAGCTTTCATCTTGCTGCTGGCGTTCTGGCCGGGTTTTGCGTTGGCGGATCAGGCCTTCTATCCGGCAAAATCGGGCAACGCCGATGCGCCGGTGCTGACGGTTTATTCCTCGCTCGACGAACCGTTGGCGCGGCCGATGATCCGGGGTTTCCAGGAGGCCAATCCCGACGTCGCGGTCAAATATGAGGACATGCTGACCGGCGACATCTACGACCGGATCGTCCGGGAAACGGATGCCGGCAAGAAGACGGCGGACTTCGCCTTTTCCTCGGCGATGGACCTGCAGGTGAAGCTTTCCAACGACGGATATGCGCAGGTCAGCAACCTGCCGATGAGTGCGCCATGGCCGAAATGGGCGAACTGGCGTAACACCGCCTATGCGCTCACCTTCGAGCCGGCGGTGTTCGTCTATCACAAGCCGAGCTTCGCGCATGAGCCGGTGCCGAGCTCGCGGGCTGAATTCGTCGATTATCTGAAGCGCAAGGGCAACGACGTCCATGGGCGGATCGGTACCTACGATATCGAGCGCTCCGGCGTCGGCTTCCTTTTCATGGCGCGCGACCAGGAGCAGTTCGGCGACATCTGGTCGGTGATCGGGGCGATGGGGGCTGCCGGCGTCAAGCTTTATTCGACGAGTTCGGCGATTCTCGAACGCGTTGCCGACGGGCGCTTCGTGCTCGGCTACAATATTCTCGGCTCCTATGCGGCCGACTGGGCCTCGCGTTATCCCGATGTCGGCATCGTGCTGCCGAAGGATTATACGGTGGTGATGTCGCGGATCGGACTGGTGCCGCAGGCGGCCGCCGAGCCGGAGCTAGGGCGGCGTTACCTCACCTTCTTCATGTCGCGAGAAGGGCAGACGATCATGGCGCGCGAACTGCAGATTCCGGCCGTCAGCCCCGAAGTCGCGGGGGAGAATACCGCCAATACGCTGCAGGAACTGCTCGGCGCCCAACTGCGGCCGGTGCCGGTCAGCCCCGGGTTGATGGTCTATCTTGACCAGGTGAAGCGGGCGCGGCTGATCGCGCACTGGAACGAGGTTCTGCGGACGCAGTGAAGGCGCTTTCGGTGGGCTTCGCTCTCCTTAGAGAGCTTTGGGTCGCTGCGCCCGGAGTCTCGCCAGACAAAGCCCTGCAGCCGTACTTCGGCGGCGGGTAATGCACCTGCCATCGGCAGCGAAGAACCGGGATTTAGATTGGCGCCTGCCAATTACGGCAAAAAAGTGTCGTCTCCTTCTGGATATCTCGCCGATGTCAGCTAAATGACAGGTTGTTGTGGTCGCTTTGGCTACTTCTTCTCCGTGGAGGCGGAGAGTTGAAGCCTTGGGAGGTATTCCGCTCGTCATTCAGGACACGTGTGTCCGCTGGCCGGCCATTCCTCCCGATTCCCAGAGAACAACAGGTGGTTCGCTCAGCCGCCGACGGAGGACACATCGTGAAGCATACGTTCATCGCAACCCTTTTCGCAGCGACTATCGCGCTGCCGGCCTATGCGGCCGACTACACCATCATCGCGCCGGCCGCGCCCGGCGGCGGCTGGGACCAGACGGCCCGTTCGCTGCAGACCGCGCTGCAGCAGGAGAAGATCTCCGGCAACGTGCAGGTCCAGAATGTTCCCGGCGCGGGCGGCACCATCGGCCTTGCGCAGTTCAGCAGCCAGGCTGCCGGCAACCCGAATTCGCTGATCGTCGGCGGCTATGTCATGGTCGGCGCGATCCTCACCAACAAGTCGCCGGTGACACTGAAGGACGTCACGCCGATCGCCCGTCTGACCGGCGAGTATGAGGCCGTCGTCGTTCCCGCCGCGTCCGAGATCAAGACGATGGCCGATCTGGTCGCTGCGCTGAAGAAGGATCCGGGTGCGGTTTCCTGGGGCGGCGGCTCTGCCGGCGGCACCGACCACATCGCCGTCGGCCTGATCGCCAAGGCTTCGGGCGTAGATCCGACCAAGATCAACTATGTCGCCTTCTCCGGCGGCGGTGAAGCGCTCGCCGCCATTCTCGGCGGCCAGGTCACGGCCGGCGTCTCGAGCTATAGTGAGTTCGAATCGCAGGTGAAATCCGGCACGCTCCGTCTTCTCGCCGTATCCAGCGACAAGCGTATCGACGGCGTCGATGCCCCGACGCTGAAGGAAGCCGGCACCGACGTCACCATCCAGAACTGGCGCATGGTTGCCGCTGCTCCCGGCCTGTCGGCAGAGCAGGTGGCAAGCGTCACCGCCGATTTCGAGAAGCTGCACAGCTCCGCCACCTGGCAGGAAACTCTGAAGACCAAGGGCTGGGCCGACACCTATCTGTCCGGCGACGCCTTCAAGGCGCAGCTCGAGAAGGATGTCTCCGCCACTGAAGGCATTCTCAAAGATATCGGACTTGTTCAATGAGCGAGGATAACACCTCCTCGGCAACCGAGCGCCGCCCTGATTGGGCGGCGTTCATCATTGCCGTTTTCCTCTTCGTCGTCGCCGGCGTGATGGCCTGGGATGCCTTGCATCTGAAAACGATTGCGCAGTACGACCGCATCGGTCCTGCGACAGTGCCTCAAGTGGTGGCGTTCGGCCTCTTCTGTCTCGGGATCTGGACCGCCTTCGAAGCCTGGCGCGGCGATTTTCCCGAACGTGACCGGCAGGAAGTCGCACCCGTCATCTGGATCGTTGCCGGTCTTGCCGGCCAGATGCTGCTTTTGCGCGTCGCCGGCTTCTCGATCGCGACCGGCATCCTCTTCGCGCTGACGGCACGCGGCTTCGGCAAGCGTAAGCTCTGGATCTCGCTGCCGCTTGGCATCGTCCTCAGCTTCGTCGTCTGGGCGATCTTCTCGCAGCTGCTGCAACTGACGCTGCCGGCCGGCCCGCTCGAACATCTGTTCTTCTGACCGCGCGGACGCGCTGTCAGCTCTTTTGATTTTGCGCGGCGCCTGACCCCGAAATCGGATGGTCGGGAAGGCCGCTTGGGACACCAAGATGAGCACATTCGAATTCCTATGGCAGGGTATCCTGGTTGCGATGCAGCCGATGAACCTGGTTTATGCACTGGTCGGCGTGACGCTTGGCACCGCCGTCGGCGTGCTTCCCGGCATCGGCCCGGCACTCACCGTGGCGCTGCTGTTGCCCGTCACCTACAAGCTCGATCCCGGCGGCTCGCTGATCATGTTCGCCGGCATCTATTACGGCGGCATGTATGGCGGTTCGACGACCTCGATCCTGCTCAACACGCCGGGTGAAAGCGCCTCGATCGTCACCGCGCTCGAGGGCAACAAGATGGCGCGCGCTGGGCGCGGCGGACCGGCGCTGGCGACGGCGGCGATCGGCTCCTTCGTCGCCGGCCTGATCGCGACGCTCGGGCTTGCGTTCATCGCTCCCTATGTCGTCAAGCTGGCGCTGGTCTTCGGGCCGCGCGAATATTTCGCGCTGATGGTGCTCGCCTTCGTCACCGTCTCCTCGGCTTTCGGCGACTCCGCCTTGCGGGGCCTGACTTCGCTATTCATCGGCTTTGCGCTCGCGATGGTCGGCATCGACCAGCAGACAGGGCAGGCCAGGCTTTCCTTTGGCATTCCCGACCTGCTCGACGGTGTCGAGGTGACGACGCTTGCCGTGGCGATGTTTGCAATCGGCGAGACGCTTTATATCGCCGCGCAGGGCAACCGGATCGCGGAGAAGGTCGAGGCGGTCAAGGGTTCGCTCTGGATGACCGCTGAGGACTGGGCGCGTTCGTGGAAGCCCTGGCTGCGCGGCACGCTGATCGGTTTCCCGATCGGCGCGATGCCGGCGGGCGGCGCCGAAATCGGCACCTTCCTCTCCTATGCGACCGAAAAGCGGCTGGCGAAGAACCCGGAAGAGTTTGGCCATGGCGCGATCGAAGGCGTGGCCGGTCCCGAGGCGGCGAACAACGCCTCGGCCGCCGGCACGCTGGTGCCGCTTCTGACACTCGGCCTGCCGACGACGGCGACGGCGGCGATCATGCTTGCCGGCTTCCAGCAATACGGCTTGCAGCCGGGGCCGCTGCTGTTTGCCACCAATCCGCAGCTCGTCTGGGGACTGATCGCCAGCCTGCTCATCGCCAATGCGATGCTTTTGGTGCTGAACCTGCCGATGATCGGGCTCTGGGTGCGGTTGCTGACCATTCCAAAGCCGTGGCTCTATGCCGGCATCCTGCTGTTTGCGACGCTTGGGACAATCGGCGCCAATCCATCCGTGTTCGAGCTCGGCATGCTGCTCACTTTTGGCCTGCTCGGCTATGTGATGCGGCTCTTTGGCTATCCGATCGCGCCTACCGTCGTCGGCCTGATCCTCGGGCCGCTTGCCGAACAGCAGCTGCGCCGGGCGCTGGCGATCAGCCAGGGCGATGTCACGACGCTGGTGATGTCGCCGATCGCGGCGGGTCTGCTCATCGTTGCCGCGGCCGCCTTCCTCATCCCGTTGATCCTGCGGCTTCGCGGCAGGGGACAGGTACTGTCGCAGCTGGCGGCAAACGAAGACTAAAATAAGAAGACGACCCACCCCCTCCTCGAGGCTGGCCATGGAGACATGCGCTGGCCTCCCGTTTTTTGCATGGCTGAGGTGATTTTCTGAGCATTGTGGAGGCATACGCGCGATGCCATCTATGAGCAGTCAATCGTAGAGCAAGAGGAAAAGGACAATGTCCGCACTCCGCAATTCAGTCCGTACTGGCTTCCTTGGCCGCGCATTCGCCCTCCTTGGGGCTGCAAACGCCGTCAGCGCTGCTGTCGAAGCAGGTCGCCGTCCGCGCGCCAACGACCTCACCACACTCGGTATCGACCCGACCTCCTTCGATCAGGTCTCCCGCTAAGACCTCCAAGTCATGCATGAATGAATTAGCCCGCAACCGGATGGTCGCGGGCTTTATTTTTATCTGCAAGAGTGTCGCACACTGCGGCTTCTTGCATCGTCAGGCGTGAAGTTCCTCCTGCCGGGCGACGTGACCCTCCACCTTTTCGCGCCTGTTGTGGCGGATGGATGACCAGAGGGACAGGCCGATCAGCGCAGCGCCGCCGAGGCCGGTGATGACTTCGGGGATGTGCACCAGCGTCTGCACATACATGATCACCGAGAGGATCAGGATGGCGTAGAAGGCGCCGTGCTCGAGATAGCGGTATTCGGCAAGCGTTCCCTTCTCCACCAGCATGATCGTCATCGAGCGCACGTACATGGCGCCGATGCCGAGGCCGATCGCGATGACGAAGAGGTTCTGCGTCAGCGCGAAGGCGCCGATGACGCCGTCGAAGGAGAAGCTCGCATCCAGCACCTCCAGATAGATGAAGGCGCCGAGGCCACCCTTGGCGGCAGCACTCATCGTCTGCTGCGAAGCATCGAGCAATCCGCCGACCACCTCGACCGCGAGGAAGGTGAGCAGGCCGTAGATGGCGCAATGGACGAAGACGGTGGCCTCCTCGCCGCCGATCAGCCAGGAAAAGACCAGCATCAGCGCCAGCACGAAGGCGATCTCGATACCCTTGATGGTGGCGGAGCGCGCCATCATTTTTTCGAGGCCGCCGATCCAGTGAACTTGCTTCTCGTGATTGAAGAAGTAGTTGAGGCCGACCATCATCAGGAAAGTGCCGCCGAAGGCTGCGATCGGCAGATGTGCGTCGTTCATGATGCGGGCATATTCCGCCGGCTCGCGGGCGGCAAGCACCAGAGCGTCCCAGGGGCCGATCTGTGCCGCGATCGCGACGATTGCCAGCGGGAAGACGATGCGCATGCCGAAGACGGCGATGACGATGCCCCAGGTGAGGAAGCGCTTCTGCCAGACCGGCGTCATCTCCTTCAGCTTGTTGGCGTTGACGATGGCATTGTCGAAGGAAAGTGAGATCTCCAGCACCGCAAGCACCGTGCAGATGAAGAAGACGGTCGCCATGCCGCCGATCGTGCCGGTCGTCTGCCAGCCGAGTACGGCGCCGAGAACGAGGCCGAGGGCGGTGACGATGAAAGCCCAGCGGAAATAGCTGAGCGAGGATTTAGGGGTCTGAGGTTGATTCATGGCCGCACCTCGCGGCCGCAAATCGTGTTGAAGAGAGTGGATATATTGGAGAAACGCGGCACGCCACAACGGGCACGCGGGTCAGGCATGGTGAGCTTGGTCATCGATGAAAAATCCGCCGGCTAAGCTGCAGGCGGTACCGACATCACGAGAGCGCCGTAAAAACTCTCGCCAGAGGGGCCCGGCACCAAAGTTCCCCCGTCAGCCGATGTCTGGAAGGCTGCGGGATAGGCTCTAGGTAATGGGCTTCCCGGGCCAGTCAAGGCCGACAGGCATGCCGAGATTGGGTAATTTTTTTGGAACCATCCTGATGCCCGCCCGTTAGGCACTGTTGAGCTTAAAAAAGGAGGCCGATGATGCACACTTCGACCCATGTTCCCGATAAACGCACGGAGGCATCCGACCGCATGAAGAGGGCGAAGCCAAACCGCATGCAGAAGGCGCAGGTGCTGCCGCCGCATCATGTCGATCTGACGCTGACGCCCGGTGTCTATCACGACATTCACGTGCCGGCCCATGTTACCGGTGCCGATCTTTCCAAGGGTGGTCTCGACATTAAAGGCCCCGACGTGAAAGCCAATGCAGAGACCAAGAAATAACGGCTATTCCGGAAGCCTCTTTGGGGCGCTGACGGTAGATTTGAAACAGGGTGAGAAACATATGACGATCAACTTTGTGCCCCGCGAGATCTTCATCCGGCACGAAAATGAATGGCAGGCTGTCCGCGAGGCGGCGGACGAGCACATCAATATCGGCAAACGGCAGAAGCCGCTCGCGTCCGTCGGCGGCACGGCGTCGGTTGGGAAAAACGATGCTTCGGCCGCGCGCTCCGAATGACCAACGGACAGTCACGCTGACATTAGCGACATTAGCGCCCGGCATGATGCCGGGCAGTGGCGTGCCTCACGCTCGAAGCCGATCAGGCCGCCGCAGACGATAGCGCCGAAGAGCCGGGCGAAGATGACGAGATAGTGGATGTGCGACGCCGGCATCATGTCGGCGATGATGCAATCCATGGATTTTTCCCTCGGAACAGATGAAATTTTCGCTGGCTGACGTCTGAGTGCGGAATTTGTTCAGCTTTTTCTCCTCATGCGTTTCGGCAGCCGCGTTGGTTCCACCGATGTACCTAGGCGTTTTCGTGTCATTCGAGGGAAAGATCGGCGAACCGGACATCATCCTGTCGCCGCGCCAACCTTTCGGAAAGGATTGGGCAGCGATAATCCCGGCCTCACGGGAATCGGACAGATGGCCAAGACAGCGACACGCGGCCGCCGCAAGGCGCCGGCCAGAGGAAAGAGCAAAGCGCGCAGCAGCGGTGGCGGATTGCTGCCCTGGGCGGTGATCGGCATTGCCGCGATCGGCGGCATCGTCGCCCACGACCATTGGAAGGGCATCCAGCCGATGCTTGCAAGGCAATCGGCGTCGATCACGCGGGAAACGGCGGAGCCGAGGCCCGTCGTCAGGAAGGACGTACCGCCGAAGCAGGTGGCGCTTGCCACCCCCACGCCGAAAGCCGCAGCGTCGGTGCCTCAGTCGCAGCCGCTGCCGCCGGCCGCGATCCCGACGCCGATGATCCAGCCGATAAAGGCAGTGCCGTCCCCGGCCTCCCCTGCCGTTTCGGAAACCGGGACAGTCGCCTTCGGCTATTGCGGTCAGGGCGCCCATATCAATTGCGTCGGCGACGGCGGCGTCTTCTGGTACAAGGGCGAAAAGATCGTGATCGCCGACATGGCAAGCCCGGTGGTCGATCAGGCGCGCTGTGACGGCGAGCGCCGGGTGGCCTTTGCCGCCAAGTCGCGGCTGCTGGCGCTTCTGAACGCCGGACCCTTCACCATGAACGCTGCGGGCAAGAGCGAGCCCTCAGGCGCGCCGCGCGTCGTCTCGCGCGACGGGCGCTCTTTTGGCGTGCAGCTGATCAACGAGGGCTTGGCACGCAAACCAGGGGCTGCCGGCAGCGCCTGGTGCGCCTGACGGCTACTGCATAATTCCTTAAATCGGAATCGATGCAAAACCGCTGCGCACTTTTGCTGGAATTGCTCCGGCTACTTACCCTTTTTCACCAGCTTGCCGCCGGTGCGGAAGCTGCCGGTGAAGGAGGAGTCCTTGCTTTCGGCGGTGCATTCGATCGCGATCGGCTTGCCGGCATAGGGATTGCCGAAGGTGCAGAAGCCGGCGACCTTGACCTCTCCGGTCATCTTGTTGCCGACGCCCGTGGTGACGAGGCTGAGCGGCAGGCGGGCATTGCCATTGGAGGCGGGCTTGATGCCGCTGCCGTCGCCCTGGAAGCCGAGCGCCTTGCCGTCTGAAGTGAAGATGAAGGTCACCAAGCCATTGGCCAGCGTGACGCTGGCAAGCTCGTTCTTGCAGCCCTTGGTGGCGTCGAATTTGGCGACGACCAGCTTGGCGCATTTGCCGGAAAGCGTAATGACGCCGGGAGCACCGGGAAAGGTCTCGGCGGGTGCGGCTGGCGCGGCAGAGGCGGGCACGGCGAGGACGGCGGAAAAAAGGGCGGCGGCTGCCGGTGCGAAAAGTCTCATTGTCTGTCTCAACCCCATCTGTCTGCGACGGCGAATCGGCCATGCGCTGGATGGTCAGGCAATGGCACGGTTCTGTGACTTATTTTGGTCCTACCCGGCGTCGAACGGCTGTCGAACAGGGCGTTAGGAACTTTTGAAGTCGTCCCAGAGGATTGCTGCCCCGGCCGCGAATATGGTGATCGGAATCAGCCAAAACTTGATGCTAATGGGTTCGATGACATGAAACAGCATATAACCGAAACCGAAGAAGCCAGCCCCAACCAGGGTGAGGCCGAGGATTATGGATATTGCTTTACGTGTCCGCGTCCTTTGCGTCATACGTCCCCCTATTTCCCACGTGTGGGGCCACCCACAGCCATTGAAACCCCGGCCCGGATCATGGTCGCGGACCAATCACGTGCAAGCCCTCGCTCCGCAAAGTGCTGGATCTGGAGCACGTGCCAGGCTCAGGAATCAAAAAATCCCCAAGGGGGATTTATCAACGATGTCAGGGAGATCGGATGGTGGGCGTGACAGGGATTGAACCTGTGACCCCTACGATGTCAACGTAGTGCTCTCCCGCTGAGCTACACGCCCATCCGATGGCGGCGCATAGATCACAAAACCTTCGGAGCCGTCAATAGGCTTTTTTCAGTTTTGTGACGCGCCGCTCGTCACGCCTTATGCGGCAAGCATTTTGTTGACCTCATCGACGAGGTCGCGCAGGTGGAAAGGCTTGGAAAGGACCTTGGCATCCTTCGGCGCCTTCGAATCAGGGTTCAGCGCCACGGCGGCAAAACCGGTGATGAACATTACCTTCAGGTCGGGGTCGAGTTCGGTGGCGCGGCGCGCCAGCTCGATGCCGTCCATCTCGGGCATGACGATATCGGTCAGCAGCAGGGAAAACGGCTCCTCGCGCAGCCGGTCATAGGCGCTGGCGCCATTGTCGTAGGAAAGGACCTTGTAGCCGGCCTTTTCGAGCGCTTTCACCAGGAAGCGGCGCATGTCATTGTCGTCTTCGGCGAGAAGTATCTTCTGAGTCATCAATCCAGACCGCGATCCATAAGTTTTTGGTGGGCTACCAGCCGTTTACACTAGTCTTTACCCGGTAAACAACCGGTGAATTGCCTGTGCCTGACCGCCATCCCTTCTACATAGTATGGACTTGCGGCCGGGCAACTGGCAACATGGGCAAAGCAGTCAGTTCATGACATGGTAAAGAGGGCCGAAAGTGCCGGAAATACGCGAGTACGAGCTTTTTGAGGTCCATGAGCCCGTGTCGCAGACCATTCCCTTCGTCTACAACTCCCCCCATAGCGGCCGTATTTATCCACCGGAATTTATTGCCCAGTCCAGGCTGGAGGGCATCGCCATCCGCCGTTCCGAGGATCACTATGTGGACGAGCTCTTCGGCTCGGCCGTCGCACTCGGCGCGCCGCTCCTGGCGGCCAACTTCCCGCGCGCCTATCTCGACGTCAATCGCGAGCCCTACGAGCTCGATCCGCGGATGTTCGACGGGCTGCTGCCGCCCTATGCCAATGTCAATTCGCTCAGGGTCGCCGGCGGGCTCGGCACCATTCCGCGCATCGTCGCCGAGAACATGGAGATCTATGCGCGGCGCCTGCCGGTGCAGGAGGGGCTCGACCGTGTCGAAGCGGTCTACAAGCCCTATCATGCGGCGCTTCGCCGGCTGATTGCGCGAACGCATGTGCAGTTCGGCTTCGGCGTGCTGATCGACTGCCACTCGATGCCCGGCAATGTGCGCGTCGCCGGCAGCACTTCGCGACCTGATTTCATCATTGGTGATCGCTACGGCACCAGCGCTTCGGCCGAACTTTCGCGCGCGGCCATCGCCATCCTCGAGGAAATGGGTTTTGCTGCGATCCGCAACAAGCCCTATGCTGGCGGCTTCATCACCGAACATTACGGCCGGCCTTCGCGCGGCCTGCACGCGCTGCAGATCGAGGTGAACCGGGCGATCTATGTCGATGAGCTGACGCTGGAGAAACGCGAAGATTTCGCCGGGGTGGCTGATGCCGTCACGGACTTCATGCAGCAGATGGCGGAATACGTCGAGAAATTTGCCGGAGATCGGGCGCTGGCCGCCGAATAGATCTCTTTTCGATGTCGCTGACGTCTGACCTTCGTCTTCCCAGCCAAAAAAAACCGCGCTTGTGAGCGCGGCTAAGTCTAGGGAGGAAACACCCAAGGAGGGTATTTACAGTCAGAAGACTGTATGAAGACGCTACTATTGCATTGCACAAATGTCAAGCAATATATTGCGCTGCGATATCTTTGGGCAGTTAGAGCCAAATTGCCTGCTGCGTTTGCATTCCCGTTGTTTTTCGCTATGAAAAGCGCCATTCCCGCCAGCCAAACGGATCCATCATGTTTCCTGACCGTTCGTTCTTCAACCGCCTGGCGGAGGCCGCCCGAGCCGAGACGCTTCCGCGCTTCCGCTCCGGCCTCGATGTCACGAACAAGCTTTCCTCCGGTTTTGATCCGGTAACGGAGGGCGACCGGGCGGCCGAACTCGCCATCCGGGCGCTGATCGAGGAGAGTTTCCCCGGCCACGGCATTCTCGGCGAGGAACATGGCGATGTCGGGCTCGATCGCGAATATGTCTGGGTGATCGATCCGATCGACGGCACGCGCGCCTTTATATCCGGTGTGCCGGTGTGGGGAACGCTGATCGGCCTGCAAAAAGACGGCCGGGCGATCATGGGCATGATCGAACAGCCCTTTACCGGCGAGCGTTATTTCGCCGACCAGAACGGCTCGATCTATACCGGGCCGGAGGGCGAGCGGCGTCTGGCGACGCGCCAGTGCGATGCGCTTTCGAACGCCATCCTGTTCACCACCTCGCCGCATCTCTTTGCCGGCGGGGAGATGGAGAAATACCGCGAGATCGAGAGCCAGGTGCGGCTCTTCCGCTATGGCTGCGACTGCTATGCCTATGCGCTGCTTGCCGCCGGCCATGTCGATCTCGTCGTCGAAAACAGCCTGAAGCCCTATGACGTCGGCGGCATCATTCCCGTCATCGAGGGGGCTGGTGGCATCATCACCACCTGGGACGGCGGACGGCCGGAAAACGGCGGCTCGATCATCGCTGCCGGCAGCCGGGCAGTCTACGAACAGGCAATCGCCATCCTGCAGCGCTGATCCCTCGGTCAGCAACGCTGATCCCTCGGTCAACAGCGCTGACCGGTCACGTACCGAGGGCGGCGACGTCCTGGTTTTCTTCGGCATCGCTGCCGGGAATGAAGGCGTGGAAAGCCGCAAGGGCGGCGGCGCGATAGATATCGCGCTCCTGGAAGATCTCGTGACGGGCGCCGTTGATCGGCACCAACTGGCCGGCGCGGAAATAACGCGAAAGCCGCTCCTGCGCCGTATAGGGCACGACACCGTCACGCGTCGGGGCGATGACGATGGTCGGAATGGTGATCGAGAAGAGATGATAGGGTGAGGTGACCCGGTCCATCGTGCGGAAAGCCTCGATCAGCCAGCGGGCCGTCGGCGGCCCGAGCGTCAATTCCGGATAGGCCTTCATCATCGCGACATTGCGCTCGAAACGGTGTTCGTCCGAGGTCAGCGGGTTGTCGCTGAAGTTCGGCTCCTTCAGTTTCGAGGTCAGCGGCAGGAAGCCGAGGCCGACGGCAGTCAGCGTGCCGGCGAGAGCGCGGATGACGCGAGGGGAGGCCGACTGGCCGGTCAGGCCGATGAAGGGCGCCGACAGCACCATGCGATCGATACGAGTGGTGAGATAGGGGGCGGCCGAGAGTGCGATCAGGCCGCCTGTGGAATGCGCGAGCAGATAGAAGGGCAGGCGGGTATCGGGCAGCACCACCTTTTCCAGGAAGGTATCGAGATCACGCTCGTAATCGGCAAAGCGGCGGATGTGGCCGTGGTTGCGGCGCTTCATGAGCCGTGATGACCGGCCCTGGCCGCGCAGGTCGAAGGTCGCGACCCAGAGACCCTTGGCCGTCAGGTCGCGGATCGTCTCGAAATATTTCTCGATATATTCGTTTCGGCCGTGCAGGATGACGACGGTACCTTTGGCAATCTGGCCACTCGAGCGGAAGACGGCGTAACGCAGCTGCTGGCCGTCATGGGTTTCGAAGAACCCCTCCGTGCGGTTTTCCGGGGCGGGATTATCGGGCGTCGAATAGAGAACCTGATCCATGACTTTGCCAATACGCCGCTGCTGACTGCTTCGCATCAGGGATAGCGCATGGCATCCGGCTTGGAAAGCGGTGGGGAAAAGGGCCGGCAGGAGCATGAGGGTGCTCGCGGCCGGCCGAAGTTGAGACTGAAGAAGAAGGGACGATGCACTTCAGCCATCGGGACCAGATTCACCCGACGCCTAAATTCTTAAGCGAATGCGCCTGAACGTGCTCCGAACCGGTCGTTCATGCGGGGTTCACGGGCCGATCAAGGCGATTGCAAAAAGGTCTTGAACTCCTCGAATCCCATCACCATTTCCTTTCTGCGGGTGCCGAACAGGGCCTGCGCAACCGTCCCAAGGCCGCCAAAGATGGGGTCTCAGGGGCATTTCATCGCAACACGTCGCTTCCACAGGAGGACATCATGCGTCACGTAGACTTCTCTCCCCTTTATCGTTCGACCGTCGGTTTCGACCGGCTTTTCACCATGCTCGACAGCCTTGCCCAACCGGAGCAGGCGCAGACCTATCCGCCCTATAATATCGAGCGTACCGGTGAAAACACCTATCGCATCACCATGGCCGTTGCCGGTTTCGACGAAACTGAACTTTCGATCGAAGCCCATGCCCATGTGCTGTCGGTGAAGGGTGAAAAGAGCGAGGAACCTGCCGAAAGCGGCGAATTCCTCTACCGAGGCATTGCCAAGCGCGCCTTCGAGCGCCGCTTCCAGCTTGCCGATCATGTCGAGGTGACCGCCGCTTCGCTGAAGAACGGCCTGCTGCACATCGACCTTCTGCGCAATATTCCCGAGGCCATGAAGCCGCGCAAGATTACGATTGCCGCAGAACCGGTCGAGGCTCCGAAGGCCATCGAAGCGCAGATCATCAACGGCTAATCACATCCTTATCGGATAAAACGAACGGCGCTCCATCGGGGCGCCGTTTTTATTATTTGTTCAGGCCGGGCTGCCGGCCTCTTTCATCTCTTTTTCCGTTGCGCGGCGGGCCGCGGCGGCGGCGTATTTCTGGGCAATGACGGCGCAGACCATCAGCTGGATCTGGTGGAACAGCATCAGCGGAAGCACGATCGCGCCGATCGACTGGTCGGCGAAGATGACGTTCGCCATCGGCACGCCGCTTGCGAGGCTCTTCTTCGAGCCGCAGAAAGTGATGGTGATCTCGTCGGCCTTGTTGAAGCCCAGCCAGCGGCTGCCGAACATCGTCAGCACCAGGACAATCGCCAGCAGAACCATGTCGGCGACGATGACGACGGCGATATCGGCGATCGAGAAGGTGTGCCACAGGCCCTCGACCACCGCCGTGCTGAAGGCAAGATAGACGACCATCAGGATCGAGCCGCGGTCGACAGGCATCAGGATCTTCTTCTTGGCGCGGATCCAGTCGCCGATCCAGGGCTGCAGGATCTGGCCGACAATAAAGGGGGCAAGCAGCTGCAGCAGGATCTGCTCCAACGCGTCGAAGGAGAAGCCGCCATGGCCGCCGACGGAAAACAGCAGGCCGACGAGCAGCGGCGTCAGGAACATGCCGAAGATGTTGGATGCCGAGGCCGAGCAGATGGCGGCTGGCACGTTGCCGCCCGCCATCGAGGTGAAGGCGATCGACGACTGCACTGTCGACGGCAGCACGCAGAGGAAGAGGATGCCGAGATAAAGCGGCTGCGGCAGGATGGTGTCGGGGATCAGCCCGAGCGCCATGCCGAGCAGCGGGAAGATGCCGAAGGTCGTCAGCAGGATGACGATATGCAGGCGCCAGTGCAGCAGGCCGGATATGACCACGTCGCGCGACAGGCGGGCGCCATGCAGGAAAAAAAGCAGCGCGATGGCGAGATCGGTGGCGATGCCGAAATAATCCGCAAATGTGCCGCTTGCCGGCAGCAACGAGGCAAGGATGACGGTGCAGACGAGCAGGATGGTGAATGTATCGGGCAGAAAGCGGCGCATGGCGGTCTCGCGGCTTGATAAAACAGTCATTGTTCTGTCGTGCATTATGATCCAGGATGCAAGGAATAACAGTTATCGAGTATCTGGATCATGCTGGACCTTTCGCAATTGCGCAGTTTCGTCGCCGTCGAACAGATGGGCAGTTTTACGCTCGCCGCAGAAAGGCTGGGCCTCGGGCAGTCGACGGTCAGCCAGCACATCCAGCGGCTGGAGACGGCACTCGGGCGCAGGCTGCTGGCGCGCGATACGCATAAGGTGATGCTGACCGGCGATGGCGAGGCGCTGCTGTCGCATGCGCGCGCCATGCTTTCGATCGAGGGACAGGTGCAGTCGCTGTTTAAGAACAACAGCCTGCGCGGCAGTCTGCGGCTCGGCGTGTCGGAGGATTTCGTCACCAGCCAGCTGCCGGCGGTGCTGGAGGATTTCGTGCGTTCGCACCCTTCGGTCGACCTGGAGCTGACGGTTGCGCTGTCGGGTGTCCTTTACGAGATGCAGGACAATGGCGAGATCGATCTGGTGCTCGCCAAGCGTCGGCTCGGCGATGCGCGCGGAAAACTCGTCTATCGCGAGCCGCTCGTCTGGCTGGCGCGTGATCCCGAGCGTGTGCTTGCCTCCGGCCCTTTGCCGCTGATCGCCTTTCCGCCGCCGAGCGTCACACGGGTGATCGCGCTCGAAGCACTCGGACGAAACGGGGTGCCGTGGCGGATCGTCTGCACCTGCGGCAGCCTGAGCGGGCTGACGGCGGCGGCGCGGGCCGGGATGGGCGTGCTGGTGCAGCCGCGCAGCATGGCGCCGTCCGGCCTGAAGGAGATCGCTGCGGGAAAACTTCCGGTGCTGGAGGACGTGGAATTCGTGCTGGTGCCGCGTAAGGGCGCTGACCAGGCTCTGGTTTCAGCACTGTCGGAGGATATTCTGCAAAAGGTGAGGGGACTGAGGTCGGCGTGATTCCTTGCCCGTCACCGAAAGGCCTGCCAACCTGGCGGGCCTTTCGGGGGATCAGGCGGCCAGGCATTTCAGAAAACCATCCACGTCCGTTTCGGTGGTCGCGAAACTGGTGACGAGGCGGATCAGGGTTTCGCTTTCGGAAACAAGTTCGGGCGTTGCCGCCGGGACCGGCCATGCGTAAAATTTCGCGCCCTTTTCCTCCGCAGTTTTTGCGGCACTTTTGCTGACGACGGCAAAGACTTCGTTGGATGCGGTCGGCCAGGCGAGGCGGGCGGAGTTGCTTGTGCCGATGCCGGAGCGCAGCCGGTCGGCCATGCCGTTCGAATGGCGGGCGAGATCGAGCCAGAGGCCGTCTTCGAAATAGGCATCGAACTGAGCGGCGATGAAACGCGACTTGGAGAAGAGCTGTGCGGCGCGCTTGCGGATGAAGGGCATTTCCCGGGCTTGATCCGGATTGAAGAAGACGATCGCTTCGGCACACCAGCAGCCGTTCTTGGTGCCGCCGAAGGACAGCATGTCGACGCCGCGCTTCCAGGTCATTTCGGCCGGGGTGGCGCCGAGTGCGACCAGGGCGTTGGCGAAGCGGGCGCCGTCCATGTGGAGCGGCAGATTGCGCTTCCTTGATATGGCGGCGATCTCGCCGATCTCCGGCAGGGAATAGACGGTGCCGATCTCCGTCGCCTGGGTGATGGTCACCGCGCTGGCGCGGCCGTGATGGACGGCGTCCTCGGGAAAGCTTGCGATCTTCGCCGAAAGCTTCGCCGGATCGATCTTGCCGGCTTCGCCGTCAATGGCAACGAGGCGGGCGGAGCCGGAGAAAAATTCCGGCGCGCCGCATTCATCCTCGATCACATGGGCCTCCGAATGGCAGAAGGTGATGCCGCCGGGGCGCTGGACGCTTGCCAGCGACAGCGAGTTGGCGGCCGTGCCGGTAGCGACGAAGAAGATCGAAACCTCGCGCTCGAAGATCTCGGAAAAACGGGCCTCGACCTTCCTGTCGAGATCGCCGGCGCCATAGGCGGCGGCAAAGCCGGCCGATTCCGTCAGCAGACGTTCGGCAATGGATTTGTGGGCGCCGGCCCAGTTATCGGAAGCAAAGAACATGTGGGGAAACCGTGAGAAAGGAAGGGGTTGGCAAAGTCCGCAGCGGACATTACGCCAAAGCTTCACAGGATCAAGGTTGTCGCCCGCGACACATCAGGGAAATTGAACTACGCAATCAATAAACAAAATAATGCGTCTCGGCGTAATTTTATTTCGTCATCGCCGCTACCCGGGCAATCTTCCGTCGCAAATTGACGTTTTTTAACGGAGCGCTCTTGCAGAGCCGAATGCTTTCTGGCATAGAACTGATCAATTAGGACAGTGTTGCTGTCCTATTTTGGCCTTTATGACCGAAGAGGCGCCGAAAGCCCTGGAACAGACCGGCTTTCACGCTATAGTTCTTCCGAGTGTCAAGCCTCAAGGGGCGGCGCGCGGAGGCGAATGGCAGGCGCGGAACGCGACGGTTTGCTTTCCTTCAAAAGCAGATGTCTGCGGCCGATCTTCACAATGCAACAGCGCTGTCATGCGCCGAACCTATCTTCGGGTTGCGGCGCGGGACGAAAAGCCGCCCGCGGCCCCGCGGGCTTCGACAGGAGGAAAGATGATGACGAAGACGCCATCCATGGAAATTGACCGGTTTGCTGCTGCTAATCTGCGCGCGACGGCCAATATGTCCAAATTCGCCTCCGGCCTGCCGAAGAAGCAGGGCCTTTACGATCCGCGCAACGAACATGATGCCTGCGGCGTCGGCTTCGTCGCGCATATGAAGGGCCAGAAGTCGCACCAGATCGTCAAGGATGGCCTGTTCATCCTCGAGAACCTGACGCATCGCGGCGCCGTCGGCGCCGATCCGCTGATGGGTGACGGCGCTGGCATCCTGGTGCAGATCCCCGACCGTTTCTTCCGCGAGGAGATGGCCGAGCAGGGCATCACCCTGCCGCCGGTTGGCGAATATGGTGTCGGCCATATCTTCATGCCCCGCGATGAAAAGCAAATCGAGCACTTCAAGAAGGTGATCAAGGACGTCATCGCCGAGGAAGGTCAGGTCTTCATCGGCTTCCGCGATGTGCCCGTCGACAATTCCTCGCTGTCCAAGGCGCCGGCCATTGCCGCAACCGAGCCGCATCATGTGCAGGTCTTCATCGGCGCCGGCGAGGATGCCGAAAACAACGACGAGTTCGAGCGTCGGCTGTTCACGCTGCGCAAGGTAATCTCCAACCGTATCTATGATGAATTCGACGGCGAGGAGAGCAATTTCTATCCGGTGTCGCTGTCGTCGGCGACGGTGGTCTACAAGGGCATGTTCCTGGCCTATCAGGTCGGCGTCTATTACAAGGATCTGTCGGACCCGCGCTTCGAAAGCGCGGTCGCCCTCGTGCATCAGCGCTTCTCGACCAACACCTTCCCGTCGTGGAAGCTGGCGCATCCCTACCGCATGGTGGCCCATAACGGCGAGATCAACACGCTGCGCGGCAACGTCAACTGGATGGCGGCGCGCCAGGCGTCGGTCTCCTCACCGCTGTTCGGCGAGGACATCTCCAAGCTCTGGCCGATCTCCTACGAGGGTCAGTCGGACACGGCCTGCTTCGACAACGCGCTCGAATTCCTGGTGCGCGGCGGTTATTCGATGGCGCATGCCGTGATGATGCTGATCCCGGAAGCCTGGGCCGGCAACCAGTCGATGGCTGCCGAACGCAAGGCCTTCTACGAATATCATGCGGCGCTGATGGAGCCCTGGGACGGGCCTGCGGCCGTTGCCTTCACCGACGGCAAGCAGATCGGCGCGACACTCGACCGCAACGGCCTGCGGCCGGCGCGCTACCTCGTCACCGATGACGACCGCGTCATCATGGCGTCCGAAGCCGGCGTGCTGCCGGTTCCGGAGGAGAAGATCATCCAGAAGTGGCGCCTGCAGCCGGGCAAGATGCTGCTGATCGACATGGAAGAAGGCCGCATCATCTCCGACGACGAGGTGAAGTCGCAACTGGCGACGGCGCATCCCTATCGCAGCTGGCTCAACCGCACCCAGCTCATCCTCGAAGACCTGAAGCCGGTGGAACCGCGGGCGCTGCGCCGCGACGTCTCGCTGCTCGACCGCCAGCAGGCCTTCGGCTACACGCTCGAGGATACCCGCATCCTGATGTCGCCGATGGCGACGACCGGCCAGGAGGCGATCGGCTCGATGGGCACGGATACGCCGATCTCGGCGATGTCGGAAAAGCCGAAGCTGCTCTACACCTATTTCAAGCAGAACTTCGCGCAGGTGACCAACCCGCCGATCGACCCGATCCGCGAGGAACTGGTCATGAGCCTGGTTTCCTTCATCGGGCCGCGGCCGAACATTCTCGACCATGAGGGGGCGGCCAACGCCAAGCGGCTCGAGGTGCGCCAGCCGATCCTGACCAATGGCGATCTCGAAAAGATCCGCTCGATCGGTCATACGGAAGACCGTTTCGACACCAAGACGCTCGATTTCACCTATGATATCGAGCGTGGTGCCGAAGGCATGCCCGAAATGCTCGACCGGCTCTGCGAGCGCGCGGAAGCGGCCGTCAAGGGCGGCTACAACATCATCGTGCTCTCCGACCGCCAGATCGGGCCGGACCGGATCGCGATTCCGGCGTTGCTCGCCACAGCTGCCGTGCATCACCATCTGATCCGCAAGGGGCTGCGCACCTCGGTCGGTCTCGTCGTCGAGACCGGAGAGCCGCGCGAGGTCCATCATTTTTGCCTGCTCGCCGGCTACGGCGCCGAGGCGATCAACCCTTATCTTGCCTTCGACACGTTGCTCGACATGCATGCCAAGGGCGAATTCCCGAAGGAAGTGGATGCTTCCGAAGTCGTCTACCGCTACATCAAGGCAGTCGGCAAAGGCATCCTCAAGGTCATGTCGAAGATGGGCATCTCGACCTACCAGTCCTATTGTGGCGCGCAGATCTTCGATGCGATCGGCCTGCAGTCGGAACTGATCGACAAGTATTTCTTCGGAACCGCGACGATGATCGAAGGCGTCGGCCTCGAGGCGATCGCCGCAGAAACCGTCGCCCGCCATAATGCGGCTTTCGGCACGGATCCGCTTCTTGCCACGACGCTCGACATCGGCGGCGAATATGCCTACCGCATGCGCGGCGAAAGCCATGCCTGGACGCCGGATGCTGTCGCAGCCCTTCAGCATGCCGTGCGCGGCAATGCCGAGGACCGCTACCGCGAATTCGCCGACATGGTGAACAATTCGGCGCTGCGCATGAACACCATCCGCGGCCTCTTCAAGATGAAGAGCGCCGAGGCGCTCGGCCGTACGCCGGTATCGATCGACGAGGTCGAGCCGGCGGCCGACATCGTCAAGCGTTTCTCGACGGGGGCGATGTCCTTTGGCTCGATTTCCAGGGAGGCGCATACGACGCTGGCGATCGCCATGAACCGGATCGGCGGCAAGTCGAACACCGGCGAGGGCGGCGAAGAATCCGACCGCTATATACCGCTGGCCAATGGTTCGATGAACCCGGAACGTTCGGCGATCAAGCAGATCGCCTCGGGCCGCTTCGGTGTCACCACCGAATATCTCGTCAATGCCGACGTGCTGCAGATCAAGGTGGCGCAGGGCGCCAAGCCCGGCGAAGGCGGCCAGCTGCCCGGTCACAAGGTCGATGCGACTGTTGCCAAGACCCGACATTCGACGCCGGGTGTCGGCCTGATTTCGCCGCCGCCGCACCACGACATTTATTCGATCGAAGATCTGGCGCAGCTGATTTACGATCTGAAGAACGTCAACCCGACCGCCGATGTTTCGGTCAAGCTCGTCTCGGAAGTCGGCGTCGGCACGGTTGCCGCCGGTGTCGCTAAGGCACGCGCCGACCATATCACGGTCGCCGGCTTCGACGGCGGCACGGGTGCGTCGCCGCTGACGTCGCTCAAACATGCCGGCAGCCCCTGGGAAATCGGCCTTGCCGAGACCCAGCAGACGCTGGTGCTGAACGGGCTGCGTTCGCGCGTCGCCCTGCAGGTGGACGGCGGCCTGAAGACTGGCCGCGACGTCATTATCGGGGCGCTGCTTGGAGCCGACGAGTTCGGCTTTGCCACCGCGCCGCTGATTGCCGCCGGCTGCATCATGATGCGCAAATGCCATCTCAACACCTGTCCGGTGGGTGTGGCGACCCAGGATCCGGTGCTGCGCAAGCGCTTCAAGGGCGCGCCGGAGCACGTCATCAACTATTTCTTCTTCGTCGCCAACGAAGTGCGCGAAATTCTCGCCTGGCTGGGCTTCACCCGGCTCGACCAGATCATCGGCGCCTCGGAGCTGCTGGAGAAGGACGAGATGCTGAACCACTGGAAGGCGAAGGGCCTCGACTTCAGCCGCATCTTCCACAAGGTCGACGCTCCCAAGGAAGAGACCTTCTGGACGAGCCGGCAGAAGCACCCGATCGACGACATTCTCGACCGCGTGCTGATCGAACAGGCGCAGCCGGCACTGACGGCCAAGACACCCGTTGTCTTCGAGGTCGGCATCAAGAACGTCGACCGTTCGGTGGGCGCGATGCTTTCCGGCGAGGTCGCCAAGCGTTATCGCCATCGCGGTCTGAAGGAAGACACGATCAACGTGACGCTTCGCGGCACGGCGGGGCAGAGCTTCGGCGCCTTCCTGGCGCGCGGCGTCACCTTCAACCTGATCGGTGACGGCAACGACTATGTCGGCAAGGGCCTTTCGGGCGGCAAGATCATCATCCGGCCGCCGGAGAATTCGAGGATCGTCGCCGAGGACTCGATCATCGTCGGCAACACCGTGCTTTATGGTGCGACCGAGGGCGAATGCTACTTCCGCGGTGTGGCGGGCGAACGTTTCGCCGTGCGCAATTCGGGCGCGATCGCCATCGTCGAGGGTGTCGGCGACCATGGCTGCGAATACATGACCGGCGGCGTCGTCGTTGTGCTCGGCGCCACGGGCCGCAACTTCGCAGCCGGCATGTCCGGCGGTGTCGCCTACGTGCTCGATGAAACCGGTGATTTCGCCAGCCGCTGCAACATGGCAATGGTCGAGCTCGAGCCGGTGCCCGAGGAGGACGACATGCTGGAGAAGCTGCACCATCACGGCGGTGATCTCATGCACAAGGGACGCGTCGACGTCTCTGGCGACATGACGCGCCATGACGAGGAGCGCCTTTACCAGCTGATCTCCAACCATCTGCATTATACGGGCTCGGCCCGCGCCACTGAGATCCTCGACAACTGGGCCGATTACCGCCCGAAATTCCGCAAGGTCATGCCGGTCGAATACCGGCGTGCGCTCGAGGAAATGGAGCGCAGCCGGATGGGCATCGCCGCGGAATGAATTGCACCGGACATCCGTCACCTGACGACTGCAGGTGACGGGTGACGAAAATATCTCAATGACCCGTGACGATCACGCCGACGACGTAGGCTGTTCAGATCGCACGGATGTCTTGCAGGGGATATGGTCCAATGACGGTCAAGACAAGCAACTTGCCCCGGGTACCGGGACTGACGATAGACAGATTGGCTGCGGTGAGGCGGTCATGAGGGTAAGGGACGAAAACATGGGTAAGGTAACAGGGTTTCTGGAAATCGACCGGCAGGTGGCAAAGTACCAGCCGGCGTCGGATCGTATCCGTCATTTCCGCGAGTTCACGATCCCGATGTCGGACCCGGAAGTGCAGAAACAGGCCGCGCGCTGCATGGACTGTGGCATCCCTTATTGCCACGGCCCGACCGGCTGCCCGGTTCACAACCAGATTCCCGATTGGAACGACCTCGTCTACAACAACAACTGGGAAGCGGCGATCCAGAACCTGCATTCGACCAACAACTTCCCTGAGTTCACCGGTCGCGTCTGCCCGGCGCCTTGCGAGGAAGCTTGCACGTTGAACCTCGAGGATGCGCCGGTCGCCATCAAGACGGTCGAGCAGGCGATCGCCGACAAGGCTTATGAACTCGGCTTCATCCGGCCGCAGCCGGCAACGGTCCATACCGGCAAGAAGGTCGCCGTCATCGGCTCCGGCCCCGCCGGCATGGCGGCCGCCCAGCAGCTCGGCCGCGCCGGCCACGAGGTGCATCTCTATGAGCGCGAGACCAAGCCGGGCGGACTGCTGCGGTACGGCATTCCCGACTTCAAAATGGAGAAGAACTTCATCGACCGTCGCGTCGAGCAGATGAAGGGTGAGGGCGTCACCTTCCATTGCGGCGTCAATGTCGGCGTCGACGTCAAGGTCGAGCAGTTGCTCGCCGATCACGATGCCGTGCTTTACTGCGGCGGCTCCGAGACGCCGCGCGAGGCAGGCATTCCGGGCACCGAACTTGCGGGCGTGCATGATGCGATGCCCTATCTGGTGCAGCAGAACCGCCGCGTCGGGCGCGAGAACATCGACAGCGTCGGCTGGCCGTCGGACCCGATCCTTGCCGGCGCCAAACATATCGTCGTCGTCGGCGGCGGGGATACGGCTTCGGACTGCGTCGGCACGGCCTTCCGCCAGGGCGCCGTCAGGGTCACCCAGCTCGACATCCGGCCGCAGCCGCCGGAGAAGGAAGACAAGCTTGCCGTCTGGCCCTTCTGGGCGACGAAGATGCGCACCTCCTCCTCGCAGGCCGAGGGCGCCGTGCGTGAATTCCAGGTGGCGACACTTGAATTCGTCGGCGAAGACGGTGTGCTGACCGGCGTCAAGTGCTGCGAGGTCGATGAGCGCCGGCGGCCGGTTCCGGGTACGGAATTCGTCATCAGGGCCGATCTCGCCTTCATCGCCATCGGTTTCCGCGGCCCGTTCACCGGCAGCGTGCTGAAGGAACTCGAGGGTAAACTGACGCTCAACACCGACAAGCGCGGCTCGACCAACGTCGTCGCCAACGACCGCGACTACAAGACTTCGGTCGACAAGTTCTGGACGGCGGGTGACGTGCGCCGCGGCCAATCGCTGGTGGTCTGGGCGATCCGTGAGGGCCGCCAGGCGGCGCGCGCCATCGACGAGGAGTTGATGGGTTCGACCGTTCTGCCGAACTGACTATCGGCTACGCACCTTGCCGAAGACCACGAACTCCGCCCCTCCGGCGGAGTTTTTTCATGGTGCGCCGCGCTGTAGTGCGACCGCTTGACGCGGAGGCCGTGCGCCGCAAGCCTCAGGCAATGCCGGGAAGCGAGATTTTCCGCCGGACGCCGGCTCAGGTGGAGCCAGCGGCGACCGAAGCGGAGGTGCCCCGCTGTTTTGGTCGTAATGCATTTCCATCGGCTGCGGCGTGAGGCCGCGAATGATCGACAAGGACATTTCAAATGGTTTCCGCACTTGACAGCACGCGGTTGGTTTCGGCCCAATATGCCCTGAAAAACCTTCGCAGTTCCGACGACAGCGAGCAGGATACGCAAAGTTCTTCGGCCGCCAGCATTCTGAGCAGTTACGGGCTCGATCCGAGCTCCGCCTCGCTTCTTTCCAACCAGGCCCTTTCCGGGCTGCTCGACACGCTTTCAGCCCAAAGCGACACGTCTGACGAGACCGATACGACGGGTGACGGCGCCGATGTCACCAGCGCCTCCTTCATGTCGATGCTGAAGCAGCAGCTGCAGGATGCGGCTGCGGCCGAAGGCGAGAGCGGCAAGGCCCATGACATGCTGGCCGCCCTCGAGGCAGGCACACTCACCATCACCGATCCGACGCAGGGCGTGTCGGTCAACGCCTGGGATGTCGATGATCCCGACGAGGCCGACACCGAGAGCAAGGCCGGCAAGGATATCGATGTCAGCGGCTGGAGCGACTTCCTCGACGCGCATCTGGAGCGCGGCGCCGATGGCGCCTTCGTCAAGGAAAACGGCAGCTATGTCGACCAGACGAACGACAGCAACGCCTTCTTCGGCCTGATCGGCTCAAACTACTATTATCTGAGCTGGCCGCAGGCGACGGCGAAGTAGACGGAACGAAGCGGAGGGCTACCTCAGACGGCGCTTTTCACTTGACCGAGACTTCGGCCGGCGCCTTAACCACAGGCAGGCGGTAATCATCGACGCGGCCGGGAGGTGCTGGCGTCATTTCGCCCTGCTCGACCAGGAGATCGCGCGGCGACCGCGTCAACGTCATCGGCGGCGGCCTGGCGCCGAGAAGCTCGGCGCCGCCGTCGAGATTGGGATCGGAGAGACTGATCGGCACGGTATGTTCGACCGGATTGGCGGGAAGGCCGAGACCGGGCAGATTGCTGGAGTCGAGGCGGACCAGATCGGGGCTTGCCTGCGTGCCGAGAAGACGCCGCGCCGGTTTTTCCACATAGAAGGCAAGTTTGCGCCGGCCGGCCTGGGTCAGGTTGATGCCATCGGAGGTGCGCAGGCGCACCTGCTGGCCGTTCACATCCGAACCGGTGACGATGAAATTGCCGTTTTCGTCGACGAAACCATCCCAGATATCGACGAATTCGCCGCCGATGCTTTCGACCTGGTTGCGGTAAAGCTGATTCATCTGGACGGCATCGGCCGTCATCGAATCGGATTCGAAGGCGGGCAGGCCGACCCAGAGCAGAGGGATCTTGCGGCCGGTAACTTCCTTGCCGAAGGAAAGGACACGACGGCGGTATTCGCTGGTCCAGCCGTCGGTGCGGAATTTTTCCTTGGCGGTGTCGGTCACCATCTGCTGGCGGTCGTTGGCGCCGATCATGACGACGACCATTGCCGGCTTCAGCTCGTCGATCATCTTCGGCAGCTGTTCCGGCCAGTCGTAATAATCGTCGCGGACAAGACCCGAGGAGACGTTGCCGCGGGCTTCGACGACGACGCCGGGCGAGGTCTCGAAGGCGGCGGTGAGGCCGTCGCCGAGGCCGCTGGCCAGGAAATCGCCGACGATTAGGATCGTCCGGGCGTCGCCGAGCTTTTGCACCGCCGGCTCCTCCTGTACGGGAGCGCGGACCGGCGGCGCGGTGCGGGTATTGACGATGGCCTTCGGCGCCAGCGGGCGTTTGCGCTGCTGGCGCCTCGGTTGCTGGACATCAGGGGCTTGCGGCCCGTCATCGAGATAGCGCCGGCCGAGGAAAAAATCGAGGATCGAACGGCGCTGATAGCGCTGCTCCTGGGCTTCGGCGACATGCGCCGGCGCAAGAGCGCTAAGGCATAGCGAAGCCGCCGCCAAGGCAAGCACGAGCCAACGGATTTTACGGGTCCGATCAATTTTCTCAGTCATGGGCAGTTCCGCATCTGCCGGCATCTTGCACGCGGGGTAGGCCAGCGTCCACTCCCGCTATTATCTAGGTCACGGTTCTGCCTGTTGTAGAGCATCATGCCAAAAAGTGTGTGGGGTTTTCGGGCGGTATCATGCCCTACTTCCTTGATTCAAATGCGGATTGAGATTTCCGGCCATTCCGGCCGGGATCATCCCGATCTAGCGGCGCAGTGCGTTCAGAAGCGGCAAGGAGGGCTCGCCGTCCGGCTGCATGCCGATACGCGACTGCACGGCTGATATCGCCGCCTTCGAACCCGAGCCGAAATTGCCGTCGACCTCGCCATTGTAATAGCCGAGCGTCTTCAGACGGGTCTGCAGCTCGAATTTCTCGGTGATATCGAGGGCACCGTCCGGGCGCGGCCAGCGCTGCTGCATGCCGCCGTAGCCGGCGATCTGGTCGGCCAGCAGGCCGACGGCAAGCGCGTAGCTGTCCGAGGCATTGTAGTTCTTGATGGTGAAGAAGTTGGCGGTCATCAGGAAGCCTGGGCCGCCAGCTCCGGCCGGCATCTTCAGCATGGCCTTGGTGGCGCTCTCGCGGAAGGCCTTGCCGTTCGGGCGGGTCAGGCCGAGTACCGCCCATTGGGCCAGTGTATGGGTCTTGCCGGCCTGCTTGGCCGCCGCTGCAGGAACGACGACTTCGTAGCCCCAGGTCTTGCCGGTGTCCCAGCCGTTCTTCATCAGGAGGTTGGCCGAGGTCGCCAGCGCGTCAGGCACCGAGTTCCAGATATCGCGATGGCCGTTACCGTCGGCATCGACGGCATAAAGCAGGTAGCTTGTAGGGATGAACTGGGTGTGGCCCATGGCGCCGGCCCAGGAGCCGGTCATCTCGCGTGCCGGCACATCGCCGTTCTGCAGGATCTTCAGCGCGGCGACCAGCTGCTTCTTGGCGAATTTGGCGCGGCTCGGATCGGCATAGGCAAGCGTGGCCAGGGCGCGCGGCACGTAGTGCAGCCGGTCGTCCTTGTCGAGAACCGCGCCGTAATTCGATTCCATCGACCAGATGGCCAGCAAAATGGTCTTGTCGACGCCGAAACGCTGCTCGATCGCAGCGAGCGTCCTTGCGTGTTTGGCGGCCATCTCGCGGCCGATTTTGACCGTATAGGGGTTGACGCGGGAATCGACATAGTCCCAGATCTTCGAGGTGAATTCCGGCTGGTAGGCGGCCTTTTCGAGCACGGTCGGATCGGGCTCGCTCACCCCGGAAAAGGCCTTTTGATAGGTTGCCTTACTGATGCCACTCTGAGCGGCAGTCTGGTAAAAATCCGCGATCCATTTCTGGAAGCGGGAATCAGCTTTCGCGTTGTCGGGGACCAGTGCCACCTGGGCAGCGACAATGAGGGCGAGAGCAAGACCACGAAGGGAGTTTTTGTGATTCTGGGTCATCGACAGTCGTATCCGTCATCTTCAGTTTCTGGTGCAGCGGGGCATCATTTCCGCCCAGACCCGAGACTACAGGAACGGAGTCAACAAATTCTTTACCATGGCGATCCGCTGCGGTCACCATTTGCAAAACAGTAGCAATTCTATACTAGTTAAAGCTAAAAAACTCCATTTCCAAAGCGATATGATCGAAGCAGGAGGCCGGGTGTGGCTCAACACAACAAAGTTCGTAAAGCAGTATTTCCGGTTGCCGGGTTGGGAACGCGATTCCTTCCGGCGACAAAGGCTGTTCCGAAGGAAATGTTGACCGTCGTCGACAAGCCAATCATTCAATATGTCGTCGACGAGGCGATCGAAGCCGGGATCGAACATCTGGTCTTCGTCACCGGACGCAACAAGCACGTCATCGAAGATTATTTCGACATTCATTTCGAGCTGGAACAGACGCTGCGCGAGCGCGCCAAGAAGGCGGAAATTACCCTTCTCGCCCAGCAATTGCCGAAGGCCGGCACGGTGAGCTTCACTCGCCAGCAGGAGCCTCTCGGCCTCGGCCATGCCGTGTGGTGCGCCCGCGAGATCGTCGGCGACGAACCCTTCGCACTGCTGCTGCCGGATATGATCATGAAGGGCGACAAGGGCTGCATGAAGGGCATGATCGACCTTTATGGCCAGAGCGGCGGCAATATCATCGCCGTCGAGGAATGCGCGCCAGACCAGGCGCATAAATACGGCATCGTCGGCGTCGGCGAGGCGATCGGCGAGGGCTTCCGCATCACCGGCATGGTGGAAAAGCCTGCCAAGGGGACGGCGCCTTCCAACTTCTTCATCAACGGCCGCTATATCCTGCAGCCGGAGATCTTCAAGATCCTCGAGACCCAGGAGCGCGGCGCCGGCAACGAGATCCAGCTTACCGACGGCATGCTGAAGCTGCTGAAGGAACAGGATTTCGCCGGTTACCACTTCCGCGGTGCGACCTACGACTGCGGCGCCAAGGACGGCTTCATCCTGGCAAACGTCGCCTTCGCCCTCGAACGCGCCGATATCCGCCCCTCCGTCGAGGGCGGCTTCAGGGAACTGCTGGCCGGCCTGAAGTAAGGCATCCGCTCAGCGCAGATTCAAAGTGATAGAGCGCCGCGCTTCCTATCGGACGCGCGGCGCTTCCATTTTCCAGATGCAAGCCGCTCCCGCACTTTTGCTGGAGTTGCTCTAGCGTTTCAGCTTGAGACCGACGCCGGCTCGCCATTGCTGCGAGTCGGTGCCTTCCTTGCGCGTCGTTAGCTCGTAGCCGAGCGTGCTGGTCAGATCGAGATAGCGGTTGATGTTCCAGGTCAGGCCGGTCGCGGCGGTATAGACGAGCTCGTCGTTGATGGTGCTGTCCGTGGGATAATCGCGCCATATTACCCCGCCGATCATCGTCCCGACCAGATTGTCGCGCAGCTGGTGGGTGACCGTCGTCGTCAGCGCGTGCGAGACGTAGCCGCTTTCGCCTGCCGTGGTCGAGGGCTGGATGCTGGTCTGCAGGTCGAAATTGACATCGGTGCCGCGGATCGGCGACCAGAGCAGGCTCGCATCGAGCGTGGCCGTATCGATCGAGGACAGGCGGCTGTCTTCGAAATCCGCCATCTCGTAGCCGACACCGACTTCACCCTTCAGCTTTTCACCGAGATCGACCTCGACGCCTGCCTTGGCGCCATAGCTATGGCCGGAACGCTCGTAGCCGGCGGAATCTTGCGTTTCGTCATAGACCGTGCGGCCGATGTTGACCTCGATGAAGGGGATGAGCGCGGGTGACAGTTCGTAGCCGACACGGCCACGCAACGTGCCCGTCGTCTGATTGCGGTCGCTGAGGGAGACGGTCGTGCCGTTCGAAAGTTTAGCGTCCGAATAGATCGAGCGTGTCAGCGCAAGTGCAGTCGTGCCGCGCAGGATGCCAAAATCGCGCTGGACGGAGGCGCCGGCCGAAAATTCCTGGACGTCCGACTGCTGCGCGGCGTTGGTGATCGCGTCGGGATCATCGGTGTCCTCGCGGTAGAAATTATAGCCGGCGATGAGGTGCGCCGTGGTGTCGTCTGGAAGATCGAGCCTGAGATCGCTGTTGATCTTGAAGGAGGGCTGTTCCTCACCCTCGCCGCTGACATTCTTCTGCCAGGCGCCTTCCGAGGTCACGGTCAACTGATGCCGGCCCCAGTCCGAGGTCAGGGTCGCTGCTGCGTCCGTTTCAAGAAAGGCGCGCCGTTGCGTGGTATTGCCGTCCTTGGTGGTTTCGGTGTTGATGCTCTGGGTGACGCTCGGGCGGAGCACAAACGTGCCGATCGGGATTCCCGGCGTTTCCTCTGTCGAGGCACTTTCGGCGGCCCTGCGGCGCGGCAGTGCCTCGTCGAGCGGCGCTTCACGGGTGTTTAGCCGGCGTATGTCCTCGTCGAGGATAGAACCGGTAATGTCGTCGCCGGCTTGTGCATCCGGTATGGCGGGCCGCTGCTGGGCGTCGTCCGCGTTTGCGGTCGTGCCGTTTGCCGCGGGAGCGGCGGTATCGTCGGTCTCGTCATCGAAACCGGCGGCGGGTGCGGTGTTATAAGTGGTGCGGTTATCCTGGGAGGCGGCGGAGCGGCTGTTTGCCGGTTGCGACGAGGCGGATTGCGCGAAGGCTGCCGTCTGGCTGAGAAGCAAGCAGCCGAACGCGGCAAAAGAGACGGCACGGCTCATGGCGCGGAGCGGCGTCACACTGCTCGTCTGTTTTGGGTGGCCCATGCAATTCGCGCCTGACATGCTTTCGGTTCTTACCCAAAGGTAAAGCCTCGTGGTTAATCATTCGTTGCCGTCGGCGGGCGCTGTTCACAATTCGGAAAGAGTGCGGGGTGGACTTGGAAAGTGAAAAGGTCTAACGCAATTTCATGAACAGAAGAGCGATCAACCTCGTTGAAAACAGCGTGCTCGAATCGGCAAAACGCACGATAGAGACCGAAAGACGCGGTCTTGAAGCGCTCGAACAGGCTTTTGACGATGGATTGGCCGGCCCTTTCACCCGGGCCGTCGAAGTCATCGGCGACATCTCCGGGCGCGTTATCGTCACCGGCGTCGGCAAGAGCGGGCATATCGGCGCCAAGCTCGCGGCGACATTCGCCTCAACCGGGACACCTGCCTTTTTCGTGCATGCGGCGGAGGCCAATCACGGCGATCTCGGCATGATCGCGCGCGATGACGTCGTGCTGGCGATTTCCAAGGGCGGCGAGAGCGCCGAACTCAAGAGCATCATTTCCTTCACGCGGCGCTTCTCCATTCCGCTGATCGCGATCACCTGCAGCGAAGGGTCCTCGCTCGCGGCCGCCGCCGATATCGTCCTTCTGATGCCGAACGAGCAGGAGGCCTGCCCCAATGGGCTGGCGCCGACGACCTCGACGCTGATGCAGCTTGCGATCGGCGACGCTCTGGCGGTGGCGCTCCTGGAGGCGCGCGGCTTTACCGCCACGGATTTCCACGTCTTCCATCCCGGCGGCAAGCTGGGCGCGAGCCTGATGCATGTCGCCGATATCATGCATACCGGCGAGCGGCTGCCGCTCGTTGCCAAGGGCACACCGATGCCGGAGGCGATCACGGTGCTGTCACGCAAGCATTTCGGCTGCGTCGGCGTGCTGGACGAAGATGGGCGGCTCTGCGGCATCGTCACCGAAGGCGACATGGCGCGCAACCTGACGCGCAATCTTGCCGAGCTTGCCGTCGACGACATCATGACGCGGACGCCGAAGACGGTGAAGCAGACGGTGCTGGCGACCGCAGCCCTGGCGCTGCTCAACCAGCATCACATCGGCGCGCTGATCGTCATCGACGAAGACCGCCGGCCGGTCGGGCTGGTGCATTTCCACGACCTGTTGCGGATCGGCGTCGCCTGATCACAGCCGTTTGATCAGACAGGTTCCACCGTCAGGTCGCGGCCGTTGCTCGAAACCACCTTCACTTGCGTTCCGACGGGCAAGTCGGGTCCCATCACCTGCCATAGCGTATCGTCGAGGCGGATGCGGCCGCGGCCTTCGCGGATCGGTTCGTGCAGCGTCGCCGTGCGGCCGACGAGGCTAGCGCCGCGCTGATTGAGGAAGGGCTCGTCGGTTGTGGCGTTGCGCAGCGTCAGCCGGCGGCCGGCGAAGGTCGTGGCAACGGCGAGAAGCGCAAAGAGGATCGCCTGCAACTCCCAGACCCAGAAGGCGCTGTCCCAGAAGAGCAGCGACAGCGCGCCGACGATCAAGGCGGCAAGGCCGATCCAGACCAGGAAGAAGCCGGGAACGATCAATTCCGCGGCGAGCAGCACGAGGCCCGCGACCCACCAGCTCCACGGACCGAGTTCGGCGACGATCTTCGCCAGCATGGCTTAACGCTCCTGCTCGGGGTTGAAAGGATTGGGGGTCGACGGATTGATCGGCGGCGTCGAGCGCGCCGGTGCGGGACGCGGACGCGGCGGTACCGGCAGCGGCGTTGACGGGCTGTTGCCGGCATCGCCGAAGACTTCGCGGGCAATGGCGCCGATGCCACCGAGCGAGCTCAGGATGGAAGAGGCTTCCATCGGCATCATCACGATCTTGGAATTGGGCGCCGAACCGATCGAGGTGAGCGCCTCGGTATATTTCTGGGCGACGAAATAGTTGATCGCCTGGATGTCGCCGGCGGCGATCGCTTCAGAGACCATCTTCGTCGCCTTGGCCTCGGCCTCGGCCAGGCGTTCGCGGGCTTCAGCGTTGCGGAAGGCAGCCTCGCGCTGGCCTTCGGCTTGGAGAATGGCGGATTGCTTGGCGCCTTCGGCCCTGAGGATCTGCGCGTTGCGCGAGCCTTCGGCCTCCAGCACCTGCGCCCGCTTCTCGCGCTCGGCCTTCATCTGGCGGGCCATCGCATCGACGAGGTCGCGCGGCGGCTGGATATCCTTGATCTCGACGCGGGTGACCTTGATGCCCCAGGGATGCACGGCCTCGTCGACGACGCGCAGCAGCCGGTCGTTGATCGCATCGCGGTTGGAGAGCAGTTCGTCGAGATCCATCGAACCCATGACCGAGCGGATGTTGGTCATGGTCAGATTGAGGATGGCGTTTTCGAGGTTGGAGACCTGATAGGCAGCCTGGGCGGCGTTCAGCACCTGATAGAAGGAGACGGCATCGGCCGAAACCGAGGCATTATCCTTGGTTATCACCTCCTGGGTCGGCACGTTCAGCACTTGCTCCATCACGTTCAACTTGGCGCCGACGCGCTCGATGAAGGGGGTGATGAGGTTGAGGCCTGGCTCCAGCGTGCGAGTATAACGCCCGAAGCGCTCGATCGTATAGCGGTAGCCCTGCGGGACTGTCTTGATCCCGGCAAAGAGCACCAGGATGACGAAGATGACCAGCACGATCACGACGATGTCGAAGCCGCCGAACAGCATGAAAAATTCCTCCTATCGGCGCATGCGCGCCTGCCCAACTCATGTGGTGAGTTAGCACGTTCTTTGCGAGGAAGAAATGATGGCACAACCGGCTAGCCTCCAAGCGAAAAGGAGGTTCCGTTTCGTCTAAGTCATTGGGCTGTTTCCAGTTCCTCGTCCGATGCTGCTTTCTGAAGACGGTTTCTCAGACCCAGCCCTGCAATTCGCGGCGGACGACCTTTTCCAGCACCTTCATGCCGTCCTCGCCGTCGTTAAGGCAGGGAATATGCGCGAACTTCTCGCCGCCATTCTCGTGGAAGGAATGGGCGGCCTGTTCGGCAATCTCCTCCAGCGTTTCCAGACAGTCGGAGACGAAGCCGGGATTGATGACGGCGATGCGCTTGACGCCGTCCCTGGCGAGCTTCTCCACCGTCTTGTCGGTGTAGGGCTGCAGCCATTCCTCCGGCCCGAAGCGGGACTGGAAGGTGACCATGAAGTTTTCCGCGTTCAACCCGAGCCGCTCGCGCAGCAGCCGGCCGGTCTTCTGGCATTGACAGTAGTAGGGGTCGCCCTGCTTGAAATAGGACATCGGTATGCCGTGGAAGGAGGCAAGCAGCATCTCGGGCTTCCAGTCGAGGGTCGAAAGATGCCTTTCGACCGAGGCGGCGAGCGCCTCGATATAGGTCTCGTCGTCATGATAGGCGGGAACGGTGCGCAGCGCCGGCTGCCAGCGCATCGAGAGCAGCTTCTGGAAGGCCTTGTCGTTGACGGTGGCGGTCGTCGCCGCGGCATATTGCGGATAGAGTGGGAAGAGCACGATGCGGTCGCAGCCCTCTTCTTTCAGCGCGTCGATGCGCGAGGCGATCGACGGGGTGCCATAACGCATCGCCCAGTCGACCTTGACGTTATCAAGATCCTTCAGGCGCTCGGCCATCAGCTCCGACTGGTTGCGGGTATAGGTGCGCAGATAACTTTCGTTCCTCTCCTTGTTCCAGATCAGCTCGTAGGCCTTGCCGACCTTCTGCGGGCGGATGTTGAGCACGATGCCGAACAGGATCGGATACCACTTCCAGGGCGACCATTCGATGACGCGGCGATCGGTCAGGAATTCCCTGAGATAGCGGCGCATCGAGGTATAGTCGGTGCCGTCAGGCGTGCCGAGATTGACCAACAGGACACCGACCTTGCCTGACTTGACGACCGGATGGTCCGCCGGGCGGAGTGAAATATCTGCTGTCATTCTGGCCCCAACACTCTTTTGTCCCGTCGGCTCATACGCAGCCCCGAGATCGTGGTTCACCCTATAGAAAGAAAAACCGGCCCGGGAAACCCCGGACCGGCCAGTGGCATCGGGACAAATCGTCTTACTTGGCGGGGACCTCGATCTCCTTGCCGACCGTCAGGTGACGCGGGTTCGGCTTGCCATTGGCATCCGAAAGCTTCCGCCACATCGTGCCGTCGCCATAGAAGGTCACGGCGAGATCCCAGAAGGTGTCGCCCGCAGCGATGACATGGGTGGAAGGCGTCGTTGCGGCAGGTGCGGAGGCTGCCGGTGCCGGCGCTGGTTCAGTAGCGGGCGCCGGTGTTGCTGGTGCCGGGGCAGCGGGTGCCGGCTCGGTGGATGGAGCAGGAGCAGCGGGCGCGGGGCTGGGTTCGGTAGAGGGGGCCGGAGCAGCCGGTGCGGCAGGCGCCGGCTCGGAAGCGGAGGGAGCAGGCGCTGCCTGCGCCAGTTCGGTGACGCGGCCATCCGTATATGGCTTGTAGGGCGAATGCGCAGCGACATATTCGGCGGTCACGTCGGCAAGGTCCGGACCGTAATCATAGGCGTTCTTGCCTTCCTTAAAGATCGAATAGCCATCGCCGCCGGCTCGCATGAAATTGTTGGTGGCGACTTTGTAGGTCTTGGCGGGATCGATCGGAGCGAAATTGTCGCCTTCCTTCACCTGGACATCGCCGACGCGGCTGCCGACAGGCTTCGACTGGTCGAAGGCGAACTTCAGGCCGGCGACCTGCGGGAAGCGCCCAGCGCCCTGGTCGATCTGGCTGACGCCATTTTCGAGCGCTTTGACGACATCTGCGCCAGTCGTCTCAAACGTAGCGAGCGTGTTCTGGAAAGGCAGGACGGTGATGACCTCGCCCTGGGTGACCTCGCCGCCGTCGATCGAAGCGCGCAGGCCGCCGCCGTTCTGGACGGCGATGGTGACGCCCTGGTTCTTGGTGCGATCGAGCATGGCGTCGGCCACCAGATTGCCCATCGAGCATTCCTTGACGCGGCAGACCTTGCGGTCGCCTTCGATCGGGCTTTCGGAGGAGCCGATCACCTTCTTGCGCAGTTCTTCTATCGGCTTTGCGAGTTCGGCGATACGGGCAAGGACAGCCGGATCAGGCGCGAAGGTGGAATCGATCAGGATCGGATCGCCCTTGGCATCTTTGACGACGCCGCTATCGTCGAAATTGACGACGAGATCGCCGAGATACTTGCTGTAGGAGGCAGCCTGGACGACCGGCACTTTATAGCCGCCGGGATTGTCGACCATGGTCGGATAGGGGCCTTCGGCCTTGGGGTCGGTGTTGGAGAGCAGGCTATGGGAATGGCCGCCGACGACGACATCGACATCCGGGATCTTGGCGATCAGGGCGAGATCGCGGGGGTAACCGACATGGGTCAGCGCGATGATCTTGTTGACGCCCTTGCCCTTCAGATCCTGAACGGCCGCGGTAATGCTCTGGACGTCATCGGCGATCGTGACGTTCGGGCCGGGGGAGGAAAGCTCTGCCGTGTCATTGGTGACGGCGCCGACGATACCGATCTTCTGGCCGGCGACATCGAGCACCAGCGAGGGCTTTATGCGGTCGCCGAGCTTGGAGGCGGCTGTCGCCTTGACATTCGCCGTCACGACAGGGAACTGCACCTTGTCCAGGAAGGTCGCAAGCCCGTCCTCGCTGTCGTCGAATTCATGATTGCCGACGGTCATGGCGTCGAACTTCATCAGGTTCAGGAACTCGGCTTCGGCTGCTCCCTTGTAGGTCGTGTAGAAGAGCGAGCCCTGGAAATTGTCGCCGGCATTCATGAGGAGGACGTTCTTGCCGGATAGCGCCTGGCGGCGCTGATCGATCGCGGTCTTCAGGCGGGCAGCACCCCCGAAGCATTCCTTCTTGCCTTCCTCTTCGGCCGAGCAGGTGGAGTCGAACTTGTTGATCGATTCGATGCGCGAGTGGAAATCGTTGATATGAAGAATATTGAGTTCGTAATCTGCAAAGGCGGCGCCCGTGCTCAGCGCCAGCATGGACGCGGTCAAAAGACCGAAGCTGAAAGACTTCGTCATCCCTGTTCTCCTGATTGAGGCGAAAGATCCCCCTGATCCCTCGCCGATCCCTTACATCGTGTGCCGGGGCGGTTTCCCGGCCTGCGGATGTTCCATCAGACGATGCACGACCGCAAGAGAAAGCTGGGCCAGGCGGGACGCTTTCCAAGGGGGCAGGGCAAAAAAGCCGGGCTGCTTATCCCCGGCATTCGCCGTCGGCGGCGTTTCGGTAGAGTTCGTGCACGGCCTCCGCAATATTCGGGACCGTCGCGAGCGCAATGATCAAGCAGAGAAGGGAAACGAGGCGATGAAAGCGCCGGCCGGCCCGATGAGCAAGGAGCGCGCCTGCACCATAGATCAGGACTGCCGGCACGGCGAAGATCAGCACCTGCAGCGGCCCGTCGCAATCGGGAGCGGCGATGCCCTGGGCGCGATATTCGTTGGCCGGCGAAACGACCGCAATTGCCGCAAGCGGCATGGCGAGCAGCAGGACGAGGTAAAAGGCGAGGGCCCGCATGCTGTGCTCAGCCTACCGCCTCATCGTTCAGCCGCGGCGAGAAAGTGTGAACTGTGCGCCGGAATCGGAGGTGCAATTGAGCTGGCTCGGGTTGACGAGGGCGCAATTGACCTTGGACTGGGTCTTGCGCACCAGCGAGGTCATGTTGATCTCCACGAGGGTCGGTGAGGTATTGATATAGGTGCCCGAGGCAAGAAGCTGGTTGCTGTCGGTCGTGCGGGTGGTGAAAGTACCGCCCTGGAAGGTGGAAACGATGCCGTTCGGATCGCTCCAGTTGCCTTCCACGCCGGTGGCGGCGGGCGCGGTTGCAACCGGCAGGCGACGCGGCTCTGATGAAACGCAGGCGGCTAGAGCGGCCGCTGCACCGACAAGAACGAGACCAGTTCTGATTTTCATAAGGCTTCTCCCGGCGAATCGGCGCGGCGGACAGCCGCCAAGTTCGGGCAAAACATGGCGCGCGCCCGGCATGAAGGCAAGCCTTGGTGGGGCGGCGAACGGCATTTAGACAGCCGGCGTTACAAAAATGCCCGCCTTGCGGCGGGCATTGTCAAAGCCGTGCAGGCGTCCTCAGCGAACCAGAATGTTCCTGAACTGCCACGGATCCTTGGTGTCGATATCCTCGGGGAAGAGGCCCGGACGGCCGTCGAGCGGGGTCCAGTCGGTGTAGTGGCCCTCGACCGGGCCGAGATAGGGCATCTGCACTTCGAGGCAGCGCTTGTAATCGATCTCGTCGGCTTCGACGATGCCGGCATTCGGGTTTTCCAGCGCCCAGACCATGCCGGCGAGGACGGCTGATGTGACCTGCAGGCCGGTGGCGTTCTGGTAGGGCGCGATGCGGCGGGTTTCTTCCAGCGACAGGCGCGAGCCATACCAATAGGCATTCTTCTCATGGCCGTAGAGCAAGACGCCGAGTTCGTCGATGCCGTCCTCCAGCTCGTCCTCGTCGAGAACGTGATGGACCGGCTGCGGCGTGCCGCCATTGCCGAACATTTCATGCAGCGAGAGCACGGCGTCGTTGGCCGGATGGTAGGCATAGTGGCAGGTCGGGCGGAAGGTCACTTCGCCGTCCTTGTCGCGAACGGTGAAGAAATCGGCGATCGAGATCGACTCGTTGTGGGTGACGAGGAAGCCATATTGCGGGCCGGGAGTCGGGCACCAGGTGCGCACGCGGGTGTTGGCGCCCGGCTGCTCCAGGTAGATCGCCGCCTTGTTGCCCTTCTTGTGCTTCTTGGCGTTCTTCGGCATCCATTCTTCATGCGTGCCCCAGCCGAGTTCGGCTGGCTGCAAGCCTTCGGAAATGAAGCCTTCGACGGACCACGTGTTCCAGAAGACGTTGAGCGGCTTCGGATGCTTGGTGCGCTGGGTGTCGCGCTCGGCGATGTGGACGCCCTTGACGCCGAGCTTCTTCATGAGCTTTGCCCAGCCTTCGCGATCGTGCTGGTCCGGTTCGTCGAATTTGAGGCCGGTATCGTTGGCGAGGTTGACGAGCGCCTGCTTGACGAACCAGGAGACCATGCCCGGATTGGCGCCGCAGGTGGAGACGGCGGTAGCGCCGCCCGGGTTCTTCGCCTTTTCCTTGCGCATGGTTTCGCGCAGCGCATAGTTGGTGCGGTCGGCGTTGCTCATGCCCTTGTCGAAATAGAAGCCGAGCCAGGGTTCGACGACGGTGTCGATATAGGGAACGTCGAGTTTGCGGCAGAGCTTGATGATGTCGAGCGAGGAGGTGTCGACCGAGAGGTTGACGCAGAAGCCCTGGCCTTGGCCTTCGGTCAGCAGTGGCTTCAGCAGTTCCTTGTAATTGTCCTTGGTGACATGTTCCTTGACGTGACGAACGCCGTGCTTGCGCAGAATCTCCATGTCGGAGGGCTCTTCCCGCGGATCGATGACGACCATCCGGCTCTTGTCGAATTTGAAATGGCGCTCGATCAGGGGCAGGGTGCCGCGACCGATGGAGCCAAAGCCGATCATCACGATCGGACCGGTAATTTCGGCATATACCGGATAGTTTTGTTCCGTCATTCTTTTCTCCTGTGGAAGGCGACGAAGGCGTTCAGCCCGAAGAATTATTTTGAAATTGCCGCAGAGATTGCGAAGTGACCGGCTCTAACCATAAAATGGCGTCACAATAAAGGGCGTTGACAGGGAAAGGCCAAATATCGAGCGGTGATAGAGGCCGGCGAAGCTGTCCTGGGGACCGGCAGTCCGCGTGGATTCGAGCTCTTTCAGATGGGCTGCGAGATCATCCATGATCGGCTCCTCTAAATTCAGCCCTTCAGGATTTCCAGTCCGTCGACCGCCGTCGTGACGGCAAGCTCGGTGATTTCGTATTCGGCGACGCCATGGAGGGTGAAGGGATCGGCGGCGACATAGGCCTCAATCGCGGCGCGCTCGCCGATTGCGAGGATGACGCCGCCGGTACGCGGCACCTTGCGGCCGGAAGCCAGAAACCAGCCCTTGGCATAACCCTCTTTCACCCAGGCCATGTGTGGCTCCATGTGCCTGTCGGCTTCATCGTTGGGTTTCACATAGGTGAGCGAGAGAATGAACATGGTCAGCTCCTGACGAGGTTTGCGCGGATCAGGCCGCGCAGCGAGTTGCCGATATAAAACGTGCCGGCATCGAGATCGGCAAGCGTGATGCGGCCGACACGGGCCTGGCGCCGGCAGATGAGCTCGGTGCGCAGCACGCCGGCAAGCAGGCCGCAGGAGATGGGCGGGGTGCGCAGAATGCCGATTCCATCGTCCAGGAAGATCGAGGTGATGGTGCCCTCGCAGACTTCATCGCGTTCATTCAAAAGGATGACTTCGTCGGCCTCGGCGGTCGTATATTCGGCGCGTGCGGCCTCGTAGACGGCACGGCGCGTGGTCTTGACGCGCAGCAGTCTGTCGGCGGAATTCAGACGGGTGTCGGCGAGACGGACGATCCAGGTAGTATCGGGCGCCAGGGGCACAAAAGCGGCGCTCGTTACCTCGATACGGCCTTGCGCGTCGAAGGTCAGGCGGATGCGTAGCGGACCGGCAGCACCTGCAACGGCTTCGTCGAGCCTGGCCGCCGCCGCGATCGGTTGCGGGAAGCCAAGGCGACGTGCGGAGCGGGAAAGCCGGGCGAGATGCAGCCGCAGCCGGATGAAGCCCTCGCCGGGCTGCCAGCGCAGCGTCTCGATCAGCGAAAAATCGATCATCGCGCAATCCATTGGTCGCCGACAGCGAAGCGGGCCTTGAGCAGGCATTCCTCATATTCGGCCTCGGCGGTCGAATCGAAGACGATGCCGCCGCCGACATTGAAGACGGCCCTGCCGCCCTCAAAAAGCGTGATGGTGCGGATGGCGACGGAGAAACGCATGGCGCCGGTGGGCGAGATCATGCCGATCGCGCCGCAATAGGCGTCGCGCGGGGCATCCTCGAGCGCATGGAGGATTTCCATTGCCCGCATCTTTGGCGCGCCGGTGATCGAACCGCAGGGGAAGAGTGCGGAGAAGATGTCGCGGATCGAAAGATCGGGGCGGAGCCTTGCCTGGACATGGCTCACCATCTGGTGGACGGTCGGATAGGTCTCGATGTCGAAGAGCTTCGGGACGTCGAGCGTGCCGACCTCGGTGATGCGGGAGATATCGTTGCGCAGCAGATCGACGATCATGCGGTTTTCCGCCTGCGTCTTGATATCGCTGCGCATCGCCTCGATGATCTCGGCATCCTCGGCGGCAGTCGTGCCGCGTTTTGCCGTGCCCTTCATCGGATGGGTCTCGATCCAGCCCTGTTCATCGGTGCGGAAGAAAAGTTCGGGCGAACGCGAAAGGATAATCGGGCCGCCGAGATCGACCAGTGCGCCGTATTTAACCGGCTGGCGTTCGATCAGCGACCAGAAGGCGGCACGGGGATCGCCGTTCCAGCGGGCCTCGACCGGCATGGTGAGGTTCGCCTGATAGGCGTCGCCGAGCCGTAAGTGCTTGTGGAGGCGGTCGAAGCGCTCCTTATATATAGGGAAATCCCAGGCGGCTTTCGGAGCGGTGAGGAATTCCTCGTTTTCGAGGCGCTGTTTTGGCTGGGCAAGCGGATGCGTATCCGGCTGCGGAGCGTCGAAGACGCCGAAACAGATGAGCGGGGTGTCGCGATGTTCCCTGGCGAAGGGAGCGAGTTTTTCCTCGAAGAGGTATCCGGCCTCATAGGCCATGTAGCCGGCAAGCCATTTGCCTGCGGCCTTGGCCTGCTCCATCCGGGCAAGGCCTGCAAAGAACTCGGCGCGCGTCCTGGCAACGATGATCTCTGCCGGCTCGGCAAAGAGCATCACCTGTCCGGTCACGTCGTCGCGGAAGAGAATAGTGGGTTGGGTTTCGGCCATCGGCGGCGTCTTTTCTTGGAGCGCGATCCTTCGTCCGCCTGCCGGCGCCTCCCCCCGCTTGCGGGAAGAGGTTTGGCGTGGGGACAGGGCTGATCAGGCCGCTCTATCTAACGCTTCCAGCTCATCGATCAGCCCTTCGATCATCGACAGGCCCTGGCTCCAGAACGACGGATCGGTGGCGTCTAGGCCGAAAGGCTTCAGCAGTTCCGAGTGGTGCTTGGTGCCGCCGGCCCTCAGCAGTTCGAAATACTTCTCCTGGAAGCCTTTCTCGGCTTTCTGGTAGACCGCATAGAGCGAATTTACCAGGCAATCGCCGAAGGCATAGGCGTAGACATAAAAGGGCGAGTGGATGAAATGGGGGATATAGGCCCAGTAGGTCTCGTATCCCTCGGAAATGCTGATCGCCGGCCCGAGGCTTTCCGACTGGACGGAGAGCCAGAGTTCGCCGATGTCGTCAGCTGTGAGTTCTCCTGATTTGCGGGCGGTGTGGAGCTTGCGCTCGAATTCATAGAAGGCGATCTGGCGCACGACCGTGTTGATCATGTCCTCGACCTTCTGGGCAAGCATCGCCTTGCGCTCGCGTTTGTCGGTGGTCTTTTCCAGCAGCGCGCGGAAGGTCAGCATCTCGCCGAAGACAGACGCGGTTTCGGCAAGCGTCAGTGGCGTCTGGCACATCAGCGCCCCTTGTGCGCCGGCGAGAACCTGATGCACACCGTGCCCGAGTTCATGGGCAAGCGTCATCACATCGCGCGGCTTGCCCATGTAATTGACGAGCACATAGGGATGGGCCGAGGGAACCGTCGGATGGGCGAAGGCGCCTGGCGCCTTGCCGGGACGGACCGGGGCATCGATCCATTGTTCGTCGAAGAAGCGCCTGGCGATATCCGCCATCTCCGGGGCAAAATTGCCATAGGCCGACAGCACCGTATCCTTCGCCTCCGGCCAGGAGATGATGGCGCTGGAGGTTTCCGGAAGGGGCGCGTTGCGGTCCCAGAAATTCATCTGCTCCATACCGAGCCATTTCGCCTTCATCTTGTAATAGCGATGCGAAAGGCGGGGATAGGCTTCGCGGACGGCCGCGGCCAGCGCATCGACGACCTCGCGCTCGACACGGTTTGCCAGGTGGCGGCTGTCGGCGATGTCCTCGAAGCCGCGCCAGCGGTCGGCGATCTCCTTGTCCTTGGCAAGCGTGTTGGTGATCAGCGTGAAGGTGCGGATATTCGCCTTGAAGGTTTCAGCGAGCGCCATGGCCGCCTTGCGTCGCGCCTCAGGATCCTTTTCCTGCAGCCTGTTCAGCGCTACTTCGAGCGGCACTTTCTCGCCATCGATGTCGTAGCGAAGTTCCGCCATGGTTTCGTCGAAGAGGCGGTTGAAGGCGGCGGCCGATGTCATCGACTTCTCGAGGAAGAGCTGTTCCAGCCTGTCGTCGAGCTGGTAGGGCTTGTCCTTCCTGAGGTCGAGCAGCCAAGGGCGATAGTGTCCGGCGGCGGGATCATTCACCATGCAGGCGTCGATCACCGTGTCGTCGATGCGGTTCAGTTCCAGCGCGAAGAACAGGAGATGGCCGGAAAATTCGGTGATCTTGGCCTGCACGTCGCCATAGAGCTTGCCGTTTGTCGGGTTGGTGGTGTCGGAGAAATAGGTGAGGCCGGCAAAGGAGCCGAGGCGGCCGATGATGTCGTCCAACGCCTCATATTCCTTCAGGGCCGCGCCGATGCCCTCAGCGCCGGTCTTCGCTGCCGCCTCCGTGAGTTTGCCCTTCCACTTTTCTTCAAAGGCGATTGCGGCCTTGCCGGCCTTTTCCATGTCGGCGACAAAGGCGGTGGAGGTAGCGGAGGGATAAAGATCCTGCAGCTTCCAGACCGGCAGATCGCCGAGCGCCGGGTCGGCGGCCCCAGCTGGCACTGCTGGAGATAAAAGAAGGCCGGCGTGCGGGAGCTTGATTTTCATGGACGCAATTCCTCTCCACTTTCATAACAGGTCTGATTGTCTACCGCATCGGCCCGAAAATCGGAATCGATTTTCGGAAAGCACGATGCGTCGATTCAAAGTGTTACAGCGTCCTTTGCGCGTCTGAAAAGACGCGCGGCGCTGTAAGCGCGCTAACGCCTCGCATCAAGGGGTTTTCGGCGCATGAAAGGCGTCGCTTCGGCACCAAAATGACCCGTTCCAATCGTTAAAATGCAATTGTTTCTCAAAACTGGATGTTCAAGCCTTCCTGTCAGAGTGCGCTTTATGGTTTCGCATGAAGTGAGGCGACAATGACCGGTTACAATGAGCTCAAGGGAGCAGGGCAAATCCTCGTGGTCGAAGACGACCCCGTGCAGCGCCGTCTGCTCAAGAACGCAATCGAGCGTCACGGCCATGTCGTGCACCAGGCGGAAAACGGCCGCATCGGCCTGGAAATGGTCAAACGCGACAGCGGCCTTTTCAACGTCATCGTACTCGACCTGATGATGCCGGAGATGACCGGCCTCGAATTCCTCGATGCGCTTCACGAATTCGGCACGCAGATCCCCGTCATTGTGCAGACGGGGCAGGGCGGCATTGAAACGGTGGTGCAGGCAATGCGCGCCGGCGCCTTCGATTTCGTCGTCAAGCCGGTCTCGCCCGAACGCATCGCCACTTCGATCTCGAACGCGATGAAGCTCGACCAGCGCGAAGTCAAGGCGCGAGCCGGACGCCGCTCGCGCTCAGGTTCGGTTGGCTTCGACGATATCGTCTCGGCAAGCCCGGCGATGCTCCGCGTTATCGATCTCGCCCAGCGGGCGGCTCAGTCCAACATTCCCGTCGTGCTCGAAGGCGAATCCGGCGTCGGCAAGGAGCTGGTGGCGCGCGCCATCCAATCCGGCGGCGACCGCTCGAACAAGCCTTTCGTCACCGTCAATTGCGGGGCGATCCCGCATAATCTGGTCGAGAGCATTCTCTTCGGTCACGAGAAGGGTGCGTTTACCGGCGCGACCGAGCGCCACATCGGCAAATTCATGGAAGCCGATGGCGGCACCATCTTCCTCGACGAGATCGGCGATCTGCCGCTCGAAGTGCAGGTAAAGCTCTTGCGTGCCGTGCAGCAGGGCGAGATCGAGACCGTCGGTGCGCGCACCGCGCACAAGGTCAATGTCCGACTGATCTCGGCGACCAACAAGGATCTGATCGAGGAGGTCAAGAACGGCCATTTCCGTGAGGATCTCTATTATCGCCTCAACGTCTTCCCGATCACCATTCCGGCGCTGCGCAAACGCAAAGAAGACATTCCCAATCTGGTGCGCGTCTTTGCCGAGCGCTTCTCCAGCGAGCAGAAGAGTGGTCGCCGCATGACGGTGAATGCCGGCACGCTGGCGTTGCTGACCGCCTATGACTGGCCGGGCAATATCCGCCAGCTTGAAAACGCGATCTTCCGCGCGGTCGTTCTGGCCGAAGGGCCCGAGCTGACCGAAGCGGATTTCCCGCAGATCGCCGCCCAGCTTCCGGAATACGATGTGGTGGATCACCTGGCGCTCGTTGCCGACAATACCGGCCTCGATCCCGACGATGGCTATGGCGAGGACTTCAGGGCGTCGATGTCGGGAGAGGTGCACCACCGCCTGTCCGAGGCTTCGGAAAACGCGATCGCCAGCGTCAATCCTGCCGGAGACGTGCGCAGGCTTGCCGATGTCGAGGAGGAACTCATCCGATTCGCGCTCAAATTCTACCGTGGACAGATGAGTCAAGTAGCGCGCAAGCTTGGTATCGGCCGGTCCACACTTTATCGCAAGCTCAAGGACTACGGCATAGACCCTGACAATCCCCAGAAAGATGCGGCTTAAACGCTTTTTGTTAAGATTAAGGCAACCACGTTTTGTTACTAGTCATAAACCACTTGTTAGTGGCGCGTTCACTATGTAAAGAAAAGGTTGATCATGTGTGGCATTTTTGCCATCGTGTGACCGCATTTGACAGTCATCTGAGACAGTACGGGACATTGTCTGTCTGACGGGGATCGAGTTGCCGAATCTGAATGGGAATTCCAAGCCTTCGCGCTTGAGCTGGCGTTTGTTGTGCGCCGACATCTGCGGAAAGGCAATAAGGACGGTAGCGGCCGCCCTTCTTGCGCTCGCGGTTTCCTCACCGGTATTCGTTAGTACGCCTTCGCAGGCAGCGGGCGACACCCGCAGCCTCAAGCTCTATTTCATTCATACCGGCGAAAAAGCCGTCATCACCTACAAGCGTAATGGCAAGTTCGACCCCAAGGGTCTGGAGCAGCTGAATCGCTTCCTGCGCGACTGGCGCAAGAACCAGCCGACGAAAATGGACCCGCGGCTGTTCGACCTGATCTGGGAAGTCTATCGCCAGAGCGGTTCGAGGGACTACATCAACGTCGTCTGCGGTTTCCGTTCGCCGGGAACCAACGAGATGCTGCGTGGCCGCTCGCGCAATTCCGGCGTCGCCGAAAAGAGCCAGCATATGCTCGGCAAGGCGATGGACTTCTTCATTCCCGACGTCAAGCTGGCGACGCTGCGCGGCATCGGCATGAAGATGCAGGTCGGCGGCGTCGGCTTCTATCCGAAGTCGGGCTCGCCCTTCGTGCACATGGATGTCGGCGGCGTTCGCGCCTGGCCGCGCATGAGCCGCGACGAGCTGGTTCGGCTCTTCCCGAACGGCAATACCATCCATATTCCGGCCGACGGCAAGCCGCTGCCGGGCTACCAGCAGGCGATGGCCGACTATAAGCGCCGCGTCAGCGGCACGCAGATCCAGATCGCCAGCGCTTCCGAATCGGCGCCGAAGCACAAGACGCTGTTTGCCGCGCTCTTTGGCGGCGGAGCCGACGAGCAGGAAGACGAGACGGACGATTCCACCCCTGTTGCCGTTGCCAAGGCGACGCCGCCGAAGGCCGAGCCTGCCCCTGTCGAGCCGCAGCAGACCGAAGTCGCGGATGTGAACGCGCCGGTGCCGCAGGTTCGCCCGGCGTTCAGCAACCAGCCCGCCGGCAGCGAAGTGGCGAGCGCGCTCGTAGCGCCGCCTTCGGGTAATGCCGCACAGCAGGCTCTTGCGGCCGCCCTTCCGGTCGATCAGGTCCAGCCGCAGCAGTTCGCCGACCTCAGTGCCTACAGCATTCCGGTTCCCTCGCTTCTCGGCCAGCGCCGCGCGCCTGGTGACGCCGAGGTCGCGTCGACCGATCCCATGCTGACGGGCGCAAATGGGCTGCCGGTTCCGACGCCGGTCGAACGCCCTGCCGTTGCCGAGAACCTTCTTGCCGCGGCCGATGCCGATCCGGAGGCAGAAGCCGACGAAGCCGATCAGGACGCGCTGTCTCCTGCCGTGGCCGATGCACTCGACCAGCAGCGGAACGATAGGGAAAGCCAGATCGCGTCGAAGGCGCCGCCGCAGACGGTTGAGCAGGCGATCAACGCAGCGATGACGCAAAAGGCGCCTGCCGCAAAGCCGCCGCTCGAACTCGCAGCATTGGCGCCGATGACCAAATCGGCAAGCTTTGGCGATAGTTTCGACGAACCGGCCGCCGAAAGCGCCGTAGCGCAGGGGCTTCCTGCCAAGGGTGGTCGCCCGACGCAGAAGGAAGCCGCCGCAGCGGATGCCAGCCGCACGACGGTGCGCACCGAGCCGAAGCTGACGGAAAAGATGATCTCGCAGTGGGCGCTCACCAATGCCCGCCTGGAAATGGCCTCCAAGCAGGTCAAGGCGCCGCGGTTCGTCAGCCAGACGATGCGCGCCCAGCCGTCCGCCGTCTATGCCGAGGGCTTCAACGTCAAGACCGCTTCGGTCGACCCGGCCCGCTTCAGCGGCACGGCTGTGAATTTCATGGAAGTGCGCAAGTTCAATACGAACTGAGCCTGCCGATTATGGAAATATCGAAAACCGCCGGAGCGATCCGGCGGTTTTTCTTTGGCCGCTTCGACAGGGTAAGGTCACTGTTTAACCGGCGCGTTCTTCGCAAAAGAAAAGCCGCCGAAAGGCTCGGCGGCTTGTCGACATCGGCGATCGCGGCGGATCAGCCTTCCGGCGGGGCCTCGATCATGCCGAGCGCGTGCAGGTAGGTGTCGAGGATTGCTTCCTCTTCCATGCGCTCCTGCTCGTCCTTCTTGCGCAGCGCCACGACCTTCTTCAGGATCTTGGTATCGAAGCCCATTCCCTTGGCTTCGCCATAGACGTCCTTGATGTCGTCGGCGATGGTCTTCTTTTCTTCTTCCAGCCGTTCAATGCGCTCGATGAAAGCGCGAAGCTGATCGCGGGCGACGCCATGAGCATCAGACATCGTGTTCTCCTGGTTTTTCGATGATCGATTTTGGATGCCAGTGACTGCCGCGAAGCGGCGTCACGGTCAAGCCTGTTCGGGGCCAGCCGAGCTATTTGTGTGGGTTGTTCAGTTCAAAAGCAGCTTTTTGCACAGGTGAGGCCTCGTTCTGGTGAGGATTTTTCCAGTCCTCATAGGGCATGCCATAGACCATCTCGCGCGATTCGTCCCTGGTAACCGCGACACCTTCGGCCTCGGCGGCTTCGCGATACCAGTTCGACAGGCAGTTGCGGCAGAAGCCGGCCAGATTCATCAGATCGATGTTCTGAACGTCGCTGCGTTCGCGAAGATGTGCGACGAGGCGGCGAAAGGCGGCGGCCTCGAATTCGGTCTGTTGTTCCTTGTTGAGCGCGGTCATCTCGCTTCCTTTCGTTAAGTGGGGCCTTTCGTTCAATAGGGGCCGGTGCGTGACTGGTGAACGTCGTATTCGTGCAAGGCGGGATCGGCATTCATCGCCGCAAAGATCGGCGCCAGGCGTTCGGCCCATGCCGATATGCCGGTCTGGTCTCCGATCAGATCCTGGCGCACTTCGAGCAGTGCATGCGGAATGCCTGTGATCATGCAATGGCGGTACATGGTATCGCCCTTCAGCGCGCCGTCATAGGGTTCGTTTTCGCCAACGGCGAGATCGGGATCGGCGCGCAGCATGTCAAGCAGCGGGCCGACAGCGCGATGGTCGCTGTCCCAGAGGACGGCAGCGTGCCAGGGACGGGGAATGCCTTTCCAGGCCGGCGTGAAGGAGTGCAGCGACAGCACCAGCGGTGCCCTGCCAGTGGCAATCGCCACGCTGTCGATCGTTGTGGCCACGGCATGGTGATAGGGGCGATGGAAGGTTTCGACGCGGTAGTCCCACTCCTGCGGCGTAATTGGATGGTTGCCTGATATGACGGCGCCGTCGGAGATCTTCATGATCAGCGTCGGATCGTCTTCGCCGCGGTTCGGGTCGATCAGCAGGCGCGAAAAGCCGCCGAGCACGGCGGGAACGCCGAGCCTTGCCGAGAGCTGCCGCGTCAGGCCCTCGATGCCGATGTCATAGGCGATGTGGCGGGCGAAGGCCGCGTCGGGAAGTCCCAGCCGGCCATATCGCGCGGGAAGGCGGTTCATCGCGTGATCTGCGAGGATCACCATGCCTTTGTCATGTTTGCCGGATAGGATTTCGAAGGATTGGAAGTCGTCCATCAGGGAATTGCCGTTTGTCATTGCGCCGTCGGGGGCAGTGATCGCATGCGCCTGCGGCGGGTTCAAGCGCGGCAGGCGGGGAGAGGTTGAGCCGGACCCTCGACAGGTGGTTATGAAAGGAAATATAATCGATTAGCATTGCGTTGACTTTCGCTTGACGGCGGCGCAAGAAGACACGGATACGAATAACCGTGGAGCTATTTGGGAGCCGTGTTGATCCAAGCCGCGCCAAGTTTCCTCACGCGGTCCGGGCCGCTGGTCCGTCTCGCTCTGTTCGCTCTTGCAGCCGCCATGCCGTTTTTCATCGCAGATGCCGCACGCGCCGATTTTCGCGTCTGCAACGGAACACAGAATCTCGTCGGCGTCGCGATCGGATACCGGGCCAAGGATGGCTGGGTGACGGAGGGCTGGTGGCAGGTGCCGGCAACGACCTGCGCCACGCTGATCGAGGGAGAATTGCAGTCGCGTTATTATTACCTCTACGCAGAGGACGCCGCCCGGGGAGGACGATGGACGGGTGACGTGCAGATGTGCGTGGCGGAAAACGAATTCAAGATCACGGGTGTGCAGGATTGTTATGCCCGCGGTTACCAGAAGATGGGATTCAAGGAATATGATACGGGCCGCCAGGGTAGCTGGATGGTTCAGCTCTCCGACACCCCAGGGACGCAAGAAAGCCAGAATTGATGAAGCGTAATCGCAAAATTAAAATCCTCGCCACCCTCGGGCCAGCCTCCGCCGAGGAATCGATGATCGAGAAGCTGCATCAGGCTGGTGCCGATGTCTTCCGCATCAATATGAGCCATGCGAGCCACGACGTGATGCGGACGCTTATCCAGCGCATCCGCTCGGTCGAGGCGCGTTCCGGCCGGCCGATCGGCATTCTCGCCGACCTCCAGGGACCGAAACTGCGTGTGGGCAAGTTCGTCGACAGCAAGGTGGACCTGAAGCCCGGCCAGACCTTCACGCTCGACAACAACGAAGCGCTCGGCGACCAGAACCGCGTCTATCTGCCGCATCCCGAGATCCTGGAATCGGTGCAGCCCGGCCACCGCCTGCTGATTGACGACGGCAAGCTCGCCTTGCGCGCAGAAAAATGCGACGGCAAGAGCATCGTCACCACAGTTATTTCGGGCACGCGCATCTCCGACCGCAAGGGTGTCAGCCTTCCCGATACGCTGCTCGGCGTCGGCGCTCTGACGGACAAGGACCGTGCCGACCTCGATGCCGTGCTCGCCACCGACGATGTCGACTGGGTGGCGCTTTCCTTCGTCCAGCGTCCCGACGACCTTGCCGAAGTGCGCAAGATCGCCCGTGGCCGTGTCGGGTTGATGTCGAAGATCGAAAAGCCGCAGGCTCTCGAGCGCATCGAGGAAATCATCGAGCTCTCCGACGCATTGATGGTCGCCCGCGGCGATCTCGGCGTCGAAATGCCGCTCGAATCGGTTCCCGGCATCCAGAAGCAGCTGATCCGCGCCTGCCGCCGTTCGGGCAAGCCGGTGGTCGTTGCCACGCAGATGCTGGAATCGATGATCTCAGCGCCGGTGCCGACACGCGCCGAAGTTTCCGACGTCGCGACCGCCGTCTTCGAAGGTGCGGATGCCGTCATGCTCTCGGCCGAGTCGGCCTCGGGCGACTATCCCGTCGAAGCCGTCGCGACGATGGCGTCGATTGCCACTGCCATCGAGCGCGAGCCGCATTATCCCGGCATCATCTATGCCCAGCGTGCCCAACCGGAAGCGACCGGTGCCGATGCGATCTCGCTTGCCGCCCGCCAGATTGCCGAGACGCTGAAGCTGTCGGCGATCGTCTGTTACACCTCGTCGGGCACGACAGGCCTCCGCGCCTCGCGCGAGCGTCCGCAGGTACCGATCCTGGCGCTGTCGCCGATCATCAAGACGGCACGCCGCCTTGCCATCGTCTGGGGCCTGCATTGCGTTGTCACCCATGACGCGACCGATCTCGACGACATGGTCAACCGCGCCTGCCGCATCGTCGCGGACGAAGGCTTCGGCAAGCCGGGCGATCGCATCATCATCTCGGCCGGCGTGCCGCTCGGCACGCCCGGCGCCACCAACATGATCCGCATTGCCTATATCGGCTCGGACGGCCAGAGCGGCGTCTGATCCAACCGCATGCCTTCGAAAGCCCGCTGCCTGGAGAGGCGGCGGGCTTCTTCGTTGACGGACGGCATTGCCAAGCTTGGCGGCGCGTGCAAGTTTCGGTCGCTGGAGCAGGACATGCTCTGGGTTCGGAGGAGCATCATGGATATCGTCACGCTTCTGGCTTTTGCAGCCGTTTCCTTTGTCGGCATCGCGACGCCGGGGCCAACGGTGCTGCTGGCGCTGACCAACGGTTCTCGGCATGGCCTGCGCCGGGCAGTTGCCGGCATGATCGGCGCGGTGCTGTCCGATTTCGTGCTGATCGGCGCCGTCGCGATCGGGCTCGGTGCGCTGCTCGCCGCATCGGAATTCTGGTTCTCGATGCTGAAATGGGCGGGTGCCGCATATCTCGCGTTTCTCGGTATCATGCTGCTGCGCTCGAAGGGCACGATCGATGCGGCGTTGAAGTCCGGGGCGGCTGCGGGTGCGACATCGCCCTTCTCGATCGGACTGAAGAGCTTCATGGTCGCGGCGACCAATCCGAAGGGTTATCTGTTCTTCTCGGCTTTCCTGCCCCAGTTCATCCACCCGACCATGCCGCAGGCGACGCAATATATGCTGCTCGCCCTTGTCTTTGCCGCGCTCGATTTCCTCATCATGTTCGGCTACGCCTTCTTCGGCTCGCAGGCGGTGCGTTTCCTGAAAACCTCAGGCGCCATGTGGCTGGAGCGAGCCTGCGGTGGCGCGCTGCTGGCGCTTGCCGGCTCGCTGGCCTTCTATCGCCGGGCAACCGTCTGAGTTCAGGGTTGAGGCAGGGATAGGTGGCCGACGCGATAGGCCTGGGTGTGCTCGCCGATCTCGGGAATCTCTCGCCATAACCTGAAGCGTACCCTCGTCCAGCTCGTCGGTTCGAAGCCGGAAACGGAGGCGAGTGCGCCGCCTGTCGTCAGGTCTGCTTCGGCCGCCGCGCTTTCGGCGCGGCGAATATCGCCGAGCGGCGCGTAGGGCTGCGTCTGCAGGACATCGCGTGTGGCGAACCTGGCCGAGGCGATATCGCGCGAGATTTCTGCCTGCCAGACGATCCAGGTCCTCACCTGCGGCCAGCCGAAGGCGCCGGTCAGCGTCTCAAAGCCCGGACCGCAGAGGAAGTCGCTTGCCCCTTGCGGCCTCTGCCAGAGATAGAAGGGCGCATAGAGATTGTCGTGGCTGCCGAACTCTCCCTTGCGGGCGCTGAGATAGGCTTTGAAACCGAGATTGGGAAAGCCGTCGAGCAGCGGACCTTTGTCGCGGATGCGGCGGTCGATGACCGACATGTCGTAATCGGCGGGCAGGGCGAAGCTGTACTGCATGGTGATCATGACTGTCCCTCCACCGGCTGCAGCCATTCGACGATGCCGCCGTTTTCCACCGGTTGAATACTGATATAGCTGAAGGGGCTGTCACCGGCCGCGCCATGCCAGTGGCGCTCGCCGGGCGCAAACCAGACGGCATCGCCGGCACGCAATGTTTCGACCGGGCCGCCCTCGTTTTGCGCCAGCCCGTAGCCCGAAAGTACATAGAGCAGTTGGCCTCTGGGATGCGTGTGCCAGCGGGTGATGGTGCCGGGTTCGAGCGTGGCGCGCATTGCGGTGTTCTCGCCATCGGCGCCGCCTTCGAGCAACATCTCGACCCAGAAAGGCGAAGTTGCGACGCCCTCAGGCGAGCGGATTGCCCTGCCGGGGCGCTTGACAGTCATGGTCTTCGGGTTCGAAGCGCTCATTGTCGGCCTCCGACCGCACGAAGCCGCCAGTCTGCGTCGGTCATCTGGGCAATACCATTGCCGAAGGACCAGTCTTCCGGTGCGCTGGTGCTGATGACGATCATCACGTCCTCGGGCCGGAGGCCCGGCGATTGCGCCAGGAGATCGGCGAGCCGCCGATAGAGCGCTGCCTTCATCTCGCCGGTGCGAGGCCTGCCGATCGTGATCGAGATATAGACGAAATCGTCGGAGCGCGGGCCGGCAAGATAGCTGCGGTCGAAGATCAGCTCGTTCCCGTCATGCTGGTGGATGGTCTGGAAGCGGTCGTTTTCGGGCACGTCGAAGGTCTCGACCAGGGCGCGCTGGATGTTATCGGCCAGCGCCGCGAGGTAGTCCGGCGATTTGCCTTTGCGAAGGGAAATGCGAACGAAGGGCATCGGGATCTCCATGGTTCAGGCCGTCCGTCGGCCTTGACAGCAGAACCATCGCACGGCACGATGATACCGAAAATCAGAATTTTCTGGATTAATGATCCTGAAAAATGGGATTATAGAATGCGACGGACGATCTTTGATCTCGAGGTGCTTCGAACCTTTTCGACCGGCATGGAACTCGGCAATTTCGCCAAGGCGGCCGAGCGGCTCGGGCGCTCGACCTCGGCAGTGAGTGCGCAGCTGAAGAAGCTGGAGGAACAGGCGGGTACGCCGATTTTCCGCAAGGTGGGTCGCGGGCTGGCGCTGACCGATGCCGGCGAGACGATGCTCGGTTATGCCAGGCGACTGCTGGAGCTCAACGACGAGGCGGCTGCGGCCGTGCACAGCGTCGAGCTGGAAGGCTGGGTGCGGCTCGGCCTGCAGGAGGACTTCGGCGAGACCCTGCTGCCTGATGTGCTCGGCCGCTTTGCGCGTGCCCATCCGAAGGTCCGGATCGAAGCGCGGGTGGTGCGCAATGCCGAGCTGCTTGAGCGCGTCACATCGGGCAAGCTCGATCTGGCGCTTGCCTGGAGCGATGGCACGCTGACGGCGCATTGCGAGAGGATCGGCGAAGTGCCGATGCGCTGGATCGGACCTTCCGAGGGGCCGCCGGGCTGGCAAGCCGCAAGCGGCGAGCCGATGCCCCTCGCTTCGCTGGAGGCGCCATGCCTGCTGCGCAGCGCGGCGACCAAGGCGCTGGATGAGGCGGGCATTTCCTGGCGGCTCGCCTTCGTCAGTCCGAGCCTCGGCGGTCTCTGGGCCGCGACGGCGGCGGGCCTCGGCCTCACCATCCGCACGCCGATCGGCCTGCCGGCGAAGGTCCGGCCGCTGGCGCCGGGGACAATCGGCCTGCCTGATTTGCCGAAGCTCGGCCTGGTCCTGCATCGGGCGGAAGCCGAACCGCAACCGGCTGCGGCGCGGCTTGCCGAACTCGTGCTTCAGTCGGTGCATGGTGCGCTGCGCGAGGTGGTGGCCTGACATCTCGGCATTGACCCCTCGGGTGCAAGCCTGTAGCCTCGAACCGCTATGAAGACGTTCATCCTCAATATCGCTTCGGTCTTCTTCTTGAGCCTCTAAGGCTCTGCCTTCGGGCATCAGAAGATGCGGCCGCTGCCCAGCCTTTGCGGCTGGCGCGTTGCCGTGGACCGTAACGACCCTGCGTCTGGCCAAGGACAGAGCCGGCAGGATTGGCGATAGAGAGATATGTCATGACATCAGATGTTTATCCGGCGGCGCTGCGTGCCGCGCAGATCGAGCAATTCATCGAGGACGGTTTCGTCAGGATCGACGACGCTTTTCCCCGCGCATTGGCCGGGGAAGCTCGTGCCATCATGTGGCGCGACATTCCCTTCGATGCGGATGATCCAAGGACGTGGACGCAGCCAGTCGTGCGGCTTGCCGGCTATGGCGGCGGGCCGTTCGAGAAAGCCGTCAACACGCCGGTATTGCATTCGGCCTTTGATCAGCTCGTCGGCAAGGGGCGCTGGGAGCCGCGCAATGGACTTGGCAGTTTCCCGGTCCGCTTTCCCCATCCCGATGATCCCGGGGATGCCGGTTGGCATGTCGACCTCAGCTATCCCGGCGCGGATTCCAATCCGAATGAGCAGCGGGACTTTTCCGCCTGGCGGGTGAACATCACCTCTCGCGGGCGGGCGCTGCTGATGCTCTTCCTGTTCTCGGATGTCGGGGAGGAGGATGCACCGACCCGTATCCGCGTCGGCTCGCATCAGGATATCGCACGCCTTCTGGCGCCGGCGGGCGAAGCGGGGATGGGCCACCTTTGGCTGGAGCATGTCGGGGAAGAGCGGCCGCTGGCGTTGGCGACAGGCCCGGCGGGCACAGTCTATCTATGCCATCCATTCCTCATCCATGCAGCGCAGATGCATCGCGGCAAGGAGCCGCGTTTCATGGCGCAGCCCGGCCTTGCGCCTTCCGAACCTCTTCGGCTTGAACGGCAGGACGGCGCCTATTCGCCGGTCGAGATCGCAATCCGCCGGGCGCTTCAGGACGGTTAACGAGAACAGGATGCATCCTGCCGCCTACAGCGCCGCGCGTCTTTTCAGACGCGCAAAGGACGCTGTAGCACTTTGAATTGCTGCATAATTTTATCCTTAAATCGATTCCGATTTAAGGAATTATGCAGTAGGCAGGGTGCATCACATTTGCAATTCCTGTAGGGCTGCGCGCCGGATTGCCTGCGGCGGCTGGCCGAAGGCGCGCAGGAAGGCGCGGCGCATGCGCTCGCGATCGGCAAAACCGGTTTCGCGGGCAACGACATCGATCGGGTGGCGGCCCTGCTCCATCATCAGGCGGGCCGCTTCCAGCCGCAGGTTCTCGACGGCCTTGGCCGGCGATTGCCCGGTTTCGGCGCGGAAGGCGCGGCTGAACTGGCGGGGGCTGAGATGGGCGGCTTCCGCCAGCTCCTCCACCGAAAGCGCCGATTTCAGATTGCTGCGGGCGTGGGCGAGCGCATTCTGGATGCGGTCGGATTTGGGCTCCAGTTCCAGAAGGGCGGAAAATTGCGACTGGCCGCCGGCGCGGCGATGATAGACGACGAGCGTGCGGGAAACCGCGCGTGCCACATCGAAACCGTGATCCTTCTCGACCATCGCCAAAGCCAGATCGAGACCGGCCGTCATGCCGGCGGACGTCCAGACGGAACCGTCGATGATGAAGATCCGGTCCTCTTCTATCTTTATCTTGGGATAGCGGCTTTGCAGCTCGCGGGAGACATACCAGTGCGTCGTCGCGCGGCGGCCGTCGAGGATGCCCGCTTCGGCAAGAAAGAAGGCGCCGGTGCAGATCGACGCCAGGCGACGTGTGACGGGCAGGGCGGCGCGAACGAAGTTGGTTTCCGCCGCATTCGGCAGTCTGATACCGGGCGCTCCCGCCACGATCAGCGTGTCGAGGGCCGGGTCCCCAAAGGCCTCCGTCTCCATCACCATGCCAAGCGAATTGGCAATCGGCCCGCCGTGTTCGGAGAGATAGCGGACCTCGTAAACCTTTTCCTCGAGTTCGATATTGGCGAACTCGAAGGCCGAGACGGCAGCGAGGCTCATGATCTGGAAGCCGGGATAGAGAAGAAAGCCGATTTGCTGCATGACCATCGCGTCCTGAAAAGAGGATGTCCTTAAAGGTGGTATATATGACATTTAGGACATTCGCAATCGGGCGTAAGACTCTCCTCAAGCGCAAGGCATCGGGCCGGCGCATGCAAGGAGACAGATTATGACACAGGAACATAAGGGCACGGCGCTGGTAACCGGCGCATCCTCGGGCATCGGCGCAATTTATGCTCACAGGCTGGCAAAGCAGGGCTACGACCTCATCATCGTCGCCCGCAACGGCGATCGGCTGAAGGCGTTGGCAAGCCGGCTGACTGATGAGACAGGACGGACGGTCGAGACCGTCGTTGCCGATCTCGGCGACAGGGCAGACCTTGCCCGCATCGAAGGCATGCTGAAGGAAGACCGGAGCATCACGCTTCTCGTCAATAATGCCGGCGTCGGCGGAACGGCACCGCTGCTTGCCGCCGATGTCGACAAGATGCAAGAGATGATCGAGCTAAACGTCACAGCACTGATGCGGCTGACCTATGCCGCCGTTCCCGGCTTCGTCACGCGTGGCGGCGGCACGATCATCAATATTGCGTCCATTGCCGCGATCGCGCCGGAGCTCCTGAACGGCGTCTATGGCGGTACGAAAGCCTTCGTGCTCGCCTTCAGCCAGTCGGTGAAGCATGAGCTGGCGGAGAAGAACATCCGCATTCAGGCCGTGCTGCCTGGCGCTACTGCGACGGAATTCTGGGACATCGCCGGCACGCCGGTCGAGCATCTGCCGAATGAGATCGTGATGTCGGCGGAAAACATGGTCGATGCGTCGCTTGCAGGCCTCGAGCAGGGCGAGTTCGCGACGATTCCGTCGCTCGAAGATGCCGGCCAGCTTGCAGCTTACGAGCAGGCGCGCCAGGCACTGATGCCGAACCTATCTCGCACCGCGCCGGCGAAACGCTACAAGATCGCATAACGATCACAGATAGAAACCATCCGCGGCTCTGCTGCGGATGGTCGATGGCGTTCAATTGAACGATTTTCAGCTGAACCGTTCCAAAGCCATGGCGAAGATATCGGAATCGACATTGCCGCCCGAGGTGACGGCGATGACCGTGTCGCTTTCCAGGGCGTCGCCATGGAAGAGGGCGGCGGCGAGCGCCACCGCGCCGCCGGGCTCGACGACGATCTTCAACCGCGAGAAGGCGAGTGCCATGGCGCGCAGCGCCTCCTCGTCGGTGACGACGATGCCGGCGCCGGCGAGGCGCTTGAGGATCGGGAAGGTGATGTTACCCGGCTGCGGCGTAACGATCGCATCGCAGATCGAGCCCGATACCGCCGCGTTGCGTTCGATCCTGCCGGAGGCGAGCGAGCGGGCGGTGTCGTCGAAATCCCTGGGCTCGCAGGGACGCACGCGAAAGCCGGGAGAACTGGCTTCAAGGGCGAGCGCGATGCCGGAGGTCAATCCGCCGCCGCCGCACGGAACCAGGACTTCAGCTGATGTCACGCCTTCCTCTCCAGCCTGCTCGGAGATTTCAAGACCGGTCGTGCCCTGACCGGCGATGACAAGCGGTTCGTCGAAGGGCTTGATCAGCGTCAGGCCACGCTCGGCCGAAAGTCTCGCGCCGATCTCGTCGCGATCCTCGTTGACGCGGTCGTAAAGCACCACTTCGGCGCCGAAGGCGCGGGTGTTGGCGATCTTCAGCTTCGGCGCATCGCGCGGCATGATGATGACGGAGGGGACATTGTGCAGCTTGGCCGCAAGCGCAACACCCTGGGCGTGGTTGCCAGAGGAGAAGGCGATGACACCTTTGGAGCGCACGGCCAGATCGAGGCCGGAGACGGCCGACCAGCCGCCACGAAACTTGAACGAGCCGGAATGCTGCAGACATTCCGCCTTCACGAACAGGCGCCGGCCGGCGATCTCATTGAGGAAAGGGGAGGAGAGAAGCGGCGTACGCCTGATATGACCGCGCAGACGGGCGCGGGCTGCGACAATCATTTCAATGCTAGCCATTCGGGAATCTTTCTGCTTGCGGGTTCGCCCATGCATAGGGCGAGGCAAGCCAATTGTGAACGGCGACTTTGTCACGGTGACATGAATGGTGCCACCGCTGCTTCTTGAGCCGCGGTTGCGTTTCTACCGACTGTTTGACCAGGCGATCCCGAAGCGTCAGTAGCCGCTTGCCGAACCTTCCGCTGCGCGGCTGTCCATGGCGCCGTTGTAGCGGGCGCCGCCGCCTTTTTCGATGGCAGCAAGGCTTTTGCCGCCGACGAGGATGCCGGCGGCCTGGCCCCATTGCGGTGCATCATTGCCTCCATCGAAGCTGTAGCCCATAGCGGCGAGCGTCTTTTCCGTATCCGGCGAAAGTGCATAGGGTTCGAGAAAGACCTTGTCGGGCTGCCATTGGTGGTGGAGACGCGGGGCGTTGACCGCCTGGCTGATATCCATGCCGAAATCGACGACGTTGAGGATCGCCTCCAGCGTGATGGTGATGATGCGCGAGCCGCCGGGGCTGCCGATCACCATGAAGGGCTTACCGTCCCGGGTGACGATAGTCGGGCTCATTGAAGAGAGCGGCGTCTTCTTCGGGACAATCGCATTCGCCTCGCCCTGCACCAATCCGTAGAGGTTCGGCACGCCGGGCTTGGAGGTGAAATCATCCATCTCGTTGTTGAGCAGGACACCCGTGCCGGGTGCCACGACGCCGGCGCCGAAAGAGCCGTTCAGCGTATAGGTGACGGCAACCGCATTGCCCTCGTCGTCGATGATCGAATAATGCGTCGTCTCGGTGCTTTCCTTGCCGCCGAGCGGCTTCAGATTCGCCGAGGCGCCGGCCTTGTAGGGGTCGATCTTGGCGGCAATTTCCGAGGCATATTTCTTGTCGAGCAGTTTCTCGACCGGGTTCTCGACGAAATCGGGATCGCCGAGTGCCGCGTTGCGGTCGACATAGGCGTAGCGCATCGCCTCGACCATGATGTGCACCGTTTCGGCCGAGTTATAGCCGAGATAGGAGAGCGGGTAGCCTTCCAGAACGTTGAGGATCTCGCAGATGATGACGCCGCCGGAGGAGGGCGGAGGCGAGGAGATGATGTCGTAGCCGCGGTAATTGCACTCGATCGGCTTCAACTCGCGCACGGCATATTGCTCGAAATCTTCCTTGGCGAGGATGCCGCCCTTGGCCTGGCTCGCCTTGACGATCGCCTCGGCGGGCGCTGACTTATAAAAGGCGTCGGGGCCCTTTTCGGAGATGGCAGTCAGGACTACGGCAAGGTCCGGCTGCTGGAGTTTTTCGCCCGATGCATAGGGTTTGCCATCCGGTTTCAGGAAGATTTTCGCTGCCGCCTCATCCTTGGCGAGGCGCTTGGCGCCGCCGGCAAAGCTTGCGGCATCGCCCTGTTCCAGCGTGAAGCCCTCCTTGGCGAAGCGGAGCGCCGGTGCGATCAGTTCCTGGCGCGGTTTGGTGCCGTATTTCTCGCGTGCGGTCTCGAAGCCCATCACGGAGCCCGGCACGCCGACGGCGAGATAACCGTCGAGGCTGGCGCGCGGCACGACATCGCCCTTGGCATCGAGATACATGGTTTTTGTCGCGGCAAGCGGCGCGCGTTCGCGGAAATCGAGGAAGGTCTTCGTGCCGTCCTTCAGGCGGATGGTCATGAAGCCGCCGCCGCCGAGATTGCCGGCCGCGGGATAGACGACCGCCAGCGCATAACCGACCGCGACCGCCGCATCGACGGCATTGCCGCCGCTCTTCAGCACCTCGACGCCGACATCGGTCGCCAGATGCTGGGCGGTGACGACCATGCCGTGCTCGGCTTCGACGGGTGCAGGCGAGGCGGCGAAAGCCGAGGTCAGGCTCAGCGCGAGTGCTGATATGACGGAGATCGTCCCGATATGCAGGCGGCCCATGATTTCCCCTCCTATGGACAATGATGGAAAAACATATGGGACTGCGGCAGCCCGAGGCAATGCAAGGGGTCGGCTTTATGTGAGGAGCTCGGCGAGTTTCCTGTTGGTGTCGTCGTCATCGAGCGGGGTATAGACGATAAGCTTCATCTCCGGCCGGTTTGTCAGCGTCAGGCCGGTATGTTCGAAGGACATGCGGCCCTTGACGGGATGGTCGATCCGCTTGATGCCGGACAGCGGACTGATGACCTCGTGGCGCTGCCACCAGTCGCGAAATTCGTCGCTTGCCTGCTTCAGCAGCGCGATCAGCCGTTCGAAATCCGGATCGCCGGCATAACGCGCGCTGTCGGCGCGGAACATTGCCAGCGAGACGCGGGCAACCGATTCCCAATCGACGAGCAGCCGGCGATGCGCCGGGTCGGCGAAGAGACGATGCATGATGTTGCGTTCGTCGCGGTCGAGCGTGTCGTAACCACCGAACAGCACCTCGGCGGCGCGGTTCCAGGCGAGCACGTCCCACCGGCGGCCGAGCACATAGGCCGGTTGGTGGGTCAGGTTGGCGAGCATGCGTTGCAGCGGCTCGTCGACGCATTCGGGTGCGGACGATACAGCCTGCGGCACATGGCGATTGTTGAGGGTGAAGAGATGCCGGCGTTCGGCCTCGTCGAGGCGCAGTGCATCGGCAAGGGCGTTGAGCACCTGTGCGGAGGGCCTGATGTCGCGGCCCTGTTCCAGCCATGTGTACCAAGTGGTGCCGACGCCGGCGAGCATGGCGAGCTCCTCGCGCCGGAGACCCGGCGTGCGCCGACGAAAACCCTCCGGCAAGCCCACCTCGGACGGCGTCAGCCGCTCGCGGCGAGAGCGCAGAAAGGCTGCGAATTCACGGCGGCGGGCTTCGAATGTGTCGGCTCTCTGGTCCATGGCGGCGATCATATCAGTATCGATACCAGGATAAAACTGGAACTGTTTGCCGTTTCCAGGCCGCGCATGATGCCGGCGCCGCGGGTGGTTGAAACGCCCGCGGATTGATCAATTCAAGGAGCAGCATCATGTCTTTGCAGCATGTGGTCGTCATCGGCGGTTCTTCCGGCATCGGCCTCGCCACGGCAAAATCACTTTTGAAACAGGGATATACGGTCACCGTTGTGGGCCGCGACGGCGAAAAGCTTGCGGCGGCGAAGGCCTCGCTCGATGGCGATCTGCGTAGCCTCGTGCTTGATGCGACGGTGCTTTCCCGCCTCGGGGAGGCTTTTGCCGGGATCGGCGCATTCGGCCATCTCGTGCTGGCGATGGGCAGCGGTCACGGCGCCGGACCTTTTGCGACGCTCGACATGACGGATCTGCTTGCCGGTTTCCAGACCAAGCTCATTCCGCATGCCGCGGCTGCCCAGGCGGCTCTACCGCTGCTGCAGCCGGGCGGCAGCATCACCTTCGTTTCGGCGGTCAGCGCGCAGGCTGCGATGCCTGGCACGGCTGGGCTTGCGGCCGTCAATGCCGGCATTGAGGCGATGGTGCCGGTGCTTGCCGCCGAATTGAAGCCGCTGCGCGTCAACGGCGTTTCCCCTGGGGTCGTCGATACGCCGTGGTGGGGTTTCCTGCCGCCCGAGCAGCGCGGCAGCGTCTTTGCGGATTTCGCCGGCCGCACGCCGGTCGGCCGTGTCGGCAGACCGGAGGATATTGCAGAGGCGATTGTCTTCCTGATCGGAAACGGCTTCATGAGCGGCCATGTCGTCACTTGCGACGGCGGTGTGCGTCTCAGCGCCTAGAGCATGACGCCGAAAAGTGTGAGCGGTTTTCGGACAACATCATGATTTAACTATTTAATTCAACAGCGTTCAAACGGTCCCGCCGATGGTTGCGTCGGCGGGAAATTCCATGCCGGAGAGATCACGGTCCTTAAGTGCAGCCCATTTCAGCAGCGCATCGAGCGCCGGGCAGAGCGCCTGGCCCCAATCGGTCAGACAATATTCGACTTTGGGCGGCACCTGATGATGAACGATACGGCGGATGATGCCGTCCGCCTCCATCTGCCGGAGCTGCTGGATCAGCATCTTCTGCGAAATGGCCGGAATGGCGCGTTCTAGATCGGAGAAGCGCAGGGTCTTGCCGCCGAAGAGGTGGAAGAGAATGATCAGCTTCCAGCGTCCCTCCAGAATTTTCAGCACGTTTTCGACGCCGGTCGCGGCGGAATAGGGTGTCATCTGACCACCTTACTTTTTGGTAAGTACCATACTTTTTTGTAGGTTCTTGTTATTTCGTAAGCCTATCGCCATCCTCTTTCCAAGGCAAGAAGAGAGGATCTTTCATGACTATAGAACTCCCGAAACCGCTGGCGACCTATTTCACCGCGAAGAACCGCAAGGACATAAATGGCATGCTTTCGGCCTTTGGCGAGGACGCCCAGGTGCGCGACGAAGGCGAGGATCTGCGCGGCCATGCGGCGATCCGCGACTGGATGGAAAAGACGACACGCAAATACGGCGTGACGGTCGAGGTGACCGGTCTGGCCGGGACGGAGGCTCAGCCTATCGTCTCCGCCCTCGTCTCCGGTAATTTTCCAGGCAGCCCGGCAATACTGCGCTACCACTTCACACTCGACGACCGGTCCATCATCCGTCTGGAGATCGGCGCATGACGATCGCTCCTGCATTCCCCTTCGATCCGAACGAATTTTCCGGCAAGCGCATTCTCGTCACCGGCGGCACCAAGGGCATGGGCGAGGCGATCGTCGCCCGTCTTTTGGCCGCCGGCGGCCGAGTCGCGACGACGGCGCGTTCGCCACTGCCGGAGGGCCAGGCGCCTGACCTGTTCGTGCAGGCCGACATCAGCACCGCTGCCGGCGTTAAGACCCTCGTCCAACGGGTGTTCGAAGCATTCGGCGGGCTTGATATCCTTATCAACAATGTCGGCGGATCGTCGGCGCCGAGCGGCGGCTTTGCAGCCCTTGCCGACGAACATTGGCAGGCGGATATCGCCGCGAACCTGCTGGCGCCGGTGCGGCTCGACCGGGCCTTTCTACCCGGCATGATCGAGCGTGGCCATGGCGTCATCATCCATGTGTCGTCGATCCAGAGGCGGCTGCCGCTCTACGAGGCGACACTTGCCTATGCGGCGGCGAAAGCCGGGCTTTCGAATTACAGCAAGGGGCTCTCGAAGGAGGTTGGGCCGAAGGGCGTCAGAGTAAATACTGTCGCGCCGGGCTTTATCGAAACGACGGCAGCCACGGCGTTGATCCAGCGCATCGCCGACGAGGCGGGGACAGATGAGGAGGGCGGCCGGCAAATGTTGATGGGTTCGCTTGGCGGCATTCCGCTCGGCAAGCCAGGGCGCCCCGATGGCGTGGCCGAACTTGTTGCTTTTCTGGCATCGCCGCGTGCGGCCTTCATTCACGGCGCCGAATATACGATCGACGGCGGTACGGTTCCGACCGTCTGATCGCGTGAGGCGGCGGCAAGCCTCTCCTCGGCCCTGCGGGCGATCGCCTGCAGGTCGCGCGGCTTGCCTGATATCTTCTCCATGGCGGCGATGGCGACATCGGTTGCGAGATAATCCGGCTTATGGCCGACGCCGCTGACGGTGATGAGTTCGGAGCCTGATATATCGCGGGCAAGGCCGCGCGAGTGCAAGTGTTCCCAGACGATCTCGTCGCTGTCGCCTGTTATGATGACGGTCGGCGCGGTGATCTGCGAATAGCGCAGCGACTGCTCCTTCACATAGGCGAGCAGCCTTTTGAAATCGGCGGCGTTGTTATGGAAAGCGTTGGGTCGCAGCACCAGCGACGGCCCCGTTTTTTCGATGTAGTCGGCCGGGCGCGGATTGGGACGGAAGATATTCAGCGTGCCGCGCTCCAGCCGGCTCAGACCGAGGGGCACGACGATCGCGTGGTTGAAGAGCCAGCCGACGATCGGCACGGTTGCCACATGATAGTACCAGTCGATGCCGCCCGGCCATGGATGGGTGGCGGGCGCGAGGAAGAGCAAACCGACGGTCTTATCAGGATGGCGCAGGCCAAAGGCGGCGGTAATCGCGCCGCCGAAGGAATGGCCGACGATGATCGCCTTCTCGATGCCGCGCTTCTCCATCAGTCTGGCGATCGCATCGGCCTGGCCGGAGGGGACGGCGTTCTCAGCGCCGCCGCGCTCGGAATAGCCATGACCGGGGCGATCGACGAACAGCATTTCCGCCCGGCCTTCGAGTGCGGCGCGGAAGGCAACGACCTGGTCGAGCAAATTGCCGCTGGCGCCGTGAATGAAGACCAGTGCCGGCAGATCCGCATTTTCGGGACGCTCGATGTGGACGGCATTCATGCGGTAGCCGCCGACATCCGTCAGTTCGCCGATATTCGGATAGGCGTGTTCGAATTGCCGCGCCTTATAAGTGGAGTAGCCGATGGCGGCGGCGAGCGGGGCGAGAAGAGCGGAAACTTCTGCAAGCATGATCTCAACGAGCGATAATTGCGGGACGACCTGCTGGCGGACAACCGCCATATCGTTCCCTCCATATGCTAAAATTGCGCGGCGAAATCCGACGTCAAGATATCAGACCAGGAATCAGGTGCGGTTGCCGGCGAGTTTTTCCGCAAGCGTGTTGGCCTGTTCCTGCGCAGTGCGTTCGGCGGGATAGACATCGAGGAAACGCTCCCAAGCCTTCAAGGTCAGCTGATCGTTGCCGGAATTGCTGAGGATCGCCGCCATGCCGGAGAGCGCGCCGAAATGGCGCGGCTCGAGATCGAGCACACGTTCGATGTCGGACATCGACTTGCGATAATTGCCCATGACGAAATTCAGCGTGGCGCGGCGGTTCCAGCTTTCGGCATAATCGGGCTTCAGCGCGATCGCCTCATCGAGGAAATCGAGGGCCGCGGGGTTGCGCTTTTCCTCGATCGCCTTGTCGGCCCACTGCATCAGCAGATTGATGGTGGCGCTGCCGGAATCGTTCCATTCCATGCGGATTTCATTGGCGATGCCGCTGGCCTTTTCGGGATCGCGTTCACGCTTCAGCTGGCTGAAGAGCTGGTCGAGGTGTTGCTTCGGCGAACTGTTGGTATCCGCCTGCTCGACGATGACGTCCTTTTTCGCGGCGGCAGCGGGCTTTTCCGCGGCGGCGGCCGGAAAGGAGGCGGTGAGGAGAATGAGGGCGAGCGGCAGCGCCGCTGATGTCAAAGCAAAAAAGCGCATGGCGGACATATTAGCCCGCCAGCGCCGAAGATCAAACAAATTTGATGTGATCACCGCAGCGACCCACCGGATATATCTGCCGGCGCAAGCTCACGCGGCGAGGCAATCCGGACGCGCGAAATCAGCCCTGACGAGCCTTGAAGCGCGGGTTCAGCTTGTTGATGATGTAGATGCGGCCCTTGCGGCGAACCAGACGGTTGTCACGGTGACGAGCCTTGAGCGACTTGAGCGAATTCTTGATCTTCATTTTTCTGATCCGCGATCTCTATGGGGGAATTCACATTCGCCCGTATCTTTAACAATCAAAAGCGCGCCATCGGGCGCGCTGTTTAGGTGGGGAGCAAATACCTCTTCACCTTTTCGGTGTCAACCACATGAAGGTGCTTTTCCCAAGGCGCAAGGGTATTTTCTCAGGCCAAAACCGGCGATTTCGGCGTCAAGGTGGTGACATGGCCCATCTTGCGGCCGGGGCGCCAATCGGTCTTGCCATAGAGATGAACCAGCGTATCGGGGCGCCTCAGCCAGTCGGGAACGGCAAGGATATCGTCGCCGATCAGGTTCTGCATGATGCAGTCGGAATGGCGCTCGGCACTGCCAAGCGGCAGGCCAGCAACGGCGCGGATATGCTGCTCGAACTGGCTGACGACGCAGGCCGCTTCCGTCCAGTGACCGGAGTTGTGGACACGCGGCGCCATTTCGTTGGCAATCAGGCCGCCATCGGCAAGCACGAAGAATTCGATGCCGATGACGCCGACATAGTTCAACGCGGCAAGGATCTTTTCGGCCGATTGGCGCGCGGCGTCCGCCGTCGATGCAGAAATCGCGGCGGGAACCGTCGAGGTGTGAAGGATACCGTCGCGGTGCACATTCTCGGCGGGATCGAAACAGACGACCGCCCCGTCGGTGGCGCGCGCGGCGATGATCGAGACCTCGCGCTCGAAAGCGACGAAACTTTCGAGGATGAGCGGCACGCCGCCGAGTGCGGCATAGGCGCCATCCGGGCTGTCGGCCGCCGAGCGGAAAACCTTCTGGCCCTTGCCGTCATAACCGAGACGGCGGGTCTTCAGCACGCCCTGGCCGCCGAAATCCTTAAGTGCCGCCTCAAGGTCGGCCTGGCTATCGATCGCGTGGAAGCGGGTGGTTGATATGCCGCAGTCATTGAGAAAGCGCTTTTCGACGAGGCGATCCTGGGCGGCCTCCAGCGCCTTTGGCGGCGGAAAGACGGACACGCTCGCCGAGAGCCTTTCGGCGGCTGCGACGGGCACGTTCTCGAATTCGTAGGTGACGACGTCGCAGATATCGGCGAGTTCGGCCAGTGCCGCCGGATCGTCGTATGCGGCGGCAATCTGCCGGTTGGCGAGCTGGGCGGCCGGGCAGTCCGCCTGCGGCTCGAGGATGATCGTGCGAAAATTCAACCGGGCGGCGGCAATGGCCAGCATGCGGCCGAGCTGGCCGCCGCCGATAATGCCGATCGTTCTTGCCGTCATAGGTCGTCCATCGGGTATTCGGCGACGGCAGCACTCTGGCGCTCGCGCCATTCGTCGAGCCGGTCGGCGATTTCTTCGTCGGAAAGGGCGAGCACGGCGGCGGCGAGAAGCGCGGCGTTGACCGCGCCGGCCTTGCCGATGGCAAGCGTGCCCACAGGAATACCGGCCGGCATCTGCACGATGGAAAGAAGACTGTCCTGGCCGGACAGGGCTTTCGACTGGACCGGCACGCCGAAAACCGGCAGCGGTGTCATCGCGGCGGTCATGCCGGGCAGGTGGGCGGCGCCGCCGGCGCCGGCGATGATGACCTTGAAGCCCTCCGCGCGTGCGCCCTTGGCGAAATTGACCAGCCGGTCCACTGTGCGGTGCGCCGAAATTATGCGCGCGTCATAGGGAATTTCCAGCGCCTCCAGCGTGTCGGCGGCGTTTTTCATCGTCTCCCAGTCGGACTGGCTGCCCATGATGATGGCGACGGGTGGTCTGTCTGTCATCGTTGCTGCTATTCCCTCTCAGGCGATGATGTCAGGGATGATCTGATCTTCCAGCTTGGAGAGCCTGTCCTTGATGACGAGTTTTTTCTTTTTCATGCGCTGGATTCGCAGAGCATCGCATCCGGTCTGGATCATGGCGTTGATCGCGGCATCGAAATCCTCGTGCTCCTGACGCAGACGCGCCACCGTGAGCCTGATTTCCGCCTGTTCCTGATCGGCCATATGCATTCCCCGTTACCGTCCCTGGACCTTGTCCGATCTGGCGATGATTTCCGCAAGCTCCTATCACCAAATACAGGTAACGGCTAGTTAGTCTTGATCATGAAATTGCCATCCAGTCTTCATCTTTTGGCCTTCGACAAGCCTTCAAAAATATGTCACAGTCCGGCCGTTGACACCTTGATCCCCGACGATGTTGGCCGGGGAGGGTAAGAGGAAGGAAGGGTCATATGACTGTTCAAGCTCATCTTGAGTCACTCCAGAAAAAGCATGTTGCTCTCGAGGAGGAGTTGCACGCGCTCAGAACATCTCCCTCTATTTCCGATACGGAACTTGCCGAATGCAAGCGCCGGAAGCTGCGCATCAAGGACGAGATTCAGCGTCTTAAGTCATCCGTCCACTAATCTTCCCAAGGGTCGCCGGACGATCATCTTGCGCAACAAGGTAAAATCCATCCATTCCGCCAAGAATTAGCAAGAACCGGTGATTTGACACCAGATTTGCGCCAGTCCGATGCATCCGGCATCGCGGCTGGCGCTTTTGGGTCGCCACGTCTCACATGGCGTTCATATGATTTGCATGATATCCCTTGATCTCATGGGAACCTGCATCAGGCCCAGAACTGATCCAGCCACAAATTGAGCTTGTCGAAGCCGCGGTTGTTGACCGTGTAGATGCGTTTGGTGCCTTCTGAGGTCACGGAGACGAGATTGCTGTCGAGCAGCGCCTTCAAGTGTTGCGAGACAGCGGGGCGACTGATCGGCAGGCCTTCGGCGAGCTCATTGACCGTCCGTGGCGCGCGACGCAATTCCTCCAGCAGAAACCGCCGGTTCGGATCGGCAATCGCAGAGAAAGGGTCCGTGTTCGACATGACGGGAACGCTACGTCAAACCGGCCGCGCCAGCAAGGAAATTGTGCATTGCAGCGTGCCACGGTCTAAAGCGCGTCGCGAACCTTCGGATTCGCTCGTCGCGCTTTAGGTCTTTGTTTTTACGCATGTCGTTATCGCAAAACCGCTGCACAGTTTTGCGCGACATGCTCTAGCGGTTTCTACCAGCCAAGGCCCTCGCGCACGATCAGGAAGGCGGCGATCAGCGCCATCGCATACATGAAGGGATAGAAGATCTGTGGCTTCATGCGGCGCACGCACCAGGCGCCGGCAATGGTGGCGAGCGGGGCAAAGGGCAGAAGCGTCGCGGAGGTCGCAAGATTCTGGGTGCCGAGCTGGCCGAGCGCGAAATAGGGGATCAGCTTGATGGCGTTGAGGATCGCAAAGAAGCGCACGCTGGTGCCGGTATATTCGCGTGGCTGCAATTTGAGCGGCAGGGCATAGATCTGGAAGGGCGCACCGCCGGCATGAGCAACGAAGCTGCCGTAACCGGAAAATGTTCCCCAGAGGCTGGCGGCCACCGGTCGCTGGCCGCGCGGCGGGATCACCTTGCCGGCGCCCGGGCCGAAATTGTTCCAGAAATAGCGCAGGCAGAAGAGGATGGTCACCGCGCCGATGACGATGCGCAGCATGTTGCCCGGAACCAGCGCCGAGGTCGCCCAGCCCAGCGCAATGCCGAGGACGGCGCCCGGCAGCATGATCTTCAGCGTCGCCCAGTCGCCATGTTTGCGCCAGATGACCAGCGAGATCATGTCCATGAAGACCAGGATCGGCAGAAGGATCGCCGCCGCCTCGACCGGCGAGACGACGAGGGCGAGGAAGGGCAAGCCGATCAGCGACAAAGCGTCGCCCATGCCGCCCTTTGCGAGGCCTACCAGCAGAACGGCGGGCACGGCGGCGTAGTAGAATGACAAATCCTGCGGCATGCTTTCGACGTCCTCCTCTTGCAAGCCTCGTCTAACGGAACTACTCACACAAAACGAGTGCGGATCCCTCATTTCGAAGGGGAATTCGCAGGAAACGGAAAGACCTCATGACCGAACCGGAAAACCGCTGCCGCCTTGTGCTCATCGTACCTGATATCGCTGATGCCGATGAACAGGCAAAGGTCGTCGCCGACGCGCTGAAGGGCGGCGATGTCGCCTCGGTGATCGTGCCGCAATATGGGCTTGACGACGGCACCTTCCAGAAACATGCCGAAAAGCTGGTGCCATTGATCCAGGATGCTGGAGCAGCCGCGTTGATTGCAGGCGACAGCCGTGTCGCAGGCCGGGCCAAGGCCGATGGCCTGCATCTTTCCAGCAATGCAGAGGCGCTTTCGGAAGCGATCGACAAACATGCGCCGAAGCTGATCGTCGGCGGTGGCAACGCGGCCGACCGGCACCATGCGCTGGAAATCGGCGAAGTCAGGCCGGACTATATCTTCTTCGGCAAGCTCGACGGCGATATCAAGCCGGAGGCGCATCCGAAGAACCTTGCGCTCGGCGAATGGTGGGCCTCGATGATCGAGATCCCCTGCATCGTCATGGGTGGCACCGATCCGGCCTCGGCGCTCGCCGTCGCCGAGACCGGAGCGGAGTTCGTGGCGCTGCGGCTGGCGGTCTTCGGCGAGCCCGCCCGGGCGCCGTCGGTCGTCGCCGAGATCAATGCGTTGCTTGACGAAAAAGCGCCACGGTTTGAGGATTGAAATCGCGCTCATGCCGATCCCACCCGTCCGCCTTTTGAAATATCTCCTTGCCAGCACGGCCGTCCTCCTTGCGGCTGGACCCGATGTCGCTTTGGCGCAGGCGCCGGACAGCGTCATCAGCCAGCCGGGCACGGCGCCGGCTTCGACCTTCCGCACCGACCGGCCCTCCGCCTCGAGAGCGGGCCCCTCCGATGGTGTCGGCGTGTTCGACCGCATGGGTGCGAAGCTGCCGGATCTGCCGCCGGAGAAGGACTACAAGGGGCCGATCGACGAGGCTTACGGCGCCTTCCAGCGCGGTTATTATCTGACGGCAATGGACAAGGCGCTACCGCGCGCCCAACTCGGTGATCCGGCGGCGCAGACGCTGATCGGCGAAATCCTCTCGCAAGGCCTCGGCGTCAAGAAGGACGTGAAGAATGCTGCCTTCTGGTACGGCAAGGCGGCCGAAGGCGGCGATGCGGCGGCGATGTTCAAATATGCGTTGATCCTGATGGAAGGTGAGGGCGTGCCGCGTGACAAGGTCAAGGCCGACGACTACATGCGCAAGGCGGCCGAGGGCGGCAATCCTTCGGCGGAATTCAACTGGGCGCAGCTTCTCATCGCCGACAATCCCGGCGAGAAGGGACTGAAGCTTGCGCTGCCGTTCTACGAGAAATCGGCCGAGCAGGGAATTGCCGATTCGCAATATGCCGTGGCGCAGATCTATGCGACGCTGAAGGACCTGCCGGAGGAAAAGAAGCAGCTCGCGCGCGAATGGATGGCACGTGCGGCGCGCGCCGGCTTCGACACCGCCCAGCTCGATCTCGGCATCTGGCTGGTCAACGGCGTCGGTGGGCCGAAGGATTACGTCAAGGGCTTCGAATGGCTGAAACTTGCCGCCAATGGCGGCAATGTCGCCGCGCAGAACAAGCTCGCCCATCTCTATATCAATGCGATCGGCACGGCGCCCAATCCGATCGAGGCGGCGAAGTGGTACGTGCTGTCGCGCCGGGCCGGGCTCGCCGATCCGGCGCTTGAGGATTTCTATCTTGGCATCGAGGAGGATCAGCAGAAGGCGGCGATCGAGGCTGCCAACAAATTCCGGCGGCGATAGCGGCCGCTTGGCGATCCGGCCGACGACAGGCGAACGGCCCACTGCACAATTCCTTAAATCGGGATCGATTTAAGGATAAAATTATGCGGCAATTCAAAGTGCTACAGCGTCCTTTGCGCGTCTGAAGAGACGCGCGGCGCCGTAGCGTTCCAACCTAAAAAAGCGCGTCGGCGAAGAGGTCTTCATCGTTTTCGACTTTGGCGGCCTCGGCGGGGGCGGGAGTATTGTCCTCGCCCGCCGGGATGATATCGCGATGAATGTTGCGCTCCTGGACCATCGTATAGTGCTTGAAGATCTTGCGGTCGAGCGGCGCGATCATCTCGGCGAGATCGGAGATATCGGCGACCTCAGTGCCGGCGACGCCTTCGAGCAGATCGGCGCAGCCGGCAAGGACTTCGCCGAGATCATGCTGGAAATCGAGTTTGCCGATCAGCAGGCTGATCTTGGTGGCGACCTCGCGACCGTTCTCGGCGAGCACCTTCAACTCGTTTTCCATCACGTTGGCTGCAGAGCGAATGTTGCCGACGGCCGACGTCAGGCTTTCTCCCAGGCTGCCGGCTCCGGCATCCGTGGCGGGAGCAACGCGCCCGGCTGCGGCTTCGAGCGCGGGTAAGCCGGTGACGATGGCGTCGGCGGAATCGTCGAGCTTGCCGGCGAAGATGCGCAGCTCGGCGGTGACGACGTTGATCGACTTGCCTTCCTCGCCGAGGCGGCTGCAGCGCAGGTTGGTATTCAAAGCCATATAGTGAATGTCGGTCTTGACGGCGCGGATGTTGCCGATCGCTTCGGAGAGCTTGGCGGCCGTGCCGATCGTCGACTGGCTCACCTGATCGGCCTGGCGGCTTGCTGTGTCGACCTGCTTGACGATTTCGTGGGCGGCCGAAACGCTGGATTCCAGCGCGCGCATGAAGTTGCCGCCGGCCTCGCCGCTCTGACCGCTCATCTGATCACGCAGCTTGAGGATCTCTCGCATATCGTGGTCGAAACTCGCGATCGTCTTGACGACGTTCTCAGAATCCCGCTGGAAATTTGCGCACATGTCGTTCATCTGCGCTGCGGTCAGATGGTGAATGACGTTCTGGAGGCGCTGGCGCGCGCCGGCGTCGAGTCTGGCGCCATCCTCGCCGGCAAAGAAATCCTCAAGGAGCGAAAAGGTAGCCTGTACATGTTCGATGCGCTGGCGGGTGATATCGCCGATCTGCAAGGCAGACAGCGTCGAGGCGACCTTGCCCTGGACGGCGCGGGCAATCGCGCCGACTTCGCGGGCGATGACGCCGAGATCCTTGCGATGTTGGGCGATCTTGGCGGCATCGTCGCGCAGGGCTCCGGCGACGGCCGGAACTGTATCGGCATAACCTTTGGAAACGCTGGCGCCAAAGGAGGTGGCGAGCTTGACCTCCTTATCGAGACTGTCGAGATGCGTGGCGAAACGGTTGACCTCATCGGTGCCGGAATAGATGCGCTCCAGGATCTCCTGGGCGAAGCCGGCGAATTCGGCAAGGCCGGCACCGGTGATCTTCACGGTCACGGCAAAGGTTCTGAGATAACGCATCGTCTCCTGCATGTCGGAGACGTGCTTGCGCAGCTCCCTGCCGGTATGCGCCAGCGAGACGAGTGCCTGCTGGCGGTTTTCCTCGGTGACCGGCAGCGCCGTCAAGCTCTCCACCGTGGCGCGGAGATCGGCGCTGGTGTCGCTCGCATCCTTGTTGTCGAGCGTCGTGGTAACACTCTCGAGCGAGTTCAACAGACGGTTGAGGACATCCATCACCGACAGCAGCACGGTGCCGCCTTCGAGGAAACGTTCCTCGACCTGGCCGCGGGCGGATTCCAGGGTCTGGCTGATGTCCCGTCCTGATGTGTAGGCTGCAGCGTTCGGCGATACCAGAGCGTGTGCCACTTTTATACCTTTTCTTAAAATCCAGGCAATTCGACTCTATTTTTACGGGCAGGATGGAAACGTCCGGTAAACGCGCCGGACTCGCCAGCGTTGTGATTAACGAAAGATGTTGATGGCGTGTCGGTGAAAGCCCAACGCTTGACTTGATGATTCAACATATTGTTTTTATTTTATTTATTTCTAAATTTTGAGAAAAAAATACAACTTATCCCGGATGAGAATTGGGAGTCGCGGAACGCGCTAGACGGCAGTTTCCTACAACCGCTGTTTACCCCGCATTAACGCTGCCGTGAGAGTCCTTTTAGGGTCGTCAAGTATTTACTGGCCCAGGAGGCTGCATTGGATACTCAGAAACAATATTACGAATCTATAAATTTGCCAGACGTGCTCAGCATCCGTAACGTGACCGAACTATATTCCAAGTTTAATGATGGATTTCATAGCCATGATACAATCATCGTTAGCATTCCAGAAGGTGCGGAAGCGGATCTGAGTTTCATTCAACTCATCGAATCCTCGCGCCGTCAAGCAAAGACCAAGGGAAAGACATTCAAGCTTTCTTCTCCGGCCAATGGCTCGGTCTTGAAGGTACTTGAACGCGCAGGTTTCATCGAATCCTTCGATCAAGAAGACGCAGATTTCTGGTTGCATAAAGAGGTGACGTTATGAGTGCAAATATCCTGACTGTCGACGATTCCGCCAGCATTCGTCTGACCACCAAGGTCACGCTGACCAATGCCGGCTATAGCGTCACCGAGGCGGTCAATGGGGCAGAGGGCCTCGCGACCGCCAAGGGCAGCAGCTTCGATCTGATCGTGACCGATCTGAACATGCCTGTGATGGACGGGCTGACGATGATCGAGGAACTGCGCAAGCTGCCGGCGCAGGCCGGCGTTCCGATCATCTTCCTGACGACGGAATCGGACGCCGACCTCAAGGCGCGCGCCAAGGCTGCCGGCGCGACGGGCTGGCTGACCAAGCCGTTCGACCCGGAAAGTCTGGTGAAGATCGTGAAGAAGGTTCTCGGACGATGAGTACGCTCGATCCGGTCGCCGTATTCCGTACGGAAGCTGCCGAATGCCTCGAAGCGATCGAGGCCGGTCTTCTCGACCTGACCCACCAGCTCGACAACAGGGATCTCGTCGACGCCGTGTTCCGCGGGCTCCACACGCTCAAGGGCTCCGGCGCGATGTTCGGTTTCGAAGCGCTCGCCGCCTTCACCCATCATTGCGAAACAGCCTTCGACCGCGTCCGCAAGGGCGAGGTCGCGGCGACCAGTGAACTCGTCGCCGCCGTTCTCGCCGCCCAGGACCATATGCGTGCCCTCGTCGACCAGCCGGACGCCGATCACGGCGATACCGGGCATAAGCTTCTGGCGCAGCTGCAGGCTGCCGTCGGCGGCAAGCAAGCGGCGGCTGTAGCAGCGCCCGCCGCTGTTCCTACGACTGCGGCCGGGCGCGAGGCGCCGGCGAAGAAGAAGAAGAACAGCTGGCGCATCCGCTTCAGCCTGCCCGCCAATTCGATGGCCAACGGCACCAACCCGCTCGGCCTGCTGGACGAGTTGCGCGATCTCGGCGAATGCAGCGTGCGCGCCAACACCTCGGCCATTCCGCCCCTCGACGAACTGGCTCCGACGGAGCTCCACATTTCCTGGGACGTGACGCTGACCAGCGAGCAGGACCGTTCGGCGATCGACGACGTCTTCATCTTCGTGCTCGATGATATGGAACTCAGCGTCGAGGAGATCAGCGGTACGGCAGCGGCAACCGCCGATCCGGTCGAGGAAAAGGCTGCACCTGCCCCTGTCGTCGCAACATCGGCCGCCGCCGTCCCGGAATTCCGTCCTGTCGAGGCGGTTCCGGCCAAGCGCGAGGCGCCTGCCGCCGTCAGCCAGGCGAAGGCGGCCGAGAATGTCCGTGTTCCGGCCGAACGCCTGGACGAGCTGATGGACCGCGTCGGCGAGCTCGTCATCGCGCAATCGCGCCTCAGCCAGCTCGCCAGCGCCAGCACCGATATCGCGCTGCGCTCCGTTTCGGAAGAAATCGAACGCCTCTCCGGCGAATTGCGGGACACGATGATGGTGTTGCGCATGGTGCCGGTCGCCACCCTGTTCTCCCGTTTCCGCCGCCTCGTCCATGATCTCGCCCGCGAAACCGGCAAGGTGATCGAACTGGTGACGGAGGGCGAGAGCACCGAAGTCGACAAAACAGTCATCGAGCGTCTGGCCGATCCGCTGGTGCATCTGGTGCGCAACTCGATCGATCACGGCCTCGAAACGCCCGCCGAGCGCCTTGCCTCCGGCAAGATCGAAGCCGGCACGGTGACGCTTTCGGCCCGCCAGGCCGGCGGCGAAGTGATCATCTCGATCAAGGACGACGGCCGCGGTATCAATCGTGAACGGGTTCGCGCCAAGGCGGAATCCTCCGGCCTCATCCAGCCCGGCCAGCCGCTTTCCGACTCCGAGCTGCTGCAACTGATCTTCGCCCCTGGCTTCTCGACGGCTGCCGCGATCACCAATCTGTCCGGCCGCGGGGTCGGCATGGACGTGGTCAAGAAGACGGTCGAAGCGCTCCGCGGCGCGATCGACATTGTCAGCGTGCCGGGACAGGGTTCGGAAGTGTCGCTGCGCATCCCGCTGACGCTCGCCATCATCGACGGCCTACTGGTGCGCGTCGGTTCCGGCCGCTACGTCATCCCGCTCTCGGCAGTCGAGGAATGCCTCGAACTGTCGCTCGAGGAAGATCTCCGCTCGCGCGGCCGCAGCTTCATCTCGCTGCGCGACAGCCTGGTGCCGTTCCTGCGCCTGCGCGACCTCTTCCGCACCGGCACCAAGCCCGACGTGCACCAGAAGGTCGTCGTTATCTCGACCGGCACGGAGCGCGTCGGTCTCGTCGTCGACCAGATCATCGGTGACCACCAGACGGTCATCAAGTCGATGTCAAAACTGCACAATAACGTTGCGACATTCTCGGGCGCGACCATTCTCGGCGACGGCAGCGTCGCTCTCATTCTCGACGTCGGGCACCTGGTTGCCGCGGGTCAGCAACAGGAGGCGCAATTGCGGGTGGCAGGATGAGTGCAACAGCAGCAACAGCCGAACGATTCGACAATCACTGGAGCTATGCCGAGGAAGTCGAGGTCCTGACCTTCGATCTCAACGGCGAAACCTTCGCGCTGGAGGCGGTCATCGTCCAGGAAATCCTGGACCTGCTTCCCGAGACCGCTGTGCCGGGCAGCCAGCCCTTCGTCGCCAGCGTCATCAACTTTCGCGGCAAGGTCATTCCGCTCGCCGATCTGCGTCTCGCCTTCGGGATGGAAGCAGCTGAGGCGACGATCGACAGCCGCTTCATCGTCATCGAGATCGACCTGCAGGGCGAGCAGACGCTCGTCGGCCTCAGGACCGACAAGGTGAACGAGGTGACGACGCTTTCAAAGTCCGCCAGCGAGGCTCCGCCCAGCGTCGGCATGCGCTGGCGCGCCGATTACATCAACTGCCTGGTGAAGAGGGGCGGAGAATTCATCATTCTCCCCAATCTGCAGGCAATCTTTTCATCGAGGCACGATGCGGCAGGCGCCGTCAATTGACGCTGGATGAATTCAACGAGGGGTTTGGGGACCATGCGACTGACAATCAAGACGAAACTGGTGACCGCGTTCACCTTCATCATTGTAATGCTCGTGGGTACCGCCGTTTACGGTATCTTCAGCCTTGGATCGCTGAACGACACGATCGATAAGCTTCTCTCCGGCCCGGCAGCCCGCCTCGACCTGGCGCAACAGATCAATATTGCCCAGCTCGAGGCCATCCGCCAGCAGAAGAATCTGCTCACCGCCCGTGGCGCAGACGAAACGGCCGGGGCAATCGCCAAGGGCAATCAGGCCCGCAAGGAGTTCGCCGACGCCTTCAGCCAGGTGCTGGCGCTGGCAACGGAAGAAGGCAAGGCGCGCTGGGCGCGCATCGCTGAACTTTCCAAGACCTTCAATGGAGCCGACGATCAAATCCGAGAATATGTGAAGGCCGGCAATGCGGAAGGCGCAAATACCATCTCCGTTACGACGGCGCGGGCCGCTGCCAACGACATCGACTCGACGCTCAGCGAGATCCTGGCACTTGAAAAGCAGCGCATGAAGGCTGCGGACGACGGCGCCGAAGCGCAGTACACGACGACGCGCACAATGATGGTTGCGGTCGCCGCCGTCGCCCTGCTGATTGCTGCCTTCACCGCCTTCTGGATCGCCAGCACGATCAGCAAGGGCCTCAGCCGCGCCAACACCGTGGTTCGCGAGGTGTCGGAAGGCGATCTGACGAAGATGGCGGATATCACCAGCCATGACGAAATCGGCGAACTTCTGGGCAACGTCAATACGATGATCGAACGCCTGCGCGGCGTCGTCGCCGACGCGCTGTCGGCCGCCGACAACGTCTCCTCCGGCAGCCAGGAACTTTCGGCGAGCTCGGAACAGGTGTCGCAGGGCGCTACCGAACAGGCGGCTTCGGCCGAAGAGGCTTCCGCCTCGATGGAAGAGATGGCCGCCAACATCAAGCAGAACGCCGATAACGCCGCCCAGACGGAGAAGATCGCCCGCCAGTCGGCCAAGGATGCGGAGATGAGCGGTGAAGCGGTGACGCGCGCCGTCGACGCCATGCGCACGATCGCCCAGAAGATCGGCATCGTCCAGGAGATCGCCCGCCAGACCGATCTGCTCGCCTTGAATGCCGCCGTCGAAGCCGCTCGTGCGGGTGAACACGGCAAGGGTTTTGCGGTGGTCGCCTCGGAGGTGCGCAAGCTTGCCGAACGCAGTCAGTCGGCTGCAGCGGAAATCAGCTCGATGTCGAGCGACACGGTCAAGGCTGCCGCCGATGCCGGCGACATGCTCGGCCGGCTGGTGCCCGACATCCGCAAGACGGCGGAACTGGTCTCCGAGATCAGTGCGGCCTGCCGCGAACAGGATATCGGCGCCTCGCAGATCAACGAGGCGATCCAGCAGCTCGACAAGGTGACGCAGCAGAATGCCGGCGCCTCCGAGCAGATGTCGGCAACCTCCGAGGAGCTCGCCTCCCAGGCAGAGGAACTGCAGACCTCGATCGCCTTCTTCAAGGTCGATACGGCAGGCAGCGCGCGGCCTGGTGCCCACAAGACCCAGCCAAAAGCTTCGACCAAGGTGCTCAAGGCCCCGGCCGCTGTCCGCAAACCCGCCCCGCAGGCCCACAGCCAGGGCCGTGGCCAGACGGTTTCGGCCCAGCAGCAGCGTCTCAAGGGCTTTGCTCTCGATATGTCGATGGGCGGTCCAGACGCCAGCGACGACGATTTCAGGGAGAGCGCATAGGCGCTGTCCGGGGAGAGGCTAGCTCGCCCGGGGAAAGCGCCTGAGCGCCTTCGCCTCAAACCGATCCCTCGGGCTGCTCCGGTGGCCCGAGGTGGGAATATCCCCCAACGCATGTAGGCGTTGGCGCTGCGATCGATAGATGTCCGGCTGCCGGGAAGTGAATGTAGTCGCTTTCCCCCTTTTCAGACACATCACTTTCAAGCTCGACGCCCCGTTGACGGGACGTGTCTCTATCCATTCGTTTTGACCGCATAGGGGGTATCACATGCGTTTCACCATCAAGCTCAAATTGGGTCTTGCCTTCGGCATCATGACGCTGCTGCTGATCGGCATCGCGGTTTATGGAAGCCTGAGCCTCGGCACCTTGAATGAAGCAAGCGGCAATATGATCGACGGCCCGATGCGCCGCCTGGAACTGGCGCTGAACGCCAATGTTGCCGAAGTCAACGCCATCCGCGCCCAGAAGAACGCGCTGCTTTCCACGGATCCCGACGCGACTGCCGGTTTCTACAAGGAAGCCGACCAGAACTTGCAGGCCATGTTCGATGCTGTCGATGCCGGCCTTGCGATCGCCTCGCCCGAAGGCAAGCCCTATTGGGAAAAGTTGCTGACGATCGGTGCGAAATTCCGCGACAGATCCGCCGAACTGCAGCAGCTTGACGCCAGGGGCGATCAAGCCGGCGCCCTGGCGCTGTCGCTCGGCGACCTGCGCACGATGACCAACGACATGGGTGAGGCGATTGCCCCACTCATCGAGATCCAGCGCAAGGGCATGAAGGCGACCGATCAGTCGAACACTGATCTTTACAACTCGACGAAGCTGATCCTCGGCACCGCTTCCGGTATCGCCGTGCTCATAGCTCTCGGCGCTGCACTGTGGATCACGCTCGGCATCAACAACGGTCTGCGGAAGATCACGACTGTCGTAAACGCCGTCGCAATCGGCGACCTCAACCAGAAGGTCGATGTCAAGACCAATGACGAGATCAAGGATCTCATCAATACGGTCAATACCATGACTGCCAATCTGCGCGCCACGGCAGCACTTGCCGACCAGATCGCCATGGGCGACCTCAGCACCGATGCCAAGCCGCTTTCGGACAAGGATTCGCTCGGCATCGCGATGCAGAGCATGATCTCCAACCTGCGGACCACCGCCGGCATCGCCGATCAGATCGCAAACGGCGACCTGACGGTGTCTCCGAAGCCGCTCTCCGATAAGGATGCGCTGGGCATCGCGCTCGAACAGATGGTCGAGCGCCTGCGCGGCGTCGTCGCCGACGCGATCTCCGCTGCCGAAAACGTCTCTTCCGGCAGCCAGGAACTTTCGGCAAGCTCGGAACAGGTATCGCAAGGCGCAACCGAACAGGCGGCGTCGGCCGAAGAGGCGTCCGCCTCGATGGAGGAGATGGCCTCCAACATCAAGCAGAACGCCGACAACGCCGCCCAGACGGAAAAAATCGCCCGTCAGTCGGCCAAGGATGCGGAAGCCAGCGGCGAGGCCGTCTCCCGTGCCGTCGATGCCATGCGCACGATTGCCCAGAAGATCGGTATCGTCCAGGAGATCGCCCGCCAGACCGACCTTCTCGCCCTTAACGCCGCCGTCGAAGCCGCTCGTGCGGGTGAACACGGCAAGGGTTTTGCGGTCGTCGCCTCCGAGGTGCGCAAGCTTGCCGAACGCAGCCAGTCGGCCGCCGCCGAGATCAGCTCGATGTCGGGCGATACGGTCAAGGCGGCCCAGGAAGCCGGCGACATGCTCGGCCGGCTGGTGCCCGATATCCGCAAGACGGCGGAGCTGGTCTCCGAGATCAGTGCCGCCTGCCGCGAACAGGATATCGGGGCTGCCCAGATCAACGAAGCGATCCAACAGCTCGACAAGGTGACGCAGCAGAATGCCGGCGCCTCCGAGCAGATGTCGGCAACCTCCGAGGAGCTTGCCTCCCAGGCGGAGGAACTGCAGACCTCGATTGCCTTCTTCAAGGTCGATACGGCAGGCGGGCGCCGCGAGCGCGCGCCGGCGGCAAAACTCACCGCCCGCAGCCGGACTCAGGCTGCACCGCGCAAACCGGTCGGCAAGGCGCCGGTGAATACGGTCGCCGGCCAGCAGGCCCGCGTGAAGGGGTTTGCCCTCGACCTGTCGATGGGCGGTCCCGACACGGCCGATGACGAGTTTAGGGAGAGCGCATAGCGCTCGCCTGGGGAAGCGCATAACCGCTCCCCGTTCGCAATTGTCGTGGGCCAGTCAGCATGGCCCGCGACGCACGCTTCGCCTACCGGAATTTCTTTGCTGCATGATGCCGCGCCCCTTGGTCCACATTAATTGCTTCGCTCTCGGAGAGGTATATTGAGATGCGTATTACGATCAAACTTAAGCTCGCAGCCGCATTCGGCTTTGTCATATTGTTGCTGGTGGGCAGCGCGGTCTATGGAATCATCAGCCTCAGTTCCCTGAACGATGCTGTCGGCAACCTTGTTTCTGGTCCGGCAAAGAGGCTGGAACTGGCTCTGGAGGCAAAGACTGCGGAGCTTAATGCCGTTCGCTGGCAGAAGAATGCCCTTCTGGAAATGGATCCCGAAGTGGCCAGGAAGGACTACCAGAACTCGGCGAAGAGCCTGGATGACATGGTGGTCTTCGCCACAGGCGGCCAACAGCTCGCAACAGCCGAGGGCAAGCCCACCTGGGACAGGCTGGTCGAGTTGGCCAAACGCTTCAGTGAGGGCTCCAACAAAGTCGCCTCTATCCAGAAAAGCGGCGACAGGGCAGCGGCAGCGGCGCTTTCGTCGGGAGAGGTCCGCGGCCTCGTCATGGAACTGGAAGAGGTTTTCGAGACGCTCGTCACGCTTCAGCAGAAGTCGATGGCGCAAGCCGATAACGACACCGAGGTTCTTTATAGTTCGACGAAGAACATGCTGATTGGTATCGCGATCGGGGCTTCCGTCATCGCTTTCGCCGCTGCGCTGTGGATCGCGCTCGGCGTCAACAGCGGCCTGCGCAAGATTATGAACGTTGCCAGCGCCGTCGCCATCGGTGACCTCAACCAGAAGATCGAGATCAAGAGCAACGACGAGATCAAGGATCTGGTCAACACGATCAACGTCATGACGGACAATCTTCGCAACACCGCCGAGATTGCCAATCAGATCGCGAATGGCGACCTGACGGTGTCCCCGAAGCCATTGTCGGAGAAGGACATGCTCGGCATTGCGCTCGAACAGATGGTCGAGCGCCTGCGCGGCGTCGTCACCGATGCGGCTGCAGCCGCAGAAAATGTTTCGGCCGGCAGCCAGGAACTTTCCTCGAGCTCGGAACAGGTGTCGCAGGGCGCTACCGAACAAGCCGCGTCGGCCGAAGAGGCTTCCGCCTCGATGGAAGAAATGGCCGCGAACATCAAGCAGAACGCCGATAACGCCGCCCAGACGGAAAAAATCGCCCGCCAGTCGGCCAAGGATGCGGAAGCCAGTGGTGACGCGGTGACGCGCGCCGTCCAGGCGATGCGGACCATTGCCGAGAAGATCGGCATCGTCCAGGAAATCGCCCGCCAGACCGATCTGTTGGCGCTCAACGCTGCCGTCGAAGCCGCTCGTGCGGGTGAACACGGCAAGGGGTTTGCGGTGGTCGCATCTGAAGTGCGCAAGCTTGCCGAACGCAGTCAGTCGGCCGCTGCCGAAATCAGCTCGATGTCGGGCGATACGGTCAAGGCCGCTCAGGAAGCCGGCGACATGCTCGGCCGGCTGGTGCCCGATATCCGCAAGACGGCCGAATTGGTCTCCGAGATCAGCGCCGCATGCCGCGAACAGGATGTCGGCGCTTCGCAGATCAATGAAGCGATCCAGCAGCTCGACAAGGTGACGCAGCAGAATGCCGGTGCTTCCGAGCAGATGTCGGCGACCTCCGAAGAGCTCGCGACCCAAGCGGAAGAGTTGCAGGCCTCGATTGCCTTCTTCAAGGTCGATACGGCAAGCAATCGCCAGTCCCGCATGCCGGCCGCCAAGGTCACGGTCCGCAGACCGGCTTCCGTCGCCGGCCGCAAGCCTACGCCCAAGAAGCCGGCTGCCAACAACGTCGCCAGCCAGCAGGCGCGGGTGAAAGGCTTCGCTCTCGATCTCTCCATGGGCGGTCCCGATGATGGGGACGTCGAATTCAAGGAAAGCGCATGATCATGGCCACGACATCTTTGGAAGCGCAATTCGTGACCTTCAGCCTCGGCGAGGAGATCTTCGCCGTGCCGGTTGAGGTTGTACGGGAAATCCTCGATTATGCGGAAGCTTTCAAGATTCCGAATGGTCCCGACTATCTGCTCGGCCTGCGTGACGTACGCGGGCAGGGCGTGCCGACAATCGATCTTCGATTGAAGCTCGGCATGACGAAGACTGTGCCGACCCCGCACACGCGCGTGCTCGTCCTCGACGTGCCAATGGAAAGCCGGCTGCTGACCCTTGGCCTCGTTGCCGACCGCGTCTTCGAGGTCACGCCATTCCGGCGCGAGCAGATCGAGGCGGCGCCTGATATCGGCGTGCGCTGGCGCTCGGACTATATCGCCGGCGTCGTTCGTCGTGAAAACGGCTTCGTCGTCATCATCGATCTTGCACGGTTGCTGTCGCGCGAGGACGCCTCGGCACTGCAATCGGCGGCCTGACCCGCGCATCAACTCGGAGTACTGCGTTCTATGAGTATGGCAGCAGCGGTGGAAACCCAATTGCCGGGCGACCGGATCAGCAAGCGCAATTTCGACAAGCTTGCCCGGTTCATCTACGATTACAGCGGCATCAAGATGCCGCCGACCAAGCTGACGATGCTCGAAGGGCGGCTGAGGCGCCGCCTGCGCGCAACCAACCATGCGACCTTCGACGATTATTGCGACTTCCTGTTCAATCACGACGGGCTCGACCAAGAAACCGTCTACCTGATCGACGTGGTGACGACGAATAAGACCGACTTCTTCCGCGAAGCCAAGCATTTCGACTATCTGCAGACGGTAGCGCTGCCGGCGATCGCCAGCAGCGGCGTGCGGACGATCCGCACCTGGAGTTCGGCCTGCTCGACGGGGGCGGAACCCTACACGATGGCGATGGTGCTGGCTGAATTCACCGAAGGCCGCAACGACGTCTCCTACAGCGTTCTGGCCACCGACCTTTCCACCGACGTGCTGCAGACGGCGCGCCGGGGCATCTACCCGGAAGACCTCATCGCGCCCGTGCCGCGCGATCTACAGCGCAAATACGTGCTGACGGCCAAGCAGCCGGATCGGCGGGAGGTGCGCATCACGCCGAAACTGCGCAGCAAGATTGGTTTTGCCCGTATGAATCTGATGGACGAAAAATACCAGATCGGCGAGGCGATGAACGTCATCTTCTGCCGCAACGTGCTAATCTACTTCGACAAGCAGACTCAGGCCGGCGTGCTCAACCGCCTCTGCGACTGCCTGGCGAAGGGCGGCTACATGTTCATCGGCCATTCTGAATCGATCACCGGCTTCGATCTGCCGTTGAAGCAGGTCTCGAATACGGTGTTTCAGCGTATCTAAAGCGCATCGCGTCATCCCAAAACCGCTGCGCGCTTCCGGACGGCATGCATTAGGGGCATTCATGGCTAAGAAAATCCGCGTTCTCATCATCGACGATTCCGCCAGCGTCCGCCAGACGCTGACCCATGTGCTGGAGCAGGATCCCGATATCGAGATCATGGCGGTCGCATCCGACCCCTTCATGGCGGCGCGGAAGCTGCAGGAGGAGATCCCCGATGTCATCACGCTCGACGTGGAGATGCCGCGCATGGATGGCATTACCTTCCTGCGCAAGCTGATGGCGCAGCGGCCGATCCCTGTCGTGATGTGCTCGTCGCTGACGGAAGCGGGTTCGGAGACCCTGATCCAGGCGCTGGAGGCCGGTGCCGTCGACGTCATTCTGAAATCGAAGATCGGGGCCGCCGACAGCCTAGCCGACGATGCGATGCGTATCCGCGAAGTCGTCAAGAGCGCTTCGCATGCGCGGCTTTCCAATGTCCGCCGTGCCGCCGGAACCATCCGCTCGGCTTCGGCGGAGGGGCCGGCCAAGAAACTGACGGCGGATGTGATGCTGCCGCCCCCGACGGGGCGAGCCATGGCGAAGACGACGGAGATGGTCGTCTGCGTCGGCGCCTCCACCGGCGGCACCGAAGCACTGCGCGAGTTCCTCGAGGAACTGCCGGCCAATGCGCCTGGCATGGTGATCGTCCAGCATATGCCGGAGAAATTCACCGCCGCCTTCGCCAAACGGCTGAACGGGCTCTGCGAGGTCGAGGTCAAGGAAGCAGTCGATGGCGATCCGGTGCTGCGCGGTCATGTCTTGATCGCGCCTGGTGACAAACACATGCTGCTCGAGCGCCAGGGTGCGCGCTATTATGTGAGCGTCAAGACCGGGCCGCTGGTGTCGCGACACCGGCCTTCCGTCGACGTGCTCTTCCGCTCGGCGGCGCGCTCGGCCGGCTCGAACGCCATGGGGATCATCATGACCGGCATGGGCGACGACGGTGCTCGCGGGATGCTGGAAATGCATCAGGCCGGCGCCTATACGGTGGCGCAGGACGAGGCGAGTTCCGTTGTTTTCGGCATGCCGAAGGAGGCGATCGCCAAAGGCGGCGTCGATCGGATCCTGCCGCTCGATCAGATCGCTCGCGAAGTGCTGATGACGCAACAGAAGTTTTAGGATCTGTTTGAACCGGACCGGATCGAAGCCGGCGGTATCGCAGGATGCCGCCGACTTTTATTGTAACCCTCTAGGTTCTGCATTCAGGCGAGATAACCGCCGTCGATCGTCAGGCTGGCGCCGGTGACGAAGGCGGCCTCGGCACTGGCGAGATAGGCGGCGAGGCCGGCAATCTCGCGGTCCTCACCCAGGCGGCCAAGCGCCATCAGCGGCTTGAGGCGCTCATGATCGTCCTCATTGGGGTTCATGTCGGTCGCCGTCGGGCCGGGCTGGATGTTGTTGACGGTGATGCCGCGTGGGCCGAGATCGCGGGCGAGGCCGCGGGTCATCGAGGCGATCGCGCCCTTCGTCATACTATAGACCGCGGAGGTCGGAAAGCCGCTGCGATCGGCGGTGACGCTGCCGATGGTGATGACGCGGCCGCCTTCCTTCATGTGTCTTGCCGCTGCCTGGATGCCGACGAAGGCAGCGCGGACGTTGACGGCGAACATCCGGTCGAAATCTTCGAGCGAATAGTCGTCGAGCGGGTTGAGGATGAGAATGCCGGCATTGCTGACGAGAATGTCGAGACCGCCAAAATGCCCGGCTGTCAACGCGATGGCATCCTGTACGGCCTTCGCATCGGCGCTGTCGGCCCGGATTGCCAGCGCCCTGCCGCCAGCAGCCTCCAGCTCGGCGACGATCGCCTTCGCCTTGTGCTCCGAGCTGGAATAGGTGAAGGCGACGGCGGCGCCGTCAGCGGCGAGCCTGCGGACGATGGCGGCACCGATGCCGCGCGAGCCGCCGGTGACGAGGGCGATCTTGGTGGAAAGGGGTTGAGACATTTATGCTTCCTTTGTTTTTGGATTGATCAGTCTAGAATTGTCCATGGAAAGGCCGGTTCGGAGTTATCCCTTCGTCAGCGGAGGCTTCTGATTGCCATGCGTGCGATACCGCGGAGCGTCTCGGGTGGGGCGCCGTTTCGGGCGCTAACTTTCATGCCCGACAAAGCAGCGCCGAGAAACGGGATGGCGTCGGCGATATCGATATCTGTTGCGAGTTCTCCGGTCCTGCGAGCCTCAGCGAGAAGGCTCTCGATCGCCGCGTGAAGCGCGTGGCCGGCGCTGTCGGCAAGGGCTGCGATCTCGGCATCGGTGCGGCCGAATTCACAGATGGCGCTGACACCGAGGCAGCAGCGCCGTGCCTCGGCAGCGGGACGCGAGGCGAAGGCGACGAGAGCGCCTTCCAGAGCCTCGATCGGCCGGTCTTCGCGGCGAAGATCAGCGATGATCTTGTCGATGCTCTCCACATTGTAGCGCTTCAGCGCTTCCAGATAGAGGCCGCGCTTGTCGCCGAAGGTATCGTACATGCTTTGCCGGCTGATCTTCATCGCCGTCAGCAATTCCTCGGTCGAGGTGCCCTCATAGCCGTGCTCGGAAAATACGCCGATGGCGGCATGAAGGGCGGTCTCGCGATCGAATTCCTTGTGTCGTGCCATGACCAGGCTTCTACTCTTATTGGACTGATCTGTCCAGAATAAAATTAGTGGCTTCCGGCATCGCAGGGCAGCCATGCGCGCCTCCCCTTGAAATTTCCCTGATTTTGTGGTCTTGAGGCCGCCAATCTTCGCAGCGCTGCCTGTCATGCATGTTCAGGGACACTTCCCGCCCCTGGCAGCGCGCGCGCCCCGTATCAGTCCCAAGGAAAAATGCGCCGATGGCCCGTTCAGCTCTTCTCAATGTCATGGTTCAGGCTGCCCTCAAGGCAGGAAAATCGCTGGGACGTGATTTCGGCGAAGTGCAGAACCTGCAGGTTTCCGTGAAAGGACCGGGCGATTTCGTTTCCACCGCCGATCGCAAGGCCGAAAAAATCGTCAAGGAAGAGTTGCTCAAGGCGCGTCCGACCTATGGCTTCCTCGGCGAGGAAAGCGAGGAAATCAAGGGTACGGACGGCGCGCATCGCTGGATTGTCGACCCGCTCGACGGCACGACGAACTTCCTGCACGGCATCCCGGCCTTTGCTGTCTCGATCGCGCTCGAACGCAACGGCGAGATCGTTGCCGCCGTCGTTTTCAATCCGGCAACCGACGAGCTCTATACCGCCGAGCGCGGTGGCGGTGCCTTCCTCAATGACCGACGCCTGCGCGTCGCTGCGCGCCGGGCGCTGTCGGATTGCGTCATCGGCTGCGGCGTGCCGGCGCTCGGCAAGCGCAATCATGGCAAGTTCCTGGTCGAGCTTCGCCACGTGATGGGCGAAGTGGCGGGCATCCGCCGCTTGGGCTCGCCGACCCTCGATCTCGCCTATGTCGCGGCAGGGCGGTTCGACGGTTTCTGGGAAGCGGAGCTTGCGCCCTGGGACATGGCCGCCGGCATCCTGCTCATCCGCGAAGCCGGCGGTTTCGCCACCGACTGGGACGGCGGCGCAACGATGCTGGAGAGCGGCACGATCGTCGCCGGCAACGAGATCATCCACAAGGCGCTGATCGAAGTCGTCAAGCGGCCGGTTCCCGCCAAGTGACCGAACGAAAATCTGGCTGTTGTAAAGTCACGGTTTTCGCCCCGGCATACTTCAATTCGGCACAATGTTGCTCTAGTCTCCGCCAGCAATGACTCCGGAGGCAGCGACCCTATGGAAAATGTGAATGTGGCGGAGATCGGCTCCACCGAAAAGACGGCTGGCACTTATGCCAACAGGCTTTCGAGTCCCATGCCCTTCCTCTGGACGATGCTGCTTTTCCTCGTCATCGTCGGCTTTATCGCCGCCATCCTCTTCCGGCAGACGCAGACCGCCTTCATGCATAATCCGGGCCTGAACGGCCTGATCGTCGGCGTTCTCGCGGTCGGAATCATCCTTGTTTTCAACCATGTACTGGCGCTTCGCCCCGAGGTACGCTGGTTTAATTCCTTCCGCGCCGCCGGCAGCGTCGACAAGGTCAACCGCAATCCGCGGCTGCTTGCGCCAATGCGGGCGCTGCTCGGCAGCCGCAAGTCCGCAGTGTCGCTGTCGACGACGGCGCTGCGCTCGATCCTCGATTCGATTGCCAGCCGCCTCGACGAATCGCGTGATGTTTCACGCTACCTGATCGGCCTCTTGGTCTTCCTCGGCCTGCTCGGCACCTTCTGGGGCCTCATCGGCACGATTGGTTCGATCAGCATTGTCATCCAGTCCCTCGATGCCGGCTCGAACGGCACCGGGGACGTGCTCTCGGCGCTGAAGGAAGGGCTTTCCACGCCGCTTTCGGGCATGGGCCAGGCCTTCTCCTCCTCGCTGCTCGGCCTTTCCGGTTCGCTCATTCTCGGCTTCCTCGACCTGCAGGCCGGCCGCGCGCAAAACCGCTTCTATATGGAGCTGGAAAACTGGCTCTCCTCGGTCACGGATGTCGGCTCCGATCATCTTGCCCCGGCTCTCGACGCCGTTTCCGGCGCTTCGTCGGACGACATGCGCGCGCTCTCCGATTATCTGCGCAAGGTCTCCGAAGAGGGTGGTGCCGGCAGCCAGCGCTCCGTCGCCGCCATGGCGAGCCTTGCCGAAGGTATTCAGGGCCTGGTCAAGAATATGCGCAACGAGCAGCAGATGCTGCGCGACTGGATCGAGGCACAGCAGGATGAGGCGAAGGCGATGCGCCGCACGCTCGACCGGCTTGCCGAACGCATCGGCGTGCAGGAGCGCGCGGGCGACCGGGGCGAGCGTTTGCGCGACCGTGCCAGCCAGGCAGAAAAGAGCGAGGGCAAGTAAGCCATGGCTCTCGCCCGCAACCGGCGCCGCGAACGCACGGTCGATTATTGGCCGGGCTTCGTCGACGCGCTGTCGACGCTGCTCATCTCGATCATGTTCCTGCTGACGGTCTTCGTCGTCGGGCAGTTCATCCTCAGCCGCGAGATCACCGGACGCGATGAGGTGCTCAATCGCCTCAACAGCCAGATCAACGAGCTGACGCAGCTTCTCGCGCTGGAAAAGGGCAGCAACCAGGATCTCCAGGATTCGGTCGCCAACCTGCAGGCCTCGCTTGCCAGTGCCGAAGGCGACCGTTCGCGGCTGCAGGCGCTGCTGAATGCCGGTTCGGGCGGCCAGGATGCGGCGCAGAAGCGGATCGGCTCGATGACGCAGGAGCTTGACGAGCAGAAGCAGGTGAGCGAACGGGCGCTCAGCCAGGTCGAACTGCTGAACCAGCAGATCTCAGCGCTTCGCAGCCAGATTGCCGCCGTCGAAGCAGCCCTTCAGGCGTCGGAGGAGAAAGACCGGGTCTCGCAGACCAAGATCGCCGATCTCGGCAGCCGCCTCAACGTTGCGCTCGCCGCGCGCGTGCAGGAGCTGAACCGCTACCGTTCCGACTTCTTCGGCCGGCTGCGCGAGATTCTCTCGGACCGCGAAAATATCCGCATCGTCGGCGACCGGTTCGTCTTCCAGTCGGAAGTGCTGTTTCCTTCAGGCGGTGCCGATCTCAACCCCGAGGGGCAGACCGAGATGGCAAAGCTTGCCGCCGCCCTTCTCGATCTCGCCAAGGAAATCCCGCCGGAGATCAACTGGGTGCTGCGCGTCGACGGTCATACCGATAACGTGCCGCTTGCCGGAACGGGCCGCTATCGCGACAATTGGGAGCTCTCCTCGGCGCGCGCGATTTCGGTCGTCAAGTTCCTGATCGCACAGGGCGTGCCGGCCGACAGGCTGGTTGCCGCCGGCTTCGGCGAGTTCCAACCGATCGCGCCGGGCGATACGCCGGATGCGCGCTCTACCAACCGCCGCATCGAGCTGAAGCTGACCGAGAAGTGATTACGGCGCCGCGCGTCTTTGAAGACGCGCAAAGGACGCTGTAACACTTTGAATTGCTGCATAATTCCCTAAATCGATTCCGATTTGGGGAATTATGCGGTGGCCTGACATTACCGCTGCACGCCTTTTAACCGGCCGGCGAGAAAGTCGCGCACGGCAGGGCTGTCGCTGAGGCCGATCGCTGTCATATAGGCGTCGGCTGCGGCGGCACTGTCGCCGGCCTGCGCCTGAAGATAGGCACGCACGGCCCAGTAAGGCTGATAGGCTGCGACGTCGCGCCGATCGAGCTTGTCAAGCTGCTCCAGCCCGGCAGCGGCGCTCGAGGCCCTGCCGATTACCGCGGCCTGGCTGACGCGTGCACCCAGCGTCGGCTTCATCATCACCAGCGCCGCGTAGAGCGTCGTCAGCGCCTGCCAGTCGGTCGCTCCTGACAGCCGGCGCGCCGCATGCACGGACTGGATCGCCGCCTGGCACTGGAAGGGGCCGAAACGCTCGAAGCCTCCGGCCTTGCGCAACAGCGCATCCGCTTCGGCAATCATGATCGCGTTCCACGCGGCCGTATCCTGCTCGTCGAGCGGCACATATTGGCCGTTGCTGTCGCGCCGGGTGCTCCGGCGGGCTTGGCAGTGAAGCATCAGCGAGAGGAGGCCTATCGCCTCCGGTTCGTCCGGCAGCACTGCCAGAAGCGCACGGCCGAGCCAGATCGCCTCGCCAGCCAGCGAATGGCGTTCGTTCTCCCCGTCGAGCCCGTCCCATCCGAGACCGTAGGCGGCGTAGATCGCCGAAAGCACGGCGGCGAGCCGCCCGGGCAAGGCGGGGCGAGGCGGGACGGCGAAGGGAATGCCGGCATCGCGGATCTTTACCTTGGCCCGCACCAGCCGCTGGCTCATTGCCTCTGGTGCGACGACGAAGGTCCGCGCGATGGTCTTTGCCTCGATGCCGAGAACGGTCTGCAGCATCAGCGCCGTATGCACGGAGCTGTCGATGGCGGGATGGGTGCAGGCGAAGAGCAGCTTCAGCCGCTCATCGGGAAAGACGGCATTGCCGGCCTCGTTCATGCGTTCCTCCGCCTCCTCGAAGGCGACCGATATCGTCGTTTGCGCATTGGCCTCGACGGTGCGGTGGCGGGCGGCCTGCATGAGGTTGCGGCGGGCGGCCACCAGCAGCCAGGCTTCCGGATTGCCGGGAACGCCGCGCTCCGGCCAGACGCGAAGCGCCGAAGCCAGCGCTTCCGACAATGCATCCTCTGCCGCCGGCACGTCGCGCGAGCGGGCGGCGAGGAAGGCGATCAGCTTGCCGTAGGACTGACGCGCCACCTTTTCGGCAGCGCGTCCGGCATCGGGCGGCATTGCCGCCTCACATCTGCAAGCGCGGGCGTACTTCGACCGAGCCCTTGTCGGAGATCGGGACGCGGGTCGCCCATTCGAGCGCGGTATCGATATCGGGAACATCGATCAGATAGAAGCCGCCGAGCTGTTCCTTGCCTTCCGGATAAGGCCCGTCCTGAACATCGTGTTCCTCGCCTTTGCGGCGCACGATCGTGCCGGTCTCCGGGCCGGTCAGCCCGGCGCCACCGGTCATGATCCCCGCCTGAGCAAGCGCCTGGCTGTAGGCGACCCAGCCGTCGCGATAGACGGGATCGCCGCGGCGGGCGAAATCTTCGGCGGCTTCGCGAATAATGAGAGCATATTGCATGGAGAACTCCTGATCTCGTTGTTGCGTTGATCCGGGCGTGCCGATTTCGGGGACCGATATCCCGAAAACCGTGACGCCCGGCGGAGCGGCGGGGCCGTTCCGAAACAATGAGGCGCGGCCACCGGTCGTTTCGACATGGCCTTCAAAAAAATATGCGAAAAAGAAAAATGGCGCCGAAAATCGCAAGCAAGCGAGCCGGGCTCAAGGGCACCGGCGCTGCTCAAGGGCGCGAAAGGGCAGGGCGGCAATCACGCCGCCGCTGCCGGTCTGCTCAGGACTCGGCCTTCGTCTGGTCGACGACCTCGGCGCTTGGCGTGTTCTTCTTGATGGATTCGATGGCACTCATGGCGGACGCCTTCGCCTTGTAGCCCTCGGACGAGAACATGGCCTCCCCGTTCGATGCCTTGAAGCGGAAGCGGAACTCGCCGGCCTTATCCTTATAGACTTCGAATTTATACATAGATGTCTCCCGAAATCCCAAAACGCTGAATTGCAACCATCAGCTTAGGGGAAGCTAGATCAAAATGGCGAGCTTTTCCACTGCCTTAATCAGGATTGGATTGCCTAGCGTCCAATTGCCGCCGTTTCCATTGGACGCAAGTGAAGGAAGGATGCCGGTACATGCTCTTTCACATTACTCCATCTGGATATTCGCGCCCTTGACGACCGGCCCCCATTTGGCGAGCTCGGCCTTTACATGAGCAGCCAGTTCCTCCGGCGTCGAGCCGACGATGGTGGCGCTGAATTCCTTCATGCGTTCAGCGACGGCAGGGTCGGCAAGCGCCTTTTTAGCCGAGGCGTTGAGACGCATCACCACCTCGTTCGGCGTCTTGGCCGGGGCGAAAAGCGCGTTCCAGGTATAGGTCTCGTAACCTGGAATGCCCGACTCGGCGACAGTCGGCACGTCGGGGAAGGAGGGTGCACGCTCGGCCGTGGTCACCGCCAGCGCCCGCAGGGTGCCGGCCTTGATGTGGCTCGACGAGGAGGGCAGGTTGTCGAACATAATCGGCACCTGGTTGCCGATGACGTCGTTCAATGCCGGACCGGCGCCCTTATAGGGTATGTGCTGCATGCTTACGCCGGCCATGGATTTGAAAAGCTCTCCGGAAAGATGCAACGGCGTACCGTTGCCCGATGAGGCGTAGCTGTATTTGTCGGGCTCGGCCTTCAGCAGCGCGATCAGCTCCTGCACGGTCTTTGCCGGCAGCTCCGGATTGACGACCAGCACGTTCGGCACGACGACGAGCAGTGAGATCGGCGCAAAATCCTTTTCGGCGTCATAGGGCGTCGATTTCAGGATGAGCGGATTGAGGGCGTGGGTCGCGACCGTGCCCATCAGGATGGTGTAGCCGTCCGGTTCGGCGCGGGCGACGTTACCGGCGCCGAGATTGCCGCCGGCCCCGGCGACGTTCTGGACGATCACTTGCTGGCCGAGATCCTCCGACATCTTCTGCGCAACGATGCGAGCGACGACATCGGTCGAGCCGCCGGCCGCGAAGGGCACGACCATGGTGATCGCGCGATCGGGAAAATCCGCAGCAGCGGCAGACGCACCGACGGCAAAGGCAAGCACACCGAAACCGAGCGCAAGGCCCGTACGTCGCGTTATATCGGAAAGCGCCATTCCTATCTCCTCCCAAGGATTTCAGCCGCAATATCCCCACCCCGGGGAATGAAGAGGTTAGGGCGGGACGCGCGAAAGACAACCGCAGGAAGGCACGGTGGCGGTCAGACTTTAGTCGCTGTTGGCCGGAGAAGTGGCGCAGGCTATTTCGCCGCGGCGAGCACATCCTCATTCGCGGCGTCGAATTGCAGCCGCGCCAGCCGCGCATAGATGCCGCCGTGGCGGATCAGGCTCTGATGCGTGCCCTCCTCGACGACGCGGCCCTGGTCCATGACGAGGATGCGGTCGGCCTTCAGCACGGTGGCTAGGCGATGAGCGATGACGAGTGTCGTGCGGCCGTCCACCAGGCCGTCGAGCGCCTTCTGCACCAGCGTCTCGCTTTCTGCGTCAAGCGCGGAGGTTGCCTCGTCGAGCAGCAGCACGGGCGCGTTCTTCAAGATGGCACGGGCAATGGCGATGCGCTGGCGCTGGCCGCCGGAGAGCATGATGCCGCGTTCGCCGACCTCGGTCTCGTAGCCTCTGTCCAGCCGAGCGATGAATTCGTCGGCCTGCGCGGCAAGGGCTGCGGCGCGGACCTCGTCTCGCGAGGCGCCGGGACGGCCGAAGGCGATGTTGTCATGGATCGAGGCGGCAAAGATGGTGACATCCTGCGGCACGATGGCGATGCGCTGGCGCAGCTCGTCGGGCGTCGTCAGCTGCGCATCGACACCGTCGATCTTCACGCTGCCCTGCTGCGGATCGTAGAAGCGCAGTAGCAGCGAAAAGACGGTGCTCTTGCCGGCACCGGAAGGGCCGACAATGGCGACCGTTTCACCGGGCGTGATGGCGAAGCTCAGCCCATGGAGGGCCGATTTGCCTGGGCGCGCGGGATAGGCGAAATGCACACCGGAAAATTCGACGCGGCCACGGCCGGGCGAAGGAAGAGCCTGCGGGCTGGCGGGGGCGGCGATCGGCGAGACTTCGTCAAGCAATTCGGTCAGCCGGTCGGCAGCACCGGCTGCCTGCGAGAGTTCGCCCCAGACCTCCGAGAGAGCACCCAGCGACCCGGCGGAGATGACGGCATAGAGCAGGAACTGGCCGAGCGTGCCGGCCGAAAGCGTGCCGGCGAGCACGCTGTGGGCGCCGACCCAGAGAACGGCGACGACGCTGCCGAAGATCAGCGTGATGGCGATCCCTGTCAGCAACGCGCGCGAGCGGATGGCGGCGCGGGCGGCCTCGTAGGCGGATTCGACGGCGGTGCCGTAACGCATCGCTGCGGCATCTTCGCCGTTGAAAGCCTGGACGGTGCGGGTCGCGGCGATCGTCTCGTTGGCGAAGGCGGAGGCATCGGCGAGCGTATCCTGGGCGGCGCGCGAACGTTTGCGCACCGAGCGGCCGAAGGCGACGAGCGGGAAGACAATCAGCGGGATCGCTCCGATGACGAGGCTCGAAAGCTTCGGCGAGGTGACGATCATCATGCCCATGGCGCCGATACAGAGGATGAGGTTCCTGAGCGCTACAGAGGCAGTGGCGCCGACGGCGGACTTGATCTGCGTGGTATCGGCGGTCAGGCGCGAGACGATCTCGCCGGACTGGTTGACATCGAAGAAGGAGGGCGACAGCCTCGTCACATGTGAAAAGACATCGCGGCGAAGATCGGCGACGATGCGCTCGCCGATGGTGATGACGAAATAATAGCGCAGCGCACTTGCGACCGCGAGCACGATGGCCATGACCATTAGCATGGCGAAGTAGCTGTTGATAAAGCGACCGTCCGACTGGGTGAAGCCGTGATCGATCATGCGACGCACGGCGAGCGGCAGCGCCAGCGAAGTGACGGCGGCAAGCGCCAGCGACATCAGCGCACCGGCCACCATGGCGCGATAACGCATGACGTAGGGCGTCAGCCTGCCGAGCGGCTGTAGCGACCGCCTTTTGTTTTCCTCAGCCCGTGCCTGCTCTGCCAAATCGTCTCCGATCGCCCGCAGGACCCGCGCAATGCGGCCTGTAGGCTCTTGTTATCTAGGCGTCCTTCATGTATAGGCACCGCATCCTAATGGGAAGCCGTAGCCATCACGACTGCGGCTTCATTTATTCAATCGGTTCGGTGGCTGCAACTGCATGCGGCAAATTGAACTCCGGTATCGCAGGAAGATTGTTATGAAGGCAGGCATCCATCCCGAATATCACATGATCAAGGTGGTCATGACCGATGGCACCGAATACGAAACCCGCTCGACCTGGGGTTCGGAGGGCGCTGTCATGAACCTTGAAATCGATTCCAAGTCGCATCCGGCCTGGACCGGCGGCAACCAGCAGCTCATGGACCGCGGTGGCCGCGTCTCCAAGTTCAACAAGCGTTTCGGCGGCCTCGGCCTCTAATCGTTTTTGCTCGACGGAATTCGAAGAGAGCCCGGTTTTGCCGGGCTTTTTTGCGTTTGCAAGGGTTCGGGAATACCAGTGTTCAGCAGCAAACAAAAAACCGGCTGCGTAAGACGCAGCCGGTCCGTATCGAAGTCTCACAGATTCGGTCAGTTGTTCCCGAAGGCGGTCTGCAGCAGGGAAAGCTGAGCCTGGACGCTGTTCTGATTATCATGAACGATCACGGCTTCGGACGGGCGGTAGATCTCGCGGTCGAGCAGGGCAATGCGGTTCTGCAGACGCAGCGAGCGCTCGACGAGGTCGCGGAAGGATTCCGGCAGGTCGCCCCAGCCGGGCGCGGCGCGGTCGACGTTGAAGCCGTCGAGACGGACCTTGTTCTTTTCGGCCAGTACCTGGTCGCGGGACATTTCGCCATTGTTGACGGCGCGCTGCAGCAGCAGCCAGGAGGCCATCTGCATGAGGCGGGTGGTGAGACGCATCGATTCCGCGGCGTAAAGGACCGAGGCCATCCGCGGCAGAACCTTGGAGGCCGCGCGGCCCTGGCCGTCGAGGTAGGCGGCAGTTTCTTCGACCAGCGACATGCCTTCCGCGTAAAGTGCCTTGAACTGCGAGGATGCAGCGGCGCGGCCTGCAAAACTGATCGTGTTCAATCCAACTTCCGACATCGCAATAGTCCCTGTTTGCACGCAGCTACATATATTCAGGTAACGCCGGCACCGACGGAAAAGTTTCCGGGGCCCGTCTTTATGACTTTAAGATGGTATCATTAGCCCAAATGCGCAAGCCGTTTCTTAAGAAAGGGTTAATCTCCACAGTTTCGTGGAAGTGCGCCGGCCATGGGAAAAAGAAGAGCCGCAAACGCGGCTCTCAAGGTAAAACAGGGAGAAAAATCAGACCAATTCACCGCTTGGAAAACTGTCTGAGATCCAGAGAAAATCCGGATGAATATAGTAATACCTTATAAAGCTTAATATTTTATTAACATTGTGCCGAATTAAGACTTGAGGCGGTCTGTTTTATCCACCTATAGCCTTGTTTTTCGGGGTTTTAGCGGATTACGAGCGGAAGAAGCTTTCCGCCGCCTGCCGCCCGGAGGCCTTGCGAGTGGCCTCGGCCTCAAGACGGGCGATCTCCGTCTTCAGCAACTCCACCCGCGCTTTCAACTCGTCGACCGAAAGCATGGAGAGATCGGCACCGATCTCGTGGCCGAGTTTCTTCTGCGGCCGGTCGTCATCGATGAAGCTCATGGTTCGTCCTCCGTTTGCTGCCTATAGCTTTTCACGCAAGTGCGGACGCAAAACCGCTGCGCAGTTTTGCCGGAATTGCTCCAGAGCATGATGCCGAAAAGTGTGAGCGGTTTTCGGACGACATCATGCTCGCACTATATAATGTAGAACAGGATTCAAATTTTAGGCCGACCCGGCCTAAATCATCCTTTTCTAGCCGAACTTTACAGCAGGATCGTCGCTTTCGGGAGACTTTCCGGTTTCGGGAGGTTTGCTGGTGCCGCGGTCGGCAAGCGACATGCTTTGCGGTGTCAGCATCGGCGAGGTGCCAGTCGGGATCGTCGTGTAGGCGTCGCGGTCGCTGGCGGGGATCGCAGCGCGGATGCGGCTTCGGATGATGGCGTAAACGGTGATCAGCACATGGGCGATGGCGGTGACGAGGAAAAGCGCATGCGGAGTGATCGCCGACATGACGGGACCGCTGATCGTCGGGCCGATCACCGTGCCGATGCCGTAGAGCAGCAGCAGGCCGCCGGAGACCTTGACGAAGTCCTCCGACGCCGCGAAGTCGTTCGCGTGGGCGACGGCGATCGGATAGAGCGTATTCGCCACCGCGCCGTAAAGGACAACAAGCCCGATCAGAAAGGCGGGGGACGTGGGGTGAAGCAGAAAGATCAGCAGGCCGGCAAGGGCGGCGATCCCTGACATGGCGGCAAGCACGTAGCGCCGGTCGATGCGATCGGAAAGCCGGCCGGCCGGCAGCTGCATTACGGCGCCGGCGAAGATGGTGGCGCTCATCATAACGGCGATGCTGGTGTCGGAGAGGCCGGCGCCGGCGCCGAAAACGGCGCCGAGCGTGCCGTAGGCACCGTTGGCGATACCGACGAGCAGGATGCCGAGGCAGGAGACCGGCGAGTTGCGATAGAGCGCCGGCAGGTCGAGGCGCACTGCCTTCAGCGGCTGCGGCGAAGCGGCGGTCGACAGCGTCGTCGGCAGCATGGCGATGCAATAGAAGATGCCGCAGATCATGAACAGCACCGGCGTGCGCACATCCTCGAGCGGGATCATCATCTGGCCGCCGACGACACCGAGCAGCGTGATGCCGATATAGAGCGAGAAGATCGCGCCGCGGCTCTCGTTGCTGGCGCGCTCGTTCAGCCAGCTTTCGATGATCATCGACGTGCCGGCGGTGGAGAAGCCGGTGACGGCGCGCAGGACCACCCACCAGACCGGATGAATGATGATGCCGCTGACCAGCGCGATGATGGCGATGATCGAGATGAAGCCTGAAAAGGCACGCACATGGCCGACGCGGCGCACGATCTTCGGCGCAACCAGGCAGCCGATGACGAAGCCGCCGGCCCATGAGGTGCCGAGCAGGCCGAGCGTCGTCGTTGCGTAGCCTTCGAGATTGCCGCGCACGGGAAGCAGGATGCCCTGCAGGCCGTTGCCCATGAAAAGGAAGAGCGTGCCAAAGAGCAGCGCGGCGACGGATAGAAGGTTTCTTTTCATTTCCCCAGACTCGGTCTCAGCGATTTGCAATGGACATAAGGCAAGACCTGCGTCAGCCCAGTCTCAAGATGATTGATTGTGCCCCGGAATGTCTTTACGGCGTGTGGAGATCCTGTGTTCGCTCGGAAAAATGTCCGTCCTGTGACATTCCGAAAAACGGAAAAAATAAAGCATGACAAAGCTGATAGCCTTGCTGCTCATCCTTGCCATGGCGATACAGGTGATCAAGCCGCTCGGGCTTCCCGGCCTCAGGCGGCGGATGGATTTCTGGAAGCTCGCGCTGATCGCTTTCGGCGTCTGGGCATTGGCTCTGCTTTCGCGCGATTTCCTGATGTAACCCTGAATTACATATGACCCAGGGGCTACCACCCGACCTGCGACCGTCAGTCCCGCAAGCTAATTTCTCCGCGCATGACGGAAACGCAGCTTCCCGAGATGACGACATCGGTGACGATGCCGTTGAACTTCACGACATCAAGGGTGATGACGCTGCGGCGGCCCATTTCGACGCCCTGTTCAATGGTGATGCGGACGTTCATATCAGTCTCCGGCGCCAGCGAGACGAGATAGGCGCCGAGCGCGGCTGAAGCGCTGCCGGTTGCCGGATCTTCGGGCACATTGTCGAGCGGCGCGAACATGCGGGCGCGGATATTCCATGGATTTTCGGCTGCCCTCACATAGACGAAGAGCGAGAAGTCGTGGCCGCTGGTCGTCTGGCGACCGGCAGCTGCCTGGAACCCGGCAAGGTTGGGGCGCGCCGCGGCCAGCGCTTCGAGCCCGTTCAGTTCTGCGACGGCGAAGGTCAGGCCGACCGAGGCAAAGACCGGGGCATGGGTGGTGCTGACGATGACGCCGGGGTCGAGCGAGACGCAGCCGGCGACGGTTTCCGCGGCAATGGTATCGCCGACCGCCAGCGGCTGCGGCGCGCGGATGGCGGCAGCAGCAACCTTTCCGCCGCTGCGTTTCAGGCTGACCTCAACGATGCCGGCCTTTTCCTCGAAGCGCAGCGTATCGCCGACCGGCTTGCCGAAGATCTCCGCCTGCTGGCCGAGCACATAGGCCGTGCCGACGTTCGGATGGCCGGCGAAGGGTATTTCCATCGTCGGGGTGAAGATGCGCACGCGGGCGGAATTCTGAGCGTCTTCCGGCGGCAGCACGAAGGTGACTTCGGAATAGTTGAACTCGGTGGCGATCTTTTGCATCGCCGCATCGCTCAGACCGCGCGCATCGGAAATGACGGCAAGCGGATTGCCCTCGAAGCGGGTGGAGGTGAAGACATCGACGGTGACATAGGAGAGGGTGTTCATGGCGGCTCCTGTTGTGACAGGGCGCTATGAGTAATCACGGTTTTTCGCGGAACGAAGCGGTTTCTTGTCGCCGTGACAATGAGAGGATAGGGAAGGGCTGAGGGCAGGAAGCTGCGTTTGCCGCTCCCTGCCTATCTCGAACGTGAAAAGTCACGCGGCCTTTTCCAGGTCCTTCTTCCAGTTGCCCTTGGCGGCGAGGCTGTTCATCTCGGCGCGGTGGGTGAATTCGCGCTGGCCGGCGGCGACATTTTCCTGCTTGCCGTTCCAGGCCTTGAGCGAGCTGTCCTGCAGGGCGCGACCGTAGGAGAAGGTGACGAACCAGGGCAGGTGGCCGATGGCATTGATCGCCGAAAGGTGGGCTGTCGCTTCTTCGGTCGTCTGGCCGCCGGAGAGGAAGGCAATGCCGGGAACGGCAGGCGGAACGGTCGCCTTCAGCACCTTGACGGTGCATTCGGCAACTTCCGCGACCGAGGCCTTGCGGGCGTTCCTGCCGTCGATCACCATGTTCGGCTTCAGGATCATGCCTTCGAGATTGACGCGGGCGTCGGCGAGTTCCTCGAAGACGATGCGCAGCGTGAACTCGGTCACTTCGGCGCAGCGGTCGATATTGTGGTCGCCCGGTTTGCCGTCCATCAGGCATTCCGGCTCGACGATCGGAACGATCCCGGCCTCCTGGCAGAGTGCGGCATAACGAGCAAGCGCCTGAGCGTTGGCGCGGACGGAACCGCGGGTCGGCAAGGTCGGCGAGATGGCGATGACGCCGCGCCACTTGGCGAAACGGGCGCCGGCTTCATAATATCTGGCAAGGCGCTCGCCGAGGCCATCGAGGCCTTCGGTGATGGTTTCAGCGGGATATTTGGCCATCGGCTTGGCGCCGGTGTCGACCTTGATGCCTGGAATGGCGCCGGCTGCGCGGATGATATCGACGAACGGCGTGCCGTCCGCAGCCTTCTGGAACAGCGTCTCTTCGAAGAGGATGACGCCGGAGATATATTTCTTCATCGCCTCGTCGGAGCGGAAGAGCATTTCGCGGTAGTCGCGCCGGCTCGTTTCGGTCGATTCGAGATTGATCGCGTCGAAACGCTTCTTGATGGTGGAGGTCGATTCATCGGCGGCGAGCAGTCCCCGGCCGCCCGTAACCATCTGCATTGCAATGTCTTCCAGTCGTTCGCTCATTTCGTTCTCTCCACAACAATAAACATCGGCACTTCAGGAATATAGAACGCGGATAACAGAAGTTTATAGGGAGGAAAATGGAGGGCTAAGTCATTGAAACGATTGAATTCAATTCAATCGTTTGAAAGTTGGGATTTTTTTCGCCCTCTGAGCAAAAGACCGCGGAAGCTTCTTTTCTTCCGCGGTCTATCCACATGTAAAAACTGCGAAATCAGTCTTACCGGTTACCTACAGCGCCGCGCGTCTTTTCAGACGCGCAAAGGACGCTGTAGCACTTTGACTGGCTGCATCATTATGACCTTAAATCGGTTCTGATTTAAGAAATTATGCAGCAGCGGCGTTGAGGACGGCGACGCCGGGAAGCTCCTTGCCCTCCATCCATTCGAGGAAGGCACCGCCGGCGGTCGAGACATAGGTGAAATCGTCGGCAACGCCGGCATGGTTGAGCGCCGAGACGGTATCGCCGCCGCCGGCAACGGAGGTGAGCTTGCCGGCCGCAGTGCGCCCAGCGGCATATTTCGCAGCAGCGACGGTTGCAGCATCGAAGGGTTCGATCTCGAAGGCACCGAGCGGGCCGTTCCAGACCAGGGTTGCGGCGCGCTCGATCCAGGCGTTGATGGCCTCGACGGATTTCGGGCCGACATCGAGCACCATGGCATCGGCGGGAATGGCGTTGATATCGATTGTCTCGTTGGCGGCGCCGGCCTTGAACTCGCGGGCGATCACGCCATCCTCCGGCAGGATGATGGCGCAGCCGGCGGTGGCCGCCTCGATCATGATCTGCTTGGCGGTTTCGGCGAGATCATGTTCGCAGAGCGACTTGCCGACATTGGTGCCGCGGGCGGCGATGAAGGTATTGGCCATGCCGCCGCCGATGACGAGCGCATCGACCTTCTTCACGAGATTCATCAACAGGTCGATCTTGGTGGAGACCTTGGCGCCGCCGACGATCGCGACGACAGGGCGCGCCGGATCGCCGAGGCCCTTTTCCAGCGCCTCCAGCTCGGCCTGCATGGTGCGGCCGGCATAGGCCGGCAGGTGGTGGGCAAGGCCTTCGGTCGAGGCATGGGCGCGGTGGGCGGCCGAGAAGGCATCGTTGACATAGATATCGCCGTTGGCGGCAAGCGCCTTGGTGAAGTCGGGGTCGTTCTTTTCCTCGCCCTTGTGGAAACGGGTGTTTTCCAGAAGCAGGATATCGCCGTCATTCATCGCGGCGACGGCGGAGGCGGCGGCCTCGCCGATGCAGTCGGACGCCGTCAGCACGGCATGATCAAGCACTTCCTCGACGGAAGGGGCGATCAGCGACAGCGACAGATCCGGCGAAGGACCATCCTTCGGCCGGCCAAAATGAGCCAGAAGGATCACCTTGGCGCCCTTCTCGGACAGTTCGAGGATCGTCGGCGCCACACGCTCGATGCGCGTCGTATCGGTGACCTTGCCGTCTTTCACCGGGACGTTGAGGTCGACGCGGACGAGAACGCGCTTGCCGCTGAGGTCGGAAAGATCGTCGAGGGTCTTGAAGGAAGGCATGGGGAGGATCCTGTCGTGGTTGGCGAAAGTTGCGCCGAACATAGCAAGGATCATTCGAGACGCAAGGCGTTCAGCGGCCGTTTTCGCGTGTGCCTTCGTCGCGTCCGGCCGGGGCTTTCGGCGGAGTTTCGGAGACCGCGTTTTCCCGGTTCCGGCGCCCGTTCAACCGGTCGCGGACGCGCTGGATGATGTCCTTGAGATTGATGAAGATCGGCAGCGTTATCGCCGGCTCGACCGCTTCGAGCGACATGCCGACGGAAGTGACGTGGTCGTGCTCATCGAGATCGCGGACGATGAGGATGATCGAGCCGAGGCGGACGCGGTCGGCATAATCGGCCTTGCCGCCGAGGCGCTGTCGCATCAATTCGGCGATCGTCAGGCCCTTTTCGGATTCGTTGAGCAGGCCGGGGCCATAGGCGGCGTCGAGATCGGCGGCGGGGCGGGCAGGAGAGAGCGCGAAGGCGCCGAAGAATTCCGCATCGTCGTCATCGACAGGCGCACGGCTGGCGAAGAGCCGGTCGAGCAGGCGGGAGTAGCTCGGGACGATGAAGAGGTAGACGAGATCGTTCTCGCGCAGCCGCCCGGCATATTGATAACGCATCGACTTGCCGTCGCGGATGACGAGCGAGGGTGTCGCCCAGCGCGGAATGCGTTCGCCGCGCAGCACCGGGCTATCCTTGATGACGCGGTAGGAGAGCAATTCGTGGTGGGCGGCACCCGGCAGGTCGACCTCAACCTTGTCGACGGCGCCGATGCGCGGCGGAATGATCAGCCCGAGCTTTTTGGCGACGGGCTTGATCGTCCAGCCCTGGACGAGCAGCGAGACCAGCACGATGATGAAAGCGGTGTTGAAATAGATCTGTCCGTTCTCAAGCCCACCGAGGATCGGCATGATGGCAAGCAGGATAGAGACGGCGCCGCGCAGGCCGACCCAGGCGACGAAGCCGATCTCTTGCTGCGTGTAATCGAAGGGAAGCAGCGACAGCCAGACCGCCAAGGGTCGGGCGACGAAGATCAGGAAGAGGGCCAGCAGAATAGCCGGCACGATGATGACAGGGAATTGCGACGGCGTGGCGAGCAGGCCGAGCACCAGGAACATGATGATCTGCGCCAGCCAGGTCATGCCGTCCTGGAAGCGCTTGATGGTGCCGATCGCCTGCATCTTGCGGTTTCCGGCGTAGATGCCGGCGACATAGACGGCGAGGAAGCCGCTGCCGCCGACCGCGCCGGTGAAGGAGAAGACGAGAAGAGCGAGCGCCAGCACGAAGATCGGCGTCAGGCCGCGATCGGTATCGAGCCTGCTGACGATCAGCACGATCATCATGCCGCCGAGCAGGCCGAGAATGACGCCGAGGCCCATCTGCTGCACGAACATGGCGAGCATGCCGATATTGATGCCGGCGTAACGCTCGCCGCTCGCCAGCACCTCGACAAGGGCGATGGTGAGAAAGATCGCCATCGGATCATTGGTGCCGGATTCCACTTCCAGCGTCGAGCGCACCTTGTCGCGAATGTTGATGCCGCCGATGCGCAGCAGGAAGAAGACGGCGGCGGCATCCGTCGATGCGACGATCGAGCCAAGCAGCAGACCTTCCAGCCAGGTGAAGTTCAACAGCCACATGGCGGCGAAGGCAAAGAGCGAGGCGGTGATCAGCACACCGACCGAGGCGAGCGCCAGGGAGGGCACGGCCGCCAGCCGAAAGGCCTGCATCGGCGTACCGAAGCCGGAATCGAACAGGATGACGGCCAGCGCGATGGAGCCGAGAATATAAGCGAGATAATTGTTGCTGAACTCGATGCCGAGGCCGTCGACGCCGGCGGCAAGGCCGATCATCAGGAAGAGCAGCAGCAGGGGAGCGCCGAAGCGGAAGGCGAGCAGGCTCGAAAAAGCGGCAAGAAGCACGAGCGCCGTCGAAACCAGCACCACGATATAGAACGCTTCCATGCCCACCCCTTTCCATCGACTGCTTTGCGAACACAGCCGCCCCGGCCGATCCGCCTCTATTCAACCCCTCCGTCACGCGCGGCGATCCGTCAGTAAACGGCAAAACGTCAGAGAAGGGTAGGCCTTGCGGCTTAACCTCGTCGCGATGCTGCTTCATGCTGCTGAACGGCTGCCGGACGGCCAACCGATACGGAATGCTACGGGAGAAATTCTCTATAAAGAATGTATAGGAAAATCAGGCGAGAGCAGGGCAAAAAAGACAGGCACGGATTTTTCCTGCCGGTATCTGCGAATGGCAACAGAATAAGACACGCTCCCTTTCAAGCGGCCCGTTTGCCTTGTCCGATGAAAGGAAGACTGGATTGCAGGCGCGGATGCGGAAAGCGGGGAAAATGAACGCTGAGATTTTTCGATAGCGGGAGGAAAATGCCAGCCGCCCAGCGAGAGCAGCCGGCTGTAGTTTTGTGCCAGAAGCGGCCGGCCGGCCCTTGCTCTGCTATCCCAACACTGCCTGAAGTATGATGATGGCGAGAAACGAAAGGCCAATGAACGCGGCAACCCAGATGACCAGACGATTAGCCTTTGCCAGCACGGCAGGTCTGACGTCCCGCTTGGGGTGAAACCGTTGCCGCCGTTTGAGGGTGGTGTGGGACAAGCGTTTTTGTGCCTCTACCATTTATCACCTCCACTTGGCTCACTTTAGCTATTGTGCGCTGTGCATTTCCTCAATCTAGCACGCTTGGCCAGCGGATTGCCAACCCGTGATCCATCCTTGCGGCCAGGGAAGTCGTCGATGATGGTTTACCAGGGACGTCTATCGAATTCGAACCCGAGGCAGCCTCAACTGCACCGCCATCCTGTCCTGCGAACGGCGGCGCTTCTATATGACTTCGAAACCGGAAAAAGATGCGGATCGTCGCTCAGTCTTCTGTGTCTTCGCCCTCGTCGGTCAGATCCGCGACCGGGACCAGGAAAACGACGAACTCGTCCTCGATGGTCCGTTCGGGATCGTCGTCGAATTCATAGGCGTGCTCGACTTCGCTTGCTTCCTCGGTGGTCGCCTTGCGCAGGCTCAGGGCCGCTTTGCGGTCCCAAAGCGGCTTGCCTTCGGATTCCAGGACGGTCAGATCGTCGCGAAAGTCTTCCGCCTCGAAGAAATGCGTCGCTTCCTCGTGATTTTCCGAGCGAAAACTGGCAACGGCGCGGCCGGCGATTTCAACGGTAAAGTAATCCATCCATCTCTCTCATTTTCATGCGGGCGACAGCGCTACCGCACGGTATTGGCGTTCCGCACCTGGCCGGTGGCCGATGCGGCGTGAGGAAACTGGGCATTTGGAATGTCCAGGGTGACGTATTCTAGCAGATCTCATCCGGGCAATGGGCGAAAAGATGCCAGTGCGGGAAGGCCGGTTTCGTTTGGAGGCACGGCAACAAAAAGCGGCCCGGTTTCCCGGGCCGCTTGCATGTCGATGCCTCAAGAGCGCTCAGATGAGCTTGGCGAAAGCGACTGCCGTGTCGGACATGCGGCTGGAGAAGCCCCACTCGTTGTCGTACCAGGACAGGACGCGCACGAAGTTGCCTTCCATGACCTTGGTCTGATCGGTTGCGAGGATCGACGAGTGGCTGTCGTGGTTGAAGTCACGGGAGACGAGCGGCTCGTCGGTGTAGCCGAGGATGCCCTTCAGCTTGCCGTTTGCAGCAGCCATGATGGCTTCGTTGATTTCGCCAACGCTGGTCGCCTTCTTGGAGACGAACTTGAAGTCGACGACCGAAACGTTCGGGGTCGGAACGCGGATGGAGGTGCCGTCGAGCTTGCCTTTCAGATGCGGCAGAACGAGGCCGACTGCCTTGGCTGCACCCGTCGAGGTCGGGATCATCGAGAGGGCGGCCGCGCGGGCGCGATACAGGTCCTTGTGCATCGTGTCGAGCGTCGGCTGGTCGCCGGTATAGGAGTGGATGGTCGTCATGAAGCCGTGGTCGATGCCGACGGCGTCGTCGAGAACCTTCACGACTGGCACCAGGCAGTTGGTGGTGCAGGACGCGTTGGAGATGACCAAGTGCTCCTTGGTGAGCTGGTCATGGTTGACGCCGAAGACGACCGTCAGGTCGGCACCATCGGCCGGTGCCGAGACGATGACGCGCTTGGCGCCGGCGGTCAGGTGAGCGGCAGCCTTGTCGCGGGCGGTGAAGATGCCGGTGCATTCCATCGCGATGTCGACACCGAGTTCGCGGTGCGGAAGCGTTGCCGGATCCTTGATCGCCGTGACCTTGATCGGCTTGCCGTTGCCGACGATGATCGTGTCACCCTCGACCTTCACCGTTGCCGGGAAGCGGCCGTGGATCGAGTCGTAGCGCAGCAGGTGGGCGTTGGTTTCAACCGGGCCGAGATCGTTGATGGCGACGACTTCGATGTCGGTGCGGCCGGATTCGACGATGGCGCGAAGGACGTTGCGGCCGATGCGGCCGAAACCGTTGATGGCAACCTTGACTGTCATGTTCATTCACTCCCGATAGAGTAGGGCCCGATAGCGAGGGCCTGGAATTGAGGAGATGGAGAGCGCCTCAAGGCGCCCTCATTAAAGCTTTGCTTCCGCGGCCGCAACGACGGCGTCGGCGGTGATGCCGAAATGCTTGTAAACTTCCTTGACCGGGCCGGAAGCGCCGAAGCTCTTCATGCCGATGAAGGTGCCTTCCGGTCCGATGAACGCATCCCAGCCTTCGCGAACGGCGGCTTCGACGGCGATCTTGACCGGCGAGTTGCCGAGGATTTCCTTGCGATAGGCTTCCGGCTGCTCGAAGAACAGTTCCGTGCAGGGAACCGATACGACGCGGACGGTGACGCCCTTGGCTTCGAGTGCCGTACGGGCTGCAACGGCGATTTCGACTTCGGAGCCGGAGGCGAAGATCGTCACCTTGGCGTCGGCATTGCCGGCGAGCACATAGGCGCCCTGTTCGCAAAGGTTCTTTTCGCTATATTCGGTGCGCGCTGCGAGCAGGTTCTGACGCGTCAGAGCAAGGCCCGAAGGACGGTTGTGCGTCTTGATGGCGATCTGCCAGCATTCCGCCGTTTCCGTAGCGTCGGCCGGACGGAAGACCATCAGGTTCGGGATGGCGCGCAGACCGGCGAGCTGTTCGACCGGCTGGTGCGTCGGGCCGTCTTCGCCGACGCCGATCGAGTCATGCGTCAGGACGTGAATGACGCGGATGCCCATCAGCGAAGCAAGGCGGATCGGCGGACGGCAATAATCCGAGAAGATCAGGAAGCCGCCGCTATAGGGGATGAGGCCGCCATGCAGCGCAATGCCGTTCATGGCAGACGCCATGCCATGCTCGCGGATGCCCCAATGCATATAACGACCGGCGAAATCCGTCGGGGTGATCGAATGCATCTGGCTGGTCTTGGTGTTGTTCGACGGCGTCAGGTCGGCGGAGCCGCCGAGCGTTTCCGGCAGGAAGCCGTTGATGACCTCAAGCGCGTCTTCCGAAGCCTTGCGGGTCGCAACCGTCGGCTTGGTCTCGGCGAGCTTCTTCTTAAATGTGCTGATCGCGGCGTCGAAACCTTCCGGCAGCTCGCCTGCCATGCGGCGGGTGAACTCGGCCTTGGCCGGAGCCTTGGCGAGGCCGTCTTCCCAGGATTTGACGAGGTCAACGGAGCGCGCGCCGGCTGCACGCCAGCTGTCGAGAACGTCCGAGGGGATGACGAAGGCTTCGGCTTCCCAGTTCAGTGCCTTGCGGGTGGCTGCGATTTCTTCGGCGCCGAGCGGGTTGCCGTGGACCTTGTGGGTGCCCTGCTTGTTCGGGGCGCCGAAGCCGATGATCGTCTTGCAGGCGATGAAGGTCGGCCGGTCGGACTTCTGGGCAGCTTCGATCGCGTCGGCGATAGCGGCCTGATCGTGACCGTCGATCTCGATCGTGTTCCAGTGAACCGCCTTGAAGCGGGCGACCTGGTCGGTGGAATCCGACAGCGACACGGCGCCGTCGATGGTGATCGAGTTATTGTCCCAGAACAGGACGAGCTTGTTGAGCTTCAGGTGGCCGGCGAGCGCGATGGCTTCGTGGCTGATGCCCTCCATCAGGCAGCCGTCGCCGCAGATCGCATAGGTGTAGTGATCCTGGAGATCGGAGCCGAACTCCTCGCGCAGCTTGCGTTCGGCAATCGCCATGCCGACGGAATTGGCAATGCCCTGGCCGAGCGGACCGGTCGTCGTTTCGATGCCTGTGGCATGACCGTATTCCGGATGGCCGGCGGTCTTCGAGCCGAGCTGGCGGAACTGCTTCAGATCTTCGATCGTCATGTCCGGATAGCCGGTCAGATACAGCACCGAATAGAGCAGCATCGAACCATGGCCGGCTGACAGCACGAAGCGATCGCGGTTCGGCCAGTGCGGCTTCTTCGGATCGAACTTCAGATATTTGGTGAACAGGACCGTTGCCACGTCGGCCATGCCCATCGGCATGCCCGGGTGGCCCGAGTTCGCCTTTTCAACGGCGTCCATGGCGAGAAAACGGATCGCATTCGCCATCCGGTCGTGTTGTTCGGGAGAGGTCATGGCTTTTCCGCAAGTTCCGGGTGTCGGGGGGATGGCCTCGAGCCTCCAAGACCATCGAGTGAAAGCGGCAGAGACATAGCAGTTGGGACGGGCAAGTCAATAAATGGCAGGCCAAATCCGGGCACGCAGCGGCGATTTTTGACATTTGATCGCGCGATTGTACAAATGACGAATCTGATGTGGCGAGCCTATGTAAAACGCTCATCCACAGGATAGGCCGGTGGGCAAGTGACAGGATTTATTGACGGGCCGTCGGCGAGCTGCATATCCTTTTGAAATCGCAGGATCGGCGCGGCGTGCCGATTCGCGGATCCTGCGCGGGAATCGGAAAGACATGATGCCCACAGGCAAAACCATGGAAGCAGCGCTCAACGAATTGAGACAGGCGATATCGAGCCTCGAAAACGCCGTCGACATGCGCGTCGAGCGGCAGCGCGAGCAGGGCGAGATCGAGGGCGAGGTGCGGCGTGTGCACGCCGACCGTTCCCGGCTGGCGCAGGAGCTCGACCAGGCCGAATTCCGCGCCAACCGGCTGGAAGAGGTCAATCGCGAGGTATCGCGGCGGCTGGTGACGGCCATGGAAACGATCCGCGCGGTTCTGGATCGCTGATAGAAAGAGTTTGGCATGGCGCAGGTGACGGTAACGATCGACGGCAAGGCCTATCGCATGGCCTGCGAGGAGGGGCAGGAGGATCACCTGACCGATCTCGCCACCCGCTTCGACCGCTATGTCGGCCATCTCAAGGATCAGTTCGGGGAAATCGGCGATCTCAGGATCACCGTCATGGCCGGCATCATGATCACGGACGAGATTGCCGAGCTGACGCGCCGCGTCGCCGGGTTGGAGTCCGAGCTCGAGACGCTGCGCGGCAATCGCGATACGGTGCTTGCAGCCACCGCCCGGACCGAGGAAAATCTTGCGGCAGCGCTCAGTGAAGTGTCGAGCCGCATCCGCGGCATCACCGACAAGCTGAACGGCCGGTCCGCCCCCGAACTCAATTGATCTCAATTAAATAGGGGCGGCCTTCCGTCGCCACTGGCGCGCCAGCACAAACGACCTTATATATCGCCATGCGGTCTGCGCCTCTCGACAGGAACCACAATCCCTGGGGCCATACTCGATCCAAAGGGAGCTGTCCCTGGCCAGGCCCGTGGGCCTGGACACACGGCGCCCACCTACGTTTGTAGGCACCCAGGATCGTAAACATCCATCGGTGGTCGTGGATCGCACCGTTTCCTTCCATTTTCAGCGAAGACGCCGGATATGGCGGGCGAACGCGGGTTGCCCGTTCGCCCTTCTTCAGCGCGTCCGTTACTTCTTCAGACCTGGAAGGGTGACCTGGAAGACCTGGAACATGGTGTCGACGTCGGCACCGCCGTCCGCCTTGTAGGCGGCACCCACCTGGAAACCATCCTGCGTCAAGAAGTCGTTGTCATTGGCGACGAACAGGAAGTAGTCGTCCGGCAGGTTCGGGTCGAGAACGCTCGCCAGACCCATGGCTTCCCACTTTTCCGACAGATTGTTCTTGTCGTTCGGCGCGCCGTTGTGCAGGCCGAAGCGGGTGAGATCGGTCTTGTCGTTGAGGTCGATGAAGGGTGTCAGCGTCGCCGGCGTCAGCGAGGGATCGATGACGCCCTTCGGCGCGATCGGCTTGCCGTCATCGAAATCGCTGCCGGCGATGTCGGTCGCGGCGGAAATGTCGACGATGTCGACCTTGCGGTAGAGCGAGGTGTCGCCCTTCAGGCCCTGGCCGTTGCCGCTGTCGCGGGCGAGCATCAGGAAGGTCTTGTCGGACAGGGCGACGATTTCGCTCTCGGCGGCGATCGTCGTCTTGTCCTTGGCGTCCTTGAAGACCGGCAGCGGCACGACATATTCGTGCACCAGTTTCAAGTGATCGGGATCGGCGGCGTCATAGATCATGGCGCGGGTATTCTGGCGGGTCGAGCCGGAATCGCCGCCGTCCTGGCGGGCGGCCGACTGCAGCACAGCGATGATGAACTTGCCATCAGGCGTCATCGCCATGCCTTCGAGACCCTGGTTGTTCTGGCGGCCGGTCTCCGGATCTTTCGGGTCCGGAGCGGAGGCGCCGGAGCCGGGATTGTTGGAGGCAAAGCTCAACGCGCCCTTGCGCATCGGCAAAAGCGCCTTCGGCGGCTGGGTGGCGGAGAGCAGGTGTCCGTCAGCGGCGAAGTGATAGATATAAGGCCCGTATTCGTCGCTGACGAACATGCTGCCGTCGGCCATGCGGATGATGGCTTCATTGTCGAGCGCGATCTTGCCGTTCGTCGCCTGCGGCAGCGCGGGAAAACTACCGGCAGCGGGGCGGACGCCGGATTCCGGGTCGAGACCGGTCATGTCGCCGCCCCTGTCGTCGACGAAGAGTGTGGAATCGACGAGCTTTGCGTCGACGCCTGACTGTTCCTTGCCGACCTCGGGTGCCGCACCCGGAGCGGTCGGCGTCAGGCCGATCGAGATGGTGTTCAGACGTGGCCGGTAATCAACGGTGCCGACGGCGTTGTAACCGCGGTCGGGCAACAGGTAGAGCGTGCCGTTGTAGCCGGCGCCGTCGCGGCTCCAGGCGGCGGGATCGATCGCCATGCCCGAGCCGGAACCGAAGGTCTCGCCGAATTTGTCACGCTGGTTGGCCGGAATGCGGCCGATGCCCACCAAGCCCTTGTTGACGAAGGTGAGGCCGCCGACGGTGGCGGAATTCTCGGCCATTGCGACGACTGGCACGGCGGCGGATGCCGCGAGAACCGCGGCGAACAGCCGCGATGCGTATGGTCTGACATTCTTCATGGAAATACCCTCTCGGTCAAAAGCGCTCTCGAAACGGCTTCCGCCCGCAGGCTGGACCCCGCTTCAAATGACACCCCGGCCTGGATTCGATTTCCCGATGGCACAACACGCCCTGGATTTCGTCGCCCCATATCCCCGGCAGACGGTCTATGACGGGATCGTGATATCTGGATGACACTTCTCAGCGAAAGCGTCATGCTGGAGAGGAAGTCGGGCTTTCGCGTGTCCGCATTCCAGCTGCTGCTCTATCCGACCGGGTAAGGCCCTTCGGCGAAGACCTCATCGTGGTAGCCCTTGGAGCCGACATTCAGCGCCAAAGGGCTTCGCCACTCCCTGTTGTCGCGCAGGCAATCGAGCACGAAACGGAAATCATATCGCGGCTGCCAGCCGAGTTCCCGCCTTGCGCGTTCGTTGACATAGACACGGTCGAGCGAAGGAAACATCTTCCAGCCGCGTGATGCGTAAAGGGCGCCTGCACCCGGGAACAGTCGTTCGACGACGTGAGGCGCGTCGCGCCGGATCGCGGCGAGATCACTTGCCGAAAACGGCGTCGTGGCGGAGATGATGTAGCGGCCAAAGCCGATTGCCGGCGCCTTTTCGAGCGCCAGCAGATGGGCGCTGACCACGTCGCTGATATCGACGCGGCGGTGAAGAAGCTCGTTGGCCTGGGCATTCTCTGCCGAATAGCCGTTACGAATATCAGGATTGTCGTCGTTTTCGGGAAAGAAACGCGACGTCCTGAGAATGACCACCGGCAGGCCGGACTTGCGGGCGAAGAGTTCGCACAAGCCTTCGGCGGCGAGTTTCGTTACGCCGTAGATGTTTTTCGCGACGGGAAGCACGTCCTCAGTCACCCATGCCGCCGGTTCGCCGGCAGCCGGCGTTAATGCCGCACCGAAGGTGCTGGTGGTGCTGGTGAAGACGAAGCTTGCAACGCCTGCTGCGACCGCTTCTTCGAGCAGGTTGAGGGTGCCGGCGATATTGGTGTCGAGGAAATCGTAATTGCCGTGGGTTGCCACATGCGGTTTGTGCAGCGTCGCGGCATGGATGACGTGGCTGATGCCTGACATCGCCTGCCTGATGAAGGCGCGATCACTGATCGAGCCGACCATGTCGGTAAAAGCCGAGGGCTTGATATCGATGCCGCGCACCCAGCGGCTTTCCGCCCTCAAGGTCCGCATCAGCGCTTCGCCGAGATGGCCGGCGCTTCCCGTCACCAGTATCGTCATCACATCGTCTCCTGACCGTTCGGCGGCGGACGCTATAAAGACTAAGGTTTTCAGACAACGCATAAATTATGCATGGGCGTGCAGGAAAGCTTGAGGCTCAGCCGATGGTCGTAACAAGGCGGCCAGTGCTGCCGTCGGAAAGCATGATCCGTTCCCAGGTCACGCGGCCGGCGGCGATCGGCAGCAGCGCATTGCCGTTCGCGCCGGTATCGAGGGTCAACGACGAGAGCCTGCCCTCATGCCAGCCGCGCTCCTCCAGCGACTGCTCGGCCGCGGCGATTTCGGCGGATGCATAAGAGAATAGGGAGCGGCCGAGAAAGGCGCCGAGCGGCGCCCGCCACTCTGCCTGCCTCGGGCGGGAGGCGGAGAGCAGCCGGTGGGTGCGGTCGCAGATCAGATGCACCGGCCGGACGGAATCCTCGACCAGCCGTTTCAGCGCCGTATCGACTGCTGCATATTGCGGTGAGGCGAAAATCCGTTCCAGCTTGGCGGCCTGTTCGCCCGACAGGGCGAGCTGATCGCGCTCCCAGCGTGAGACCGTCGCCTGGTTGACGCCGAGGAGTTCGGCGAGATGTTCCTGCTTCATGCTGCGCAGCAGCCGCCTGCGGCGTATGCCGGCGCCCGATATCGTCATCTGCCTGATCCCGTGCCGTTTTGGCCAGCATAAGGCTTGGGCTGGCCGGCAAGCAAGCTGTTGGGCGGCCGGATCATTATTCGGGCTGGCCCTCGAGGTCGTCTTTCAGCCGGTCGAGAATCGACAGGGAATGTCCGGCATAGGTGCTGATCCAGCGGTCATAGATGTGTTTGATCGGCAGGCTGTTCAGGTGGTTCCAGCGCTCGCGGCCTTCCTTCCTGGCGATGACCAGGTCAGCCTCTTCCAGCACCTTCAGATGCTGCATCACCGTACAGCGATCCATCTGCGGAAACGTCTCGCAAAGGGTCCCCGTGGTTCGGGGGCCATCCTTGAGCAGATCGAGGATTTCGCGGCGGCGATGATGCGCCAGCGCCTTGAAAACGGGGTCGTCGGTTGATTCGCTTGACATGTTATATTTTTATAACATAATGGCGCCAAGGACAATGGAACAGACACACTGGAGAAGAGGAGAAGTGTCATGTCTCTCGGAATCCGCATTTCCGGCCGTGTCGGCCGCCCCGTTGCAGAGGTGTTCGATGCCGTCGTCAACCCGAAGAAGCTCAGCAGCTATTTCACCACGATCGGTGGGGCGAGCGCGCCGCTCGTGAAGGGCACGACGGTCACCTGGTGGAAGGATGCGCCAGTCGAGGTCGTCGAACTCGTGCCGGAAAGCCGCATCGTGCTTCGCTGGGATGGCGGCACTGGCGAAGACGAGGCAAGATACAAGACGCTGGTCGAGATGAACTTCAAGCCGCTGGAGGATGGCGGGACGCTGGTGACGATCGCCGAGACCGGCTGGCGCGAAGACGATGCTGGCCGGCGCGGCACCTATCTCAATTGCGAAGGCTGGACGCAGATGCTCTGCTGCATGAAGGCTTTCGTTGAATATGGCATCAATCTGCGCGAGGGCATGTTCCTCAGCGAAATGAAGGGTGAGCCGGCCAGCGCGCCGGACATTTGACGATACGTCGATCTCAGCGAGATCGGCGGTGCAATCGTCGCATTCGCCGATATCACCGAGACTTTGCTTGCCTGTCACACTGCGGGTGCTAATTTCCGGATTCGATACTTCACTTCGGTTTCCAGGAGATTCATTATGCAGCTTGGCATGGTTGGTTTGGGCCGCATGGGCAATTATATGGTCCAGCGCTTGATGCGGGGCGGTCACGAATGCGTCGTTTACGACGCCAGGCCGGAAAGCGTTGCCGAGCTCGCCGGCCTCGGCGCGACCGGCAGTGCTTCGCTTGCGGAATTCGTCTCGAAGCTGACCCATCCGCGCGCGATCTGGCTGATGCTGCCGGCGGCGATCGTCGACAAGGTGCTGGCGAGCCTGATGCCGCTGCTTGAGAATGGCGATATCGTCATCGACGGCGGTAACTCCTACTACCACGACGATATCCGCCGCGGCGCCGAACTCATCACCAAAGGTATCCATTATGTCGATGTCGGCACCAGCGGCGGCGTCTTCGGCCTCGAGCGCGGCTATTGCCTGATGATCGGCGGCGAGAAGGGCATCGTCGAGCACCTTTCTCCCGTCTTCGCAACGCTGGCACCCGGCGTCGGCAAGACGGAAGCCTCGCCGAACCGGAGCGCCGAAGCGGCTGCTGCCAGCACCGCGGAGCAGGGTTACCTGCATTGCGGCCCGCATGGCGCCGGTCATTTCGTCAAAATGGTGCATAACGGCATCGAATACGGCCTGATGGCCGCCTATGCCGAAGGTATCAATATTCTGAAACACGCCAATATCGGCGCCGCCTCGCATGAGGCCGATGCGGAAACCGCGCCGCTCGCTCATCCGGAACATTTCCAATATGACTTCAACCTGCAGGATGTCGCCGAAGTGTGGCGCCGCGGCAGCGTCATCACCTCCTGGTTGCTCGACCTCACGGCCGATGCGCTGCATGCCGATCCCGCACTTTCGAAATATGCCGGCCGCGTCTCGGACAGCGGCGAAGGCCGCTGGACGATCATGGCGGCAATCGACGAAAGCGTGCCGACGCCGGTGCTGAGCGCTGCACTCTACGGCCGCTTCTCCTCGCGCGATAACGACGAATTCGCCAACAAGGTGCTGTCGGCGATGCGCGCGGGCTTCGGCGGCCACGTGGAAAAACCGGTCGCGAAATCCTGAAGGCAAGCGACTTCACTCACGGTTCCGGCAAATCCGTCATCCTGAAATGGCGAGCGCGGCGTTTCGTTTCGAGGAGGCGGCGACGTTGACCTTTCCTAGAGCCTTTCCTGGTCAGATTGCAGCATTCTGCCGGAGCAGGTTTGCGTCAGGGCAGAGGCGATTGGCGAAGGGCATACCTC
>NZ_PQIG01000003.1 GCF_012349115.1 Rhizobium ruizarguesonis
GCCAAACATCTACATCCCAAGCCCCAAGGTCCTGCCCCGCTTCAGCGAGCGCTGCAACTCCATCTGCTGCGTGAGTTCTGCACGATGACTGCGGTCGGCAAGGCGGACGACCTGGCGGATCCGCTCGATGTCCCCAGCCTGATCGGGACCCATTCGCTTCAGCTGATCTGCGAGATCTGAGGGATCGGCGCGACCGAAGCGCGTTTCGATCGCAGTAACGATGTCCTTCGCCTCGGCAAGCGCGCGACGGCCCTCCGGCGTCCCCGCCAGTTGCTCGACGAACTTTGCCTTGTCGCTATAGGGCAGATCGTCGAGCTGGCGCAGCAGCGCCTCGCTCCGGCGGCTCGGCCCCAGAACCTCGATCACGTCCTGCTTTTCTCGCTTCCATCGCTCCGAGCCGCATTCGGCCGCAAGGCGACGCTGCCAGGTCTTGGCGGATTGGCGAACATGCGAGGCCAGCGCATCGATCCGGGAAAGCGCGTGTTTGCGTTCGGCGCTGTCTCCGAACAGGCCGGTCTTGCCGGCGAGCGCACCGAACGTCTCGGGCGAAGCGCTGAGTTGGTTGGCGAGCGCGACCGGATCCCAGTTCTCGTTGAGGATGCGGCCGCGCAAGGCTGCCATTGCCGCTGGCGCGTCTTTGAACAGCTGCGGTGCAAGCTGCTTTGCCGCCGCCCAATCTCGGTCGAATGCCACCATTGCCTTTGACCGTCCAACCGCTTCGACGCTCATCGCATAGGTCTTCACGGCCGCAATGAGCACGCGGCGTTCATCGTCGCGTTCATCGTCACTGCGGTGTTGGTGCGCAGCGCCGCCATCGGCGATGCTGCGGGCTGCGAGCGGCCGTGGTTCTTGCATTGGCTTGGGAACCGCGGTGTCCGGGATGGGCTGTATCCCTTTGCTGATTCCATGAGATGCGACATCACTCTCGCCCTGCCCTTGGCGATCCTCCATGCCGCGCCGATTGGCAAAGTCATGGGTATAGTCGAGTGTCGTCTCTTTCACGCCTGAGCGGCTGAGTGCCTCCGTCAGGGCGCGCTCCGTCTTGAACGCATCGAGCCCGGCATAAAGCTGCACCCCTTCACGATGACGGGTCATCGCCACATAGGTCAGATGCCGGTCCATTGTCGTCGAAGCCAGAACAAAACTCCGGTCGACGGTGGCGCCTTGCGTCTTGTGGATCGTCGTCGCGTAGCCGTGGTCAAAGGCTTGGTAACTATTCACCGGTACGGTCACCTGGCGCTGCCCATCTTGCGTCTGCGCCTTGCCGTCAAGCCGAACTTGTATTGCGTCCGGCGCGACGGCGATCACCTCGCCTAACATGCCATTCTTGACGGCGAGATCGCGATCGTTCTCCAGGAAGACGATGCGGTCGCCGCGCGCAAAGGATCGCTTCCCATTGTTGGTCTGGTAGCTCAGTTCCTCACCTTTATCACCAGACGGGTTGTTGGCCTTTGCGAGCTCACCGCGATCCTGCAACTGAGCGCGAATGCCGGCATTGATCGCAGCCACATCTATCCGTCGATGGGCCATCGCAATGCGCGTGTCGTCGGGATGTGCCGATCGGTCAGCGACGTAATCGGCAATGATCGCCTTCAGCGTTTCAGCGCGGTTCGCTTTCAGTTGAATGTTGCCATGAGCCTCGTAGGAAGCGAGCCCGGCTGCAGTCCGATGCGAGGCAAAGTCGATCGAGGCCTGCTTCTGCCAATCCGCTTTCTGCCGGCGGACCTCAGACAGTTGCGCATGACCAACCGCTTCCGAGATTGCCCGAAACGGTGCGCCCGCTCCGATCGCCTGAAGCTGTTCATGATCGCCGACCAGCACGAGCTTGGCGCCGGCCCGTTTGACCTCGTCGACGAAGCGGGCGAGCTGACGGCTTGCGACCATTCCACCCTCGTCGATGACAAACACGTCGCGAGCATTCAGCCGACTGCGATCGGCTTGCCAGGAATATTCCCACGACGCCAGCGTGCGGCTCGATATGCCTGACGATTCCTCCAGGCCCTCTGCCGCCTTGCCGGCCAGAGCCGCGCCATGAACGCGATAACCTTGCGCTTCCCAGGCCTGGCGGGCAGCTGCCAGCATCGTGCTCTTGCCGGCACCGGCAAAACCGATCACCACGGCGATCTGAGCTGGACCCGTGACATGCTCGATCGCCTGGCGTTGTTCAGCCGACAGCCCCTGCCCCGGTGATGGATTTCCCGCCTGGATCGATCTGTCCTGAGCGGCGATGGCCGCATCGACATGCCGCTTGAAGACACCGTGGTTTTGGCGCGTCTTCATCACACCAGCGGATGTTGCCATCGCCCCCTCGATCGCCACCATCTCGACCGTCGAATAGCGTGCCTCGCCATCGCGACCCCGGACGCCTGAACTGTCGGGTTTCAGTTCAACGAGGGCCTTTGACGCCATGACCGCGGCAAAAGCATTCTGGAATGTCTGCGCATCGTCATTGATGGTGCGATGCAGAGCCCTGGCAATGTCATAGCGGCTGAAGACGCTCTTCTCGTTGGTAATCAGCTTCAGGATTTCATCCGGGCGCCTCCGGATGGTCTCGGCATTTCGGTCGGCCGATTGCGGTGAGATGCG
>NZ_PQIG01000004.1 GCF_012349115.1 Rhizobium ruizarguesonis
TCGCTCCTCGCGCTTTATATCCTTGTTTTTACGCATGTCGTTGTCGCAAAACCGCTGCACAGTTTTGCGCGACGTGCTCTAGTTCACGACGTCCTTCCATTCCGGATGGCGTTGCGCCTGCGCCTTGAAGAAGGGGCAAAGCGGGATGATCTTCCAGCCACCGGTGCGGGCTGCTTCCACAGCGTGGAGCGCCAACGCCTGGCCGACGCCCTTGCCGCGTAGCGCATCGGGAACGCCGGTGTGATCGATGATGACCAGCTTCGGCGATGTGCGTGAATAGGTCATCTCCGCCTCGTGTCCTTCGACCTCGGCCGCATAACGGCCGCCGGAGGCGCCTTCCTCGTTTCGAATGTCCATTGTCTTTCCTCGTAACGGATATTGTCGTGGCGGACCGTGACATGGCGGCGCGGTCGTGCCAAGCCGTGGAGGCAATAGAGGCAGGAAACGGAGTGTTCATGCAAAATATCGGGTCGATACGAGGTTCGGGGCAATGAAGGCGCTTTCGATGATTCGCCCCGTGCTTCTCGTGGCCGCGCCGTTCTTCCTGGCGCTCGGCCTCGTCTTGCCGCTGGTCCGTTTCGAGACGCTATATTTCTTCGACGATACACCGTCGCTCATCGAAATCATCGTCTCGCTTTGGCAAGGCGGGGATGGGCTGCTGGCGGCGATCGTCGCGCTGGTTTCGATCCTGCTCCCGCTTCTGAAGATGATCGGCATCACCGTGGAGGCGATGGGGATCACCGCAGAAGCGACGGCCGCCGCCGATCGGGTCGGCAGCCTGTTTTATCGTCGCGTCGTACCGCATCTGTCCAAGTGGTCGATGATGGACGTGCTGCTGGTCGCGATCGTCATTGCTGCGGCGAAGACGACGGGGCTGGCGGATGCCTTCACGCAGCCCGGCCTCTGGTGCTACGCGGCCTCGTCAATGATTTCGGGCCTTCTTCATTCCCTCATGGGAGATGCGTCCGGCCCGAAATAGATGTCGTCGATGCTAGGTGTGATCAGTGACGATATTGCTGAATGCGCGTGGTGCGCAGGCCAGCGAGACCGTGGCTGTTGATCGACGACTGCCAGGAGAGGAATTCTTCGACCGTGAGCGTATAACGCTCGCAGGCCTCTTCCAAGCTCAACAGGCCACCGCGAACAGCCGCGACAACCTCTGCCTTCCGGCGAATCACCCAGCGCCGCGTATTGGGCGGCGGAAGATCCGCAATCGTCAGGGGGCTGCCATCGGGGCCGATGACATATTTCACTCGGGGACGTATCATTTCGGTCATTGGACTCTCTACACAACGCAAGACCACGAACCCCACTCTAGCCTGCCACATTTAAAAATTGCCTAAACCCATCGTAAGACTTTGATAACAAATTTAGACGCCCGCCCTGGCCGGCGATTTGGAGCGGCCGCCTGCCACTACGTCAATTTGTGGCGCCTGCATGGGAGCCATGCGGAATAAATATTAGCTGATTTCCCGGGATGATCTTATAAGCGCTGCAACATAAGAATGAGCGCAAGACTTCGTCTCCGTTCTTCCCGCTGTATCAGTCCAGTTCGCGCTTTTGATGCTTCGTGTCCTCGGGATGCGGGGCAGAAGCCGTCTTTGCTGATGCTCCGGCGCGAGCTTTTCGCCGCCGGCAGCGAGGCCGAGCCGAAGCTGGCCATACGAGGATACGAAGATGAAAAGACGTGAGCGCGCAGTCGACGACTGCGCTGAGGATGCTGCATTTTCGCCTTCGCAGGCCGATGGCGCCGGGGTTTCATTCAACGATGGCAGGGAACGGCTCGGCGAGATGGCGAAGCTTGCGGGCTTCGATTTCTATCTGCTCTCGGCTTTCCCGCGGGGCGACCGTACGGCCTTCACCGAAAACCGGCTGACCAGCAACTGGCCGCAAAGCCTTGTCGGCTTTTACGAGGCCGCCGATCTCTTCTATTGCAGCAGACTGGTGACCGCGATGAAGCGGACGATCGTACCGGTCTTCTGCAAAGAGGGGTCATTTGCAGGCAGCGCCGCCAATCAGGAAAACCGCAGACTCAACACGCTCTTTCAGATGCACGGGCTAAAGAATACCTTCGCCTTCGCGCTGCACGACGCTGACCTGAAACAATACATCTTCGCCTTCTCAGGCGGCTGTCCTATGCCCACACGGGAGCAGGCGATGGCGCTGCTCTACGGCTGCATGGAGCTTCTGGACAAGGTTTCGCGCAATGGCGGCGGGGAAGACGGTCCGTCGGAGGCGCTTACCCGGCGCGAAATCGAATGCCTGCGCTGGTCGGCGGCCGGCAAGAGCAGCGACGAGATCGCGATCATTCTCGATCTCTCGTCGCATACGGTGGCGGGTTATCTGAAGAGCGCGATGCGCAAGCTCGATTCGGTCAACCGCATGCAGGCGGTCGCCAGAGCATTCCGGTACCGGCTGCTCTAGGCTCCAAACCCAATCAAGTCATTGATCAAAATGGATCGCTGTGATTCATTACGATGACAATGGGAGTTTTGATGATGGCAGGAGAGTTCTGGCTTGATGATCAGCAG
>NZ_PQIG01000005.1 GCF_012349115.1 Rhizobium ruizarguesonis
ATTGGGCGATGAAGCGATCGGCCTTGTGGAATGCCGCCGAGCGTGCCGAGAAGCGAAGTGACGCCCGCATTGCCCGGGAATTCGAAATCGCGCTGCCGCATGAGCTCAGTGCGGAACAGCGCCTGGCGCTGACGCGTGCCTTTGCCGCCGATCTCGCCAACCGCTATGGCGCTGCCGTCGACTTTGCGATCCATCGGCCAGGTGAGGCAAGCGATATCCGCAACAGCCATGCGCATCTGATGATGACGACGCGTGAGGTGAGGGAAACCGGTCTTGGCGACAAGACGCCGCTTGAGCGGGAAAACAGATGGCTTCTCGCCAACCACCTGCCGCCATCGCAGCTGCAGCTGAAGGACCTGCGCCAGGCGTGGGAGCATCTTGCCAATCGGCATCTGGCGATGGCGGGTCACGATATCCGCATCGATCATCGCTCGCACCTGGAAGCGGGCCTGACCATCGCGCCGACCGAACATGTTGGTGTGCATGCGACGCAGATCGATCGCCAGGGTGGCGAAGTCTCGCGCATCCGCATCGACCGACAATCGGCCGATCGCAATGCCGACACCATTCGCCGCCGGCCCGAAGAGATATTGCGGCTCTTGACGAACGAAAAGAGCGTCTTCAGCCGCTATGACATTGCCAGGGCTCTGCATCGCTATATCAACGACGATCCGCAGACCTTCCAGAATGCTTTTGCCGCGGTCATGGCGTCAAAGGCCCTCGTCGAGCTGAAACCCGACAGTTCAAGCGTTCGGGGCCGCGATGGCGAGGCACGCTATTCGACGGTCGAGATGGTGGCGATCGAGGGCGCGATGGCAACATCCGCTGTTGCGATGAAGACGCGCCAAAACCACGGTGTCTTCAAGCGGCATGTCGATGCGGCAATCGCCGATCAGGACAGATCGATCCAGGCCGCAGGCGCGTCACCGGCGCAGGGGCTATCGGCGGAACAGCGCCAGGCGATCGAGCATGTCACAGGGCCAGCTCAGATCGCCGTGGTGATCGGTTTTGCCGGTGCCGGCAAGAGCACGATGCTGGCAGCTGCCCGCCAGGCCTGGGAAGCGCAAGGTTATCGTGTTCATGGCGCGGCTCTGGCCGGCAAGGCGGCCGAGGGCCTGGAGCAATCGTCCGGCATATCGAGCCGTACCTTGGCGTCGTGGGAATACAGCTGGCAAGCCGATCGCAGTCGGCTGAATGCTCGCGATGTCTTCGTCATCGACGAGGGTGGAATGGTCGCAAGCCGTCAGCTCGCCCACTTCGTCGACGAGGTCAAACGGGCCGGTGCCAAGCTCGTGCTGGTCGGCGACCATGAACAGCTTCAGGCGATCGGAGCGGGCGCACCGTTCCGGGCGATCGCAGAGGCCGTGGGTCATGCGCAATTGTCGGACGTCCGACGGCAACAAGCCGATTGGCAGAAGCAGGCCTCGATCGACTTTGCCTCGCATCGGACTGCAGCCGGGCTCGCTTCCTACGAGGCTCATGACAACATCCAGCTGAAAGCGAACCGCGACGACGTGCTGAAGGCGATCATTGCCGATTATGTCGCTGACCGATCGGCAAATCCCGACGACACGCGCATTGCCATGGCGCATCGACGCGACGACGTCCGTGCCATCAATGCCGGCATTCGCGCTCAGTTGCAGGAGTGCGGTGAGCTCGCAAAGGCCAGCAACCCGTCGGAGGGTCGAGGTGAGGAACTGAGCTACCAGACCAACAATGGGAAGCGATCCTTTGCGCGCGGCGACCGCATCGTCTTTTTGGAGAACGATCGCGATCTCGCCGTCAAGAATGGCATGTTGGGCGAGGTGATCGCCGTCGCGCCGGACGCAATACAGGTTCGGCTTGACGGCAAGATGCGTGGGCCAGAGGACCAGCGCCAGATGACCGTACCGGTCAATCGTTACCAGGCCTTTGACCACGGCTACGCGACGACGATCCACAAGACGCAAGGGTCCACGGTCGACCGGAGTTTTGTTCTCGCGTCGACGACGATGGACCGGCATCTGACCTATGTGGCGATGACCCGTCATCGTGAAGGGGTGCAGCTCTATGCCGGGCTCGATGCGTTCAAGACGGAGCGCGCCCTGACGGAGGTACTGAGCCGCTCAGGCGTGAAGGAGACGACGCTCGACTATACCCATGACTTTGCCAATCGGCGCGGCATGGAGGATCGCCGGGGGCAGGGCGAGAGTGATGTCGCATCTCAGGGAATCAGCAAAGGGATACAGCCCATCCCGGACACGGCGGTTCCCAAGCCAATGCAAGAACCACGGCCGCCTACACCGCTCGCAGCCCGCACTATCGCCGATGGCGGCGCTGCACACCAAGATCGCAGTCGCGATGAACGTGGCGATGAACGCCGCGTGCTCGTTGCGGCCGTGAAGACCTATGCGATGAGCGTCGAAGAGGTCGGACGGTCAAAGGCAATGGTGGCGTTCGAACGAGATTGGGAGGCGGCAAAGCAGCTTGCGCCGCAGCTGTTCAAAGACGCGCCAG
>NZ_PQIG01000006.1 GCF_012349115.1 Rhizobium ruizarguesonis
TGTTGGTTTCCGCGCGGAACTGAGCCGGTTTTTCCACCGAGAATTGAGCCACCTCTCAGTATGGTTTTCTGATCAGGGTTTGGTCAAGGGATTGGCCTTTTCTCCTCTCTTCTGTGCTGCTGCGGCCGAGCTGGCCTTGAAGCGGAAGCTGTCGTTGCCGGTTTCCAGGATATGGCAACGATGGGTCAGGCGGTCGAGCAGAGCGGTGGTCATCTTGGCATCGCCGAAGACCGTTGCCCATTCGCTGAAGCTGAGGTTGGTGGTGATGACGACGCTGGTGCGCTCATAAAGCTTGCTCAGCAGGTGGAAGAGCAGTGCTCCACCTGAAGCACTGAACGGAAGGTATCCGAGCTCATCCAGGATCAGCAGGTCGAGGCGAACCAGCGTTTCGGCGATCTGACCTGCCTTGCCTTTGGCTTTCTCCTGTTCGAGCGCGTTGACCAGCTCAATGGTGGAGTGGAAGCGAACCTTTCGGCGATGATGTTCGATGGCTTGGACGCCGATTGCAGTCGCAATATGCGTCTTCCCTGTGCCGGGTCCGCCGACGAGCACGATATTCTGGGCCCCGTCCATGAACTCGCACCGGTGCAATTGGCGCACGGTCGCTTCGTTGATCTCGCTGGCGGCGAAGTCGAAGCCGGAGAGATCCTTGTAGGCCGGGAAGCGGGCAGCCTTCATGTGATAGGCGATGGAGCGGACCTCACGTTCGGCCATTTCCGCTTTCAGCAACTGGGACAGGATGGGCACCGCCGCATCAAAGGCCGGAGCCCCTTGCTCGATCAAGTCTGTGACGGCTTGGGCCATGCCATACATCTTCAGGCTACGCAGCATGATGACGACGGCTGCGCTGGCAGGATCATGACGCATGGCGACCTCCCGCGGTCCGGACACGCAGACCATCGTAGCGTTCGACGTTGGCCTTGGGTTCACGCAGCAAGGTCAGCGCCTGTGGCGTATCGATATCGGGGCCGTCAGTCGTCTTGCCGTCGATCAGCCGGTGCAGAAGATTAAGCACATGCGTCTTTGTCGCCACGCCCGCATCCAGAGCCAGTTCCACAGCCCTGACGACGACCTGTTCGTCGTGATGAAGAACGAGAGCAAGGATATCGGCCATCTCACGATCGCCGCCAGGGCGGCGGAGCATTTGGTCCTGTAGTCGCCGAAAGGCCAACGGCAATTCCAGGAAGGGCGCACCATTGCGCAGGGCACCGGGCTTGCGCTGGATGACGGCAAGGTAATGCCGCCAGTCGTAAATCGTCCGCGGCGGTTTGTCGTGGCTGCGCTCAATGACCCGCGGATGTTCGCATAGGATATTGCCCTCGGCCGCAACGACCAGTCGCTCGGGATAGATTCGCAAGCTGACAGGCCGGTTCGCAAACGATGCAGGCACGCTATAGCGGTTCCGCTCGAAGGTGATCAGGCATGTCGGTGAGACACGTTTGCTTTGCTCGACGAAGCCATCGAATGCGGCTGGGAGCGCCATCAATGCTGGTTGTTCTGCGGACCAGACGTCCGCGATCGTACCGGGCAAGGTGCCGTGCGGTGTGTCGCGCCACAGGTCCTGGCAATGCTGTTCCAGCCAGGCATTCAACGCCGCCAGATCTGGAAAGTCCGGCATCTGTTGCCACAACCGTGGTCGGGCATCTTGGACGTTCTTCTCGACCTGACCCTTTTCCCAACCCGCGGCGGGATTGCAAAACTCAGGCGCAAAGACGTAGTGGTTCGTCATCGCGAGGAAACGGATATTGACCTGCCGTTCTTTGCCACGGCCGACACGATCGACCGCGGTCTTCATGTTGTCGTAAATGCCGCGACCAGGCACGCCGCCGAACACGCGGAACCCGTGCCAGTGAGCGTCGAAGAGCATCTCGTGCGTCTGCAGCAGGTAGGCCCTGATCAGAAACGCCCGGCTGTGTGATAGTTTGATGTGGGCAACCTGCAGCTTCGTGCGCTCGCCGCCTATCACGGCATAATCTTCACTCCAATCGAATTGGAATGCTTCGCCTGGGCGGAAAGACAGAGGAACGAATATGCCGCGGCCCGCCGTCTGCTGCTCAGTCCGCCAGTCACGGGCGAACGCGGCGACCCGACCATAGGAGCCGGTAAAGCCGAGAGCCATCAGATCAGCATGAAGCTGCTTCAGCGTTCGGCGCTGCTTGCGTGACCTCCCGGCCTCGGTCTTTAGCCAGCCAGCAAGTTTGTCGGCAAAAGGATCAAGCTTGCTCGGTCGTTCCGGTACCGTGAACGTCGGCTCGATCGTACCGGCACTCAAATACTTCGCGATCGTGTTGCGTGACAGCCCAGTGCGCCGGCTGATCTCTCGGATCGATTGCTTCTCGCGCAGCGCCATCCGGCGGATGATGTTTAAAAGTCCCATGTGGATCACTCCGTTGCCCCCGCCGCTCACCGCGTTGGGGGAAGGTTCACATGGCTCAATTCTCAATGGAAATTATGCGCCTAACCGGCTCAGTTCTGCGTGGAAACCAACACC
>NZ_PQIG01000007.1 GCF_012349115.1 Rhizobium ruizarguesonis
ACGCAGGCTTCGACAAAAGCCACACCCTTCACGCCGTCATCGACGGTGGGGTAGACCACTGCCTTGTCGACGGCCTTACCCTTCTTGCGGGCATTGATCGCATGCGCGGCTTCCGTATAGATCGTCGCAAAGGCTTCGAGATAACCTTCCGGATGCCCTGATGGTACGCGCGTGACACGGCCGGCAGCCGCGCCTGAACCGGCGCCGCCGCGGGTGATCAGCCGCTTCGACTCGCCGAAAGGCGTGTACCACAAGTAGTTCGGGTCCTTCTGGGTCCATTCCAGCCCGCCCTTGGTGCCGTAAACGCGGACCATCAGGCCATTTTCATGGCCGGGCGCCACCTGGCTGCACCAGAGCATGCCCTTGGCCGGCTTCTCCGAACCCTTCGCCTTGAAGCGCAGCATGACATGCGCATTATCGTCCAGCCGGCGGCCGGGAACGAAGCTGTCGAGATCGGCGGCGAGGCTGTCGAGCTCCAGGCCAGTGATGAAGGCGGCGAGATTATAGGCGTGCGTGCCGATATCGCCGGTCGAGCCGCCGACGCCGGACTGCGCTGGATCGGTGCGCCAGGCCGCCTGTTTCTGGCCGGTTTGCTCGACCGCTTCCGTCAGCCAATCCTGCGGATATTCGGCCTGGACGACACGGATGTCGCCGAGTTCGCCATTCGCGATCATCTCCCGCGCCTGGCGGACCATCGGATAGCCGGTGTAATTATGCGTCAGCACGAAGAGCGCGCCGCTCTCGTCGGCGATCTTCTTCAGCTTCTTCGCATCGGCAAGGTTGGATGTCAGCGGCTTGTCGCAGATGACATGAATGCCGCGCTTCAGGAATTCCTTGGCTGCATCGTAGTGCACATGGTTCGGCGTAACGATCGCTACCGCCTCGATGCCATTCTTCAGCTTCGCCTCGCGGATCGCCATCTCGCGATAGCTGGAATAGGTCCGCGACGGATCGAGGCCGAGGTCGCGGCCGGATGCGATCGCCTTTTCGGGCGAAGCCGACAGCGCGCCGGCGATGAGATCGTACTGATCGTCGATGCGTGCCGCGATACGGTGCACCGCGCCGATAAACGCGCCGGCGCCGCCGCCCACCATGCCGAGCCGGATGCGCGGCTCGCGGGACTGTTCGGATGATGCTTCGATTGCCATTGATTCCTCCCGAAATTTTCTTCCCTTCTCCCCTCGGGGAGAAGGTGGCCCGGAGGGCCGGATGAGGGGGCCACTGGCGACAGATATTGCCTTTCGCTTGTCGCTCAAAGCCTTCGTCGCTAACGCTCCTCATCCCCCTCATCTGCCCTGACGGGCATCTTCTCCCCGCTGGGGAGAAGGGAAATGAAAGCCTAAAGCCCCAGCATCCGCCGGTTCGCCGCCTGGTCGGTGCCACTGCCGGCGAAATCGTCGAAGGCTTTCTCGGTGACGCGGATGATATGGGCGGCAACGAATTCGGCGCCTTCGCGAGCACCGTCCTCCGGATGCTTCAGCGCGCATTCCCATTCGACCACGGCCCAGCCGTCGAAATTATTCGCCGTCATCTTCGAGAACACCGCGCCGAAATCGACCTGACCGTCGCCGAGTGAACGGAACCGACCGGCGCGTTCCACCCAGCCCTGATAGCCACCGTAGACGCCCTGGCGCCCGGTCGGATTGAACTCCGCATCCTTGACGTGGAACATCTTGATGCGGTCCTTGTAGATGTCGATGTTGTCGAGATAATCGAGGCACTGCAGGACGTAGTGCGAGGGATCGTAGAGCATGTTGGCGCGCGGATGGTTCTTCACCCGCTCCAGGAACATCTCGAAGGTGATGCCGTCATGCAGGTCTTCGCCCGGGTGGATCTCGTAGCAGACGTCAATACCGTTCTCGTCCGCATGGTTGAGGATCGGCGTCCAGCGGCGGGCGAGTTCGTCGAAGGCAGTCTCGACCAGACCGGCAGGACGCTGCGGCCAGGGATAGATGAAGGGCCAGGCAAGCGCGCCGGAAAAGGTCGCATGCGCCTTGAGACCGAGGTTTTTGGATGCCGTCAGCGCCATCTTGACCTGCTCGATCGCCCATTCCTGACGCGCCTTCGGATTGCCCCGCACCTCCGGTGCAGCAAACCCGTCGAAGGCTTCGTCATAGGCCGGGTGAACGGCGACAAGCTGTCCTTGCAGATGAGTGGAGAGTTCAGTGATCTCGATGCCGTTTTCACGCGCCTTGCCGGCGAACTCGTCGCAATAATCCTTGGACGTGGCAGCCTTCTTCAGATCGATCAGCTGGCTGGCCCAGGTCGGCACCTGGACGCCCTTGTAACCGATGTCGGCCGCCCATTTGGTGATCGCATCCCACGAGTTGAAAGGAGCAGTATCGCCCGCGAACTGGCCAAGGAAAAGGCCGGGGCCCTTGATCGTCTTCATGTC
>NZ_PQIG01000008.1 GCF_012349115.1 Rhizobium ruizarguesonis
CCCTCGAATGCGAACAATACGACGCCGACGGCGGTCGCCGATGCGGGGGATGCGACCGAGAAGGGCGGGGTCGCCAATGGTTCGGGTGGTGTGGTTGCCAGCGGCAATGTGCTGACCAACGACACCGATCCGGATGCCGGCGACACCAAGACGGTCAGTGCGGTCAGCTTCGGCGCGACGTCGGGCACACTCGGCTCGGCGCTGAACGGCACCTATGGCAGTCTCGTTCTCAATGCATCGGGCACCTATAGCTATGCGATCAACGAGAGCAATTCCGCCGTCCAGGGGCTACGGCTGTCGACCAACACGCTGAACGATGTCTTCAGCTACACGATGCGCGATAGCGCCGGCACCACCGCCACGGCAAATCTGACCGTCACCATCCACGGCGCCAATGACGCGCCGGTGCTCGCCGTCCAGACGGCGACCCAGAATGCCACCGTCGGCTCCGCCTTCTCCTACGTGCTGCCGACGACGACCTTCACCGATGTCGACAGCGGCGAGACGCTGGCCTACGCGGCAACGGCTGCCGACGGCACGGCATTGCCCGCCTGGCTGAGCTTTAACGCCTCGACGCGGACCTTCTCCGGCACGCCGACAACGGGCGGCACTTATGGTGTCAAGGTGACGGCGACAGACCTCGGGGGCCTTGCCGCCAACGAGACCTTCAACATCGCCGTGTCAGTTCCCGGCAATACGACGCCGACGGCGGTTGCCGATGCGGGGGATGCGACCGAGAAGGGTGGTGTCGCCAATGGTTCAGGTGGTGTGGTTGCCAGCGGCAATGTGCTGACCAACGACACCGATCCGGATGCTGGCGACACCAAGACGGTGAGTGCGGTCAGCTTCGGCGCGACGTCGGGCACACTCGGCTCGGCGCTGAACGGCACCTATGGCAGTCTCGTTCTCAATGCATCGGGCACCTATAGCTATGCGATCAACGAGAGCAATTCCGCCGTCCAGGGGCTACGGCTGTCGACCAACACGCTGAACGATGTCTTCAGCTACACGATGCGCGATAGCGCCGGCACCACCGCCACGGCAAATCTGACCGTCACCATCCACGGCGCCAATGACGCGCCGGTGCTCGCCGTCCAGACGGCGACCCAGAATGCCACCGTCGGCTCCGCCTTCTCCTACGTGCTGCCGACGACGACCTTCACCGATGTCGACAGCGGCGAGACGCTGGCCTACGCGGCAACGGCTGCCGACGGCAGCGCACTTCCCGCCTGGCTTGCCTTCAATGCCTCGACGCGCACCTTCTCCGGCACGCCGACGACAGCAGGCAGCTATGGCGTCAAGGTCACGGCAACCGATATCGGCGGCCTCTCGACCAACGAGACTTTCACTATCGCCGCCGCGGCGGGGCCATCGACCTACAGCCTGTTTTCCGCCTCCAGCACGCCGGCCCAGACGAACCTCAATGATGGCCAGCAGCTCGAGCTTGGCGTCAAGTTCACGTCGAACGTTGCCGGGGATGTCACCGGCATCAGGTTCTATCGCAGCGCCAACGACAACGGTCAGAACGTCGTCGATCTGTGGACCGCGACGGGCACCAAGCTTGCCACTGCCACCTTCACCAACACCACGGCAAGTGGCTGGCAGACGGCGAACTTCACGACGCCCTTCACCATTGCCGCCAACACAACCTATGTCGCCTCCTACCACACGACCGGCGCCTACGTGGCGACCG
>NZ_PQIG01000009.1 GCF_012349115.1 Rhizobium ruizarguesonis
TCAGACCGCTGACAAACCCGTCGATTTTTCGGCGGGTTTTGTTTTTGCGGATTGGATTTTTTTGGCGGTAGTGTTTTGGCGGAGGTGAAGAAGGATGTATCGGCTCACGCCATGGCTGGTTTTGACGCTGTGGTGAGCGCCATTGCGATCTTCTTGATGTTTTGGGCGGCCGCAGCCAACAGGCACTGGCATGAGACTCGGGTGAGACTTCGGAAGCGGGCATAGCGATGCCCGTGAAGCTGCTTGGCATCGGCGAAGGAACGTTCGACCGTCTCCTTTCGCCGCTTGTAGATTGCCTTGCCCCAAGGGGTCAGGCGGTTGGCATCGGTGCGCTGGCGGGCATCGGCCCAGACATGGCGGGTGATGGTACGTGTCGCCGTGGCGTTATTGGTGCAGGAGGCCAACAACGGACAATCGCGGCAGATGGCAGGATCCGAACGATAGTGGCGATAACCGTTGCGGTCGGTGGTGGCATAGGCGAGCAGTTGGCCTTCGGGGCAGCGGTAACCGTCTGTCTCGGGCTCATAGCCGAATTTCGACTTGCGCATCATGCCGGCTCTGGGCGGGGTCGGATTGCGATAGCCGGTGACACCGAGGATGGTGCGGTCTTCAAGACCCTTGGCGATGCCGGATGTCGCATAGCCGGCATCCAGCCCGACAGCACCGACCTCGAAGCCGAACCGCTCACGCTGCCGGTCCAGCCGGTCGAGATAGACGATACTGTCATGCACATTGGCGGGCGTGACATGGGTGTCGGTGATGATCGCCAGCTTGCCATCCACCGTGCGGTGATCGAGGTAGAAGAAGCCCTTCGGCTTGCCGTCGCGCACCATGTAGCCGCTGTCGGGATCGGTGCGCGACACCTTGGTTTCCTTCACCTCCGGCTCGCGCTCTTTTTCCTTCAAGGGCTTCTGGCCGTGGAGTGCCCGCTCGGCCTCAATCGCCCGGTCGAGGTCGGCCCAGTAATCGGAACGCGACTTTTCGATCATCGCAAGATCATATTTGCCCTTGTTGGCATTCGCCTTCAGATGCGTTGAATCCGTATAAAGCACCGTGCCATCCACCAGGCCATGACGGATCGCCTGCTCAACGATATGATCAAAGATGTCCTGTGCAACCGAGGTGTCGTTGAAGCGCCGGCGGCGGTTTTGCGACAGCGTCGAGGCGTCAAACACACCATCCGTCAGCTTCATCTGCAGAAACCAGCGATAGGCGACGTTGACCTCAATCTCGCGCACCAGCTGACGCTCCGAGCGGATGCCGAACAGGTAGCCAATGAACAGCGCCTTGAACATCAAGGTCGGATCGAGCGGCGGGCGGCCGTTGTCGGCGCAATAAAGCCCCGCAACCCGGCCATGGATGAAGGAAAAGTCGATCACCGCATCGATCTTGCGAAGCACGTGATCCTTTGGCACCAGGCTGTCGAGCGTCACCATCTCAAGAGCCGTCTGGGTGGGGGCAGGTTTCTTCAACATGTCCCAATGAATCACAAACCCCTGGACGGTGCCAGGGGTTTGTCAGCAGTCTGA
>NZ_PQIG01000010.1 GCF_012349115.1 Rhizobium ruizarguesonis
TCATATGCGCTAGGTTTAGCCCTGGACATAAGGAATCTGGTTGTGATTCAAGCTTTGGATGAAGATTCGTCCTGAGATTTTGGATCATTGGCCGGAAGTGCGCGAGCGGCTTCCGGCGGATTTTGACTTGGAAGCAACGGCGCGGTTGCGTGGTGCTTTTACGCGGGTGCGGGAAATCAAGAATGCCGAGACGCTGTTGCGGCTGGCGCTTGCCTATGGCGGCCTTGGCATGTCGCTACGCGAGACCTGTGCATGGGCCGAAGTGGGCGGAATCGCCCGTTTGTCAGACCCATCGCTGCTCGAGCGGCTGTGCAAAGCGGCGCCTTGGCTTGGCGACATCGTGGCCGCGCTGATTGCCGAACAGGCCAAAGCGCCGGCGGGGCGCTTCGCGGGGTATCGCTTGCGTGTGCTCGATGGAACGTCGATCTGCCATCCGGGCGCTGACCGCACGACATGGCGGTTGCATGTCGGCTACGACCTGGCAACGGCTCAGGTCGATCAGCTTGAGTTGACCGACATCCATGGTGGCGAAAACCTTCAGCGCCTTACCTACGCACCCGGCGATATTGTGCTGGCCGATCGCTACTATGCAAGGCCGCGCGACCTGCGGCCGGTGATCGACGCCGGTGCAGACTTCATCGTGCGGACCGGCTGGAACTCGTTGCGCCTGTTGCAGACGAATGGCGAGCCCTTTGATCTGTTTGCCGCGCTCGCCGCTCAGCAAGAGCAGGAAGGCGAGGTGCAGGTTCGTGTCCACGAAGGCATGACGGGGACGCCGCCGCCACTGGTCCTGCGCCTCATTGTCCGGCGCAAGGATCCGCAACAGGCCCAAGCCGAGCAGGAGCGTCTACTCAAGGACGCCCGCAAGCGCGGCAAAAAGCCCGATCCGCGCAGTCTCGAGGCGGCGAAGTACATTCTGCTGCTGACCTCGCTGCCGACCGCCACCTTTGCACCGGCCGACATCCTCACCCTCTATCGCTTCCGCTGGCAAATCGAGCTGGCGTTCAAACGGTTCAAGAGCCTGGCCGGCCTCGACAGCTTGCCGGCCAAGAAGCCTGAACTGGCCCGGGCATGGCTCTACGCCAGACTGATCGTTGCCATCATCGCCGAACAGATTGCCGGGCAAGTCCCGGACTCTCCCCCCTCTGGATGCGGCTACCCCACGGGCTAGCCCATCGCGCTGGCGTCTCATGAAGATAGCCCTGGCCACCATTTGCGCCGCCATCCGCGGACCACTTCTGTGGCAGGCCGTCTGTAATCTCTTCACACGAAGTCGTCGCCACCTCTGCGAGCCGCCGCGACGACGCCGAAAACAATGCGACGATCTCCGCGCCCGCCTAACCTAGCGCATATGA
>NZ_PQIG01000011.1 GCF_012349115.1 Rhizobium ruizarguesonis
CCGACACGGTTCGTACGACATTGGCCGCCCACACATTGGCGGCCAATGTCGAGAACCTCACCTACATCGGAACGGCAGCCTTTACCGGGATAGGCAATCTGCTCGACAACGTTATCATAGGTGGTGTTGCTGCCGACAAGCTCATGGGGGCTGGTGGCAACGACACTTTGATCGGCGGTGGTGGCGCCGACACGATGTCGGGCGGGACGGGTGACGACATCTATGTGGTCGATATTGCGACCGATCTGGTGATCGAGAATGTGAACGAAGGGACGGATACGGTCCAGACAGCGCTTGCAGCCTACTCCATTGCCGCATTGGTCAATGTCGAGAACCTGACCTATACGGGATCCGCCAGCTTCACCGGCACCGGCAATGCGCTGGCCAACACGATCACCGGCGGTACCGGCAACGATATGCTGAATGGCGCGGCAGGTGCGGACACCTTGATCGGCGGGGCTGGCCACGACACTTACATCGTCGACAATGCCGGCGACATCGTCACCGAAGCTGCCAATGAGGGGATCGACACGGTTCGCACGAACTTGGCGAGCTATACGCTTGCCGGCAATGTCGAGAACCTGAGCTTTGCCGGCACAGGAGCTTTCGCTGGTACCGGTAACAATCTCGACAATACGATCACGGGTGGCGCTGCCACCGATACGCTTTCCGGCGGCGCCGGCAATGACACGCTTGACGGCGGGGCCGGTGCGGACAGCTTGATCGGCGGTGAGGGCGACGACACCTATACCGTCGACAATGCCGGCGACCTCGTCACCGAAGCCGCCGATGAGGGAGCCGACACGGTTCGCACGACATTGGCGAGCTATACGCTTGGTAGCGATGTCGAGAACCTCACCTATACCGGAACGGCAGCCTTTACCGGGACGGGCAATGGCCTCGCCAACACGATCCGGGGCGCGGCAGGTGCCGACATCCTGGACGGAAAGGCCGGAGCAGACATACTGATCGGCGGAGTGGGCAACGACACCTATATTGTCGATGATCTGGCCGACGTGGTCACCGAAGGACTGAATGAAGGAACCGATCTGATCAAGACGGCGCTTTCAATCTATACGCTCGGCAACAATGTCGAGAACCTGCTCTATACGGGATCCGCTAGCTTCACCGGCACCGGCAATGCGCTCGTCAATACGATCACCGGCGGCGCCGGCAACGATTTGCTGGACGGCGGCGCCGGCAATGACACGCTTGACGGCGGCGCCGGCAACGACACCTATGTGGTCGACAGTGCGAGCGACGTGATCAAGGAGGCGGTCGGCGCCGGCACCGACGAAATCCGCACGGCGCTTGCAGCCTACTCGA
>NZ_PQIG01000012.1 GCF_012349115.1 Rhizobium ruizarguesonis
TCCCTCATCTGCCATCCTTACTGCATAATTCAAAGTGCTACAGCGTCGTTTGCGCGTCTGAAAAGACGCGCGGCGCTGTAGTCCTGCTTTTGCTGCCGCTTTCTTGGCATGAACGGCGCAAGGATGCCAGCAAGGCAAATTAAAAACGAGGGGGAATAACAGGCGCCGCAAAAGAGGCTCAGCGCTTTGGGATAAAGCGCCGTCACGGCTTGATAGGGTGGTGCTGCCTCAGCGGCAGGCCATGAAGCCGGCCAGTTCCTTACGGCTGACGACGATACCGGCGGCGGCCTTGACCGGGTCCGGATGTGTGTAGGACAGACTAGGCATTTCCGGCAGATCGAGTGCTTGGCGCATATTCATGATACCGACCGCATAGCGGCCATCGGCGCTGTCGACGCTGACTTCGATAATGCAGTTAGCCCTCTTGTTTTCCATGGTAGTCCTCCCTTCGTTTTTTATGTTCCCATAGCTGACATTAAAAATTGGTTTTTGTAAGACATAAGCATTTACGCACCCTGCCGAAAAAACGGATCGGCGGGTGCGCAAAAACCGGTTTATGGGTGGATATGTGCGTTCAGCGCCACCATTGGCGAGGCTGGGGCTGTGGGCTGCCGGAAAGCAGGTATCCGGCGAGGAATCCAATGGCGCCTGCAAGCACCAGCGCAGTGGTCGTTGCGGCCGGATGCTCGCGGGCGGCGTCGGCGGCAGCAACACCTTCGGCCCTGATCTGGGCGACGGCGTTCTTTGCCCGGGGCAGGGCTTCATCATAAGCCTTGCCGGCGCGCCCGCGCACTTCGTAATAGGCTTCGGCGCCCTGAGCGGAAATCATCTTCTGCAGGCGCGAGACTTCCTGCTGGAGTGCGGCAATGTCCTTGCTGACAGATGCTCTGATATCATCGGTATTGGCAGCCATGTTGGTCTCCTTCCTTCAATGGGAAAGACAACACCCAACTCGGCGATAGGTTCCGAAATCTCAGTTGCTGATGTGTGACGGAAATTTAAAGCTCGCCGGTTGGAGCCACTTTAATCCTCTATTAACCATAAAGCCGCGCAAGATCCTGTTTTTTCGCTATCTTTCGGTCGCTGAGAGCGACTTTCCGACGGATTTTTGACCAGGCGGTAAAGGAATTTTCAAGAATCCGTTCCGAAAACGCGTCCTGTGGATAATACCCATCTGCAAAACACAAGCCGAATCAACCTGTTACAAAAATGTCAAAAAACTTTGGTTGGGTGTGTTGACGGATGAGA
>NZ_PQIG01000013.1 GCF_012349115.1 Rhizobium ruizarguesonis
CCCAGCTCTACGGCCAAGCCGGCCGGTCGAGCAGGCGGCCCGTTTCAGCCAACCCGAAGGGCCGGGCATCTTTCCGCCAGGGCGAAGGCGATCGGCTCGGACGTACCTTGGGGTATGCCCTTCGCCAATCGCCTTTGCCCTGACGAAAACCTGCTCCGGCAGAATGCTGCAATCTAACCCGGAAAGGCTCTAATGTCCGACGAGACGAACCACATCACCCGGCTGGAAGAAATGCTGGCCCACCAGGCAAAGACGATCGAAGAGCTTTCCGATCAGCTCGCCGAGCAATGGAAGACCGTCGAGCAGATGCGCACCAAGCTCGACCGGCTGACCGAACGCTTCCTGTCGCTGGAAGAGCAGTCATTGGAAGCGCCTGGCATTACCCGCCCGCCGCATTATTGACGGCACGCGGCGCAATGCCGCGTGCCCGTCTCGTTAGGATGATCAATCAGACGCCGCCGATGCAGAGATATTTCATTTCCAGATAGTCGTCGGCGCCGTGGCGCGAGCCTTCGCGGCCGAGGCCGGATTGCTTGATGCCGCCGAAGGGTGCCGTCTCGGACGACATCAGGCCGGTATTGATGCCGATCATGCCGTATTCCAGCGCTTCCGCCACCCGCCAGACCTTCTTCAGGTCGCCGGCGTAGAAATAGGCGGCAAGACCGAATTCCGTATCATTGGCTTGGGCGATGACATCCTCGACGGTCTCGAAGCGAAAGAGCGGCGCCACCGGCCCGAAGGTCTCCTCGCGCGCCACCTTCATGCCGCGCGCAACGCCTGTCAGCACTGTCGGCGTGAAGAAGGTGCCGGCGCCGTCGATGCGCTTGCCGCCGGTCAATACCTTGGCGCCCTTGGCAAGCGCGTCGCTGACATGGTCCTCCACCTTGGCAAGGCCTTGCTCGTCGATCAGCGGCCCGATCACGACACCCGGCTTGAAGCCGTCGCCGACCGACATCTCGGCGACCTTGGCGGCAAGCTTGGCGGCGAAGGCGTCATAGATGTTCGACTGAACGTAGAGGCGGTTGGCGCAGACGCAGGTCTGGCCGGCATTGCGGTATTTGGAGGCGATCGCGCCCTCGACGGCATCGTCGAGATTGGCATCGTCGAAGACGATGAAGGGGGCGTTGCCGCCGAGCTCCAGGCTCACCTTCTTGATCTGGTCGGCGCACTGCCGCATCAGGATGCGGCCGACCTCCGTCGAGCCGGTGAAGCTGATCTTGCGCACCTTTTCGTTGCCGCAGAGCTCGCGGCCGATCGCCGGACCGTCGACCCCGACGATGACGTTGAAGACGCCGGCCGGAATGCCGGCCTGCTCGGCGAGCACCGCAAGCGCGATCGCCGTCAGCGGCGTCTGTTCGGCTGGCTTCGAGACCACGGTGCAGCCGACGGCAAGCGCCGGGGCGATCTTGCGGGTGATCATCGCCGCCGGGAAATTCCACGGCGTGATCGTGCCGACGACGCCGACCGGCTGTCTGATGACGATCATCCGTTTATCGTCGGAAGGCGCGGGGATCGTCTCGCCATAGATGCGCTTGGCTTCTTCCGCATACCATTCGATATAGGCCGCGGCATAAAGGATCTCGCCGCGCGCTTCCGGGAACGGCTTGCCCATTTCGGCGGTCAGGATCGCGGCGAGTTCGTCGGCATTGACGACCATCAGGTCGAACCATTTGCGCAGGATCGCGCTACGCTCCTTGGCCGGACGGGCAGCCCAGCCCGGCTGGGCGGCATGGGCTGCATCGATCGCCGCCCGCGTCTCTGCCGCACCCATATCGGGCAGCGAGGCGAGCAACTCGCCGGTTGCCGGGTTCAGCACGTCGAAAGTCCTCGTGGCATCGCCTGATGTCCAGACGCCGTCGATATAGCCGGCATCGCGCAGAAACGGCGAGGAGAAGGGAACGTGCTTGGTCAGTGCGGTGGTGAAAGCCATGTCATATCCTCTTTGGGAGTGTGGCTGCCAGTTGCCGGCAGCCATTGAAATCCGGTTTCGGTGCGGTCACTTGGCCGCGCTCGCCTCCAGCATCGAGGCTTCGAGAATATCGAGCGCTTCGCCGAGGATCTCGTCCTGGATGGTGATCGGTGCAAGAAAGCGGATGACGTTTCCGTGGACGCCGCAGGTGAGCAGGATCAAGCCCTTGTCGAGCGCGATCAGCCGCACCCGGTTGGCGAATTCCGCGCTCGGCAGTCCCGTCGTCCGGTCGTTGAATTCGACGGCGTTCATGAAGCCCGGTCCGCGGATATCGACGATCTCCGGCACCGTCTCGCGCAATGATTCCAGCCGCTGCTTCAGCCGTCCGCCAAGCTGGTTGGCGCGGTTGCAGAGATCCTCGTCCACAATGACGTCGAGCACGGCATGGGCAGCGGCGATCCCGAGCGGATTGCCGCCATAGGTGCCGCCGAGCCCGCCCGGTCCCGGCGCATCCATGATTTCGGCGCGGCCGGTGACGGCGGCAAGCGGAAAGCCGCCGGCCAGGCTCTTTGCCATCGTCGTCAGGTCGGGCGCCACCTCGTGGTGATCCATTGCGAACATCCTGCCGGTGCGGGCAAAACCGGTCTGCACCTCGTCGGCGATCAGCAGGATGCCGTGCTGGTCGCAGAGCTCGCGCAGCGCCTTCATGAAGGCGGCGGGGGCCGCATAGAAGCCGCCTTCGCCCTGCACCGGCTCGATGATGATGGCGGCGACGCGCTGCGGATCGACATCGGCGGCAAAGAGCTTCTTCAGCGCCGCCAGCGACTGATCGGCGGTGACGCCGTGCAGCTCGATCGGGAAGGGAACGTGGAATACGTCGCCCGGCATCGCGCCGAAGCCGACCTTGTAGGGCACGACCTTGCCGGTCAGCGCCATGCCCATGAAGGTGCGGCCATGGAAGCCGCCGCCAAAGGCGATGACGGCCGAGCGGCCGGTCGCGGCGCGCGCGATCTTGACGGCGTTCTCAACCGCTTCGGCGCCCGTCGTGACGAAGATCGTCTTCTTCTCGAAATCGCCAGGCAGCAGCGCGTTCAGTCGTTCGGCAAGGTGCACGTAGCTTTCATAGGGCACAACCTGATGGCAGGTATGGGTGAAGCGGTCGAGCTGATCCTTGACCGCTGCGATGACCCGGGGATGGCGGTGGCCGGTATTGAGAACGGCGATGCCGGCGGCGAAATCGATGTAACGTCGGCCTTCCTTGTCCCAGATCTCCGCATTCTCTGCGCGATCGGCATAGATCTGAGTCGTCATGCCGACGCCGCGTGAAATAGCGGCGTTCTTCCGGTCGGTAAGGCTTGTCGCGGTCATCGATGGCTCCTGCGCTGAAAAGGGCTTCAGAACTATCTTGCATAAGTTCTGCAAGATGTGTAGAAAGTTCCTACATTTTTCCTGCAAGAAATCAAGCGGCATTTTTTGCGTCAAACATCACACTTTTTGATGAAGGCTCTGGGGCGATTGGAATCGGGGATAGTTTCGAATGAACGATAACGGGCCTGTACGCTACAAGGTGGCGGAAGCCGCGCGGCTGGCGGGCGTTTCGGCCTCGACGCTGCGCCTCTGGGAAAGCCAGGGTCTGGTGGTTCCCGGCCGTTCGCAAACCGGTCATCGGCAATACAGCGCCGACGATGTGGCGCGGTTGAAGCGCATCTCCTGGTATCGTGTCGAGCGTGGCCTCAATCCCGCGGCAATCCGCGAGGCGCTGGAGAGCGAGGAGCCTTCCGCCGATGGCGCCGAGGCAAGCCAGGATGGTGGCCTCGGCCGCAAGCTGCGCAGCCTGCGCCATGCGAGCGGCAAGACGCTCGATCAGGTGGCCGGTGACATCGGCGTCAGCTCTTCGACGCTCTCGACGCTGGAACGCACCTCGCAGGGCGTCAGTTTCAAGACGCTGCACGATCTCGCCGAATATTACGGCACCACCGTCTCCCGCCTCTCCGGTGAGGAAAGCGGGGACGTGCCGGCGCTGGTGCGCGCCGGCGAATGGCGCAAGTGGCCGGAAACAACGCCGGGTGTCGCGGTGCAGCTCCTTGCCGAAGGCCGCCGCATGATGGACTGTCATCGTTTCGTGCTGGCGCCGGGGGCTGCTAGCGAAGGCGCCTATCGCCACGAGGGCGAGGAATTCATGCATGTTCTGTCCGGCCGGCTCGAACTGGTGCTCGACAGCGATCAGTTCTTCGACCTCGGTCCCGGCGATTCACTTTATTTCGAAAGCCGCCGCGACCATTCCTGGCGCAACCGCCACGATGGCGAAACCGTGCTTCTCTGGATCAACACGCCGCCGACATTCTGAATGGCTGCACAATGCGGAAATAAAAGAGGGAGAGCGTCCTATGTGCGTCCAAGAGGACGCACGGCGCTCTAGCGGCAGGAAAGCGGTTTCGCACTCTGCGCCTTTGCGCTATAGCGCTGCATAATTCCTTAAATCGGGATCGACTCAAGGATAAAATTATGCAGCCATTCAAAGTGCTACAGCGTCCTTTGCGGCTCTCGAAAAGACGCGCGGCGCTGTAGGGGATGCATCGAACGAAAGACAGTCTCATGGCAGCGACCATACGTTATCACGAAGGCGATATTTCCGCGGCCGATGCCGCCCGCTACACCGGCGCGATTGCGATCGACACCGAAACGCTCGGCCTGGTGCCGCGCCGCGACCGGCTCTGCGTCGTCCAGCTTTCGCCGGGTAACGGCACCGCCGATATCATCCGCATCGCCGCCGGCCAGAAGCAGGCGCCCAATCTTGTCGCACTGCTCGAAGACCCGACCCATCAGAAGATCTTTCATTACGGCCGCTTCGATATTGCCGTGCTCTTCCATACCTTCGGCGTCACGACGACACCGGTTTTCTGCACCAAGATCGCCTCGCGCCTGATCCGGACCTACACGGATCGCCATGGTCTCAAGGACAATCTCAAGGAGATGCTCGACGTCGATGTCTCCAAGGCCCAGCAATCCTCCGATTGGGCAGCCGAGACTCTGTCCCCGGCCCAGCTCGAATATGCCGCCTCCGATGTGCTTTATCTGCATGCGTTGCGCGACAAGCTGACGGAACGGCTGATCCGCGACGGCCGCTATGATCATGCGACGGCCTGCTTCGAATTCCTGCCGACCCGCGCCAAGCTCGACCTGCTCGGCTGGGAAGAGGCCGATATCTTCGCCCATAGCTGAGCGAATTGCTTTCATTCTGCATTTGCCAATAACCGGGCGGCAGACTTGTCCGCGGCCGTTAGCGATTCATTAACGCCTGTTTATTAATATTCCTGTTAATTTTTATGCATTCGATGACGCCGGAACTGCGTCATGCGGACAGGAGGATCTGCTGGGATGCAAGGGGACCGGATGAGCGCGGTCCTTTTCTAGAGCCTGCTTTCATCGTCACTTTACGAAAGGAGCATGCCATGTTGACTCCCGTTCGTGCAGCGTCCAATGCAAGCTTTTCGTCCCAGGGTCAGACAGCGGCGATCGTCGCCAGTGGTCTCGGCCACTCGGTGATTGCCCCCGCGCCTGTCAACGCCGTCGAAGCCGCAGACCTCAATTCCGCCATTGCCGGCAAGCTCAATATTCTGCTCCTTGCGGCGCGCGAGCGCATGGTCGAAGCCCTTTTCGATGTCATCGATGCGGCAGGCCGCTCGATCTCGCTGGATCGTGGCGAGGACGAGAGCAATCTTGCCTTCGCCTCTCGGCTCGCCGATGCCATCCGGCGGCTGCCAACCGCCAGGATCGACGAGGTCGAGCGCCAGCTCACCGAGAATGGGCATAGCGTGCCGCTCCGGACGATCGCCGAGGCCCTGAAGAACCCGACAGGCCCTGAAGCCGCCCGCGTCGTCGCCTATCTGGAGATTGTCCGCTATAAGGATCGCGATCTCGCCGCCCGCGCCGTCGTCCGCTCCTATGGCCAGAACGACGCATCGCCGATGCGCGCCGAAGCTCGCCCCGAGATCCGGCTGCATGAGGACAGGCCACCTGCCGCCATGCGTCAGCCGGCAGACACGGTGCCCGCGCCGGCCGATTCGCTGATCGAGGCCGCAGCTTTGGCGACCGTCGAAGAAGCGGTCATCGCCGAAGCCGTGGAAGCTGCCGATCCGGAAGCGCCGAAGGCTGAGAACCGGGCTCAATCCAACCCGGCGACGGCAAGGGAGATCGCCCCGGAAAAATCTGCGCCGCAGGAGATCGAAACCCGGCAACCCTCGTCGACGGAAGCCGCAGCGGCCGACGATACGCCGGCAACGCCGGAGCCGGCTGCCATTCAACCCCGCGCGATGTCGGAAAAGGTTGATCCTGTCATTCCCAGGAACTGGGCAGGAATTGTCGCCTCCATGACCGAAGAAGTCTCCGAGATGATCGCCACCATCATCCGCGAGCAAGACATCGAAACCGTGCTGGAGGATGTTCCCGTCGAGGCGGCAGTGGAGATCGACACGATCCTCGACGACGCCGTCATCAGCGATGCGACCGAAACCTTGACCAGGCAGCCAGCCGAATTCACAGCATCCGATCCTCGCCAGTCCGCAGCGCTCCGTCCGCCGCAGATGGATATCGAGACCGTGGCCGTCCGTCAGCCGAAAGAAATCTCCGCGCAACCGCAGATGATGCCGGTTCCCAAGACGGCCGAGGCTTCCTATGTGCCGTTGGCGGCAAGGATGCCCGAGGGACTTGCCTATACCCAGCTGCCTTACCAGTTCGCCAAGGATACGCCGTCGAACGAGAAGGCAGGCGAAATGCACCACCAGCATCAGCACCACCGCGACGACGCGTCCGAGGATCAGCAGCAGGCGCAGTCAGGCGGCGAGGATGCCGAGCCCGACGCCGAAGAAACCGCCGCCGCACCCGAGCGGAGGACGCCAAGGATGATCGATACCGAACCGTCGGCCTATCAGCCAGGCGCGGCCGCCGATCCGGTCTATGCGCTCTATCAGCGCATGGTCGGCTGGGAATAGAGCAATTCCAGGAAAAGTGTGAAGCGGTTTTCCCAGACAAAGCGCCAAGCGGTTTTGCCAGGGATTGCGTAAAAAAGATAGAGCGGTTCGGCGCTCCGTTGAAAGCTAAACCGCTCTAGCACTTTTCCATCGCCTGAAAATGAAGAACCCGCCGGATCGCTCCGGCGGGTTCTTCAATTCAAAGGCGGATGCGAAGCTTATTCGCCGCCGCGGTTCTTCAGGGCTGCGCCCAGAATGTCGCCGAGCGAAGCGCCGCTGTCGGACGAACCGAACTGGGCAACGGCTTCCTTCTCTTCCGCAATCTCCAGAGCCTTGATGGACAGCATGATCTTGCGGTCCTTCTTGGAGAAGTTGGTAACGCGGGCGTCGAACACCTGGCCGACCGAGAAGCGCTCAGGGCGCTGCTCGTCGCGGTCGCGGGCGAGGTCGGCACGGCGGATGAAGGAAGTGATGTCTTCGTGGTTGACGAGCTTCACTTCGACGCCACCGTCGTTGACCGCGATGACTTCGCAGGAAACGACTGCATTCTTGCGCAGGTCGCCAGAAGCAGCGGCGTCGCCGACTGCATCCTTGCCGAGCTGCTTGATGCCGAGCGAGATGCGTTCCTTCTCGACATCAACGTCGAGAACGACGGCCTTGACGACGTCACCCTTGTTGAACTCCTCGATGACCTGTTCGCCTGGACGGTTCCAGTCGAGGTCGGAGAGGTGCACCATGCCGTCGACATCGCCGTCGAGGCCGATGAACAGGCCGAATTCGGTCTTGTTCTTGACTTCGCCTTCGACTTCAGTGCCGGCCGGATGGCTGCGGGCGAATGCTGCCCACGGATTTTCCAGCGTCTGCTTGAGGCCGAGCGAAATACGGCGCTTGGACGGATCGACTTCGAGAACGACGACTTCGACTTCCTGGCTCGTGGACAGGATCTTGCCGGGGTGAACGTTCTTCTTGGTCCAGGACATTTCCGAGATGTGGATCAGGCCTTCGATGCCCGGCTCCAGCTCGACGAATGCACCGTAATCGGTGATGTTCGTGACGGTACCGGAAATCTTCTTGCCTTCCGGATACTTGGCCTGGATGCCATCCCACGGATCGCTCTCGAGCTGCTTCATGCCGAGCGAGATACGGTGGGTTTCCTGGTTGATGCGGATGATCTGAACCTTGACCTGCTGGCCGATGTTCAGGATTTCCGACGGATGGTTCACACGGCGCCATGCCATGTCGGTGACGTGCAGCAGGCCGTCGATGCCGCCGAGGTCAACGAACGCACCGTAATCGGTGATGTTCTTGACGACGCCGTCAACAACCTGGCCTTCTTCGAGGTTCTGAACGATTTCAGAACGCTGCTCGGCACGGGATTCTTCCAGAACCGTACGGCGCGAAACCACGATGTTGCCGCGGCGCTTGTCCATCTTGAGGATTTCGAAGGGCTGCGGGTTGTGCATCAGCGGGGTCACGTCGCGGATCGGACGAATATCGACCTGAGAACGCGGCAGGAAGGCGATCGCACCGTCGAGGTCGACCGTGAAGCCGCCCTTGACCTGGTTGAAGATCACGCCTTCGACGCGCTCGCCAGCTTCGAACTTGGCTTCGAGCTTGACCCAGCTTTCTTCGCGGCGAGCCTTCTCGCGCGACAGAACGGCTTCGCCAAGCGCGTTTTCGATACGCTCGACATAAACTTCGACTTCGTCACCGACCTTCAACAGGCCGTCCTTGGCGCGCGCGCCGAATTCCTTGAGCGCGATGCGGCCTTCAACCTTCAGGCCGACGTCGACAACGGCGACGTCCTTCTCGATGCCCGTGACGATGCCCTTGGTGACATAGCCTTCGGCCAGGTCGTTCTTGGCAAAGGACTCTTCGAGAAGAGCCGCGAAATCCTCGCGGGAGGGGGTAGCTACTGACATAAAATCTCCTGCGTGTCCTGAAACGGAAGCGGACACGTATGCGCCGGTTGGTTTGCGTTGAACGGGCCTGAACCCAGTCCGCCCTCTCTGACGAAGGCAATCCGGCGCTTGGACGGAATTTCAGGCTTGCTGTATTAGAAGCGATCCATGCTCAGAGCACGCAAAATCGCTTGAATTTAGGCATTTCGGCTCAAGACCGCATCGATGATCGATTGAGCAGCTTGAAACGCGGCCTCTATACTCATTTCCGACGTATCAAGCAAGTGCGCATCATCAGCTGGTTTCAAAGGGCTGTCGGCCCGTCCCATGTCGCGTTCGTCGCGCCGCTTGACGTCCTCGAAGATCGCATCGAAATCCGCCGTCAGGCCTTTGCCGAGGATCTCGTCATAACGGCGTCTTGCGCGGACTTCCGGCGACGCCGTTACATAGAATTTCACCGCCGCATTCGGGCAGACGACCGTGCCGATATCGCGCCCATCGAGCACCGTTCCCGGCACTTTCGTCGAAAACCGCTGCTGCGCCTCGACCAGCGCCCGGCGCACCGCCGGCATCACGGCAATCCTCGATGCGGCTTCGCCGATCTCATGTTTGGAAAGTATATCGCGATCCAATCCAGCGAGTTCAACCTCTCTTGCGATCTTTTCCGCCACCGCCTCGTCATCGAGCGGCAGGCCGGCATCGAGCAGCGCCTTGGCCGTGGCGCGATAGGTCAGGCCGGTATCCAGATGATGGAAGCCGTATTGGTCGGCGATGCGGCGTGAAAGCGTGCCCTTGCCGGCGGCCGCCGGGCCATCGATGGCGATGGTGAAGGTCTCGTTTGTCATATGATCAATCCTGCGGCAGCACGCCGAAACGGCGAATGAGTTCGTCTTTGCGGACATGCGGCAGCTGGCACATCATTCCGCCACCAGCTCGATCTTCGCTCCAAGGCCGGTCATCAGCTGCATGAATTCCGGAAAACTGGTCGCGATCATCGCCGCGTCGTCGATCGTCACAGCATGCTCCGAGGCAAGCCCCAGGACAAGGAAACTCATGGCGATGCGATGGTCGAGATGCGTCCGGACTTGGCCGCCAGCGGCGTTGCCGAGGCCCTTGCCGCCTGGCCGGCCGCGCACGATGAGAAAATCCTCGCCCTCGTCGCAGTCGACGCCATTCAGCTTCAGCCCGTCGGCGACGGCGGAAAGACGGTCGGACTCCTTGACGCGCAGTTCCTCCAGCCCCTTCATGACCGTCGCGCCCTCGGCGAAACAGGCAGCGATGGCCAGAATAGGATATTCGTCGATCATCGACGGCGCCCGATCTTCGGGAACGGTGACGCCCTTGAGCTCGGAATGGCGCACGCGCAGATCCGCCACGTCCTCGCCGCCGGCAAGACGTGCATTCACCACCTCGATATCAGCGCCCATCTCCTGCAGCGTCAGGATCAGCCCCGTGCGGGTCGGGTTCATCAGCACGTTGACGATGGTGATGTCGGAGCCGGGAACAATCAGCGCCGCAACCAGCGGGAAGGCGGTGGAGGAGGGATCGCCCGGAATGTCGATCACGTGGCCCGCCAGCTTGCCGCGGCCTTCGAGCCGGATCGTGCGCACGCCATCCCCGTCCGTCTCGACGGAAAGGGCGGCGCCAAAACCCTGCAGCATCTTTTCGGTATGGTTGCGCGTCATCACCGGCTCGATGACCGTGGTGACACCCGGCGTATTGAGACCGGCAAGCAGCACGGCCGATTTCACCTGGGCGGATGCCATCGGCACCCGATAGCGGATCGGGCTCGGCGTTCCCGGGCCTCTGAGCGTCACCGGCAGCCTGTCGCCTTCGGATGCGCTGACCTGCACGCCCATTTCGCGCAGCGGAGCGAGCACACGGCCCATCGGCCGTTTCGAAAGCGAGGCGTCGCCTGTGAACGTGGAGTGAAAGTCGTATGTGCCGACGAGACCCATGGTCAGCCGCACGCCGGTGCCGGCATTGCCAAAATCGAGCGGCGCGTCAGGCGCAAGCAGCGCACCATTGCCGGTGCCCTCGATCACCCATTGCGCACCCTCCTTGCGGATCCTGGCGCCCATCGCCTGCATTGCCCGGCCGGTATTGATCACGTCTTCACCCTCGAGCAGGCCGGTGATCCGCGTTTCGCCGGAAGCAAGCCCGCCGAACATGAAGGAACGATGCGAGATCGACTTGTCGCCCGGAATGCGGACGCTGCCTGTAAGACTGGCGGATTTGCGGGCGGTGGCGGGCCTGGGCGCAGAGCCGTGCAGCATGGCGTAATCCTTTGCAAACGCAGTCTATTTTTGCCGCAAGGCAGGCTTGGCCGGTCGCAATTCCCGTCCGCTTCTGCAGCTGTTGCGGCTCGTTAACATAAACGCGCCGGGCGGTCATCCGTCGGCTTGCCAAAAACCCGGCGCTCGGATCGCAAAGTTTGGCTTTGACATGGGAAGCCACAGCGATTAAGGGGACCGGCTTATAAATTCCGATGGAACGCCGGCTTGAACGGCATCTGCCGAATCTCATATTCGGCTATTCACACGAGGCTTATAGTGGCGAAAGCGGAACTTGGAACCAAGCGTACCGATCCGGAAACCGGCAAGAAGTTTTATGATCTGAACCGGGATCCGATCGTCTCTCCTTATACCGGCAAGTCCTACCCTTTGTCCTTCTTCGAAGAAACCTCGGCGATCGCCGAAGTTGCCGAGGAAGACGAGGTCGCGGAAGTCGATACTGAAAACACCGAAGTCGAACTGGTTTCGCTGGAAGATGCCGATGACGCCGCCGGCGGCGATGACATTCCAGATATCGGCGACGACGATGTCGAAATCGAAGGCGATGACGACGACGATACCTTCCTCACACCCGACGAAGATGACGATGATGACGACATGAGCGATATCATCGGCGTGACCGGCGACGAAGACGAAGTCTGAGACCGCATTTCGGCCCGGCGAGGAAAAAATTCTCCGGGCCGCATTTTTTTAGGCTTGCTATCTCCGGAAACCGGAAGTAATAAGCCGCCACTCCGCAGGGCACGTGCCTTACGAGTATCCCAGGACCGGCCATGAACCGGACCACCTTGATGGGGCTATAGCTCAGCTGGGAGAGCGCTTGCATGGCATGCAAGAGGTCAGCGGTTCGATCCCGCTTAGCTCCACCAAACTCCCCAACTTATTCAGCAACTTGATTGCCCCAGTCCGATGCTTCAACCGCGTAGCATTGGCCGGGGAAGCACAGGGGACTCTCGACGGCATTGCCTGGTTATAAACGAACGCCGGTTGTACAAACGCAAATCCCGACTCGACTCTTGATTGCGACTCTGATCGTCTAGTGCGTGAAAGAGGAGCAAAGCAATGATTCGATATATACCAATTCTACGGTGGAAGCGGGGCGAGCGGGTGGGGCTTCAGAACTTGTCCGCAGCAGCAAAATCACGCGTTGCGCCGCTTTTCTTACTTGGAAGCGAACAATTCAAAGTAAAGCCCGCGACCCAATCACAAGCTGCTATTCCGGCTCCAGCGGCACTTGTTCAGGAAGTCTTACAGAGCTTGGGATCAGGCGCAATTTTTCTCGATGCTTCTTCGCTTCTATCCGCACCTGGGCAGCCCCATCCGTTGATTTCCATCGCTGCGAGTGCAAGAGCCTCGGGATTGGCGTTGGTGCCGGTTGCTAACCTTGGCGTGAGTCCGCAGTATATTGCGGCAATTCAAGCCGTGGACGGTGTAGACAGCCAAGGTGTCTGCTTGCGGGTTGATATGCAGGAGGCCTTCTCGGTGAGCACATGGCTCCAACAGTGGCCATTTCCGACGTCGCGCACCGACCTCATCATCGATTTTGGCGAGAACGTTGCGATGGCCGCGGCGTTGGGCGCGCTGCTTGATGCCATGTTCCAAGGAATCAATTCTTTCGGGGCATGGAGATCTGTGACCATGGCAGGAACATCGCTGCCTCAGAACTTCACAGGTTTCACGGCTGGGCAGCATTTGATCCCTCGCGTTGAGGCGCAGCTCTGGAGTAGGTTGACCTCGCTCCCGCTGCCGTACCAGCTCGATTTTGGGGATTTCACGTCGGTCACACCTGGAGTGACACCTGCCAATATCGCGTGGGGATATCCGATAAACGTCAAGTACACGCTCCCGAATTCATTCCTGGTTCTGCGCGGAGTCCGAACGACGGGTCCGAATGCAGTCGACATGGATGTCCAGCTTCGCGGCCACGCCTCAGGAATTGTGGTGCATGCTTCCAGAAACCGACTTGCCAACGCTTGGAGCGACAACACCATTGACCAAATCGCGGCCGGCACTGTCGGAACGAAGACCCTGGAGCACTGGGTTCAGCTCGGCGTCAATCGGCACATCGAGCTCATGCATGCCATTTTGCCCTAACCAATCGACGCGAGCTTTCAAAATCTCCCGGACGCTGTCACGCAGCCGGCGAAGTGGCAGGTGATGGGCCAGATGCTCGTGGATAGCTTTGACTCGTTTCGAGCGCCATCCCCGTGCAATCTCAAGGCGCTCCATGAGAAGAAGCGCCTCATCCTTCCGCAACAGTTCGGCAATTAGGTAGGGTTCTTGCGTCTGGTTTCGGCGACTAGGTCTTGCCTTCTGCAGTTTGATACCGTCGCGGTGTTCTATCGCTTTAATGAGCCCCCACCAAGATGGGACAAGCTCGATAGCTTTATCAAAATGGCGACTTCCGACAACAAGAGTCATCCTGTCGAAAACCCGGTTATAGATCCCGGCTTGCGTAGGCAGGCGCGTTAAGGTGTCGCTGTCACTTTTCAGCTCATAACCAACCAACTCGCCGTTTAGCACAGCGATATCGACTCGGGCAGTTCCAGCCCAAACGCCCATTTCCTGGACGATTCGAACATCTGTTTCTGCCCGGTGTTCGTGGCGAAGCTTATCAAGCATCGCCGTCCGGATATGAATGTCGCGCATTGGCCCCCGCCGATCGATGCCACATCCTTTATCGCCAAAGTTTACAAGTCGTTTATTCGGCGCCTTTTGCTGCCCATCTATTGACTTGCGGCTCATTGATCCAATCACCTTTTGTGTCCCAGGGGCCGGTTCCGTCACTTCGTGACGAGTTAACTTCCAAGGCCTCCATACGCTCCAGCGAATCCGTCGTCTCGGCTGCCTTGCGCTGAGCCTCGATAATTGCAACGATACTCTGTGCCTCGGACGGCGCGATACCTCTCCGTACGCGACGTCCTTCAAGATGCCAGCGATGGCGCCTGGTACGTCCTTCGCTGTGTCGATCGTCGGAAGCTGAAACTGAACCGTTCGAGGCGTCGGCGCCGGCCGCGGATGGATATAGTCAGGGGACGGGCTCGAGGACTTTTTCCTTAATGCGCAGCATGATCTCCTCGGCGAGCCCTTCGGCGGGCTGCGTGGCGTCGAGGCGCGGCCATGCGACGTCGCCCGTCTCGTGCGCGAACTGGTGCGCCAGGATATCGACCGTCGCGTCGGAGGGGCTGCCAACCCGTGCCGCAACGCGCTGCCACAGCAGTGCCGGATCGGCTTCGAGCCAGAAGGCCGAAAAGGGATGGTGGCCTTCTTCCGCCGCTTCCTCGATCATCCGCCGGTGGACCGGCTTGTCGAAGACCGCATCGGCCACCGCCGAACTGCCTTCCGCAAGGATGAGACGGGCGCGCCAGGCCATCTCCTGATAGACCTTTGCCGAGACTTCGGGCCGGTACGCGGCCTTCGGAAGCCTCGTTTCTGCCGGAACGCCGTGCATTGCCTTGCGGATGCGGTCGCTTTCGATGATGCGTGCTCCCGGCGCGAGGCCGATCCGCGGCGCCAGCACTTCTGCAAGCGTCGTCTTTCCCGATCCGCTGAGACCGCCGAGCGCGACGAGTTGTCCCGGCACCTGATGCAGCAGAGACCGGGCGAGCTGGAAATAGGAGCGCGCCTCATCGGTCAACATCGCCGCACGATCACCGGCATCCTCCGTCTGAGTGGCGATCACATGCGCCCGCACGGCAGCGCGTACGGCAATGAAGAACGGCAGTGCTGCAAAGCCGTCGTCCTCGTCCGTCTCGTCGAGATAACGGTTCATCACGAGGTTCGCAAACTCGGGATGCCCACGATGCCAGAGATCCATCAGCAGGAAGGCGAGGTCGTAGAGAATGTCGGTGGTGGCAATCTGATCGTTGAACTCGATGCAATCGAACAGGCATGGTTCGCCATCAAGCAAGAATATATTGCGGAGATGCAAGTCGCCATGGCAACGCCGGACCTTGCCGGCCAGCCCCCGTCGGTCCAGGAGCTGGGCGTGCCGCGCAAGATGCCTCTCGAAGGCCCCGGTCAGTTCCTCGATCTCCTTGGCGGAAAAGACATGACTGGTCGCAAAGCCGGCCTTATTGACCTTCAGCACCGCAGCCATGCTGGCCGCCCCGCCGTTGGCACTCATGACCGGCGCGAGACGATGAAAGCCGACGATCGCCCTTGCAAGGGATGTCATCATCGACGACGTCAATCCGCCGGAGGTGGCGATATGATCGAGTAGCAGCGACTGATCGAAACGCCGCATTTCCACCAGAGCATCATGCAGGGTCCCTTGACCATCAAGCGCAAGGCCACCGTCCTTTTCCAGTGTGATCTTCCTGACACCGAGATAGATGCCCGGCGCTGTGGGCGTGTTCAATTCCACCTCTTTCCGGCATGTCGCCAGCCTTTTCTCCGCCGAGGAGAAATCGGCATAGGGCAGTTTCACGGCGCGCTTCATCTTGTAGGCGCGGTCCCCGGCAAGAAAAATGCGCGAAATATGCGTCTCGATCACTTCGACCGGCTGCCCATCCTGGGGCAATGCGTCGTTGAGAAAGGAAATGGTTGCCGACTGGTCTTCCGTGATCATCTGCAAACTTTCAGCTGACATGCCGCACTATCGAAAGCTTCGCCCTGCCTCGGCGACAATGCATTGACCCGCATCAATGATCGGACCGCCGCCACATCTCAGAATGAAAGCGAGGCCTGGGGTCGCGGGGGTGAAAATGAACCTGTCTTCGAGAAGGCAGCTTGTCGAAGCGCTGATCCCGGTGATCCGGAAAGCCGGCGATGCCGCGCTCGCGCTGCAGGACAACGACGTTGCGGTAAGAGCCAAACAGGACGGTTCACCCGTCACCTCCGCCGATCTTGCCAGCAATGACATCCTGCGCGCAGCATGCCTGGCGCTCTTTCCGGCAATGCCTGTCGTCAGCGAAGAAGATAGCCGTGTCTTCGAGGCCCGCAAGGACTCAGATTCCGTTCTCGTAATCGATCCGCTCGACGGCACGAAGGAATTCATAAAAGGCCGAGACGAGTTTGCTGTCAATATCGCCCTGGTCAAGGATGGCCATGCGAGCGCGGGACTAATCTATGCACCCGCCCGTGACCGGCTTTTCTTCTCCTACGGCGCCGGACTTGCATTCGAGCAAACAGCCGGCGGTCAGCGCCGCAGCCTGCCCAGCCCTTCCGCTCCACGGCGATCATCCGATCGCGCTCGTCAACCGCTCTCATCTCGATCCCCGGACCGAAGCGCTCCTGGCCGCGCTGCAGCCCTGCGACTTTGAAGAAAGATGGTCTGCGACTGCGCTACCGGCCAGGCGATCATCGAAGCAACTGGCGTCGTCGTTCTGCAGACGGACGGAACGTCCCTCATTTGCGACTGCAGGGGAAACTCAAGCTGGATGGCTTCTTCGCCGCGCGAATGCCGGCGCTTGCTGCACGACTGATTGCAACCGTTCGGGAACTCGAAACAACATCCGCAGTTGCAGCCCAGCAATAGGCCCGTGGCTCAAGGCTTCAAGACGGCCGCTCCGCTCAATCGGCCGGCACGCAAGTCGTCAAGCGCCGTATTGGCTTCGGCAAGCGGATAGACAATCGTATGAGTTCTGATGCCTGCCTGGCGGGCGATGGGGAAGAATTCCTCCGCATCCTTGCGCGTGAGATTTGCGACCGAAACAACGCTTCTCTCCCCCCAAATCAGCGCATAGGGCATAGCCGGAAGCTCACTCATGTGGATCCCTCCGCAGACGACCCTGCCGCCCTTGCGCACCGCCTTCAGCGCTGCCGGCACGAGTTCGCCGACCGGAGCGAAGATGATTGCCGCGTCGAGCATGACGGGCGAAGGTTCATCCGAGCTTCCCGCCCACGAAGCGCCAAGGCTGAGCGCGAAACGTTGCGCTGCCTCATCGCCGGTGCGTGAGAAAGCATAGACCTGACGGCCCTGCCAGCGGCATATTTGCGCGAGGATATGGGCGGCTGCACCGAATCCGTAAAGTCCGATCCGGGCACCGTCACCAGCCTTCTTCAGCGAACGCCAGCCAATGAGACCCGCGCATAGCAGCGGCGCAAGAGCGACCGGATCGGTCTCGCCGTCAAGTGCAAATGCATAATCTGCGTCGGCAACGACATGGGTGGCAAAACCTCCGTCGCGCGTATAGCCGGTAAATTGCGGCTCGTCGCAGAGATTTTCCTCTCCGGTGCGGCAGAACGAGCAGCAGCCGCATGTGTGGCCGAGCCAGGGCACACCAACCCTTTGCCCTATGCGCGATGACGCGACACCTTCCCCAACAGCCTCGACGATGCCGACGATCTCATGGCCGGGAACGAGTGGAAGCTTCGGGTTCGGAAGATCGCCGTCACAGACGTGAAGATCCGTCCTGCAGACGGCGCAAGCTTCGATCCTCAACATCAACTGGCACGTTCCAGGCACGGGATCAGCGCGCTCTACCAGACGCAAGGGGGTCCCGATCCTTTCCAAAATCATCGCTTGCATCAGCTTCTCCTCATTTCGCAAACCGGCACCCTTTTGAAAACGCGTCAATCGGCATGGACGCGCGTCAAGGATACGTCCTGCCCATTCTCGTTTGCCGTTTTCGTTACGTGACGACGGCCCAGATTGATCCTTCTCAATGCATCGGCATTCCATGTCACATCGTGGTATAGTTGAAATAGAATAGCGCGCGCGGAGGCCACTTCATGAATGACGCTGTGAACGAGGCATGGAGGCCGAGCATTTCGCCGGAGACCGTCCGCTTTCTCATCCTCAAGGGCAAGCAGTTCGACGTCAAGGATGTTGTCACTGAACCCGATCCGGGCTCGAATCCGAGTGACGACGGGATGATCGAAGTGCTGGAGGACCATGACGACGATCCCGTCGAGGCGGAACTCAGGAGCGCAATCTGGGCTCTCAACGAAGACGAACAGATCGACCTGGTCGCGTTGGCATGGCTCGGCCGAGGCGATGGGAATGTCGATGATTGGGATGAACTGCGCAGCTTGGCTGCCGATGCGCACAATACGCGCACGGCGGCTTATCTTCTCGGCCTGCCCCTCCTGCCGGATTATCTCCAAGAGGCGCTCGACCAGTTCGGGGAGACGTCCACGGACGACGCGCTGGGCCGGCTCTGATATCGCCGGTACCCAAAGCGGCAGCCAGGGAATTTCCTCAGCTGCAAGGAATGTCGATCCAACGCCACGACCTGAGCTGCATGACTGTGAATGGCTCTTGGAGAGCAAGGAGATCAGCAATGAACCGTCGCCGTTGGCAAGACCACATCGCCTTTATCGTGGGAATATGGCTCATCAGTTCCCCTTGGGCATTCGGAAGATTTAGTCCGGACTCCATGCCTATGGGGTCGGCCGCCTGGAATTTCCTTGTCTGCGGAACCGCCATCGCTATCCTAGGCTTGGCCGCTCTGGCATCCTACCGTTTTTGGGAAGAATGGGTTAATCTTCTGATCGGTGTCTGGCTTGTCGCCTCGCCATGGATTCTCCAGTACGTTCAAGAGCCGCTCCTCGTTTGGAATGCTTTCATCTGCGGCATTCTCCTCGTTGTTCTCGGTGTATGGGCACTTCGCGGAGCAAACCTATCTGAACGCCACTGAACGACGGCTTGCGGATGACGAAATGACATATACGGCGCAGGTGCCTTCACGATTGGATGGGCCGGCAACGTCTGGGCCCATCAGATGATCACGTCATTGGTAACGACCGAAGAAGCCTTCCGGCGCCTCAGTCTCGCGCTTGCGATTGGTATTCTGGTCGGCATCGAGCGCGGCTGGCAGGATCGTGAGGCCGCGCCGGGCAAAAGGGTGGCGGGGATCCGCACCTATGGCCTGTCCAGTTTCCTGGGCGGCTTCTGCGGTTTCCTGCAGCCCGTGACAGGGCCAATTCTGCCGACGGCCATCTTTGCTTCCTTTTGCGTCACAATTCTCGTTTTCAGCCGCATGCAGGCAACACATGACAAAGACTACAGCGCAACCGGTACCATTGCGGCAATAACGGTCTTCGCGCTGGGCTTCGGCGCAGTCGTTGCGGATATGACGGCAGCGGCGGCAAGCGCTGTTGCAATAACAGCCCTCCTCGCCGCGCGGGAACCGTTGCATGGATTTCTTCGTCAATTGACTTGGCTCGAGCTCAGGGCCGCCCTGATCCTCCTGACGATGACGGTCGTCATCCTCCCGATCCTTCCCAATCAGCCAGTTGACCCCTGGCAGGCGATCAACCCCTTCGAGCTTTGGATGCTGACGATCCTGGTGGGAACTGTTTCCTTTGCCGGCTATATCCTGATCAGACTCAGCGGCGCCCGCGCCGGCATCCTGCTGACCGGGGCAAGCGGCGGCATTGTCTCGTCGACGGCCTTGACGCTTTCCTTTGCCCGCCAGTCGACACAGATGCCTGCCCTCTCACCATTACTTTCAGGGGGAGCGATGCTGGCGGGCGCCGTTTCCCTCGCCCGGGTGCTTTTGATTTGCGGCGTCGTTGCGCCGGCTGTTTTCAGAGAGCTGGCTCCATCGCTCGCACCCGCTGCTGTGATCTTCGCCATGGCAGGCGGCCTCGCCGCATCGTGGCGCCGCCCGGATGACAGCACTGATTTCTTGCCGCGAAACCCACTTGAGGTGATGGTCGTGCTGCGTTTCGCGCTTGTTCTCGCCATCGTGACGGTCCTGACGCGCGTGATCCTGAACGTCTTCGGAACCCAGTCGCTGGTCGCCCTTGCGTTCATCACGGGACTGGGCGATCTCGATGCGATAACACTTGCCGTGGCTAAACTGTCATCCATCCAGGTGCCGGCGGATGCGGCGGCTCGCGCCATAGCGGTTGCGGCGTTCGCCAATCTGCTGGCGAAAGCTGTTCTTGCAGCAAGTATGGGCAGCATCGCCTATGCGGTTCGTTTCGCGATCGCCGGCGGTGTCGCGACTTTTGCCGGAATTGCCGGCTTGGTTCTGGCGTGAGCGCTCTTTCGCATAATCGACCATTGCCGATGCCGTTCGCCTTCTTACCGAGCACTCCTTCTTTTCGATTCGTGTCGCATATGTGACAGCGAGAATTGCGACGGCGTTGATCGATGGGCTTGTTGGCCCAATCTCATCGGGCCGGCACTTGCCTTCCAGCCGGCGCAAAGCATGAGCCTTTCAAGCCAGGTCGCCGGCGTCGTTCACGGACGTGTTGTCGAGGCTGCCGTTGCGGCGCTCCAGCTGCAGAGTTTTCACTCCGAAATCCGTCCAGCGTTTTCCGGCTTGCTTTTGACATGCGCACGTTGCCGCCATGCAAGGAGATCATCTGCGCCAATTCGGATGCGCCCATCCGGTTCGACGTCGCCGCGATCATATTTGGCGGACGCAATCCGGCTGAACAGATCGATATTTTCCTGAAGCCGGTTCTCATCGCAACGTCGTGGTTCTGCGACCTCGAGGAGGGCTCCTCTGCCAATGACGACCATCTGATTTGCGCCGCCGGCATCCATCGCAAGCAACGCTTCGTCGCCGGAAGACTTCATCATTCCACTGATCAGCTTTAGTGACATCACCTCATCTCCGGACCGCTTGATCTCCCAGGAAAACCTGCCGCAGGAAAGCTCTTGGGCTCCCTCGGCAAGTTGCCTGAAACCTTATCCCCCGCTCGAAAAACATTCCTTGATACATATCAAAGGAAATGGCTTGCCGAATGAATGGCAAAAGTGCTGCAGGGTAGGGGGAGCTGCACGGGCTCGCCAGAACGCCTCCGGATGGTCCGCCAGGACACCAGCGATGACCTCGCCGGTCTCGCGACGCTTCCGCAGTGTCTTGGAAAGGGCGCTCCCCCGACCTGAACTCCGGCGGGCGGCTTGCGCAGCCTGCCGGCGCCTCACGCTCTTCACATCTCGACGATAACAGCCGTCACCCGCTTGACCACTGGCAGAACCAATAGCAGGACGGGAAAGGCGATCGCCCAGGAGAGCGCCCATGCGGAGGGCCACATGGCAAGTGCAGGCGCGGTCAGGCCCTGTAGTGGATGGCGTGCCGGTGATCCTGATCAGGACGACTGACGACGACGGCGAAGAGACGGAAAAGCGGGTGAAGACTGACGCGGGGAAAGGTTCGTCCCGGTCCATCCCGAAAGTTGTCCGCATTGGATTTCTTACCCATGTCGAAGAGATGCGCCGCAGCGGTAAAGCCCGCCTATTCCCGGACTGGAGGCCGCGAAATCAGCGGGATATCTCTCTGATGCTTTCTCGAAGTGGTTCGCCCGTTTCCTTGAAAAGGCGGGGCGAAGCGGGACCGCACCAGTTTTCATAGCTTCCGCCATAATTATCGTGATGGCCTCCGCGAAGCAGGCATTTCGACAGAGCGCGTCCGGGCCTTGGGCGGCTGATCTACACACGGTGCAATTGTTGCACCAAGCAGTTAGCGAAAACAGCACTTTAGCCTGGCAGTTTGCTGCATCGGTGAGAAGTTTCTACGCACCCGCAAGGGACTGATTTAAGCTTTATGAGTTCGGATAGCCTACAGGATGTAGTACTTGAAGAAGTCACCAAGCACCCTGGCCAAGGCTATAAAAGACGGAATAATGGTTAGGACGATACCAACAAGAAAAAGCAGAAAAACGGATGACCTTATCCATCCCGAAGAATTGTCTAGCTTCTCAAAATACGCGCGCAACGTAAAATTTCTGACTGCGGGTTGAAGCTGTGTGCTCACACCAGCAACTATAGAGCTATGGTATAACGACGCTTCTTTGCCGACATCTGATTCAACCCCAGAGCGCTGAATAATCACCATCAACTTGGCTTTTAGATCCGAGGCGGTGACAAACGATTGCATGCGCTCAACATACTCATCCGACGAGTGAAAACGTTTCACGACTTCGGGACACGTTATGTGGAAAAAGAAGGATGCTACGCCGAAAATGAACAACCCAAAGTAAAGCAGGTAAAATCCAATGCTGAGCTTTGGCTCCAAAGCTGCTTCAGCAGTTGCCAACGGAGCGAGCAAGCCGATCACTTTGTCCTGTAACAAGATCAAGTAGCCGATAAATGGCATCAGGATCGCGAGCTTCGAAACTGGCGACCTGCCGATTGCGCCAAGTGATGTCCAGGCAGGCGGCAACACCTCCTTCATAGATCAAGCGCGTCCAAAAGGTTGTGGACGTTTTCAGGTTGAAGCGCCCAGCGATACGCTGGGTGAATTTCCCACGAATATCCAAAATCGACAATCTCGTGCCCTAGAAAACGCGACTGCTCGAAGTACTTTCTGTCAACGTTTCCATCGTCAGATTCCTTTTTCGCTGTAATAAAGTCGATTTTGTAAAGGAATTGGATCAATGATCTCGAACTAATCGACTTACCGTTCGTGAAGGTAAAGTTATTTTGCTGAATAATTCGGGTTATTTTTTTCGAAAGCTGATCGGTTGTGAATGAGTAATTCATAGCAGTCCGCCGCTCATTCTTGTTTGGCTTCATTGCCAGCAACAGGCGCTCAATTTGAGGGAGTTCGCTTTTAAACTCGTTTATAATATCTTGCAGCCGTTCCTGAGAATACTCCTCAAACACTCCATTAAGGTCTGGAGAAGTTATCAGTGAACTACCGCGTCGGTTGGCTTTTTTGGCTGCGAGGCGAAATAGCTTCACCAGGTCGCGCGGTCTAGCGCGGGTTAGGGAAAGCAAAATTTTATGGACCGGCCTATTCTCCCATTTTCCTTTTCCAGAGAATCGAGGTTCGATTACCTCTTTAAGAATAGCCGTTGTGATCTGGCCTTGATCCATGTTGCCGATGGCAGCCTCGGAATACTGCAACCTGAAAAACGTAGCGATGCGCTTAGCCATCACACGGAGGATGTCGTCGTTAATCCAGCGCAGCCAAATGACATTGCTCTCGATCTTATCTGTCGACTCGTCGGATGTTCGGACGAGGAAATAAACGTCGCTTCTTAGGCCTATGCGAAAGCGAATGCGAGGATACTTCCCCCCCAAATCTCTAATCGCATTTAATAATGCAGAGATGTTGGTGATATCTTCTGGATTAGCCTTCCACCCCCGGTCGATGTCGTCGATGTAGATATTGAGGAATCGGGGCTTGCCGTCTTTTCCCCCTTTTTGATCGAGCCATTTGACAATGATCTCAGCAAGAGAATCAGCACTGGCCGTATCTAGTTCCGACACCTGCCCTAGAGTGGCTTTGTCAAAAAAGGCCCCCAAGATTTCCCGGAGCATGCCTTTTTTCCAAACGGAGATTCTTTGGACGAATTGGTCCGTAGGCCTCGTGTCCAACTGGACATTCAGGAGAGCATCTGGTTGCAACCAAACGCAAGGAACATCCATTTCCCGATCTTCCAAGAAGGCTCTTTTAAGGAGGGCGCTTTTGACCTTGCCCCGTTGAAATAATCCATTTTGAAGTAAGCTCTGGCCCATTTGAGAGGACCAGAGGATGAAGCGCAATCGTTTCACAGACGAACAGATCATCGGCATATTGAGGGAGCACGAGGCAGGCACGCCGGTCTCGGAGCTTTGCCGCAAGCATGGCGTCAGCGATGCCAGCATCTATAAATGGAAGGCCAAGTTCGGCGGCATGGAGGTGTCCGAGGCCAAGCGGCTGAAGACGCTTGAGGACGAGAACACGAAGCTGAAGCGGCTTCTGGCGGATGCGATGCTCGACAATGCTGCCTTGAAAGACCTTCTGGGAAAGAAGTGGTGACGCCCGCGGCCAAGCGGAAAGCTGTCGCGCATCTGATGAGCCATCATGAGATGAGCGAACGGCGGGCGTGTAAAGCCATTGGTTTTTGCCGAATGACGGTCCGTTACGAGACCAGGCGCGACGATGATCATGAGCTTCGCGAGCGAATGAAGGCGTTGGCGCATGAACGTCGCCGCTTCGGATATCGACGCATTCATGTGCTGCTCCGGCGGGAGGGTCACCTCGTGAACCACAAGAGGCTCTTCCGGCTCTATCGGGAGGAGAAACTGACGGTGCGCAAGCGCGGCGGTCGCAAGCGAGCGATAGGCACGCGAGCGCCGATGCTGGTGCCGATGGTGGCCAATGATCGTTGGTCGCTAGACTTCGTGTCGGATCAGTTCACCGATGGGCGCAGGTTGCGGATTCTGACCGTCGTCGATGATTGCACGAGGGAGTGCCTGGCGCTCGTCTCCGATACATCGCTTTCCGGTCTTCGCGTCGCACGGGAGCTTGACCGGATTATCGAGGAGCGCGGCAAGCCGAGGATGATCGTCAGCGACAACGGCAGCGAGTTCACCAGCAACGCGATCCTGCAATGGGCGGACCGGACCAAAGTTGACTGGCATTACATTGCGCCTGGCAAGCCTATCCAGAACGCTTTTATCGAAAGCTTCAACGGGCGGCTGCGAGACGAGTTCTTGAATGAAACTCTGTTCTCGTCGCTTGCTCACGCCCGGTCCGCGCTTTCAAACTGGCGTAGCGATTACAACAATCAACGCCCGCATTCAGGCCTTGGCTGGCTGACACCGGCCGAATTCGCTCAGACACTCAACCCGCGACGTGATGCGGTGCTGCGCAGCCGAAATGGCTCCGCACCGCAACCCGCCGCTACCGAACCAACAACAGCAACCAAAAACCGCTGGAGCGAACTCAAGACTGGATAAAACTTGGGGGCAAGGTCACTTTTTCCCACTCCCTTATGGCCAACGAGTATCCTCACGGGAAGATTTGAGGTCAGCGAGCCATAAGACATGTTCTTATAGAAGTATTCCTTGAGACGCTCGTCGTTCTCATTCTCAGCGTCGTCCGCGCCAAAAATTTCCTGTATCGTCTCGTCGTCAAATTGGTGCATGCCGTAGCCCCAGGTGCGCGCAATTGAATAGTCTTCAATGCACTTAAGGTGAGTCTCTTAGGTGACACAACCGAAATGACATCCGACGTCTACGTTTCCCTAGACTTCTCCCATGGTGATCAACAGCCTGCGATGTTGATCGTAAATCCCTTGCGCCCATATAGTGACGAAATACATGGTACACCAAGAGGGTACACCGACCGCGAATAAAATCCTCATAAATGTTGATATCATTGATTATCATATATTTATGGGATCTCCCTCTTAGCTCCACCACGCTTCGCCCTTACGGGCTTCGCGTGGCACAGCCGCGAGAAACCGTTAGACCGAAGCAGTGCCCGGCATAGCCCGAAGGGCGGCGATGGGGTGAAACGCTGATGTGGTACGTACGTCTATATTCTCCGCAGCGACGATTTTCCCGATCGGGAATATACCGGGTCTACCGCAGATCTGAAACAACGGTTTGCGGCCCACAATGCCGAAAATCTGCCCACTGCCAAATTCGCACCATGGAATTTGCTCTGGTATTGCGCCTTTTCCCGACAAGCACAAAGCCCTTGAATTCGAAAAATATCTGAAATCTCATTCTGGCAGGGCTTTTGCCAGCAAGAGATTGGTCCAGCCGAAACTGGATCCTGGTCGCCTCGCCGATTGGAAGATCGTTTCCGATTAAGTGCCGCCTGCTGCCGTGCAAAGTGTTATGCAGTGCCGATCGGCGGGTTGCGCGTTGATTGACGTAGACGTCCCCATCCCCTTCCGATCACCTTTGCCAATTCCTCAATGCGAGGATGTATGCTTGTTGCTGGAATCTCAGCGATTCGGCTCCGGGACCCTCAGCCAATGACCAGATCAAGACGCCGCCGCATCATCCGTACCCGCCGAACCCTGACCGGGCTCGCCCTGGTCGGCTCGATCTCGTTTCTGGCCGGCATGACCGATGCGACCGGTCTTCTGCTCACCGGCGATTTCGTTTCCTTCATGACAGGCAATACGACGCGTGCCGCACTCGCCTTGAGCGAGGGCAATCTTTATCACGCGGCTGTCCTGATCTCTGCCATCATCGTCTTCGTGCTTGGCAATGCGGCAGGCATCGTCATCTCCCATGTCTCGCAACGCCGCATTTTCGTGGTGCTTGGCTGCGTCGGCCTGGTTCTGGCGCTCGCCTCGATGATGACGGTACAGAATATGCTGCTCGTGCGGTTCTACATGATCGTTTTTTCCATGGGCATGGTGAACGTCGCCGTCGAGCACATCGAAGGCCTGCCGATCGGGCTGACCTATGTGACCGGCGCCCTGTCGCGCTTCGGCCGAGGCATCGGCCGCTGGATCATCGGTGATCGCCATGTCGAATGGACGATCCAGATCGTGCCCTGGGGCGGCATGGTGCTCGGCGCAATCGCCGGCGCCGTTCTGACGCGGCTGACCGGCGCGCATGCGCTGTGGCTGGTCTCGCTCTTTGCGATGATACTGGCGCTTGCCGCCATGTTCATCCCGCGGCCGCTGCAGCGGCGTTTCAACCAGAAGATCGCGCCGCATCACTCGGCCATTGCGCGCGCGAAATAGAACCGTCGCATTCTTGTCATCGTCGAATCGGATAGGAAGGATCGCCGCCAACCCTTGAGGAGTAGGTCTTGTTCCTGATTTCGAAGCTTGTCTGGATTTTCGCCCAGCCGCTGTCACTGGCATTCTTGCTCGTCTTCTTCGCCCTCATTGCCGGCCTTCTCAACTGGCGTATCCTGCATATCCTCAGCACATTCGGTGCGGCCCTCATCCTTTTCGTCACGCTCTACACCACGGCCGGTAACCTCCTGATGCAGGATCTGGAGGAGCGGTTCGCAAGACCCGCAGCCGATCCCGACAACCTGCAATGCATGATCGTGCTCGGCGGCGCCTTCGAAAACGAGGTGAACACGGCGCGCCACGGCATAGAATTCAACGGTGGAGCCGACCGCTTCGTCGAAGCCCTGCGGCTCGCGCAGAAATTTCCGCAGTCACGCATTCTGGTATCAGGCGGCGACGGCTCCATGTCAGGCATCTATGAAGGCGATGCGGCCGCATCCGAGCGTTTCTTCCCGCTCTTCGGCGTTGGCAGAGATCGCCTGATCGAAGAGAGGCAATCGCGCACGACCTTCGAAAACGCCGTCAACACCAAGGAATTCCTGGCAAGCCAGGGCCTTTCCAATTGCCTGCTGATCACCTCGGGTTTTCACATGCCGCGATCCGTCGGCATCTTCCGCAAGCTCGGCATCGATATCGTGCCCTGGCCGACCGACTATCGCACCGACGGCCAGGTGAGGCTTGGGTTTGATTTCACCCAGCCGAACCTCAATGCGCAGAACATGGCGACGGCGATCCGCGAATGGTACGGCCTGGTCGGCTATTATCTCGCCGGCCGCACCTCGGAGCTTTATCCGCAATAGAGCAATTCCAGGAAAAGTTTTTCCGTCCGGAATTGCGTAAGAACAAGAGGTTAGAGCGCCGCGCGTCCGATAGGACGCGCAAAGGACGTTCTATCACTTTGAATCAGCGCATAATCCCGAAAATCTTTCGGGGATTATGCGCTAAGATTTACTTCTTCGAGATGGTGACGAATTTCGTGCCGCGGACGCGTGCCGTCACGGTGCAGGGATCACCTTCGGTGCGGTCGCAGAAGCGCGGATGCATCTTCATCGCCAGCACCATGTTGCCGAAGCGCTGGACGAAATCGTAGCCATAGATCTGTGCCGTCGCGATCATGAAATAACCGCCTTCGGCAACCTGCAGGTAGAAATTATAGGTACAGCCGTCGTCATTGCATTGCGGCCCCTTCTGCCCGTCGCAGGTCAGCTGGCCCTCGTCGACCACGGCATCGATCAGGCCATCATTGTTGATGTCCTGCCGGATGATGAAGCCGTCGGCAAATTCGGCTGTCTTGCACTGCTCCTGGAAATGCTTCTTCTCGTAGATCTCAGGATCGGAGATCAGCGATTGTTGACCGAGGGCGGCAGCCGGCACGGCAAGCAGCAGGACGATATTCAGAACGGCGAGCACCAGCGTTTTCACGGCTTTCCTCTTTTGGATAAAGGCTCTGCAGCCTAATGCATGTCGCCCGAGAGTGTGCAGCGGTTTTGGGACAACGACATGCATCAAATAAAGACTTTGGCTTTATGACGCCGCCGCCTTGCGCCGCCCTTGCCGCCGTGGTTCTTTCCCGAGAACAGGATGATTTTAGGCCTAATTCGCCTAAAATCTGAATCCTGTTCTCAATTCTGCCGGTTCCGGGGTTCGCATGTCTTTGCTCGTCTATCTCGATTATGCCGGCATTGCGCTGTTTGCCGCGACAGGCGCGCTCGCCGCCTCGCGCAAGCAACTGGATCTGATCGGTTTTTTGTTTTTCGCCATGGTGACGGGAACGGGCGGCGGTACCGTGCGCGATATCGTGCTCGGGCGCGTGCCGGTCTTCTGGGTGCTGAACCCCGCCTATATCCTCGTCTGCTGCATCATGGGGGTCATCGTTTTCTTCACCGCCCACCTGCTGGAATCGCGCTATCGCCTGCTGATCTGGCTGGATGCGATCGGCCTCGCCGCCTATTGCGTGCTCGGCGCCGCCAAGGGCCTCGCCGCCACCGGCTCGCCGACCATCGCAATCGTCACCGGCACGCTGACGGCGACCTTCGGCGGCATATTACGCGATCTGATGGCAAACGAGCCTTCGGTTCTGTTGAGGCCGGAAATCTACGTGACGGCAGCTCTCATCGGCGCCGGCGTGTTCACGGCTGCCAATGGGCTCGGAATGCAGCTCTATCTGGCGTCTGCCTGCGGCGTCGTGGCGGCCTTTGCAGTGCGCGGTGGAGCCCTGTGGTTCGGCTGGACCTTCCCAACCTACAGGCATAAGCCCGGCCGGCATCCCAACGATGTCATGTGAGGCCTAATGCATGTCGCCCAAAAGTGCGCAGCGGTTTTGGGACAACGACATGCATAAAAACAAAGATCTAATGGGCGTCGCATGAGGCCGATCCGGCGCGACGCGCTTGAGAGGTATCGTCAGCCCTGCTTCGCGCGCAGGCGGATCACCACGTCGACATGGGCGATCTCCATGCCCTCAGGCGGTTCCGGCAGATTGGCGATCGTCAGGTTGCTGACGGGTATGTCGAGCACCTCGTTCTCGCCTTCGACGAAGAAATGGTGGTGGTCGGAAACATTGGTGTCGAAATAGGTCTTGGCGCTCTCGACGGCGAGAACGCGGATGAGACCGGCTTCCGTGAACTGGTGCAGCGTGTTGTAGACGGTTGCCAAAGACACCGGCACGCCGGCGGCAACCGCCTCCTCATGCAGTTCCTCGACGGTCAAGTGCCGATCACCCTTGGCAAACAGGAGGTCGCCGAGCGCAACACGCTGGCGGGTGGGGCGCAGGCCCGCACAGCGCAGCCTTACCTCTATTGCGATCGGGAGTGCACCCGTCATCAAAACCAACTCCGGTTATTCTGGCATAAAGCAATCATGTTTCTTTAAGCGGTATAACTTTTGCATCAGAGCCTTTCAATAGTTCAATGGGGACAGGAGCCTGATAAACGCGGCAAAAACGGGCTTTTGACGCAAATAGGTCTGGTCCCGGCCCTAGCCTTCCTGTATGCGACCACCAAATAATGGCGTAAGCCTGGTCCGGGACGATGAATGAAGTTGCCTTGCTTGTGCTTCATTTTCTGAAGAACTTGGACTACACGTTCACATCCATCGGCTTGACGCGGGGGGAAAAAGAAACTTTATGAAGACCAGACAGTCCAGCTTCTCGTATGAAGAACTCATCGCTTGCGCACATGGCGAGCTGTTCGGCCCCGGCAATGCACAGCTGCCCCTGCCGCCTATGCTGATGGTTCACCGCATCACGGATATTTCCGAAACGGGCGGCACCTTCGATAAGGGCTACCTCCGGGCCGAATATGACGTTCGCCCCGACGACTGGTATTTTCCTTGCCATTTCGAAGGCAATCCGATCATGCCGGGCTGCCTCGGTCTTGACGGCATGTGGCAGCTGACCGGTTTCTTTCTGGGTTGGCTCGGCGAGCAAGGCCGCGGCATGGCGCTTTCAACAGGCGAAGTGAAATTCAAGGGCATGGTCCGGCCGCAGACGAAGCTGATCGAATATGGCATCGACTTCAAACGTGTCATGCGCGGCCGTCTGGTCCTCGGCACGGCCGACGGCTGGCTTAAGGCGGACGGCGAGACCATATATCAGGCGGCCGACCTTCGCGTCGGTCTATCGAAAGACAAGACGGCCTGAAACCGCATTTCGAGCGGCTGACGAAAACAACAAAGGTTTGATCAGATGAGACGGGTAGTTGTCACGGGTCTGGGTGTCGTGTCCTCGATCGGAAACGACGCGGCCGAAGTCACCGAATCCTTGCGGCAGGCAAAGTCGGGTATCTCCTTTTCGAGCGATTTCGCCGAACATGGATTCAAGTGCCAGGTCTGGGGCAGTCCGAAGCTCGGTTCGGCGGAACTTGCCGAACTGGTCGACCGCCGCGCCATGCGCTTCCTGTCGCAGGGCGGCGCCTGGAACCATGTGGCCATGAAGCAGGCCCTTGCCGATTCCGGCCTGGAAGAGAAAGACTACGCTCAGAATGAGCGTACCGGCATCATCATGGGTTCCGGCGGTCCGTCCACCCGCACCCTGATCGAAGCTGCCGAGATCACCATAAAAAACAACAGCCCGAAGCGCATCGGCCCCTTCGCCGTGCCGAAGGCAATGTCCTCGACCGCATCGGCCACGCTCGCCACCTGGTTCAAGATCCACGGCGTCAATTATTCGATCTCGTCGGCCTGCTCGACCTCGGCGCATTGCATCGGCAATGCCGCCGAAATGATCCAGTGGGGCAAGCAGGACGTGATGTTTGCCGGCGGCCACGAGGATCTCGACTGGACGATGTCCAACCTCTTCGACGCCATGGGCGCCATGTCCTCCAAATATAACGACACGCCGGACAGCGCCTCGCGCGCCTATGACGTCAACCGCGACGGTTTCGTCATCGCCGGCGGCGCCGGCGTGCTGGTGCTTGAGGAACTGGAGCGCGCCAAAGCTCGCGGTGCCAAGATCTACGCCGAAATCGTCGGCTACGGCGCAACCTCGGACGGCTACGACATGGTCGCCCCCTCGGGCGAAGGCGCTATCCGCTGCATGCGCCAGGCGCTTGCCACCGTCAAAGGCGACGTCGACTATGTCAACACCCACGGCACGTCGACGCCGGTCGGCGACAGCAAGGAAATCGGCGCCATCCGCGAGGTATTCGGCTCGAGGATCCCGCATATCCAGTCGACCAAGTCGCTGACTGGGCATTCGCTTGGCGCTGCCGGCGTGCAGGAATCGATCTATTCCCTGCTGATGATGCAGCAAGGCTTCATCGGCGAAAGCGCCCATATCACCGAGCTCGACCCAGAATTCGAAGGCGTGCCGATCGTGCGCAAGCGCATCGACGACGCGAAGATCGACATTGCCCTCTCCAATTCCTTCGGCTTCGGCGGCACCAACGCCACGCTCGTCTTCCAGCGCTATAACGGATAATAATAATATGACGGGAATCATGCAGGGTAAGCGCGGGCTCGTCATGGGCGTCGCCAACAACCACTCGATCGCCTGGGGGATTTCAAAAGCTCTCGCCGCACAGGGTGCGGAACTCGCCTTCACCTATCAGGGCGACGCGCTCGGCAAGCGCGTCAAGCCGCTTGCTGCCGAGGTCAGCTCAGATTTCGTGCTGGCCTGTGACGTCGAGGACGTCGCCTCGGTCGATGCCGTCGTCGACGCGATCAAGGAGCGCTGGGGCAAACTCGATTTCATCGTCCATGCCATCGGCTTTTCCGACAAGAACGAGCTGAAGGGTCTCTACGCCGATACGACGCGTGAGAATTTCAGCCGCACCATGGTCATTTCCTGTTTTTCCTTCACCGAGATCGCCAAGCGCTGCGCTCCATTGATGGAAGATGGCGGCGCGATGCTGACGCTGACCTATAATGGCTCGACGCGCGTCATCCCGAATTACAACGTCATGGGGGTTGCCAAGGCAGCGCTGGAGGCTTCGGTGCGCTATCTCGCTGCCGACTACGGTCCGCGTGGCATCCGCGTCAATGCCATTTCCGCCGGCCCGATCCGCACGCTTGCCGGCGCCGGCATCTCGGATGCGCGCGCGATCCTCTCCTGGAACCAGCGCAATGCGCCGCTGCGCAAGACTGTGAACATCGATCAGGTCGGCAGCTCGGCTCTCTACCTGCTCTCCGACCTTTCCTCCGGCGTCACCGGCGAAATCCACTTCGTCGACGCCGGCTTCAACGTCACCTCCATGCCGACGCTGGAAACGCTGCGCAAAGCGGACGTCGAATAACCACAACTCCGTTGAAACTCAAAAGGCCGTGCGCAGATCATGCGCACGGCCTTTTTCTATCAAGCGCAATGGTTCGGTATCGAGGCAGCCTAAGCCCTATTTCTTCGCCCAGAGAACCTTGAAGCGGGCATTGCGGCAGGTTTCACCGCTTTCCCTGAAATTTGCCGCCAGAACCGGCTCGTAAGGCAGGCCGCGATTGGCGACGAGCATCAGGCGGCCACCGCCGCGAAGGGCGGATGCGGCAGTCTTGATCATTGCCTGGCCGAGCGCCGGGTCGGCGGCGTGGCCCTCGTGGAAGGGCGGGTTCATGATGACGAGGTCGTATTTATCCTTGACCGGTTCGCCCGCCAGATCGTGCCAGAAGAAGCGCGCAGGCGCGTTCGGGCAGTTCTCCGCCAGATTATCCCTGGCAGCCTCCAGAGCCGCGTGATCGGCCTCGTAGAGGTCGAGGCGGGTCAGTCCACGCGACTTCTGCGCCAGTTCGGCGGAGAGATAGCCCCACCCGGCGCCAAAGTCCGCAACGTCGCCGGTGAAATCTTGCGGCAGGCGCGAGGCAAGCAGTTCCGATCCGGCATCGATCCGGTCATGCGAGAACATGCCGGCGGTTGCATTGAAACGGCCGTCGACACGCACCGGCGACTTTGCCAGCTTGGAGATAATCTCGTCGGCATCCGCCGGCCGGCCGAACCAGAAGGCAACGCCGTGATATTTCGGCATATAGTCGACTGCGAGATTGAAACCTTCCATCCGCTTGCGCAGCGGCTGGATGCCGTCTTCCTTCGCGCCGGCAACGACGATCAGGCCGCCGAGCCGCGTGCGGGCGATAGCGGCAGCAAGATTGGCCTCGTTCTCGCCCTTGTGCTTGGTGCAGAGCACGAGAGCCGCATCGTAATCCTCGCCGTCGATCTCCGGCTTCGCTTCGATCCGCTGCGCCAGCAACTGCCGATAGAGCGGCCGGAAGCCCTGGACGGCGCTGAGCGAGGCGGCGAAGCCTTCCGGCAGCGCAAAGCCTGCCTCGGCGCCGAGGAAGAGCACGCGCTCGCCCTCGCCGGGCGCCTCGACTGTGCCGCTGGCAAAGGGATGGAACAGGGTCTTCAGCGTCTCGCTGCTCATGGTCTCGTCTCGTCTTAAAGCATGTCGCGCAAAAGTGTTCAGCGGTTTTTGCGAGCACGACATGCGCCAAACCGAAGACCTGAAGGGCGGCAAGCGAATCTGAAAGATCGCCTCGCGCTTCAGGATACAAAAAAGGGCGCGGAAGCATTCCCGCGCCCGGTATTAAATCTGGAAGGCGGCTTATTCGGCCGCTTCTTCCTTCTTCTTCTCGTTCGCAATTTCCTGGCCGGTGGCCTGGTCGACGACCTTCATCGACAGGCGAACCTTGCCGCGTTCGTCGAAGCCGAGCAGCTTGACCCAGACCTTGTCGCCTTCCTTGACGACGTCCTGCGTCTTGGCAACACGCTCGGAAGCGAGCTGCGAGATGTGGACGAGGCCGTCGCGGGCGCCGAAGAAGTTGACGAAGGCGCCGAAGTCGGCGGTCTTGACGACCGTGCCTTCGTAGACCTGGCCAATTTCAGGCTCGGCAACGATCGAGTGGATCCACTTGCGGGCCGCTTCGATTTCCTTGCCCGAAGACGAGGCGATCTTGACGGTGCCGTCGTCCTCGATGTTGATCTTCGCGCCGGTCTTTTCGACGATTTCGCGAATGACCTTGCCGCCCGAGCCGATGACTTCACGGATCTTGTCGACCGGGATGTTCATGACTTCGATGCGCGGAGCGAATTCACCGAGCTGACCGCGGCTTTCGGTGATGGCCTTGGACATTTCGCCGAGGATGTGGGCGCGACCGCCCTGGGCCTGGCCAAGAGCGACCTTCATGATCTCTTCGGTGATACCGGCGATCTTGATGTCCATCTGCAGCGAGGTGATGCCGTCGGCGGTACCGGCGACCTTGAAGTCCATGTCGCCGAGGTGGTCTTCGTCACCGAGAATATCGGAGAGGACAGCGAAGCGATCGCCTTCCAGGATCAGACCCATGGCGATACCCGCAACCGGCTTTGCCAGCGGAACGCCGGCGTCCATCAGAGCGAGCGAGGTACCGCAGACAGTCGCCATCGAGGACGAGCCATTCGACTCGGTGATCTCGGAGACAACGCGCAGCGTGTAGGGGAACTGCTCGACCGTCGGCAGCATCGGACGGATCGCGCGCCATGCGAGCTTGCCGTGGCCGATTTCGCGGCGACCCGGGGAACCCATGCGGCCGGTCTCGCCAACCGAGTAGGGAGGGAAGTTGTAATGGAGCAGGAAGCGCTCCTTGTACATGCCAGTCAGGCTGTCGACATACTGCTCATCTTCGCCGGTGCCGAGGGTGGCAACGACGATCGCCTGCGTTTCACCGCGGGTGAACAGCGCCGAACCGTGCGTACGCGGCAGAAGACCGACTTCCGAAACGATCGGACGAACGGTCTCAAGGTCGCGGCCGTCGATGCGGCTCTTGGTGTCGAGGATGTTCCAGCGGACGATCTTCGCCTGCAGGTGCTTGAAGATCGCGCCGACTTCCTCGGCCGTGTACTTGGCTTCGCCTTCCTCGGGGAGGAAATGCGCCTTCACCTTCGCCTTGACGGCATCGACGGCGGCGTAGCGGTCGGCCTTCTGGGTGATCTTGTAGGCATTGCGCAGTTCACCTTCGGCAAGGCCGAGCATCTCGTTTTCGAGAGCGGAGTAATCTGCCGGCTGGAAGTCGCGCGGCTCCTTGGCTGCCACTTCGGCGAGCTTGATGATCGCGTCGAGAACCGGCTGGAAGCCCTTGTGGCCGAACATGACGGCGCCGAGCATGACGTCTTCGTTGAGTTCCTTGGCTTCGGATTCCACCATCAGCACGGCGTCATAGGTACCGGCGACGACGAGGTCGAGGCTCGATTCATCCATCTCGTCGAGATGCGGGTTGAGAACGTATTCGCCGTTGATGTAGCCGACGCGCGCACCGCCGACCGGGCCCATGAAGGGAACGCCGGAGAGCGTCAGCGCAGCCGAGGTAGCGACCATCGACAAGATGTCCGGATCGTTTTCGAGGTCATGCTGGATAACGGTAACGACAACCTGCGTGTCGTTCTTGTAGCCTTCCGGGAAGAGCGGGCGGATCGGGCGGTCGATCAGGCGGGAAACCAGGGTTTCCTTTTCACTCGGGCGGCCTTCGCGCTTGAAATAGCCGCCGGGGATCTTGCCGGCTGCGTAGGTCTTTTCCTGGTAGTTGACGGTGAGCGGAAAGAAGTCCTGGCCGGGCTTCGGCGACTTGGCCGAGACGACGGTGGCGAGAACGACGGTTTCGCCGTAGGTGGCGAGAACCGCGCCGTCGGCCTGACGGGCGATCTTGCCGGTTTCGAGCTTCAGCGGGCGGCCGGCCCACTCGATTTCCACTGTGTGTGTATCAAACATCTCTTGTCCTTCAATGCGGGAGCACGCGCCATCGCCGATATCAAGGCGCAGCGCACAGTCGACCGCAATCAATGTGACGTATCACGGGCAAGACAACGGGAGGCTTTTCATCTTCGGCTTCCTCAGGAGTTCCTGAGAAACCGGGCCAAAGCTCATTGACAAGCCTTGGCCGAAAGCATCCGGCAATCCTGCCCCATGACAGGTCAACGGTTGGTTTGGCAGATCCGGCCCATCCGGGTCTGTCGGTCTTTCCACCGCGTAAAATAGGGCGCGGCTGGAACATTTCATCGGGAGCCGTGTCCCGAAACACATCCGGCGGGCGCTTGGGATAGCGCCCGCCGGATAATCTTAGCGGCGGATACCCAGGCTGGTGATCAGCTTGGAATAGCGGCCTTCATCCTTCTTCTTGAGATAATCAAGAAGCGAGCGGCGGCTCGAAACCATCGTCAGCAGGCCACGGCGGGAATGGTTATCCTTCTTGTGGTCCTTGAAGTGTTCGGTCAGGTTGTTGATGCGCTCGGTCAGGATCGCGACCTGGACTTCCGGAGAACCGGTATCGCCTTCAACGGTCGCATATTCCTTGATCAGCGCAGACTTGCGCTCAGCAGTGATCGACATCGGGTGATCCTTTCTAAGAGGAGGAGATAGAGTCGCCAAAAGCCGGGATGTCGTCCAGCTTTGGCCGTGAATGCGAGCAGGCGAACCTGACGCTGGCGCTGCCTATAAACCAAATAAGCAGCAATGGAAAGAGGGGAGCTCCCGCAGCGGTTTTCAGCGGCCCGCCATGGCGTCCCGGATCATCGCATCGTAACCCGTCGGATCCTGCAGCATGGCGAAATGGCTGACATTTTTCAGGATCACCAGCTTGGTGCCCGGAATTTCTTTCGCCATCATCTCCGTATGGTCGAGCTTTACGGCCTCATCATGGTCGCCGATGGCGAGCGTGACCGGCACCGCGATCTTTCCAAGATCCGCTGCCGTCCAGACCGGCTGGGTCGCCCACATTTCGGAGATCTGGGTGACGAAGGCGTCGTACTCGTTCGGCGTCGGCGATAGCTTCCGGTAATATTCGCCGGCGACGTTGATGTAGTCGTTGAAGGTCTTGTTGTTCATCACGTCAGCCTTGACGCCATCGGTCGTGACGTTTGCTGCCTGGGCAATGACGCGCGTCAGCTTCTCCGGATGTTTCATCGCCATGTCGATGCCGATGATTCCGCCATCCGACCATCCCACAAGTGTCACCTTGTCGATCTTCAGATAGTCGAGAAGCGCGACGTAGTCAGACGTCATCAGGTCGTAACCGAAGGGCTGCTGGCTGCGCGTCGAGCGCCCATGTCCGCGGCTGTCGGCAACGATGACCAGGTGGTCCTTGGCAAAATCGGCGACCTGGTGACCCCAGACGTCGGCATTTCCAAGTCCGCCATGGATGAAGAGGATCGGCTCGCCTTCGCCATACTCTGCGTAATACATCTTGATGTCGTTCACATCGGCCATGCCCCTCGTCTTTGCCACCGGCATTGAAGGAAAGGCCGGAAGCTCGGCCCAGCGCTCGGCGGATTGAGCGCCGGCGACGGCAAGCAACATCGAAAAGAACGTCAGGATTGCGATAACAATTCCGCGCATAGTCTTCCCCCTGTCGGGCCGCCATGGCCCGACAGGGAAAATACCGCATTGCTGCCGGCTGACAATCTCTGTCGTTGTCAGAAAGCCAGATAGGCTCAGCCGAAAACCCGCTTCGGGCGAAACTCGCCCTGGCCGATCTCGCCGATCGCGATCAGCCTGCCGCGGGCCGTCGCATAGGCTTCGCTTTCGGCAACCGGCGCATCGCGGCCACGCACCAGGATCGGGTTGCCCATCTTCAGCCGGTGCGCCTGGTCGTCATTGATGACGAGATGGGGCAGGGAGGATAGCGCTTCGCAGGTGTTGATCAGCAGCGCGTCGAGGGCCGCCAGGCGCTCGTCCATATCCTCGATTGATTCCAGTGCCACGAGATCCGCGAGCGGCACCATGGCCTCTTCCGCGAAAGGCGCGACGAAGGTGCGCCGCAGCCCGGACACATGGCCGTAGCAGCCGAGCTCGCGCCCGAAATCGCGCGCCAGCGCCCTGACATAAGTACCCTTGCCGCATTCCACTTCGAAATGCGCGCTATCGGCGTCCGGGCAGGCGAGCAAGGTCAGCCGGAAGATATCGACCTCACGCGAGGGGATTTCGACGGTTTCGCCTTCGCGCGCCAGATCATAGGCGCGTTCACCTGCGATCTTGATAGCGGAAAACTGCGGCGGCACCTGGCTGATGGTACCGACATATCCAGGCAGGATATCGCGAATCTGCTGTTCGCTCGGGCGTTTGTCCGAACTCTTGGTCACCTCGCCCTCGAGATCGTCGGTCGCACGCTCCTCGCCCCAGCTCACCGTGAATTCATAGATCTTGCGGCCGTCCATCACGTAGGGAACGGTCTTCGTCGCGTCGCCGAGCGCGATCGGCAGCATGCCGGAGGCGAGCGGATCGAGCGTGCCGGCATGACCGGCCTTCTCAGCCTTATAGAGCCACTTGATCTTGGAGACGGCTTCCGTCGAGCCGAAATCCACCGGCTTGTCGAGGATCAGCCAGCCGGAAATCGGCCGGCCTTTGGGTTTGCGTGGTTTGGACATGCGTCTCTTCTGTTTATTGTTCGTCATTATCGCCGTCGAGGTCGCGGCTCACCTCGGGCGAACGCAGCAGCTCGTCGATCTTCTTGTAGTTGTCGAAGCTGGTATCGTCGCGGAAGCGTACCTCCGGCATGTATTTCATCTGCCGAAGCTGCGGCCCGAGCCGGCCGCGGATGAATCTTGCATGACGGTTCAACGCCTGGATGACGATGCTGTGGTCGGAAACGCCGAGCGGCGTCACATAGGCGGTGGCGATCTTGAGGTCCGGCGACATGCGCACTTCCGAGATCGAGATCACGGTCGCCTCGATGACGTCGTCACGCACTTCGCCGCGCTGCAGCACCTGGGTGATAGCGGCGCGAACCTGTTCGCCAATGCGCAGCATGCGCTGCGAAGGCGCGGAAGAAGTTACTCTGGTCATTGTTATCTCTATTTGCCGATGCGGCTGGGAATCGAACCCGTCAAAGGAGAGCGTCCATGACTCTTTTGGTCGAAAAGGTCAAGTCGACAGATGCCCGAAAGCCATCCGCCGGCTGGCGGATGGCTTTCGGAAAGTTCAGGCGCAGCAGTTTAGAGCGTGCGCGTGATATGCTCGACGCGGAAGCACTCGATGACGTCGCCGGCGCGCATGTCCTCGTAGTTTTCGAAGGCCATGCCGCATTCCTGACCCATCGGCACTTCGGACACTTCGTCCTTGAAGCGCTTGAGCGTCTTGAGCTTGCCTTCGTGAACGACGACGTCGTTGCGGATGAGGCGGACGCCTGCACCACGTTCGACCTTGCCTTCGACGACACGGCAGCCTGCGACCTTGCCGACCTTGGTGATGTTGAACACCTCGAGGATCTCGGCATTGCCGATGAAGGTTTCGCGCCGCTCCGGAGACAGCAGGCCTGACATCGCTGCCTTCACGTCATCCACGAGGTCGTAGATGATGTTGTAGTAGCGGATTTCGATGCCTTCGCGCTCGGCGAACTGGCGTGCCTGCGTATTTGCACGAACGTTGAAGCCGATGATGGCCGCGTTCGAGGCTTCAGCGAGCGAGATATCCGACTCGGTGATGCCGCCGGCGCCCGAATGGACGATGCGGGCGCGGACTTCGTCGGTGCCGAGCTTCTCCAGCGCGCCGGCAATCGCTTCGATCGAGCCCTGCACGTCACCCTTGATGACCAGCGGGAACTCCTTGATGCCGACGCTCTGGCGCTGCATCATCATCTGTTCCAGCGAACCGCGCTGTCCCGACTGGCGGGCAGCCGCCTTGTCGCGGGCCAGACGCTGACGATATTCCGAGATTTCGCGGGCGCGGCTTTCGCTTTCGACGACGGCGAACTTGTCGCCTGCCTGCGGCGTGCCGGACAGACCGAGAACCTCGACCGGGGTCGCGGGGCCGGCTTCCTTCACATGGTCGCCCTTGTCGGTGACGAGGGCGCGCACGCGGCCCCAGACGTCGCCGGCAACGATGATCTGGCCCGGACGAAGCGTACCCTTCTGGACGAGCACGGTCGCGACCGAACCACGGCCACGATCGAGCTGGGCTTCAATAACCGTTCCTTCCGCGGTCCGGTTCGCATTGGCCTTGAGATCGAGAATTTCCGCCTGCAGCAGGATCGCCTCGAGCAGCTTGTCGAGGTTCTTGCCGGTCTTGGCCGAAACCTCGACGTCAAGCACTTCGCCGCCCATGGATTCCACGAAGACTTCGTGCTGCAGCAGTTGGTTACGGACCTTCTGCGGGTCAGCCTCGTGCTTATCGACCTTGTTGATCGCCACGATGATCGGAACACCGGCCGCCTTGGCGTGGTTGATCGATTCGATCGTCTGCGGCATCACGCTGTCGTCGGCTGCGACGACCAGGATCGCGATGTCGGTCGCCTGCGCACCGCGGGCACGCATTGCCGTGAAGGCGGCGTGGCCGGGCGTATCGATGAAGGTGATCTTCTGACCGTTCTGCTCCACCTGATAGGCGCCGATATGCTGGGTGATGCCACCGGCTTCGCCGGAGACCACGTTGGCATGGCGGATGGCGTCGAGCAGCGAGGTCTTGCCGTGGTCGACATGGCCCATGATGGTAACGACGGGCGGGCGCGAAACCAGTTCGCCATCGTCGTCGGACACGTTGAAGATGCCGAGTTCGACGTCGGATTCCGACACGCGCCTGACCGTATGGCCGAATTCGCCGGCGATGATTTCGGCAAGGTCGGCGTCGATGACGTCGCCCGGCTTCATCATCTGGCCTTCCTTCATCAGGTACTTGATGACGTCGACGGCGCGTTCGGACATGCGCTGCGACAGTTCCTGAATGGTGATGGTCTCGGGCAGAACCACTTCGCGGGAGATCTTCTCGCGGGTTTCCTGCATCTGACCGCGGCGGAACTTCTCCTGCCGGCGACGCATCGCCGAGAGCGACCGACCGCGGGCATTGTCCTCGCCGTCCACATTGGCGGTGGTGATCGTCAACTTGCCGCGGCGGCGCTCTTCATCCGTCTTCGGACGAGTCGTGACCGGCTTTGCGGGTTCCGGGCGAACGACGCGGCCACGGACAGGACCGCCGCGCGCTGCGCCACGATCGTCTTCTTCCTTTTCTTCGCGACGGCCGCGAACGGCCCCAGGGACGGCAGCGCCGGGTGCCGGACGGGCAGCAGGTGCTCCAGCCGCATCGGGCCGGCGTGCGGCCGGTGCCGACGATGCGGGCTGCGGCGGCCGTGGCGCGTCGGAGCGTGCTTCGGCCGGAGCCGGTTCTGCGACTGCGGGTTCAGCAACAGCGGGTGCCTCGGCCTGCCGGATAGCCTCTTCAGCGGCCCTGCGGGCAGCTTCTTCCGCTTCGGCTGCCTTGCGGATCACCTCTTCGGCGGCACGGCGCTTTTCTTCCTCGGCGCGGCGGATCGCATCCTGGGCGTCACGCGCCTGGGAGTCGGCAAGCGCGCGGCGGCGGGCGTCCATCTCTTCCGGCGACAGATGGTTCAGCACCACCGGGCGCGGACGATCGTTCTGGCGCGGCGGCTGGTGGGACTGCTGCGGCGGACGCTGGTTCGTCTGGTTGTTGTTGCCCTGCTGAACCCGCGGAGCCGGCGTCGGCTGCTGCGGACGCGCCTGCACGGGTGCGGGCGCCGGTTCGGCTGCGCGGACGGGGGCCGGCGGAGCGACGGGTGTGATCGGCTTTTCGTCTTCCGGGCGCATCGGGCGCCGCTTACGGGTCTCGACGACGACCGCCTTGGTGCGACCTCGACCCATATCCTGGCGAACGGTGCCCTGGCTCATCCCCGATGGTTTCAGGGTGAGTGTCTTTTTGCCCGCTACGCTGATTGTCTTGTCGTCGTTACTATCGGTCATTCGTTCCCGTTCCTTCGGACAGGGAGCGATGACTAGATCAGACCCTGTCGTTCAATACTGTCGATCAATGAGTATGGGACCGGCCGATGCCGGTGACCGCCTCATTGTTTTTGCCGGCCAGCGCCGCCCGCTGCCCGGGACTGACCGCCAATACGGTACTGTTCGAGCATCTTTGCGCGCTTCACTACACCTTCACCCGCCTGCCCTGCAAGCACTGCGGCATGGATAAAAGCATTCTGGCCCATCAGGCCTTCCATTTCGCTCTCCGAGAAGAGACGGAAGGAAGGTATCTCCTCCTCGGTCTCCATTCCGAGGTGCCAGGCCTTGCGGGCCTGGTCGATTTTCCGGACGCCGTCGTCCGCTGCACCAGTCGCGTGGAACACCGCAAGGGCTGCTCCGCTTCTGACCGCGGCATCCACTTTCGAGGACCCGCTGACGAACTGGCCGGCTTTCCGCGCCATGTTCATCATCTGCATCAATTGCGCCGCGAGCAGCCGATCGACACTCGCGCCGAGATCGTCCGCCGCCTTTACATCCGTCTTCAGCGCGCGGGCGAAGAGTTTCTTCGCCACCGCCCTGTCGACCAGCGACCGGTCGATCTTCACCCAGCATCCGCGTCCCGGAAGCTCGCGCTTCAGATCGGCGACAACTGTTCCATCGGGAGCGGCGACGAAGCGGATCAGCTCTTCCGGCGATCCGCTTTCGCGCGTCACGATGCACATGCGTCCGTTCACGTCATAACCTGCAAGATCGTCGTCCTCGAGAGGAGCGTCCGGTTCATGCGCGGTCATCATGCTTCTTGTTCGGCTTCGGTGACCTCTTCTTCGGTCCCCTTATCCAGGTCCTCTTGCGTGATCCAGCCAGCCGAAAGGCGGGCTTGGACGATCATCTGTTCTGCTTCGACGCGTGAGACGTCGAACTTCGAGAACAGGCCCTCGAACTTCTTCGTTTCGCCGTTCTTGCGTTCCGACCAGCCGACGAGATCGTCGGCAGCGCAGCCGGCAAAGTCCTCGATCGACTTGATGCCGTCTTCGCCGAGCGCCACCATCATCTGGGCGGTCATGCCGTTGATTTCACGCAGTTCGTCCTGGACACCGAGCGCCTTGCGCTTCTCGTCCATCTCGGCTTCGAGACGCTCGAGGAATTCGCGGGCGCGCTGCTGGATTTCCTGCGCCGTCTCCTCGTCGAAACCGTCGATCGAAGAGATTTCGTCGAGATCGACATAAGCCAGTTCTTCAACCGCGGCAAAACCTTCCGAAGCCAGAACCTGGCCGACCATCTCGTCGACATCGAGCGAATCCATGAACAGGTTGGTGCGCTCGTTGAATTCCTTCTGGCGGCGTTCCGATTCCTCGGCCTCCGTCATGATGTCGATATCCCAGCCGGTCAGCTGCGAGGCGAGGCGGACGTTCTGGCCGCGACGGCCGATCGCAAGCGACAGCTGCTCGTCGGGAACGACGACTTCGATACGCTCGGCATCCTCGTCGAGAACGACCTTGGCGACTTCGGCCGGCTGCAGGGCATTGACGACGAAGGTCGCCGGGTCCTGCGACCACGGAATGATGTCGATCTTCTCGCCCTGGAGCTCGCCGACGACGGCCTGAACGCGCGAGCCGCGCATACCGACGCAGGCGCCGACCGGATCGATCGAGCTGTCGTTCGAGATCACCGCAATCTTGGCGCGCGAACCCGGATCGCGGGCGACCGACTTCACCTGGATGATGCCGTCGTAAATCTCCGGCACTTCCATGGTGAAGAGTTTCACCATGAATTGCGGATGCGTGCGCGACAGGAAGATCTGCGGGCCGCGCTGCTCGCGACGGACATCATAGACGTATGCACGGACGCGATCGCCATAGCGGACGTTTTCGCGCGGGATCATTTCGTCGCGGCGGATGATGCCTTCGCCACGGCCGAGATCGACAATGACGTTCCCGTATTCGACGCGCTTGACGGTACCGTTGACGATTTCGCCGACGCGATCCTTGAATTCGTCGAACTGGCGGTCACGCTCCGCTTCGCGGACCTTCTGGACGATCACCTGCTTGGCCGACTGTGCGGCGATACGGCCGAAATCCATCGGCGGCAGCGGATCGGCGATGAAGTCGCCGAGGGCGGCGTCCGGGTTGCGGTCGCGGGCAAGTTCCAGCGGGATCTGCGTCGAATAATCCTCGGCCTTGTCGACGACTTCGAGCAGGCGCTGCAGACGGATTTCGCCGGTCTTCGGATTGATGTCGGCCCGGATGTTGGACTCGGTGCCGTAACGGGAGCGTGCCGCCTTCTGGATGGCATCGGCCATTGCGGCCAGCACGATCTCGCGGTCGATGACTTTTTCGCGCGCCACTGCATCTGCGATCTGCAGAAGTTCGAGCCGGTTCGCACTGACTGCCATTGTCTTGTTTCTCCGTCTTTACTCCAGGGTTCCCGTCCCTAGAGCGGTCTGTTGATCGGTTATTCTTCGTCTTCTGCGTCGTTCTGGTTGGCGGCCTGGGCTTTCGCCAGCTTGTCGGCGCGCAACGCATCGCGGATCAGGTCGTCGGTCAGAATGAGCTTCGCATCGCTAAGCGCCGTGAAGGGAATGGTGACCTTCTGCTCTTCCCCATAGGCAACCTGGTCACGCTCAAGCGTGAAACCATCTGCGCCTGCTTCGACGATCTTGCCGCGGAAGCGCTTGCGATTGTCGATCAAGATCGACGTCTCGCATTTCACAAGGTGGCCCTGCCAGCGGACGAAATCGGATTTCCGCACCATCGGACGGTCGATGCCGGGCGAAGACACTTCCAGATGATACTCTTTATCGATCGGATCTTCCACATCGAGGACGGGAGAAATCGCCATCGAGACTTCTTCGCAATCCTGAACCGACATCGTGCCGTCGTTGCGTTCGGCCATAACCTGCATCGTCGCGCCGTTCTGGTTCAGCATCCGGACGCGGATAAGCCTAAAGCCGATGCCGACGAGAACGGGTTCGATGATATCGGCAAGACGCTGGTCGAGCCCGGTTTCGGTAATCAGCCGCGGCTCAAGTTCGTTGTCTGCGTTTGTCATGTCCGACAAGCGGTGCGCTCCTCGCAATTTCATGCTGTTTAAGCGATCGCGGTAATAAAAAAGAGCGGGTCCTTGCGGCCCACTCTTCATCAAGCGATCAAGAATTTGAGAGGCATATAGTCGGGTTTTTCCGAAATTGCAAGGTCTGCGACCGATTCGGCCAATTCGCTTCCGGCGACGTGATGAGGCCTATGGCCAGCGCCGGTCTTGCGCATATATTGCCGTTGGCGCGCAATAACAAAAGCGGGAGAAATCGTGGCCTACACTTCGTCGACATTGGCGCCTTTGCGGCACGATACCTACCGCACCATCTGGTTTGCGAGCCTTTCTTCGAATTTCGGCGGCCTGATCCAGGCGGTCGGCGCCGCCTGGATGATGACGACGATCACCGCCTCGGAGGACATGGTCGCGCTGGTGCAGACCTCGACGGCGCTGCCGATCATGTTGTTTTCGCTGATATCGGGCGCTCTGGCCGACAATTATGACCGCCGCCGGGTCATGCTGACGGCGCAGTGCATGATGCTCACGGTCTCGGCGCTGCTGACGGCCTCCGCCCTTCTCGGCTGGATCACGCCCTGGCTGCTGCTCTTCTTCACCTTCCTGATCGGCTGCGGCACCGCGCTCAACAATCCCTCCTGGCAGGCCTCGGTCGGCGACATGGTGCCGCGCGCCGATCTGCCGGCTGCGGTCACGCTGAACAGCATGGGTTTCAACATCACCCGCAGCGTCGGCCCGGCAATCGGCGGCGTCATCGTCGCCGCTGCCGGCGCGGCCGCGGCCTTTGCGGTGAACACGCTGAGTTACCTCGCCTTGATCTATGCCCTGCTGCGCTGGCGGCCAGCCGCGCCCGTCTCGACCCTGCCGCGCGAGGCGCTCGGCAGCGCCATCTTTGCCGGCCTGCGTTATGTCTCGATGTCGCCCAATCTCGAAAAGGTCCTTGTCAGGGGACTGCTCTTCGGCATCGGCGCCAGCTCGATCCTGGCGCTGCTGCCGGTGGTCGCCCTCGATCTCGTTGCCGGCGGCCCGCTGACCTATGGTTTCATGCTCGGCGCCTTCGGCATCGGCGCGATTGGCGGTGCGGTGCTGAATGCCAGGCTTCGCCAGGTGCTTTCCAGCGAGATGATCATCCGCTTCTCCTTTGCCGGCTTTGCACTGAGTGCGGTCATCGCAGCCTTCAGCCAGAGTGCCGTCCTCACCTCTGCCGGGCTGCTCGTTTCCGGCGCCTGCTGGGTCTCCGCACTTTCGTTGTTCAACACCATCGTCCAGCTTTCGACGCCGCGCTGGGTGGTTGGCCGGGCGCTGTCGCTTTATCAGACAGTCACCTTCGGCGGCATTGCCGGCGGCAGCTGGCTGTGGGGCGTCGCCGCCGATCGCTATGGCGTTGCCGATGCGCTGCTGATGTCATCCGTCGTCATGCTGCTCGGCATCGCCATCGGCCTGCGTTTTTCGATGCCGGCCTTCGCCTCGCTCAATCTCGACCCGCTGAACCGCTTCACCGAACCGGCCCTCAGTCTCGACATCACACCGCGCAGCGGGCCGATCGTCATCCAGGTCGATTACGAGATCGCCGATGAGGACCTTGCCGAGTTCATGGAGCTGATGGGTGAACGCCGCCGTATCCGCATCCGCGACGGCGCCCGCAACTGGGCGCTGATGCGTGATCTCGAAAATCCCAGCCTTTGGACGGAAACCTACCACACGCCGACCTGGGTCGAATACATAAGGCACAACCAGCGGCGCACGCAGGCCGATGCCGAAAACACCGACAGGCTGCGTGCGCTTCACCGCGGTGAAGGTCCGCTGCATGTCCACCGCATGATCGAACGCCAGGCCATTCCGCCGGGTGACGACGTCTTCCACAAGGCGCCGATCGATCTGCATCATTGAGACTAGCTAGCAGAGATCAAAAATGTATAGATTCAGGCTCGCCCGCCAATCCGATCTTGCCGCCATCATCCGGCTTCTGGCCGATGATGATCTTGGCGCCAGCAGGGAGATCGTTTCGGATCCTGTCGACGCGCGTTATCTCTCGGCCTTTGCGGCGATTGAGGCGGACGCCAATCAGCTTCTGGCCGTCGCAAGCGATGCGGCCGATCTGGTCGTCGGCTGCCTGCAGCTGAGTTTTGTTCCCGGTCTTTCGAGGACGGGCATGTGGCGCGGCCAGATCGAAAGCGTGCGTGTCGCAAGTGATCTTCGCGGTTCTGGCCTCGGCTCTGAATTCATCGAATGGGCGATCGCCCAATGTGCCGAGCGCGGTTGCGGCCTGGTGCAGCTGACATCGGACAAGACGCGGGGGGACGTGATCCGCTTCTACGAGAGGCTCGGTTTCGTCGCCAGCCATGAAGGTTTGAAACGCAACCTCTGAAGCCGGTTACTTCAGCTTGCCCTTCATCGTGGCCTCGGGAAAACATGTCGGCTTCATGCCGTTCTTTGCCTGCCACTGGCCGATCGAACGCCGGGTCTTGTAGCCCGGCAGGCCGTCGGAGCCGCCGACATCATAGCCCTGCCGTTCCAGCGCCTTCTGCATGGCGGCGACATCCGAGCGCAGCATCTTGCCGACATCGCCCCATCCACCCTGGAAGGCGCCGCCATTATAGGCGATCCGGTCGGCGAGGTTGCCGATATAGAGCGCGTAGAGATCGGAATTATTGTATTCCTTGATGACGTAGAAATTCGGCGTGACGATGAATTCCGGTCCGTCGCGGCCGGCCGGAACCAGCATCATGCCCTCAGCCTTCATCTCGCCGGAGGGAAAGCCCTTGCCGGAGATGCGGTCGATGCCGAGCGAGGCCCAGTGCGACAGCGGCTTTGCCAGATCGGGTCCTTCCTGCGCGCAGGAGACCGCCTCCGGTATCGACACCTCGAAACCCCAGTCGCGGCCGCGCTGCCAGCCTTTCTTGACAAGGTAATTGGCGATCGAGGCGAGCGTATCGGGCACCGAGGTCCAGATATTGCGGTGACCGTCGCCATCGAAATCCACGGCATATTTTAGATAGCTCGTCGGCATGAATTGCGGCTGGCCGAGTGCGCCCGCCCACGAACCCTTGAAGTTGGCAGGTGTAACGTCGCCGCCGTCGAGAATATGGAGTGCGGCCACCAGCTCGGTGCGGAACATCTCCTTGCGCGTCGACATGAAGGCCTTGGTCGCCAGCACCTCGATCGCCGAATTCGGGATCTTCGCGGCGCCGAAGCCCGTCTCTCGGCCCCAGATGGCAAGCACGATCGAGCCCGGCACGCCATAGGTCTTTTCGATCCGCTTCAGCGTCGAGCCATATTGGGCGGCAAAGCCGCGTCCCGTTGCGGCAAGCTTCTTCAGCTGGTCCTCGTTGAAATAGGGAGCGGGTGAGGAAAATTCGGCCTGCGTCTGCTTCTGCTCCTTCGGCGGCGGGAAGCCCGGCGGAGCGAGATCGGGCAAGTTCCAGTTCAGCGTGATGCCGGAGAAAGCGGCCTGAAAGACCTTCTCCGAAATGCCGTTCGCCTTCGCCTCCGGCCAGAGGTCGCTCTGCACCCATTTTTCGAACTGCGCCTCGACATCGGCTTTCGAAGGGGCCGCGTAACAGGAGAGGGGCAGGAGAGCTGCCGCCAACGCGAGTGCGAATATCCGCAGCCGCCGTGGAACACCCCCCTCTGCCCTGCCGGGCATCTCCCCCACAGGTGGGGAGATCGGCGGGGCGCGGAGCTTTCCGCCGACAATCGACGTTTCTGCGCGGCAAGCTGACAATGAAGCCGGAAACCAACGCCACTTGTGATCTCCCCCCTTGTGGGGGAGATGCCCGGCAGGGCAGAGGGGGGTGTGGTGCAACATACGCAAGCCTCCCTATATCACAGTCCGCGCCCGAAGTGCCGCCGCAAGCGTGCCCTCGTCGAGATAGTCGAGCTCACCACCAACAGGCACGCCGTGCGCCAGCCGCGTGATCTTCACGTCGAGCCCCTGCAACTGATCGGTGATATAGTGCGCCGTCGTCTGTCCCTCGACCGTGGCGTTGACCGCGATGATCAGTTCCCGGATGCCGCCTTCGCCGACCCGGTCGATCAGGCCGCGAATGTTGAGATCGTCAGGACCGACCCCGTCGAGCGGCGACAGCGTGCCGCCGAGCACGTGATAGGCGGCGTTCATCGCGCCCGCCCGCTCCAGCGCCCAGAGATCCGAGACGTCCTCGACGACGATGATGACGGATTGATCGCGTTGGGTGTCGGTGCAGACAATGCAGGGATCGACCGTATCGACATTGCCGCAGCGCGAGCAGATCTTCACCTTGTCATAGGCCTCGCCCATCGCATTCGACAGCGGGCCGAGCAGCTGGTCCTTCTTCTTGATCAGATGCAGTGCCGCCCGGCGCGCCGAGCGCGGCCCAAGGCCCGGCACCTTTGCCAGAAGCTGGATGAGTTTTTCGATTTCGGGGCCGGTGACTCGTTTTGCCATGCGCCGTTCTTAACTGATATGGAACGGAAACGGAATCGCGGAAGGATCGGCCATCCCATGAAAATCCTGGCCTTGTGCACCGGCAATCCCGAAAGACTGCCCGGCAAGAGCTACAAGACCGGCATCTTCAAACATGCCGTCAATGGCGCCGTGATGATCGATGCCGAAGGTCTAGTCGGCGATGCGATCTGCAACCGCAAACACCATGGCGGCGTCGACCAGGCTGTTTATATGGAGGGATCGCTGACGCTCGACTGGTGGGCGCAGGAGCTGGGCCGACCCTACGAGGCCGGTACTTTCGGCGAGAACATGGTGATATCAGATCTCGACAATCGCGACGCCGCCGTCGGAGATCGCTTTGTCGTCGGCGATCTGATCCTCGAAGTCACCTCCTGCCGCATTCCCTGCGCCACCTTCGCCGCCAGGATGGCCGATCCGAGATTCGTCAAGCGCTACACCGCCGCCGCCCGTCCTGGGATTTATTGCCGCGTCATCCGCAATGGCGTGGTTGAGGCGGGAATGCCGGTCGACCATCAACCCTTTGCGGGAGAGAAGGTGACAATGCCGGAGCTAATGGAAACTTTCGGCCGACGGCTTTCGCAGGTTGACCGGGCGCGATACCTCGCCTCACCGATCCACTACAAGCTGCGGGCGATGTTAGAAGCCGCGCACTGACCACTGGACATACGTGGCGTATAGATCAGAACGGCAGCTTGAAGCCCGGTGGGATCGGCAGGCCTGCCGTCAGCGCCTTGGTCTTTTCGGCGGCCAGCGCCTCGGCCTTGTCCTTGGCGTCCTTGTGGGCGGCGACGATGAGGTCCTCGAGGATCTCGACATCGTCTTCCTTGAACAGCGACGGATCGATCTTCAGGCTCTTCAGCTCGCCCTTGCCCGAGATGACGACGGCGACGAGACCGCCGCCCGCTTTGCCTTCGGCCGTGAGCTCGGCGATCTCCGCCTGCATCTGCTCCATCTTGGCCTGCATTTCCTTGACTTTGCCCATCATGCCCATGATGTCGCGCATCGTCTCGCTCCTTGTTGAAACTTAGAATTCTATATCGTCGCCCGGCAGGATGTCACCTTCCTCGGATTCGGCGGCGGCCGGCGGCGTCGCCTCGCCTTCTTCCTCCGGTTCGGGCGCCCGTACGCGCACGTCGATGATCTTAGCACCGGGGAAATGCGCAAGGATTGCCGCCACGTCAGGGTCCTGGCGCGCGTCGATCACATGCTGTTCCCGCATCCTGGCCTCCGCTTCGACAAGCGTCGGCTGGCCCTCGTCGCGGCTGAGGCTGACGATCCAGTGGATGCCGGTCCATTCCTTCAGCTTGACGGCAAGCTCGTTGAGCAGCGTCGTCGGCGCACCGGGAGCCAGGCTGACGTCGAGCCGGCCGGCTTCGATCCGGACCGGGCGCAGGAAGGTGCGCACCATCGCCTTCAGCTTCGGATCGCGTTTCTCGGTGGCGAGGTTGACGATATCATTGACCGAATTGACCGGGACGAGCGGCTTTAATGCTTCCGCCGGTTTTGGCTCGATCCGCCCGACAGACATCGTCTCGGGCTGGCTGCTCGGCACGGCACGCAGCATCGCCACCGGCGCGGAAGACGGAGGTTGGCTCGGCGCAGTTTCCGCGGCGCGCGCCACGACACTATTCTGATAGGAGACCCGTGTCCCGTTGCCGCCGCCATTGCCGGACGGCGGAGCCGCGGGCCGCGGGCCGGCATTGTCGCCGGAAAATTCGGCAAGTCGCCGCGCCGCATCCTCGGGCGCCGGCAGATGGGCGGCATGTGCAAGCCGGATCAGCACCATCTCGGCGGCCCCTGCCGTCCGTGACGAGCCTTCCGTTTCCGGAATGCCCTTGAGCAGCATCTGCCAGATCCGCGACAGCGTCGTCACCGCAACGCCCTTGGCAAATTCCGCCGCTTTGGTGCGCTCGACCTCGCTGAGCGAAGGGTCGTTGGCCGCATCCGGCACATATTTCAGCCGCGTCACCAGGTGGGTGAAATCGGCAAGATCGGTCAGCACTACCACCGGATTGGCGCCAGCTTCGTATTGGTTCTGGAACTCGCCGAGTGCGGCGGCCACATCGCCCTTGACGATATGCTGGAAGAGATCGACGATCCGGGCGCGATCGGCAAGGCCGAGCATGCTGCGCACGGCTTCCGCCTGCACGACGCCCGCGCCATGGGCGATCGCCTGGTCGAGCAGCGACAGGCCGTCGCGCGCCGAGCCTTCGGCAGCACGCGCGATCATCGCCAGCGCGTCGGCTTCCGCCTCGATGCCTTCCTTGGCCGCGATCGTCGTGAACAGCCCAACGAGATCGGAGGCGCTTATGCGGCGCAGGTCGAAACGCTGGCAGCGCGACAGCACGGTGATCGGTACCTTGCGGATCTCGGTGGTGGCGAAGATGAACTTCACATGCTCCGGCGGCTCTTCCAGCGTCTTTAACAGGCCGTTGAAGGCCTGCGTCGACAGCATATGCACTTCGTCGATGATATAGACCTTGTAGCGCGCCGAAACCGGCCGGTAGCGCACCTGCTCGATGATCTCGCGGATATCGTCGATACCGGTATGGGAAGCGGCATCCATCTCGATCACGTCGACATGCCGGCCTTCCATGATTGCCTGGCAGTGCTCGCCCGGCGTGCGAAGGTCGATCGTCGGCTTGTCGATTTCTGATGTCTTGTAGTTCAGCGCCCGCGCCAGGATGCGCGCCGTCGTCGTCTTGCCGACGCCGCGCACGCCGGTCAGCATGTAGGCTTGGGCGATGCGACCGGTCTCGAAGGCGTTGGTGAGGGTGCGGACCATCGGCTCCTGGCCGACCATCAGGTCCGTGAAATCCTTGGGGCGGTATTTGCGAGCCAGCACTCGGTATCCGGTGCCCGTCGAGGCGGCATCTTTTGATTGTCGCTCGGTGTCGCTCATCGCCCTGCTTGTCGCCCGGCTATCGGGCACTTCGTGGAGAGAAGGTGGGAGGCTGGCACGATGACCCGTGCCGGGCTCGTTAGGGCTGCTTCCTTCCGGACCTGACCCGGTTGGCGAGTGGCTCGTCCACCACCAACCTCCCGGATGCACATATCGGCAATATCGTCATCAAAAGCAAGCCAACATGCGAAAAAACTGCTAGTCGTTGGAAAACATGAGGAGAATGCCCTTTGAAAGGTTTCGCGCTCGATCCCCGGCTGGAAAACGACAGCGTCAGCATCATGGTCACCGGTCTCTGTGACCTGAGATTGTCGAGGGACGCCCGCTGGCCCTGGCTCATTCTCGTGCCGCGCCGGGCTGACATCACCGAAATCTTCGAGCTGACGCCGCTCGACCAGGTGCTGCTTGCCTTCGAGACGGAGCTGGTCGCCAAGGCGCTGAAGGAGATCACCGGCGCGACAAAAATCAATGTCGGGGCTCTTGGCAATATCGTCCGCCAGCTTCATGTTCATGTCATTGCCCGCTTCGAAGGCGATGCCAATTGGCCGGGTCCCGTCTGGGGCTTCGGGCGCGCGGAACCCTACGAAGACGGAAAGAGAGACGAATTTATAGCGAAGCTGCGGGAAGCCCTTTCATCATGAGTCATTCGCTTTTCGATTCGGATGTGCCGCATCCGGAACCCAGCAATCTCACGGCCTTTGCCGCCAACGACCTCAACCGCGATTCCGAGCATCGCGACGAACAATCCGTCGAAAAGGCGCTGGCCAAGGAAGGCACCCATATCTTTGCCTTCGCGGGGGATAAGCTGGTGCTGAAGCATGACGGCCAGGTGCTCGACCCGCTCTTTGCCCGCTATGAGCTGCAGGGATTGCAGCCGGATTGGGATGCAACGGTGCTTCTCGGCTACCGCAAGACCGGCGAGCCGCGCCTTGCCGTTCCCGTCGGCATCGATGTCGACGACCTCACCAGCCAGTACAAGCCTGCCGACGGCCGCACGCTGTTTCGCGAAATGCTGATCGACGAGGTGTTGCTCGGCGAATTCGCCCAGGCCGCGAGCCTCATCCGCTGGAACGGTGACAACCGCTTCTGCGGCCGCTGCGGCTCGGCGATGGAGATCCACATCGGCGGCTACAAGCGCGTCTGCGCCGCCTGCGAGCACGTGATCTTCCCCCGCACCGACCCCGTCGTCATCATGCTGACGGTTGACGAGCAGCGCGATCTCTGCCTGCTTGGCCGCAGTCCGCATTTCACGCCCGGTATGTATTCCTGTCTTGCCGGCTTCCTCGAACCCGGCGAGACCATCGAGAACGCCGTGCGCCGGGAAACGCTGGAGGAATCGGGCATCCGCACCGGCCGCATCCGCTACCATGCCTCGCAGCCCTGGCCGATGCCGCATTCCCTGATGATCGGCTGTTACGCCGAGGCGAAATCCACCGAAATCAGCCGCGACGAGACCGAGCTGGAAGATTGCCGCTGGTTCACCCGCGAGGAAACGATCGAGATGCTGGAACGCCCGAGCGCGACAGGCAAGGCCTCGCCGCCGAAAGGGGCGATCGCCCACCGCCTGATGCGCGACTGGGTGGAGTGGAAGCGGTAGCACCATGCCGGTCGCCCGCTCGGAACGGCTGCTGACGCTGCTCCAGACGCTCCGGCGTTACCGGCGACCGGTGACTGGCACGGTGCTGGCACAAGAGACCGGGGTGAGCCTGCGCACGCTCTATCGCGATATTGCCAGCCTGCAGGCCCAGGGCGCGATGATCGAAGGCGAAGCCGGCATCGGCTACGTGCTGAAGCCCGGCTTCATGCTGCCGCCGATGATGTTTTCCGAAGAAGAGCTGGAGGCATTGGTGCTCGGCTCGCGCTGGGTGGCCCGCGCCGCCGAGCCGCGCCTTGCCGGCGCCGGCGCCGATGCACTGGCCAAGATTGCCGCCGTGCTGCCGGCCGATATGCGCGAGATGATCGATTCGGCAGCGCTTTTCGTCGGCCCTAAACGCAGGGACGAGGACAAGGCTGACGTCTCGGCCATCCGCAGGGCGATCCGCCTGGAGCGTATCCTCGAACTGCATTATGGCGACGAGCAGGGCCGTATCTCGCGCCGCCGCGTCTGGCCTTTCGGGCTCGGCTATTATGAGCATGTGCGCGTCCTCATGGCCTGGTGCGAACTGCGCCAGGATTTTCGCCATTTCCGCACCGACCGCATCATCGACATGGCGTTGCATGAGGGGCGCTATCCGCGCCGCCGCACGGTGCTCCTCAAGGAATGGCGCGAGACGCAGGACGTGCCGATCGAGAGCTGAACGCTGCTGCCATAAACTGTCAGCAGGAGGGGTTATTATCAGTACCAATCCAACAGGAAAGGAGTACTGATCATGGTAACGCCTCCAGCCATTCATTTCGCGAACGACCGTTTTGCTGCCGAGTCCTTTGCCGATGTCATTTCGGCCGAGACTTTTGCCGATGTCCGCCAGTCAGCGCGCTCCGGCCTGCTGGACTTGTTAATGAACGTTTTCCGATTTCGCAGGGGAGAGCGCACCAGCCTCGACCTTGAAACAACCCCGGACTACCTGAAGCGCGACCTTGGCTTCATGGATGGACGCGACCCGCATTGCGAGGACCGTTTCCCGCTCTAAAGCATGTCGCGCAAAAGTGTGCCGCGGTTTTGCGACAACGACATGCGTAAAAACAAAGACCTAAAGCGCCAGGAGCGAATCTGAAAGATCGCGACGCTTTAGACCACCCTAGCCTTATCAACATTCCACCCGACGAGAACGGGGGCGTTGCGATCGCTGCGCCCTCTGCACTCTGCTGCCATTTATTGTCAGCAGGTGATCCCTCGCGGCCCCATTCTACAACAACGGGAGAACCGAAATGACCAGCCCTAATCTCATTATTCTTTACGTCAAGGACCCAGGTGAAAGCGCCAGCTTCTATCGGAACCTGCTCAATCGCGAACCGGCCGTGGAGGCGCCGAATTTCGTCGCTTTTCCGCTTGAGGGCGGCTTCACGCTCGGTCTCTGGCGGCGCAGCAAGGTCGAACCGCAGCCCTCCGCCATCGGCAATCGCGGCGAAGTGGCCTTCATGGTCGAGGGAGAAAATGCTGTCGCCAGGCACTACGAAGACTGGCGCCAGCGCGGCCTGCCGATCGCCCAGGAACTGACCGAACTGGATTTCGGCCCGACCTTCGTCGTGCTCGATCCGGATGGGCATCGGCTGCGTGTCTGTGAGCCGGATAAATAATTTAAGGCCTCGCAAGGCCTGTTTAAAGCAGGCCTCGCATCGCATGCCCCTTGTAGACGCCGAGGATGCGCACTTTCTCGGAAAAGAACCGCAGTTCCTCCAATGCCCGGCGCACGTTCGGATCGTTCGGATGGCCTTCGATATCGGCGTAAAACTGCGTCGCCACGAATTTTCCGCCGAGCTGGTAGCTTTCGAGCTTCGTCATGTTGATGTTGTTGGTGGCAAAACCGCCGAGCGCCTTGTAGAGCGCGGCCGGAATGTTGCGGACGTTGAAGACGAAGGTGGTGACGACCTTTTCTTCCGCCGAATTCCGTTGCGCCCATTCCTCGTCGCGGGACAGAACGACGAAACGGGTCACATTGTTTTCCGTATCCTCGACATTTTCGGCGATGATCTCGAGCCCGTAGAGATCGGCGGCAAGGCGGGGCGCCAAGGCGGCCATCGAGCGGTCGCCGGTTTCCTGCACGAGCTTTGCCGCCCCTGCGGTATCGCCGGCGATCACCGGTTTCCAGCCATTGGCGCGAACAATCTTGCGGCACTGGCCGAGCGCGTGGATATGGCTGTGGACCGTGCGGATCTCGTCCTTGGTAACACCGGGCAGTACCATCAGCTGGAAGCGGATCGGCATGAAATATTCGCCGATGATGTGCAGCCGCGACTCCGGCAGCAGATGGTGGATATCGGCGACGCGCCCGGCGATCGTGTTCTCGATCGGGATCATCCCGATATCGGCATCGCCGTTGTCGACTGCCGTGAACGCATCCTCGAAGGTCTGGCAGGGCAGCGGCTCCATGGTCGGAAACATGTCGCGGCTGGCCATGTCGGAATTGGCGCCGAATTCGCCCTGGAAGGCGATCCTGTTGGTCTTGATGTTCATGATGGTTCCGTCAGTTCGACTTTGCGGAGAGGATGCGCCGCGCTTTTTCGAGGTCGGCGGGAGTATCGACACCGAGCGGAACCGTGTCAACGATCTCGGCGTCGATGCGCATGCCGGCCTCCAGCGCCCGCAGCTGCTCCAGCGATTCGCGCTTTTCGAGCGTCGAAGGACCGAGCGAGACGAAACGTTCGAGCGCGGCGCGCCGATAGGCATAAAGGCCGATATGGTGGTAGAGCGGCCCTTGGCCGTAAGGGGCCGTTGCCCGCGTGAAGTAGAGCGCATGCAGCCGGGTGTCGGAAATCGGCGAGCCGACGATCTTGACGATATGCGGCGCGGTCTTGTCCTCCTCATTGTCGATTTCGGTCGTCAGCGTCCCGATATCGACCGCCTCGTTCTCGAGAGGGCGCAACGCCGCGCGCACCGTTTCCGGATCGATCGTCGGCAGATCGCCCTGGACGTTGACGATGATTTTCGCCTTTCCGTCCGGATCGACTTTCGTCAGCGCCTCAAAGATCCGATCGGAACCCGATTGGTGGTCCGTGCGGGTCATGACGACTTCGAAACCGGCGGCGGCCACCGCATCGAATACTCGGGCGTCGTCGACGGCGACGACGACGCGGCCGATGGCTGCCTCCCTGGCGCGCAGCGCCACCTGGACGATCATCGGCAGACCGCAAATATCGGCCAGCGGCTTGCCCGGAAGCCGTGTGGAGGCCATGCGCGCCGGGATCAATACGAGCACGCCGTCTAAATTTGAATCACTCATTGTTCGGGCCTTCTATTCCGGGCTGAAAAGTGTCAAAAAGTCTCACGCACAAGACCATTTAGACAGTTGCAACGATCAACCAAAAGACATAGGTTCCGCGCGATTTCAAGATGGTCCGGTTTATGGTCTGCCGGCTGCAAGGGGAGCATTGCAGATGAATTCATACGTCAATACGGCCGTGGGGGCGCTGCTCGGAACGATTTTCGTTCTGATGTCTGTCTCCATCGCGTCCGAAGGGATCTTCCATTCCGAAGCACCGGAAAAGGAAGGTTTCGCGATCGTTGCCGAAGAGGCGCCCGCCGCTGGTGGCGAGGCTGCGCCTGCCGTTGCCGTTCCGATCGCGCAATTGCTCGCTTCTGCAGATGCCAAGGCCGGTGAAACGGTCTTCAAGAAGTGTCAGGCCTGTCATGACGGCACCAAAGGGGGACCGAACAAGGTCGGTCCCAACCTCTTTGGTGTCGTAGATCGCCCGATCGCCTCGCATGAAGGCTTCGCCTATTCCGCTGCCATGAAGGATTTCTCCAAGGGCAGCAGCGAGAAGTGGACTTTCGAATATCTCAACAAGTTCCTGATGGCGCCGAAGAAGGACGTTCCGGGCACTGCCATGGGCTTCGCCGGTCTGGCGAAGGATCAGGATCGCGCCAACGTCATCCTCTACCTGCACACGCTTGCCGATTCGCCTGTGCCGCTGCCGGATCCGAACACCGCGACGCAGTGACGCGGCAGACAATCGCATGACATCGAAGCCCGGCCTGCAAGCCGGGCTTTTCGTTGTGCGGATATCAGCTCAAGCACCGAGGAAATAGGCCCAGAGCGAGACCGTGATGGCGCCGAGCGCCGTCGTCACCGTGATCGTCGAGGCGGCGAGGCTGTGACCGACGCCGAAGCGATTGGCGATCAGCCAGGCATTGACGCCTGTCGGAACGGAGGAAGTCAGCACGATCGCTGCCGTCCACTCGGGGCTGAGACCGAGGAGATGGCTCGCTGCCCAGACGCAGCCGGGCAGCAGCAGCAGCTTCAAGGTCGAAGTGACGCTGGCAATACCGAGATTGCCGGAGATGCCGTATCTCTCCAGCGCCATGCCGAGCGATATCAGCGCCGCCGGACCGGCAATGCCTGCGATCTGCCCGACGACCGTTGCCACCGTCGTCGGCATGGCGAGACCGGAAAGGTGCATCGCCATGCCGGCCGCAAGCCCGATCACCAGCGGGTTGCGCACGAGATTGACAGCGATCTGGCGAAGCACGAGCACCATGCTGCGATCGCTTTTGCCGGCGATCTTGCGCTCGGCATGCTCCATCAGGACCGTGCCGGCGACCATCATCACGGGCAGATGCACGGCAAGTAGGATCGACAGCGCCACCAGCCCCTCGTCGCCGACGGTCCGCTCGACGAGCGGCAGACCGATGAAGATATTGTTGGCGAAGGCCGAGGAAACGCCGGCCAGCACGCCGATTCGTTCGTCGCGGCCGAAGAGGCGTGTGGCGGCGATATGGCCCGCAGTCCAGGTGATGGCAACGCCGGAAAAATAGACGATCCAGAGGCGAAAAGGCGAGGCGCCATGAAAATCCGCCTCGGCAATGGTGCGGAAAAGCAGAAGCGGCACGGCGATCTTGAAGACGAATTCGCTGAGCGCTTCGCCGACATTCGACGCCATCAACCCGCTGCGGACGATCACCCAGCCGATGAGAATCAGGATGAAGATGGGAAGGACGTCGAGAATGATGGCTGACATAGGGGAGGCTGCTCTGCGCGGGGGAGTATTCGACGTCTACAGCGCCGCGCGTCTTTTCAGACGCGCAAAGGACGCTGTAGCACTTTGAATTGCTGCATAATTTTATCCTTAAATCGATTCCGATTTAAGGAATTATGCAGTAGCAGCAAACGGCTTGGATTGAAAAGGCAATCGCCGTCCAATCAGGCGCATCGGCAAAACAAAAAAAAGCGGGCACAGCCCGCTTTTTCCGCTCCGGTCTTGCCGGAAACCCGGATCACGAAGCTGCCAGTTCATCCGTGGTCAGCATCGCGCCGGTAAGATCGAAGGGATCATCCCTCGTGCGCCCGGCTGCAACTGAAAGCTGCTCATGCCGGTCTTCTTGCGAAGATTTCTAGATTTTGAAAATGACAGGGACATGACGAATAGGCGGCACTTTTGCGAAGAAATAGATGCGCCATCCACCATTTATCCTTCCAAACCGCGGAAATTTCGCTAAGACCAAACCCCGGCTATCACAAACTCCGGGACCCCCCATTTCATGACAAGATTCGATGTTCTGACAGTCGGCAACGCAATCGTGGACATCATTGCCCGTTGCGACGACCAGTTCCTCATTGACAACCAGATCACCAAGGCGGCGATGAACCTCATCGATGCCGAACGCGCCGAACTCTTGTATTCGCGCATGGGACCGGCGCTCGAAGCCTCCGGCGGCAGCGCCGGCAATACGGCGGCGGGCGTGGCTAATCTCGGCGGCAACGCTGCCTATTTCGGCAATGTTGCCCAAGATCAGCTCGGTGATATCTTCGCGCACGACATCCGCGCCCAGGGCGTCCACTACCAGACCCGGCCCAAGGGCACCTTCCCGCCGACGGCACGTTCGATGATCTTCGTCACCGAGGATGGCGAGCGCTCGATGAACACCTATCTCGGCGCTTGCGTCGAGCTCGGCCCGGAAGACGTCGAGACCGACGTCGTGGCTGACGCCAAGGTCACTTATTTCGAAGGTTATCTCTGGGATCCGCCGCGCGCCAAGGAAGCCATCCTCGATTGTGCCCGCATCGCCCATGAAAACGGCCGCGAAGTGTCGATGACGCTGTCCGACAGCTTCTGCGTCGACCGCTATCGCGGCGAATTCCTCGATCTGATGCGCTCCGGCAAGGTCGATATCGTCTTCGCCAATCGCCAGGAAGCGCTGTCGCTCTACGAGACCGACGATTTCGAGGAGGCGTTGAACAGGATCGCCGCCGATTGCAAGATCGCCGCCGTGACGATGAGCGAGAATGGTGCCGTCATCCTGACGGGCCGTGAGCGTTTTTACGTCGATGCGATCCGGATCAAGGAAGTTGTGGATACGACGGGTGCCGGCGATCTCTTCGCCTCCGGCTTCCTCTACGGCTACACGCAGGGGCGGTCTCTCGAGGATTGCGGCAAGCTTGGCTGCCTGGCCGCCGGCATCGTCATCCAGCAGATCGGCCCGCGCCCAATGACCTCGCTTTCCGAGGCCGCCAAACGGGCAGGGCTTATTTGAAGGCTTCGCCGGGATAGGCGCCCCAGATCTCCGACTGCGCCACCCAGCCCGAGGCGCCGTCGGTTTCGGCGCGGCACCAGTCGCCGTTGCATTCGCCAATGGTGATCATCACGCCGGGTTCCAGCTTGGCAACGATCGAGGCGGAGGGCTGCGCCTCGCGGCGCAGATTGACATAGACGCCTTTGCCCTTGGTCTTCATCCACGGGGCGGCAATCGCCGCGCGCTGGCCTGATAGCAGCGACTGGTTGACCCAACCTTCGGTGCCGTCGGCATCGCGGATACGGCGCCAGTTGTCGTATTCCTGGATGATCTCCACCGGCAGGCCGGATTTCAGGTACATCCACGAAACGGCGTAATCCGTTCCCGGACCGATGCGCAGATTGACGCGCTTGGATTTCAGCGTGACGAAACGCGGCAATGGCAGTCCGCTCGGCCCCTTGGCTGCCTGCGCATGGGCGAATTCGACGCTTCCCACGGATGCAGCCAGAGCGATGGCAAGGGCGAGGCAGGACTTCAGGACTTTGCTGCGCATGGAAGTTTCCGTTTGCTCGAATACGCGGCAGGCTTGGCCTGCTCGCGGTCCGGGCTCTGACATTCCCCCGGCTGCACCGCGAGTTTTGTTTGTCTTCGCGTGCGGGTCTGGTAGAAAATGCCCGGAATGGGAAAATTATCACCCCTCTTGGTTAAAGACCTCTGAACAAGGCACCACAGGCAGCCATGACAGCGAAGAAAAAACCGAAGGTCTACATCACCCGCAAGCTGCCGGATGCCGTCGAAACCCGCATGCGCGAACTCTTCGACGCAGAGCTGAACATCGACGACGCGCCGCGTTCCGTTCCTGAGCTTATCGCCGCGGTCAAGACCGCCGACGTGCTGGTGCCGACCGTCACCGATCGTATCGACGCGGCGCTGATCGAGCAGGCGGGACCGCAGATGAAGCTGATTGCGAGCTTCTCCAACGGCACCGATCACATCGACGTCGAGGCGGCTGCGCGCAAGGGCATTACCGTCACCAACACGCCGAACGTCCTGACTGAGGACACCGCCGATATGACCATGGCGCTGATTCTCTCAGTTCCGAGAAGGCTCGGCGAAGGTGCGCGCGTGCTGACCGACAAGCCGGGTGAATGGGCAGGCTGGTCTCCCACCTGGATGCTCGGCCGGCGCATTCACGGCAAGCGCATCGGCATCGTCGGCATGGGCCGCATCGGCACGGCGGTCGCCCGCCGCGCCAAGGCTTTCGGCCTGTCGATCCACTATCACAATCGCAAGCGCGTCAATCCGGCCGTTGAGGACGAACTGGAGGCGACCTATTGGGAAAGCCTCGACCAGATGCTCGCCCGCGTTGACATCGTTTCGATCAATTGTCCGTCGACGCCGGCGACCTTCCACCTGATCTCGGCCCGCCGTCTGGCGCTGCTGCAGCCGACAGCCTATCTCGTCAACACCGCACGCGGCGACGTGGTCGACGAAGCTGCGCTGATCAAGTGCCTGAGGGAGGGACGGATTGCCGGTGCCGGCCTCGACGTCTTCGAAAACGAGCCCGCCGTCAACCCGAAGCTGGTCAAGCTCGCCAATGAGGGCAAGGTCGTGCTGCTGCCGCATATGAGCTCGGCGACGATCGAAGGCCGCATCGACATGGGCGACAAGGTCATCATCAACATCCGCACCTTCATCGACGGTCACAGGCCGCCGAATCGCGTGCTGCCGGGCCGTTGAAGAACGCTGTAAATCAGGCGACGCAGATCGGAGGCGCAAGGACCTTGCGCATCTCGACGAATGTCGTCCTGGCAAAGCCGGGATGCGCCTTTTCGGCGGTTCTGGAAAATCCCCAGGCGGCAAAGACGGCGTGATTGTCGGTGAGCTCGATCCGCGTTTCCAGCCGCAAAGCGGGAAGACCGAGCGCTGCGGCCGTTTCCTCGGCAATCGCCAGCAGCCGCTTGCCGAGGCCCTTGCCCTGCGCCTCAGGCAGAACGGCGAGCTTGCCGACATAGAGACAATCGGTCTCCGGCCGCAGGAAGAGGCAGCCGATCAGCTTTCGCCGTCGATGGCGACATGGCCGATCTCGGCTCTGGACTTTTCGGCCAGCGACTCCGTCGTCAGCTTGAGCGCCGAAGATTGCGGATCGATCCTGCCGTTCATCGAGGCGAAGGAGGCGAGGATCAGAGCCAGCAGTTCGTCCCAGCGCGTGAAAGTCTGATCAAGACGAATAATCGTCATCCGGCCTGTCTTTGTGTCGTGTGGCGTCGTTTGTAGCGGATGGTGTCGAAGCGGGCCGAGAGCGCGTCGTAGAGCAGCAACCGTCCGACCAGCGGTTCGCCGGTGCCGGTGATGAGCTTGATCGCCTCCATCGCCATCATCGTGCCGATGACGCCTGTGAGTGCGCCGATGATGCCGGCCTCGGCGCAGGCGGGAATCAGCCCCGCCGGCGGCGCTTCCGGAAACAGGTCGCGATATCCAGGGTTGGCCGTTCCATCCTCAGCTGTCTCATAGGGCTTGAGAACCGTCAGCGAACCATCGAAACGCCCGACGGCGCCGCTGACGAGCGGGATGCGCGCTTCATCAGCCGCATCGGCGGCGGCATAACGCGTGTCGAAATTGTCCGATCCGTCGATCAGAAGATCGAAACCCGAGAGCTGACGGCGGGCGGCCTCCGGCGAAAAGCGTTCCTCGAAGCGGATCAGTTGGACATGCGGATTGAGCCTGGCGATGGCGAAGGCGGCACTCTCGGTCTTCAGCTCGCCGATCGTGCCGGAATCGTGGATCACCTGGCGCTGCAGGTTCGACAGCGACACCCGGTCGTCGTCGACGATACCGAGCGTGCCGACGCCGGCAGCGGCCAGATATTGCAGGACCGGTGCACCGAGGCCGCCGGCGCCGATCACCAGCACGCGGGCGGCTTTCAGTTTCTGCTGGCCGGCGCCGCCGATCTCGGGAAGCAGGATGTGGCGGTGATAGCGCGCGATTTCTTCCGGGCTGAGCGGTTCCATGGCGCCGATGTTATCATGACGCCCGACGCCGGGAAAAGCCGCCTCCGTCATTCGAACACCCTTCCGTCGGCAACCGTGAAAAACTGCGCCCTGTCGCCGAGTGCTGAAAACATCGCCCGATCCGTTCCTGTCATGAAGGCCTGGCCGCCGAGCCCGTCGATGAGGTCGAATAGCGCGGCGCGGCGGCCCTCGTCTAGATGCGCTGCGATCTCGTCGAGCAGCAGGATCGGCGCATGGCCGGTGAGATTGCCGACGAGCCGCGCATGCGCAAGCACCAGGCCGACAAGCAGCGCTTTCTGCTCGCCGGTGGAGCAACGCTCCGCCTCCATCGCCTTTTCGCGGTGATGCACGATGAGATCGGCCCGGTGCGGCCCCTCGAGCGTGCGCCCGGCTCCGGCATCGCGGTAGCGGCTCTCTGCCAGCATCGCCGCGTAGTCATCTTCGAGGTCCACCGAGGGGCGCGAGAACTGACCGTCCATGAATCCCGAGAGCTGCAGCGATGCCGAAGGGAAGGGCGAGCTCTCCCGTGTTTCCTCGATCAGCCGAGTCAGCAGGCCGAGCATCTCCTGCCGGGCGAGCGCCATGGCGATGCCGAGGCTTGCCATCTGCTCCTCGATGCCGGCAAGCCAGGAGGGATCGAAGCGGCCTTCGTCCAGCAATTTGTTGCGGCTGCGCATGGCGCGCTCGAAATCGCTGGCGCGGCGGCCATGGGCGGGATCGAGCGACAGCACCAGCCGGTCGAGAAAGCGGCGCCGGTCGGAGGAGGCACCGGTAAACAGGCCGTCCATCGCCGGTGTCAGCCAGAGAAGGCGCAGATGGTCGGTCAGTTCGTCGGCAGTCTTTGCCGTTGTGCCATTGATGCGCAGCCTGCGGGCGGTGGTCTCCTCGCTGGTTTCGATGCCGGTGCCGATCTCGACGTCGCCCTCCATGCCATCGAGCACGGCGAAGATCGAAAACCCGCCGGCCGCGCCGACGCGGGTAATGTCGCCATAGGCCGCGCGACGCAGACCGCGGCCAGGCGAAAGCAGCGAGACGGCCTCCATGAGATTGGTCTTGCCGGCGCCGTTGTCTCCCGTCAGCACGGCGTGCCGACCGTCAAGGGTAAGGGCCGCTGCCGCATAGTTGCGGAAGTCTGTCAGCTTCAGACGGGAAAGAGAAACCTTGTGCGGCATCGAATGTCCGGAATCGTGAAGCGTGACAGCTAAGCCTAAGCGGCGTTGATGGCAAGGCTGGCAGCTTCTTGGCCGTGGATCGCGAACCTCTGATACCGCCGCAAATCAGGGACGCGGCGGTTGAGCCATAAGGGAGAAGCTCGAAGCGGCGAAATACCGCGCGGGACATATTTTCCGAATGACACCGTGACCGAGGTGCTGGTGTCCGACATTCTGCAAATGTAGGGCGCAGGCATTAAGCGTTCTAAATTCTACTAAAAATACAACCGCCGGGGATGCTCCGACATCGCCAGGCCGATATTGTCGACGGTCACCGTCAGTGCCTCCGAGATCCGGATATTCCGGCTTTGCCGCGATCCTTTAAGGCGACTGACGTAACGTAATGCCCAGAAAAAGTCGGTTGAATTTTGCAACTGCTGGGTTGAGTTATTCCGGGAAGGCGATATGGTAAACGAACCGTTTATGTATGAGAGAGTGATGAAGTGCCAGATCCGGTTGATATTATCGTCGGTCGCAACGTCAGACAGTTTCGCGCCCTTCGCCGTGTTTCCCAACTCGAACTTGGCGAAGCACTCGGACTGACTTTCCAGCAGATCCAGAAATACGAAAAGGGGACGAACCGCGTTTCCGCCAGCAAGTTGCATCAGATCGCGGTTTTTCTCGATGTCGAGATCTCTGCCCTTTTCGAGGGAGCCGGCGTGTCACCATTCGGCAGCCGTATCGAACTCAGCCCCGACGCCTATGCGCTTGCGCTAAGCTTCGACAAACTGAACTCACCGGCAGGCAAGGAAGCGGTCAAGACCATCCTCACCCTCATGACGGGCGAAGCGGCCGAAACCGCCGCCTGATTCCACTGAGCCATCAGGTTTACCACGAAAAAGAACGACCTGTTCCCGCTCTGGACGATGTCCAGATGCTTGCAGCTGTGCAGCGTTTTGGGGGCGGCGTGCATCAACACAAGGACCGGGGCAGGTCACCTGAATGAGGTTCGGTGCCGCGCGCTTTAGTGAATCTCGCGTTCGTGCAGCGCCATCAGCAGATCGTCCTGCGTCTGGTGGCCGGCATGGTAAAGGTCGATCGCGATGCTGGCGATTGAAAGGCCCTGCTGGCTGCGAAGCTTGATATTGCGCTCGGCGCACCATGTGTAGATGGCGCCGGCGAGAACGTCGACGTCGTCGGACTGAGAGGAAAAGGCTGGCGCCATTGGTCGTTACCCTTGGTTTGGTTGTCCCCCGCTAGAGTGCCGCACTAAGGACGCTCTATCGCATTGATTTGGTGCATAACCTCGAAATTCGATTCCGATTTTCGGGGTTATGCACTGACGGCAGAGACTGAATTCATTTGGAAAACTTGCAAGCGGCATCATCTGGCTGCGTTAACGCAAGTCATCTTCCCGCCCGCCGCCGTATCGATCCGGGACAGATTGGCCGGCGTGGATGGCGAATGTCACAAATTGAGACATGCCGCGCAAAGTGTGCAGCGGTTTTGTGATGACGACATGCATAAAAACAAAGACTTAAAGCGCGACGAGCGAATCTGAAAGATCGCGCCGCGCTTTAGAGCAATTCCAGGAAAAGTGCGAAGCGGTTTTCCGTCCGGAATTGCATAGAAACAAAAGGCTAGAGCGGTGCTGCGCTTCCGTTAAAAGCTGAACCGCTCTAGGATTCCTGGGACAAAAAAACCGGAGACGTTTCCGTCCCCGGCTTTCGAAATGGGCGTGTCGATTGCGGCTCAGCCTTCGAAGAATTCCTTCATCCGGGCAAAGAAGCCCGTCGATTCCGGATTGTTCTCCTTGGAGGAAAGCTGCTCGAATTCCTGAAGCAGTTCGCGTTGGCGCTTGGTGAGCTTTTGCGGCGTCTCGATCTGGATCTGTATGTAGAGGTCGCCCGTCTGCACCGAACGCAGCACGGGCATGCCCTTGCCCTTGAGGCGGAACTGTTTGCCGACCTGCGTGCCCTCGGGCACGGTCACGCGCGACTTGGTGCCGTCGAGCGTCGCCACGTCAAAGGTTCCGCCGAGCGCGGCCGTCGTCATCGAGATCGGAACGGCGCAATAGAGATCGGCTCCGTCGCGCTGGTAGAATTCATGCGGTTTGACGGACAGGAAGATATAGAGGTCACCTGCCGGCCCGCCGCGGGCGCCGGCTTCGCCTTCGCCCTGCAGGCGGATGCGCGTGCCGTCCTCGATGCCGGCGGGAATATTGACCGAGAGCGAACGCTCTTCCGTCACCCGGCCCTGGCCGTGGCACTTCGGGCAAGGATCGGGAATGATCTGGCCGCGGCCGTGGCAGGTCGGGCAGGTCCGCTCGATCGAGAAGAAGCCCTGTGCCGCGCGCACGCGCCCCGTTCCCTGGCAGGTGCCGCAGTTCTTCGGCTGCGTGCCGGGCTTGGCGCCCGAACCCGAACAGACGTCGCAGGTGATCGACGTCGGAACGCGGATCTGCGCCGTCTTGCCGGAGAAAGATTCTTCCAGCGTTATTTCCATGTTGTAGCGAAGATCGGCGCCACGCTCGCGGCCGCCCGACGAGCGCTGGCGCGCGCGCCCACCACCCATCATCTCGCCGAAGATATCCTCGAAGATGTCGGAGAAACCGCCGCCGGCAAATCCGCCGCCACCGCCGCCCATGCCGCCATGCTCGAAGGCCGCATGGCCATAACGATCATAGGCTGCCCGCTTCTGCGGGTCCTTGAGCATCTCGTAGGCTTCGTTGATTTCCTTGAACTTCCGTTCGGCGTCCTTGTCATCCGGGTTCTTGTCCGGATGGTATTTCATCGCCAGTTTGCGGAAGGCGCTTTTCAGCTCTTTCTCGTCCGCCGACTTGGCCACACCCAGAGTTTCGTAAAAGTCCGCTTTTGCCATTAAGGATTAAACCCCGGAAATGGATTTTCCGGCTGCCATGGTGAGCAGCCGGATCAGGTGTTGAAGCATAACCACGCCGTCGCGGATTACGCGGACTTCTTGCGGTCGTCGTCCTTGATTTCCTCGTAGTCGGCATCGACGACATTGTCGCCACCTTCCGCAGAGGCATCGCCAGCAGCGCCGCTTTCGGCCTGCTGTGCTTCATAGATCGCCTGCCCGAGCTTCATCGACACTTCCATCAGCGTCTGGGTCTTGGCCTTGATGTCGTCGGCATCGGGCTCGGACGCTTCCGACGCCGTCTTCAGCGCAGCGATCGCATCCGAGATCGCGGTGCGGTCGGCCTCGGAAACCTTGTCACCGTAATCCTTCAGCGACTTTTCCGAGGAATGGATCAGGCTTTCAGCCTGGTTCCGGGCTTCGACGGCCTCGCGGCGCTTCTTGTCTTCGGTGGCATGGGCTTCGGCATCCTTTACCATCTTCTCGATGTCGGCGTCGGAAAGACCGCCGGAAGCCTGGATGCGGATCTGCTGTTCCTTGCCGGTGCCCTTGTCCTTGGCCGAAACCTGGACGATGCCGTTGGCGTCGATGTCGAAGGTGACTTCGATCTGCGGCATGCCGCGCGGCGACGGCGGCAGCCCGACGAGGTCGAACTGGCCGAGCAGCTTGTTGTCGGCAGCCATTTCACGCTCGCCCTGCGAAACGCGGATGGTCACGGCCTGCTGGTTGTCTTCGGCGGTCGAGAAGGTCTGGCTCTTCTTCGTCGGGATCGTCGTGTTGCGTTCGATCAGGCGGGTGAAGACACCACCCAGCGTCTCGATGCCGAGCGACAGCGGCGTTACGTCGAGGAGCAGGACGTCCTTGACGTCGCCCTGCAGAACGCCGGCCTGGATGGCGGCGCCGAGGGCGACGACTTCATCCGGGTTGACGCCCTTGTGCGGCTCCTTGCCGAACAACTGCTTGACGACTTCCTGCACCTTCGGCATGCGGCTCATGCCGCCGACGAGAACCACTTCGTCGATTTCGGCAGCGGTAACACCGGCATCCTTGAGCGCTGCCTTGCACGGCGCGATCGTGCGCTGGACGAGATCGTCGACCAGGCTCTCGAGCTTGGCGCGGGTCAGCTTCAGCGTCAGATGCTTCGGGCCGGAGGCGTCGGCCGTGATGAACGGCAGGTTGATTTCGGTCTGCTGCGAAGACGAAAGCTCGATCTTTGCCTTTTCCGCAGCTTCCTTGAGGCGCTGCAGGGCAAGCTTGTCGTTCTTCAGGTCGATGCCGTTGTCCCTCTTGAATTCGCCAACGAGATATTCGACGAGACGCATGTCGAAGTCTTCACCGCCGAGGAAGGTATCGCCGTTGGTGGACTTCACTTCGAAGACGCCGTCGCCGATCTCGAGGATCGAAATATCGAAGGTGCCGCCGCCAAGGTCGTAGACGGCAATTGTCTTGCCTTCTTTCTTGTCGAGGCCGTAGGCGAGGGCTGCTGCGGTCGGCTCGTTGATGATGCGCAGAACTTCAAGACCGGCGATGCGGCCGGCATCCTTGGTGGCCTGGCGCTGCGCGTCGTTGAAGTAGGCGGGAACGGTGATGACGGCCTTCTCGACCTTTTCGCCGAGATAGGATTCGGCGGTTTCCTTCATCTTCTGAAGGATCATCGCGGAAATCTGTGCGGGCGAGTAGCCCTTGCCATTGGCTTCGACCCAGGCGTCGCCATTGTCGCCCTTGACGATGGTGAAGGGAACGAGGTGCTTGTCCTTCTCGACGGTCGGATCTTCGTATCGGCGGCCGATCAGGCGCTTGACTGCAAAGAGCGTGTTCGTCGGGTTGGTGACTGCCTGGCGCTTGGCCGGCTGGCCGACGAGGCGTTCGCCATCTTCGGAAAATGCCACCATGGAAGGGGTCGTGCGTGCACCTTCCGCATTCTCGATAACCTTCGCGTCCTTGCCGTCCATGACTGCGACGCAGGAATTCGTCGTTCCAAGGTCGATACCAATTACTTTTGCCATGTCATTCTCTCCTTGAAGCAAGCTGTCGGAACCCCGAGAAGGCATTTCCCTGACAGCCCCTTACGGGATGGGTCTACTTGAGATTACGCAATCGTGATTGCGGTGATGCGGCGTATATAAGGAGCGGTTTTCTGGACTGCAAGGCGAGAAATGCCCCGGAATCCAGCAAAACGAATGTGTTGCGTTCAATTTTTACAGTAGCCGGGAAAGAGGTCGCCCCATGTTCGGAAAGCGGCCGTATTTTACGGCATGTCGCGCAAAACTGTGCGGCGGTTTTGCGACCACGACATGCGTAAAACAAAGACCTGAAGCGCGAGGCGCGAATCTGAAAGATCGCGACGCGCTTAAGGGCATCGGGCTTGTGCGGGGCATTCAGCAAAGATCTCACTGGCCCATGATCAGATCGAGCAGCGTCGTGCGCCGCGGCTGGACGGAAGAGGTTGTCTGCGCGCCCCCGACATCGCCGGGTGGAACCATGCCCTCGTAGTTCGCACCCCCGCCTTCGGCAATGTCTGCGGGCGGAACCGGGCCGCCATTGCCGGAGCTTGCCCCCTGCTGCCGGGCAGGCGCTTGCGGATAGCGGTTTGCATTGTCGTTGCCGCCGAAGACGCCGGAAATAATGCCGCCGATCGTCGAAGGCGGCGCCTCGGCCGTCATCGGTTGCCCGTTGCCCAACGGCCCATTGCCCGGTGCCTCAGCCATCGGCTGACCGTTGTTCGGATCGGCGATCAACTGGCCGTTGCCGAAGAGCGGCGCCGGCGAAAGCCCCTTGTGGGCGGCGATCATGAATTCCTTCCAGGCCTTGGCCGGCAAGCCGCCGCCGGTCACCTTCTTCATCGGCTTGCCGTCGTCATTGCCGAACCAGACGCCGGTGGTGAGGTTGCTGGTGAAACCGACGAAGAGCGCGTCGCGCGAATTCTGCGTCGTGCCGGTCTTTCCCGCCGCCTGCCAACCGGGGATCTTGGCGCTCTTGCCGGTGCCGCTCTCGATGACGCCCATCATCATCGTATCCATCTGGGCGGCAATCTGCTCGGAGAGCACGCGCGGCGGGCTGTCATAGGTATTTTCGTAGAGAACCTTGCCTTCGGCGGTCGTCACCCGGCGGATGACATGCGGCGTTGCCTTGTAGCCGCCGTTCATGAAGGCGGCATAGGAGGCGGTGAGTTCCATCAGCGACACTTCCGAGGTGCCGAGCGCGATCGAGGCATTCGGCTGCAGCTCGCTTTCAATGCCGAGCCGGTGGGCGAGCTTGATCACCTGATCCGGCCCGTCATACATCACCAGCTGCGCAGCCACCGTATTCAGCGATTTGGCAAGCGCGGTCGCCAGCGTCACCTCGCCATTGTATTTCTTCTCGTAATTTTCGGGCGTCCAGTCGCCGATCCGGATCGGCGCGTCATTGAACACCGAATAGGGCGTCAGCCCCTTCTCGAGTGCGGCAGCATAGACGAAGGGCTTGAACGACGAACCCGGCTGGCGTTTGGCCTTGACGGCGCGGTTGAACTGGCTTGTCGCATAGTCCCTGCCGCCGACCAGCGCCCGGATCGCGCCGGTGCCGTCGATCGAGACGAGGGCCGCCTGCGAGGCGTCGAGCTTGCCGCCCTCCTTGTCGAGGACGTCGACCAGCGATTGCTCGGCCTTCTTTTCCAGCGACTTGTCGATGGTCGTATCGACGATGACGTCTTCCTTGACGTCGCCGATCAGACCCGGCAGCTCGTCCATCACCATGTCGGCGACATAGTGCCCGGCGCCCGACCAGTAGCTCTTGGCCGAAGCCGGGGTCTGCGACATCGCCGTCTTGACTTCGGAATCGGTGATGAAACCCTGCTCGCGCATCGCCGCGAGCACGAGCTGGGCGCGCGCATTCGCCGCGTCCGCATCGCGGGCCGGCGAGAGCCGCGACGGCGCCTTGAGCAGGCCGGCCAGCACCGCGGCCTCGCCGAGGTTCACGTCACGCGCCGATTTATTGAAGTAGCGACGTGAGGCCGCCTCGACGCCATAGGCGTTCGATCCGAAGAACACCCGGTTGAGATACATGGCAAGGATCTGGTCCTTGGTGTATTTCTGCTCCAGCCAGAGAGACAGCAGCACCTCTTGCACCTTGCGTTCCAGCGTTCTCTCAGGGGAGAGGAAGAGGTTCTTGGCAAGCTGCTGCGTCAGCGTCGAGCCGCCCTGGACCATGTGACCAGCCGTGAGATTGGTCACGACAGCCCGGCCGAGGCCGAGCGGATCGACGCCGAAATGCGAATAGAATCGCCGATCTTCGATGGCGATGACGGCTTCCGGAATATAGGGCGACATGTTTTCGAGCGACAGCGCCTCGCCGCCGGTGGCGCCGCGATTGGCAATGACGCTGCCGTCGACGGCGGTGATCTTCACGTTCGGCGGCCGCTCCGGGATCGCCCATGTGCTGGCGCTCGGCATGCGCGAGCCATAATAGACCACGAGCCCGGCAACGCCGATGCCCGCCCAGATGAAAAGCACGACGCACCAGTAGATCACGCGGCGCAGGAAGCCGAAAAAGCCGCCGCCTTCGCGCTCTTGCGGCTCGCGCTTCCGCCGGGGGGCGGCACGTTGCGGCGGGGGATTCGAGCCGCCGCGGCGCTGGGATCGGCCTCCGGCAATGCGGTCGTCGGCATCGAGCGAGAATTCGTCATCGTCGCGTGCCGGGCGGCCGCTGAAGGACGGTTCTATTCTGTCGCCTGATCTGCCTCTGCCTGCCATCGCGGACCGGTCGCACCCCATGTTCGATCGCGAAGCCAGCTTCGCATAACGGTGCTCTTCTCCAGCGCCGCGCGTCTTTTCAGATGCGCGAAGGACGCTGGAGCACTTTGAGTGCCGCCGTGATCATCCGACTGAACTGTAAATGCGGCGATTTAACGGGGTATTAATAATGGAAAGTAAAGCAGATCGCGCCGGGCGACAGCATTGCCTTCAGAACTGCCGGGCCTCGTAATCGTCGAGCGTTTCCGGGTCCTGCTTATATTCCCACTCGCCCAGATGAAAGCGGCGCCAGATCTGGCCGGAAGGGTTGAGGTTCGCCCCATCGGTGAGGCGTACAGGCAGGAGTGGGTTGTGTTTATGCCAAATGGTAACATCGGTAGCGGCTGCCCGAGGGGCGAAAAGCCCGAAGAAAGCCAGGTAGTCTTGCGTCATCAGGGTCCAGCCTCGAACGGATTAAAATCAATCCGCAACTTCACAAAACTGCAATAAAGAATCCCGCAAAACAAGAGCCTCGCGATGGCTTCACATCAAATTGTCGGTGACCGTGTCCGAGGATCGATGCTTCCCCCGCGTTTCCTGTCTTGCGCTCGCCGGCGAAGCGGCGCGCGTCGTGAAAACAAAGACCCGCAGTCTGTGGCGCGAGTTACGTGCGATACGACATAGATTACCGCGCCGCGCGTCTTTTCGAGAGGCGCAAGAGATGCTGTAACACTTTGAATTTCTGGATAATTTTATCCTTAAATTCGATTCCGATGTAAGGAATTGTGCAGGAGGCGGAACCAATAGGCTTCGCGATTGTTTATGGAGAAGCGGGACAACCCCTCACGTCCCGCGAATGATCGGCCGTCTCCCCTCAACACGCGCCGATCGACATCAGGCCCGGTGCATCCCTCCCAAGGGAGCGCCGGGCTTTTTCTTGGGTGTTTGCCTTTGGCTTGGCAAACCTCAAAAGAGGACGGCGTGCCGTCCCCCTTCTGTTTCATTCGTCGCAGGAGGGATCGCCGGGGCGGCAATCAAAGTTCCTGCGGTCAGGCCTGCGATCATCGCCTCTCCGGTCGTCCCTCTGCCGTTCACCTCTTTGCCGATCGTCCCTTTGCCGATCGTCCCTTTGATTGTCGTCGCGCCAGTCACGATCGCGATCGCGCCCATCTCGGTCGCCATCCCGCTCGCGCCAGTTACGGTCACGATCCCGGTTATCCCGATCGCGGTCACGATCCCGATTGTCGCGGTCGCGGTAGTAATAATCCGGGCCGCGGCTCCAGCGGTCACGGTCGCGATAGAAATCGCGGTTGCGGTAGTAACGGTCCCAATAATTGTCGACGCTGAACCGAATCATCGGAATGCCGAGCGGACGGTAGTATTGCGGGCCGACATAGACGCGGCGCTGCTGGTAGAGGGCCTGCACGTACTGGCCGGAAACCCAGCCGCGGCCGCCGTAGAATTCCACGTCGCACCAGTTGACGTCGGAAAGGCATCCGCGGATCTCAACGGAAGAACCGGTCGGGATGACCGCGACGGCGGGATAACGGGTGCTCGGACCCGCACGCATGTTGACGTTCGCCGTCGAGTAGCCCTCGGCAGCCTGCGCTATGGCAGGCGCCAGCATAAGCAGGCCGACCGCTGCGATTTTAACAAAGAGATTTTTCACGCTTCTCAGTCCTTGTTGGCACGTTTTTCAGGCAGCGCTTGGCCGCGTTTCCTTGGCATATGCCATTGAAACAAAAGATAGAGCGATCGCCCCCAGGTGTTTAGGGCGTTGTTATTCGTCTTATCTTTCAATGGCTTATATATCGCCCGCGATGAACGCAGCTTGAACGGCGAAATGTCGGACAGCGCCTTGGAGCCGCGAGTGGTGCTTCCGACAAAGGGTAGGCACTGTTAACGGTTGGTTAACCTTTCGGCGGCAGTCTCATTGCAATACCCGCTTGCTCCTTGACCACGGATGAACTGGCACTGAGATGAGCGGATGACGAAAGGCCGGGTCGAACCGGCCTTTTTGTTTTTTGCGATTCTGCCTGGCACGTCTTTCAGGCGGCCAGCGCCTGAAGAATCCGCACCCAGGAGCGGATGCCCTTGTGGTAGGAGACGAGCTCGTATTTCTCGTTCGGCGAGTGGATGCGGTCATCGCTGAGGCCGAAGCCGACGAGCAGCGATTCCATGCCGAGCATCTTCTGGAAATCCCCGACGATCGGGATCGACCCGCCCATGCCGATGACGATGGCGGGTTTCGGCCACTCGTCGGAAAGCGCGTTCTTCGCCTTGGTCAGAACAGGCGAATCATAAGAGAGGTGGATCGCTGGCGAGCCGCCATGCGGATGGAACTCGACCGAGCAATCGGCGGGAATATTCGAGCTGATATAGCTGCGGAAAGCCTCGCGGATGGCGGCCGGATCCTGCGTGCCGACGAGGCGGAACGAAACCTTGGCCGAAGCCTTGGCGGCGATCACCGTCTTGAAGCCTTCGCCGGTATAGCCGCCCCAGATGCCGTTGATTTCGGCGGTCGGCCGCGCCCAGGTGAGTTCCAGCACCGAGCGGCCCTTTTCGCCGGATGGGATAGAGAGGCCGACTTCGCCGAGGAAGCTCTCCGCGGTCTTGCCGAGCGTCTCCCATGACGCCTTGATGTTGTCGGGCGTTTCCTCGACGCCATCATAGAAGCCGTCAAGCGTGATGCGGCCCGTCTCGTCATGCAGACCGGCAAGAGCCTCGACGAGAATATGGATCGGATTGGCCGCCGCGCCGCCGAAGAGGCCGGAATGCAGGTCGCGGTCGGCGGCCGTCACGATCACTTCCTCGCCGACGAGGCCGCGCAGCGCTGCGGCGATCGCCGGCGTGTCGCGGTCCCACATGCCGGTATCGCAGACCAGCGCATAATCGGCCTTGAGTTCGGCGGCATTGGCTTGGAGGAAGGGCTTCAATGATGGCGAGCCGGATTCCTCTTCGCCCTCGAACAGAATGGTGACGCGGCAGGGAAGCGCGCCGTTGATCTCCTTATAGGCGCGGCAAGCCTCGACGAAGGTCATCAGCTGGCCCTTGTCGTCGGAGGTGCCGCGGCCGGTCAGGATCTTGCGGCCCTCGCCGACATCCTTGATCGACGGCTCGAAGGGGTCGTTTTCCCAGAGCTCGATCGGGTCGACCGGCTGAACGTCGTAATGGCCGTAGAAGAGAACATGCGGCGCATCGGCGGAAGCGCCGGCATGGTGCGCGACCACCATCGGATGGCCGGGCGTATCGCGGACCGAGCCCGTAAAGCCGAGCCTTTCAAGATAGGCGACGAGCCATTCTGCAGCCTTTCGGCATTCGGCCTTATAGGCGGGATCGGTGGAAATCGACTGAATGCGCAGAAGCTCGAACAGCTTGTCGAGGCTCGATGGAAGGTTCTGGTCCGCGCGCGCAAGCACCTGACGTAGATCGGTCATTTTCGACTCCTTTTTGAAAATCGGCCGGACGATAGACCAAACCAGAAAGGCAGGCGAGGCGGAAAAACAAAAAATCGGCGGCGGGAAAGACCGGCGGGGCATGGACTAATATCAGGAAGATTTGCTGGATAATATAAAAGAGAATTCTAATTCAATTTACAGTTATTTAGTACAACCTAAATAGCCTGACCGAATTCAGCTGTGCGAGGTTCGGATGTTTTCGGTCATTACATGTATTCGGGACAACCACGATTGGCGGCTGGTGCTTGCGGCCGCCGCCGTCTGCCTGGTCGGCGCTATGGCGGCCATGCTGCTGCTTTCCCGCGCCCAGGAATGCGACGCCGGGCGGCGCAAGCTCTGGATCGGCGCCTCGGCTTTCGCTTTCGGTACCGGCGTATGGGCAACGCACTTCATCGCGATGCTGGCCTATGACGGCGGCATGCCGATCGGCTACCAACTGGGCCTGACGACGCTTTCTTTCCTCCTGTCGGTTGTCGGTTCGTGGGCGGCGATCCTCGTTGCTTCGGAAAGCCGCGGCAGGTTTTCTCGCATCCGCGGCGGCGCCCTGATGGCGCTCGGCATCGCCTCCATGCACCTGACCGGCATGCAGGCGATCGAAACGCAGGCTGTCATCCTTTATGATCCCTTGATGACGCTGAGTGCGGTTCTCGCGGGAGCGCTGTTGTCGAGCGCCGCCTTCCACGCCTTTTTCCAATTGAAGGGACTGAGGCGGCTCCTCGCCTCGTCAATCACTTTCGTCCTCGCGATCTGCGCTCTCCATTTCATCTCGATGGCCAGCATCACGCTCGTGCCGGATCCCGGCAAAGAGCTTCCGGCAACGGTGCTCGACGCCAGCCTCCTTGCTGCGATCGTCGTGGTGGCGGCGACGACGCTCATTCTGATTGCGCTCGCGGTGGTCTTTATCGAAAGCCATCTGACGGATCTGAGGGGGCTCGCGAATGCCTCGCAGGAAGGGCTGCTGATCCTGCGGGAAGGCCGGATCATCGACGCCAATGAACGCTTCCAGGAGCTTTCCGGCTGGAAGCTTGCCGGTCTTGCCGGCAAGGCGCCCTCGGCTGTTTTGACCGCTTTTCAGGGGACTGGGCAGAACAGACCCAGCGAGACGCTGCTCAACACCAGGGACGGCGGGGAGATCGCCGTCGAAGTGACAGCGAGCAGGATCGTCTATCGCGGGCACAATTGCGAGGTGCTGGCGGTGCGTGATCTCACCGAGCGCAGGCAGGCCGAGGAGATGATCGAGCATCTCGCCCACCACGACGTGCTCACCGATCTGCCGAACAGGTCGCTGTTCGATACCCGCATCCGGCAGGCGCTGCAGATGGCCGAACGAAAGAACAGCGAGGTTGCCCTCTTCTATCTCGACCTCGATCGCTTCAAGGCCGTCAACGATATCTTCGGCCATGCCGAAGGCGACCGTATTCTCCGCAAGGTCGCCTCGATCCTGCGCCGCGTGGCCGATGAAAGCGATACGATCGCCCGCCTCGGCGGCGATGAATTCGCCATCATTCAGCTCGCCGGACAGCAGCCGGCGGCGGCCCAAAAGCTTGCGGCTGATATCCTTGGCGAATTCGCCGCCGAGATGGACACGGCGCGCGACCCGACCGCCGTCGGCGTCAGCGTCGGCATCGCACTCTATCCCGCGGATGGCGCTGCTGCTGAAGAACTCTGCAACAATGCCGATACTGCACTCTACCGCGTCAAGCATGACGGTCGCGGCAAGGTCTGTTTCTTCGACGCGGAAATGGATAAGGCGGCACGGAACCGCCGCCAGATCGAAAGCGAACTGCGTCATGCGATCATCCGCAACCAGATCCACGTCAGCTATCAGCCGATCCTCGATGCGCTGAGCGGCGAGATCGGCGGCTACGAGGCCCTGATGCGCTGGAACCGGCCAGGTCACGGCTTGACCGAGCCCGATATCTTCATCCCGATCGCCGAGGAAAGCGGCTCGATCGTCCAACTCGGCGAATGGGTGTTGCAGCAGGCCTGCAGGGAGGCTGTGCGCTGGCCGCTGCCGTTGATGATCGCCGTCAATCTCTCGCCGGTGCAATTCATGCTGCCGAACCTCTGCGAGCGGATCGAGGCGATCCTCGCCGAAACCGGGCTTGCGCCCGGCCGGCTGGAGCTCGAGATCACCGAGGCGGCCCTCATTCGCGATCGCGACCGGGTGATGACGACGCTGCTGCGGCTGCACAAGCTGGGCGTGCACATCGTCATGGATGATTTCGGCACCGGTTTTTCCTCGCTTTCCAACCTGCGTTCATTCCCTTTCGACAAGATCAAGGTCGACCGCAGTTTCACCGGCGTGCTGGAACATGATGCGGGGGCGCGCTCGATCGTGCGCGCCATCATCGGCCTTGGTCATAGCCTCGGAATGCCTGTCGTGACGGAGGGCGTGGAAACCGAGATGCAGCGCCGGATCGTCGTCGAGGAAGGCTGCGCGCAAGTGCAGGGCCTTTTACTCGGCAAGCCGGATATCGAGCCGAGCATCAAGCTTGCCGCCCACGAAAACGTCCTGACCGCGCAGATGAAAACCGGCGTGTCGTCATTGCGACGCGCACATGGTGCTGGCGAGTGATCTTACAGCGCCGCGCGTCTTTTCAGACGCGCAAAGGACGCTGTAACACTTTTAGACTGCTGCATAATTTTATCCTTAAATCGATTCCGATTTAAGGAATTATGCAGTGGTCAGAGCGCCTTGGCGTTTTCCAGAAGCCGGCGGATATATTCGAGTGTCAGCTCGCGCTCGAAAACTCGAAAACCTTTAAACAGCGCCAGGTCGGCCTCACGCGCGGTCTCGATCGCTTCGGCCTCCATGGCGCGGGCGCGCGGCGTCAGGAAGAGCAGTTGCGCCCGCTTGTCGGACGGATGCGGCCGCCGTTCGATCAACCCGTCGCGCACCATGCGCGAAAGCGTGTTGGCCATGGTCGCCTGCTCAATATCGACCCGCTCGAGAAGCTGTTTCTGGGTCAGCCCGTCCTCGGCCCAGAGTTCCAGCAGAATGGGGAACTGGCCCGGAGAAAAACCGAGCCCGACCGCGCGCTGGTGCAGCGAGCGGGCAAAACCCTTCGCCAGCTGGCTGGCAAGGTAGGCTCCCGAATCCATGCGGTTAAATCCCATGATTGCAAGTTAGGCTCAAAACCATGCCGGAGACAATGCAGCAAATCGCATACGATGCTCCATAACATGCAAGCGGCGATCAGAATTTCGAGTGTCTCGAAAAAACAAAAGTCGCCATGGCCTGGAGGTTGGCCATGGCGACTTTAAAGTGGGGACAAAGGCCCGGAGAGGGGGATAAGGCCTTTGTCCAAGCCTGACGCGGCGGGGGACAAGCCGGTAATCAGACCCGCGGCGCAATCAAGCGCCGGTGACATGGATTTGTGCCTCAGAATGTGGTTTTTCAAGGGAGGGCCATCGTTACAAATCGGTAACAGTTTGGTGAGCCGGAATCCCGGCTGCAGGATTCCGGGAATCGGAATCGCTTGAAGGATAAAATTATGCAGCAACGCCAAGTGCTCAGCGTTCTCTGCGCGTCCGAAAAGACGCGCGGCGCTGTGACGCTCCGAACGCCATAATCCTTTTCGCGCGCCGAACTTTATGCCGAACTCTATATGGACCTCGTCCCATGCCCGCGCTATCCATGCACGCATGAAAAAAGGCGATCACCTCTTCCTAGTCGATGGTTCCGGATTCATCTTCCGGGCGTTTCATGCATTACCGCCGCTGACCCGCAAGACCGACGGCCTGCCGATCGGCGCCGTTTCCGGTTTCTGCAACATGTTGTGGAAACTGCTGAGGGATGCACGCAATACCGATGTCGGCGTGACGCCGACACATCTTGCCGTCATCTTCGATTATTCCGCCAAGACGTTTCGCAAGGATCTCTACGACGCCTACAAGGCGAACCGCTCCGCTCCGCCGGAAGAGCTCATCCCGCAATTCGGCCTTATAAGAGAGGCGACCCGCGCCTTCAATCTGCCCTGCATCGAGACCGAAGGCTTCGAGGCCGACGACATCATCGCCACCTATGCCCGCCAGGCCGAAGCGACCGGCGCCGATGTCACCGTCGTCTCCTCCGACAAGGATCTGATGCAGCTCGTCAGCCCCAATGTCCACATGTATGACAGCATGAAGGACAAGCAGATCGGCATTCCCGATGTCATCGAGAAATGGGGCGTGCCGCCGGAAAAGATGATCGACCTGCAGGCGATGACCGGTGATTCCGTCGACAACGTTCCCGGCATTCCCGGCATCGGCCCGAAAACCGCAGCCCAGCTCCTCGAGGAATACGGCGATCTCGACACCCTGCTCGAACGCGCCACCGAGATCAAACAGGTCAAACGCCGCGAGACGATCCTCGCCAATATCGACATGGCCAGGCTCTCGCGCGACCTCGTGCGGTTGCGCACCGATGTGCCGCTCGATCTCGATCTCGACGCGCTGGTGCTGGAACCGCAGAATGGCCCGAAGCTGATCGGCTTCCTCAAGACGATGGAATTCACCACGCTGACGCGCCGTGTCGCCGAAGCCTGCGATTGCGATGCGAGCGCCATCGAACCGGCGATCGTTCGCATCGAATGGGGTGAGGCTGCCCGCGGCCCGGATCTCGATGCGGCCGAGCCTGAGCCCGTTGCCGGCGGCATCCCTGACGTCTCGGGCGAATCCATGCCGGTGCCGCCGCGTGCGAAAGCGAAGACCGCTGTCGAGGGCGCCTTTTCGCCCGCCGATCTTGCCAAGGCGCGGGCCGAAGCCTTTGCGACGCTGCCCTTCGATCATTCCGCCTATGTCACGATCCGCGATCTGGCGACGCTCGACCGCTGGATCGCCGATGCGCGCGCTACCGGCCTCGTTGCTTTCGATACCGAGACCACGTCGCTGGATGCGATGCAGGCCGAGCTTGTCGGCTTTTCGCTGGCGATCGCTGATAATACGGCCAATCCCACCGGCACGAAGATCCGCGCCGCCTATGTGCCGCTCGTCCACAAGAACGGCGTCGGCGATCTGCTCGGCGGCGGCCTTGCCGAAAACCAGATTCCCATGGGCGATGCCCTGCCACGGCTGAAGGCATTGCTGGAAGACGAATCGGTTCTCAAGGTCGCCCAGAACCTGAAATACGATTACCTGCTGATGAAGCGCTACGGCATCGAGACCAGAAGTTTCGACGACACGATGCTGATCTCCTACGTGCTCGACGCCGGCACCGGCGCGCATGGCATGGACCCGCTCTCGGAAAAGTTCCTCGGCCATACGCCGATCCCCTACAAGGACGTGGCGGGCAGCGGCAAGGCGAACGTCACCTTCGATCTGGTCGATATCGACCGCGCCACCCATTATGCCGCCGAAGATGCCGACGTGACGCTGCGCCTCTGGCTGGTGCTGAAGCCGCGGCTGGCGGCGGCGGGATTGACCAGCGTCTATGAACGGCTGGAGCGGCCGCTATTGCCGGTGCTGGCGCGCATGGAAGCGCGCGGCATCACCGTCGACCGGCAGATCCTGTCGCGCCTGTCCGGCGAGCTGGCCCAGAGTGCAGCAAGGCTGGAGGACGAGATTTACGTGCTGGCTGGCGAGCGTTTCAATATCGGTTCGCCGAAGCAGCTGGGCGATATCCTGTTCGGCAAGATGGGCCTTTCCGGCGGCAGCAAGACGAAGACAGGCCAATGGTCCACCTCCGCCCAGGTGCTCGAGGATCTGGCCGCCGCCGGTTTCGAATTGCCGCGCAAGATCGTCGACTGGCGCCAAGTTACCAAGCTGAAATCCACCTATACCGACGCGCTTCCGGGTTACGTTCACCCCGAGACAAAGCGGGTCCACACCTCCTACTCGCTGGCATCGACGACCACGGGGCGCCTGTCCTCGTCGGAGCCGAACCTGCAGAACATTCCGGTGCGCACCGCAGAAGGCCGCAAGATCCGCACCGCCTTCATCTCGACGCCTGGCCACAAGCTGATCTCCGCCGACTACAGCCAGATCGAACTGCGCGTGCTTGCCCATGTGGCCGAGATCCCGCAATTGACCAAGGCCTTCGAAGATGGCGTCGACATCCACGCCATGACCGCGTCGGAAATGTTCGGCGTTCCGGTGGAAGGCATGCCGGGCGAGGTGCGCCGCCGCGCCAAGGCGATCAATTTCGGCATCATCTACGGCATCTCGGCCTTCGGCCTTGCCAATCAGCTTTCGATCGAGCGTTCGGAAGCCGGCGACTACATCAAGAAGTATTTCGAGCGTTTCCCCGGCATCCGCGACTATATGGAAAGCCGGAAGGCCATGGCGCGCGACAAGGGTTACGTCGAAACGATCTTCGGTCGCCGCATCAACTATCCCGAAATCCGCTCGTCCAATCCATCCGTACGCGCATTCAACGAACGTGCGGCGATCAATGCGCCCATCCAGGGCTCGGCTGCCGACGTCATCCGCCGGGCGATGATCAAGATAGAGCCGGCGCTTGTTGAAGTCGGCCTTGCCGATCGCGTCCGCATGCTGCTGCAGGTGCACGATGAACTCATCTTCGAGGTCGAGGACGGGGATGTCGAAAAGGCGATGCCGGTCATCGTCTCGGTCATGGAAAACGCCACCATGCCGGCGCTGGAAATGCGCGTGCCGCTGAGGGTCGATGCCCGCGCCGCCACCAATTGGGACGAGGCGCACTAAAGCATGTCGCGCAAAACTGTGCAGCGGTTTTGCGACAACGACATGCGTGGAAATAAAACCTAAAGCGCGACGAGCGAATCTGAAAGATTGCGACGCGCTTTAGAGCGCCTCGCCAAAATTGGCAAAGATTTTTCTCACTGCCAGAACTCATTGAAAGTGCAGCGATTTATCTCCAGGAGTCGTATCGGAACGATACGGCAGGAAGGAACTTATTAACCTTCCTTTTCTATCCCGGTAGGGTCGTAATTTGCAAAGCATGAGTGAGTAGCGGACGCATGCGTTTTCCCAGAACCAATTTGACGGATGCCGGAGATTTTTCCAGCGAGATTGAAACGGACCTTCCGGCGGAAAACCCAGGGGAGAAGCCGGCGGCACCCATCTGGCAGAGCAACTTTTCCCTCGCGCCGAATGTCCGTTTCACCCGCACGCCGGAAACGCTGATCAGCAAGCGGCGCGCGCCGAATGAGCCCGTTCGCGATGATTCGCAGATTGGACAGCAGGCGATACGGATAGAGCCGGTTGCCGTCGACGTGCCGTTCGATATCTATCTGCCCGAGCCGGACGAAATTTCCGCAGCACCGCACAGGGTTGAACTGCAGCAGTCACCTTTGCCTGACGTGCCGGGCGCGCCCGCCTTCCGCGCCAGCGCCGAGCTTTCCTCCATTTCGGATTTCGCCTTCTGGGAAGTCATGGCCTTCGAAGAGACGCCGGTTCGCGCGCCTTCCTTGATCTCGTTCCCGAAGACCGAGGCCTCGCCCGAATCGATCACGTCGCTGTTCCGGATCATGGAATGGCGCCCCGGCCGGCCGGCCCCTGCTCCCGTCACCTCCCGCGCGGTCCCGCAGCCCGCCGCGATCTCCGCAAAGGTTGCTGTGCGCCCTCCGGCCGCCCCGTCCCTGGAAAGGCCCAGGCGCATCGCTGTCGAGGCACCGGTCATGCCGGCACCTCAAGCGGCGCCAACCCCCCAGGTCGCGCCAGCCCCTCAAATTGCATCAGCACCTCAGGCTGCGCCGGCGCCGCAGCGCACCCCGCCTGTCGCCGCGGTTCTGCCGTCGCCGCGCCTGGCCGCGAGGCCCGAAAGGATCGACGCATCCGGCTATGAATTCCCGCCGCGCGCCCTTCTGCAGGAACCGCCGGAACGCCTCGGCGAGATCATGTCGCAGGAGACGCTGGAGCAGAATGCCGGGCTTCTGGAAAGCGTGCTGGAGGATTTCGGCATCAAGGGCGAGATCATCCATGTCCGCCCCGGCCCTGTCGTCACCCTCTATGAATTCGAGCCGGCGCCGGGCGTGAAATCGTCGCGCGTCATCGGCCTTGCCGACGATATCGCCCGCTCGATGTCGGCGCTTTCGGCCCGTGTTGCCGTCGTCCCCGGCCGCAACGTCATCGGCATCGAATTGCCGAATGTGACACGTGAAACCGTCTATTTCCGCGAGATGATCGAAAGCCAGGATTTCGAGAAGAGCGGTTACAAGCTGGCGCTCGGCCTCGGCAAGACCATCGGCGGCGAGCCTGTCATTGCCGAACTCGCCAAGATGCCTCATCTGCTCGTCGCCGGCACCACCGGTTCCGGCAAGTCGGTCGCGATCAACACGATGATCCTGTCGCTGCTCTACCGCATGACGCCGGAACAATGCCGCCTGATCATGGTCGACCCGAAGATGCTCGAACTGTCAGTCTATGACGGCATCCCGCATCTGCTGACGCCCGTCGTCACCGATCCGAAGAAGGCGGTCATGGCGCTGAAATGGGCCGTGCGCGAAATGGAGGAGCGCTATCGCAAGATGTCGCGCCTCGGTGTCCGCAACATCGACGGTTACAACGACCGCGTCGCCCAGGCCCGCGAAAAGGGCGAGACCATCCATGTCATGGTCCAGGTCGGCTTCGACAAGGGCACCGGCACTCCGATCGAGGAAAGCCAGGCGCTGGACCTGACGCCGATGCCCTATATCGTTGTCATCGTCGATGAGATGGCCGACCTGATGATGGTCGCCGGCAAGGATATCGAAGGCGCGATCCAGCGCCTCGCCCAGATGGCGCGAGCCGCCGGCATCCATCTGATCATGGCGACACAGCGTCCGTCGGTCGACGTCATCACCGGCACGATCAAGGCAAACTTCCCGACCCGCATCTCCTTCCAGGTGACCTCGAAGATCGACAGCCGCACCATTCTCGGCGAACAGGGCGCTGAACAGCTGCTCGGTCAGGGAGATATGCTGCATATGCAGGGCGGCGGGCGGATTTCCCGTGTTCACGGTCCCTTCGTCTCGGATGTCGAGGTCGAAAAGGTCGTTGCCCATCTGAAAACCCAAGGCCGTCCGGAATATCTCGACACTGTCACCGCCGACGAGGAGGAAGAGACGGAAGAGGAAGAAGCCGGCGCCGTTTTCGACAAGAGCGCCATGGCCTCGGAGGATGGCAACGAGCTTTACGAACAGGCGGTCAAGGTCGTCATGCGCGACAAGAAATGCTCGACGTCCTACATCCAGCGCCGCCTCGGCATCGGCTATAACCGCGCCGCCTCGCTGGTGGAACGCATGGAGAAGGAAGGTCTGGTCGGTCCGGCCAATCACGTCGGCAAGCGCGAGATCGTATCGGGACGGGGCGATGGCGATTAATCGATAATGGCATGGAGTGCACTGCGCGCACTCCATTTCATGTCCTCAAGGCAGCCAGCCGAACCGTCTCGCTGACAAACGCGGTCTTTCCGCCGGTATAAAAATCCCAATCGCGGCTTGCCTCCGCAGCCAGCCTGCGTTTCAGATCGGCATAGGCCCTGGCCCTCTCGGGATGATCCCGGAGATAATCGCGAAACAGAATGCGCTCCCGATGCGCGCGATTATTGGGTCCGCAAAGATAGAGCCTGAAGCCATAAGCTTGATGATCGCGGGTGAAAGCCCATCGTTGCTCTCCAGTATCGCCGTGGAAGACGAAATCGGCCGCGCGCACCACCTCGATCGCCGCCGGCAGGAACGCGTCGGATATCATCACGGCATCGAGGTCGATCTTCGGCTTGGCCGCCAGGCCAGGCACCGAGGTGCTGCCGATATGATCGATGGAAAGCAGGCGGTCGCCGAGCAAGGCGGAGACCTCGGCGCTGATTTCGGCAAAGAGCCGCGGCCAGCAAGGATCGTAGTCGACCACCTTGATAGCACGCATGCCCTTCCTCTCGATCCGTTCAGTGCGTCTTGGTCAGCAACCCGTTTAGGATCTCGATCATCTTCTGCTCGGCCTCTTCGAGCGAGCCGCTATTGTCGAGCTCCACCACGTCGTATTCGCCGCGCACCGTCAGCGGTCCGCGGGCAAGCCGGGCCATGATATCTTCATGCGTCTCGCGGCCGCGCGCCTCCAGCCGGCCGGCGAGCACTTCGGGGCGGGCGGTGACGTTGATGACTTTCAGACGCGGGAAGGCGGCCTGGAAGCGATGAAGCGCCGAGCGCGAGCCGTTGGCGACGACGACGTGGCCTTTCGACAGCGCTACCGAAACTTCGGCCGGAATGCCGTATTTCAGGCCGTGTGCTTCCCACCAGACGGCGAAGGAGCCTGATTGCTCCATGGCGGCAAAACCTTGGAGGGAGACGGAAAGATGATCTTCGCCGCCGGCGTCACGGTGACGGGTGATAACGCGGCGGACGAAATGCACATCGTCGCGGCCCTTGAAACGCCGGGCCGCGAGGTTCATCAGCGTGTCCTTGCCAGCGCCGCTCGGTCCGACGACGACGACCATGATGCCGCGCTCGGCTCCGGCTCCTGCGTGGGGTTCGTGCGACATCGTCATGCGACACGGCGTCCTTGGCGCCAGACCGAGCGTGTCACCGGCACGCCGTGCGAACGATGGACGCGAACGAGATCGGCGCGCAGTCCCGTTGCGATCCGGCCGCGATCATCGAGGCTGACGGTGCGGGCGGGTGTCGACGTCACCATGGCGATCGCCTTCGGCAGGCTGATGCTCTCGACCTCATCGGCGAGGATGAACGGCGCATGCAGTAGGCTGAGCGGCACGTAATCAGAGGAAAGCACATCGAGCACCCCCATTTCGGCAAGGTCGCGGGCGGCGATGTTGCCGGAATGGGATTTGCCGCGCACGATGTTCGGCGCGCCCATCAGCACGCTCATGCCATGTCCGTGCGATGCCCGGGCGGCGTCGAAGCTGGTCGGGAACTCGGCCAGGCGCACACCGTTGTCGATTGCCTCGTCGACATGCGAGAGCGTCGCATCGTCATGGCTTGCCACGGTGATGCCGCGCTCGGCGCAGACCTTGGCGATGGCGTTGCGGTGCGGCGTCGAATTGCGCGCCGATTCTGCCTGGCGCTTGGCGACGAAACGCGCAAAAGCCTCGTCGCTCAGGCCCCGCTTCTTCTGGTAGTAGAAGACATATTGATCCATCGTCTGGAACTGACGCTGGCCGGGTGCATGATCCATCAGCGAGACGAGCCGCACATGCCGGTCGTTTTCGAAGTCGGCGAAATGTTCGAGCACATTGTCGGCCGAGACCTCGCAGCGCAAATGGATGAGGTGCTCGGCACGCAGCCTGCCTTCCTTCTCCGCCGACTGGATGGCATCGGCCATCTCGCGCATCTCGCCATGTTCGAAGCCGCCGTCCTCGTCCGCACCCATGCGCAGGCAGTCGAACACAGTGGTAATGCCTGAGGTGACGATCTGGGCGTCATGCGCCTGGATGGCGGCGGTCTTGTTCCAGCGAATGCCGGGGCGCGGCTGATAATGGCCTTCGAGATGATCGGTGTGCAGTTCGACAAGGCCTGGGATGACGTAGTCGCCTTCGAAATCTTCGCCGGCTACCGAGTTACCCCCGGAGATGTCGGCGATCTTCCCGTCGCGGATGAGGATCGAGCCTAAGAGGATGTCATCCTCGAGAACGATGCGGGCGTTGGAAAACACGGTCTCTTTGCTCATGTCGTCAAGTCTTTCAGCTTTTGGCGCCGGCAAGCGGCAGCCAGGAATGAATTTTGAACGGGGCACCGCGCGTCTCCTCGATGAAGACGGCAAGGCCGGAAATCGAAAGCGGTCGGCCGGTGAAATCGGCAAAACGCTCGGTCAGGATCGCTTTCATTACCTGAGCACGTGTCTCGGGCACCTGGCCGCTCAGCGTCATGTGAAAGCCGAAATCCTCCATGACGTAAGGATAACCCCAGCGCTGCAGATGGGTGCGCTGGCTGTCGCTGAGCTTCTCCGGGTTGCGCCGCGCCATATCGGCCTCGGAAAGCGCTGCCCGGAACGGTTCGAACGACCTTACCACCTTCGCGGCGAAATCCTGAAGAGGTTGATGAAGAGAACCGGGAACGAGAGCAAAAAAACGGCCGAGCTGGCCGAGCACGAGTTCAGGAATCTCGAAGGCTTGCGTGCGCTGGGCAAAATCCTCGGCGACGGCCATGAGATCTTTCTCGGTGACCGAGGAGGCGAGCGAAAAAGGCGCCTTGATCGTGGCGTGAAAGCCGTAGCGGCGGGGGTCGGCGGTCAGCTCGAATTGCTCTGCCGCACCCAGTTGCGCATATTCCGGTGCCGGATAGGTCTCGCCGGTGAAAGCATTGCGACCGAGCCAGAGCGAGGCCGCGCCGGTCAGGGGATCATCCTTCGGCGGCGAGAAATAGAGAGCGTAGCGCAAGGCTTTTATCCTGGAGATCGTCCAAACGGGGAGGGCACTGTGCAGTGATTTGGCGGCGAACCGCAAGCAGGTTCCCGGCTAAAAGATTTCCGTGACAGAATGATGATGACGTCGCGCCGCCACCGCCTTTGATCGATGGATCAGTGGGTTTTCGTGCCCATCAGCCGGTGGCGCAACGCGTTCGAGGCGGTGTCGAATATGAAGACGACGATCAGGATCAGAATGACCATGTAGGCGACGTTTTCCCAATTGGCGTTGGTGCGCATGGCCTCCCACAGTTTCAGGCCGATGCCGCCGGCGCCGACGGCGCCGATAATGGTCGCGCCGCGCACGTTCGATTCCCATTGGTAGAGCGTCTGGCTGACGAAGACGGGAACGATCTGCGGCATAATGCCATAACGATGAACGAGCACGGTCTGAGCGCCTGTTGATTTGATGCCTTCGCGCGGCTTGTTGTCGATATTCTCGAGGCCTTCCGAATAGAGTTTGCCGAGCGTGCCGGTCTCGGTGAGGAAGATCGCACCGCTGCCGGCAAGCGGGCCCGGGCCGAAGGCGCGTGTCAGGAACAGCGCCCAGATCAGCATATCGACTGAACGCAGGAAATCGAAGAAGCGCTTCAGGATCTGATTCAGCAGGCGGTTCGGCGTGATGTTGCGCGCTGCCAGGAAGGCGAGCGGGAACGCGGTAAGCGCGCCGAGCAGCGTTCCGAGGAACGCCATGACGATCGTCTGGAAAAGCTTGGTCCAGACGTCGCCGTGCTGCCATTCGCTGTTGTTCCAGATGTCGTCGAAGGCGAGCGACAGATTGGATTGGTCGGGCTTGATGCGCGGGCCGGAGACGATGAGGCTGACGACCTCGCCGACCGGCTTGTCGAAGAAGGACGATTGCGTGTCGAAGACGAAATTCGCCCAGCCGATGAAACGTTTGCGAATCTTCACCCGGTCGACTGATATGCTGACATTGCCGGCAAAGCCGAGATCGGCCAGCACGTTGTCATCATAGACCGTCATCCAGCCGGGTACCGGTCCGACGACTTTCGGCGCACCGCCGAAAACGTCCACCGGGACGCTGACGCCATACGCGGTGACGATCGTCTCGCTCTTCGAGACGGTGACGGTGCGGCTGGTGCCGCTGATCGAAACGGTGATGCTGCCGTCGGGGTTGTTGACCAGCCAGTCCGGATTCGGATTGTCGCCGAGCGGCGAGAAACGCGGATAACGGATGTCGATCGAGCCGTCATCCCCAATGCGGAATTCCGGCTGAACGTCGTAGCTCACCCATTGGCTGAGATAGATGCCGACGCGCTCCCAATGGGCTTCGGCGAAGAGCTTGGGCAGATCGAAGAACCAGGCGGCATAGAGGCTGTAGAGCAGCGTCGCGATGAGGATCATCAGCCCGCCGAAACGCTGGCGGAACGACTGGTGGAAATATTCCGGATAGCGCGTTTCTATCTCGTGCATACGGTTTGCGTCGATCACCGTCATGGCGGCCTCAATGTTGCAGAAGGAAGGCGTGCTCGCCGACCAGGCGGCGGCGCAGCCATGCGGAGAACTGGTCGACGGCGACGATCGTCACGAACAGCAGAAGAACGAGCGCCACCGTCTTGGCGCCGAAGCCGCGCGAGATCGAAAGTTTCAGCTCCTCGCCGATGCCGCCGCCGCCGACGGCGCCGATAATGGTCGAGGCGCGCACGTTGATCTCAAGGCGCAGCAGCGCATAGGAGGTGAAATTCGGCAGCACTTGCGGCAGGGCGGCAAAGCGGACGCGCTCCCACCAGTTGGCGCCGACGGCTTTCATGCCCTCATGCGGCTTCATGTCGATATTCTCGGCCACTTCGTAGAAGAGTTTGCCGAGCGCGCCGATCGTGTGCAGGGTGATGGCGATGATGGCGGCGACCGGCCCGATCGACAGGATCGCCGAAAACAGCCCGGCAATGACGATTTCCGGGAAGGCGCGCAGGAATTCCATCAGCCGCTTGGTGAAGATGCGCAACGGCCATGAATTCGTCAGGTTGCGCGCGGCAAAGAAGCTCAAGGGGACGGCAAAGACGAAGGCGATGATCGTCGAGATCAGCGCCACGTTGATCGTGACGATCATCAGCTCGAAATATTCGGGAATGTAGAAGGCGCCCCAGACATAGACGCGTCCCCTGTCGAAATTGAATTCCTCGCCGCCCTTGTCGTTGACGCTCGCTATGTCGAACAGCGCGCGCCAGACGTCGTGCCAATCCTTGGGGATGAGCCAGCTCAGGAAGTCGAAGAGATGCGGCAGGCGGTCGAAGAAATGGCCGGCATTGCTCTCATCGGCGAAGCGGACGGAGCTGACAAAAGCCGCAATCAGGATAACCAGGCCGAGAACGGTATAGAAGCGGCGCTTGGCCACCATCCGGTCCCAGGCGGTGCCGATCTCCTGCGTGCTCTGCATGTGCGGCTGTGTATCGGCAATAGTCATCAACGCCTCGCCTACTTCATAATTCTATCCTCAAATCGGAATCGATTTGAGGATAGAATTATGCAGCAATTCAAAGTGCTACAGCATCCTTTGCGCGTCTAAGACGCGCGGCGCTGTAGTCAAAAGATAGAGGGCGGCCGTCGCTGGCCGCCCTCATTCGAAACGGCTCGATCAGCCGCCGATGGCAGCTTTGCGGACTTCAACGACGGTGTTGTAGAAGTCGTGCTTGACGGGCGAGTAGCCCTTGTAATCGCCGCCTTCGATAGCCGCGAAGCACTTGTGATCCTTTTCCGGCAGAGCCGTGAAGAAGGCTGTAAGCTTCGTCTTCCATTCTTCGCCGAGAGCGTTGCGAACGACGAGCGGGCCGTTCGGAATCAGCGGCGAACGCCAGACTTCGACCAGCTTGTTCGGATCGACGGCGCCCTTGTCGACTTCCTTGCGGAAGGTGCCGGAGGTGTAGCCGTCCTTGAAATCGCCGATGCCCGAGCTATCGTCGACGGCGACGTCGACCTTACCGTCATAGGCGGCAAGAAGGTTGTTCTCGTGGCCGCCGTTGAACTGGGTCGAAGCGAAGAACTTGTCGTTCGGCATGCCCGTGTCCTTCGGGATCTGCGTCAGCGGAACGAGGTAGCCGGAGGTGGAATCCGGGTCGGCGTAGCCGAGCTTCTTGCCCTTGGCGTCCTGGATGGTCTTGATGCCCGATGATTTCAGAGCGAGGCCGATCGAGTGGTAACCCGTCGAGCCGTCCTTCTGCTGCGTCGTCAGGATCGGCGTCACAGCCTTCGGATCCTTGATGTAGACGGCTGCGTAGCCGGAAGCGCCGAGTTCGGCGAAGTCGAGCGTGCCGCCGAGCAGACCCTGGATCACGCCGTCATAGTCGGCGGCCGGGAAGAGCGAAACCTTCTCGAAGCCGAATTCCTTCTTCAGGTGGTCGGCGAGACAGGCGTAGTTACGCAGGCGGTCGGTTTCGTTTTCGCCGCCGAGGATGCCGATGCGGAATTCCTTGAGGTCTGCAGCATGGGTAGCGCCGGCAAGCGCGAAGAGCGCCGTTGCCGCAAAGAGTGCTTTCTTCAACATGTTCTCTCCTATTGACCGGTGTCCCCGGTCTTCCCGTTACAAAGAAGTGTGCCCTTGACGCGGGCGCTCGATCGCGGCTGCCTCTCAGAGGCCGGCCAGCGCCAGCGGTTGGGTGCCGGCGGATTGATTGTCTGCCCGCTCGGGGGCGATATTGATCGATGTCGAGGTCACCGTTTCGTCGATGCCGGCGCCGTCCTTGTCCGTCCCGTAGATTTCCTTCACCGCTTCGGCGGTCAGCTCCGAGGGCTTGCCGTCGAAGACGACGCGGCCGCCGGCCATGCCGACGATGCGCTCACAATAGTTGCGGGCGGTGTCGAGCGTGTGAAGGTTGGTGATGACGGTGATGCCCTCGCGCTCGTTGATGTCGCGCAGCGCTTCCATGACGATCTTGGCGTTCAGCGGATCGAGAGAGGCGATCGGCTCGTCGGCAAGAACCATCTTCGGGTTCTGCATCAGCGCGCGGGCGATCGCCACGCGCTGCTGCTGGCCGCCGGAAAGCGTGCCGGCCGCCTGCAGCGCCGTCTGCTCGATGCCGAGGCGTTCGAGTGCCGCGATGGCATGCACGCGTTCCTCGCGGGTGAAGATGTTGAGGAGGCTCATAAGCGTCGAGCGATGATTGAGGCGGCCAAGCATGACATTGGTGAGAACGTCGAGGCGCGGCACCAGGTTGAACTGCTGGAAGATCATCGCGCAGTCGCGCTGCCAGTTGCGCAACGCCTGGCCGCGAAGCCCGGAGACCTCGACGCCGGCGAAATGAACGGAGCCGGAGCTCGGCTCCTGAAGGCGGTTGATCATGCGCAGCAGCGTCGACTTGCCGGCGCCGGAGCGGCCGATGATGCCGACCATCTGGCCCTGCGGAATGGCGAGCGTGACGGAATCGACAGCGAGCTTTTTTCCGAAACGACGTGTGACATTCTTCAGCTCGAACATCATGCTCTTCCCTTGCGATCCAGGCCTTGATCAGCATCGCATTAGTCCCGCTTGATGAACCTCGCATGTCATATTTGTGTAAGTCCTGTCACAATTCTCCGCCCCCATATCGGGAGTTTAACCGCCGTAGCGGGACAGGAAATCTTCCGCGTCAAGGTTGCGGAAATCCTGGAGCGCCTGGCGCAGCCGGTCGTGTTCCCAGTCCCACCAGGAAAGCCTGTCCATCCGTTCGCCGACCTCTCTTGGAAAGCGCTCGCGGATGAGTTTGGCCGGCACGCCGCCGACGATCGCATAGGGCGCGACGTCTTTCGATACGACGGCGCCGGCTCCGATCACCGCGCCGTTGCCGACGCTAACGCCCGGCAGGATGGTCGCTCCGTGGCCGATCCAGACATCGTTGCCGATCGTCACCCGGTTTGCGCGCCGCCAGGCGAAGAAGTCCGTCTCCATGTCGCCGTCCGGCCAGTAGTCGGCGGCGCGATAGGTGAAATGATGCAGTGTCGCGCGCCAGGTCGGATGGTTGGTGGCGTTGATGCGCACGGCGGCGGCGATATTGACGAACTTGCCGATCGTCGCACACCAGACGGAGCCATCCTGCATGATGTAGGAATAGTCGCCGAACGCGGCCTCGCTGATGCGGCAGCGTTCCGAGACCTCCGTATAGCGCCCGAAGGTGGAATCGCTGACGGATGCCGTCTCATGAAAATAGGGCTCGATACCCAGCTTGCGGCTCATGCAGCGATCTTTCTGGGTGAGAACTGCTGGACGTCGAGGATGCGGTCGGCGACGGCTTCGCGCACTTCCTCGTCGTGGAAGATGCCGAGAAGGGCCACACCCGCCTTCTTCTTTTCCGCGATCATGCCGACGACGACCGCACGGTTCCTGGCATCGAGCGAGGCTGTGGGTTCGTCGAGAAGCAGGATCGTATGCTCGGTGATGAAGCCGCGCGCGATGTTGACGCGTTGCTGCTCGCCGCCGGAGAAGGTGGCGGGCGGCAGCTGCCAGAGCGTTTCCGGCAGATTGAGCCTGGCAAGCAAGGCGCCCGCCTTTTCCCGTGCCGTGGCGGCGTCCTCGCCGCGTGCCACCAGTGGTTCGGCAACCACATCGATCGCCGCGACGCGCGGCACGGTGCGCAGGAACTGGCTGACATAGCCAAGCGTATTGCGGCGGACGTTGAGCACGGTGCGCGGATCGGTGGAGGCGAGATCGACGATGCGTCCGTCGTGGCGGATGAGGATCTGGCCGGTGTCGACGGCATAATTGCCGTAGATCATCTTGAGCAGCGAGCTCTTTCCGATGCCCGACGGGCCACCGAGCACGACGCATTCGCCCGATGCGACCGAGAAGGCGACATCGGAGACGACGGGCAACTTGAGGCCGTCGCGCAGATGCATGGTGAAGCTCTTCGAGACTTCGGAAACGACGAGAGGCGTTGCCATGATTTCTTCTTCCTTGGTTTTGGGCCTCAGACTTGCAGGATCGAGGAGACGAGCAGCTGCGTATAGGGTTCGCGCGGGTCGTCGAGCACGCGGTCGGTGAGCCCGTGTTCGATGACGTAACCGTCCTTCATCACCATCATCCGGTGCGAGAGCAGGCGGGCGACGGCGAGATCGTGGGTGACGATGATGGCCGAGAGGCCGAGATCGTTGACGAGGCCGCGCACGAGGTCGAGCAGGCGCGCCTGCACCGAGACGTCGAGGCCGCCGGTCGGCTCGTCCATGAAGACGAGCCGCGGGCCGGTGACGAGGTTGCGGGCGATCTGCAGGCGCTGGCGCATGCCGCCGGAAAAGGCGCGCGGCTGGTCGTCGATGCGGTCGGCGTCGATCTCGACGCGTTCGAGCCAGTCGATCGCCGACGCGCGGATCTTGCCGTAGTGCCGGTCGCCGATCGCCATCAGCCGTTCGCCGACATTGGCGCCGGCTGAGACCGTCATGCGCAGGCCATCGGCCGGGTTCTGGTGCACGAAGCCCCAATCGGTGCGCATCAGGAAGCGCCGCTCGGCCTCGTTCATACGATAGAGGTCGCGGTAGCTGCCGTCGCGCATGTGATATTCGACGCTGCCCGTGCTCGGCAGCAGCCGGGTGGAAAGGCAGTTGAGCAACGTCGTCTTGCCGGAGCCGGATTCACCGACGATGGCGAGCACTTCGCCGGGCCAGAGCTCGAAGGAGACGTCGCGGCAGCCGATGCGGTTGCCGTAGAATTTCGAAACGTCATGGACTTTGAGAAGCGGAGTATCGCTCATTCTGCAGCCTCCCGGGCCAGCATCTCGCCGGCATGTCCGTGCGCGCGGCGGTCTTCGCAATGATCGGTATCGGAGCAGACGAACATCCGCCCGCCCTTGTCGTCGAGAACCACCTCGTCGAGGTAGACATCCTCCGCACCGCAAAGGGCGCAGGGCTTGTCGAAGCGCTGGATATCGAAGGGATAATCTTCGAAATCCAGGCTGACGACGTCGGTATAGGGCGGAACCGCATAGATGCGCTTCTCGCGTCCGGCGCCGAAGAGCTGCAGCGCGTCCGACATATGCATCTTCGGATTGTCGAATTTCGGCGTCGGCGACGGGTCCATGACATAGCGGCCGTGGACCTTCACCGGATAGGCGTATGTCCGCGAAATGCGGCCGTTATGGGCGATATCCTCATAGAGCTTCACGTGCATGAGGCCGTATTCTTCGAGCGCGTGCATCTTGCGGGTCTCGGTCTCGCGCGGCTCGAGGAAGCGCAGCGGCTCGGGGATCGGCACCTGGTAGACGAGCACCTGCCCGACCCCAAGCTTTTCTTCGGGAATGCGGTGGCGCGTCTGGATGATGGTCGCATCCTTGGTATGCGTCGTCACCGCGACATTGGCGACCTTCTGGAAGAAGGCGCGGATGGAAACGGCGTTGGTCGTGTCGTCGGCGCCCTGGTCGATGACCTTCAGCACGTCGTCCGGTCCGATGATCGAGGCCGTCACCTGCACGCCGCCGGTGCCCCAGCCATAGGGCATCGGCATTTCGCGCGAGGCGAAGGGCACCTGGTAACCGGGGATGGCGATCGCCTTCAGGATGGCGCGGCGGATCATCCGCTTGGTCTGTTCGTCGAGATAGGCGAAGTTGTAGCTGGCCAGATCGGTCATTCGGCGGCTTCCTTCATGTCTTCGCCACCGTTGCGGGCGGCTTCGAATTCGCGGCGCATGCGGCGGACGAGATCGAGTTCGGCCTGGAAGTCCACATAATGCGGAAGCTTCAGGTGCTCGACGAAGCCCGTCGCTTGGACATTGTCGGAGTGCGAGATGACGAATTCCTCATCCTGTGCCGGCGCGGTGATATCCTCGCCGAGCTCTTCGGCGCGAAGCGCCCGGTCGACCAGCGACATCGCCATCGCCTTGCGCTCGCTCTGGCCGAAGACCAGGCCGTAGCCGCGGGTGAATTGCGGCGGCGCCTTGGCCGAACCCTTGAACTGGTTGACCATCTGGCATTCGGTGATCTGGATCGTGCCGAGCGAGACGGCGAAACCGAGTTCCGGCACGTCGAATTCCACCTCGACGTCGCCGATGCGGATTTCACCAGTGAAGGGGTGGTTGCGGCCGTAGCCGCGCTGGGTGGAATAACCCAGCGCCAGCAGGAAGCCCTCGTCGCCGCGGGCAAGCGCCTGCAGGCGCAGATCCCGGGTCATCGGAAATTCCATCGGCTCGCGGGTCAGGTCGCCGATCTCGTGATCTTCCGGCATGTCGCCGTCGGCCTCGATCAGACCTTCCTCGCCGAGGATCTCCGAGACGCGCATGACGCGGCTGGTCTCGGCGGCGCGCTGAGCGGGCGTCTCCACCGCTTCGTCCGAAAGCAGCGAGGGATCGAGCAGGCGGTGGGTATAGTCGAAGGTAGGCCCAAGAAGCTGGCCGCCCGGCAGATCCTTGTAGGTCGCCGAGATGCGGCGTTCGATCGTCATATCAGCTGTGTCGAGCGGCTTCGAATAGCCGAAACGCGGCAGCGTTGTGCGGTAGGCACGCAGCAGGAAGATCGCCTCGATCATGTCACCGCGCGATTGGCGGATGGCGAGTGCTGCGAGCGTGCGGTCGAAAAGCGAAGCCTCGGCCATGACGCGGTCGACGGCGAGCGCCAGCTGCGCCACGATCTGTTCGATGCCGATCGCCGGTAGCGAACGGTCGCCGCGGCGGCGGTCGGCGAGCAGGCGGTGGGCATTGGCGATGGCAGCCTCGCCACCCTTGACGGCAACATACATGAGCTCAGATCTCCGTTGCTGTGATCTTGGTGGTGCGCGGCAGGCAGAGGAAACGCCTGCCCGATGTCAGCACGATGTCGACGCCGCGCGGAAAGAGCGCACGGTTCTCGGTCCAGAGCCGCAGGAAGGTCTCCGGCAGGCCGATAGGCGCGATCTCCGTCACGCTCTGGATGCCGGGACCCATCAGCGCCAGCCTGCGGCCACCCTCGAGTTCGGCGAGCTCAATGATGAGGGTCGTCGAGCGATCGGGATATTCCTGCGTGCCTGATGCAAAGAGGCCGAAGGAGGAAAGCGCGGTGCCGGCCTCGGTGAAGGCAAAGCGCGCCTCGGCCTTTTCGGTCGTCAGCGGCGCGCCGGTATGGAAGCCGAGCCACTCCGGCACGGCGGATCTCGCCAGTCCCTGGGAAAGCCAGACGGGCGTGTCGTGGTCGCAAAGCGTCAGCGCGATCGTGCCGGCGGCGATGCCGAGCGGTGCCGGCGGAGCGACGTCGGGCTGAACGGTCTGGATCGTGCCGGGGCGGGCCATGCCGTCCATCAGCATCTTGAAGACGCTTTGGGCATGGAAGACCGGGACGGCAAAGCCGCCGGTCAAAGCTTCTGTCTTCAGGCCCATCAGTTGTCTCCCCGCACCATGGTGAAGAAATCGACGCGGGTTGCCGCCGTCTCGTCCGCCTTGCGGCGTTCGGCATCGGCGATCCGTTCGGCAATCGGTAAAAGCAGTGCTTGTTCGACGAAATCCTTCGTCGCATCCTCCTGCCAAAGCGCGTCGAAGATCGCCGCAAGCCTGGCCTTCTCGCGGTCGGTGCCGAGCGCCTGTGCATGGCCGACCGAGCCGGTGTCGAGCCGGACCGTCGCCCGCGTCACGGTCACTTCGCCAAGATTGAAGGGAGCGCCGCCGCCGCCGATGCGTCCGCGTACCATTACCAGCCCGGTCTCCGGTCCGCGCACCTGATGGGCCACAGGCTTTTGCGGCAGCGCATCGAAGACCGCCAAGAGTTCGCTGCGCTCCGCGCGCGCCAGCAGATCGGCGGCGCGTTTGCGCCCGGATGCCGTCTGTGACGCAGCGTCTGTCCTGTCCGCTGATATCATCGCCGCTTCCCTTAAAATGTCTATTGATATAGACAACCATACAAGATATATTTAGCTCTAAATCGATGTCGTGACAAGCGTGTGACATCGTGAGTTAAATGGGCGGGCAGGGGCGGAATGTCGGGATTGAAGCAGGTGCAAAGGCAAACCGGCGTGGCGCTCTGGCGCCAGATCGCCGATCGGATTCGCGAGGCGATCAGCAACGGAGCCTATGACGAAACGGGAATGGTGCCGCCGGAAACCATGCTGGCGGTGCAATTCGGCGTCAACCGGCATACGGTGCGCAGCGCGCTGGCGGCGCTGGCGCAGGAGGGGATCGTCCGTGCGGTACAAGGTCGCGGCACGCTGATCGAGCGCAAGGAGCGGCTGAATTTCCCGATCACCAGGCGCACGCGTTTCACCGCCGGCATTGGCGATCAGGCGCGTGAGATGCGCGGCCTTCTGCTCGATGAGGCGAAGGAGGAGGCGAGTGCCGAGATCGCCCGCTGGCTGGGCCTGAAGCAGGGAGATCAGGTGATCCGCCTGGAAACATTGCGCCAGGCAGACAAGCGGCCGGTTTCAAGGGCGACGAGCTGGTTTCCCGCCAAGCGCTTTGCCGGTATCGGTGCGGCTTACCGGACGGAAGAATCGATCACCAAGGCTTTCGCCGAACTCGGCCTGCCGGATTATGTCCGGGCGACGACCGAGGTAACGGCCGCCCATGCGAGTGCAGCCGATATGGCCGACCTCGAACTCACTCCCGGTGCCATCCTGCTGATCGCCAAGGCGATGAATACCGATCTTGAGGGTGTGCCGGTGCAATATTCGATCAGCCGCTTCGCGGCCGACCGGGTGCAGTTCACCATCGAGAACTGAGTGTCTTTCCCCGCCGTAGCGGGGAAAGAGCAGCTGAGATCAATGTGCGCCCGACATATCGCCGAGCACTTCCTTGGAAGCGACGGTGGAATCCGCCTTCAGCGTGTAGACCATCGGCACGCCGGTCGCGAGATTGAGGGCGAGCACGCCTTCGCGGGTGAGCTTGTCGAGCACCATCACCAGCGAGCGCAGCGAATTGCCGTGCGCGGCAACCAGCACCTTCTCGCCTCTGAGCACACGCGGCAGGATTTCGGTGAGGTAGTAGGGCCAGACGCGGGCGCCGGTGTCGCGCAGGCTTTCACCGCCGGGAGGCGGCACATCATAGGAGCGGCGCCAGATATGGACCTGTTCCTCGCCCCATTTGGCGCGCGCATCGTCCTTGTTGAGGCCGGAGAGGTCGCCGTAGTCGCGCTCGTTCAGCGCCTGGTCGCGGATCGTCTGGAGATCGGGCTGGCCGACCTTGTCGAGGATGAGCTTCAGCGTGTGCTGCGCACGAACCAGCACGGAGGTGTAGGCGACGTCGAATTTGATTCCGTATTCGGCGAGCGCCGCCCCGCCTGCGTTGGCTTCCTGGACGCCGAGCTCGGTCAGATCGGGATCCTTCCAGCCGGTGAAGAGATTCTTCAGGTTCCAGTCGCTCTGGCCGTGGCGAACGAGGACGAGGGTACCGCTCATGAATATGCCTCCGTAGTATCGTTATGAGGAAGAAAGCCCGAGCACGTCGAGCATGGAATAGAGACCCGGCTTCTTGTCGCGCGCCCAAAGGGCCGCCTTGATGGCGCCACGCGCAAAGATCGAGCGGTCGGCCGCACTGTGCGACAAGGTGACGATTTCACCTTCTCCGGCGAAAAGCACGGAATGTTCGCCGATGACGGAGCCGCCGCGCAGCGTCGCAAAGCCGATAGTGCCCGCTTCGCGGGCGCCGGTATGGCCGTCGCGCACCCGGACGGATTTCGTGGCAAGATCGATGCCGCGCCCCTTTGCCGCGGCCTCGCCGAAAAGAAGGGCGGTGCCGGAAGGCGCATCCACCTTGTGCTTGTGGTGCATTTCCAGGATCTCGATATCCCAGTCATCAGGATCAAGCGCACGCGCTGCTTGCTCGGCGAGCACACTGAGCAGATTGACCCCGAGGCTCATATTGCCTGACTTGACGATGCGGGCATGGCGGGCCGCCGCGGCGATCCTGGCATTGTCGTCGTCCGAACAGCCGGTCGTACCGACGATATGGACGATGCGGGCCTGCGCGGCGAGACCTGAGAATTCCACTGTTGCAGCAGGCGAGGTGAAGTCGAGCACGCCTTCGGCATCGAGAAAGGCGTTGAGCGGATCGTCGCCGATAGTGACACCGGTCGGACCGAGACCGGCGATCTCGCCGGCATCCTTGCCGACGAAGGGCGAGCCGGCGCGCTCGACCGCGGCATGCAGCGTGACACCTTCGATGGAATGGATGAGCCGGATCAGCGTCTGCCCCATGCGTCCGGCTGCGCCAACTACCACCAGTTTCATCGCAGCATCGCTCATGTCAGTCTCGCCAGGTCAGTTTGAATCGGAGGCCGAAGGCCTCTGCAGGTTGTTGAGGCGAGCGTAAAGACCGTCGCTGACCTTCGCAAGCGTCTCGTGATTGCCTTCCTCGACGACACGGCCCTGCTGCATGACGACGATCTTGTCGGCGCGCACCACGGTCGAGAGCCGGTGGGCGATGACGACGACGGTGCGTCCGCTCATCGCTTCGTCGAGCGCCTTCTGCACGGCGGCCTCGGATTCGGTGTCGAGGGCCGAGGTCGCCTCGTCGAGAAGCAGGATCGGCGCATTGCGCACCAGGGCGCGCGCGATCGATAGCCGCTGGCGCTGGCCGCCCGAAAGCGTCACGCCGTTTTCGCCGACCGGCGTCTCGTAACCTTGCGGCTGGGCTGAAATGAAATCATGCGCATAGGCAAGCCGCGCCGCCTCTTCCACCTCGGCATCGGTCGCTTCCGGCCGGCCATAGCGGATATTGTCGCGGATCGTACCCTCGAACAGATAGGGCTGCTGCGAGACATAGGCGAGCTGCTGGCGCAGCGACTTCTTGGTGATGTGGGCGATATCCTGTCCGTCGATCAGGATTTCGCCCTCGCGCGGATCGTAAAAACGCGGAATGAGGCTGATGACGGTGGATTTACCGGCGCCGGAAGGGCCGACCAGTGCTGTGGTCGCGCCGCCCTCGGCGATGAAACTGACGCCGCTGAGTACGCTCTCATTGCCGTAGGCGAAGGAAACATTGCGGAATTCGATCCTTGCCTGCGTCACCGTCAGCGGCCGGGCATCCGGCAGGTCGCGCTGGCGCGGTTCCATGTCGAGCAGTTCATAGATCATCCGCGCATTGACGACGGCGCGCTCCATCTGCACCTGCAGGCGGGCAAGCCGGCGGGCCGGGTCATAGGCAAGCAGCAGCGCCGTGACGAAGGAGAAGAAGGCGCCGGGTGGCACATTGAAATAGATCGAGCGGTAGGCGGCATAGGCAAGCACGCTGGCGACGGCAAAACCCGCGAAACTTTCCGTCAGAGGAGAGGTGCGCTCGGAAAGTCGGGCAATCCGGTTGGCCCGGCTTTCGGCGCCTTTGATGAGCTTGTTGACCTTGCGCTCCAGCTCTTCTTCCATCGTGAAGGCTTTCACGATGGCGATGCCCTGGATCGTCTCCTGCATGGCGCCGAGAACGTGGCTGTTCAGATGCACGGCCTCGCGAGTCGCCGAGCGCAGCCGCTTCGAAACATAGCGCAGCGCATAAAGCAGCGGCGGGGCCATGATGAACACGGCAAGGCTGAGCAACGGATCCTGAAGGATCATCACGGCGAGCAGCGAAACGAAAGTCAGCAGGTCGCGCACTGTCGAGGTGATCGTCAGGTTGAGCACGTCGCGAATGCCGCTGACATTCTGGCTCACCTGCGCGGCGATATGGGCAGAGCGCGCCTCGCTGAAGAAGCCGACCGAAAGCGTCATCAGATGCGCATAGAGCCGGCGCTGGTAGCGGGCGACGATATCGTTGCCGACCTTGGAAAGCGCCACCGCCTGGCCATAGCTCGCAAAACCGCGCAGCACGAAGGCGATAAAGATCGAAAGACAGATGATCCAGACGACGTCGGCGCGCCGATTGGCGAAGGCCTCGTCGATGATCGCCCGCATGATCCAGGCGGTGAACGCCGTCGAAAGCGCCACCACGATGAGGCAGGCGATCGCAAAGACATAGCCCCACAGATGATCGCGGCCGTTTTCAGCGATGATTCGCTTCAGGATGCCGGTTACGGTATCGCTGCTGACGCCCTGCGTTCTGCTTTCCGCCGCTTCCAAATAGGATTTCCTGTCTCGGACCAAGCGCCCCGCGATGACGACGCGCACTTTTGCCGGGGTCTATAAAGAGTTGGGACTGGTTTGGCTAGAGCGCCGCGCGTCCGCCAGGACGCGCCAAGAACGCTGTATTTCTTTGCGCGCCAGGCTTAACGCCGCCAGCGGCGGCCTTCCGTCGAGACGCCGAAATTCGCCGGCATGCGCGCATAGGAGGAAAGCCCGGCAAGCGCTGCCAACGGATGTGTCACCACATAGGTCGGGATGGTCCGAAGCAGCGCCGTATGCGGCGCCTTGTCCTCGAAGGCGATGCGGAATTCCGGCTTCTTCAGCGCCGGGATGATCTTCTGCGAGATGCCGCCTGAGAGATAGACGCCGCCGCGCGCCATGAACACCATCGCCATGTCGCCCGCCACGCGGCCGAGATAGGTGGCAAACAGCGAGACGGTCTCTATGGCTGCCTTGTCGCTGCCGGCAAGCGCGTGCGAAGTGATGTCGGCGGGATCCTTCATCGTCGGCTGGATGCCGTCGACAATGCAGATGGCATGGTAGAGATTGACGAGGCCGCGCCCGCAGAGGATCTGCTCGGCCGAAACGCGGCCTTCGATCGTCTCGATATGCGGGAAGATTTCATAGTCGCGCTTGCTGCGCGGCCCGAGATCGACATGGCCGCCTTCGCCGGGAACCGGGATCCAGCTGTGCTGGGCATGCACGAGCCCGCCGACGCCGAGGCCGGTGCCCGGTCCGAGCACGACGCGGGAGGCAATCATGTCGCCGGTGGCGTCGCCGATGCGTTCGCGGTTTTCATCCGAAAGGGCGGCGATTGCCAGCGCCTGCGCCTCGAAATCGTTGACGACGAGCACATCCTCCATGCCGAGGCCCTCGATCATCGTCTTTGGCCGCACCACCCAGTCGCAATTGGTCAGCGGGATCTCGTCGTCATTGATCGGGCCGGCGACGGCGAGGATCGCCGAGCGCGGATGCACGGCGGTCTTGTCGAGCACGCCATGCTGGATCGCTTCGTCGATCGTGGCGAAATCCGCCGTGCGCACGTTCGGGAACTGTTTCGGCTCGGCATAGGCATCGGTGAGGATGGAGAAACGGGCATTCGTGCCGCCGATATCGCCGATCAGGATCGGGAAAGGCAGCGGAGCGGTGCTGTTGTTCAGTTTTGGCATGGCCGGTTCCGTGCTGATCAGGCTTCGAGTGTGGGAAGAAGTTTTATAGCGGTCGCGTGGTTGAGCGCCATCGGAATATCATAGACGATCGCCAGCCGCATCAATGCCTTCACGTCGACATCGTGCGGCATCGGCGTCAAGGGGTCGACGAAGAAGATCAGGGCGTCGACCTCGCCGGTCGAAATCAGCGCGCCGATCTGCTGGTCGCCGCCGAGCGGCCCGCTTTTTAACCTCGTGACGTGGAGATCGGGGGCGGCGTCGAGCACGCGCCCGCCAGTGGTGCCGGTGGCGACGATCTTCCATCGGGAGAGAAAATCCCGGTTGGCGCGGGCAAAATCCGCCATGTCGTCCTTCTTCTGGTCATGCGCAATCAATGCAAGGCATCTGCCGCCGGCCATCAACCCCTCCGCCCGAGCAATTCAATCGATTTGATGGCTTCTATACCAAGAGTTTGCGATTTGAAAGACAACGCACCCCGGGCCTTGCTCATTGTATCGCCGGTTTGTCGTTCGGAACCGGGCCGACATCGGGTAAAGCGCCATCGGCGTCGGCGGCAGGCGCTGCGGCCGGAGCGGCGGTCAGCGCGCTTGCGGCGGAAGGTCCGCCATAGGTGGCGGCCTGCATCGAGGCGACGGAAGCAGCATCGAGCACGGCGCCGCAGGCCTTCGGCAGGTCGGAGACCATCATCTCGCGCGGCGGCTTCGGCGGCTTGGCGCCGGGCTTCGGCGGTTTCGGCGGTGCCCAGGGCGCCGGCGTGAACCACCAGGCGAGCGACTTGTCACAGCCGTCGCCGGCAGCGACGGGGGCCTGCGGCGTGCATCCCGCAGCACCGGGCGGGCACTTGATGCGGATGTGGAAATGCGAGTCGTGGCCGTATTCCGGCCGGAGCTTGCCGAGATTGGTGCGGTCGCCGGTCCAGGTGTCGCACATCTTCTTCTTGATCGCCGGATTGACGAAGATGCGCTCCACCTCGGGATAGCTTGCCGCCAGCATCAGCAGCCGCGCGCGCGATTGCGTCCAGACCTTGGGGTCGACGGTCAGGAACTTGTCCTTTTGCAGCATGGTGGTGAAGGGCAGATCCTCGCGCTCCTCGGCGGTCATGCGGCGCGCGGGCATCGGCGTAAACCAGACGTCGGCATCGAGGCCGATCTGGTGCGAGGCATGGCCATTGAACATCGGCCCGCCGCGCGGCTGCGCAATGTCGCCGACGAGAATGCCCGGCCAGCCGGCATATTTGACCCCGTCCTCAGAAAGACGCTCGAGCAGCGAGATCATCGCCGGATTGCCCCAGCGGCGATTACGCGAAAGCCGCATCGCCTCCCAGGTCGGCCCGTCGGTCGGCAGCGCCACCGCACCCGTCATGCAGCCCTTCGCGTAAAAGCCGATCGGTTGCGCCGGTCCCTGCGTCGGCAGGCTGACGGCGCCGAACTGCCCCTTGGCACTGCCCGGGCTCGGCGTCTTCTGCTCCGCGCCGACGTCACCGGCGGCAAGGCTTGCGCCGATTGCGCCGGCAAGCGTCAGTTTGCCGAATGTCCTGAAAGCCTGAGCGAAGCCGAAAGCCATACTGTTCCCTTGAACCGCTGCCGAAGTGATTTGCGATCGAACCTATCGTGAAAAGCGATTTTGGTGAATCGATGTTTTGGCTGGCGGTGGGAGAAGAAGGCGGTGACGGATCGCCGCAGCGGCTCAGATATTGGCGACGATCTCCGCGGTTTTCCGGATGCGCGCCAGCCGCGGCAGGATGTACCGGCAGGAAAAATCATGCATCTCAGGCGAAAAGCTGGTCATCGCATCCTCGGCGGCGATGACGGCATAGTTATGCGCGAAGGCATCGCGTATGGTCGATTCGACGCCGAAATTGGTGGCGACGCCGGCAAGGATCACCGTCCTGATACCGCGGCGGCGCAGCTGCAGATCCATCTCGGTGCCGTAAAAGGCGCTCCAGTGATGCTTGACGATATGGACATCGGCGGCAAGGGCCGCAATCTCCGGCGGCACGGCAAGAGCTGCGGCCGGCAGGCCGCCTTCCGGAAAGTGCAGCGCCTCATCGGCCGGCTGGTTGACAGCATCGGCATAGTCCGGGGAGAATCCGACGGTGACGAGGATGATCGTTCCGCCGGCCGCCTTCAGGCTGGTGGCGATTGCGGCTGTGTTTTCGACCACCTGCTGGCCGGAATGGGGCGCCAGCGCCCGGCCAAGGACGAGGCCTTGCAGATCGATGGAAATGAGTGCGGTGGTTTTGGGATCGTAAAGCGGCATGAAAGGGCTCCATAAAATATGAGGGTATCCTCACAATGAAAAATATGAGGGATGCCTCACAAAAATCAAGCCCCGAGCCGCAGACCCGTCTCCCGAAACGCCAGCGCGGCCATGAGCGCGTTGCCGTCCTGCTCGAAGCCGCGGCAAAGGTCTTCCTCGAAAAGGGCTACGATGCCGCAACGATGACCGAGATCGCCGCCGCCGCCAACTCTTCGATCGGCTCGCTCTATCAGTTCTTTCCAACGAAGCTGCTTCTCGCCGAGGCGCTGCATATCGATCGGCTGCAGCATTTCAATGCGGCACTGGCCGCGCTCGAAGACGAATCTGCGGGAAAAACTGCCGCCGAGATCGGCGATGCGGTCTTCACGAGGCTCGGACGCTTCATCGAGGAGTTTCCGGAATTTCCTGTTCTGGCGGCCAGGCGCGACATTCCCAAGGAGCGCAAGGCACGCTCCCGCGCCGAAATGCGGGCAAGCATCGTCGCCTTGCTGAGGAAGGCCAACCCTTCGGTGGAGCCCGATGTCGATCTGCTTGCGGCCCTCATATTGGAGCTTCTGCGCATCGTCGTTGCCGCCGCCTATGATCCCGACAGCGCCGGCGACCCGCGCCTTGTAACGGAGTTGCGCCGCATGTTGCGAAGGCGGCTCGAAGAGGCGACGCCTTGACACGGACCTGAGGGTCAAAATTTGGCGCGCCCGGCAAAAACCAAACTCTCTCCTGTTTTTCGCCTGTATTTTTCGTATTGTCGAACCCATCAATAATCAGGGGAAAGCGTGAATGGCGGCTCTGTGGTCGAAGATCGGTTTGTTTCTATCGCTTGCGGGCGCTCTGGCGCCAATACCGGCAACGGGTCAGGACCAGCCCTTTCAGATCGGGAGCTCGGTCATCAGCGAGATGAAGTACAAGCCGGGCTTTGCGCATTTCGACTACGTCAATCCCGATGCACCGAAAGGCGGAGACCTGCGCCTCTCCGCAAGCGGCGCCTTCGACAGCTTCAACCCGCTGCTTGCCAAAGGTCAGACGGCAGTGGGCTTGACGCTCGTTTACGACACGCTGATGAAGCCCGCCGACGACGAGCTCCTCGTCTCCTACGGTCTGCTTGCCGAGGGACTGGCTTTTCCCGCCGACGTCTCGAGCGCGACCTTCCGCCTGCGCAAGGAAGCGAAATGGGCGGATGGTCAGCCGGTAACGCCCGAGGACGTCATCTTCAGTCTGAATAAGACGAAGGAATTAAACCCCCTCACGGGTAACTATTACCGCCACGTGGTGAAAGCCGAAAAGACCGGCGATCGCGACGTCACCTTCACCTTCGATGAAAAGAACAACCGGGAGCTCCCGAATATTCTTGGCCAGTTGGTGGTCGTGCCGAAGCATTGGTGGGAGGGGCAGGGACCGGACGGCAAGCCACGCGATATCTCAAAGACGACCCTCGAGCCCGTGATGGGTTCGGGACCTTACAAGATTGCTTCCTTCTCGCCCGGCGCGACAATCCGCTATGAATTGCGTGACGACTATTGGGGCAAGGACCTCAATGTGAATGTCGGCCAGAACAATTTCCGCAACGTCAACTACACCTATTTCGGTGATCGGGATGTCGAGTTCGAGGCCTTTCGCGCCGGCAACAGCGACTACTGGCAGGAAACCACGGCTGCCCGTTGGGCGACGGGATATGATTTTCCCGCGGTGAAGGAAGGACGTGTCAAAAAAGAGGAGGTTGCAAACCCGCTGCGCGCCACCGGCATCATGCAGGCTCTCGTGCCCAACATGCGACGTGACCTCTTCAAGGACATCAGGGTCCGCGAGGCGCTGAACTATGGTCTGGATTTTGAGGAGCTGAACCGCACTGTGGCCTTTAATAGTTACAAACGCATCGACAGCTATTTCTGGAACACCGAACTCGCCTCCTCCGGCCTTCCGCAGGGCAGAGAGCTGGAAATTCTGCAGGGCATGAAGGATAAGGTTCCGCCCGAAGTCTTCACCACGCCCTATACCAATCCCGTCGGCGGCGATCCGCAGAAGAGCCGCGATAACCTCCGCAAGGCGATCGCGCTTTTCAAAGAAGCCGGCTGGGAGTTGAAGGGCAATCGCATGGTCAATACCAAGACCGGCCAGCCGATGAGTTTCGAGATCCTGTTGTCGAGCCCCATGCTGGAGCGCTGGGCGGTGCCCTATGCCAACAATCTCAGGAAAATCGGCATCGATGCGCGGATCCGGACAGTCGATGCGTCGCAATCTGTCAATCGTGAACGCAGCTTCGACTACGATATGATCTGGAATGTCTGGGCGGAGACCATGAATCCGGGCAACGAACAAGCCGACTATTGGGGATCCGGTTCGGTCAACCAACAGGGTTCCCGCAATTATGCCGGCATAGCCAACCAAGCCGTTGATGAACTCATTCGCATGATTATCTTCGCGCCGAACCGCGACGAGCAGATCGCAGCAATAAAGGCCATGGATCGGGTCTTGCTTGCAAATCACTACGTCATCCCGCTGTTCTACCGCGATACTTATAACATCACCTATTGGAACACGGTCACGCATCCGGCCGAGTTTCCGGCCTACAGCCTTGGCTTCCCCGATGCTTGGTGGTCGACCTCGGCAAAATGAGCGGGCTTGCATTGCAGGGGGCCTCGGCTCCAAATGGCACGAGCGAATCACGACAAGCCGGCAGGGCCGGCAAGGGAAGGCTGGCGGATTGAGCGGCATGAGACTGGACGGCAGGCAGACAGGAAAAACATTCCCGGAGGCTGAAGGCTGATGGGCGCCTATATTCTTCGCCGCCTGCTTCTAATGATCCCGACCATTGTCGGCATCATGGCGATTTCCTTCATCGTCATCCAGTTCGCGCCCGGCGGTCCCGTCGAGCAGGTGATCGCCCAATTGACCGGTCAGGCCGATAGCGCCGACCAGCGCCTGTCCGGCGGCGGCGATCTTCTCGGCGGCACCGGCAGCGATGAAGGCTCGAAATATCGCGGTGCCCAGGGGCTTGACCCGGAACTGATTGCCAAGCTCGAAAAACAGTTCGGCTTCGACAAGCCGCCGCTGACCCGTTTTGGCGAGATGATGTGGAATTACAGCCGCTTCGATTTCGGCGAGAGCTTCTTCCGCAACACCTCCGTGCTCGAACTCATCAAGGAGAAGCTGCCGGTGTCGATCTCGCTCGGCATCTGGATCTTGATCTTCTCCTATGCCATCTCCATCCCGCTCGGCATCCGCAAGGCGGTCAAGGACGGATCGACCTTCGACGTCTGGACGTCGGGCGTCATCGTCGTCGGCTATGCCGTACCGAGCTTCCTCTTCGGCATTCTCCTGATCGTGCTTTTCGCCGGTGGCTCCTTTTACGACTGGTTTCCGCTGCGCGGCCTGGTCTCCGACAATTTCGACCAGCTTACCTGGTGGCAGAAGCCGCTCGACTATTTCTGGCACCTCACCTTGCCGCTGATCTCGCTTTCCCTGTCCGCCTTCGCGACGACGACGCTTTTGACCAAGAATTCCTTCATCGAGGAGATCAAGAAGCAATATGTCGTCACCGCCCGCGCCAAGGGTCTGAACCAGCGGCAGGTGCTCTACGGCCATGTCTTCCGCAACGCCATGCTGATCATCATTGCCGGTTTTCCCGGCGCCTTCATTTCCGCCTTCTTCACCGGCTCGCTGCTGATCGAAAACATCTTCTCGCTCGATGGCCTCGGTCGTCTCGGCTATCTCTCGGTCATTAACCGGGATTACCCGATCGTCTTCGCCACGCTCTACATCTTCTCGCTGCTGGGCCTCGTCGTCAGCCTGGTTTCCGACCTGATCTACACCTGGATCGATCCGCGCATCGATTTCGAGCGGAGGGATGTCTGATGGACGCCGCCGCAAATCCTGCCATCGCAACACCCGTCAAACCGCCGCGCAAGGGCCTGCTCTCGCCGACCAACATTCGCCGCTGGCAGAATTTCCGGGCGAACGGCCGCGGTTACTGGTCGCTGTGGCTGTTCATGCTGCTGTTTATCCTCAGCCTGTTTGCCGAGTTCATCGCCAACGACCGGCCGATCATCGCCTCCTACAAGGGCGAGATCCTCTTTCCTGTTCTCATCGATTATCCCGAGGAGAAGTTCGGCGGCTTCCTGGCCGAAACCGACTATCGTTCCTCGGTGATAACGGACGAGATCAATGCCAATGGCTGGATGATCTGGCCGCCGATCCGCTATTCCTATCGCTCGGTCAATTCCAACATTCCGCATTCGGCGCCGACTGCTCCCTTCTGGCTGATGACGAAGGAGGAGCGTTGCGCCGGTTATCCGCAAGGGCTGAACGATCCGGATTGCACCCCCGGCAATCTCAACTGGCTCGGCACCGACGACCAGGCGCGCGACGTGCTGGCGCGGGTCATCTACGGTTTCCGCATATCGGTGCTCTTCGGCCTGGTGCTAACCATCTGCTCGGCTGTTATCGGCGTGACGGCGGGTGCGGTGCAGGGTTATTTCGGCGGCTGGACCGACCTGCTGCTGCAGCGCTTCATCGAGATCTGGTCGTCGATGCCGGTACTCTACATCCTGCTGATCATCGCCGCACTCCTGCCGCCCGGCTTCTTCGTGCTGCTCGGCATCATGCTGCTCTTTTCCTGGGTCGGCTTCGTCGGCATCGTGCGCGCCGAATTCCTGCGCGCCCGCAATTTCGAATATGTCCGCGCCGCGCGCGCGCTCGGCGTCAACAATCGCACCATCATGTGGCGCCACCTGCTGCCGAACGCGATGGTCGCGACGCTGACCTTCCTGCCTTTCATCCTCTCTGGTTCGATCACGACGCTGACCTCGCTCGATTTCCTCGGCTTCGGCATGCCGCCAGGCTCCCCCTCGCTCGGTGAGATGATCGCGCAGGGCAAGACCAATCTGCAGGCGCCATGGCTCGGCCTGACGGCCTTCTTCGCCATGTCGATCATGCTTTCCCTGCTGATCTTCATCGGGGAGGCCGTGCGTGATGCCTTCGATCCGAGGAAGACGTTTCAATGAGTGACATGACAGAACCGCTGCTTTCCGTCCGTGATCTCTCGGTTGCCTTTCATCAGGGCGGCGAAACCTCGCTCGCCGTCGATCACATCTCCTTCGATATCGCCAAAGGCGAAGTCGTGGCGCTCGTCGGCGAATCCGGCTCCGGCAAATCGGTTTCGGCCAACTCGATCCTGCGGCTCTTGCCTTATCCCTCGGCAAGCCATCCCTCCGGCGAAATCCTGTTCAAGGGCAAGGATCTCTTGAAGGCGTCGGAGCGGGAACTGCGGGAAGTGCGCGGCAACGATATCACCATGATCTTCCAGGAGCCGATGACCTCGCTCAATCCGCTTCATTCGATCGAGAAGCAGATCGCCGAGATCCTCGCCCTGCACCAAGGCCTCACCGGTCAGTCGGCGCGCCAGCGCGTGCTGGAATTGCTGAACCAGGTCGGCATCCGTGAGCCGGAGAAGCGGTTGAAGGCCTATCCGCACGAGCTCTCCGGTGGCCAGCGCCAGCGCGTCATGATCGCCATGGCGCTCGCCAACCGGCCGGAATTGCTAATCGCCGACGAGCCGACCACCGCCCTCGACGTCACCGTACAGGCGCAGATCCTCGAATTGCTCCGGCAGTTAAAGGCGGTCCACGGCATGTCGATGCTGTTCATCACTCATGATCTCGGCATCGTGCGCAAATTCGCCGATCGCGTCTGCGTCATGACCAAGGGCAGGATCGTCGAAACCGGAGCCGTCGACGACGTCTTCGCCAATCCGAAGCACGACTATACCCGGCATCTCCTTGCCTCCGAACCGCGCGGCGAGCCGCCGCTGGCCGATCCGTCGAAACCGATGGTGATGGAAGGTTCGGATATCCGCGTCTGGTTCCCGATCAAGGCTGGGCTGATGCGCCGCGTCGTCGATCACGTCAAGGCGGTCGACGGCATCGATCTTTCGCTGCGCGCCGGCCAGACGCTCGGCGTCGTCGGCGAGTCCGGCTCCGGCAAGACCACGCTCGGCCTGGCGCTCACCCGGCTGATTTCCTCGCAAGGACGGATCGCCTTTGTCGGTAAGGATATAGCCGGCTATTCGTTCAGCGAGATGCGGCCGTTGCGCAATCAGCTTCAGGTCGTCTTCCAGGATCCCTATGGCTCGCTGAGCCCCCGCATGTCGGTCGGCGATATCGTCGCCGAAGGGCTGAAGGTGCATGAGCGCTCCCTGACTGCTGAAGAACGCGACCAGCGCGTCTGCTGGGCGTTGGAAGAGGTGGGTCTTGATCCGCTGACCCGCTGGCGTTATCCGCACGAATTCTCCGGCGGCCAGCGCCAGCGCATTGCCATTGCCCGCGCCATGGTGCTGAAGCCGCGCTTCGTCATGCTTGACGAGCCGACCTCCGCACTCGACATGAGCGTCCAGGCCCAGGTGGTCGATTTGCTGCGCGATCTGCAGAAGAAGCACGACCTTGCCTATCTCTTCATCAGCCACGACCTGAAAGTGGTGAAGGCGCTCGCCAACGACGTCATCGTCATGCGTTTCGGCAAGGTGGTGGAACAGGGTCCGTCAGCCGACATCTTCCGCGCGCCGAAGGACGATTACACCAGGGCGCTGATGGCCGCCGCTTTCAACATCGAGGCGGTGCCGACGCCCGCCGTGCAGCAATAAAGAAGATCATGCCCGCAAGCCCTCCCGTTCTCGTCGATATCAAGTTCAATCACGAAGGCGTCGCCCGCGTGCTGAAGACGGCCTTTGCCGACCGCGGCAGCATCAATCTCGCCGATCCGGCCAATCAGGCACGCGATCTCCGCGCGGTCGAATACGCGCTTCTCTGGAAGCCGGATGCTGACCTTTTCGCGCGGGCGCCGAACCTGAAAGTGATCTTTTCGGGTGGCGCCGGCGTTGACCATATCATCGGCATGGCCGGCCTGCCCGAGATCCCGATCGTCCGCTTCGTCGACCGCAGCTTGACGACGCGCATGAGCGAATGGGTGGTCATGCAATGCCTGATGCATCTGCGCGGGCAATACGCCCATGACAGCCACCAGCGCCAGCGTGAGTGGGCCAAGCTGATCGCGCCGGAGGCGGCGGAAGTGACGGTCGGCGTCATGGGCCTCGGCATTCTCGGGCAGGACGCGGCCGCCAAGCTGAGGGTGATGGGTTTTAACATCATCGGTTGGTCGCGCAGCCGCAAGCAGATCGATGGTATCGAAACCTTCGACGCCAGCGAATTGGACAGCTTTCTCGCAAGGACCGACATCCTCGTCGGCCTGCTGCCGCTGACGCCTGAAACAACGGGATTCTATGACGCCGGACTGTTTGCGAAGCTGCGTCGCAACGGCGCGCTTGGGCAGCCGGTTTTCATCAATGCCGGCCGCGGTAAGAGCCAGGTCGAGGCCGATATCGCCTCCGCCATTCGTGACGGTACCCTCGGCGGCGCTTCCCTCGATGTCTTCGAGGCGGAGCCGCTTGCATCAGACAACCCATTGTGGGACTTGCAGAACGTCTTCCTTACGCCGCACGACGCGGCCGTTTCCGAAGAAAACGCGCTGTTCCGGCATGTCGAGACGCAGATCGCCCGTTTCGAGCGCGGCGAGCCGCTGCAATTCGTGGTCGACCGCGCCGCCGGCTATTGAGCTTTCGGAACCTTCCAGACAGCCACCCGTTTCCTTTGCGGAAATTCTTCACAGCCGGATCGGCCGGTCAAGACAGCGGAAGGAGACGATGATGGCGCATCAGACGGAAACACGCTGGGAAAAGTCCGATGGCAAGCTTCACAAGGAAGAGATGATCCCGCCGGTGAAGGCAAGGCAGGGACGCACGGGTTATCGCATCCTGACGGTGCTGATCGTTGCGCTGGTGCTTGCCTTCGTGGTCTGGATACCGGTCGAGATTTGGGGCAAGCGCGAGGCGAACGAGGTGGCACCGCAGCAGCCCGGCCAGCAGCTTCAGTCGCAGCAGCCTGCTCCGGCCGCCGCGCCGGCGCTACAGAACGGTACTGCCGTTCCAACCGAAACGCCGAACAGCACGCCGGCCGCTCCGAATGTGGCGCCCGCAACGCCGGCCCAATAATCGTGAGCAAAACCATGTTCCCGTCCCGCCGCCACACTGCGGCGGGACGTTCATTGTTTTGTCTGGACTTTAGCCGCCGATTTTTCGATAAGAAGGCACACGAGCCGGTTTCGTGCGCCGGCTGGGAACTTGGCAGTACCCGGGAATTTGGCAGCACCTGACCGGAGTGGACAGGGGCGGGAGTTTCATGGCCAGGACCGATATCGCAAGACGCGTCTACAATCACGCCTGGAAACTCGATCCGATCATTCGCAGCCTGATCGATACCGACTTCTACAAGCTTTTGATGCTGCAGATGATCTGGAAGCTCTATCCGGACGTGAACGCGTCCTTCACCCTGATTAACCGCACCAAGCGCGTGCGTCTGGCCGACGAGCTCGATGAAGGCGAATTGCGCGAGCAGCTCGATCATGCCCGCACGCTGAGGCTCTCCAAGAAGGAGATGATCTGGCTGGCGGGTAACAGCTTCTATGGTCGCGCCCAGATCTTCGAACCGGAATTCCTCGCCTGGCTTTCCAATTTCCAGCTGCCCGAATACGAGCTGTCGAAGAAGGACGGGCAATATGTGCTGGATTTCCACGGATCGTGGAAGGAAACCACCATGTGGGAAATCCCGGCGCTTGCCATCGTCAACGAGCTGCGGTCGCGCTCGGCGATGAAGGCGCTCGGCCCCTTCACCCTCGATGTGCTCTATGCCCGCGCCAAGGCGAAGATGTGGTCGAAGGTCGAACGGCTAAAGGAATTGCCGGGCCTGCGCATCTCCGATTTCGGCACCCGCCGCCGCCACAGTTTCCTCTGGCAGCGCTGGTGCGTCGAAGCGCTGAAGGAAGGCATCGGCCCGGCCTTTGCCGGTACCAGCAACGTATTGCTGGCGATGGATTCCGATCTCGAGGCCGTCGGCACCAATGCCCACGAGCTGCCGATGGTGGCCGCCGCCCTTGCCGAAACCGACGAGCAGTTGCGCAACGCGCCCTACAAGATCCTGCGCGACTGGAACAAGCTCTATGGCGGCAACCTTCTGATCGTGCTGCCGGACGCCTTCGGCACCGCCGCCTTTCTGCGCGACGCGCCGGAATGGGTCGCCGACTGGACCGGCTTCCGCCCGGACAGTGCCCCGCCGATCGAAGGCGGCGAAAAGATTATCGACTGGTGGAAGAAGATGGGCCGCGATCCGCGCCAGAAGCTGCTGATCTTCTCCGACGGCCTCGATGTCGACGCCATCATCGATACCTACCGGCATTTCGAAGGCCGCGTGCGCATGAGCTTCGGCTGGGGCACGAACCTGACGAATGATTTTTCCGGCTGCGCGCCGATCGAGATCTCCGGCCTCAACCCGATCTCCGTCGTCTGCAAGGTCAGCGACGCCAACGGCCGTCCGGCAGTGAAGCTCTCCGACAATCCGCAGAAGGCGACCGGTGAACCGGCCGAGGTCGAACGCTACCTGAAATTCTTCGGCGCCGAGGACAGGGTCGATCAGACCGTTCTGGTGTAGGTCTGGGGCAAGGCGCCGCCATCCCGGGGCATATTGATGTGCCCCGCCATCGCATCTTCGATCGACCAACCGAAGCGCCAGGCATCGAACATCGAGTACCATTCCTGGAAGTCGGTTATCGGCAGGATATCCGGCTTCGACATCGGATTGTCGGCTAGGCTGCGGCCACGGGCACGGTCCCGTGCGCCACGCTCCTGCATCTCAAGCAGATTCTCGAACATCATGACCCCCGTCTTTATCCCGATTTATGCAATCATGCTAATAAAGCGTTGTCGAGTCCGGATGCGATAATTCGAGTTTTTCACAGGATTAACCCCAATTCGCTAGCCCAGGGATGATCAGGTCGCAACCGGCCCGGGGTCATCTCAATCAGACAAGCAGAGCATGACGGCGTCCGAGAGCCGCTCATGCGCTTCGTCATCACGCTCACCGAGCACCCGTGACGGGGAGGCTCGGCTTCCTGGCTGGGGTCCGCCGCCGAGCCTCCCGGCTGGCCGACCTTGAACAGGCCGGCAGCGCCGACACGTTGCCGCTTTCCGGCAGGGGCGATCCAACCGAGATGATATTGAAGGCTAACAGCCGGTTAATATCCACCGGCCTCGTCCCGATCCCGCACAATCCCGCAATGCGTGCTGTCGCTATCCGCTCGGGTTTTCAGGCTGCCAATCTGCGAAACCGGGTTCTGATCCGGTCGAGATAATAATGGCCGGGAGACGGCGCCACCGTCATCGCATGCGCTTCCGAGGAGGGAACGCCTTCGAACAGACGTTCCTCGCCATTCTTGAAACAAATCCTGAGCCGTCCGTCTTCCTGGCTGAAATAGACGGATTTGATGATCTTCGACGTTACCGAAAGTTCTTCCACCTGTTTTACCTCTGTTTTTTAGTTTGGCAGACGGTAAACCCAAACGTGCAAAGACGCGGTGAAGCCGCATGGTAAAAATTCAGGAATCTTTCGACGTTTAAAACCTCGTAGCGTCATCGGAGCGACGGGTCGAGAGCCTCGAACATACGCTTGCGAGCGGGGCATTTCGTTGCTCCGTCTCGCACACGTCCGCCGCAGCAAAGGCCTGTTTCCGCTATTTGGTCGGGAACTCGAAATAAGATCAAACCCGATCAGATTTCGCCAATCCGGCAGAGAAGGCCGTCAGCAAGGCCTTTCCTGGGATCCAGTCCTCAAGGCCGCTTTGCCCGTTGATATGGCCGAAAGGTCCGATCGCGACAAGACCGCTGCCCCACAGATCCGCTCGCGCATGGGCATGGTCGAGCGTGCCGAAGGGATCATCGGCGCTTGCGATAATCAGAGTGGGGAAGCGTATTTTTTGCGATGGCGTATTTGCGAATCCGGCCGCCTCCTCAGGAAATGAATCGGACTGCGGATCTGGAACCGCCACAAGAAATGCTCCGGCAACGGCAAGCGAAGAAACCTGCTGCCAATGAGCAACCAGCAGACAGGCAAGGCTATGGGCGACCAGCAGGGGAGGGGTCGCCGATGCGCCGACGGCGCGTTCCAGAGCTGAAATCCAGTCCGCCAGATCGGGTTTTTCCCAACTAGCCGGTTGGAAACGCCGCATGTCCGGGTTCGACCTTTCCCAGCGGGTTTGCCAATGAGTCTCGCCCGAACCGCCAATTCCCGGCAATATGATGATGTCCTTCATGTGTTTTCCTTTGATCATCCGCGCAGGTGAAAATGATGCATTTTCATTTGCTTCGGAATGAATGATCATCGGAAAACCACGTCCCTCTCCGATGATTTTAAGGTGATTCCATGGCTTTTCAGGAAAACAATCGGGTACTGCTCGATCCAACCGATATCGCCATTATCGAAGCGATGCAGGAAAATGGACGCATTGCGATTTCCGAACTCGGTCGACGGGTCGGGCTCTCTCAGCCGGCAGCATCAGAACGGGTCAAGCGGCTGGAAGACCGCGGCATCATTGTCGGTTACTCCGCCCGTATCGACCCCACCGCTTTGGGAATTGGAATGACGGCTGTGCTTCGCTTGCGCACGACGCATGAGCATATCAAGGCCTGTCTGAAACAGTTCGCGGAGATGCCGCAGGTCATGGAAGTATTGCGCCTCACTGGAGAGGACTGTTTTCTTTTGAAGGTGCTGGTTCCGTCGCCGGGAGAGTTGGAAACGATCGTTGACACGATCGCGCGATTTGGGGCCGTGACGACATCTCTGGTGTTGCGCAGCGAGAATCCGAAGCCGATTGGACGCGCCCTGCTGCAGCGCCCTTGAGAATAACAAAGCTTCCGCGTCCGGCTCAGGATGCGGTTTGAATCAATATTGAAAATGAAGGTATGGCGGACAGGGTGGGATTCGAACCCACGGTACGCTTTCACGTACACACGCGTTCCAGGCGTGCGCCTTAAACCACTCGGCCACCTGTCCTTTTTTGGCGTTCGCGCCCGGATAGGAGCAAATCGTCGGAACGGCGCGATATATACCGATGAATTTTTGCCGATCAACCGAAATCTAACAGTTTTTTGACTTCTTGCGATAAAACTCGCCTCGGCCCCTCCATTGTGCTTCACCTCATCGATGACTATGTAATTCTCGAAGGTGGAGAATGGCGCGGCCGGCCGGAATTGTCCGGCATATCGAGCGTCGGAGGAATTGATGCGTTTCCTGTTGCGTCTGGCGAGTCTTGTCGCGCTTGCGGCGGCCGTGATTGCCGGGACCATCGATTCGATCCAATCGGTTGCCGCGTCTTCCGTGGTGATGACGCCGATCTCCGATGCCTGGCAGGATGTCAGCCCGACAACCCTCACGTCGCTACAATCCTCCCTTTCCTATTATATCCACCCGCGTTTCTACACCTTCATCTTCCAGTGGCTGATGCTGCAGCCGGCCTTTGCCGTTTTCCTGGTGATCGCGCTGCTTCTGTGGATGATCGGCTACAAGAAGCCGCCAGTGGCGGGTCGCTTCACCGCATAGCAAGGTGGTTCTGCCAACACGATCCGGCGAGAAATCCGGGTGGGCATCGCCCGCTCTTCTATCTCTATATTTGCCGCCGGATTGGCTAGAAAATCCGCATTCCCATGCGAGGAATGTCCAAAAATCAGCCCCGAAGAGCTGATTTTCGGCAATCGCTGCAAATCTTTACCAGCTGAAAAATTTCTGGTGAATTTTTCCGTGAGCCATGCAAGGATGCGCCCAGCCAGGCCTCCGGGGGGAGGTCGGTGGTTCCGCAGACATGCCCGAAAAGGGCTTGCGGGAGGACCCCTAACGAATAGCAACAACAGGGCTGCACAATGAAAAAATCCCTTCTCACTCTCTTTGCCGTGGCTGCCATGTCGACGACGGCGCTTGCTGCCGATGTCAAGCCGGCGCTGGTTTACGGCACCGGCGGGAAGTTCGATAAATCCTTCAACGAGGCGGCCTATAACGGTGCCGAGAAGTTCAAGGCCGAGACCGGCATTGCCTATCGCGACTTCGAGCCGACGGGCGACACCCAGGGCGAACAGGCCATCCGCAACTTCGCAAGCCGCGGTTTCAATCCGGTGGTTGCCGTTTCCTTCGCCTGGACTTCGGCCATCGAGAAGGTTGCAGCCGAATTCCCTGATACCAAGTTCATCATCGTTGACTCCGTCGTCGACAAGCCGAACGTCCGCTCGGTTGTCTACAAGGAAGAGGAAGGCTCCTACCTCGTCGGCGTTCTCGCCGGCATGGCGTCGAAGTCAGGCAAGGTCGGCTTCGTCGGCGGCATGGACATCCCGCTGATCCGCAAGTTCGAATGCGGCTACGAGCAGGGCGCACGCTCCGTCAAGGCCGATATCGAAGTCTTCCAGAACATGACCGGCACGACGGGCGCTGCCTGGAACGACCCGGTCCGCGGCGGCGAGCTCACCAAGAACCAGATCGACCAGGGCGCTGACGTCGTCTATGCGGCAGCCGGTGCCACCGGTCTCGGCGTTCTGCAGACGGCCGCTGACAACAAGAAGCTGTCGATCGGCGTCGACTCCAACCAGAATTATCTGCATCCGGGCTCGGTCCTGACCTCGATGGTCAAGCGCGTCGACCTCGCCGTCTACAACGCCTACAACGACACCAAGAACGACAAGTTCACCGGCGGCGTCCAGGCGCTCGGCGTCAAGGAAGACGGTGTTGGCGCCGCGATCGATGAGCACAACAAGTCGCTGATCACGCCGGAAATGCAGGCTGCCGTCGACAAGGCCAAGGCCGACATCATCGCGGGAACCATCAAGGTTCACGATTACACCTCGGACAACGCTTGCCCGAAGTGATCCGCGCCCGAATGTGATCGACGATTGAGATCGGGCGTATGGCGGAGGGGATTTTCGCCATACGCCCTTTTCTTATTTGGAGCCTGCAGTGACAGATAAGCCCGCTATTGAGCTTGTCGGCATCGACAAGAAATTCGGTGCCGTCCACGCCAACAAGGACATCAACCTTACCGTTGCCAGGGGGACGATCCACGGCATCATCGGTGAAAACGGCGCCGGCAAATCGACCCTGATGTCGATCATCTATGGTTTCTACCATGCCGACAGCGGCGAGATCCGCGTCAACGGCAATCCCGTCACCATCCGTGACAGCCAGGCGGCGATCGCCACCGGCATCGGCATGGTGCACCAGCATTTCATGCTGGTCGATAATTTCACGGTGCTCGAAAACATCATGCTTGGCGCCGAAGGCGGCATGCTGCTGGCGAGGGGCGTCGCCTCGGCCCGTGCCGAGCTCAAGCGGCTGGAAACGGAATATGGCCTGGAGGTCGATCCCGACGCGCTGATCGAGGAATTGCCGGTCGGCCTGCAGCAGCGTGTGGAGATCTTGAAAGCCATGTATCGCGGCGCCGAGATCCTGATCCTCGACGAGCCCACAGGCGTTTTGACGCCGGCGGAAGCCGATCATCTCTTCCGTATCCTCAAGGTACTGCGCGACCAGGGCAAGACGATCATCCTCATCACCCACAAGCTGCGCGAGATCATGGCGATCACCGATACCGTCTCGGTTATGCGCCGCGGAGAAATGGTCGCGACCCGCAAGACGTCGGAGACGACGGTGGAGGAACTCGCCGAACTGATGGTCGGCCGCCGCGTGCTGCTGCGCGTGCAGAAGGGCGAGGCGAACCCTGGGGCCGCCGTGCTGTCCGTCCGCAACCTCACGGTCAAGGACAATCGCGGCGTCACCATGGTCGACAATGTCTCTTTCGACGTGCGCGCCGGTGAGATCGTCGGCATCGCCGGTGTCGCCGGCAATGGCCAGTCCGAATTGCTGGAGGCGATTGCCGGCATCCGCAAGCCGACCTCCGGCGAAATCCTACTCGACGGCCAGACGATCGACAAAGCCGATCCCGCCCGCCTGCGTGATCTCGGCCTCGCTCATATTCCAGAGGACCGCCACCATATGGGCCTGGTGCTGAAATTCGAGGAATATGAAAATTCCGTGCTCGGTTACCATCGCCGCCCGGCCTACAGCAAAGGCCCGCTGCTCGATCTCGAAGCGATCCGCAAGGATGCGATGGAGAAGATCGAGAAATACGACATCCGCCCGCCGAACCCGCGGCTGAAGACGGCGAATTTCTCCGGCGGCAACCAGCAGAAGATCGTCGTCGCCCGCGAGATCGAACGCGATCCGAAGATGCTGATCATCGGCCAGCCGACACGCGGCGTCGATATCGGCGCCATCGAATTCATCCACCGCCGGATCATCGAAATGCGCGACGCGGGCAAGGCGATCCTGCTCGTCTCCGTCGAACTCGATGAAATCCGCTCCCTTTCAGACCGTATCCTTGTCATGTTTGCCGGCCATGTCGTCGGCGAGAAGACGCCCGATGCCGGTGAACAGACCCTCGGCCTGATGATGGCCGGCATTGCCGCATGAGGCCTTTATGAGCACTGCTTCCGTTCCGCTACCAAACTGGATCAATTACGGCCTCATCCCGATTTTGAACCTCGTCGTCGCCTTCCTGATCTCCGGCTTCGTCGTCTGGGTAATCGGTGAAAGCCCGCTCGATGCGCTGTCGCTGCTGATCCAGGGTGCGCTCGGCAATGGCGAAGGCATCGGCTTCACGCTGTATTACGCGACGAGCTTCATCTTCACCGGCCTCTCCGTCGCGGTGGCGATCCATGCCGGCCTGTTTAACATCGGCTCGGAAGGCCAGGCCTATGTCGGCGGCCTCGGCTGCGCACTGGTGGCGCTGGCGCTCGACCGCTACGTGCCGTGGTATGTGACGATGCCGATCGCGGTCGTTGGCGCCGGCCTGTTCGGTGCAGCCTGGGCCTTCATCCCGGCCTTCCTGCAGGCAAAACGCGGCAGCCACATCGTCATCACGACAATCATGTTTAACTATATCGGCGCAGCGCTCATGGTGTATCTCCTGGTGCATGTGCTGATCGTGCCGGGAAAAATGGCGCCGGAAACCCGCACCTTCCTTGAAGGCGGCCAATTGCCGAAGCTCGGCTGGGTCATGCAGCTGTTCGGCGCCAAGCTGGGGGCTGCCCCGTTCAACGTCTCCTTCATCATTGCGCTCGTCGTCAGCTACCTCGTCTGGTTGCTCATCTGGCGCACCAAGCTCGGTTTCGAGATGCGCACGCTAGGCGTCAGCCCGACGGCGGCGGCCTATGCCGGCATCCCCTATGCCCGCACCGTGATCATCGCCATGCTGCTCTCCGGCGCGCTCGCCGGCATGATGGCGCTGAACCCCGTCATGGGCTCGTCGGCCCGCCTGCAGGTGGAGTTCGTCGGGGGTGCCGGCTTCGTCGGCATCGCCGTCTCGCTGATGGGCCGCAACCATCCGCTCGGCATCATCGTGGCGGCGATCCTCTTCGGCATCCTCTACCAGGGCGGCGACTGGATTTCCTTCGAAATGCCAAACATCACCCGCGAGATGATCCTCGTCATCCAGGGTCTGGTGATCCTCTTTGCCGGCGCGCTGGAATATATGTTCCGGCCGGCGATGGTGCGCCTCTACCAACAGTTCAAGCGCGGTTAAGGAGCGGGCGATGGATTATTATGACATCTTCATCAGCGTTCTGAGCTCGACCATCCGCCTGTCGATCCCGCTGATCTTCACCGCCCTTGCCGGTCTGTTTTCGGAACGCGCCGGCATCTTCGATATCGGCCTCGAAGGCAAGATGCTGGGCTCGGCCTTCGCCGCCGCCTGCGTTGCCTATCTCACCGATTCGGCCTGGCTCGGCCTCGGTGCCGGCATCCTCTGTTCGGTGGCGCTGAGCCTGGTGCATGGCTTTGCCTCGATCACCAATCGCGGCAACCAGATTGTGTCAGGCGTCGCGATCAACTTCTTCATCGCCGGCATCACCATCGTGCTCGGTCAGGCCTGGTTCGGCCAGGGCGGACGCACGCCGCAGCTGTCGCCGGAGTCGCGCTTCGCGCCGATCATCCTGCCAGGCGCCGATGCCGCCCGCGAGATACCGATCATCGGCCCGATCTATGCCAATGTCATATCGGGCAACAATGTCCTCACCTATCTCGCCTTTCTCGCCGTGCCGTTTTCCTGGTGGGTGCTTTACCGCACACGCTTCGGCCTGCGGCTGCGCGCCGTCGGCGAAAACCCGGGCGCGGTCGATACAGCCGGTATCTCGGTCGCCTGGCTGCGTTACCGCGCCGTCATGTGTGCCGGCATTCTCTGCGGCTTTGCCGGCACCTATCTGGCAATCGCCCAGTCAGCCGCCTTCATCAAGGACATGTCGGCCGGCAAGGGCTATATCGCGCTTGCCGCTCTGGTCTTTGCCAAGTGGAAGCCGGTGCCCGTCATGTTTGCCTGCCTGCTCTTCGGCTTCCTCGATGCGCTGGCAAATTTCATGCAGGGAAAGCAGGTGCCGCTGATCGGCGAAGTGCCGGTTCAGGTCTTCCAGGCGCTGCCCTATGTTCTGACCTGTGTCCTGCTTGCCGGCTTCATCGGCGTTGCGACCCCGCCAAAAGCTGGTGGCGTGCCCTATACGAAGGAGCGTTGATATGTCTCACGATCTGTTCGAAGCCGCCCGCGGCGCCATGGCCTTTGCCCATGCGCCCTATTCGAAATTCCCGGTCGGTGCGGCGATCCGCGCCGAGGACGGTAAGGTTTATACCGGCGCCAACGTCGAAAATCTCTCCTTTCCGCAAGGGTGGTGCGCCGAGCCGACGGCGATCGGCGCCATGATCATGGGCGGCGCAAAGAAGATCGTCGAAATGGCCGTCATTGCCGAGAAGCTGCCGCTCTGCCCACCCTGCGGCGGCTGCCGCCAGAAGATCTCCGAATTCGCCTCCAAGGAGACGAAGATCTACCTCTGCGATGAGGCGGGCGTGAAGAAGACCATGACGATGGAAGAGCTTCTTCCCTTCAGCTTCGAGACCGAACTCGGATGAAGGCGACAGTCAGCCTGCTCGCCGCACTGCTCGGGGGCATCAAGCCGCGCCACGGCATCGTGCTCGGCTCCGGTCTCGGCTCCCTCGTCGGTGAGCTGGACGGCGCCGTTCGTGTTCCCTATCGCGACCTGCCGGGCTTTCCCGTCAGCGCCGTCTCCGGACATGCCGGCGAAGTGGTCGCCGGCCGCCTCGGCGGCGTGCCCGTTATCATGCTCTCCGGCCGCGTGCATTATTACGAGAAGGGCGATGCCAACGCCATGCGCCTGCCGATCGAGGTGCTGAAGGCGCTCGGCGTCGAAGCGCTGATCCTGACCAATTCGGCCGGATCGTTGCGTGACGACATGCCGCCCGGTTCGGTGATGCAGATCATCGATCACATCAACTATTCCGGCATGAACCCGCTGATCGGCGAGGAAAGCGATCACCGTTTCGTCGGCATGACCAATGCCTATGATTCAGGCCTTGCCGCGGCGATGCAAAGGGCAGCGGCAAAACTTGAAATCGAGCTGGCACAGGGTGTCTATATGTGGTTCTCCGGTCCCAGCTTCGAAACGCCGGCCGAAATCCGCATGGCGCGCATCCTCGGCGCCGATGCCGTCGGCATGTCGACGGTGCCCGAGGTCATCATCGCAAGAATGCTCGGCCTGAGGGTTGCAGCCGCCTCCGTTATCACCAACTATGGGGCAGGCATGACCGGCAATGAGCTCAGCCATGAAGAAACCAAGGACATGGCGCCCATTGGCGGCGCCCGTCTCGCCGCCATATTGAAAGACATGATTGCGGCTGGAACAGGATGATTTTTGGGCCGGGTCGGCCTAAAATCTGAATCCTGTTCTACATTATATAGTGAGAGCATGACGTCGTCCGAAAACCGCTCACATTTTCGGCATCATGCTCTAGAGGAAGCAAAGATGAATGGCCATTCCAACCGGGAAACGGCGGCTGTCGCCCTTTCTCTTCTCGATCTCACCAATTTGAAGGATGATTGCACCGAGGCGCAGATCGACACGCTCTGCGCCCGGGCGCAGACGCCCTACGGCAACAGTGCTGCGATCTGCATCTGGCCGCGGTTCGTCGCCCAGGCTCGCAATATCCTTGGCACCGGGCATGCCGTGCGTATCGCGACCGTCGTCAACCTTCCCTCCGGCGATATGGAAGTGGCCGATGTCGCTGCCGAAGCACGCGAGGCGATTGCCGATGGCGCCGATGAGATCGATCTGGTCATCCCTTACCGCAAGCTGCTCGCCGGCAATGAGAAGGCGGTGACCGACATGGTCAAGGCCGTGCGCGCAGAATGCGCCGGCCCCGTCCTGCTGAAGGTCATCATCGAGACTGGCGAGCTGAAGGATGCGGCATTGATCCGCCATGCCTCCGAACTCGCCATCGATGCCGGCGCCGATTTCATCAAGACCTCCACCGGCAAGGTCGCCGTCAATGCGACGCTCGAAGCCGCCGACATCATGATCCGCGCTATCCGCGAAAGCGGCCGCAAGGTTGGCTTCAAGCCGTCAGGCGGTATCGGCTCGGTGGCCGATGCCGCACTCTATCTGAGCCTTGCCGAAACCATCATGACACCGGACTGGCCGATGCCATCGACGTTCCGCTTCGGCGCTTCCGACCTGCTCGACGATATCCTGGCGGTTCTGAGCGGAACACAGTCGGCATCGGCTGCGGCGTCGGGCTACTGAAATGATTCCGCAGGAGATCATCCGTCGCAAGCGCGATGGCGACGAACTCGACGCCGCCGATATCAGCTCCTTCATCGCGGCACTCGCTGCCGGCCAATTGTCGGAAGGCCAGATCGGCGCGTTCGCCATGGCTGTTTGGTTCAAGGGCATGTCGCGGGCCGAAATCGTGGCCTTGACGCTGGCGATGGCCGATTCCGGCAACAGGCTGCAATGGACCGATATCGACCGCCCGATCGCCGACAAACATTCGACCGGCGGCGTCGGCGACAATGTTTCGCTGATGCTGGCGCCGATCGCTGCTGCCTGCGGCCTGGCCGTTCCGATGATCTCCGGACGCGGTCTTGGCCACACCGGCGGCACGCTGGATAAGCTCGAATCCATTCCCGGCTATCTAATCACCCCGGATGCGAACTTGTTCCACAAGGTCGTGAAGGAAGCGGGATGCGCCATCATCGGCCAGACCGGGACCTTGGCGCCTGCCGACGGTAGGCTCTACGCCGTGCGCGACGTGACCGCCACCGTCGATTCCATTCCCCTCATCACCGCCTCTATCCTCTCGAAGAAACTTGCGGCGGGGCTCGAGACGCTGGTGCTCGACGTCAAGGTCGGCAACGGCGCCTTCATGGCTGACCGCGGTCAGGCGGAGATCCTGGCGCAGTCGCTGGTCGAGGTGGCCAATGGCGCAGGCGTGAAGGCGTCGGCCCTCATCACCGACATGAACCAGCCGCTCGCCGACAGTGCCGGCAATGCCGTCGAGATGCGCAACTGCCTGGACTTCCTGGCGGGCAGAAAAAAGGACACGCGGCTTGAGACCGTCGTTCTCGCCTTCGCCGCCGAAATGCTGGTGAAATCCGGCATTGCCGCTTCGTCCGATGAAGCCGAGACGATGGCGCGTCGAGCCCTGTCATCGGGAAAGGCGGCAGAGGTCTTCGCGCGCATGGTATCGATGCTCGGCGGTCCGGCCGATCTCATCGAAAACCCCGACCGATATCTGGCCAGGGCCCCTGTGGAAAAATCTGTCCCGGCCGCCCGGTCCGGCTGGCTTGCCGCCTGCGATGCGCGCGGTATCGGCGTCAGTGTCATCGACCTCGGCGGCGGAAGACGCCATCCGGCGGACCGGATCGACCACCGCGTCGGCTTTTCCGAACTCCTGCCGCTCGGCACCCGTGTGACCGCGGGCGAACCGATCGCTCTCGTTCACGCCGCTGACGAGGCCGCGGCGGAGAGGGGGGCTACAGCACTTGCCATGCACTACCGCATCACCGAGGACAGGCCGGAGCTGACACCGGTGATTGCGGGGCTGGTCTGATGCGGTTTACTGCTTGAGGCTGAGCGAACCGTCGGCGACGGAGTAGGAGGCGAGCTTCCGCAGGAAGCTCATGCCGACCAGCGTCATCGTCAGCGCACCGTCCCTCAGGACGAAGGCTTCGACATCGCGCACGCGAATACCGCCGATTTCGACCCGGTCGAGTGTCACATGCGCGGCCTTCGTCTGACCGTTCGCAGTGTTCACGCCATAACGGAAATCGAGCTGGTTGGCCGTGAAGCCCAGTCGGCGGGCGAGCGTCTCATTGAGCGCCACATAGGTGGCGCCGGTATCGATGAGGCCCTGCACCGGCTTGCCGTTGATCTTGAAGCTGCCGGTATAGTGGCCCTGCGCATCGGCCTGCAGGCGGATCGCATTGCTGCCGGATACGGGCGCGGGTACTGCGGGCTCATCGCTTTCGGTCGATACGTAATTGGCGGAGAGAGCGTCAGCAGGTTGCTGGCTGGTGCTTCCGAAGAAGGAAGGCACCTGTGTGGCGAGCACCGCGGCGATGCTGGCGAATAGGACGGTACGCACGAGCATGAAACAGAAATCCTTCCTGTATAAACCCCGCTTCATGCGGGGCCTCATGCTTCATGCTTCCTAAACCTCAAGTGCTGATAAGTTGCTAAGATCGACAACAAAAGGCCCGGATTGAACCACCGGGCCTTAAAGTCTTTCGATTTGGTAAAGGAAGGCTGAAATTACTTGGTGCCGTACATGCGATCGCCGGCATCGCCGAGGCCAGGCACGATGTAGCCCTTCTCGTTGAGATGACTGTCGATCGATGCGGTGAAAACCGGAACATCGGGATGCGCGGCGCGGAAGTTGCGGATGCCTTCCGGGGCGGCAAGCAGGCAGAGGAAGCGGATATTGTGGGCGCCGCGTTCCTTGAGTTTGTCGATCGCCGCGATCGAGGAATTGCCGGTCGCAAGCATCGGGTCGACGACGATGATCAGGCGCTCGGCCACGTCCTCCGGCGCCTTGAAATAATATTCGACCGGCTGCAGCGTCTCGTGGTCGCGGTAGACGCCGATATGCGAGACGCGGGCGGACGGCACGAGATCGAGCATGCCTTCGAGCAGGCCGTTGCCGGCACGCAGGATCGAGGCGAAGACCAGCTTCTTGCCCTCGAGGATCGGCGACTCCATCGTCTGCAGCGGCGTCTCGATCGTTTCCATCGTCAATTCGAGATCGCGGGTCACCTCGTAGCAGAGCAGGGTCGAGATTTCGCGCAGCAAGCGCCGGAAACTTCCCGTCGATGTCTCCTTGCGCCGCATGATGGTGAGCTTGTGCTGCACAAGCGGATGATCGATGACCGTGACGCCGTCCATGGGGAAGCCTTTCATTCTTTCTATCGGATGTTTCTTTCACGGAAATCGGCCCGACCGCAAGAGTGGCGGTCAACTTGCGTCGATCTTCCCCAGTCTCTCGCGTCTTTTAAAGCCGGGCGAGCAAAGTCTTTCGTGTCTCATCGTCGACGAAGGCCGCCTCGATCGCAGTGCGCGTTATGGCATCGATCTCCGCGTCACCGAAGCCGAAAGCCCCGGCGGCAAGCTCATATTCTCGCTTGAGCGAGGTATGGAAGAAGGGAGGATCGTCTGAGCTGATCGTCACCCGCACGCCTGCTTCCTTCAGATGGCGCAACGGATGGGAGGCGAAATCTGGAAAGACCCCGAGCGCGATATTGGAGCCCGGGCAGATCTCGAGCACGGTGCCGAGATCGGCAAGCCGCTTCACCAGATCGAGATCCTCGATGGCGCGCACGCCATGGCCGATGCGCGAGGGGCGCACCGCATCGAGCGCGTCAGCGACGCTGAAGGCGCCGCAGACCTCGCCGGCATGGATAGTGAGCCCAAGGCCGGCATCGCGGGCGATATCAAAGGCGCGGGCATAATCCGCGACGCGGCCCATGCGTTCCTCGCCGGCAAGGTTGAAGCCGGTAATCAGAGGATTGCCGGCCTTTGCCGCATATTCGGCAGCACCGATCACACTCTCCGGACCGAAATGCCGCTCGCCGGTGACGATCAGCCGGGCCTCGATGCCGCTCTTTTCCCTGGCCCGCCGGATGCCTTCGCAGACACCTGATATATAGGCATCGGCGCCCAGCCCGATGCGCTTGCCGTGATCGGGCGAAACGATGAGCTCGCTGTAGATCGTATTGATGCGGGCCAGTTCGTCGAGATAGGTTTCGGTCAGAAGCGCATAGTCCTCCTCGGTTTTGTAGACCTCGGAAACCTTGTCGTAACATTCGAGGAAGCTTGCGAAATCATGCCAGACATAGGCTCCGTCGCGAAGCTGCGCGCTGATGTCGACGCCGTATTTCCACGCCTGCGCCGCGGTCAGAGCTGGAGGGGCCGCACCCTCCAGATGGCAGTGCAGCTCGACCTTCTTGAGATGCGATGTCACAGAAAACTCCTTCCATGCGGTCCGGCCGGGATGCCGAGATGTCGGGCGATGCTCTCGCCGATATCGGCGTAGCTGCGGCGCACGCCGATCGAACGCGACCGGATACCGGGGCCATAGGCGATAACAGGCACGCGCTCGCGCGTATGATCCGTGCCGCGCCAGGTCGGATCGCAGCCATGATCGGCGGTGAGCACGACGAGATCGCCGGGCTTCAGTTTCTTGTGGACTTCGGGCAAGCGCGCATCGAAGGCTTCGAGTGCCGCGGCATAACCCGGCACATCGCGGCGATGGCCGTAGATCATGTCGAAATCGACGAAGTTGGTGAAGACGAGATCGCCATCCTCAGCCTCGTCGATCGCCGAGAGCGACGCATCCATCAGCGCCTCGTTGCCGTTCGCCTTGATGACCCTGGAAACACCTTGATGCGCGAAGATGTCGCCGATCTTTCCCACAGCATGCACGTGCCGTCCGTGCTCGATAAGCCGGTCGAGCAGCGTCGGTTCCGGCGGCAGCACGGAAAAGTCGCGCCGGTTTCCGGTGCGCTGGAAGGAAGAGGTAGACTGGCCGATAAAGGGCCGGGCGATGACGCGGCCGATATTGTAGGGATCGAGCAGTCCCCGGGCCAAACGGCAGAAGGCGAGCAGACGATCGAGGCCGAAATGCACCTCGTGCGCCGCGACCTGGAAGACCGAATCCGAGGAGGTATAGCAGATCGGCTTGCCGGTGCGGATATGGTCCTCGCCGAGCCGGGCGATGATCTCCGTTCCCGAGGCATGGCAGTTGCCGAGAATGCCGGGCACATCAGCCTCCCTGCATAGCGCCTCGATGAATTCCTGGGGAAAGGCGTCGCCCTCCGTCGGGAAATAACCCCAATCGAAACTGACAGGTGTTCCCGCGATCTCCCAATGGCCCGACGGCGTATCCTTGCCGCGGGAGATTTCGGTGGCCGCGCCATAAATACCGTAGACCTTTTCCGGGACGGGCATGCCCGCCGGAAACCGGCCGGAGGCGGACCGTGCGATGTGCATTAGCCCGAGTTCCGACATGTTGGGCAGGGAAAGCGGCCCTTCGCGCAATCCGGCGCGGTCCCCGGCTCCGGCTGCGCAGAACTCGGCGATATGGCCGAGCGTATCAGCGCCTTCGTCGCCATAGGCAGCCGCATCTGGTGCTCCGCCAACGCCGAAAGAATCCAGAACGAAAAGAAAGGCACGCGCCATTTTACACCCGAGAGAGAGCCGATCGCCGGCCTCTGGAATGTCGGAGGCGGCTGAGATCCAGCCATATAATGCCGCGGCCGGCTTGGCAAATTACAGCGCCGAGCGTCCTTTTCAAAGGACGCTGTAACACTTTGAATTGCTGCATAACTCCCTAGATCGATTTCGATCTAGGGAGTTATGCAGCAGACAAGAGCGGAAGGGGCCGTCAGCAGTCGCCGCAGGGAATCGAGTCGCCTTGGCGCTGGCGGTAGAAATAACTGCGGTTGATGGTGATCGTGCGCATGCCGTCCGGCATGAAGTTCGGGGCAAACAGGAACATCGTATAGGGGATGCTGAGCTCGGTGCGGACCAGGAAGCTGTTCGCCGTCTTCATGTCCGATGGCACGTTGCTCACTGTGGTGTTCTTGGCATAGGGCGCCGTCCCGTCCTGCGCCCACGACCAGAGCACCTTCGCATTGGCGCTGGCATCGATGGTAACCCCCGTGATCTTCATCGTCAGCGCCGTCGAATTGTAGGGCACGAAGATCGCCGTTGCGACCGAAGGCATCTGCGCGAGCGCGCTCTTCGTGACGGATTGCTGCTGGGTGATGAGGTCGGCCACCGTCCCTGCGGCGCGTGTCACGCGCTTGCTGACGCTGAGGCCGATGGTAATCTCGAAAGCGCCAATATAGAGCATAATGAGCACGGGAAAGAGGATCGCGAATTCGATCGCTCCGGCGCCCTTGCGATCTCGGATGAGCCGCCGCGCCGTCAGGACCAGTCTTGTGAACGGGTTGCGCAACGCCATTATGGATACTGCTCGTTCTGGAAGGCCGCGGTGGCGACGATCAGATATTGGCTCGGCATCGAGCCGTCGGAGGGACGTATCGTGGTGATATAGGGCCGGACCAGATCCGTGATGATTTCCCAGCGGTAATAGGCGCGGACCATATTGATCGTCCCAGCGCCGCCCGGAGCATATTTGAAGGCCGCCGTGTTGATATCGGCATATTTGTCGGTAGAAAGCTTGGGGATCGTCGTCGGAATGGCCGAAAACGTGCTGAACGTCTGTACATCCAGGTAGAGCTTGCTCGGCGTGGCGACTTCGCTCGCCGAGCAGCGGACCAGGATCGAGATCTCGTCGCAGAAAGCCTGGCGGAATTGCGCCTGGTTCATATCGGTCGTGCGGCCGAGATTATAGGTGATCTGCCCGGTTCGCATCCGGCGGCTCATCGTATCAACGCCGTTGGAGACGAGCTCTTCGGCGGCGAAGGCGACGAAAGTTTCGAGGATTGCGAAAATCACCAGAAAATAGGGAATGGCAAGCAGGGCGAATTCGATCGCCGCTGCGCCGTCGCGCGAGCGGGCGAGAGCGCGAAACCGTAAGAAACGGAATGGCGTAAAGGCGCGCGCCTTATCGGTCTTCTGATCAATTACCGTCATTGCCTGGACCTAAGCGACATTCTCCGTCCGTCACACTAGGATCCGTTCGTTGATTTTCCGTTTCAACCTGACACGATGATTTTAACGAATGGTCGAGGAAGCTCCGAGATATGCTCAGGGTGAGGCGGTCGCGGTGGCCGCTTGCTGCGCATGCTGCTCGCAATTCGGCGTGCAGGACAGCACGGAGCGCTCGGTCTGCCGGTAGACGCGCACCGTATTGCCCTCATCGATCGACACCAGGATGCGCTCGTCGAGGATCGCATTGCCGTCGGCATCGAGAAGCACCAGATTTGTGGTGCCGAAACTGCGTCCTGTCAGCACGATGGTCTTGGCGTCGGCGACGGTCGCATCGGCGACCTTGGCATTGCCGACGATCACCTTGCTGACGGGGCGGTCAAGCTTCAATACGCGCGCGTGATCCATATAGACGCGCAGCATGTCATCGTCTGCGGCCGCGGAAACTCCCGAAATACCGAAAACGGCGATCATGCCGGCAAAGAAAATGGTTTTGCCGCTCGATGACATTTGGTCCTCTTTCACGATCACAGCGCAATATGCACATAGAATGGAAAAAAATGGTGAACGAAGCCTTAAGCTTGCCGCTCTGTTCCAGGATGAAGCGTAATGCTCCGATCTGGCACGGTTTCGGGGCGGCGCACGCCCCGGTTGGAGACGCAATTTGTGCTATTTCCGGATGAATGCAGCAGTTATTCCCGGAATATTGTTAAATATTGAGGTAAGTGCGTAAGAAAATACTGACTCTACAAAGGCCTGTTGTCTCGTTCACATGTCGTTAACTCTTTTCCTTAAGCCGATGGAAACGGCCATTCGCTAGGTTGCAGTCATCCGATCAACGGCAAACAGTTGGCGGACGTGCTGAACATCAACTGGAGTTAGGAGTTATCATGACCAAGCTTTTTAGCCGTTTTCTGAAGGACGAATCCGGCGCGACCGCGATCGAATACGGCCTGATCGCCGCCCTCATTTCCGTAGCGCTCATCACCGGCGCAACGACCCTCGGCGGCAAGATCGGCGATACGTTCAACAACTTGGGCACCAAGATGAATACTGCGGCCACCGCGAGCGGCAGCTAAGCAGCGGCATCTGCATAATGCCGGCCGGATTTGCTCCGGCCGAACTATTCGAGCGGGCTCACAGGCTGAACGGCCGTGAGCCTTTTCGCATCATGTCATGATCGGGTATACGCATGTTCGCAGCTGCAGTTTTCCTAATACTGCCACTCTGCCTGGCCATGGCGGCCTTCTCGGATCTGTTGACCATGACGATCCCGAACCGTATTTCCTTGATCCTTGTTGCCTCTTTCCTTCTCCTCGCGCCATTCTCCGGCCTGGGCCTGGAAATGATCGGCATGCATCTCGCCGCTGCTGCCATCGTCTTTGGCGCCTGCTTTGCCCTTTTTGCCTTTAATGTGATGGGCGGCGGCGACGCCAAGCTGTTGACCGCTACCGCACTCTGGTTCGGTCTGAACCAATCCCTTGCGTTCCTCATGACCGACGTTGCCATGATCGGCGGCCTCATCACCCTGTTGATCCTGCTGGTGAGAGCGCAATCGGACACCATCCTCGCCATCGGTTTGCCGGTGCCGAACTCGATCCTGCTCGCCAAGAAGATCCCCTATGGCATCGCGATCGCGATCGGCGGTTTCATGGCCTTCCCTTCCTCGCCGCTCTTTCTCGTCGCGCTGGAAAGCCTGAAATAACGGTATTTTAAATGCCCGTTAACTTAAAATGTAAGCGTTCCATTAACCATAATTATACCAATTGCTGAGCATTCTACAGGGCGAACATATCGTGCCCTGAGGAATGATCGATGAAACCGGCCCGCCTTATAATCCTAGCTGTCGCCGTGGTGGCAGCCGGCCTCGCCGGCCTCCTGGCAATGCGCATGGCTGGCAGTGGCGGTGTCGTCACCCAGGTTCAGTCGGTCATCGAGAAGGAACCGACCGTCAACGTCCTCGTCTCGAGCGCCAATCTGCCGGTCGGCGCAAGGCTGGACGACAAGTTGGTGCACTGGATGGCCTGGCCGCAGGGCGGCGTCGTCCAGGGCCTCATCACCGAAGCCGACAAGCCGGATGCGATCAAAGATCTGCAGGGCGCCGTCGTGCGCCTGCCGATCTTCGAAGGCGAACCGATCCGGCCGGAAAAGATCGCCGATTCCAGCAGCCGCATCCTCTCCTCGCTGTTGCCGGCCGGCAAGCGCGCCGTCGCGACCGAGATATCGGTGGCAACAGGTGCCGGGGGTTTCATCCTGCCGAACGACCGCGTCGATGTCATCATGGTCCGCAAAGGCACCGAAGCCGACAAGCTCATTACCGAAACCGTGCTGAGCAATGTCCGCGTCCTCGCCATCGACCAGCAGATCCAGGAAAAGGACGACGGCTCGAAATCGGTGGTCGGTACGACCGCGACGCTCGAACTCACCCCTGATCAAACGAAGGTTCTCGCTGTCGCCCAGCAGATGGCGGACCGGCTGTCGCTCGCGCTGCGCTCGGTCGCCGATGCGCAGGAGCAGGATACGAGTGCCGCCGACTATCTCCTGAGCGGTGACAACGGCAGTGCGATCATCCAGGTCATCAAGTCGGGCGCCATCGTCACGGATGCCAGCGCAGCGCCGAAGGCGGAGTAAAAGGACGTGCAAATGGGCAATTCAACGCGGCGCGCCGGACCTCTCCTGACAGGCTGCCTTTCGCTGGCAATCGGCGTCTCCGGTATAGTGCCGACCTCTTTCGCCCCGTTTCTCGGCGCCGGCGAGGCGCACGCCGATTCCGATAGCCTGGTCCGGATCTCTCAGACCGGCCCCAATGCCCATCGCCGGCTGAAGCTCGGGCTCAACAAGGCCGTCGTCGTCGATCTGCCGGACGACGCGCACGATATCCTCGTCTCCGATCCGACCATGGCCGATGCCGTGACCCGTACCTCGCGGCGCATCTACCTGTTCGGCAAGAAGGTCGGCCAGACCAATATCTTCGTCTTCGGTGCCGGTGGACAGGAGATCGTCAATCTCGACATCGAGATCGAACGCGACGTCTCCGGCCTCGAAGTCAATCTCCGCCGCTTCATTCCCGACTCCAACATCAACGTCGAAATCGTCTCCGACAACATCGTGCTGACCGGCACCGTGCGCACGCCGCAAGATGCCACGCAGGCGGCCGATCTGGCGCAGGTCTTCCTGAAGGGCGGCGAGGCGACGACCAGAACCGAGACCGCATCCGGCACCGGCGGCGATAGCTCGGTGGCGCTCTTTGCCGAAAACCGTCAGGCCTCGCAGGTCGTCAATCTTCTGCAGATCGAGGGCGAGGACCAGGTCACTCTCAAGGTGACGATCGCCGAGGTCCGCCGCGAAGTGCTGAAGCAGCTTGGCTTCGACAACCTCGTTTCCAGTTCCTCCGGCATGACGGTCGCCCAGCTCGGCAGTCCCATCGCCGACAGTGCCACATCGACGGTTGGCGGCGGTCTGGCGGCGCTCTTCAAGAGCTCGATCGGCAAATATGACATTTCGACGTATCTCAACGCGCTGGAGCAGGCCAAGGTCGTCAAGACGCTCGCCGAGCCGACGCTGACGGCAATATCGGGTCAGGCCGCGACCTTCAATTCCGGCGGTCAGCAGCTCTATTCGACGACCGACAGCAACGGCAACGTCACCGTCACGCCGTTTAACTATGGTATCAACCTCGCCTTCAAGCCGGTCGTGCTGTCATCGGGCCGCATCAGCCTGCAGATCAAGACCAATGTCTCCGAACCGGTGGCCGGCAGCGGCAACGCCACCTATCAGCGCCGTTCGGCGGAGACCTCGGTGGAGCTGCCCTCGGGCGGTTCGATCGCGCTCGCCGGCCTGATCCGCGACAACGTTTCTCAGACGATGGGCGGCACGCCCGGCGTCTCGAAGATCCCGCTGCTCGGCACGCTCTTCCGCCAGAAGGGTTTCGAGCGTCAGGAAACCGAGCTCGTCATCATCGCAACGCCCTATCTGGTGCGTCCGGTGGCGCGCAATCAGCTCAGCCGGCCGGACGACAATTTTAGCCCTGAGAACGATGGTGCAACCTTCTTCCTCAACCGTGTCAACAAGGTCTATGGCCGCCGCGAGGCGCCCGTCGCCGACGCGCAGTTCCACGGCTCGATCGGGTTCATCTACAAATGAGCGGGACACGATCGGCAGCAATGGCACAGAACAGAGATCAGGCGATGGCCCACATGAATTCGACGACACCCCGCTTCGGAATCTCGAAGGCGTTTTTTGCGACGGCTGCCATTTCGGTGGCCGTCCTTTCCGGATGCGCCGGCCCGCACGACCAACTGACGACCGGCGGCATTCCGGACGATTACCGCGCCCGCCACCCGATCATCGTGACGGAGGCGGAGCAGACGGTTGATATACCCGTCGCCTCCACCGATCGCCGCCTGACCATCGCCCAGCGCGACCTCATCCGCGGCTTTGCCGCAAACTATATCTCGCGCGCCTCCGGGCCGGTTTACGTGCTGTCGCCGCAAGGCTCGCCCAATTCCGCGGCGGCCTACCAGCTGCGCAATCAGGTCCGTGCCGAGCTGACATCGAGGGGGATCGCAAGCTCGAAAATCGTCAACACCTCCTATGCCGCGGCCGGGCCCGGCGATGCGGCGCCGATCCGGCTGAGCTTTACCGGCACCACCGCGGTCACCACGCAATGCGGTCAGTGGCCGAAGGACATTTCGAACGATTTGACCAACCAGAATTACTATAATTTCGGCTGCGCTTCGCAGAACAACCTTGCCGCCCAGATTGCCAATCCGGAGGATTTGGTGGCACCCCGCGGCATGACCCCGATCGACGCGCAGCGGCGCAACAATGCCATCCAGGAATACCGGACGACGACATCGACGATCGAAGATGTTGCCGACAGCAACAGCGGCTTCTGAGGCGGAACGAGACGATGAGCGCGATCGAATACGAAATCAGGAATCCCAGCGAGCTTCGCCACGCCGAGGAGGCGGTGCGCATGGCGGATCTGGAAAACATGCGGCCGCTGCCGCGCATCTCCGTCCACGCCTTCTGCGAGAGCGAGGCCCTGCAGCGTGTCATGGAACGCTGCGCCAATGATCGGCGCGTGGCGAAGGTCAGCATGCGCATCACCAGCGGCGGCACCGCCGCTGCCGCCAATATGTTTTCCGGCGCCCCGACACCGAACCTCATCATTCTCGAGACCAAGGCGAATGCCGCGAACCTGCTCGCTGAACTCGCGCCGCTTGCCGCGGTCTGCGATCCGACGACCAAAGTCGTCATTATCGGTTATTACAACGATATCGGGCTTTATCGCGAACTCATCCGCAACGGCATTTCCGAATATATGGTCCAGCCCGTTGCCATGCCCGATATCCTTGCGGCGATGGCCTCGATCTTCGTCGATCCGGACGCCGAGCCGCTCGGTCGCAGCATCGCCTTCATCGGCTCGAAGGGTGGCACCGGCGCCTCGACCATCGCGCATAATTGCGCTTTCGGCATTTCCAATCTCTTCTCCACCGAGACAATCCTCGCCGATCTCGACCTGCCCTATGGTACGGCGAACATCGATTTCGACCAGGATCCGGCCCAGGGCATCGCCGAAGCGGTCTTCGCGCCCGATCGTCTCGACGAGGTCTTCCTCGACCGCCTGCTGACGAAATGCTCCGAGCATCTGTCGCTGCTTGCGGCACCCTCGCTGCTCGACCGTGCCTATGATTTCGACGGCCAGGCTTTCCAGCCGGTGCTCGATGTTCTGCAGCGCAGCGCGCCCGTCACCGTGCTCGATGTTCCGCATGTATGGTCGGAATGGACGCGCTCGGTGCTATCGAGCGTCGACGAGGTGGTCATCGCAGCGGTTCCCGATCTCGCCAATCTGCGCAACGCCAAGAACATGCTGGACGCGTTGCGCAAGATGCGACCGAACGACAGGCCGCCGCATCTCATCCTCAATCAGGTCGGTATGCCGAAACGTCCGGAGATTTCGCCGTCGGATTTTTGTGAACCGCTGGAAATCGATCCGATCGCGATCATCCCCTTCGACATCAATCTTTTCGGCAACGCCGCCAATAGCGGCCGGATGATCTCGGAAGTCGACCCGAAGTCGCCGACAGCCGAGACCTTTTCGCAGATATCGCACATCGTGACCGGCCGTGTCGCGATCAAGAAGGCAAAGAAGGGCGGCCTGATGGGCCTCCTGAAGCGCAAGTAGACGATGAGCAATTCCAGCAAAAGTGTGCAGCGGTTTTGCGTCCGGAATTGCGTGAAAACAAAAAGATAGAGCATTTCCGTGACTCGGAGAGATCGGGAAATGCCCTAGAACGAGCAGATTGGATCGAGTGGCATGTTTGGAAAACGCGGAAACGAAGGTTCCGGAAAGGTCGGAGGAGCGATTGCTCCACCGCCGCCGGCTCCGGCCGCCGCCGCCCCTGCGGTCTCTTCCCCCTCCATTCTGGTCGAACCCTCGCGCGAGCCCGTGCGCCAGCAGGTGACGCCACCGCCGATGCAGACGCCGCAACGCAAGCGCCCGGCCCGCACCGATGAATATTACGACACCAAGGCGCAGGTCTTTTCCGCGCTGATCGATACGATCGATCTCTCGCAGCTTTCCAAGCTCGACGGCGAAAGCGCCCGCGAGGAAATCCGCGACATCGTCAACGACATCATCACCATCAAGAACTTTGCGATGTCGATCTCCGAGCAGGAAGAGCTGCTCGAGGATATCTGCAACGACGTCCTCGGTTACGGCCCGCTGGAGCCGTTGCTCGCGCGCGACGATATTGCCGACATCATGGTCAACGGCGCCGGACAGACGTTCATCGAAGTCGGCGGCAAGACGATCGAATCGGAGATCCGCTTCCGCGACAATGCGCAGCTTCTCTCGATCTGCCAACGCATCGTCAGCCAGGTCGGCCGCCGTGTCGACGAATCGAGCCCGATCTGCGACGCCCGCCTGCCGGATGGCTCGCGCGTCAACGTCATCGCGCCGCCGCTGTCGATCGACGGGCCGGCGCTCACCATCCGCAAGTTCAAGAAGGACAAGCTGACGCTCGATCAGCTCGTCCGTTTCGGCGCGATCACGCCGGAAGGCGCAACCGTGCTGCAGATCATTGGACGCGTGCGCTGCAACGTCGTCATTTCAGGCGGCACCGGCTCGGGTAAAACCACGCTTCTGAACTGCCTCACCAATTATATCGACAGGGACGAGCGCGTCATCACCTGCGAGGATACGGCCGAACTGCAGCTGCAGCAGCCGCATGTCGTCCGTCTCGAAACGCGCCCGCCGAATATCGAAGGCGAGGGCGAGATCACCATGCGCGATCTCGTCAAGAACTGCCTGCGTATGCGTCCCGAGCGCATCATCGTCGGCGAAGTGCGCGGACCGGAGGTTTTCGACCTGCTGCAGGCGATGAACACCGGTCACGACGGCTCGATGGGCACGATCCACGCCAACACGCCGCGCGAATGCCTGAGCCGTATCGAATCGATGATCGCCATGGGCGGCTTTACCCTGCCGGCAAAGACGGTGCGCGAGATCATTTCCAGCTCGGTCGACGTCGTCATTCAGGCGGCGCGCCTTCGTGACGGTTCGCGCCGCATCACCCAGATCACCGAGGTGATCGGCATGGAAGGCGACGTCATCATCACCCAGGATCTGATGCGCTACGAGATCGAAGGCGAGGATGCAAACGGCCGCCTGATCGGCCGGCACATGTCGACCGGCGTTGGCAAGCCGCATTTCTGGGATCGCGCCCGCTACTTCAACGAGGAAAAACGTCTTGCCGCTGCTCTCGACGCGATGGAAGCGAAAACGAAGGAATAGGTGAGATGTTCGGGTTCGATCCGGTAGTGTTGGCAATCATCGTCCTCGCCGCCGTCTCCGCGGCGGCGGTCGCCTATGCCCTGTTGTTTTCGAAGATCGAGGCCGACAAGAAATCGGCAAGCCGCATCAACCGCGTCAAGTCGGCCGAAAGCGACCGGGTCAAGGTCAAGGCGGCCCGTGACCGGGTGCAGGAGCTGTCCAAGCGCCGCAAATCGGTGCAGGACAATCTGAAGGATCTGGAAAAGCGCCAGCATGAAAAGACCAAGAAGACCCTCTCGATGAAATCCCGGCTGGTGCAGGCCGGCCTGACGATCACACCGGCGAAATTCTATCTCATCAGCGCCATCTTCGCCTCCGTGCTGCTGTTCGTCGCCTTAGTCGTTGGTGTATCGTGGATGGTCATGGTCGGTATCGCCGTCGTCGCCGGTCTCGGCCTGCCGCGCTGGGTCCTCGGCTTTCTGATCAAGCGCCGCCAGACCAAGTTCCTCAACGAACTCCCCAATGCGCTTGACGTCATCACGCGCTCGATCAAATCGGGTCTGCCGCTCAACGATGCCATCCGCCTTATCGCCACCGAAGGCACCGACCCGGTGAAGAGCGAATTCCGGCGCGTAATCGAGGCGCAGCAGGTGGGTCTCAGCATCCCCGACGCCTGCGCCCGCATGACGATCCATATGCCGCTCCAGGAAGTCAACTTCTTCGCCATCGTCATCGCCATCCAGTCGCAGGCCGGCGGCAATCTGTCGGAAGCGATCGGCAATCTCTCCAAGGTACTGCGCGAGCGCAGGAAGATGAAGGCCAAGGTCCAGGCGCTGTCGATGGAAGCCAAGGCATCGGCAGTCATCATCGGCGCTCTACCCTTCATCGTCGCGACCCTCGTCTATCTCACCTCGCCGAATTACATGATGATCCTTTTCACCGATCCGCGCGGCCATTTCATCATGGGTTTCTCGGCGATCTGGATGTCGATCGGCATCTTCGTCATGCGCAACATGGTCAATTTTGACATCTAGCCGGAAGGAAGCACCATGTCGCAGGACCTTGCCGCAACGCTGACCAATTCGAGCATGCTGATCGCCGTCTTCGTTGCGATCGCGGTCTTCGCCACCTTTTACACGATCGCCATTCCCTTCTTCGAGCGCGGCGATCTCAACAAGCGCATGAAGGCGGTTTCGACCGAGCGCGAGCAGATCCGTGCCCGTGAACGCGCCCGCATGAACATGGAAACCGGTGCCAACAAGGCATCGCTCCGGAGCCAGAACAATCGCTCGGTCCGCCAGATCGTCGAGCGCTTCAACCTGCGCAAGGCGCTCGTCGACGACAATACGGTCAACAAGCTGCGTGCCGCCGGTTTCCGCTCGGAGAATGCGCTGAATACCTTTCTCGTGGCGCGTTTCCTGTTGCCCTTCCTTTTTCTGACGCTTGCCGCCGTCTGGGTCTTCGGACTCGGCAATCTCGCCGGAAGAGGCATGCCCATCCGTCTCTTCGCCGTCATCGGCGTTGGTTATCTCGGCTTCTACGCGCCAAACATCTATATCTCGAACCGCATGGGCAAGCGCCAGCACTCGATCAAGCGCGCTTGGCCGGATGCGCTGGACCTGATGTTGATCTGCGTCGAATCCGGCATCTCGATCGAGGCTGCGATGCGTCGTGTGTCCGAAGAACTCGGCGAGCAGTCGCCGGCACTCGCCGAGGAGATGGTGCTGACCACGGCCGAGCTCTCCTTCCTGCCGGATCGCCGCGTGGCGCTCGAAAATCTTGCCACGCGCACCCAGATCGAGTTGGTACGTTCGGTGACTCAGGCGCTGATCCAAGCCGATCGCTACGGTACGCCGGTCGCGCAGGCGCTGCGCGTTCTCGCCCAGGAAGGACGCGACGAACGCATGAACGAAGCGGAAAAGAAGGCGGCTGCCCTGCCGCCGAAGCTGACGGTGCCGATGATCCTGTTCTTCCTGCCGGTGCTGATCGCCGTCATTCTCGGTCCGGCTGGCATCCAGGTGTCAGACAAGTTCTGACGGTTGAGCCGGAAAGAGGCGACCGCTTTCGGCAGAAGACGACGATGTGCATCAAGGACCATCGGTCCGATCCGCAGCCTTAAACGCGCGTGACCGCCGCCTGTAGAGCTGATAAATGGGATGGACGACCATCGGCAAGCGCAGGCGCCCCCCGCGGCGCCCCTGACGTTCGTTCAATCCAAAAGAGAGGTTTCCAATGTCTTCTGCGGGCATTTTCATCAGCATCGTGGCAGCCTTGGCCGTCGGCGCGATGAGCCCCGGCCCGAGTTTCGTCGTCGTCTCCAGGATCGCCATCTCGCGTTCGAGGCTGGATGGCCTTGCGGCAGCATTCGGCATGGGCGCCGGCGGTGTCGTTTTTGCCGTGCTGGCGCTTGCCGGGCTGACGGCGCTGCTGTCTCAGTTCGAATGGCTCTATGTCCTGCTGAAGGTCGCAGGCGGCGCCTATCTCGTCTATATCGCCGTCAATATCTGGAGGAGCGCTGGTCAGCCGCTCGAGGTCTCCGACACCGTCAACGGCAATCGCGCGCCGAGGCTGAGCTTCATGACCGCGCTGCTGACCCAACTCAGCAACCCGAAGACCATCATCGTCTATGCCAGCATCTTTGCCGCACTTTTACCGAGAACGGTGCCGCTCAGTCTCATCGTCGCGCTGCCGCTCGGTGTCTTCGTCGTGGAGGCGGGGTGGTATTCGATCGTCGCCTTCGCTTTTTCGGCTCGCCACCCGCGGCGGCTCTATCTTGCCGCCAAGAGCTGGATCGACCGCAGCGCGGGTGTCGTCATGGCCGGCCTCGGCCTCCGGCTCATTCTCGCGGGCGTAAGTGATCGATAGGTTGTCGCACGTGACTTCGGACGCACTCAAGCGCTGAGGAGATCCGGTCAGTTGGTATTGCTGCTGTCCGCTGCGCCCGGCGTCTTGTCCTTGGCGGCGAGTCTCTGCCACGAATTCTGCTGCGAGAGCATGCCTCTGAGATAGGCGACATTGGCATCGGCCTGTTGCGGCGAAAGTTCGCGCCGCGCGATCTGCTCGGCTTCCGGGAAACGTCCTTGCAGACCGACGACGAGGGCAAGGTTCTGCCGGACGCGGCTGTCGGCCGTCGGCTGGCTGGCGGCGGAGCGCAGATAGGTTTCGGCCGTGCGCAGATCGCCGGTCAGCACGTAGGACATGCCGAGGTTGGAGAGGATGGAGGGCTCGTTCGGCTGGATGTCGAGCGCGTCGCGGTAGCGCTGCCTGGCATCGCTTGCCCGGCCCATCTGGTCGAGGATCGCGCCTTGGGCCGAGACCAGCTTCCAGTCCGGACGGTCGGGTGTCTGGGCGCGGCCGATCGTGTCGAGCGCCTGCTGGAACTGGCCGGCCGCCGCCTGCGCCTTGCCGTAGGCGGCCAGCACGTTGCGGTCGCCGGGATTGGCGATCGCCACCTGCTGCATGACGGCGAGCGCCTGGGTGTCGCGGCCGTTCATGCGCAGCAGATTGGCATAATTGACGCCGGTGACGGGATCACGCGGGTTCTTTTCATAGGCCTGGCCGAGCCGGTCCGTCGCCGAGCGCAGCTCGGTCGCGTCCATCTCTTCAACCGGCTTGGTGAGCTTCGGCACCGAGCCGGTTGTCATCCGGTCCTTGGTCGTCGAGCAGCCGGCAAGCGCCAAGACGATCAGCGAGGCCGCAGCGCCCTGCAGGATACGATTCGTGAATATGGTGGTGAGCGAGGCAGGCATGACGCGTTCCTGGATTCCGAAATCGGCGCCTGACCTCGAAGCGGAACAGGGAAAGGTTTGACGCAATCTTCGCTCCAGCAATAGTCTGTTAACCCTAACAGACCGTTAAGGAACGATTCCTTACGACCGCCGAAGGACAATCATGGCCCCCTATCAGTTCATCGAGAGACCGACTCCTTTCAACACGAAGGGCGGTTCGACGCTGCCGATCTTTGCCGTCACGCCTGCCCATATCGAGACCGGCACGATCGATCCGATCGCGCTCGATTGGGCGCGCAGAGCAGGCTACAAGGCCGAAAGCGGGTCGCTGCTGCTGATCCCGACGGCTGAAGGCCATCTCGGCGGCGCGCTTTACGGCCTCGGCACCAATCCATCAGAGCAGCCTTACATCACCGGCAGGCTCGCCCGCGCGCTGCCGGCCGGCGACTGGCACATCGAGACCGCGCCGCTGACGGCAAATCGCCTGGCCCTCGGCTTTGGGCTCGGCAGCTACCGCTTCGACCGTTACAAATCCGAAAAATCGCCGGCGGCGACGCTGATGATCCCCCGCGATGCCGACGCCGCCGACATCAAGCGCCAGCTGGCCGGCGTCTTTCTCGCCCGTGACCTCATCAATACGCCGACGAATGACATGGGGCCGGTGCAGCTCGAGGCCGTTTTCCGTAGTCTGGCCGAACATTACAAGGCGGAGATATCGGTGATTACGGGCGACGACCTGCTCACGCAAAACTTCCCGCTGGTCCATACCGTCGGCCGCGCCAGCGCCGATGCGCCGCGCCTTCTCGAGCTGCGCTGGGGCAAGAAGGGCCATCGCAAGGTGACGCTCGTCGGCAAGGGCGTCTGCTTCGACACCGGCGGTCTCGACATCAAGCCTGCCGCCTCCATGCTGCTGATGAAGAAAGACATGGGCGGCGCGGCGAATGTCATGGGGCTTGCCCTGATGATCATGGACGCCAAGCTGAAAGTCGACCTGCGTGTTATCGTCCCGGTCGTCGAAAACGCGATCTCGTCCAATGCCTTCCGCCCCGGCGACATCTATCGGAGCCGCAAGGGCCTGACCGTCCAGATCGACAATACCGACGCCGAGGGCCGTTTGATCCTTGCCGATGCGCTCGCTTATGCCGACGAGGAAGAGCCCGAGCTCTTGATCGACATGGCGACGCTGACCGGCGCCGCCCGCGTTGCTCTCGGTCCGGATCTCCCGCCCTTCTTCACCGATGACGCCAATCTGGCGCATGACCTGACCGAAGCGAGCCTGGAAACCGACGATCCGCTCTGGCGCCTGCCGCTCTATTCCGGCTACGAAAAGGATATCCGCACCAAATTCGCCGACCTTACCAACGCGCCGGCCGGCGGCATGGCGGGTGCGATCACTGCGGCCCTCTTCCTCAAGCGTTTCGTCAGCAAGGCGAAGAGCTGGGCGCATTTCGATATTTTCGGCTGGGCTCCGTCCGAACGGCCGCATTCGCCGGGCGGCGGCGAGGCACAGGCGATCCGCGCGCTCTTTCATCATATCCGCGAGAGCCTGCGCTGAGCCCGTACGCAAAAAAGCGTTGAGGCGCGCCGCGTGTTCACGCGCTGCGCCTCGCTGCCGATCGTTAAAATTTTATTCACCCTGCCGGGCGGCAATTTCCAGCGCCCCTTGCATGTGCATGGCAACTACCGGAAAATGAAACGTTAGCGTAACGATCTTCCGGAGGGGCCGTGCCGATCGAACTGACCGCCTCGCAGGCGCTGGGGCTCTGGCATGGCGCGGCGCTCGATCAAGTCCGCCACGATGACCGCGATTTGACGTTGCGCCAGATGGCGATCCTGCTGCATATTTATCTGGTGCCGCCGCCGCACACGGTGCGCGGGCTTGCCGCCACGCTTGATGTCACCAAGCCGGTCATTACCCGCGCCTTGGATACGATGGGCGAGATGGGCCTAGTCGATCGTGTGCGTGACGATGCCGACCGGCGCAACGTGATCATCAAGCGCACCGTCGGCGGCGCGCTCTACCTGGAAAAGCTCGGCGATCTCATACGAGATCAGGCCCGCCGGCTGCCGATCTGAAAGGAATGCGAATGACGATGCTCGACCGCCGCCTGCATGCCTACAGACCTGATCTCGCGGAAGCGAGGCTTGAAGGCAAGGTCGAGGCGTCGCGCTTTGTGGAAGGCGCGCCGGCGCGTGTCGCCATTCCCGTCGTGGGTTTGCGCCCTGAACCGGATGTTGCGCGCGGCATCGATACCGAGCTGCTTCTCGGCGAGGACGTGACGGTTTTCGATCGCGCCGACGGCTGGTGCTGGGTGAAAGCCGCCTCTGACGGCTATGTCGGGTATGTCGCGGCAGACGCGCTCTTGGAAGGCAAACCGGCGCCGACCCATATCGTCACCGTGCAGCGCTCCTTCGTCTATCCCGAACCGGAACTGCGCAAGCCCCACCAGGCCACCGTGTCGATGGGAAGCCGCGTTCATGTCGCCGGCGAGGCGGAAGCGCGGGGCAATCGCTATGTCGTGCTCGAGGACGGAACGGCGATCTTCGCCAAGCACGTCCAGCCGATCGGCGCTCTCGACGGTGCCGATTATGTCGGCATCGCAGCCCGTTTCCTGGAAACGCCCTATCTCTGGGGCGGACGTTCCGGTCTCGGTATCGATTGCTCCGGCCTCGTCCAGCTTGCCATGCTGATGACGGGCAGAGCTGCGCCGCGCGATACCGACCTGCAGGCAGCAGGCCTCGGCCAGCCGATCGATCGCGCCGAAATCCGCCGTGGCGACCTCGTATTCTGGAAGGGCCATGTCGCCATCTTCGAGGATCCAGAAACCATCCTCCATGCCAATGGCCACAGCATGACGGTAGCGCGCGAGAATTTCGCGGCCGCCGTCGAGCGCATCGGCTGGCTCTACCAGCAACCGACCGGCTATCGCCGTCCGATCAGCTGATCAACTGATCGGAGGCCGCGGCCAGGATCTTACCCCGCCCGTCCAGTCTTCGAAGGCTTTCGACAGCCTCAGCACCCGCAGATCGTCGAAACGCGGCCCGACGATCTGCAGGCCGATCGGCATGCCCGATCGGGAGAAACCGCAATTGATCGAAGCGGCCGGCTGCTCCGACATGTTCCACGGCACCGTGAAAGCGATGTGCTCGAACGGCAGGGCCGGATCGTTGGTCGGCGATGCCCATTCGGCCGCATAGGAGATGATCGGATTGGTCGGCGAAAGCAGGGCGTCGACCTCGGTAAACAGCCGTCCGCAGCTCTTGCGCATCTCGATCGTCTGGTTGAAGCCCCTGACCGCATCGACGCCGCTGATGTCGGCGCCGCCCATCGCCCAATCCCTGATATAGGGCAGGATGCTGTCCCGCCGTTCTTCGTCGAGGTCGGCGATATCGCCCCAGAACCGGGACCGCCAGAAATTGTCGAGGCCATCCAGCATCGCGCGTGTCAGCACCGGTTGGACTGATACAATAGTCGCGCCGGCCTTCTCGAAATGTTGCGCCGCCGCTTCGACCGCGACCCTGATCTCATCCTCCACCGCAAGCCCGCAGCCGGCTTCGAGCATCAGCCCGATCTTCATGCCCGACACGTCGATATCGAGATCCATCCAGTTGAAATCGTTCGGCGGCAGGCTCGTGCCGTCGCGCCAGTCCGGGCGTGACAGCGTCGCCATCGAAAAGGCCGCATCCTCGACCGTGCGCGCCATCGGCCCGACGCAGCGCCCAACATAATAGGGATCGGCTGGAATGCGCCCATGGCTCGGCTTGAAGCCGAAGATGCCGGTCCAACCGGCGGGAAGGCGCACCGAGCCGCCGATATCGGTGCCGATATGCAGCGGTCCGTAGCCGGCCGCCGCCGCTGCGGAAGCCCCGGCGCTCGATCCGCCGGGATTTTGCGTGGTGTTCCAGGGATTGCGGCTGAGAGGATGAAAGCTCGAAAGTCCGGAGGAAAGCATACCGTAATCGGGGCAGGTGGTCTTGGCGAAGATCACCGCGCCGTCTTCCCGCAGCCGGGCGGCGGCCGGTGCGTCGGCCTCTGCCGGCTTGAGTTCCACTGCCCTCGTGCCGAGCGGCACCGGCTGGCCCTTCGTGGCGATCAGCTCTTTCAGCGTCACCGGGATGCCGTCCAGGGCGCCAAGCGTTTCTCCCTTCGCCCAGCGCTCCGTCGACGCTTTCGCCTGGGCGCGCGCCGATTCCGGATCGTAGAGGTAGAGTGCCGAAATCGAAGGCTCCCAGGCCGCGATATGGTCTTCGAGGGAAAGCCAGTATTCGAGAGGGGAGAGGCTTTTATCAGCGAAGCGCTGCCTGAGTTCGCGGATGGTGAGGTCGGTTTTGGTCATGGCATGGTCTTTCGGGCTTTTCGTCTGGGGAGGACATCAACGGCTTGCCTCGCGCGGGTCGAGCAGATCGCGCAAACCGTCGCCGAGCATGTTGAAGCCGAAGACGGTGAGCGCGATGGCAAGGCCGGGCAGGATCGCCAGCCAGGGGGCGAGCGCCAGATAGGTTTGCGCATCGGCAAGCATCCGGCCCCAGGTCGGCGCCGGCGGCGCCATGCCGAGCCCGAGGAAGCTGAGACCCGCTTCGGTGAGGATCGCCAACCCCAGCTGGATCGCGCCATGCACGATGATCTGGCTCATGATATTCGGCAGCACATGGCGCAGCGAAATGGTCAGTCGCGTATTGCCGATGGCGCGCGCCGCCGTCACATAGTCGCGGCTCCAGGCCTGCAGCGAGGTCGCGAGGGTGACGCGGGCAAAGACCGGGATCATGAAGACGGCAATCGCGGTGATTGCGGTGAACCGCCCTGGCCCGAGAAAGGCGCCGAGCATCATGGCGGACAGGATCGGCGGCAAGGCGAAGATGACATCGCAGATGCGCATCAGCAGCGCTTCGAAGGGACCGCGGATCGCCGCGGCTGAAATACCGGCGATCGAACCCAGCGTCCCGCCGATCATAACCGCTGTGATGGCGATCGACAGTGAATTCCAGCAGCCTACCATCAGCATCGAAAGCACGTCGTGGCCGAACTGGTCCGTGCCGAACAGGCCGAAGGCAAGCGGCGGCTGCAGCTTGTGGATGATCTGCATTTTCGCTGGCGGCAGCGGCGTCCAGACGAGTGACAGCAGCGCAACGGCGACCAGCAGCCCGATGATGACAGTCCCAGCAATCAAGTTCATTCGCCGGCTAAGTCTAAAGACTCGATGGCGGCCGGCGATCGCGGGGGATGCAATCGGTACCATGGTTCAGGCCGCCTTTCTCATCCTGGGATCGATCGCCAGATAGGAGAGATCGACAATGAAATTCATCACGATGACGAGGCCTGCGAAGAACAGCACGACATCCTGCATGACGATGACGTCGCGCTGGGAGAGCGCCTGCAGCGCGAGCCGCCCGAGGCCGGGCAGGTTGAAGACGTTTTCAACCAGCACCGCGCCGGCGACGAGAAAGGTGAATTGCAGCCCGATCATGGTGAGGATCGGTATCAGCGCGTTCGGCACGATATGGCGCCACAGTACCGCACTGCGTGACAGTCCCTTGGCCACTGCGGTGCGGGCAAAATCCTCATGCATCGTGTCGAGTACCGCCGAGCGTGCCACCCGCGTCAACACGCCCGCCTGCGGCATCGCCAGCGCGACGGCGGGCATAACCAGCGCCTGCAGCGCCGGCAGCAGGCCGGCACTCCAGCCCGGGAAGCCGCCGGCCGGCATCAGCCCGAGCACCGTCGAAAACAGAATGATCAAGAGCAGCGCCACCCAGAAGGCGGGCACGGCGATGCTGACCTGCGAAAAGAGCGTTGCGACGATGTCGAAGATGCCGCCGCGGCGCGAGGCGGCCAGCACGCCGAGCGGCAAGGCAATCGCCACCGAAAGCATAATCGCCATCAGCGCCAACGGCAGCGTCACGGTCAGCCGCTCGACGATCAATCCTGCGACCGGTACGCCATAGGTTAGCGAATTGCCGAGATTGCCGGATAGCACGCCGGTCAACCATTGCCAGTAACGCAGCAGCAGCGGCTGATCGAGCCCGAGATCGTGGCGTAGCGCGGCAAGCGTTTCCGGTGTCGCCGAGGTGCCGAGCAGGATCGAGGCGGGATCGCCGGGCAGAAGGTCCATGATGGTGAAGATCAGCAGCGAGACGATGACGAGCGTGACCAGGAGACCGGTGAAGCGGCGGGCGAGGAGCGGGATCATGCGTGCCACACTTTTAATGTGAAACGGCGAAAGCTGCGACCGGCATTGAACAGCTCGCTATGCGGCTTCCCCTCGCTCATCGTGCCTCTCAATCCGCCTTAACTGTTCGCTCACTCGTCCCAGGAGACGCCGGAGAGCACGTTGGAGGGGATCGGCTCGTTCTCCCACAGCCCTTTCAGGTGTTTGTCCCAGACGCCGAGTTTCGGCATGACGAAGAGGTAGAGCGCCGGCACGTCCTCGGCGAGGATCTTCTGCGCTTCGCCATAGATCGTATTCTGCGCGTCCGGATCGGTCGTCTCTTGGACCTTCTTCATCAGCGCGTTGAAAGCGGGGTTCTTATAATTGAAATAATAGGGATCGCGCCCATAGATGTCGATGTCGAGCGGTTCGGCATGGGCAACGATCGTCATGTCGAAGTTGCGGTCCTTCATGATGTCCTGGACCCATTTCGCCGGAAATTCGGTCGGCTCGATATTCATCGTCACGCCGATTTCGGCAAACATCGCCTGCATCACCTGGGCACTGCGCGGCGCATAGGCCATCTGCGGCGATTTGATCGTGAAGGTAAAGCCGTTGGGGTAGCCGGCTTCGGCGAGCAGCGCCTTCGCCTTTTCGATGTCATAGGGCAGCACATTGGTCATGTCCTGATAGCCCGGATCGTTCGGCGTGTAGTGGCTGCCGATCGGCGTGCCGAGGCCCGACCATGCGCCGTCTATCACCGTCTTGCGGTCGATCGCCATCATCAGCGCCTGGCGGACGCGTTTGTCGTCGAAAGGCTTCTTGGCATTGTTCATGCCGGCAACGACCTTGAGTTCGGTATTGCCGATCTTGGTGACGAGCCTCGCATCGCCGTCGAAGGAACTCATCAGCTCGGGTGCGGCAAATTCCGGAAAGGCATCAAGATCGCCGGATTTCAGCGCAGCCGCCTGCGCCTGCGGATCGGCGATGAAGCGGAAGGTCACCTTGTCGAGTTTGGCGGCCGCATCCTTGTTCCAATAATCGGCATTCCTGGTGAGTTCGACTTTGTCGCCCTTCGCCCAGCTGGCGAATTTGAGCGGACCGGTGCCCACTGGCGTCGTCTTGTCGTCGGCAGCCGTCTTCGGTGCGACCATCACTGAGGCCGGCCAGCCGAGCCAGTAGATCAGGCTGCCGGTCGGTGCCGAGAGATGCAGCACCAGCGTTTCGGCATCGGGTGTATCGATCGAGGCGATCGAGGCGAAGAAGCGCTTCTGCGGATTGACCGAATCCGCGCCGCGGGCGCGGTCGAGCGAAAACTTGGCGCTCGCGGCATCGAAGGCCTCGCCATCATGGAAATTGACGCCGGTCTGCAGCTTGAACGTATAGGTCAGGCCATCGGGCGAGATTTCCCAGCTTTTCGCCAGCTGCGGCTGGATCTTGCCGGCCTGGTCGATCGTCACCAGCCCTTCGAACACGTTTTGCCAGGTCACCTGGCCGATCGCGACCGGTGCTGCGATCGTCGGATCGAGACCGGCCGGCTCAACGCTCATGCCGAGATTAAGGGTGGTCTTTGCCGCCTCGGCCGGCGTCATCGCCGTCATCACCAGGCCGGCCGAAAGTGCGGCACTGAGCGAGAGCCGCCGGGCGAAACGCGCTAAAGGCGCAAACGAAAGCTTGATCATCACGTTCCCTTGTCTGGCCACGCTGCGATGGCAGGCCCTTTTGCGAATAGAGTGGCACTATGCCAGTGCACACACAATGACGATTTTGTGTGCTCAGTGTAGCCGAAACAGCTACACCGCAAATCCGCTGGCAATGCAAGCTCGAAGCGTCAGTCTCTCGTCTCGGCCCGGCGGTTCGTACGTTCGCGCATGAACCTCTCGATGAAGTCGAGGAGTTTCGTCGCAGCGAAGGACAGCTGCCGGTCCGGCGCGACGCAGAGATCGACATGGGTGCGGATGCCGGTCTTGCCGGCGAGCGGAATGGCAAGGAGCTGACCCGCTTCGATCTCGCGGCGGACGGTCAGCGCCGGCAGCAGCGTGGCCGCAGCCCCGCTGAGCACGAGTTCCTTCAGCATTTCGAGCGAGCTGGTGACGAAGACGGGATCGAGGCTTAGCCCCTCCTTCTCGAACAGCGCGTCGAAGGCCTGGCGGAAGCCGAAGGATTGATCCGGCAGCGCCAGCGCATAGTCGGCGAGCTCCCGGACCGCGATCTCGGCATGCGCGGCCGCAGGATGCTGCGGCGCGGTGATCAGATCATAGACGATCTCGGAGCGCAGCCGTACCTTGGTGCCGGACATAGGAGGCGCAAACAGCGTCACCGCAATATCCGCCTCGGCGCTGTTGACGGCGTCGACCGCCTGCCGCGCGCTGGTGATCGTCACGGTAAAGCGCAGCTTCGGATATTTCAGGCTGAATTCGGCGAGCGCCGGCGCCAGCAGATTGGCGACGGTCGCGCCATTGGCATAGATGCTGACGCGGCCGCGCTGCAGGCCCTTCAGGTCTTCGATCAGCTGCTGCACGTGATCGAGCTCGCGCAGCGTCCGGCCGGCGCGGGCGGCAAGCAGCTCGCCGGCGGCCGTCAGCTTGACGCCGCGGGCGCTGCGTTCGACGAGCGGCGCACCGAAATGATATTCGAGGTTCTCGATCTGCCGGCTGATCGCCGTCGGTGCGACATTGAGATTCTCGGCCGCCTGGCGCATCGAATTGGTCCTGACCAGCTCGTCGAAATACATCAGCGCCCGGATCTGCATTCACGTCTCTCCGCCATTCGGCATATTGGATCTGTAGAGAGTCTGACCCTATTCAATCAACCGCTGCTCGGATAGCGGTCGCGCCAGGCCTTTTGCGCGCCCTCGACCGGCAGCGCGGTCGCAGCGTAGACCCCACGGGCGATCGCCCGCGCCATGACGATAGTCGCGAGATGGCAAAGCTCCATCAGGCTCGCCATGTCGTCTCTTCGATGCTTGGCCGTCGAAGCGGCAAAGACGGTGTCGCCGTCGAGCGGCAGGTGCGCCGGCAGCAGTGCTCGGGCAAGGCCGTCATGGCCGGCGAGCGAAAGCCGGTGCGCCTCGGCCTTCGTCAGCTGCGCATCGGTCACGACAGCGCCGATCGTCGTCGCCGGGGTGTTCATGCCCTTGAGCCGCATGCTGTGGTCAGCCACATCAGGCATGCCGAGCCCACCGAATTCCGCATCTTTTTCGAAAGGCGCCGCCCAGAAATGAGGCCCGTCGCCGATCGTTGCGGAGCCGAGCGCATTGACTGCGACGATCGCCGCGATGCGATGCCCGGTGCTGCTGACGGCGCTGGCCGAGCCGAGCCCGCCCTTGACGGTGGCCGTCGTCGCCCCTGTGCCGGCACCTGTCGTGCCGAGTGCGAATGTGCCCTTGGCAGCCGCCTTCAACGCCGCATAACCCATGTCGCGGTAGGGAGAATGAAGGCCCCAATCCTTGTCGCCGCCGTTCAGCAGGTCCATCAGGATCGCCTGTGGCACGATTGGAATGCGCACTGGCCCGACGGCAAAGCCGCGGCCGAGTTCGCGCAGGCCCGCCTGCACGCCGCCGGCGGCATCCAGCCCGAAGGCAGAGCCGCCGGAGAGCACGAAGGCATCCACGGCATTGACGGTCATTGACGGATCGAGCAGGCCGGTGTCGCGCCCGCCGGGCGCACCGCCAAGCACCGTGCCGGATGCGACGGCCGGTTCGTCGAAGACGATGACCGTGACGCCGGAACCGAGCGCAAGGTCGGTCGCATGGCCGGCGGAGACGCCTTCGATGTCGGTGATAAGGTTGAGAAGATCGGGCAAGGGCGGATCCTTATGCGGAAAGGCGGCCGATAGGACTGTACTGCATAATTCCTTAAATCGGAATCGATTTAAGGATAAAATTATGCAGCAATTCAAAGTGTTACAGCGTCCCTTGCGCGTCTGACAAAGACGCGCGGCGCTGTAATGCCCTCAAAAAACAAGACCGGCCCCATTTGGCGGGACCGGTCGGACATCGGGAAAAGCCGCGAATGCTAATCGCGGCCTCATGCCCTCAGGCATGAAGCGGCTTCGGATGACGGCGGGTCATCAGGTCATGGATGGCCAGCCGCACCTCATCGGGCGAGCCGAAACGCTGCTCGTCGAGGTCGTGGACATGAAATTTCACGGCGATGAACTTCAGCCGATCTTCATCGGGAATGACGATCCCGACGGGAACGCCTGCATATTCGATAACTTGCTTCTTCATAGATAGAACTCCTGCCGCACAACATGCGCAGCCATGGCGAATTGACTTGTCTGGTACCGTTGAAAGGAGGACGAACGTCACATTCGACAGTTCGGGCGGGAGAGGGCGCCCGGACGGTCATTGCCAAGCACAGATCGCCCAAGGAGATCGGCGAGAATATCGATGTCTATCATGCTCGTTCCCTATGTTGGCGTTGCACTTGAGGGGTCCCGGTAGAGCCCGGGGCCGGTGATGGCTGTCTTAGATAATCTACTAACTTGGTAGAGATTACCCCATAGCCTGTCAGAAACATATTCCGAAACATGTCAAAATATCGACGATCCGAAAAAATTCATTCCGTCGTAGCCCGAACTTACAGAAAGAAACATATCAGTCCTTCGTTAAATTCGCATGACAGAATCGGAAGTTCGATCGATCACCGCGGCAGACATAGGAAGCCTTGCTGTATCCGGCAATGGCTCGTTTCATTAAAAATCGACATGCCTCGAAATGACCGATTTGGTTAATGCTGGAAGCCCTGGATCACCAGCCTTCTTCGAGCACCTTCTCCAGCATGTCCGCGAAAAAATCCGCGCTGTCGATGCTGAGGCAGAGCGGCGGTTTGATCTTCAGCACATTTTGGTGATCGCCGGTCGGCTGCATGATGACGCCGAGTTCGAGAAGCCGGTCGCAGATTGCAGCCGTCTCTTCCGTCGCCGGCTCCAGCGTCGTTCTGTCGCGGACGAATTCGAGGCCGAGATAGAGGCCCATGCCGTGCACGGCGCCCGCAATCGGATGGCGGTCGATCAGCGCGGCGAGCCGCGCCTTCAGATGATCGCCGACCGTCCGGGCATTTTCCTGCAGCTTTTCCTCGGCCATGATGTCGAGCACCGTCATGCCGGCGATGCAGCTGACGGGGCTACCGCCGGTAGAGGAAAAGAAAGTGCCCTCCTTCTCCAGCGATTGCGCAATCTCCCGCGTGGTGATGACGGCGCCGAGCGGATGGCCGTTGCCCATGCCCTTGGCGACGGTGATGATATCAGGCACGACCCCTTGCTGCTCGAAGCCCCAGAAATAATGTCCGAGCCTGGAATAACCGACCTGCACCTCATCGGCGATGCAGAGGCCGCCGCGGGCGCGCACCTGCGCGTAGAGCTCTTTGAGATAGCCTTCCGGCAATGGAATGCCGCCGGCATTGCCGTAGACCGATTCGGCGATGAAGCCCGCAAGGCCTTCGCCCGCAGCATCAATTGCCTCAAGCACCGGTGTCGCCATGCCGAGATAATCCGCTGCCGTATCGGGACCACGGAAGTCGCCGCGATAGGTGTTCGGCGAAACGACGGTATGCACCCAGTCCGGCCGGGTGGTCGGTGCCTGCGGATTGTCGGCGATCGAGGTGGAGACGGCGTCGCTCGCCGCTGACCAGCCATGATAGGCTTCGAGCAGGCAGAGCATGTTGCGCGCGCCGCTATGGGCTTGCGCCAGCCGAAGCGCCAGATCGTTCGCCTCCGAGCCGCTGTTGACCAGGAAGACCGTGTCGAGCCCGTCCGGCGACAGGGCGGCGAGGCGTTCGGAAAATTCCGTGATCGCGGCATAGTGGAAGCGCGAATTCGTGTTGAGCCGCAGCCATTGGGCGTGGATTGCTGCCGCGAACCTGGGGTGGCCATGGCCGAGAATGGTGACGTTGTTGACCATGTCGAGATAGGCGCGGCCCTCGACATCGAACAAATGCTCTCGCCAGCCGCGCTCGATCTGCGGCGCCGCCGCGTAATAGTTCTTCTGCGGCCTTGCGAGATGCGCCTGCCGCCTGGCGAAGAGCGCGGCGGTATCAGGTTTCGGTGCATCTGCTTGCGGGCTGAGAAGCAGTGAGGGCGAAGGGCAGAGCACCGACCAGGCCGCCGCCGCGCGCGGTGTGGCAAAGAGTGGCGGTTCGAGACCTGCGACGTTGCAAAGCTGGACGCGCAGCCCGCCGAGCGACGAAGCCTCTCCGATAACCGTGCCGAGCGGATCGCCGCTGGCAACCTCGGCTCCATCCTCGACCGAGAGATCGAGCCCATCGAGATGCAGGGTCATGCTGTCGCTGGCAAGCGTCAGATGCTGGTCCTTCCAGCCGATGCGGCCGGCAAAGGGTGCTGCAATCGCGCTGCCTGCCGCGAGACATATGTCGATATGCAGGGCGCAGGTCGCCTGTCCCGTCGCATTTCCCAGGCTCGCGCGGGAAAGCCGATATTCGCCGTAGCGTGTCGCTGCCGTGCCGTTTTCGGTTGCCACGCGGGCAAGCAGCCGCCAGTCCATGTCGGTATTCAGCCAGTTGCCGGCGGAAAAATGCGGGCTCCGCACCCCAAGATCGACATAGGCGATCCCGGCGGGATCGATGTTGGGCAGCAACGGTAGCCATCCCGATGCTTCCGGGGCGGCGACATTTGCGCCGGCCGCCTTGAGGATCGCGGCTTCCATGAGTTCGAAGGGAACGGACATCGCCGTATCGAAGATCGTCCGCTCGTGCTCGAGATTGCCGCGGACATAGTCATTATCGGGATCGACCGAAATCTGCTGCTCGCTGCTGGCAACTAGAATGACCGCGCGTGCGACGGTCAACGGCCAGAGCGCCTTCAGCTCCTCCCCGGTCAGTGGATAGATCGCCTGGTAGGCGGTGACGGCTGGCAGGATATGAAAAGGGTCGCCATCCGCCTGATGCAGCAGCGAAGCGCATGTGACGGCGAGGTCGCCGACCAGCCAGCCGCGGATGATGTCGCCGAAATCGATCACCCCGTCGGGGATCGTATGGCCACGGGCGTCGCGGTGGCCGACGACATTGTCGCCGGTGACGTCATGATGCACGGCCTGCAGCCGAAGCGATGGCGCCAACGGCTGGATGCGGCGAATGGCCATGACCATGGTCTTGGCGATCCGGTCGCGCGCCGCACTGTCGGTGATCGCGGACAGCAGCTGCACCGCGACCGGCCCGGCGCGCCTGAGATCCCATTGCAGGCTGCGGTCGAGACCGGGATGGTTGAAATCGGCAAGCGCCAGCGCCAGCCTGGCGCAGAGCGCGCCGAGGGCTGCAACGGAAGCCGGCGCCAGATAGGTCAGCTCCGTCAGCCCCTGGCCTTCCAGATATTCCAGCAGCCGGACCTGATAGCCCCGCCCGCGCACGGTCAGGACGACGATCTCCCGCCCCTCATTGGTGGGGATCACCTGCGGAACGCGCGGCGCATCCTGCCGGCTTTTGAGGTGATGGATCGCCGCATTCTGCGCTTCGAGCTCGCGGATCTCGTAGGCTGCATGGCAGATCTTCAGGACGTAGCGGCCACGATCGCTATCGACGCGATAGTTTCGATCCTGCTGGCTGCCGAGTTCGGTTAGCGTGCCGGAGAGGCTGTAATGAGCAAGGAGGATCTCTTCCGCGTCGCTGGCGGTGACGTCGGGACGCGGCAGCGCCATGCGATCAACAAGCGCCTCGTCGGTCATGACACCCCTCCCGCTGTATGATTCGATTACCTATTGAACGAGATAATCGAGTACTTGCCGTTGGCAGGCAACGGGAGATTGTCATTCGCCAGCAAAAGAGATGCAGGGTCTAGGCGACGCTCAACCCATGCGTTCGGAGGCGTAACCGCCGGGGCTTGCCGGGAAGACCACGGTGCGGTTGCCGTTCAGGAAGGTGCGGTGGTGGATATGGGCGTGGATGGCACGCGCCAGCACCTGGCTTTCGACATCGCGGCCGATCGAGACATAGTCGTCGGGCGACTGCGCATGGGTGATGCGCGCCGTGTCCTGCTCGATGATCGGACCTTCGTCGAGATCGGCAGTGACGTAATGCGCCGTCGCCCCGATCAGCTTCACGCCGCGTTGATAGGCCTGCTTATAAGGATTGGCGCCCTTGAAGCTCGGCAGGAAGGAATGGTGGATATTGATGATCCGGCCGGACATTTTCTGGCACATCGCATCCGAAAGCACCTGCATGTAGCGGGCCAGCACGATCAGCTCCGTGCCGGTCTGTTCGACGATATCCATGATCTGGCCTTCGGCCTGCAGCTTGTTCTCCTTCGTCACCTTGATGTGGTGGAAGGGGATGTCGTGGTTGACCACGACCTTCTGGTAGTCGAAATGATTGGAGACGACGCCGACGATATCGATCGGCAGCGCGCCGATCTTCCAGCGGTAGAGCAGGTCGTTGAGGCAATGGCCGAAGCGCGACACCATCAAGAGCACCTTCATGCGGGCGTTGCCGTCATGGATCTCGGCATCCATGGCGAACCGCTTGCAGATCGGCTCGAACCCTTCCTTGAGTTCGGCAAGCGGCACGCCTTCCTCGGAGATGAAGCTCACCCGCGTGAAGAACCTGCCGGTATCGAGATCGTCGAACTGGGAACTGTCGACGATGTTGCAGCCCTTGTCGGCCAGATAGCTCGAAATCGCCGCCACGATGCCGCGCGTCGACTTGCAGGATACCGTCAATACGTAACTTGTCATGTCTTTCCCTCTTCCCTCTCCAAGGCCGCCGCTGTGCTTAGATCAAAGCCCGGGCCGCGAATAGGCCGGCGCACTTTCATTCATGCGACAAATTGCAAGAGAAACCATCACGTTTGCGCAAGTTCTCTCATTGCTCAGTCTGAAGCTTAGGAGAAGTTGCGCGAAAAACTGTACCGTCAGCGCCGCTTGGATGCGTATTCTCGCCTTCGACGCGCTTTAGGCCGGCGGGCGGCTCGCCACTGCGACCTTCCGGCGCGGCGAGGTGATCTCATGGATGATCGCACCGCCGATCGACGAGAGCACCAGCGAGAGGATGACGAAGAGCACCGGTTGCTGCAGGATGCCGATCGGCAGGCGATCGGCGGCGACCCTGAGAAAAGCCAGGGTGAAGGCGTGGGTGATATAGATGCTGTAGGAGCAGTCGCCGAGATAATTCAGCCATCCCACAACCGGCAGTCTGGAAAAGTCGATGGAGATCGCGCCGTAGACGATGAAAATCGCCGGGATTCCCCAGGCATAGAACCGGCTTTCCGGCGGCATCAGCGCCTCGTTGATGAAGAGAAAGGCGAAGCCCATGGCAACGGCCGCCCAAGCCCAGCGGTTCGGCAGCAGGATCTTCTGTCCGTAGAGCCAGCCGAGCACGACACCGGCGAGAAACTCCAGCATGATCGGCTCGCGGTAGAACCGGGTCACAGTCGTTTCCGGCAGCAGCCGGCAGGCGATCAGGATGACGGCAAAGACGGCAAACATCGCCGGGATGCGGCGAACTTCCTGTAGCGGCAGCAGGAGCGCGAAGACGAAGTAGAAGAACATTTCGTAATTCAGCGTCCAGCCCGGAACGACCACCGGCGTGATCGTGCTGGGATCGGCGGGATTGGCCCATGGCAGGAAGAACAGCGAGGCGATGAGATGCGGCAGGTCGAACACCGTCGATTTCAGCAATGACGGGGCCACCAGCGCCACAGTCGCCGAAAACAGCGTCGCCAGCCAGTAGAGCGGCACGATCCTTTTGATGCGCCGCCGGGCGAAATCGACCGGGCTCATCGCGCGTCCGCTCGTCGTCAGCCACATCACGAAACCGCTGAGGACGAAGAAGATGTCGACGCCGGTTTCGCCATAGATGAAGGCGGTGGCGTCGACCGCGGGATTGACTTTGGCGAGCTGCAATATCGCGTGGAAATAGACGACCATCAGCGCCGCGATGGCGCGCAGATATTGAAGCTGGACAAGCATCGAGCGTCTTGCTCCCTAGAGCATGATGCCGAAAAGTGTGAGCGGTTTTCGGACGACATCATGCTCTATTTCTTTGATTTAGAACAGGATTCAGATTTTAGGCCGATCCGGCCTAAAATCATCCTGTTCTAGGCTCGCGCGGGCCTCGGTCTCAGCCGTGCCGCTCGGTCAACTCAATACATCTGCCGGACGACCCTGCCGGATGCGCGGGCTGTCGTGGAAACGCATATATCCGACGACGAACCACAGGAGACCGGCGATCTTCATCGAGAAGACCGCGGTTCCCCCGATCATCATATTCAGAAAAATGAAAAGAGAAAGTGAATGGGCGCAGCGCCGCTGCGCCGCCGTGCGCCCGGCGGGAAAGAGGCAGACGAACAGCCATAAGGCGATGACGCCGAAGATCGTCGCCGCGTAGATCAGGTAGACATAGCCGCTGTCGGCGAATTCGGCCACCCGGTCGACCGAAAGCCCAAAGATGGCGAGCGGATCGAGCTCCATGATCTTCTTCATCGTCAGATTGATGCGGCCGGTGAAATTGTCGCCGGTCGCATTGGGTTTCAGCACGTAGACGAGGAAGCCGGCGGCGACGATCAGCGGCATCAGCGCCAGATTGAAATTCTTCGGGATCTTCGGAAAGACGAAGTAGCCGACGATGCAGGCAAAGCAGAAGATCAGCATCGTGCGCGTGTCGTTCGTCACCAGGATCAGCACGGCCGTGCCGATCATCAGCAACCGGTCCCAGCGACCAAGCCTTTCCCACATCGAAATCAGGTAGACCGCGATCACGCCGCAGAAATTGGCCAGCGACACCTGTTCGAGGAAGATCGAGGAGGAACGATGGTCGATGATCCCGAAGGAGAAGCGCTCGGGAAAGCCGAGCGCGTTCTGAAAGAGGCCCGTCGTGTTGTAGCTCAGCGGCAGCAGCCCGCGTGTATTGGCGAAATAGTCGGACGGGTGGACGATGCTGACGTAGAACGGCACGCTGACGATCTCGAAGATCAGGAAGATCATGACGGCAAAACTTGCCCAGCGAAAGGCGAGCTTCATCGTTTTCTCGTTGCTCCAGCCGCCGAGCCCGGTAAAGCAGAAGATAATCAGCACGTTGCGGAAGTGATCGATGAACAGCATGCGGTTGAGCACGCTGACATAGATGGTCACGATGAGCGTGAACAGCAGGAACAGGAAGGCCGGAAGGTCGGTCTCGTAGATCCCCTTGTGCAGGATGTAGATGATGGCGCTCGCCATGATCAGGCCTTCGCTGGCGGCGACATGCGTTATCGACAGCGGCACGATGTTGTGGTTGATGAAGGCGAGAATGCCGTTGTAGAGCACGGAGAGCAGGCCGAGCCAGAGCACCGTATGATCGGTGCGCAATGCCTCACGGGTGGCATCGAGCCGGTTGCCGGCTACGGTGCCGGCTACAGTGAATGTCGCTGTCCTGTGATCGACGACTGCCATGCTCATTTCCCCGCAGGCTTGACGGCCGAGCAAGTGCCGGCATCGGCTTTTGCCGCCTCGGCAAGAAGCCGCATCTGCGGCCGCTCGATGCCCTTGCGCGGCTGGACGTTGAACGGCTCGTCCGCCGGCCACCATTCGCCCGCCGCCCAGTAGGACCAGCCGAGCCAGACATCGCTATTCCCGGACATGGTGGCGTAGATCTCGGTCAGCCCGCTCATGCAATCCTTGTCGGCGGAGGCGCCGAATTCGCCGAGAAAGCCGCGTTTGTGGTTCTGCTTCAGCCAGGCAGTGACGCCGTTGATCGCCGCGACTGCGGCGCCTGCACCTTCGCAGGTCGGATGGGTTCCGGAGGAATCGGCGTCGAGATACTGGTGGACCTCATAGGCGTAGAAGTCGAGCGGATCGCGCACGCCGAGCATCACCGTGCCGTTGGCGCCGCCGATCACATCCTTTTCCCAGCTGCCCGCGCCGCTCCATGCCGTGCCCGGCACCAGGATGAGGTTGCGCGCGCCGACGGCGCGGATGCTGCGGATCGCCGCATTGGCGGCATCCAGCCAGTCGGTTGCCTTGATGTCGTGCGGTTCGTTCATCAGGCCGAAGAGAACGCCGTCCTGATTGGCAAATTCGACGGCAAGCCTTGCCCAGAAATCCCCGAAGGCGGCATCCGTCGCCGGCGCCGTGCCGACCTGGGTCTTGTCGTAATAGCCGAAATTATGCGGGTCGAGCAGAACCGTTATGTCGTGCTTGCGGATCAGACCGATCGTATCTTTGATCCGCTTGAGCTCATCCTCGTCGAGCCGTCCGCCGAGCGCCGGCTGCAGCCGCTCCCAGCGGAAGGGCAGCCGGATGATGGTCATGCCCTTCTTGGCGAAATAGCCGATCGTGTCTTCGCCGGGATAGGTATAGTTGGTGCCGTAGATGCCGCCGCGTTCGCCATATTCACCGCCGGACAAATTAACGCCGCGATAACAGGGAGCCTCGGTCGCAAAGGTCGGCGACGGGATCAGAGCGGCCGCAAGCAGCAGCGCTGTCAGATGTCGTGTCGTCCTCATGGCATCCTCGCAATCGCGGCAAATCGCAACATCGGCGTCGCTGAAGTTATTTTAACGGTCCGTTAGCTAAGAATTTCTAAAGTATCTGCACCTCGGCTTCAGTCTTTCACGCTGGGCGGGACACGAGTGCGCGTATGAACCAGTATGACAGGAACAGGGTAAGCCGGCTCCCTGGCTGGCGCAGTTTTGAGCCGTCTCAGACTGCGCCGGAAGGCGTGCGCATGCGCAGTCCTGTCGTCCGTCCGGATGATTTCGTCCGGCCATCGCCCGAACCCGCCCCGCCACCCGTCGTGCCGCCGGCAAGCATTGCCGAAAGCCGCCAAAATGAGCGTCCGGCGCCTCCTCCAAAACAGCCTGTCGTCGACGCGCCGTTGAATGCAGCGTCGGCACCTGCCGCCCCGCTTCTCGACCTCCGCTCCAGTATCGCCGCGATCTGGAGCCGGCGGTTGGTCGTGCTGGGGCTGGGCCTTCTCGGAGCTGTGGCCGGCGGGGCGGTGGCGCCGCTGATCGCCCAGAAATTCACCGCTGTCAGCAGCCTCTATTTCGACCCACGCCAGATCGGCCTTGCCGACGCCAGCGCGCAATCCTCGGGCCCCTCGCCGGAAATGATCTCGGCGCTGATCGACAGCCAGGTGCAGATCCTGACTTCGGGCAATGTGCTGCGCCGCGTCGCCGAAGCCATGAAGCTCGGCCAGGATCCCGAATTCACCGGCGGCCGGACGGATGGCGCCGCCGTGATCGGCACTCTGCAGAAGGCGCTGGTCATCACCCGCGAGGCCAGCACCTATGTCGTCTCGCTTGCTGCCACGACCAACGATCCCGAAAAATCCGCAAGGCTTGCCAACCAGGTCGTCACCTCCTTCACCGAGGAGGAGAACAGCGCTTCGAACGGCATCTACGAAAACACCTCGTCGACACTTGATGGACGGCTCAACGACCTGCGCCAGAAGGTGCTGGAAGCCGAGCAGGCTGTCGAAACCTTCCGCGCCGACAATGACATGGCCGCGACCGAGGGCAACCTGATCTCCGACCAGCGGCTCGTCTCGCTGAACACGATGCTGGTGACGGCACAGGAAAAGACCATCCAGGCGAAGGCGCGCGCCGATGCCGTCGCCAATCTCCGCGTCGAGGACATTGTCGCCGGCAACCAGGCGGAGGGCGGCGTCACCTCGCCGCTCGTCAGCCTGCGTCAGCAATATGCCACCCAGGCCGCCGCCGTCGGCAGCCTCGAAAGCCAGATGGGCACGCGTCATCCGCGCCTGCAGGCGGCCCGCTCCTCGCTGCAAAGCATTGGCGGCGAAATCAAGGGCGAATTGCAGCGTCTCGCCACCTCGGCAAGGGGCGAATACGAGCAGGCAAAGGCGGCCGAGGACAGCATCGCCAAGGAGCTTGCCGTGCAGAAGGCGCTACAGGCGAGTTCGTCGGACAAGCAGGTGGAACTGAACGAATTGCAGCGCAAGGCGACGGCGGCGCGCGATATTTACGAGACGGTGCTGAAACGCTCCAGCCAGACGAGTGAAGAGCAGAATTTCAACCAGAGTAACATTCGCGTCATCTCGCCGGCCGAGCCGCCGGTCAAGGCCGATGGTCCGGGAAAGAAAATCCTGCTGGTCGCCGGCATTATCGGCGGTTTTCTTGCCGGTTTCGTCGTCGGCGCGGGTTTTGCGATCCTTGCCGGTCTCTTCGGCCATCCCGTCATCAGAAGTTATTTCAGGAAGTCGCCCGCTGCGGCCGCTTGATGACGGTCGTCGGTTTTCCTACATCGGGGAAGCGGCCTATAGAGCAATTCCAGGAAAAGTGCGAAGCGGTTTTCCGTCCGGAATTGCGTAAAACGAAAAGTTAGAGCGGTTCTGCGTTTCCGTGAAAAGCTGAACCGCTCTAGCCGGCAGGAGAATTCCCATGCGGCTGTTGATGATGCTTCTGATATCGCTCGTTGCCGTGCCGAGCCTCGCCCCGGCGTCCGCCTTTGCCGTCGACTGGACGAAATCCGTCGATTCGGGCGTTCAACCCCTCTATCCCTACAAGGGTCTTCCCGGCGTCAAGGCGCAGCCGGACAAGAAAGAGGAGGAATCCTACAATTGCCGCACCGAAACCGTGCAGATCCGCCGTCGTTATGACGAAATCTTCCGTTCCGGCGGCATGCCGACGCTGATGTATGTCTGCGAACGCGACGGCTTCGTTACCACGGGTGGCAAAGTTCCGCTCCGCGGCCACTATCAGCCGGTGCGGTGAGGGGCTTCAGGCGGTCAGCAAAGCCGCTGGATGCGCCTGCCGGAAACGTCCGATCGGAAGCTCCATCCTCAGATAGTCGAAGCCGGCATTTGCTTCCGATCGATCGACGACCGAATATTTGACCATGCCCTCTTCCTCCGTGCGCCGCAGCGGCAGGCTTTCGGCCGCCGCAAAGCCCAGCCGCTTGTAAAGGCCGATCGCTTTTTCATTGTGGGAGAAGACATGCAGCTCGGCGGTTTCGACTCCGAGCCCGGAAAACATCCACTCCAGCAGTGCCCTGCCGCAATGGAACATCAGGTTTCGCATATCGCTCGCCCGGCCGCGGATGACGTTGTCGAATTCGGCCGAACCGGGCCGGATGTTGCAGATGCCGAAATTGCCGAACCGGTTTCCGCCGGGATCGCAAATGACGAATAGGATTCGGTCGGCGGCGGGCAGGGAGATGGTTTCGAGCCACTGCCGCGTGCGTTCCTGGGTGGCGTTAAACTGGCTGAGGAAAAACGGCATCGACTGGTTGCGCCACGTCGTCAGGTCGTCGATCAGGCCGGGCTCGTCGAGCATCGACCTGTCGATGCATTGCAGGTCGCCCACGTGCCTGCCGCTATCGTCCCTGATCGCAAGTCGGAGCCGTCTGGCCGGATCCGCATTGTCCTTGAGGCTGACGATATCGACCTGCGCCATGAACGACTATCCCTGAGTGTCCGCTCACGCCTTGCGGCAGATGCAGTAGCCGCCCGGCGAGGAAGACAGCACCAGCTTGCCGTTCAGAACCGGATCGACTTCGAAGCGGTCGGTTTCCGCCAGATAATCGGTGACGGCCTTCAGCGGCTCGTTGCCGCGCAGCCAGACCTTGGAGCGTTTTGTGAAGGCCTGCTCCTCCGTCAGGTGGCCGATGAGCGTGTCGGCGACGACGAGGTAGCAGCCTTCCGTCACCAGTGGACCGTAGGCGCGGCATTCCGCCAGGACATGCTCGTAGGAATGGTCGCTGTCGAGTACCACCATCACGCGGGCGCCCGGCGGGATCTCGGCCTTCACGGCGGCAAGCACGTCGTCGTCGACTGAACCGCCCTGGATCATCTTGATCCGGTTCGACATCGGATGGGATTCGATCGACTCGCGATTATGGGCGCGGATGTCGATGTCGACGCCGACAACCTTGGCCTTGTCGTTGCCCATGGCGGCGAGGATCGACGCCATGAAGATCAGCGAGCCGCCGCGCGCAATGCCGGTTTCGATGATGACATCGGGCTTGGTCGCCCAGATGACTTCCTGGGTCGCCAGGATATCGACCGGAAGCTGGATGATCGGCACGCCCATCCATGACCAGAGATAGAAATAGTCGAACTTGTCGAGCCCGATCAGTGTGTTCAGCGATTGTTGAAAACTTGCCTCATCCTTGCCGAGCGCAAGCGACATTTCCCGCTTGTGGGCTTCGAATTCGAGACGATCGTCCTTCGTGGTCATGACTGTTCTTTGTCCTTCGCTGTAGGGCTGTCTTAAACCGACTGCCGCAATGCCGTGCTGTTGTGGTAGATCCGCCCGGCCGCCATATCGAGCAGCGTTACCGCTACCCGGTCGATATCGGCTTCGCTCATGTCATGATAGCTCGGCAGGTTGATCGCGCGACCCGGAATGCTCCAGGCGTTCACGTTCTGGGGCCGATCTTCGAACATGGAGAGGCTGGAGAGGGGATAAAAGAAGACGCGCGCATCGATATTGGCGGTCTCGAAGGTCTGCTGCATCATCTCGCGGGTAATGCCCGTCGACGGATGGAAGACGGCGGTCGGCATCCACGCGCCGTTGATCGTGCCGGTGTATTCCGGGTTCATCGTGATGCCGGGCAGCGCCGAAAGCCGGATCATGTAGGAGGCCAGAATTTCGCGCTTGCGGTTGACGAGTTCCTCGATGCGCTCGAGTTGGGCGCATCCGATGGCCGCCTGGATGTTGGACATCTTGTATTTGAAGCCGATCGCATCTGGCCAGAACTGCTTCGTCTGTCCCCGAGCCCGGCCGTGATTGCTGAGCGTCAGCACCTTTTCGTAAAGGGCGGCGTCATTGGTGACGAACATGCCGCCTTCGCCTGTCGTCAGCGTCTTGGTGCCGTGGAAGGAGAAGGTGCCGAAGGCGCCCATCGAGCCGGCGCGGCGGCCGTGCCAGACGGAGCCGACCGCTTCAGCTGCATCCTCGATCACCGGAATGCCCGTCCTGTTGCCGATTTCCAGCAGCGCATCCATGTCGCAGAGGTTGCCGTAGAGATGCGTGGCGATAATGGCCTTGGTCTTCGGCGTGATATGGCGCTCAACCTCCTCGGGATCAATGCACCACGTATCGGCAAGCACGTCGACAAAAACGGGTCTTGCGCCGAGGTGGACGATCGGCGAGACGGTGGCAACCCAGTTCGTATCGGCGAGGATCACTTCATCGCCTTCGCCGACGCCGAGCGCCGCCAAGCCCATGTGCATGGCGCCGGTGCAGCTCGAGGTCGCGATCGCAAAGCCACTGCCGAGATAGGTTTTGAAGTCGCGTTCGAAGCGGTTGAGATAGTCGTAGCAGCGCGCGCCCCAGCCGGTGGCGGCGGCATCGGCCGCATAATCCGTTTCGAGCTGGGTGATCGAAGGCTTGGTGTAGAAGATCCTGTTTGTCATGCCGCTAATTTCTGTTGAATTGAAATCAAGACGCAGGCGCCCGCCACGACGCTAGTTTTTGAAGCTGGCGCGAGGCTCACATGATGATGTGTCGGGAGAGATCGTGCTCGTGGAAGACGAGGTTGGGCAGGTAGCCAAGTGCTACGAAATACTCCCGGTCGCTATTGACGCTGACGAAGACGGCGGTGCTTTCCAGCGGACTGTCGCTGAGTTTCACCGTCACCTTCACCTTTCCGTTGAGGCCGAGTTCGCGCATCAGGCCTTCGAGAGCGGTGATTTCCGAGAAACCGCCGAGAAGCAGCGTATCGATGCCGATTGCCGAATTCACTTCGCTCACCAGCGTCTGGATGGCGACCATCAGGGGCAACCTTTCACGGAAACTGCGAATTTCCGGGTGGTTGAGCATCCCGCCCCACATGATGCGGGTATAGAGCTCATAGGCCTTGATGAAGTTCTTGCGCTCCGCCCAGAAGCGGAAGGCGACCGCCATGCGATTGAGCGTGAAGACCTTGCACATCTCGTCATACTTGAGACGCGTCTCGGGCGTGAGGGTCATCGCTCCGCGCTTGACGCCCATATAGAGGAAATATTCAAGCCCGCCGCGATAGCGGTCCCAGCTCGTCATGACGTCGTTGGTGCCTTCTTGCGGACGGTCGCGGGCGATCGCCGAATTGACGATGGAGCGGTAGAACGGCCGCTGCAGGAAGGAGACCGCGCCCTGATCGAGGAAATGCGCAAGGAACGGGAACGGGTAGAAGCAGAATTCTCTTGGAATCCAGGCCGACCGCAGGGCTGACGAGCGATAGATCGCGATTTCCGGAAAGATGTGGCCTTCGCAGATATACTGGAAGACGTCGCCGAAGCTTCCATGCGGAAACTTCCGATCCTCCTCGACATTGTAGAACTTCGTGATGTCGGTTTTGGCGACTTCGTCGTAGAGGAACCACGGCGCATGGGCGCAGGTCACCTCCTGATTGTTGTCGAGATATCTGATGGTGTCGGCCACCGCATCGGCAATCAGCATGTCGTCGTCGGCGAGATAGATGAGGTATTCGCCCTTGCCGAGGCGCAGAGCGCTCGTGACGTTTGCCGCGGCGCCGGCATTGGTTTCACGTTTGTAGTAGCGGATCGGCTGCCCGCGGGCGATGAATTCCTCGACCACCTGCTGCGTGCCGTCCGTGGAGGCATTGTCGCAGATGACGATTTCGAAGGGAAAGGCGAACTTGTAGTCGTTCTCGCAGTAGGTCAGCGCGTTTCTGAGATAGGCTTCGCGGTTATAGGTCGGGATGCAGATGCTGAGTTTGATACCGCTCAAAGGCTTGTCTCCTGGCCGTAGCTGTCAAGCGCGGCGTCACGCTCGCTGATGATGCTCGGCGTGAACGGCCAGGCGATGGAAAAGGCGGGATCGTCCCAGCGGACGCCACGGGCAAGTTCCGGCACGTAGGTTTCCGACATTTGGTAAAAGAGTTCGCAATCATCCTCGAGAGTCAGCAAGCCGTGTGCGCATCCTGCAGGTATGTAGAAGGCGTTGTGACTGATAGCATCGAGCTCGACGGAGGCCCATTTGAGATAGCTTGGCGAATCCGGTCTCAGATCGAGCGCCACGTCGAAGACCCTGCCGCGCGTGGCACGCACCAGCTTCACCTCCGGCCGCGGTTGGGCTTGGTAGTGCATGCCGCGCAGCGTCCCCCGCTTGTGGTTCTGCGAGACATTGCACTGTGGGTAGACGGGCACGAGACCTTGCGCCGCAAAGGTCTGCGCGTCGAAGGTTCGTGCGAACATTCCCCGGTCGTCGGAGCGCGCGTCGACTTCCACGACAAAGGCGCCCGAAACCGCAGTGGGAAGGAATTTCATCCGAGCACCGTCAGTTCCGGCACGGCAACGGCGAAGCGTCCGCCCCAGGCGCCGACCCTGCTATTGGCCGCAACGACTTCGTTCTTGATGTTCCAGGGCAGGATGAGGATATAATCCGGCTGCGTCTCGTCCATCTTCTCCGGCGCGTAGATCGGCAGTTTGCTCCCCGGCAGGAAATGCCCCTGCTTGTGCGGATTGCGGTCGACGACGTATTCGATGAGGTCGGTGCCGACGCCGCAGAAATTCAGCAGCGTGTTGCCCTTGGCGGCAGCGCCATAGGCGGCGACCTTCTTGCCGCTGCGTTTGGCTTCCGCGAGGAAGGCGAGCAGTCCATCCTTGATCGGCGCCACGCGGCTCTGGAAAGCCTCGTAGGTCTCGACCTTGTCGAAACCGGCGGCTGCCTCATCGGTGCGGACCTTGGCAAGACCGCGGCCGATTGCGTGAACCGTGGACGTTGCGCGGCAGGCAAGCACGCGGAGACTCCCGCCATGGGTCGGCAATTCTTCCACGTCAAAGATCTTGAGGCCGTGCGCCGCGAACACCTTTTCGACGGCCAGCAACGACAGATAGTAGAAATGCTCGTGGTAGACAGTGTCGAACTGGATATTTTCCATCAGCCGTAGCAGGTGCGGGAATTCAACGCTGACGACGCCGTCCGGCTTCAGCACAGCCGAAAGCCCGCCGACGAAATCGTTGATGTCAGGCACATGCGCCAGCACGTTGTTGCCGATGACAATGTCGGCGGCAAGGCCGCGGGAGACGAGATCGGCAGCGGTTTCCTTGCCGAAGAAGCGCGCTTCCGTGGGAACGCCGATCTGCCGCGCCACTTCCGCAACGTTCTCGGCCGGCTCGATGCCGAGCACCGGCACGCCTGCTTCGACGAAATGCTTGAGGAGGTAGCCGTCATTGCTCGCCACCTCGATCACCTGTGATGCCTCACCGAGGCCGAAGCGCTTGCGCGCCATGATCGTAAACTGGCGGGCATGCTCCACCCAGCCGTCGCTGTAGGAGGAGAAATAGGCATAGTGGCTGAAGATATCCTCCGGCGGAACGAAGGCATCGGCCTGCACCAGCCAGCATTCGGAGCAGACGAAGGCGCGCAACGGATAGGAGGGCTCCGGCTTGTTGAGCTGCTCTTCCGTCAAATAGGCGTTGGCGAGCGGCGTCGAGCCCAGGTCGACGAAACGATGCTTCAGCGGGGCATCGCAAAACCGGCAATTGTGCGCTGTCATGATACTGCTTCCTCATATGCCGCGATCTGGCCGAGCGAGAAGGCGCGCATGTCTTCGCCCTCGCGATTGGCCTTGTACCAGGCGGCAGTCCAGTCGATGGTCTGTTGCAGGCTGAGGCGCGGGCGCCAGCCGATGGTGTCGAGCGCAAGCTCCGAGCTCAGCGTCAGCGCCGGCGCTTCCGGCAGATGATTGCCGGGCGCCAGCCGCCACACATCTTCGACGCAGTGCGCGCGTCCGAGCGCTTCGGCGAGTTCGGAAACAGTGGCGAAGCTTTCGGGATGCGGACCGAAATTCAGTGCATCCGGCAGATCCCTGCCGCGCTGCTGCGTCAGCACCTCAGCGAAGCTCAGATAACCGCCAAGCGGCTCCAGCACGTGCTGCCAGGGGCGGATCGCCGCGGGATAGCGCAGCATGATCGGTTCGCCGCCTTCGAAAGCGCGGATGAAATCCGGGATCAGCCGGTCCTTCGACCAGTCGCCGCCGCCGATGACATTGCCGGCGCGGACCGTGGCGAGCCTGAGATCGCGCCCTTTGAAGAAACTGTCGCGGTAGCTCTGGCAGACGAGTTCCGTGCAGGCTTTTGAATTGCTGTAGGGGTCCTTGCCGCCGAGCGTATCGGTCTCGACGAAGGGTATGCCGCTGCCGTTATTGGCGTAAACCTTGTCGGAGGTGATGACCAGCACGGTCTTGACGGAGGGCGTCTGCCTGACCGCGTCGAGAACATTTGCCGTTCCCATGACGTTGGTCGAAAAGGTCTCGGCCGGGTTCTCATAAGAACGCCGCACCAGAGCCTGCGCCGCCATATGGATGACGATCTCCGGTTGGAAGCGTCTGGAGAGATTAAGAACCGCCTCGGCGTCGCGGATATCGACGATGTGATGGCCGCGATCGTCCCAGGGAGCAAGCTTCCGATAGAGCGATGGTTCGGTTTCCGGCGCCAGCGATACGGCGGTCACCTCAGCGCCGAGCCGCTCCAGCCACAGGGAAAGCCACGATCCCTTGAAGCCGGTATGTCCGGTCAGGAAAACCCGCCGCCCGTTCCAGAAGTCCGTCAGGCCCATAGTTTCCACGGTGCCTTTCCGGAATTCCAGAGCTCTTCCAGGTGGTTGCGCTCGCGAAGCGTATCCATCGGCTGCCAGAAACCGTCATGCTTGAAGGCGGCGAGCTGGTTGTTGGCGGCGAGCCACTCCAGCGGCCCGGCTTCCCAGATCGTGTCGTCGCTGGGAATGAGATCGACCACCGACGGGTCGAGCACGAAGAAGCCGCCATTGATGCGCTGACCGTCGCCCCTCGGCTTCTCGATGAAGGAGGTGATGTACTGTCCCTCGATATTCGTGGCGCCGTAACGTCCGGGCGGAGTGACCGCGCACATCGTCGCCTTGAGGCCATGGCTGCGATGGAAGGCGACTTCGGCGGCGATATCGATGTCGCCGACGCCGTCGCCATAGGTCACGCAGAAAGGTTCGCCGGGTGTCAGATGATCGCGAATGCGCGCAATACGCCCGCCGGTCATCGAATACATGCCGGTATCGACTACAGTTACGCGCCAGTTCGGTCGTTTGCCGCCGTGATAGTTGATGCTGTTGGAGGCGAGGTCGACGGTAATGTCGTTGTGGTGCAGAACAAGGTTTACGAAATACTCCTTGATCATATAGCCCTTGTAGCCGGCGCAGATGATGAAATCATTGAGCCCGTGATGAGCATAGATGCTCATGATGTGCCAGAGGATCGGCATGCCGCCGACTTCGACCAGTGGCTTGGGGCGGATACTGGTTTCCTCGGCAAGGCGCGAGCCAAGGCCACCGGCAAGAATTACGACTTTCATCCCAAGCGAACTCCAGAGTGTCTCGTCAAGCTCCGGCAGACCACCCTCAGAGCCGTCCGGGCTCTCGACAGGCGGAACGGCCGTATGTTCATCCTTGTCCCGGTATCCGATTTCGTTCTTGTGCGAGGCTTGCGGGGGTGTGGGAACCGACAGCCGCGCGTTTCGCAGGCCATGCGTTGAGCAATGGAACAGCTTGCCGTTCGGGACATCCCGTTTGGCCGAAGGCACGTCCCTCCAGTTTTACGAGGAGCGCCAAGCGGGCGCAATTGATCCGACCAGACGCGGCCGATCCTGATAGGAAAGCGTCAGATAGCCGGCCGATTGCCCCCGGGCAAAGGCCCGGCGCGTCGGCCCGAAGAAAAAAATCCCACTTCGGAATCCCGAAATTCCCCCGCTTCGGGATTCCGAAATTCGACGCCTTTCGCGGGCTGTCGTCATGGAGAAACATCCCATGATTTCAATCCCGCAACCAATTTCGGGATTCCGAAGTGCTATATAGATTATGGTGGGAGTTCCCTGCCGCCACACCTTGGCCGGATGGTTGCGGTTAAGCCTCCAGACTAAGCTGGAGTGGAGTGTCGTCTGCCTCGGCGACCTTAGGCTTACGTTTTGTTGTCGCCCGGCGTGGTGGTTTGGTGGTCTTCTGCAGAGTGTTAGAGCCGAGCTCGTCTGACTCGCCGCTGGGGAGCAGCGGGTAAGCAGCAAGCACCGCGCCGGCAGAAGCTACCTCAATGACCGGCTTGCAGGCAGGCATTTCAACGGCCGGTTCGGCAGCTGACACCTCGCGCGCCTTTGGTGGCTGGGGGTTGCCGGCTGCGGACGTGGCGTATCGGATCATCGCAAAACTCCATTATGTTCGCTATATGTTCACATTTTGGAGTGAGAGAGTCAATGGAGGCCAGCTAGCAAGAACGGTGGGAATAAGCGTCCAGAAATCAGGATTTCGGAGAGTTCTCGGGAGCTATCGAGTGAACAAGCCTCAAGCGCATCGTGGCTGGCCTTTGCTACAAGGCACCAAATGCGCAACTTGGTTGGAAAGGCTTAACTCCTTGATCTTGGTAGCGATCAAGAATGGAATGGTGCCCAGAAGAGGACAGGCAGACAAACTAGGTTTTTCATTGATTTTATTATGCTTTCTCGTACCGTTGTCGGCGTTTGTGTGGCACATTTGTGTAGCAGTCAAGCAAGAATAACGAAAGCCCAGGGCACTGTTAAATCCGCACGGAATCGGATAGCGCATTCATTCTCGATTGAGATGAGCGTTATGAAACCGCGACTGATCGCCAGCTTTTTCAAGTCCCTATTCTCCCGGATGGGACATTTTGCGCGCGCACCAAACCCAATGGCGTGTTCGAACTGCTTTTCAGACAAAGGGCTTAGATTTGATGCGGAGAGGTTTGGTCGAAAGCGTTCTGCAGCTTGTCCCAACTGCCACGCCATCGGTTACGGACAATTGACAAGGGACCAGTTATTAAGCCTGTCCGACCGCTTCTTTGTTTGGGGTTCCATTCAAAGAGCTACCTATGGCGCAGCGCCTTTAGTGCAGTTTAACGACGTGCGACCCACGTGCATCGAAGTCGAGCCGTGGCTTAAGCCGGATGTTAGTCTCTTGGAACGGCTACTGGGCATCGGTTTCTTTTACTATGACCCTCGACTGTGGATGATTGGGGAGGTGGAACCGCTGAAAGCGTTGCAGAGGAAAAAGCAGCGCAGCCGTATTCTCAAGAGGATACTCAAAGAATACCCAGAGCGATCAATCGGCCCCGCCGATACGTTTTTTAGAATTCGTGTTAATCCGGCGCGGCCTAACGATCCGTCACAGTATGATAGCCCTCCAGTCGCTTTCACAGGGAATGGCCGACTTGATAGTCCTGGAAAGCCCATTCTTTACGGTTCATCGGATCTCGAAATTTGCGTGCACGAATGCCGTGTCTCTGCTGAGGATGAAGTCTTCGCTGCGACGCTAGCACCCCTAAGAGATCTGCGTCTCCTTGACCTTTCCGCCCTATTGCCGGAGGAAGACTCTATTACGGAGTTCGAAAGTCTGGATATGGCTGTGCATATGCTGTTCCTTGCGGGCCAGCACGCATACAACATCACACGCACAATTTCTGAATCGGCACATTCCGCAGGTTTCGACGGTGTTATTTACCCTTCATACTTCAGCCTATTGCGGACCGGCGCAATGCCCTTTGAGACCACATGGGGGATCTCGCACCGCCGAATTAAGCAGTTGCAAAAGGACGAACAGGAGAAGTCGATCCCGAACATAGCTCTCTTCGGGTGGCCGATTGCTGAAGGTAAGGTCAGCGTTGACTGCATCAACCGCGTCATAATTAGCAGGGTTGCATATGGATTTCACTTTGGTCCCACCCTCTCAAATGGCGGACCATGATTCGAGGGCGCAGCTTGGAAAATCAGATTATGTGCTTTCATAGCAGCGGTGAGTTAGGGGGCAATGTAGGGTATGTCTTGGGTGATCTTAGGAGCGGCTTGGGAATGGTTAAAGAGCGTGCTCGCCTTACTTAGTCTTGCGGGTATTTCGGTGGGCGGTGTGGCCTATGCCGCCTACACCCTCTTCAAGGTTCTTGGAGAGAAGTGGCTCAACCAGAAGTTCGCGGAACAGCTTGAAGCCTACAAGTCTGAGCAAGCGCGTGAACTGGAACGCTTACGCCATAAGATTAACAGTATTTTTGATCGCACCAAGCGCTTGCACGATCGCGAATACGAGGTGCTGCCAGAAGTGTGGTCACGCCTTGTCGATGCGAAAAGCTGGGCAGGAGGCTACCTGAACGCATTCCGGCAATATGCAAACGTCGATAAATTGAGCGCTGAAGAGCTAGACGAATTCCTCTCACATACTCGCTTTTCGGAAGCGCAGCGCCGCGAAATCAAAACCACCTCAGACAAGCAGAAGGCCTACATTAGAATATTTGAAATATACCGGTACTACGACGTCATCGAAAAACTAAAAGAGGCTAGCACCGGGCTAAGCAGGAACGGGATATTTGTGGTCCCATCCCTGCGCGACGAAATGAAAAAGTTCATTGATCTGGTTCACTCGGCTGTCATTGAGCATCAGATTAACCAAGAACAAGACGTCCGTCCTCGAATGCGAGAAGCTTCCGACAAGCTGAAGCAAGAGGGGGAGCCGCTTTTCAAATCGATCGAAGAGGCGGTGGCTGCACGCTTGTGGGATTCTACAACAGCTGAGGTCTAAAGCTTACGAGGCGGCAAGATCAATGCAAACTGCTTTAGGACCTAGGACTCCCACCGCCCTCCTACTGGCAAGCGTTTCTGAATTCGCCCGATGCTTGCACAGAATCACTCAAAATGTTTTTTGTTCGGGACCATTGATCGTCTTCGAGGGCTGTATGAAATACTTCCGGACCAGCAAGCTGTCGGATAAGCAAGTAATGAAGTTGGCCACAGACTTCATCGAGACATTTAATGGCAGTGGCAATCTCAATATCGCCGGTTTGTCGGTCTCCTTCGATAGCGCCAAGCTAGACGGGTTCTTCAAGAAGCCTAATACGTTTGCGATAGATAGGTTTGATCTGACTGCCAGTGAATCGGTCCTAATCCTCAGATTTCGTCGTGGAGTCGGTGGTGATGCGGACCGGATCGACACGGACCGTGTGCCGTCTCCGTATTTTGACGATATCTCATTGGAACTCGGTAGCAGATCGAACACCAGCCTCGCGGCTCCCAGCACTGACGTCGTCCTTAACGCTGTAGAACTTGTCCAAAAGCACGTGATTATGCCTCACCTCCAGGTAGGGGGTTCCGCAAATTCTGGAATCGAAGATGCTCTCGGAGAGCAATTCGCGCGAATGAATGAGCTTTTTTCGGAGCTAACCGATCGAGCACATAGACGTCTGCTTGAGTTGGACGAGATACACGCTCAGCGCTTAACATCTTTATCGGATAAAGAACGGAGCCAAGAAGAGGCACTTACGGCACGGTCAGCTGAACTGGAAAACTCCTACCTCGAAAAAACAAGCGAATTGCGAAGACGCGAGGAAGACCTGAACAATCGCGCGCATATGCACGCTAGGCGCACTTTAGGCCAAAAGATAACGAATGACATCCAGCTGCGCTTAAACCAAGCGATTGTCCCCCTCGGAACATCCTCGCTGCGATGGGGCGTGTTTGTTTTGACGTTGGCGGGCGGCGCATTTCTGGCATGGCTTGCTTGGTTTAGCCTTTCGGAGTTCGCGCAAGTAGTTACTGCTCCGGATTCTAAAACCCCCGCGATGGCCTCGATCTCAGATCCTTCGGCTATCTTCCTTCTCGTACGCGGAGCCTTGGCAGCGTTCGGCGCGGTTGGCTTCCTTCTCTATGCGATCACGTGGCTTAAGGCCATGTATCTGGACGACTTACGGGCGCAGAGGGAACTTGAAAGGTATTCCATCGACCTCAATCGCGCGAGTTGGGCAATAGAGACAATCATGGAAGCAAAGAACGTCGGTGCAGAAATACCGGCAGCAGTTGTCAATGGGGTCACCAAGAATCTCTTTGACCAACACCACGGCACTGGCAAGGAACGGGGCGCGACGGGAGACGCATTAGCTAACCTCCTTCGCGCATCGGCATCCGCAAAGTTCGGCACAAACGGTGCGGAATTCACTGTTAACCGGGGTGGGACGAACAAGTTGGCCGCAGCGCTCAACGACGAGGAATGAGGGCTCGCGCTACTTCAAACAAAAGTCGGGGGGGGTGGGTGACCGGCATGTCCTTGACCTTCCGATAGTCGATCGATGCCATGCGCCCTTCCGTGCTCTGAGCGGAAGCGATGCCGTCGCCTATTTCGCGATCTCGATTATGGCCTGTAAGCCGTTGTTTGCGCTGCTTTGAAAGACCAACTGGCCTAACGCGGGGCCATATGCTTCGTCAGGAGAGCCAACGTGTCCGCTATCTGTTGGAGAATCGATAACATGGGCGCTAGGTCCGGCGCTGGGGGCGGGGCGGAACTCTGGCTGTGACCATGCTCAATGAACGCCTTGATGACCATTGCGCACACTTCAACGCTTGTCACCGTATCTGCCAGCATGACGATGCGAATGGCCTGATCCTGGTTGAGGAAGAATTCGCGGGTGGGTCGACGTCCCTTTACTCCTGAAGGCTTCTCCACGGCGTGAAGAACTCCATAAAGTGCGAGGTCACGGGACTTGCGGTTGATGAGGTCACGTAACCTTTTTGTACCGCCGAAAGCCAGCGGTGCAGCAAGTTCGAGGTCATGAATGCGCGGCTCACCGTCTGCCGGATGCAGTGTGAAAGATTTTGCCATACTGGTGTTTCCTTGTGAGCCGACCGCGCGGCCTTACGCGCGCTTAGGAAAAGCAAAAGGCGAGCTTATGGCCCGCCTTGTGGATGGTCGAAGGTCCAGCGGACTGGCGTTGTCGGGTTTGCCTCAGGCGCTGGCGAATTCGTCAGGTACCGCGCGCGGCAGCTTTCGGCTGTGCACTACGCCCGTGCCTTTCGAAACGAAAAGCTCGCGGTGCGCTGTCTCCAGCCACAAAGAAGAACGGTGGATCTCGATGGTGAACGATGCGACTGAGATTGTCATGTGAGTATGATCCTTGGCAGTTGCGCGATTATTCGCAAGACATGGATAGGGCCGAAAGGAATCATGCGTCAAGCGAAATTTCAAAATTGTTTAACGTTTTCAGTTGCATGAGCGAGAATGAGAGAGCGTCTGAGAGCGGCTATGTGGTCGGTGCGCACGAACACGAAGACAGACGCTCTCGCACGGATGCGCGCTGTTAACCTAGGCAGCGCGATATCAATGGGCGACCTTGCAAGTGATGACGCTGCACTATATCCATTCGATAGGCGGGCCTCGCCCTGTGCTCCTTACTGGTTTTACTTGGCAGTTGATCGTGAGGTGTCCAGGGCGCGGCCTGTCGCCTCGGCTGTCAGGCCCGCTCTATAACGCGGGACACCTGTACAGCGGACCAAGTGCCACCTCTCGGCGTGGTTATGCCCATGGCGTTGAGCGTCTCAGCGATCTTGGCGAGCGACTGCTTAGCGTCCCGCAGCGGGCCAATCACCTTGATCAAGCGTTGCGCCTCGGCGTTAGCCTTCTCCTGAATAGCCACGTTGCGCTTCATGGTCATGTCCCTCAGTCCGCCCAGCTTCACGCCTCGGTCTTTTGCTGCGCGCAGCGCTGCCTTTGTGCGCTCGCTGATGAAGGTGCGCTCTTGCTCGGCGAGGGCCGCGTAGATGTGGAGTTGGAACTTGTCAGCGCTCGGCATCTGGGCCACGCGAAGCTTCACCTTCTTGTCATCCATGAGCGAAGAGATGAAGGCAACCTTACGGCTGAGACGGTCGAGCTTGGCCACGAGGAGTTCAGCGCCTGTCTTGCGCACCAAAGCAAGGGCCTTGGCCAGTTCGGGCCGGTCGTTGTCGCTGCCTGACAGCACATCTTGGAACTGCCCTAGGATCTCGTAAGGCACCTCAGAGAAGTTGGTCAGGAAGATATCGATGTCGCGTTGCTGCGCTTCGAGGCCTAGGCCGCTCTTGCCCTGGTCTTCAGTGGATACGCGTGTGTAGATGACGTAACGCTGCACTTGGTCTCTCCCTGTTGTGCCTGTTATGGAGAGATGGAGAGGTTTGTTACAAATGTCAACGGACGTTGTGTATGTTATGAAAACGGTTCGGCGTGGCTGCTGGGGACCGGCCATGCGCCTAGCATAAGGAGAGCAGGAGGAGGCGCGGTGCGCGTCAGACCCCAAGGGCTGAGGCGTTATCCCGCGCTGCGGACTGTCAAGGATGAGCGCAGAGCGCGGGCCTATCGCTAGCCAAAGTGCGCCCATGGCGGGCCTCGGGTCTCTGTCTGCCGGAATGTCAGCAACAGCAGAAGGACCGCACAAGGCCAGCCGTGGGCAAGCTGCATGTCCCGCATCAAGCGTGATCGCGAGCGCCGAGGGCGATGCAGTGCGAGAGGCGGGTGGAACGAGGGATGGAGAATACAACGATCAACCCACGATCAAATGTCACTCAGGGCCGACGGGGAGTTTTCAGAAATTCTAATATCATAAGAGGCCGGACATTTTTGCTTCGGTGAACATCGAGCGCCGCGCACTGCTAATAAAATTTCCGGCCACGGTTTAAGCCGCGCGTGCTTGTCCTTCTATCTCGGGACTTCTTCACGCTGGCTCTAGTTAGCGCTTGGGGTCGTATGCTGCACCGTACGATGTACGGATTGCACCGCGCTGCACCTTCAGCCCTGCCTTACGCACCACCTGCAACACATATTCAACGTCGATCCCACGGGCTTCAGCAATCTCGGTAGAATGCCGACCTTCCTTGAACTCCTGCACAATGAGGGCGTTGCGCGCGGCCACCTGCCGAGATTTGGCGTTGCCGTTAGCCTTCCATACAGTCGCGCTCGAATATCCTGTGAGGGTGACAATCTCAGCATTGTTCTTGCCTTCTGCCGAAAGTGCACGGATGCGGTCCAGGTCTGCCTTCGGCCGGGCCTCCTGCTTCCGGTAGGTAATCTCTCCATCTCTGGCGAGTTCTTCAAGAATGCGGCTGACGCTCTTCGGGTCGCAATCCATTCGCTTGGCAATCTCGAATGGTCGGAGACCCTGAACATGGAACGCCTTCAAGCTGTCGCGATCGATGGTATTTCGGTCGAGCGTGATGCCAGCCGAAAGCAAGACCGTACGCGCGCACGCCACTGTGCATCCCACTTCGGCAGCAATCGCCGGGGTGTTGTAACCTGCGCGGTGCAGGGCAAAGATATAGTCGTGGTCGAATGTGCGCACTGAGGCCCGTAGCTCGATGCCTTCCTCCATGAGGATGCGCTTCACTGTCTCGCGTCTTGTGCGATAGGTCTTAGCGAGGGAGGCCAGCGTCGCCCCGTTGCGGTAGGCCTTGCAAAGGTCTGCGCGATCCATTGCGAACCGTTCAGACCGACGCCGTCGCAGGTCGCCCCTGTTGCGCTCGGTTCGCCTGGCCCTGCCATTTACCTTCTTGGTATTCCAGATGAGGTTGGAGAAGAGGTTGCAAGCCGGTGTGTCGTTCAGGTGGAGAGATTCGAAACCTTCAGAGCACGGCCCTCGGTGGGCTTCGAGCACGAGCCTATGCACCTGCTTCGGAGGCTGTCGACCTTCGGGCGTGGTCAGGATGATGTAGATGTAGCCTGTGCGGTGCAGATACGGATCAACAATCGCGCCCGTGGTGGCGACCCTAATGCGTCCATGCGTACTGGCTTCGTGCGTCGGGATGCTCGGGATTGTTGCCCATTCTTCATCTGCAAGCGCGGCGTGGCCCGCCTCTTCGATAGGTTGTGTCATGTGGCGAGATCTTCCTAAGATGTCAGGAGCTATTGACCAGAGGCTAGCTTGCTCTGCTGGGTCTTGAGGCTTTGGAACGACGAGAAGCCCTGCATTCCAGCGCCGACAAGTCCGGTGGCTAGATTGCCGAAGGACGGCCCCTTTGCCTTCGGGACTTTGTTCACGGTGTCGACGTAGGCCGATGCTGACGCCTGACGCTTGGCCATGTTGTCCAGCGCGTCCCACGTAAGGTTCTGCGTGCTTGCGGCCTGACGGTCAGCTTCTTGTCGGTCGAGGTCGGCCATGAGGCTTTCGACGGAAAGACCAGCTTGTCCTTCAGACGCAGATTCGTTCTCCTGCTCCGCCCGTACGCGCTGGTATTCCGTGTCCATGGTGAAGGAGTCTTGGGCCTGAGCTTGGTTCTTCTGGACTTCCTGCTGCTGCAGGACGTTCTGCTCAGAGCTAAATGCTGCCTGAGCGTTCGCCACGTTTTTGGCGTACATTTTATTCTGGTTGTCGGCTTCTTGCTGCTGCTGGGCGTAGCCGCCGAAGGCTTGAGCCACGCCGAGACCCGCAGTCAATACGCCCATGGTAACGGGTTCGCACATGGCTAGTCCTTTATGTGAAGTAGTTGGGTGAAGGGGTTTAGGAGAAAGCGCGAGCCACGAGGCTGCGCACTGAGACCCAAGGGAAGCTGTCGGCTAGTCCTGTAGGATCGGGGAGGCATACGCCGGGAATACCTGCGGAGTTGATGCCTGGAGCAAGTATGATGGCCTTCTTGACCGCATAGACGCGAGAGAGATTTGACACCCTATAGTCGGGGAAGCGCGCGGGTGTTCTCCACTCTTCGCCATCAAGGGTAACAGTCTCCAGCAGTTCGGCCGCGAAGGTGCGAGCACGCAGGGCGGTAACGCGGCGCTTGATCACCTTGCCGTCAACCGCCAGCTGAACCACCTTGTTGGCGTCGGGCTTGACCGGTCGGCCCGTGCCGATGCGGATCACTCGGGCTTGCATATTGATAGCGTAATGCGGGGCTTCTTCGATTGCTCGGAAGCCTTCTTGTAGGTCGGGCATCGTGCGTGGGGGCTTTCTTGTGGCACTCGCGTAGCTGACGCGCACGTGCACGCATCCAGAGTAAATGGGTGTTTATGGCCGGCTCTTTGTCAGCTCGCGGCGGGCGCAGCTTCTGCGTCAAAGGCTTGGCCTCGGGTATTGTTGCGCCGGGCTTGATACGGGCGCTGGTGGCCTTGCGGGAGACCACGGATTAACGCCGGGTACTGACAAAGCCGCGTCTATGGTCGGTCGGTTTGTTTGCGTGGCTGCTGTAGGCTCGGGCTGTCAGCTACGAACGGAGAAGATGATATCTGTAAGGTTTCTTCCTTCATCCCCTTTGCCTTCCAAGCCCCTGTCGCTAGAGCACTGGGCTAGGCGTCATGCTTGGCCTTAAGCTAGCTATGGAAGGGTTCGTTCCCTACTGCTCTATCAGGGAGCTTTGAACCCTACACTCAAGAGCAGGGGTCTTATTGCTTACCGCTATCATTGGTGTCTTTGGAGCTTACCATCAAGAGTGTCACTTTCGATCGCGAGTGAGGGCGCGGTCCCTGAACTAGCAGCGGACTTGGAAATCTATTCGTCCGCGCTTTGCTCCAGCCCGACGTTCGAGGCCAATGGCGATTTGCCGACTCGTGGCGCGCTGCTGCTGCGTGTTGTGGCGTTGGTGGTGCATGGGTTTGGCGGGAGATAGGATGTGCTTCAACGACTCCCTACGGCTCGCTCTGTGCCCGTCTCTATGTGATCTGCTGGGTCAGCGAGGGAGCAGCGTTGTGCTGGCTCGCGGTAGTCGCGGGGTCACAGTGTCGAATAGGAGAAGTGCGGACAGCTTGATCGTATGTCCTAGAAAGGGGTCTTATTCTCTCAGTACCAAGAGAGTCGGTTTTGGTCGAACGCTTGACAGAGAGGTTTTTAGATCAGATGCACTAACGCGCCTAGGCTCTGCATTTGTGCCTACCCACAAGAGTGTCGGAATTGATCCGTATGCATCCAGAACGGCGCTCTTATCTCCTTTGCTAAGATACGTGGAGAGTGCGTCATACTTCAATAAGAGGCGTCCTATTCATTTCGGGTGGAGCTTCGAAGCAATCCCCCCTCCAGCCCTCAACCGCCCACTGCTGATAGGACGGAAACTGTGCTACACCTTTTAAGATGAAACCTAAGACCTCGACCAGCGCCGGTTGGCACACCAGGATCATGGGTCCTCTCGTGTTCGTCGGAGCGGCTACAGCTGGCTTGGCTGCCTTTCTCACCAACGTTGGCAACATACAGGGATCGCTTGAGGGGCTTTGGAAGCAACCCCCGGTCCTCATTGCAGAACTCAGTTTGAGGGATGTCGAAGTAGGCCGTCTTGCTAATTCTCCCAATCAGGTCGTTGCAATGGGTGTGGTGGAGAACAAGAATGGTGGAGCGGCTGAGGGATGTGTCGCTGAACTGGAAATAAAACACTTAACTACCAATTCCGAGGAGTACTACAAACTAAGCGGCGCAAAGCAAAATTCAATTTCCGGGACTTATAATGACAGCTTCGTAATTCCAAACGGGTCGCGTTCTTTGAAGTTTTCATCGGCATTTACATATGATCTGAAAACCGTCTCAACAAAAAAATACACTGGCAAGATTAGGATTAGCTGCAACAAAACAATAACGAACTACGTTCCCGTAGATCTGTTCTTTTTATTGCAGGAGGAGGAAGAGTTTATCCACGGCTGACCAAATTAGACGTTTTGCGAAGCTCACTTTATGGGAAGGCCGACTTGTTATTTAAGGCTAAGATTTTGGCCTTCGAGCACTCTAAACCAGTGAAGTATTGACATCTGAAGCCGGTCCACTTCGTCGTCCGCGAGTACTCCGCAATGCGCGATCGTGCCTCGCAGCATGTTCAGTCCATGCAACGCGCGGTTCATCGAATCTACACTTCGCAGCATCCCCGCAAAGTCCGACCAATTAGCACGCATAACGTCTGCCAGACGCCTCGAATAGGTGACGTCCCAATATTAGCCCGGCTACTTTCCGTCCTTGCGGAAAGCCGCATACGCCATGGCTGCTGCATCAGCCAGATTAGTTTCCGGCGCGTTTTCACATATCTTGCGGACAGCGCCGCGTATTCCTTCGGCGTCGGTACTTTGCCCTACCATGTGAGAAGATGTCGCGTAATTGAGACCGGTCCAAAAGCCCCAAAGCCAACCGCTGCCTTCATTCACAGTGCTTGGTGTTGACAGCCAGTATGCGCAGCTTCGCAAACCTATGCCTATCAGGAATGTATTCTCGGAACGAGCTGGCGTCCCAACCGCCACTAAAAGGATGCCAAGTGCTGCCCATGTTTTCTGCATAGCGTTTACTGCCACCCTCTATTAGCTCAACGGTTTCAAGAGAACGGACCGGTCTATTCCTTCTCCCGCTCGATAACCCCCAGCAAGGTGTCAAGCAAATCATCAGCCAGCTTTTCGGGCGTCATCTCACGTTTAGTGCCCCCAGTGCTGTCAACGTATGAAGTGGCCCCTTCTCGGACCAGCAGATACGGTATCTTCACGGATTTTTTGAGCACCGCTTTCTCGAACGACGCATAAAAGCCTGGCATCTTCGGAAAGCCCTTGAAATACTTTGCCTCTAAATAAACGTTCTCAATAGAATTCGAGTATTGTGGTGACCATGAAATGATCAAATGCACGCCACGCGCACCGCTTACAATCGCGAAATCACCTTTGTCTACGAATTTTATTCCGAGGTTCGGCATCTCGACGGCGCGTTCCGCAATGGTACTTTTCACCGTCTTGAAAGCGGCACGCGCTGCATTGACCCCTTTATCGCTTCTAAGGAATTGTTCTTGTAATTCCTTAAGCGCCTCAGACCTTTGGTGGCGAGCAGCCCTATCTACAAAAGTCTCCTCGCGAAAGTTAGCGCCTAGTTCTGTGGCGCGCGCCTCAATCACGGCCGCCGCACCTTGAGAACCCCAGCGCTCTAAATCGACGTACAATCGCGTTTTAGGAACCCATGCGGGCATTGTCCGCTTTGCCTCAGTGGGGATGAAGACTGTGAAATCCCATCCGTCTTGCAAAGATCGGTTCTTGATCGCGCCCATCTCCACGCGGGTCCAGGGAGTTTGGCCCCAGGTTTCTCGATAGAGCACGACGACTAGTCGCGCCTTTTGTGCATAAACCTCGCTAAATGCCTCCTGACCGTCTCGACCGGCAATCTCTTTCTGCCGTTCTGAATATATGAATGTTTTCAGACGATCGGACAGTAAGTCGTTTAGTTCCGTCGCGATGGCTTCATCTTGAGCGGCAAAAGAAAAGGCGACATCGTACTCGAATTTCTCAACCATCAGATTAGCGTATTATTGCAAATATACACTCGCAAGGCGCTTTCGTAAGCCTCGGATGGATATCCCCAGGTTGTAGAGCACCTGCCTACCTTGCAATGCCTACATCTATGCGATTGCGCTTGCCTACTATTTGAACTGGAAGCCTTCGAGGCGCTCATCGCCCGCCGTTTATTTCCCTTGTCTTCCAAAATAATAAGAATTGTCTGACACGGCGCGCGCCAAAGCCACCCGCCTCAGCCTACGCTGATCTGAAGCCGCAGCGCGCCTCCCCACATGACGCGCTGCGTTCTGCTATGCTGCTGCCGCTTTATGCGTCTGTCAGCTGCTCGGCCTTTGGCACGCTGTCGGCCATCCCTTTGAGGTCGAGCTTTGAGATAGCCTCAAGCATCTCGGTTGTTTCCGCATGATGATATCCAGCTGCGTCACTTTCAGCAGCGTGGCCTTGAATCACATCAACCAAGCGGATGTTGCACTTCGAGACGCGCGGAAGCTCCGACTTAAACCAATGCCTGAACGAATGCGTCGGTCCCTTACGCTTGTCGGTGATACCCAATCCGCGTACCCAAGTGCCGACCCGATTACTGACACCCTTCGAAGGGTGCTTCTGGTCGTCTCGCAGCTGGATTGCCGCCTTACCCTTACTGCCTCCATAAAACAAAGGCCCTTTGCCTCGGGTCTTCACAAACTCAAGGAAGCCATCGGCGATGAGGTCCGGGTGGATTGGTACGACCCTCTCTGATCCCTCGTTCTTAAGCGACCCACCGTCCGGTGCGGTGGTGATATTGAGACAGGGGTTACCAGCATCATCGGTGATGACCATGGTTGCCCAAAGCTGCGCTATCTCTGCGCCACGCGAGCCTGTCTGGGCTTGGAGCCACGGTATCCAACGGAGGTGCGCTAGCGTCTCCTTACGCGCGGCACTGAGTATAAGCGCCACCTCGGGGCGCGTGAAAGGCAAACGCCTTGTCCCTGCCACGGCCTTCTGTGGTGCCTTCACGCCTTCGAAGGGATTGCGGTTGATACCGGTCGTCTCGCTGTCTCTGAGACCGAAGCGGTAGAGCGTGTTGAGCGCGGCGAGGTAGGTTGTCGAGATCTTCTTAAGGCCTTCGGCTACCAGCGCGTCTTTCCAGCGCAGGGCGTCGACACGCTCAACCCGGTGCGGATCATCGTGCCCCACAAAAAGCTTAAAGCGAGCCACGTAGCCGCGCCACGTCGAGATCGTAGAGGCAGCCCGCTTATCCGCCGCCTTCCACCGGTCGAAGAGGTCGTCAAAGGTCTTTACGTGCTCTTCGGTGCTGCGTTGCCGACCCGGAGCGGTCTTAGCTTTCCACGCGGGATATTGAGCCGCGTAGGGGTCGACCGCGTAGTTTCCATGGCTGCGCTTCCCCAACGTTTCCACGATCCGCCGTAAGATCGCCGGTAGCCCTTCGACCAGATCGCGGTAGGACTTCTCTGACAGCACCAAGGCGCGCGCGGACAGGAAAGCGTCAAGGTCGACGATGCGGCTAACACGTGCGACGGCGGCGGCTCTGCCCTGGGGCGTCAGCGTTAGAATGCCTACCTCGGCATCACTGATCATTTCCTGCCACTCTGAAAGCTCGCTCCACTCTTCGACCCCATCATCAACGACAATCTTATGGCGCGCCGGGGGATCGGCCTCATACTGGACAAGGAGTGCTTTGTGGATCTCGCCCAACAAAGAGGTGATTTCCATATGGGAAAGATCTTCAGGCCCGCGCTGCGCTGCATCTAGGAATGCTTCGACATGGCCTAAGGCTGCGGCGTGACGAACTTTAGCCAGTCGCGACGCGGGAGCGCCGAGGGAAAAGGTGATCATATCGCCTAGCGTGACCGTGACCATGTAGGTGACGCTGTCCGGTGCGGTCGTTTCGGGAAGGTAGATCGAGAGCTTTTTGCCGCGCAAAATTGGCAGTAAAACGGCCGGTACGCGCTTCTTAAATTGCTCGTTCTTCGTGCCAGCACGCTTCATCGGTCGGGAGATCCGCATTACCATTGTGGGGCGCTCCTGTGTGACAGTGAGGAGCAGTCAACCCCTTGAAATGCTAAAACAATAACGATTTCAAGGGGGACTAAAACGGATGGTGCCCAGAAGAGGACTCGAACCTCCACACCCTTTCGGGTACCAGCACCTGAAGCTGGCGCGTCTACCAATTCCGCCATCTGGGCGACGGAGAGCGATGTAAGGGGGTGGCCCCTGACTGTCAACTGGGTTTTTGAAGTTTTTCTGACAGTTGGCGAAAAAGCAGCCGATCACATGCAAGGGAGCGCCGAAGGGTGGGCATAGCGCTCCGGTTGGCACGCCCTATATAGAGGAAATATCGAAAGGAATGCCTCATGCTTGCTGCCCGCACGCTTCTGCTCGCCGGTCTCTTGGCCGTTTTGATACCCGCCATTGCCGGGGCCGATTCGCTGAAGCTGGGCAAGCCGGGGGTCGGGCCGCTCAACACGGGATCGACGCTTTGCGATTTTCGCGGCTGCTTCGGGTTCGGGCCGCAGCAATGGCATCGCCCCGCCTATGTCCAGCCGAATTACCGCCCGCGCGCGGCGGGGCCAACCTATTACCGGCCGGGCGCTGCCGGGCCGCCGCAGCTGACCTATGACCCGCCGCCGGTGCAAAGGGTGCAGCCGAAGGCGCGAGACATGAATAGCCATGCCGCCTGGTGCAGCAACGAGTACCGCTCCTACAATCCGCGGACGGATCGTTTCCTCACCTATGAGGGCATCTACAAGACCTGCCGCTCGCCCTATCGCTGATCGTGGTTATCAGCTTTCGAGCGAGGCGCGGTCGACATGGCCGAGATCGCGGCCGGGCTCGACGATGTCGCGGACCCGCTGTTTCAGCTCCCTCGGCCCGGGAAAGCCGCCGTCGCGCTTGCGCTCCCAGATCAGATCGCCATTGACGCGGATCTCGAAATTGCCGCCGGTGGCGGGAATCAGCGCCACTTCGCCAAGACTGTCGGAAAAAGTATGCAGCAGCTCCTGCGCCATCCAGCTGGCGCGCAGCAGCCAGTTGCACTGGGTGCAGTAGAGGATCGTGACGCGGGCTTTTTCGGTCATGGCGATGTCCTTTCGTTTGCTGAGATTTAAGCCCTGTCGCGCGCGGGCGCAATCGCCCTCGCAGAGGATGATGCCGAAAAGTGTAAGCGGTTTTCGGGCGACATCATGCTCTAACTATTTAATTAAGAACAGGATTCAGATTTTAGGCCGAACCGGCCTAAAGCCTGAATCCTGTTCTGGCGTCTTGCGCGCCGCCCTTCGGCATGGTCTCTTCCCGTGGTCGGCCATACCAGGAAGAGCCTATGCGCGTCGCAGTGATCGAAAATATGCGGAATACCGGCCTCGGCGCGCTTGCCGCAGCCTTCGACGAGGCGGGAGCGGAGATCGAGTGGTTCCGGGTCTGGCAGGACGGCATCCTGCCGAAAGGTATATCCGGCCATGATGCGCTGATCGTTCTCGGCGGCGAGCAGAGCGCGCTGGATGACGAAACCCACGCCTATCTGCCGGAGCTCGTCCGGCTCACGCGCCGCTTCGGCGATGCCGGCAAGGCGGTGCTCGGCATCTGCCTCGGCAGCCAGATCCTCGCCCGCGCCTATGGTGCCGACAATCTCTTGGGCGCCGCCTGCGAATTCGGCTGGCACAAGATCGGCGTCACCGCCGAGGGCCGGGCCGATCCGCTGCTGTCGGCGCTTGGCGGCGAGTTCACCATCTTCGAATGGCATGCCGATACGTTTTCGTTGCCCGAAGGCGCGGTTCATCTCGCCTCGAGCCCTGTCGCCGAAAACCAGGCCTTCCGCATCGGCCGCGCCGTCTATGGCACACAGTTCCATTTCGAGGCCAATTCAGCGGTCGTCGCGCAATGGAAGGCCGAATTCCCCGATACGATTGCGCGCATCGCGCCGGGCTGGCTGGAGAACCATGCCGAACTGGCGGCAAGGCATGCCGGAGCCGCCGATGCTGCAGGCCTTGCCATTGCGCGCGCCTGGGTCAGCCTGATCGAGAGGCAAGAGGTCGAAATGCTGTCGCAGGCCTCGGCGTGAGAGGCGATGCGATGCCGGCCAGCGAACGCGAAAAGATGGCGGCAGGCGAATGGTATTGCTGCCTCGATGACGAGCTCGATCTCTTGCGCCGGCAGGCGCGCATAGCCGTCCATGCGCACAATACGCTGCCGCCGGATGAGCGCGGCGCGATGGCGCCGGCCCTGAGGGCACTCTTTGCCCAGGCAGCACTCAATGTCTTCATCGAAGCGCCGTTCCACTGCTCCTACGGCATCAATATCACTCTCGGCGAACGCGTCTATTTCAATGCCGGCTGCACCATTCTCGATTCCGGCAGGGTGACGATCGGCGACCGCAGCATGTTCGGCCCGGCGTGCAGATCTATTGCGCCGAGCATCACAAGGAGCCGGCACTGCGCAGCACCGGCATCGAGATCGCCCGACCTGTCACCATCGGCAGCGATGTCTGGATCGGCGGCTGCGCCATCATCCTCGGCGGCGTCACGATCGGCGACGGCGCAATTGTCGGCGCCGGTGCGGTGGTGACCAGGGATGTGCCGGCCGGCGCAACCGTGGTCGGCAATCCAGCCCGCATCCGCTAGAGCAATTCCAGCAAAAGTGCGTAGCGGTTTTGCGTCCGGAATTGCGTGAAAACAAAGAGATAGAGCATTTCCGTGATTCGGAGAAAAAGGGAAATGCTCTAACGCCGGCAAGGCCGGCCATTCCGCGATGATCTTGCCATCTCGACAGCGGCGAAAGTTCCGCTAGATCAGAAGACGAAACGGGAGGACATCATGAGCGTGCGAACCTTACCCATGGAAGGCGGCTGCCGTTGCGGCCGGGTGCGATTGAAGATCAGCGCTCCACCGCTGCTCACCATGGCCTGTCATTGCACAGGGTGCCAGAAGATGACATCAAGCGCCTATTCGCTGAGTGCGGCCATCCCCAGCGAAGGCTTCGAGGTGACGCAAGGCGAGCCGGTCATCGGCGGCCTGCATGGCGTCACGAAGCATTATTTCTGCCCGCATTGCATGAGCTGGATTTTCACCCGGCCGGAAGGCATGGACTGGTTCGTCAATCTGCGCGCGACCATGCTGGATGATCCCAGCTGGTTCACCCCCTTCATCGAGACCTGGACGAGCGAGAAGCTGTCATTTGCCGAGACCGGCGCCGTTTACAGCTACGAGACGCTGCCCGAGATGGAGGCCTATGAGGGGCTGGTGAAGGAGTATATGGGCAGCGGATGAGGCTCAGAAGCCCTGGAAGAGAAAGTCGACGGCAGCGATAATGCGATCGCTGTCGGCGGTAAGATCCGCCACCACTTTTCCAATTTCCGCGGTCGGGACCGATGCCATACGCTGGGTAGCCATGACATAGGTTTCACTCTCAATAGGAAAGCGTGGGTTCAGTCGCGAGATCGACCAGCTCAGTTCCTGTACCGGATGCAACGGAACCATGACGCGCGATGGCAGATCGTCAAGCAGATTGGCCTGAAGATCGATGGCCAGGAGATTTCCGCTTTTGAGGTGATAGACGTGAAAGCGTGCCACCAGAGCAATCCAGGAAAAGTGCGAAGCGGTTTTCCGTCAGGAATTGCGTAAAAGCAAAACTTAGAGCGGTTCTACGCTTCCGTGAACGTTGAACCGCTCTAAAACTGACGGTATTTGGCGAAGGGCAAGCCGTGCTTTTCAACATATTCGTTTTCCAGACGGATAGCCTCGGCGTTCTCGATACGCCAAAGCCGCTCGCGCTCCGCCTTTATGGCCTTTGCAATGCCATCTTCCGCCGCCCGCGAAATGTTGATCTGGAGCTCGCGCGCCTGGGAGACGAGACCTTCGTCAAGAGACAGGTTCGCTGCTTTTCTTGGCTGCTGGGCCATAACGATCTCCTTAGTCTTATGCGCACATTGTATGCGCATAAGATGGTGTTGAGAAGCGTTATTCGTCGCCCATCTTCAGCGCTGCGATGAAGGCTTCCTGCGGAATCTCCACCTTGCCGAACTGGCGCATGCGCTTCTTGCCGGCCTTCTGCTTGTCGAGCAGCTTGCGCTTGCGGGTGGCGTCGCCGCCGTAGCATTTCGCGGTCACGTCCTTGCGCAGCGCCGAGATCGTCTCGCGGGCAATGACGTTGCCGCCGATCGCCGCCTGGATCGGGATCTTGAACATGTGCTTCGGGATCAGCTCCTTGAGCTTCTCACACATGTCGCGGCCGCGCTTTTCGGCCGCCGTCCGGTGCACCATCATCGACAGCGCGTCGACCGGCTCGCCGTTGACGAGGATCGACATCTTCACGAGGTTGCCCTCGCGGTGGTCGGTGAGCGTATAGTCGAAGGAGGCATAACCCTTCGAGATCGACTTCAGCCGGTCGTAGAAATCGAACACGACTTCGTTGAGCGGCAGGTCGTAGGTCAGCATCGCGCGCGTGCCGACATAGGTGAGCTCGATCTGGATGCCGCGCCGGTCCTGGCAGAGCTTCAGGATGCTGCCGAGATAATCGTCGGGCGTCAGGATCGTCGCGCGGATCCACGGCTCGTGGATTTCCGAGATCTTGACGACATCGGGCATGTCGGCCGGGTTGTGCAGCTCACGCTCCGTGCCGTCGGTCATGTACATCTTGTAGACGACCGAGGGTGCGGTGGCGATGAGGTCGAGGTCGAACTCGCGCTCCAGCCGTTCCTGGATGATTTCGAGGTGCAGCAGGCCGAGGAAGCCGCAGCGGAAACCGAAGCCGAGGGCCGCCGACGATTCCATTTCGAAGGAGAAGGAGGCGTCGTTGAGGCGAAGCTTGCCCATGGCGGCGCGCAGATCCTCGAAATCGGCGGCATCGACCGGGAAGAGACCGCAGAACACCACCGGCTGCGCCGGCTTGAAGCCCGGCAGCGCCTGGGCCGTCGGCCGCTTGTCTTCGGTGATCGTATCGCCGACGCGGGTATCGGCCACTTCCTTGATCGAGGCGGTGATGAAGCCGATCTCGCCGGGGCCGAGGCGGTCGATATTGACCATCTTCGGCGTCAGCACGCCGACACGCTCCACCTGGTATTTCGCATCGGTGCCCATCATCCGCACCGTCTGGCCCTTGGTCAGCACGCCGTCGATGACGCGGACCAGAACCATGACGCCGAGATAGGCGTCGTACCAGCTGTCGACGAGCAGCGCCTTCAGCGGCGCCTTTTCGCCGCCGGGGCTCTTCGGCGCCGGCAGCTTGTGGACGATCGCTTCCAGCACGTCGGGAATGCCGAGGCCGGTCTTTGCCGAAATCAGCACCGCTTCCGAAGCGTCGATGCCGATCACTTCCTCGATCTGTTCCTTGATGCGGTCGGGTTCGGCGGCCGGCAGGTCGATCTTGTTGAGGACGGTGACGATCTCGTGATTGTTGTCGATCGCCTGATAGACGTTGGCGAGCGTCTGCGCTTCGACGCCCTGGCTGGCGTCGACGACGAGCAGCGAGCCCTCACAGGCCGACAGCGACCGTGAGACTTCATAGGCGAAGTCGACGTGGCCGGGCGTGTCGATCAGGTTGAGAATGTATTTCTCGCCGTTGTTCGCCTGGTAATGCAGGCGCACGGTCTGGGCCTTGATGGTGATGCCGCGCTCGCGCTCGATATCCATATTGTCGAGCACCTGCTCGGACATTTCGCGCTCGGCAAGGCCGCCCGTCGTCTGGATCAGGCGGTCGGCCAGCGTCGATTTGCCGTGGTCGATATGGGCCACGATCGAAAAGTTGCGGATATGGGACAGCGGAGTGGTGGAATTGGTGCTCATGCGCGCCATATAGCAGCGCCGCCCCCTGCCGCAAAGCGGTAATTATCCCGCTGTTTACGCTATTTCGTCCTGTGTCGGTCGCCTATCAGACCGGCCACGTCTCCAGCCGCCAGGCGGAATCCCAGAACATCCATTCATATTGCGAGGCGCGCACGAAGACATCGGTCATCTGCGCCCGTTCCACCGGCGATGCGGTGCGCGCGGCGATGTCGGTCAGCGCGATCACCTCACGGGCACCGGCGGCAAATTGCGGATCGCCATAGGTGTTGATCCAGGCCTGGAAGGCATTGCCCTCGATAACAGGCCGGTTCTTGATCGCTTCGCCGACGTGCCAGTAAATCCAGAAGCAGGGAAGGATGGAGGACAGCGCCACCGCGTAGGAACTGTGATAGGCGGTGGCAAGCAGGAAGTTCGTATAGGCAAAGCCGGCAGGCGAGGGTTCGGCTGATGTGACGTCCGCAGACGTGATGCCGAACTGGGTGAGGAAGCCGGCATGCAGGCCCTGCTCGACGGTGATCGCCTTCTGCGCCGAACCGAGGAAACGCAGGACCTGCGCATTGTCGGGCGCCTTGGCCGCGACGATCGCAAGGCATCGCGCATAGTGCTTCAGGTAGAGCGCATCCTGCAGGATGTAGTGCCGGAACACCTCGGACGGCAGCGTGCCGTCCGAAAGGCGCTGCAGCAGCGGCAAGACCTCGATTTCGGCCATGATCGGAGCGATCCTGTCCCAGGCGGCAGCCGTGAAGCTTCCCGTCGTGTCCGTGCTCTGCGTGCTGGCGTCCATCACTCTCTCCTCGGATTACGCCGCCATATATGGACGGCGCAGCGGCGAAAGCAAGGCGCGTTTGGCCGCTTTTCGTAGGTACTTGATTCCATCATCAGATAATGTATTTCTCTTATAGTGGAATCATTGGACGGAAAAATGGAACCGGAACTCGAACAGGCGATCGGCATCCGCATCCGCACGCTGCGGCAGGAAAAGGCTCTGACGCTCGATGATCTTGCTGCGGCTTCCGGCGTCAGCCGGGCGATGATCTCGCGCATCGAGCGGGCGGAGGCGAGCCCGACCGCCTCGCTGCTGGCAAGGATCTGCGCCGCGCTCGGCCTGTCGCTGTCGGCCTTCTTTGCGGAAGAGGGGCAGGCCTCGCCGCTCGCCCGGAGGCAGGAACAGCAGGTCTGGCGCGATCCGGAGACCGGTTATCTCAGGCGGTCTGTTTCACCCCCGGGCACCGCCTCCGATGTCGATATCGTCGAGGTTGAATTCCCGGCCGGCGCACGCGTCAGCTTCCCCCCGCATGCGAGCGCCCATGGCATGACGCAGCATATTTGGCTGTTCGACGGCGAGCTGGAGATGACGGCGGGTGAGACCGTCTACCGGCTGCGCCCGGGCGATTGCCTCTTCATGCCGGTCGGCGAGGGTCACGTTTTCCACAATCCGGGCAACGCGCCGGCGCGCTATTGCGTCGTGCTCGATCGCGGCGGCCGATAACAGCATTCAATTCAGGAGAACAGCATGTCTGCTATTCGTACCCTTTCCGCCGAGGAGGCCCGCGCCGCCATTCCGGCCCTTTCGCAAGTGCTTGTCGATTGCGTCGCAGGCGGCGCCTCTGTCGGCTTCATGCAGCCCTATGGGCCTGAAGATGCCGAGCCCTACTGGCGCGATGTCGCCGATGCGGTCGCCACCGGCGCCAATCTGCTGCTGGTCGCCGAACTCGACGGCAGGATCGTCGGCACCGTCCAGGTGGGGGCCGCGCAGATGCCGAACCAGCCGCATCGCGGCGATCTGAAGAAGCTGCTGGTGCACCGCTCGGCCCGCGGCAAGGGGCTCGCCCGGCTGCTGATGGATGCCGCCGAACGCGAGGCGGCAAGCCGCGGCAAGACCCTGCTCGTGCTCGACACGGCAACCGGCAGCGATGCCGAGGCGATCTATCCGCGCTTGGGCTGGCAGCGCGTCGGCGTCATCCCCGACTATGCGCTGTGGCCGGAAGGCGGCTTCTGCGCCACCACCCTGTTTTACAAACGGCTCGCCTGATTGCGCCGGTCCCGCTCAGGCCGGCCTGGCGAAGACAGGAAGCGCGCCGCCAAGCGTCGTGCCCGCCGTCCATTGCGCGGCATTCCAGCCGAATTGTCGCGCCGCTTCGATATTTTCGGCCATATCGTCGATGAAGGCGATTTCGCCGGGCAGCACGCCGGCCCGCTCGGTCGCCATCCGGAAGAAATCGGGAGAAGGCTTGCTGTGCCCGAGTGCTGCGGAATAGATGATGTCGTCGAAATGCGCGTTAAGGCCGATCTGCTCCATCAGGTAGCGTGCCCGCCTATGCTCCTGGTTGGTCGCCAGCAAGAGAGTGATGCCGCTTTGCCTGAGAGCGGCGAGTTCTTCGAGCAGATTGCGGTCGAGGCGGGAATCGTTTTCGAACCAGTAGTCGATCAGTGTTTCGGCGCTGAGATGGGGCGCGATCTTTGCGAGAACGTCGGCGAGCCTCGGCTCCAGCGCCTCGCGGCCGATGATGATATCGCGCCAGTGGGTCTGAAAGAATTCCTGCTGCAGCAGGTCGACCCGCAGCCCGAGATCACGCTCGAGGTAGGTGAAGAGAGGCAGGCCGTCGGCGGGACGACCATGAATGAGCACGCCGTCGACATCGACCATCAGCACTTTCATGCGGAAAATTTCCTCGTTCTCAAAACAGCGGCGAAGGTGGCGTCATTATTCCAGACGATCAAGAGCCCGCGCCGCTTTTTTGTCAGGGCCGAGCCGTGTAAATCTCCATTGTCAATCAAGGGCAGGATCTGAAATGCGCGTCATCTATTCCGAGGATCACAAGCTGCGCGATGCCAGGACCGAACTGCACGCCGGCCAGCTGGTGACGCCCTTCGAGGCGCCGTTTCGCGCCGAATGGATCCTGGCGGCGGTCAAGCAGGCGGGTTTTGCCGATGTCGTGGCACCGGATGCGCATGGACTGGAAACGGCTCGAAAAGTGCATGATCCCACCTATTTGGATTTTCTCGCCACCGTCTGGGACCGCTGGGTGGCGGCCGGTTTTACAGCAGAGGCGATCGCCAATTCCTTTGCCGTTCGCCGCACCAGCCAGCGTGTACCCGACAATATCGTCGGCGCGATCGGCCACTACGCCAATGCCGCCGATACCTCGATCACCAAGGGCTCCTACGAGGCGGCGATCGCCTCCATGCGCTGCGCGATCACAGGCGCCGACTGGCTGAATGCCGGCAATCGCTTCGCCTTCGCGCTCTGCCGCCCGCCCGGCCACCATGCCGGCATCGATCTCTTCGGCGGCTACTGCTTCATCAACAATTCAGGCGTCGCGGCGCAGCGGCTGCTCGACCATGGTGCGAGGAAAGTCGCCGTGCTGGATGTCGATTTCCATCATGGCAACGGCACGCAGGATCTCTTCTATCACAGAGGCGATGTCTTCACCGCCTCGCTGCATGGCGATCCCATGCATGCCTTTCCCTATTTCCTCGGCCATGCCGACGAGGAAGGCGAGGGGGAGGGTACTGGCGCCAACCGTAACTATCCGATGCTGCCGGGCACGCCTTGGCTTGTCTGGTCTTCGGCCCTTGCCGATGCACTCACCCGCATCAAGGCCTTCGGCGCCGAGGCGATCGTCGTGGCACTCGGCGTCGATACCTTCGAGCGCGATCCGATCTCCTTCTTCAGCCTCACCTCCGACGATTTCACCCGCATGGGCGCTATGATATCAGCCGCCGGCCTGCCGGTGCTCGCCTGCATGGAGGGCGGCTACGGCGTGCCGGAGATCGGCCTCAACGTCGCCAACGTCCTCAAGGGTCTGGAAGCCTGATCCCTGCCGATGACCGACGAGGCCGTTCCATCCGATATCCCGACATCCCGCATGCTGAGCTGGGCGCGCAACTCCACCGTCTATCGGCTCGAGCGGCGGATGATGACGGAAAAGCAGCTGTTTGACGCCATCACCCGCAAGGCGAAGGAGAAATTCGAAGATATCAGCGCGGCACAACTCAAGGCCGTTGCCGATTTCGCTGTCAAATTTGCCTATGACAACAAGGTGCTCGACGATCACGCCTATGCGGAGGTCAGCACGCGCTCTGCCGTGCGCGGCGGTAAATCGAAGCGCGCGATCGCCCAGAAGCTTGCTGCCAAGGGCGTCTCCAGCGACAAGGTCGAGGCGGCGCTTGAGGAGGCTGACGATCTCTATGCGGCGGCGATATTTGCCCGCAAGCGCGCCTTCGGCCCCTTCCGCCGGGTCGAGCTTGATGAAAAGCGAAAGGCGAAAGAGCTTTCGGCTTTCGCCCGCAACGGCTTCAGCTTCGACATCGGCAGGAAGGTCTTCGACATGAGCTTCGAAGATGCCGAAGAGGTCATCCTTGCCGGCCGTCGCTGATATTGCATCAAGGCTTTTGCTGGCTGGTTAGCGCCGATGGCTGCCCCTCACCCTAACCCTCATATGCGCTAGGTTTAGCCCTGGACATAAGGAATCTGGTTGTGATTCAAGCTT
>NZ_PQIG01000014.1 GCF_012349115.1 Rhizobium ruizarguesonis
GGTACATTCTATTTCCAAGTGCGACATGCCAGTAATTTCAATGGCTTCACTTTGGAGATTTTGGCATGTCTCGATGCTATACGCAGATCACCCTCGCCGATCGCCGACGCCTGCATCACATGGTGGCGGCAAAAGTTCCGGTAAACGAGATGGCACGTCAGCTTGGCCGTCATCGTTCGACGATCTATCGCGAGATCCGACGCAACACGTTTCGCGATCGCGAACTACCGGACTATGACGGTTATTACAGCACCGTTGCGAACGATACTGCCAAGGACCGACGTCGCCGGCTGAGAAAGCTGCGGCGCCACTCGACGTTGCGCACAGAGATCATCAACCAGTTGGAGGCTCGCTGGTCGCCGGAACAGATTGCCGGACGCCTGCTGTCGGACGGCCTCAGTCGTATTCGCGTTTGCAAGGAGACAATCTATCGCTTCATCTACAGCAAGGAAGATTATGGGCTTGGTCTCTATCAGTATCTACCAGAGGCACGCCGAAAACGTCGTCCAATGCGCTCCAGGAAGCCGCGCGACGGTGCGTTTCCAGCCACGCACCGCATATCCCAACGGCCTGATTTTGTTGGAGATAGATCACGGTTTGGCCATTGGGAGGGCGACCTCCTCATCTTCGATCGCCCACTCGGGCATGCCAATGTCACCACTCTCGTGGAGCGCAAGAGCCGCTATACCGTTCTCATCAAGAATCCGAGCCGGCACTCGCGCCCAATCATGGACAAGATCATCAGAGCGTTTTCTCCTTTACCGGCGTTCGCGCGTCAAAGCTTCACATTCGATCGCGGTACCGAGTTTGCCGGGTTTAGGGCTTTGGAAGAAGGGATCGGTGCGTGCAGTTGGTTTTGCGACCCAAGTGCGCCTTGGCAAAAAGGGACCGTCGAGAACACCAACAAGCGCATTCGACGCTTCCTGCCAGGCACCACAGATCTGGCAGTTGTGTCGCAACGCGACCTTCTCCACCTCACGCGTCATGTCAACGATCAACCGCGCAAATGCCTCGGATACAGGACGCCGACCGAGGTGTTTATGGCGCATTTGCACGAAGATAGGTGATCCCCTACTCTGCAAAACAGGCGTGATGCACTTGGGTTAGCTTTTCCA
>NZ_PQIG01000015.1 GCF_012349115.1 Rhizobium ruizarguesonis
GTGCCGCTGAAGGACAATACCGATACGGCTATTCACATTGCAGCACGCCAGCACGTGATCGTGGACAAGGTTCTGGTCGTTCGCCGCACCGGCGGCAAGACCGGCTGGGCACCGGGCCGCGATCTCTGGCATCACCAGGAGGTCGCCACCGTGAAGGCGGAATGCCCGCCGGTGAAGATGAAGGCGGAAGACCCGCTCTTCATTCTTTATACGTCAGGCTCGACCGGCAAGCCGAAGGGCGTGCTGCACACGACGGGCGGTTATCTCGTCTATGCGGCAATGACCCATGAATATGTTTTCGATTATCACGACGGCGACGTCTACTGGTGTACGGCCGATGTCGGCTGGGTGACCGGCCATTCCTATATCGTCTATGGGCCGCTCGCGAACTGTGCGACGACGCTGATGTTCGAGGGCGTGCCGAATTTCCCGGATCAGGGCCGTTTCTGGGAAGTCATCGACAAGCACAAGGTCAACATCTTCTATACGGCGCCAACGGCGATCCGCTCGCTGATGGGCGCCGGTGACGACTTCGTGACGCGCTCTTCGCGCTCTTCGCTGCGCCTGCTCGGCACGGTCGGCGAGCCGATCAATCCCGAGGCCTGGGAATGGTATTACAATGTCGTCGGCGACAAGCGCTGCCCTGTCATCGATACGTGGTGGCAGACGGAAACCGGCGGCCATATGATCACGCCGCTGCCTGGCGCCACCGATCTGAAACCCGGTTCGGCGACGACCCCGTTCTTCGGCATCAAGCCGCAGCTGGTCGACAATGAGGGCAAGGTGCTGGAAGGTGCGGCCGACGGCAATCTCTGCATCACCGACAGCTGGCCGGGCCAGATGCGCACGGTCTATGGCGATCACGAGCGCTTCATCCAGACCTATTTCTCCACCTACAAGGGCAAGTATTTCACCGGCGACGGCTGCCGGCGCGATGCGGATGGTTATTACTGGATCACCGGCCGCGTCGACGACGTGCTGAACGTCTCCGGCCACCGGCTCGGCACGGCGGAGGTGGAATCCGCTCTCGTCTCGCACAATCTGGTCTCGGAAGCCGCGGTCGTCGGTTA
>NZ_PQIG01000016.1 GCF_012349115.1 Rhizobium ruizarguesonis
ATGATGGCGTTGAGGATGGTGAGCAGCTTGCGCATGGTTGCGACGGTGGCGACGATCTTGGGCTTGCCGGCCGCGACCAGCCTGTCGCGGAAGGCCTTGAGGTCAGGGTTGTATCGGCTGGCGACGAGGGCGGCCATGAATAGGACGGCGCGTACCTTGCCGCGGCCGCCGCCGATGAAGCTCTTGCCTTTCCATTTTCCCGACTGCCGCGTCCATGGGGCAAGACCAGCCAGCGAGGCGATCTGGCGCCGGTCGAGGCTGCCGAGCTCCGGCAGTTCGGCCAGCAGCGTGCGCGCTGTCGTCGCTCCGACACCCGGCACCGAGGTCAACAGCGCCTCGCGCACCCGCCAGACCGGCGACTTGCGGATATGGCTGTCGAGATCGGCATCGAGGCTTTCGAGCTCGCGCCGCAAGGCTTTCAGCAAGCGCTTGATGCTTTTCTGCGCCTGCTTTGCCAGCGCCATGCGCAACCGGTTCTCCTCGGCCACGACCATCTGCACGATCTGGCGCCGGCGAGCCACAAGCTCGGAAAGCGCCTGTGTCTCGGCATCGCGCAACGGCCGGATCTCGGGCTTCGTCGCCAAAACGAAGGCGGCGATGACGGCGGCATCGATCGGATCGGTCTTGGCCCTGCGGCCGATCGCATGGGCATAGGCGCGCACTTGCGCCGGATTGACGACGAGCACCGTCAATCCGGCTGCGGACAATCCGGCAACCGCCAGCATCTCGAAGCCGCCGGTCGCTTCCAGCGCAATCGCATCAACACCAATGCCTTTGAGCCGCTCGGCCAGTTCATCGATGCCGGCATGGTCGTTGCCGACGGCAAAGACCTCTTCTTGCGGCAGGATCGCAACATCCAGGCGCTCTTTCGAAACGTCGATCCCAACAACAATCTCCATCTGATCCCATCCTTGCCTAATCGGGCTTTGCTTTCGCAAGCGGCCCTGGCGACTGTTCGGGTTCAATGGAACGGCGGACGGAGACCCA
>NZ_PQIG01000017.1 GCF_012349115.1 Rhizobium ruizarguesonis
CCGGAACCGGTTGAATATGTTCGCGTCTGCGACGCTTACGGCACCGGCTACTTCTACATCCCGGGCACCGAAACCTGCCTCAAGATCGAAGGCTACATCCGTTTCCAGGTCAACGTTGGCGAAGATGTCGGCGGCGATTCGGACTGGGATGCCGTCACCCGCGGTCAGGTTCAGTTCACGGCCAAGAGCGACACCGAGTATGGTCCGCTGACCGGCGTCATCGTCATGCAGTTCAATGCTGACAATGCCACCGATCAGGACGCCATCCTCGACTCCGCTTACCTCGACGTCGCGGGCTTCCGCGCCGGTCTGTTCTACAGCTGGTGGGACGATGGTCTCTCTGGCGAAACCGACGACATCGGTTCGGTCGTAACGCTCCACAACTCGATCCGCTATCAGTATGAAACCAGCGATTTCTACGCTGGTATCAGCGTCGATGAACTGGAAGACGGCGTTTACCAGGGTACCTTTACTCCCGGCGTCATTCCCGGCACCACCGACTTTACTGCGGACGATGGTCCGAACAATGTCGGCGTTGCCTTCGGCGTTGGCGGCACTGCCGGCGCATTCAGCTACCAGGTCACTGGCGGCTGGGACTTCGACAACGAAGACGGCGCTATCCGTGCAATGGGTACGGTTGACATCGGTCCCGGTACGCTCGGCCTCGCCGGCGTTTACTCTTCCGGCCCGAACTCCTACTACTCCTCAGCTGAATGGGCTATCGCTGCCGAATACGCTATCAAGGCAACCGACAAGCTCAAGATCACCCCGGGCGTTCAGTACTACGGCAACTACTTCGGCGGTGGCACGGAAGTTCCGGAAGACTTCGACGGTCTCGGCGATGCCTGGAAGGCTGGTCTGACGGTTGATTACCAGATCGTCGACAACTTCTACGCCAAGGCTTCGGTTCAGTGGCTCGATCCGGAAGATGGCGACGACACCACGACGGGCTACTTCCGTCTGCAGCGTTCGTTCTAATC
>NZ_PQIG01000018.1 GCF_012349115.1 Rhizobium ruizarguesonis
TAGGCTCCAGACTCAATCATGCCCACCAAATGACGAGAGCAGCGATGTAGCAAGTTGCCTCGAAGTTGATCATAAGCTTGTCGTATCGTGTTGCGATGCGCCTCCAATCCTTCAGGCGGCAGAAGGTGCGTTCAATAATATTCCTGCGCTTGTAGGCAATGGGGTCGAAGGGCTGCATGCGCTTTCGAGTAGGATTGTTGGGAATGACCGGCTGCGTGCCGCGGGCGGTGAGGAAGTCGCGTATGTGTCGCTGTCATAAGCGGTGTCTGCGGCACATAGGCGGCTCGCAGGCAAGCGCGTGAGCAGTGGAACGGCAACGGGTGCGTCGCCGCGCTGCCCGGGCGTTATTCGCAGCGCGATTGGACGGCCGCAACCATCGACAACAGCATGGATTTTTGTCGATCTGCCGCCTCGCGAGCGGCCGATTGCCTCGGCATCCGCCCCCCTTTTCCGCCAGCGGCTGATCGGTGGGCTTTGGCGGTGGTGCTGTCGATCATATGAAGATCCCGATCGGTTGTTTGCGCCAGAGCTTCAAACAGCCGCCGCCATATTCCTTTCGCAGACCAGCGATGGAAGCGATTGTAGATGGTTGTTGAAGGCCCGTAGCAAGCGGGACAATCCTGCCATCGGCAACCCGATCGCAGGACATGGATGATTCCACTAATCACTCGACGGTCGTCAGTGCGATGAGCACCAGGTTGGTTCGTGGGAAGTAGAGGCGCAATCACCGCCCACTGCTGATCATCAAGCCAGAACTCTCCTGCCATCATCAAAACTCCCATTGTCATC
>NZ_PQIG01000019.1 GCF_012349115.1 Rhizobium ruizarguesonis
TAGTTCTGGCTTAAAGCACGCCGGCTTCGTTTTTGAGCTTGTCGATCAGCTCGGCGACCGACTTGACCTTGACGCCGGCCTTGCGGCCCGACGGCTCCTCGGTCTTCAACACCTTGAGGCGCGGAGTGGTGTCGACGCTGAGGTCGCCTGGCGTCTTCTTGTCGAGCGGCTTCTTCTTCGCCTTCATGATGTTCGGCAGCGAGGCATAACGCGGTTCGTTCAAGCGCAGATCGGTGGTGACAACCGCCGGCAGCTTGATCTCGATCGTCTGCAGGCCGCCATCGACTTCACGGGTCACCTGAGCCTTGCCATCACCGATCTCGATCTTCGAAGCGAAGGTCGCTTGGGCAATTCCCATCAGCGCCGCCAGCATCTGGCCGGTCTGATTGCTGTCGTCATCGATCGCCTGCTTGCCGACGATGATCAGACCGGGCTGTTCGGCATCGGCCACAGCCTTGAGGATCTTGGCGACGGTGAGCGGCTCGATTTGATCGTCGGTCTCAATGAGGATCGCCCGGTCGGCGCCCATGGCGAGTGCCGTCCTCAGCGTCTCCTCGGCCTTGGCAGGACCGATCGAGACGACCACCACCTCCTCGCACTTGCCGGCTTCCTTCAGCCGCAGCGCCTCTTCCACCGAGATCTCGTCGAACGGGTTCATCGACATCTTCACATTGGCAAGCTCGACACCCGTGCCATCCGGCTTCACCCGGATCTTCACGTTGTAGTCGACAACCCGTTTGACTGGGACGAGTATCTTCATGGG
>NZ_PQIG01000020.1 GCF_012349115.1 Rhizobium ruizarguesonis
AGCGGGCCGAGTGGTTGCGCCAACGTTGTTGCTCTGGCCCGTTCACGACACGTGGGCTGGTTGCGGAGCTTGCCGAGCGTGGCATCAAGACCGACCGCCGTGCTGTCTGGGTGTTTGTCCGGGCTGAAGGCTTGAGTTTCAAAAAAAACGGTGCTGCCAGCCGAGCAGACGAGACCGGACATCGCCCGCAAACGGCAACGCTGGAAGAACCACCAGCACCGGATCGAGGCTCATCGACTGGTCTTCCTTGACGAGACCTGGATCAAAACCAACATGGCGCCGCTCAGGGGCTGGGCACCACGTGGCCAGCGGCTCGCCGCTTCAGTCCCGCACGGCCACTGGAAAACCCTGACCTTCATCGCGGCCCTGCGCAGCGACCGTATCGACGCGCCCTGGGTTATCGACGGGCCGATCAATGGCGAGCTCTTTAACGTCTATGTCAGGAAAATCCTTGTGCCAACACTTGCCAAAGGCGACGTCGTCATCCTCGACAATCTCGGCAGCCACAAGGGGCAGGCTATCCGACGTGCAATCAGGGCTGCCGGCGCGCATCTCATCTTCCTGCCGCCTTACAGTCCAGACCTCAATCCCATTGAGCAGGTCTTCGCCAAGCTCAAGCATCTCATCAGAAAGGCCGAGCCACGAAGCGTCGAAACAACGTGGCGCACCGCCGGTCACATGCTCGACGCATTCGCGCCTGACGAATGCGCAAACTATCTTAGAAACTCAGGATATGCTGCCGTCTAAAAACAGCACGCTCTAG
>NZ_PQIG01000021.1 GCF_012349115.1 Rhizobium ruizarguesonis
GCCGATCGGAAACCATCGCTTTTCCCTGAAGCGTTCGATGCCGCGGCCGAGCAGCCAGTTCGCCAGCGCGCCGAACACATTGCCCAGGCTCGCGACGGCGAGGAGCCAGAAGGTGGAAAACTTCCCGGAGAGGAGAAGGCCGACTAGAACGGCTTCAGACTGCATCGGCACGATGGTCGCCGCCCCGAGCGCTGCGGCGAACAGTCCGAGATAGGCCAGCAGGTCGGCCATGCCGTCAAAGGTACTTGGTGATCGTCTTGAACTCGTCGATGGACTGCCGCTTGTCGCGCGGCAGGGCGCCGACCGTCTCTTCGAGGCAGTGATCGAGATGATCCTGGATCAGCGTCCGCTTGGCGTTGATGATCGCCTTCTCCACCGCGGAGAGCTGCTGGGCGATATCGAGACACGGCTTGCCTGCCTCGATCATCGTGATGACGCTCTTCAGATGACCCTCGGCCCGCTTCAGGCGCTTGACGATCTCCGGATGGGTGGCGTGGGTGTGTGGTTCGGTCATCGTGTCCATGTTCTCGATCCTTCCGAGGAGAAGGGCGCTCGACCTTACGCCGGGGACCGCCTCCGGGACAAGTCAGTGATGATGGCCTTCCGGCTCTTCCATTCGAAACGGAAGGTCGTCGACTTCGACGCCTGCCATCAGCTTCAGCACCGCGTCGAACTCGTGCGGCTCGGCCGGAGCGACGTTGCTGATCAAAGCGTGATGATCGGCCGGCGAAGGGAGCAGCGGCAGCCGCTC
>NZ_PQIG01000022.1 GCF_012349115.1 Rhizobium ruizarguesonis
TCTCGTAGACTTCCTCGAAGATGTCCTTGAAGCGGCCGTCATAGGCCTTGAGGATGGTGTTCTTGGTCGACAGATAGACCGGCCACTTGCGCATCAGGCCGTACATCATCGAGGCGCGGGCAAATTCGCGGATCGATTCGTCGAGATTGTACATGGCCATGGCAACGCCGGCGCCCGGTGCGTTGAAGACTTCCTTCTCGATGACGGTGCCGTCTTCGCCGACGAACTTGATTGTCAGCTTGCCCTTGCCGGGGAACTTGAAATCGGTGGCGCGGTACTGGTCGCCGAAGGCGTGGCGGCCGACGACGATCGGCTTGGTCCAGCCGGGAACCAGGCGCGGCACGTTCTTGCAGATGATCGGCTCGCGGAAGATGACGCCGCCGAGAATGTTGCGGATCGTGCCGTTCGGGCTCTTCCACATTTCCTTGAGGTTGAATTCCTTGACGCGGGCTTCGTCCGGCGTGATCGTCGCGCACTTGATGCCGACGCCGTACTTCTTGATGGCGTTGGCGGCGTCGACAGTGACCTGGTCGTTGGTGGCGTCGCGGTTTTCGACCGAGAGGTCGAAATAGTCGATGTCGAGGTCGAGATACGGATGGATCAGCTTATCCTTGATGAGCTGCCAGATGATGCGCGTCATTTCATCGCCGTCGAGATCGGCGACGGGATTGGCGACCTTGATCTTGTTCATGTATCTGCCTCGTTCGAGCTTCAATGGGGAC
>NZ_PQIG01000023.1 GCF_012349115.1 Rhizobium ruizarguesonis
AGCTGCCAGCCGGCATTTCGCTGTCGGGGCTGCTTTCGGGAACGACCATGGCCAGTGATAAACTATCGACCTATCGGTCGAAGCGCGACTTTCAAAAGACGGCGGAGCCGAGCGGCGATACGCAGCTCGCCCGTAGCAATCGCCGTCGCTTCGTCATCCAGAAACATGATGCCACCCGGCTGCACTACGACCTGCGGCTCGAGCTCGATGGCGTCTTTAAATCCTGGGCTGTCACGAAAGGCCCATCCCTCGACCCGCACGACAAGCGGCTGGCAGTCGAGGTCGAGGATCACCCGCTGGATTACGGTGATTTCGAAGGCACGATTCCGAAAGGCCAGTACGGCGGCGGCACGGTCATGCTCTGGGATCGGGGCTATTGGGAACCGGAAGGAAATAAGAGCCCGGAGCAGGCGCTGGCAAAAGGTGACTTCAAGTTTACGCTGGAAGGCAAGCGCCTGCACGGCGGCTTCGTGCTGGTGCGCATGCGCAATGATCGCAACGGCGGCAAGCGGACAAATTGGCTGCTGATCAAACACCACGATGAGTTCTCTGTCGAAAACAATGGTGAAGCGATCCTGGAGGAGAATGACACCTCGGTTGCCTCCGGCCGTACCATGGAGATGATTGCCGCCGGCAAGGGCCGAAAGCCCAAGCCTTTCATGGTCGAGGGCGGCGATGTTCAGGCT
>NZ_PQIG01000024.1 GCF_012349115.1 Rhizobium ruizarguesonis
CGGAGGAGAATTACTTCGAGGAAATCGACGAGAAAGCAGATCCGGATCTCATTCCCCTTGTGCAGCAGCTTATCAAGAAGAAGACCGCGCGTTGGTCTCCGGATATGGTGAGTGATCCAATCCAGGAGAGCCTGCTCAAGATCATCGCTGAAAAGAAGAAGGCGCTGAAGCCGAAAAAGGCGGCGAAGGGGAAGGCGGCCGAAGTCGCTCCGAAGTCCAATGTGGTCAGCATCATGGACGCGCTCCGGAAAAGCGTCGAGGCAGATCTCAAAGCTAGGAAGTCAGGGTAGTCGGATGCACTTGCTGGAAACGAAGATTGTTCACGAGAAAACCGGATGGCGGGTAGACTTTGTCGGCGACGACGGGGAAGCGGTGTCGATCAAGGTGGCGGACGGTCACGCTGCAAGCGAAGACGAGGCCATTGAGCGTGCGAAAGAGGTCATGGTTCAGTTGACGGCATATGGCACGCGTGGCGGCGGCCGGAGCCTCAACCCGTACGATGCCGCCAGCAATGGAAACTTTGACGACGACGAGCCGTTGCTGGATACTTGGCACTGATCCGCCCTGAGGAAACTCCAGCCTCTCAGGCAACAAAAAAGGCCGGGGCGAAACCGCACCGACCTTCCTCATCATCGCCTTCTTACCAGTGCCAGCGCATCCGTTGTCAAAAGCATTTCAGCGATGCGGCCTTGCGAGCAAAGAAATTCAGTGCTCATGGATCCTGAACAAGGAACCAACCTGACCCCACGGCGTGGTCAGTCTTGGGCAGCGGGCCAGTCATTCGAAGGTTCGTCGACCTCGGCGCCCGGATCGTCAGTGGGATCCGGGTCGCGGTCGTACACAGCTCTCAGAGAGTCGAGTTCCCGGCGAGTTGTGGTCCCACGCCCTCAATCGCACCAAAGAACGTCCTGATCAGCGTTACGCCCCCACGTCCCGAACGTGGTGCTAATGTCACAGCACCCACAGGCTCGAAAACCTCACCTTCGCCGTCACTATCGCAAACCCAGCTCCCCACCCTCCGGCGCACTACGTCTTGCATCTTCGCAACCATTCCCCTCGAAGCGACCGGCGCGCTATGATAAGTCGATTGGTTTCGGCAGCCCTGCTGTTACGTTGCGATTGAAGGCTTCACTGCGCTCGAACGGCACTAAGATCGAGGAGTCGATCTATCTCGCAGCAGATGACGCAGGGATATGATCAGCGAGCAGAAATCATGGAGCTGCGACAGAACCGCCTGACGTCCCATTATTCGCCTGATCCCCGTGCCCCCGGCAAGCCGTTCCACTTGGGGGCACCACCCGTGGTGCCTCACCTCACCTGCCCGGCCGTGCCAGTGACCGGGCGATATCGACGATGTCGTCGCGCGAGGCGGTTGGGTCCTCTTTATTCCAGGCGACACCAAGCCCGATCCGGAAGTCGATGCCCCGGACCGCCTTCAGCTCGAAGGCCCGGTTCGGCAGGCCCTCGGTCCATTCCGGCGCAAAGCCGATGCCAAGGCCTGCCGAAACCAGCGACACCAGCGAATAGGTGTCGTCGCAACTATAAGCGATGTTGCGGGTCAGATCGTATTCCTCGAACTTCTCGTTGAAGTACCGCTCTGTATAGGAGAGGTTCTTGCGATTGAAGGCGATGATCTTCTCCGAGCGCAGGTCGTCGATGGAAATCTCCGCCTGCTCCGCCAGCCGGTTGCTCCTCGCCACCGCCAGCAGATAACGCTCATGGGCGATCGAGGCGAAGCGCAACGAGCCGATGTTTTCCACCGGTCTGATGAAGCCGAGATTGATCTGGCCGTTCTCCAGGCCGCGGATGATGTCGCCGGTATTGCCGCTTGAGATATGGATGCGGATATCCGGGTACTTGCGGGCGATCTTTGCCAGAAACGCCGGCAGCACGCCGGTGGTCGCCGGATAGACGGTGCCGATCCTGATCTGCCGGATCGTCTTGCCGGCCACCGCCCTGGTGATCTCGGCGGAAAGATCGACCTCGCTCAGGATCCCGACGCAGCGCTCATGGAAGATCTCCCCTGCCCGCGTCAGCTCCACCCGTCTGGTCGAACGGATGAACAGCGCACAGCCGAGTTCGCGCTCCAGCGCCTGGACATGGTTGGACAACGCCGGCTGGGCGATGCGGACCTTGGCGGCCGCCCGGCCGAAATGCAGTTCCTCGGCCACCGCGACGAAGTAGGAGAGCTGGCGTAGTTCCACGATGACTTCCCCCTACGCCACAGCCGCGTAATGGAGGTCACCCAGCGTGACGGCAGACAAAGTTCTGCTATTGTCGGAATCAGCCATGATCCGAGCTCCTGACAGCTTAGGTTGTGGTCAGGCCGTATCCGGTGGCGCAAACACCGAATACGGCCGATGAACCAAAACATTGCACATGAACTAAAAAGTTTCAATGAGAAATCGAAAATAATGAGCGAAATAACCGGGGCTCAGATTCGGGCGGCGAGGGCTCTACTCCGATGGACAGCTGAAGATCTTGCAGACTCGGCCAGCGTAGGGTTGTCGACGATACGGCGTGCAGAAGCGGAGGACGGTCCGCCATCGATCACAGCTGCAAATTCAAAATTAATCCGAATGACACTGGAAAATGCCGGGATTCAGTTCATCACTAGGAACGGTGGAGGAGTGGGCGTTAGGTTTAAAGACCCGAACTGAAAGGAAGCAGAGTGGTTGAATGTACCGCACTCGAAATGCGGCATACCTGCAAGGGTATCGTGGGTTCAAATCCCACCCTCTCCGCCATAAGATTACCTTGGGTTTCAAGCATGCCCATGATGTTTTACCTGGGCAAGTGTAATTGCGACATGCTTCTCTTAGCCGTCGCGCAACGGGACGCTGTCGGCACTGGAGGCACTGGCGAACTGGGTAAGGGCGAGCAAGGTGGCCACGGCGACGAACGTGGTGGTCAGCATATCCAAACTCCTCCTGTCATTCAGAATCACCCCTTGGCCTGGCGGAAGCTTGATGCTGAGAAACGATGGCAGCATCGCGACGACGGCCCACGGGAACTGCGTCGGCGTCCGCGAGTTCTTTCTCCAGAAGGAGAACCAACATGGCCAGGAACTCTATCCCCGGTGCTGCAAAGCTTCCGCCGAAGTCCTTGAACGAAGACACTCAGGACAACGAGCTTCCCGAAACGAACCGCGACGAACAGAGCGCCCCACCCGTGAACATGGGTAACAGCAGGGAGGCCGGAGACGCCGTTGCCGATGCCGATCCGAAGACGGGGCGAGCCGGTGCGAAGGCCCGCATTCCGGCCCCTCGGACGGCAAACCGGGATTGAATGGAAGAGTGCAAAGGCTATTTGAATACCGAGGAGCTGCAGGCGGACGACGAACTGTCGCCGATTCCTGCGCGCGAGACCCCGCTTCGGCAAAGCGAGAATGCCCGCCGGGCCGGAATCGAAAGACGAGCGCTCCCGCCCCCGCGGCTGCGTCGGATTAGGTGAAACCCATGTCCAAGATCACGACCGGTGTCAATGACGCACCGAAAGACGCCACGATCGCCCAGAGCGGGCCCGGTCTTCCTGACGATTCCAGCCAGCCTGTCGAGGCGACGGAAGAAGAAGCCCGGCTAATTCGTGCGAAGCCCGGAAGCGAGGACGACGAGGAGCGGAAGGACGACGCCGACGATCTGGCGACGCAGCTCGCCCGCCCGCCCGAAGCACCGCCTGATGCCCGGAACGTTTTCCTCGATCAGCATATTCGCTTACGATCTCAATGATCGCGGCGATCAGTTCAGGCTTGGGAGTCGGTCGCCGCGGGTTCTCGAACTGTGCAAGCGGTCTCGCTTTTAGTTTGTTTGCAGGGGCCTGAGCGCACAGAGACTTGTAAAATCGTCGCTCTTGAGATGCGAACTGGAGACCCGGTCATCCAGATCGTTCTATGTCTGGATTATTCAACGACCTCGGGTACTCGTCCAGGCAAGAATGCTAACTCGCTTAGCACCCTAAACTGCAACATCACCTTTTATAGCACTTTGTCCCTGATGACCCTAGCAGGCGCCCGAAGCGGTTCGAGCGCCTGCGTCCTTTAGTAGAGCTGCAGCACCGGTCGATCGTACCGCAAAGGATTGGGGGCGGGTGCTGCAGGTAGCCCGAACGCAAGCCTTTGCATACAGGGCAGGCAAAGGTCCGTAAGTGTCATAAGCACAACGGGATTGAGCAGCTCCTTGTTGGAAAGATGGAATTCGGTTTCCTTGTTGTGAACGATTGAGCATCGGACTTGATAGATAATCTTCGGAAGTGCCGCCCGCAGGTCGCCCGCGTTATTGGTGTTCAACACCTCATTTCGTTTTTTCACGGTCAACCGCCGCATAAATTCTTGGAATGGTTGCTCGACGAAATCAGCCCGCTGAAACAGGCCCGCGAACTTAGTGTCCACGAAACCAGCCAGTGTCTGACCACCGATATCAATGTCCCAGGAGACCCTAAACAATTGAGTTAGGTGCTCCATTTCCTTTTTCTCAACTGCAAGCTCCATCTGCTTGAAATGACGAATGCCGAAAAAAGCACCGAGATTGTCATTGGCGACTTTGGCTATCTGTGCTCGTATCATATAGTTTTCGAGAACATGATAGCTGCTTAAAATCGTGTCCAGCACAGTCGTTCGGCCATTGATCTCGCCCAGGATCTCGAATGGTTCAGCGAATTGACTGTATTCGTTAGCGGTGGTTAACGTCTCCGCAATCCCCGCGAGCGCATTTGAATTGGGGGCCATTATCGCATTTGTCAGGCGATATCCGTTCAAAAGAAGATGATACTTCACGTAGGATTGACGACGAACCTCATTGTTCATTGAGGAAATTATCCATCGCCTCCCGATCATGTCACCGGGATGCTGGCCGACCATGAGCGTCGCGCAGGCGGTCATCATCTTAGGAACGGTTTGCGTGGTGACCGGGTTGCCCTGGGTCAGGTCGATAAATACGAAGGATTCCGCGAGATGATTAGGTCGTTCATAGACATACAACTGGACCGGTTGACCGTCACGAGCATAGGCATCCAAGTCTGTGACTTCGCTGATATTGAGCTGATTGATTCCAGCGGGCGCCGGTTCGTCTAAATCATCCAGGTCGACGAGGCTGGCCAAATCCAGGAAAGCAGGTAGATTCACCGCCTTCGGGAATATAGACACCAGCGGAAGCTCCGGGGGGAGGCCTTCCAGGAACGCTTTGACCTGTTCAGCATAATCACCGTCTTCCTCTACGAACAGGTCAGTGGCCCGGGAGGCGAGTTCCGATGCTGCGAAAATGATATGATTGTTGGCGTCAAGAATTTCGTTGGGCAGGACGGTTTCGTCGGCCGTCAAGGCCTCAGAAATTATTTCAATAATGTTCTCACGAAGCGTCATTGGCGGGCCCCTCCCCGATGTCTCCCCACCGGATGAGACCGTGATTAAGCCCCTTGAGAAACTGAAGGGTCGCGTTGAACACTTCGCGCTTGTTTACGTTTCCTATGTTGACCTTCGATAACTCGAGACTATTGCGCCACCGCTCAAACTCCTGAAGGTTCAGGCTTGCGATGAATCGTGGCATTTTTGTCTCAAAATCTCGGAGTGCCTCGACCTTACCTCCGGAACCTCTTTCAGCGAGCGCTCCAATGGCTCCAAAAATTCCGACGAGAACGACCTCTCGACCTAACCAACGCACGCCGACTTCCGTTCGGAGGCTATGATCGAGTGCGGCAATGGTATGGGCAAACGCTCGCAGAACCTGATCATCGACATCCAGCAGAGTCTCATCTGACTCGTTCTCCCCTGGAAAAGCTTGGTCGGCTGAATACTCCGCATTGGTCTTGACGAGCGCTCCATCGAGCAACGAAACGAATGCGGAGATCAGGTGGGCAAAATGATATTCGCCGGGTTTGCGACCCTTGCTGTAGCTGATGGAAGATTTATCTTTTTCGCGGAAAACCACGCCCGGTGCAAGCTCGGCTTGCAGCTTCTCGAACCGGCTCCAAAAGATCAATTCGATCTGGTGTTTTATGTTGACAGATTTGTGACCAGCATTGAGCACGAGCATTTTCTGAATCTGCGCGGCTTCTGAAAGTCCGAACCATACCTCCAACCAGATGGTATTACGTTCAAAAAGGAATTCCCGCCCATTGCCTTCGCGGTGTGCTCCAAGCGCTTTCTGAAAGATCTGCGGATTGATGCCTTTCTTCCGGAGATTATTTGCTTGCTGCCGTGCAAGTTGAGGTACGTTCAGCGAGGTGTTATCATCAAATTCGTTCTCAATGAAGGCGACGGTATCCCATATCTCCTTCAAACGATGGCTGCGCTGCAGTCCGTCAAGGACCTTGAAATCTGCAGAAAAGTCGAATTCTTCCTGTGAGGATAGATCAGGAGGCGTCTCGCCTCCCACCAGAACGATGGGTGGTATGTGACGCTGCGCCGACAGGGTATCCCAAAGATTGTCGAGAAACCTGTTCGTGACAATGCCGCGTTGAATGTAGAATTCGCGAAAGTTTTCTGGTAGGCCATTCACATAATCAGCGAGTGATGCTTTGCAAAGCAAGCATGTGGCATCTCCCTCGCGGAACTTGTCCAAAATCTTTAACTTCATATTTTTCTCTGACCCACTACAGGCTGATCACTTTACCGGACCCCAGCCGAGAAAAAACCTGTATCATAGAGCTTTGACCAATTGGTTAAATGCACGCGCGGGTTGATCGTCTCGCAGCCCGAGGGACCTACCCTCATTGCAAAACTTTGAATTGTTCCCTATACGTTCCGGAATGATTTGGCGGTCCACAGGAATATGGAGGCGTGGTGATGCAATGTGCACCACTTTGGCATAGCTTCGGTGATAACTGCACCGGTACGATTCATGCAAGCTCCAGTTCATAAGAAAACCGTCAGAACGTCCGTAATGCTTCCGGAAGCGGTTCATAACCGCATCCAGTCGCTTGCAGATGCCAGTGATGTTTCCGCCGCGTGGGTTATCCGTGCGGCAGTCATGCAGTTTCTCGCGGAGCACGGTGAAGAGACGAACCTCCCGCTGCGTCTTCCGAGATCGAAAGAGGATGTGAGATGAGCGCGGAAACGATTCGTCAGAAAATCGCGCGAATACAGGCCGGCGGCAAACCGCGACTTCTGGACCTTTTTGCCGGATGCGGCGGCCTTTCACTCGGCTTTCACTCAATCGGGTTTTCCGTTCGTGCTGCCGTCGAGTTCGACCTGGACGCAGCGCGTTCCCATGGTCTGAACTTTCACGGGGGTGACGCGCGTCACAGCAAGGCACGCGACATCATCAATACACATCCTGAAGATCTCGTTGCAGAGCTCGGCTTGGGACCGGTCCAGGATGCGTTCGACATTCTCGTTGGCGGCCCGCCATGTCAGGCCTTCGCACGTGTCGGCCGCCCGAAGCTTCGTGAGATCGATGCTCACCCGCAGGCTTTTCGTCACGACCCACGCGCGCGTCTGTATCAGGAATATCTGCGTTACGTCGATGCATTCAAACCGTTGGTCGTCGTGGTGGAAAACGTTCCGGATGTACTGAACCATGGGGGCCAGAACATCGCCGAGGAGATCTGCGAGGTTCTCGAGGATAAAGGATACGTCTGCGGCTATACACTGCTGAACGCGGCGTTCTATGGCGTGCCGCAGATGCGCGAACGTATGTTCCTGATTGCCTACCGTCGCGAAGTCTCCGAGAAAATATCATTTCCTGACCCGACAAACTGGCTTGTCCTTCCTCCGGGCTATGAGGGATCTCGGGCCGTTGCGCTCAAGGTGCTCAACGGCCACCTTTCGTCAGCGCATGACTATCTCGAACCCCCCTCTGCAGTCCCCTCCCTGCCCGCGGCAGTCACCGTCGAACAAGCGATCGGAGATCTTCCACGCATCGATGCCCGCAGCAAACTCGCCTCAGGAGAACTGCGGCGTGGCGCACGTCGCATGGATGAGACAATCCCTTACGACCGGCGTCAGAAGATATCGGCATATGCGAAGCTGATGAGGTCTTGGCCGGGCTTTGAAGCGCCGCAAGACGGGCTGCGCGACCACGTCATCCGCTACCTGCCCAGAGACTACCCTCTGTTTGCTCGTCTTAACCCAGGCGACCAATATCCGCAGGCATGGCAGCACGCGATCAACATGTTCAATGAAAAACTGGCTGATCTCAAAAAGACCGGGAAGCATATCGCCGAAGGTTCCCCCGAATACGAGAGCCTGAGGGATGCGATCGTCCCACCCTACGACGCATCAAAGTTTCCGAACAAGTGGCGCAAGATGTGGAGCGATCAGCCGGCCAGAACCCTGATGGCTCATCTGGGCAAGGACAGCTACAGCCATATTCACTATGACAGCGAACAGGCACGTACGATCTCGGTGCGTGAAGCCGCCAGATTGCAGTCGTTCCCGGACGGATTTGTCTTCAGCGGTACTATGAACCCGAGCTTCAAGCAGATTGGAAATGCCGTACCTCCCCTGATGGCAAGAGCACTTGCTGCCCGGATCATGGAGACCTTGTGTCCGAGTCAGAAAGAAAACCTTGATGGATATCCGAGAGCGGCAGCAGCAGTATAAGGACGCAGTTCAGGCCTTTCCGGGCATGACGAAAGGGACACGCGTAGCAGACGCATTTGGTGTTTCGAACAGCGCCAAAATTGTCGGCGGGGCACTCTTTGCCTTTAACATCAATCTCGCATCCTATAGCACGGCATATGATCAGATAGCGGTCCATTGCCTGCTTCGCTTCCCGCCGGAGGACGAGATCTATTTCACGATCTTCGTGAAGAACGACCTCCCCGTGCTCGAAGCGCGGCTTGAAGAGATGCGTGCCTCGGGCAGCTCGAAGCCGAGGAACTCCGGGCCGAAAAGCGTTGCTGATGAGGACGAAACCGTCGAGGAAAGCATCGTAAACGATGAATCGGTCGCTGCTACAGCCCCTGACACCTTGGATTACACTGACAACAACAAGAATGTGAAAGGCTACATTGCCAGCGACGGGCGTCTTTATCTGCGCAATAAGGGCTACTGGGATACGATGCCCGCAGACCTCTCGACGATCAGCAAGCCCGTAGCAATTGATAGGATTGTCTTTGCCATATGGCCGCCGGCAGCATCTGCCAGCCGCGGCCTGATGGCTCGCGAGTTGATCGGGTATCTGGGTAACCTGATCGGGCGCGAGAAAATCCATGAGTTACGCGTATGGGCTGACATGGACGCCGTCAGCGCCGACATGCAACGCATGCCGGCCAGTTTGACTGTTAAGGAGATCGAGGACGCAATCGCCGCGGCGGGCGGCCATTATGCCGACGGAGAAATTTCGCGCTTCCACGGCGCCATGAATTTCCTGTCCTCTAAGCATTTTGTCATCCTGTCCGGGCTATCGGGCACCGGGAAAACTCGCTTGGCGATCCAATATGCCCATGCTGTCCACGGATTAGGTGCCAACGACTCCCGGGATCCGTTCCTGTTTATATGCCCGGTGAGGCCGGAGTGGACGGATCCGACAGGACTGACCGGCTATTACGACGTGCTTTCGAACCGATATATGATTCCACCGTTTCTTGAGGCAGTTCTGCTGGCGACGGCGCATAGGGATTCGCCCGTGTTCGTCGTCCTTGACGAGATGAATCTCGCCCGAGTTGAGTACTACCTTTCAGATGTTCTTTCCGCAGTGGAAAGTGAAGAAAAAATACGCCTTCATTCGAGCGGCGTGCCGTTGGAGGGCTCAAACGGCACGCCGGTTCCTGCAGCGCTTGAGCTCCCGTCGAACCTTTACATCACCGGCACAATCAACGTCGATGAGACGACCAATCCTGTCAGCGACAAGGTACTGGACCGCGCCATCGTTATCGACATGTCCAATGTTGATCTCCCGGGCTTTTTTGATGCCCTTGTGAAACGCGAACCTTCTCTGACCGATGCGCGAGGGGCCTGCGAGGGAGTTCTTGGTAAGGCGAGAACAATCCTTGCCGCGCACGGATTGGGGTTCGGCTATCGCGTTGCTGAGGAAGTTGTGCGCTACCATGCCTTCGCAGAGAAGCACCTAAGCCCGGCTCCGAATTCAGTTATCGACGATCTGATGGTTCAGAAGGTTCTGGTCAAGCTGCGCGGCGGCGAGCGTCAGCGCGCTATGCTGGCGGGCCTGACAAAGGCGCTGGCAGGGCTTCCGAGATCTCAGAATTTTCTGACAAGGCTTCTTTCAGATTTGGACGAGTTCGGGGCCTTCCAGGCGAACAGGTAGCCAGATGGCAGCGCTGCTCATCAGAGACGAGAAAACCGGCGCTGAATGGCGCGTCTGGCCGGATACCGATGTCATACCGGCTGGATCCATCCACGAGACCGGCTCCTACCTATTTGAACTCACTGGAGCTGAGGACGCGGACACAGCGGATCTCCTGATTGACGACGTGAGGCTGGAGGCTTTGCGGGCTCCAGCACCCGACGCCGCGCGATGGCGATGGCCGCCGGGATTTCAGGCCGGGCTGGTGGAAGCTGAGCTTCGTCTTTCAGGCCGCGCGCCTCGCCGCTTCGAGATCACCACCGATCCTGATCTGCGCAAGCTGACGCGGGACGACTTCGATGCAATGGTTCGCGAAATCCTCGACGATACGTTTGCCCTTTTTTCACTGAGCAGCTTCAGAAAGGGGATCGCAAGGGGGAACGGCGCCCGCCCACCGGCGATAGCTCGGTTGGAATTCCTTCGCTCGCGCATCGAGGAACTGGAAATAGTCGTCGCTGCGATAGCACGCAGTCCAAGGCGGATCCTGAAGGCGCAGGAACGGAATGTCGCGCACTATCAGGCCACGCGGGCAACCGGCCCCGAAATTCTGCGATCCTTCCAATCCGGACCAGTTCTGAGAGAGACGACGAATACGACGCGGCTGCCGGCCGCCCTGAAAGGTTTTCTTCCAGGTCAGATTCGGATCCGTCAGCGCCAGAGTTCTCTTGATCTTCCGGAACATCGGCAAATGGCAGCCTGTCTTCGCGCCTGGAGCGCATGGCTGACGGTGGCGGCCGAGCAACTGGAAAAAGGTAGCCGCGAGCGCGGCAGCGAGGTCAGCAGGGAAGCGAGCGTCTGGGCCAGGCGCTGCAGGCGTCTTGCCAGACGGCTGAGCAAGCTCGGGACGTCTGCACCGTTCGTTGAGGCGGGAGACGCTCCACCGCGGCTGACGCTGTCGGCACTGTTTCGGAACGACCCGTCTTATCGCCGTTTTTATCGGCTCTGGCAGGACATGAATCTTGGCATCGCTGCGGTCTTCGGTAACTTCCTGAACCTGCCGCTGGCGCGAACCTTCGAGCTGTACGAACTCTGGTGTTTCCTGCGGCTCGTGCGGGCCGCGACGCTGGAATTCGGAGACGATAACGTCGCTGTTCAGGACCTCTTTATCAGCGATGGTTCGGGAGGGCTCACTCTTGCAGCCGGCGCGGTCACCGTCTCTGTCGGCGACGGCTGGCAGCTCTGCTTCCAGAAACAATATCGCGAATTCTGGCTTGAGCCTGATCGGCGTGGATCTTACAGCCGCACGATGACGCCGGACATCGTCGCCGCTCGAAACGCGCCGGCTGACGGCGACCGGGGCAGGATGATCGTTCTCGATGCTAAATACAGGGTCGCTGACGGGCTGAACGATGCTTTGACCTCAATTCACACTTATCGTGACGCGCTGGTTCAGGAGGCTGAAGCAGGAGACGTCAAAGGTATTGTCAGCGCTGCCTATCTGCTCACGCCCGACATGCCGGCCGTCGGAAGCACTTACCGCTCCACCGCTATGCCCGGCCGGCTGTTTCATCCGCAGTATCGGGCCGGCTTCCGCTTCGGAGCAATGACTTTGAAGCCGGGCATGGCTATGTCAGATTTGACCTCAGCCCTCCGACTGATCATCGCCGACGCCACGTCAGAGGAGCCTGCATAATGGATGTTCTGACGAAGGAACAACGCCGTCTGAACATGAGCCGCATCCGTGGCCGGGACACGAAACCTGAATTGTTGCTCCGCAAAGGGCTGCACGCAAGAGGCTACCGCTTCAGGGTAAACGTGACCGGTCTCCCCGGCCGCCCGGATATCGTTTTTCCAAAATACAGAGCAGTCATCCAAGTTAACGGATGCTTCTGGCACGGACACGACTGTCATCTGTTCAGGATGCCCGCCTCGCGTCAGGAATTCTGGGCGGACAAAATTTCGGCAAATCGTGAACGTGACAGACGGACTAACCAAGCTCTGTCAGACGCCGGGTGGAGTGTCCTCACGGTCTGGGAGTGTTCCATGAAGGGAGTAAAGCGGAGACCGCTTAGCGAGGTCCTTACTTTCTGCGAGGTTTTTCTTCAAGAATCAAAATCAAGCTTTCTAGCATTGGGGCCACGTAAACAATCACTGCTAGGGGGCTTAAGACAAACAACGCCATCGCCTATAAAGATACAAATTTTACCTCACATTGTTTAGCGAATGCCGGCAGGATTGCTTTCGACGGCGACGATGTCTTCCTCCGATCAAACCTTGTTGCTTACATTGGAACGAAGCTGAACAAGAGCAAGGCTCATGCACGGCCGTGCATTTGTATGCGTTTGGCTGCACATCAAAATTATCCTGCTAAAATCTATCTCAGCAGGTTGTGGGGACTTGCAGTTTTTCAACTTGAGTTGCTTTATGACAACGTGAGAGATGCACTTTTTTGGGAAGTGTAGGGCTTTGACTTCGAATCACAGTTACGGCCGATTTCAACTACATTTAATGGGGTAGCCTGCATACGGGGGGCAGATGAGTACGGTTCGTGTTGCCGTTCGTCAGGCAGGGCAGATTGTTGATACAATAGACCGGCCGTTGCGTGAAACCGCCGGCGTACCGGCGGTTGTCTACCGCCGCAAACTTTGGCGCCTGATCGACGGGCATATCGACCTCGACGAGCCATCACTCGACAGATCGGGAGCCGAAGCCCCTATATTGACGGCCGGGGCGGGAGCAGCGAGCCGAATGCTGCTGATCGAGCAGCCGGATGATACCGATGCGCGTCAGGAAATCATCAACGCGCCGGCCGCGGCCCGCATGATCGTGGAAGCGGGGCCGGGTATGGGCAAGACTGAGCTCGCTGCACGTCGGCTGGCAAGCCTTATCCGCAACGAACTCTCGCCGGCACAGATCCTGGTGCTCAGCTTCTCTCGAAGCGCGGTCAGAACCCTAACCAGCCGCCTTGGCAGGATCGGTGAGACAGATCCGCGCGTCTTGGAGGAATTGCGTCATCTTTCTGTGCGCACATTCGATTCATGGGCCTTTCGGATGCTGAGACTGCTTGGAGAAGCACCACGCATCCTGCTGACGCGAAGCCACGATTCTAACATCGCCGCGCTGACTAAGTTGGCCGCTGGCCCACGGCGCGACGACATTCGTCGCTTCATGGGTGATCGGCGGCACCTCATTGTGGACGAGTTTCAGGATCTTCCCGGTGTCCGTGGAGATCTCGTCCTCACTCTCCTGTCGCTTCTGGCTCCCCGGGACCACAAAGGATGTGGGTTCACTATCCTGGGCGATCCAGCACAAGCTATCTTTGGTTTTGCGCGTGGAGTTCGCGAGGACGGAGCGCCATTCCCGTCACCTCAGGAATATTGGCAGCAGGTTTCAGTGACCTACGGCGGTCAACTCGTCGAAAAGAGGCTGGCGCGCAACTTTCGTGCCGATCCGCCGCTCGCGCACATGTCGGCCGAACTGCGCGGTGTGCTCGTAAGCAGCCTATCGGAGAAGGAGAAGCTGCGTCACATGCTTGCGGCCGTGGCAGCGCTGCCGGAACCTTCGCGGCCCCTTGGACGCGATCTGCTCGGGGCGGCCACCGGTGGCAGTCGGGCCATATTGACCCAAACCAATGGAGAGGCGCTGAGGGTGCTCCGGGCGCTGTACGGCGAGGACCCCAAGCCTAGCGCGATTTCTGTGAGGTTACATGCGGGCAGCCACGCGACGTTGCCACCGGCATGGATTGGCGGCTTACTAAGAAAGCTGCGTTCCACTTCCTTGCCGCGTACGCAGTTTGCGAGGATCCATGCACTCCTGACGAAGCTGTGGGGCGAAGAGGCTTGCCTTCGGTTGGGTCTGCCGGACGAAGAGGTCGCCTGGGGTCGATTGGCACAGGCAAGCGGAGCCGCCAAAGATGCGACCGCCATCGACGTCGGGCAGCTTCGCGAACGTGTGGCGTGGCCCGATGCATTCCCGGATGACCAGCCGCTCGCCGAGGATGCTGTGATTGTCACCACCGTCCATCAATCAAAGGGCATGGAGTTCGACGTCGTCACACTTCTTGAACCTTCGGATGTTGGTGACGAGGAAGGCGATGAAGCGGCCGACAACGCGAGTGACGAAACGCAAGGTGAGCGCGCCAGCGTCGCCTACGTCGCCGTGACGCGGGCCGCCAAGTCTCTCGACCGCGCAAGCGCTGACCAGATTCTCCAGGCACCGGTTCACTGGGAGTTTGCCGGCGGGCGCCGCCGCCTGTGCTCACGGCAGAAGAACTGGATCAACATGGAAATGGGGCTGCGCGGGGATGTCGATCCCATTGGCTTCGCCGACCCGGCTCTCTTGGGTGGACCGGCTGGCGTCGAGGATCTGCAGGCGTTTCTACTCTCTAATGCCGGAGCGCTCGCGGGCCAGAAGGTCATGCTTTGCAAGCAACATGCGGATGGCAAAGCCGTGTGGCACATCTGCATCCAGGAGGGTACGAAGCCTGGCCGCTTAATTGGCCGAACAGCTAATCAGCTTTCGCTCGATCTCCTGAGCGTTCTGCACAAACGAGGTTTTCAGCTGCCGCGGATCATTATGAATCTCCGGATATCGTCTGTGGGAACCGTCACCTCCGATGGCGCGGTCAGCCTCGGTGAGCCTGAGAAAACCAGTGGGCTGTGGCTTGGCGTGGGCCTGTTCGGCACCGGGGATTTCCAAACATGGAAGGACAAGAAGTGACTCGCTCCGATCACCACCCGGTTCGCAGAGATCTGCTGCGCATTACAGAAGCTCTGCTCCTTGGACCTCTCCAGTCAGACGAAGAGATCTCTTCGGCACCCGTCGACACCTACCTCACCGGCATACTCTGGCCTGAGGGCGCAACGCTCGACGCAATCGAGGACGACCAGGACGATGGCGCGCCGAACGACATCGACGGCGAGACCGATGGCGGTGTGCCGGGCTATCGAGCCGTTCGCCCCTGTTCGATCGGCCTCACCTTCGCCGCTGACGAGAACGCTACCGTAACCGTGTCGACTGCGTCGACGGCGCGATACAAACCGATCGACCGTGAGCCTGCCGAAGGGGGCAAGAGACGCCGCCGGATGTGGTCAAGGCAGCAGCTTAATTATTTCTATGAGATCCAGCCCGGCCATGCCGGCACCTGGCGCGTTAACGACTTCACCGGGCCGGACGGCACTCCTGTTCACGACCCGGCTGTCAACCTCCATATTCGCCGCCGCCTCTCTGGAGGTCGGCAGGTCCTGACCATCACCCTGATCAACAAAGCGCAGCCGACAGAAGATCGTCTTAGGGACGAATTCTGCCTTCTGCAGGCTGGCCTCAAAATTCAATCGATTACGCGCGATGGTATAGGGGCGATCCGCCCGCGGCAGACTTCGCTACCCGCCGGCGCAGACGATGACGCCCGTTCCGCCGCGCTTCTCTACCGCGATGTGCTCGAATACGCGGTCGGACATGGTGTGGCGGTGATATGGGAGCCGAATTCCGATCAGCGGACAGGCTGGCTGGAAACGGCATGGATGCCGGTCGCAACTGTGAAAGGAATGAACGCATCTGGGCATGGGAAGCTGAGAGAATTTCTTAGCCGAAACCCACAGGCGCTATCTGCTCAGTGGCTAGCCCAATGCGAGGACCGTAGCGAGGTCTTGGACGTTCTTGGCGGTTTTGCGGGCGTATACGAAGAATGGATCCGCGAGGAGTTGGCTTCTCGAGTCGATCGCTTCTCTGGCGACCTCCGGATCGCGGCTAAGCGGAACGTGGATCTCTGCAGGGCGGCACTGAGGCGCATAGAGGCGGGTGTCGATATGCTTGCCCGTGACGTCCACGCCTGGAAGGCCTTCACGTTAGCTAACGCGGCGATGGACAGGCAGTCTCGTTTCCCGGCCAAGGGCGAACGCGCCGGGCCGCTTACCTGGAGGCCATTCCAGCTCGCATACATCCTTATGGTCTTACCGGGTTTGGTTGATCCGAGGGATCTGGACCGCGATCACGTCGATCTGCTCTGGTTTCCAACCGGCGGGGGGAAAACCGAAGCGTATCTTGGATTGACGGCCTTCCAAATCCTTCACCGCCGCCTCACTGACGCAGATCGACGCTCCGAAGGCGGCGTAGATGTGCTGATGCGATATACCCTCCGACTACTGACCGTGCAGCAGTTCCAGCGCGCGGCAGCATTGATTTGCGCATGCGAAGCCATCCGGATTGAGCGCGACGATCTCGGCGAAGCGCCGATCTCCCTCGGTCTCTACGTCGGTGGGGATGCCACTCCAAACAGGGGTCGCACAGCAATGGAAGCGCTCGATCTTGAACACGACGGTCAGAAGCCGAAGTCGACCCCCCGACAACTGTTAGAGTGCCCGGTCTGCGGTAACAGGCTTGGCGCCGATTGTTACCAACGGGCTCCAGAGGACGCTGGCATAGATATCCGCTGCTCCAACGAAGACTGTGCGACCTACGGCGCGCCGCTGCCAGTGATAACCGTGGACGACTTCATCTACGACGCGCCGCCCAGCCTTCTGATAGGCACAATTGACAAGTTTGCTCAGCTTCCCCGACGAAGCGACTTGCGTGTACTTTTTGGCCTTGATGGAGGCCTCCGACCTGGGCTGATTATTCAAGACGAATTGCATTTGATTTCTGGACCGCTCGGCTCGATGGCTGGTCTGTATGAGACCGTCGTGGACCTGCTCTGCACCGATGATGGTTTCCGCCCCAAAGTGATTGGTTCAACGGCCACAATCGGACAGGCCGGACGCCAGGTCCGGGCATTATTCGATCGTCCAGTGCTGCAGTTCCCACCGTCCGGCTTCGAGGCATCGGACTCTTTCTTCGCCGTCCGGGATGACGACGGACCGGACCGGCTATATGTTGGCTTGTGCTCTGCCGGCCGAAGCCCGAAGTTTGCCCTCCAAGCGGCAGCCGCGGCGCTTCTTCAGGGCATCGGTCATCTGGTCAATACTGGAACTGATCCTGCGCTCGCTGATCCCTACTGGACAGCGGTCCTTTACTTCAACAGCCTTCGTGAACTCGGCGGCGCACACGTGCTTTTGCAGGACGACATTCCGCGCCAGATTTCTTTTCTCGCGAGCCGCCTCGGGGGCCGTAGGCGCGTCCTGGAGACAGATGCAATCGAGCTGAGCAGCAGGGTATCATCCCGCGATCTCCCCGATTTCCTCGCGCAACTTGGAAATCCGCTTACAGATGGCAGCGATCCGTTCGAACCCCAGCCGCGTGATTCGGTCCTGGCATCAAACATGATTTCCGTAGGTGTCGATGTGTCCCGGCTCGGTCTGATGCTGGTGAACGGACAGCCAAAGTCGACCGCAGAATACATTCAGGCGAGCAGCCGAGTGGGCCGGGGCCTCGACGGTCTCGTAATGACTCTCTACAATTTCGGCCGTCCCCGGGACGTCTCTCACTTCGAGCACTTCCTCACCTATCACAGCGCACTTTACCGAAGCGTCGAGGCAACCAGTGTCACTCCCTGGGCTCCCCGGGCGCGAGACAAAGCACTTCATGCTGTAATTGCGGCCGCAGTCCGGCACCTCACCGACGGTATGAAGGACGACCAGGACGCCATAGCCTTCGACCCCCAGGACAAAGAAGTCAGACGGCTCATCGACGCCATCCGGCAACGTGCGGTTTCAGCTTCCGACGGAATTGAGGGGGAAGACGCCGCAGAGGACATCGATGCCATTGTCGAGGAGTGGGCGTCGAGAAGCCAAAGCGCTCAAGCTTCCGGAACTGACCTGCTCTACTGGAAACGGTCCGCACCATTCGGGAAGACCAAGCCACATCTGATGCTATCTGCTGAGGAGGGAGGACAACCGGGCTCGCTGGCCTGGGCAACCCCGAATTCTATGCGTGAGGTCGAGCCCTCGACAGCCTTTGCCTTGAAATCGATCAGCAGGAGGAACTGAATATGGCAAGACGTCCCCGGAACGCCCCTGCGTCCGAACCGACTGATGCGGTGGAACCGATCGGGACGGTTCGCCGATCCCAGCTTGTCTCTTCCTTCGGCATTGGGGCGATCATCGACCTTGAGAAGGGCTCGTTCATGCCGATGGGATTGGAGGACTGGGAACGGATCAACTCGCTTCCGTCTCTTAGGATCGGCGAGGAGCGGCTGCAGTCGATGCTTGGCGTCAGCCACTTCCGCCTTGGCCCGGTGAAGGAGCAAATAGCTGGAACAACACAAGTCCGCGCTCGCAGCGCAGCACCTGCCGTCAGGTTCCCCGAATGGCATGAATGCCCGAAGTGCCATATTATAGGACGGGAGGGCACTCCCTTCGAACTGGCCGACGATGGCGCTCGGCTTCGCTGCACGGCCCATGGTGGCAAAGTCTTCACGAACCCCGTCCGCTTTGTTGTAGCCTGCCGTCGGGGTCACCTCAGCGACTTCCCTTGGGAATGGTGGGCGCATCGTGGTTGTGAAGGGGGCATTTGCCAGCGTCCCCTGCTGCGGCTGGGCTCGCGCGGTGAGTCCGCATCGCTCGCAGACCTCTTTGTGGTCTGCGAGGCTTGCAGCACCCCCGAACGGAAAACCATGCAATCGCTCGGAACAGCCTTTGGTGCTGATGCGCTGACTGGATGGACGTGCGATGGCTTCAGGCCCTGGTTACATGATCGTCAGGCTGACTGCCGGGAGCAGGTCCGCGCATTGCAGCGCGGTGCCTCTAACGTGCACTTCGGTGTAGTTGGCTCAGCACTGTCCATACCTCCTGCATCAGAGGCGTTGACGCAGATCGTCGAGCAATCCCGGATGTATCTGGATGGAGTGCCTGAGGCGGCACTTCCGTCAGTGCTCACAGGTGTGTCGCAGACCTACGGCGTCCCCGTGGATCAGTTGCTGGCCGCATACCGACGGCTGCGGTCGATTGAAGTAGGCGGCCCTCCTCTGACCGAAAAAATCGCGCGTGAGCAAGAGTATGATGCGCTGTCGCAGGACCGCGACGACCCCATCGTCGGCGGGGTTGTGCCGCAGTTCCAGAACGAGGTATTCGACCCGCCTCCAGCGCTCTCACACTGGTTCGATCTGGTCGGGGCAACGTCGCGGCTTCGCGAGGTGCGTGCCCTTGCAGGGTTCTCCCGGATTGAGCCGCATCCGGTGAGTCCGGAGCGCGTGCGACAAGCGATTGCGGAAGGTAAGGTTTCCCCACTCTCGAAGACTGAAAGGACCTGGCTGCCCGGCGCCGAGATCAGAGGTGAAGGCATCTTTCTGCGCTTCAGGACGGAAACCGTCGATAAGTGGATCGACGACAATCCCGGCCTGGCCGCCCGCGTCGCCATCCTCGAGACTCGGAGCATGCAGATTGCCGAAGAGCGCGGCTATGAGCGAGACTACACGATCACCCCGCGTCTGCTGCTGGTACACTCTTTCGCTCACGCTTTCATTCGACAGATTTCGGTCGAGTGCGGCTATTCGGCCTCTGCATTGCGCGAACGGCTATTTGTTTCCGACACTGGGAGGACCATGAATGGCGTCCTGATCTACACCGGCTCGCCAGACTCCGAAGGCAGTCTTGGAGGGCTTGTCCGCCTGAGCACCCCCGACCTGCTTCAACCGATCGTACTTCGAACGCTTGCCAATGCCGGATGGTGTGGCAGCGATCCGGTGTGCCTGGAGACGGATCCCACGCAGTCAGGCGACCGGATTAGCGGTGCGGCCTGTCACTGCTGCCTTCTTCTTCCTGAAACCGCTTGTGAGCGTTTCAACCGCGAACTCGATCGCGCTGTTCTGGTCGGTGACGCGGATCAGTCGTTTGCAGGCTTTTTTGGCAATCTCATGCCGGAGTCCGAATGGCAGTCTTGATCCCCGATGTTCCTGAGCGTTGTCCTAACAGCGAGCGGCTCGTCTATGAGCGACTGGGTCGCGAACTGCCGGACGACTGGGTTGTGCTCCATTCGCTGGGATTGCCGGGTCACGAGAAAAAGATCTGGGGCGAAGCGGACATGATAATCCTGTCGCACCTCGGCGTCTTTGCGATCGAGGTAAAGGGAGGAAAGGTATCCTGTACCGACGGCGTGTGGACTTTCTCAGGCGACTTCAAGAGCTACACAAAGAAGGAGAGCCCGTGGTCACAGGCGTCGGGCGCCATGAACGCAGTGAGAGACCGTCTTCATGCCGCAGCCGGCTCGTTCAAGGATGTACTTTTTGGCTTTGGCGTAGTGATGCCCTACACGACCTTCACTACGACGGGCGCGGAAATCATACCGGAGGTTCTACTCGACAAGCGGAAATTCCGCGATACCCTTGCCCACTTCATCTCCGCGATCCAGCGATACTGGCATGATGTCTGTCTCGAAAAGCGTGGGAGGACTTATCGCGGCCTCAGACCGGACGAGATCCTTCTCGCGAGGCAGATATTAAGGCCGGATCTTGAAACTGCACTAAGCCTGGGCGGATATCTCACCGGTGTCGACGCGCGGCTGATCTACCTGTCCAATGAGCAGATTCGGGCATCGCGCCGCCTCGCGGCCAATCCGCGGACGGTCGTGCGTGGAGCGGCCGGTACGGGCAAGTCGGTTATCGCGCTGGAACGAGCGCGACAGCTCGCCGCTAATGGCAAGCGCGTATTAATGCTCTGCTTCAATCAGCTATTGGCCGCCCACGTGCGGGAGGGGCTCGCAGCCGATGATAGTGGCGCGAAGCTGGAGGTCCGCCATACACACGCCCTTTACCGCGAACTTATCGCAGCCGCCGGTCTCCTACCACAACTTGAGAAGGAGGACTCTGACCACCACGAGTTCTTCCCGAAGCGGTTTCCTGAACTGGCGGCGGAAGCGCTTTGCGAACACGCTCCAGAGCTATGGGACGTCCTGATTGTTGACGAGGCTCAGGACCTTCTCACCCCGGAGCATCTTGACGTTATGGATCTGCTGGTTCGTGGCGGGTTGCGGCGAGGCCAGTGGCACCTTTTCCTGGACCCGCTTCAGAACATTTACAGCGTCGAGACCCAGGAAATGGTGGAGCAGAGGCTGAGCGAAGGAGCACCCGCTTTCGATGATCTGTTCGAGAATTGCCGGAACACGCGACAGGTAGCCGTGCAGGCTTCGATTATCTCAGGGATTGACCTGGCCGTAGTCGGTGCCCCGGACGGACCACAGTGCCAAATTCACTACCATGCTGATGCGAAAGATGGAATCACGCAATTAGAAGCCATCATTCGCGATCTCATCGCCCGGGATGTCCCGGCCAGCGACATCGCTATCCTCTCGACCCGCCGCCATGAGAACTCACTCCTCGCGGGGCAGCGCGAATTAGCGGGCCGTCGACTCGCCGATCCCGCGGACAAAGCTGCACTGCGCGCCGGGTCTCTACTGTTTACGACGATGCACTCATTCAAGGGACTGGAACGGCAGGTCGTGATTGCGATCGACATGGCGGAAACAGGTGACGAACGATGGGCCATGCTCCACTATGCCGGACTTTCGCGTGCAAGGGGACTGCTCCACGTGCTTTTGCCCACATCTGCCCGCCGGGCGTACGATAGACAGGGAGAGGCATTTGGTAGGCGACTAGAATCCCGCCGAGCCTGACTCCTGCAAGTTCTGATCTTGAGGCTTGCTGTGTCTGATGCCATCCGTCAGGTACGTTACGGCGCCGGCTGGCTCGACTTCTCATACACTCCGCCGATCAAGATGACGCGTAATGGTGAGATCCAGCAGGCATTGCGCCTGCTCGGATATAGCGGATATTGGCGCCTGCTGCCTGATCGGCCGACCCTCGCCGCTTATCTGGACGCCCGTACCGGTGCTGAGCGCGATCATCCCTGTGTCGTGTTTCTCAGCACGCACTGCGTTGCCGTGAGCGGTCATGTGTTCTGCGATGTCTTCAGCCGCGGTGTCGTCATCGACATCGACGACGCGAACGGCCGCCGCAAGAGAGTCAACCGTGTCTTCGTGCTGACCAAGCGGATCGCACCCTCGCCGATTGCCACCAGGCAGCCGGTGCCGAACGCGGCGAAAGCGGGTGCGAACAGCAAAGTCGACGGCTTTTTCGTGTGGCGATCAAGGCTGAGACGGGAGCACTCCGCGTCAAGATCACCCCGAATGAGGTCTTCATCGTCCATCCTGGTGAAGGCGGCTGGTATTGGCTGGGAAGCCGGGAGAGCGTCGAGGACCTGATTATCCGGCCGACCTCCGATGGCCGGCTTCGCGGCAATACCGACGAGGCCGCGGCCTACCGCAAGGCCATGGGCGGTTAGCCACGCCGACGGGATGAGCGTGATCGCGGCAATTATTGCCATGAGCGAACCCTTTGCTCCGCGGCACGCTCGCACCTCCGGCGCCCCCAATCGCGAACTGCCGCTGGGACCATCCGATGCCCAAACGCGTCCTGTTTTATGCTCGCCATTCGTCCGACGACCGCCTCTGCGCTTGCTTCGACAGGCAGAACTATCATGCCAAACGCTTCATCAAGGAGAACGGCTGGAAGTTGGAACTGACCTGCCGTGATGAAGACATCGGCGGAGTTGTGTTCACCGCGCAGCCTGGTATCCACAAACTCCTTGAGAAGGTTGATCATGGATCAATCGATGTCGTCCTTTGCCACACGCTGGATCGTCTGTGCTCGAGTTTCACCGTTGCAGCACGGCTGCTGCATGATCTCAAAGCCAAAGGCATCGAGCTCTGGGCGGCGGACCCCGCGGTATGCGGATCAAGACCAAGGACCTGATCGAGTACTATTGCACTGATCCGGGTAGACCGCTCGGAGGTGGTCGCCATTTCTAGGCGAAGCCTGATGACCTCTATGAAGTGGAACACCTTGTCCGCCTCCCGTACGGATACCGCTATACGGGCGCCTACAATGCCGATCGGCAGTATGTCTTCGGGTTCAGGATCCTGGATCCCGAAGCCGCCGACGTCGTCCTGCGGATCTTCCTGATGTACGCCGACGGGTTGTCGCCGGCAAAAATCGCGGCAGTCCTCAATACGCAAGGGGTGCCGAGCCCCCACGGTCGGATGTGGCGTGACGCCACCATCCGCGGAGACCGCGCTCGGAGAACCGGCATTCTCAACGACGACAGCTACATCGGCCGCTCCTGGGTGCCCGGCAGGAACTACTACGATTACTCGCAGGCCCTGCAGATCGTCAGCGATGAACTCTGGAGCCGCGTAAAGTTGCGCCAGGAATTCTCGGCGCGGCGTGCGGCGCCGTAACGCCCTTAAGCCAGCAGGTCGAACGCACCTGCATCAAACTGGCCGGCCTCGCCGGCCAGTTTTACCAATGACTCTGTTCAAGATGGAATCCAGCACATGACCAAGACCGTTCTGTTTATGCCCGCTACTCCACCGAGCGCCAGCACGAAGTCTCGATCGAGACGCAGATCGAACTGGGCGAAGCCTTCGTTAAAAGGCAGGGTTGGAAGCTGGCTGCGACCTATTCTGACGCCGCCATCAGCGGAACGAGCTATCAGTCGCGCCCCGGGATTCAGAGCCTGATCTCGCATGTATAGCGCGAGCGCATCAATGTCGTGCTCTGGTGACCGTCGATCGCTTGTCGCGCGACGTCGAGCATAGCGCCAAGATCCTCAAGGAGCTTCGCTGTCGCGACGTCGAACTGTGGACCGTCCACGCCGGCACCCCTGTCACCGACCTGGAACTGGCAATGCGCGCAGCACTCAGCCACGAGATGGTCGAGCAGATCCGTTACCGGACGCGTGAAGGCATGAAGACGGCGGTACGCAAGGGTACGCGCGACAAACTGGTCTTGGAGCTTGCCGGCACGGACGCGCCGGTGGAGGATTTTCAGGAGAAGATCGCCAAGCTGAAGCAGCAGTTCAATCCGGCCAATGTCGAGGTTGCCATCGCAAGCTGCTGTTCCTCGCCCGCAACAATGGCGACGAACACGCCAAACAGCGTCTGATGCCGATCGTCCGCGATCTGATCCAGACGGTTGTGATCGGCAAGACGCCCGGCCACCAGCCGGCAAGCCTGCAGGTGCACGGCGACATCGCCAATATCATGGCGTCCATGAAGGTGCTGGATCTGATGGAGCAGCAGTTCCTCGCTGCGGCAGGCAACGACATGATGGCGCGGATTGCGTCCGGCGAGATTGACACGGAGGCCAAACGCAAAAAGCTCCTCGACCGTTATGGCGAGGAGCTCAAGAGCAAATATTTGGAATGGGAGAATTTACAAGTTTCAGTGGTTGCGGGGGCAGGATTTGAACCTGCGGCCCGGTTATGAGGCGCCCGCCACCTCCGCCCGGAACGTTCAGAACGCGCTGGAATGAGCACCACGGCTGCAGAGCAAAAAGGGCGCTCGACCCTTGCGGGGAGCGCCCTTATCCTGTCGGACACGAGCAGCTCGACGACGTCGATACCGCGCGCATCCATTTTTCAGGCAGGACCGGTATATGGACCCTTCCCGCCGGGGTTTCAAGAGGCGGTTCAGCGGTTTTACACGACAATTGACCGTAGTCGATCAGGAGGCGACCCCGGTGATCGGATTGACCACGGGTCGTTCGCTCTTGTCCCTGACCCCGGCCGGCTGCACCACCGGCGGCGCCATCGATTCTGCGTCGGCGGGCTCCGGCTTTTCAGGAACGGCGCCGACATCCTTGGGTCGTCGCTGCTCGGGCTTTACGTTTTGATCATTCGTCGACATTGTCGGTCTCCTTTCCAGAAAGAAGTCACGGCCGGCGACATGGTTCCGGCGATGGGATGGAGGACTACCGATGCTTGACAGGTTTTTGCTGCAGGGGCCTCAGGATGCGCGCTTCACGATCCTTCTTGCGCATGGCGCCGGCGCGCCGATGGATTCGGCGTCGATGACATCAGCGGCAAATGCACTCGCCAACGTTGGCTTCCGCGTCGCCCGTTTCGAATTCGCCTACATGGCCGCCCGCCGCACCTCCGAGGGCCGCAAGCCGCCGCCGCGGGCCGAAATGCTCAATCCCGAATACGAGGCGGCCATTGCCGAGCTCGGCGCCAGCGGCCCGCTTATTATCGGCGGTAAGTCGATGGGCGGCCGGGTCGCCAGCATGGTCGCCGACGATCTCCATCGTCGGGGAAAGATCGTCGGCCTGCTCTGCCTCGGCTATCCCTTCCATCCGCCCGGCCAGCCTGGGAAGCTGCGTACCGGCCATCTCGCGGGGCTGACGACGCCGGCGCTGATCTGCCAGGGAACACGCGACGAATTCGGCACGCGGGACGAGGTGCCGGGCTACGATCTGTCCGACAGGATCGAGATCCTCTGGCTCGAGGACGGCGACCACGATCTCAAGCCGCGCAAGTCGATCTCCGGTTTCTCCGGTGCCGATCACCTCGCCACGATGGCGAAGGCGGTGAAGGCATGGGCCGAACGATTGCCGGTTTGAGCATCACCCATATCCCCGGGGCCGGCCCGCGGCTGCCGCCGTCAGGCTGCAAGCTTCCTGACGTCGATACGCCGGTCGGTGGCCGAAACGGTGATTTCGAAGTGGTCGGCCTGCACCACGCCCTGAATATTGCGCGGCCGATGCGCGACGATGGCCACTCCGCCTTTCATCCGGACACTATCATAGAAGATACCGGCGCCGCCGCTTGAGCGCACCTCCTCCCCCAGCACCTGCGACGCCGCATAGCTGGTGCCGTCATAGACATCGGGCCGCAGCGTCTGCTCGCCGCGAATGTCGAGGTAATCGCCAATCAGAGTGGCCGAATAGCTTCGATAGGTGCGCGCCATCGTCGCGACCCCGCGCGCGACGGCCTCGCGCCTGAGATGATGGCCAACCTCCGCGGCGGCCGTTTTGAGATTGTCGGCGGCATACCAGGCGCCGAGATCAGGGCCGTTGAAGCGCATTCCTCCCGGCGCGACATGCAGGAAGGCCGCCATGACGATGCTGGCATTGGCAACGCCATAAACCCATTGGTCCTCGGGAAGTCGTTGGATGCGGTCGGCGACAAGGCGGTCGTTGGTCCAGCCGACGAGCTCCATCACGGCTTGGAGATCGGCCGCCCGCGTCACCGTCTCGAAAAGCCCGATGGGCGGAAATTGCGAGGGGATCAACCGGTGTGACGGACGCGGCGCCTCTGCAAAACGATCCCTCACCGGAAGACGATGTCCGTATCTTCGTAGGGCGTGAACGCTTCGTCGAGTATATTTGGCTGCATGTAGAGACCGCCTCGCGCGCCATCGAGAAACCGGCGGACGGTCATCAACCCGTCCTGGGTCCCGTTCGTCACGATATCAAGCGGCGGATGCCCGCTGAAAACGAGCGCCTGATGCGGCGTGCGTAGCCAGGCGACGCCGGCGCGTTCATCGGAAAACAGCACGCCGAGAGCCTGATGGATACCAAGCAGGGCCGAGATGCGGGTCAACGTATCGACATCAAGCGTAAATGCGCCGAGCTCGCGCGCCTGTTTGGCCCAATTGTGGTAGGTCGACCGAGATGGATAGCCGAGCACGAGCAGACGCTGCTCTTCCGTCAGCCCCCAGAGATCGGCGATCGCCAAAAAGGTTCGCAAAGCAGGCGCGCTGAGCCTCTTGCGGTTTGCCGGAGCAAACCGCTCCATTTCCAGCCGCTGCGGCCCCTGGCCTTCTCGTTGCTCCCGTCGTGCATGCAGCATAAGGACCTCCTGTCTTGAAATAGACATAGTCCAAATCTGGGCATTCAACAAGCGAATTTAAAGAGCTGGTCCTGCTGACCACCGATTTAGCCGTCACCATAACCAGGCAGCAGCCGGTAGCGGACCTTGCGGCGGTATTCGGCGTAACCCGGCAGGTCTCTTGTCAGAAGCTTCTTCTCATCCAAGCAGCCGCGCAGCAATTCCGGCAAAGGCATGGACGAATTCCACCATCGCGTCCGTCGCCCTCCTGCCCAGATCCTTGTCCTGATTCTCCATCGGTTCGACCTCCGTTATGTTAGGCAACCTCGCCTGCCGCCTCGCGGATCGTCTGCATCAGGATCGATTGCGGCAGCGACGGCACGGCATCGGCGCGCATCGTCAACCCGACCGGTCCCTTGGTCTCGCCGGTATCGACCGGCAGAAGCGCCAGCCGCCCGTCGGCGACATCGTTGGCCACCACGCCGTTGGAAATGATCCAGATCGCATCGCTTGCCCGCAGAAAAGCGCGGCCGAAGGAATCCGACACCGTCTCGATCTGGTTCGGTAGGCTGGAGACGCCGTTGGCGATCAAGAAATTTTCGACCACCGGCCGGATGATCGAACCCCGCGTCGGCATCAGCACCGTAAAGTTGGCGAAGCCGGCAAACAGCGATTGCCGGCCGTCGAGCAGCGGATGGCCGGCGCGCACGGCAAACACCACCTGCTCGGAATAAAGATGTTCGAAGGAAAAACCCGCCATGTTCTCGGCGCCGGCCAGACGTCCGACAACGATATCGAGATCTCCGACACGAAGCTGCTCCAGGAGCACCGCGTTCTCGCCGGTGACGATCTTCACCCGGCTCCAGGTCTTTTCCTTGAGGAAGAGTTCCATCGCCCGCGGCATGATGCGCGATGACACCGTCGGCAGCGCGCCGATGCGGATCGGCGGCGCCTCGGAAAATTGCTCCTGCGACACGGAATCGAGGCCCTGGCGCAACGCGGTCAGTGCCGCGCCTGCGTGGCGCAGGAAGACCTCGCCGTAGCGGGTGATCTTGATGCCGCGGCCATCGCGCTCGAAAACATCGACACCCAGCACCTGTTCCAGTTCGCGGATCGTCTTGGTGACTGCCGGCTGGCTGACACGCAGCAATTCGGCGGCCTTCATGACGCTCTTCTGCCGCGCCACCTCGACAAAGGTTTGCAGATGGCGGAACTTGACCCGGCTGTCGATCATCGCTCGCATAACTCCAGGGTTATCGAAACGCCAATAAATATCATTTTACTTAACCGGATCAACCAGTCAATTTCACTAGACAGGAGGAGAGTGACGTGCAATTCGCCCGCATAAACGACGTGACGATCCATTATCAGATCATTGGTGCCCCTGCCGACAGGCCGGTGATCGTCTTTACCAATTCGCTTGGAACGGATTTCCGCATCTGGCGTGATGTCGTGGTGCGGCTTGCCGGCGAATTCGCCATCGTGCTTTACGACAAGCGCGGCCACGGCCTTTCCGATGTCGGCCAGCTCCCCTCATCGATCGAGGACCATGCGACAGATCTCGCCGGCCTGCTCGATCTGCTGTCGGTCAAGGATGCCGTCATCTGCGGCCTCTCCGTCGGCGGCCTCATCGCCCAGTCGCTCTATCACCGCCGGCCGGACCTGGTCCGCGCGCTGATCCTCTGCGACACCGCTCACAAGATCGGCACGGCGGAGAGCTGGGACGCCCGCATCGCCGCCGTCGAGAGAAACGGCATCGGCAGCATTGTCGACGCCATCATGGAGCGTTGGTTCACGCCCGCCTTCCGCCGGCCCGAGAGCACCGCCTATGCCGGCTATTGCAACATGCTGACGCGCCAGCCCGTCGAGGGCTATCTCGCCGCCTGCGCCGCGATCCGCGATGCCGATTTTACCGAAATCGCCAAGACGATCACCGTCCCGACGATCTGCATCGTCGGCGATCAGGACGGCTCGACGCCGCCCGATCTCGTGCTTTCGACCGCAAAGCTGATATCCAGCGCTCGCTACGAGGTCATCCCTGATTGCGCGCACATTCCCTGCGTCGAGCAGCCGGAGGCGCTGACGGCGATCATCCGCGCCTTCCTCACATCCGTTCCGTCTGGAGAAGTCAGCCCATGAATGAGACCGCATCCTCCTCCGAGCGCTATCGCCAGGGCATGGCGACCCGCCGCGCCGTGCTCGGCGACGCCCATGTCGAGCGCGCCGCCAGTGCATCGACGGAGTTCGACCGCCCCTTCCAGGAATTGATCACCGAAGCTGCCTGGGGCCATGTCTGGTCGCGCCCGGCGCTGACGAAGCGCGAGCGCTCGATCATCACGATCGCTCTGCTTGCGGCGCTGGGCCAAGACGACGAGGTCGCCATGCATGTGCGCGCCACCGCCAATACGGGGGCGACCCGGGAGGATATTTGCGAGGCGCTGCTGCATGTGGCGATCTATGCCGGCGTTCCCGCCGCCAATCACGCGATCAAGATCGCAAAGCAGGCTTTTGAACAGATGGACGCCGAAAAGGCGGCCTGAGGGAGGAACATGTCCGAACGACCGAACCGCAAGCCCGAGACCGGCGGCTTCTTCGCCCGCGACCGCGCCTGGCATGCGCCGGCGCTGACCCCCGGCTACAAGACCTCCGTGCTGCGCGCGCCGCAGCGCGCGCTGCTGTCGCTTGACGGCACGATTTCCGAGACCACCGGTCCGGTCTTTGGCCATTCGATGATCGGCGAACTCGACAACGACCTGATCCTGAACTATGCGCAGCCCGGCGAAAGTGCGATCGGCGAACGCATCATCGTCCATGGCCGCGTGCTCGACGAGCGCGCCAGGCCGGTTCAAGGCGCCTTGGTCGAGTTCTGGCAGGCCAATGCCGGCGGCCGCTATCGCCACAAGAAGGAAACCTACCTGGCGGCGATCGACCCGAATTTCGGGGGCTGCGGCCGCGCCATCACCGACGAGGACGGCCACTACCATTTCCGCACCATCCGTCCCGGCGCCTATCCCTGGCCGAACGGCATCAACGACTGGCGTCCCGCCCATATCCATTTTTCGATCTTCGGACACGGCTTTGCCCAACGCCTGATCACCCAGATGTATTTCGAAGGCGATCCGATGATCTGGAAATGTCCGATCGTCGGCACGATCCCCGACAAGGCGGCGATCGAGCAGCTGATCGCGCCGCTCGACTGGGGCAATACCATCCCGATGGATTCACGCGCCTATAAATTCGATATCGTGCTGCGCGGCCGCCGCTCGACGATGTTCGAAAACAAATTGGAGGGCAACTGACCATGCAACAGCTCGGCTATCTCAAGGAAACCCCGTCGCAGACGGCCGGCCCCTATGTCCATATCGGCCTGACGCCGAATTTCTGCGACATAGCGGGCGTCTACGACACCGATCTCGGCATCGCGATGGTCAACGACAAGACGCTCGGCGAGCGTATCACCGTCACCGGCCGGATCTTCGACGGCGCCGGCGCGCTGGTGCGCGATGCGGTCATCGAGATCTGGCAGGCCGACAGCGCCGGCCTCTACAACAGCCCGTCGGAAATGCGCGGCGCCGCCGATCCCAATTTCACCGGCTGGGGCCGCTGCCCGACCCGTGCTGAAGACGGCGTCTACAGCTTCGAGACGGTCAAGCCCGGCCGCGTCCCCTTCAAGGACGGCCGCAGACAAGCCCCGCACATCACCTTCTGGATCGTCGCCCGCGGCATCAATATCGGCCTGCATACACGCATGTATTTTCCGGAGGAGACGGAGGCCAATGCCGCCGACCCGCTGCTTTCGCGCATCGAACATCGCGAGCGCGTCGCAACGATGATCGCCACCCGCGACGGCGCCACCTGTCATTTCGACATCTATCTGCAGGGTCCGAAGGAAACGGTTTTTCTCGATATCTGAGGGTCTGCATGCCGGCTGCTTGTTCTAAGGGCTCCGTGCAGGTAGCCTCCCCTCACTCTACCCTCTCTCCCCGAGGGGAGAGGGTGCGGCAGCCGGATGGGGACGACGCAATAAACGAGAGACCGATGACCGCATCGCCCTTCGACCACCCCTTCCTTTCCGGCCTGCTCGGCGACGATGAAATCGCGCCCTATTTCTCCGCCGAGGCGGATATACGGGCGATGCTTTCCTTCGAGGCCGCGCTCGCCAAGGCTGAAGCCGCTCACGGCCTCATTCCTGCCGAAGCGGCAAGGCGCATCGCTGACACCTGCGCTGCCTTCTCGCCCGATGTGTCCAGTCTTCGATCGGCAACGGCAAGGGACGGTGTCGTCGTTCCCGATCTCGTCAAGCAGCTGCGCGCTGATGTCGGCGAGGAAGCGGCCAAAAGCCTGCATCTCGGCGCGACCAGCCAGGATGTCATCGATACCAGCCTGATGATCCGCCTGAAGGCCGTCGTCTTCCTGTTTGCCGGCCGGCTTTCCACTATTGCCGCAGGGCTCGATGCGCTGGACGGCCAGTTCGGGCGGAACCAGCTGATGGGTCATACCCGCATGCAGGCGGCAATCCCGATCACCGTCTCCGATCGCCTCAATACGTGGCGCGCACCGCTCGCGACCTATCGCGACCGCCTGACCGAACAGAGCTTTCCCGTTCAGTTCGGTGGTGCGGCCGGCACGCTGGACAAGCTCGGATCGCAGGCCGCAGCCATCCGCGCCTCGCTCGCCCAGGAGCTCGGCCTCACCGATGCACCGCAATGGCAGAGCGGGCGTCTGCCGATCGCCGATATTGCCGGCCTGTTCGCGTCGATATCGGGCAGTCTCGGCAAGATCGGGCAGGATATCGCGCTGCTCGCCCAGGCCGGCGATGAGATCGAAATTTCAGGCGGCGGCACCTCGTCGGCCATGGCACACAAGCAAAACCCCGTTTCCGCCGAAGTCCTCGTCTCGCTCGCCCGCTTCAACGCCACGGCGCTCTCGGGCATCCATCATTCCTTCGTCCACGAACAGGAACGCTCGGGCTCTGCCTGGACGCTCGAATGGCTGCTGCTGCCGCAAATGACGATGGCAACCGCCGCCAGCCTGCGGCTCGCCGGGGAGCTGATAAAAAATATTAAGAGACTTGGAACGGCCTAATTCAGAACCTGAAGCCCGTGCTTCTGCACGATCGAGAGCAGCTTCAGCGCTATTCCGCTCGGCCGCTTGGCACCGCTTTCCCATTTCTGCACGGTGGATTCGCTGGTGTTGAGATATCGTGCGAAAACCGGCTGGCTGACGTGATTGCTTTCCCGCAGTGCCTTGATGGCCTCGGGACCAAGTGCGTGCGGCGAAACCAGGCAGCTTTCATCGAAGGAGCGCATCGTTTCCTTGTCGATCGTTCCTATTTTATGCATGGGCTTCGCAGACGTGTGAATCGCCTCGAACGCATCGTTCTTGTACTTAATGCTTTTTGCCATGTTCGATCTCCAGACGCCGCCCAGATCACCGGCCTTGCCTTCCGCGACCTGCCTGATAGTTTTCAATAATTCGGAATCCGATATCCGCGCTTTGCGAGCTGCCTTGGTAAACCACCCGGTTTTGAAAGCGGTTCCGCCATGTCTCAAAGTAGCACCCGGTGCTATGTTTTTCAAGTTGACTTCCCAAGATGAGAGCAACCCCGTGACCTTCCCCCTCTTCGATCTCTCCGGCCGCCGCGCCCTTGTCACCGGCTCCAGTCAGGGCATCGGCCGCGCATTGGCGGTCGGGCTTGCCGAGCATGGCGCTTCGATCATCATCAACGGCCGCAACGCGCAGAAGGCGGAGGCCGCCGCCGAGGATATTCGTCGCAGCCATCGCCATGCCGTCAGCGCCGCCTTCGACGTCACCGATGCGGAGGCCAGCCGCACCGCCATCGCCTATATCGAGGCCGAGATCGGCCCGATCGACATCCTCGTCAACAATGCCGGTATGCAGTTCCGCTCACCGCTGGAGAACTTTCCGGTCGACAAATGGGACGAGATCTTCAAGACCAACGTCTCCAGCCTGTTCTATGTCAGCCAGCCGGTCGCCCAGGCGATGATTGCGCGTGGCCGCGGCAAGATCATCAACATCGCCTCCGTCCAGGCCGAACTCGCCCGTCCCGGCATTGCGCCCTATACCGCTACCAAGGGCGCGGTGAAGAACCTCACGCGCGGCATGGCGACCGACTGGGCGAAATACGGCCTGCAGATCAATGCGATCGCGCCCGGCTATTTCCGCACGCCGCTTAACCAGGCGCTGGTCGATGATCCAAAGTTTTCTGGCTGGCTTGAAACCCGCACCCCGGCCGGCCGCTGGGGCGAGGTCAAGGAGCTTGTCGGCGCCGCGGTCTTCCTGGCCTCGGATGCCTCCTCCTTTGTCAACGGCCATATGCTGACCGTCGATGGCGGCATCACCGCCTCGCTTTAAATTTGCATCATCCGAGCTTGGCGATGGCACGCAGATTGTCGGCCGTCGTCGTCGGGAATTCGAAGAATTCGAGATAGGCTGGAATCTGTTCGAACAACATGTCCGTCCCCACCTGAAATGCACAGCCGCGCGCCCGCACGGCCTCGAGAAAAGGGGTTATCTCCTTGGTCATCACGACTTCGCCGACGAAGGTCGAAGGCGAGATGCGGTCGATATCGATCGGCAGCGGGTCGCCCCGTCGCATTCCGAGAGGTGTCGCATTGACGACAATGTCGAAGCCTGCCGGATCGGCGGAGCCGACCGTTACTTCAAGCTGCGGATAATATTTCTTCAGCCTGTCCAGCAGCGCGGTCGCGGTCGTCTCGTTGGCGTCGAAGATGGCGAGATGCTCCACGCCCGCCTGTGCCAACGACGCGGCGATCGCCGAGCCGACGCCGCCGGCACCCGCAATGAGCGCATGGGCTCCTTCAACCTTTTTACCCTTGCGCAACACGCCGCGAACGAAGCCCTCGCCATCGAACATGTCACCGATCAGCCTGCCATCCGAACCGAGACGCACTGCATTGCACGAGCCGGCGACTTTCGCGTTGGTCGACGTTTCGTCGAGCAGCGCCATCGTCGAAATCTTGTGCGGCATCGTGATCAGAGCACCGTGGATATTGGACAACCGGAACAGAAGCTTCAGAAATGCCGAATAGTCCTCCGGCCTGCAGCCCATCGGCACGACGACGGCATCAATTCCGTTCTTCTCGAAGTAAGGATTGTAGATCAGCGGCGCCTTGAAGGACTCCGTCGGGTAGCCGAGGTGAGCGATGAGTTTGGTCGTCCCGGTGATCATGTGGTCAGACTTTCTGGGGATCGGAAGAGGCGCTGGCGTTAGAGAGGTGGATCATCTGCCCCCAGTGCGCCGATCTCTTGATCGCTTCGACGACCCTGAGCGTAGCAAGGCCCTCCCGGCCACTCACCAGAGGCGTGGCATCGCCACGAATGACATCGCAAAAATGTCTGAGCTGAACGCAAAGGGGATCGGCTGCTGCGAAAGGCACGCGCTGCTCGGCAAGCGGCTCCAGCCAATCGGGCTTCGAAGGGCTCGTCCAAAGCGTCAGATCAGGAATTCCGAGCGAACCCTTGGTGCCGCCGATCTGGTAGCAGAATTGGTCGTAACGGGGAAAAGCAGGGTTTTCGCCGGTGGTCGTCTCCCAGCTCCAGGGCGCGGCCACGGCATCACTGCCGTTGAGAGTGGCAAGCACCCCGCTTTCGAAACGCAGCGTCACGACAGCCGTATCCTCGACGGCATGGTTCCGCACGGCGTGGGATTCCATCGCATGGACTGCTTCGACCTCGCCGAAGAAATATCGGAAGAGATCGACATCGTGGATCAGGTTGACGAAAACCGGGCCGGCGCCCGCCTCGCGCCGCCAGGGGATGTCGAAATAGTCGTCGGGCTTGGCGACCCAGAACGTGCCGTGCACCGTGAGGATCCGGCCAAGCGTTCCGCCGTCGACGATCTGTTTGACCACCTGGATCATCGGATTGTGGCGCCTGTGATGGCCGACGAGCAGCGGTATGCCTGCCTTCTCGCCGGCGGCAACCAGGGCCGCTGCAGCATCGACATCGTCGGCGATCGGTTTCTCGATCAGGACAGGAATGCCGGCAGCGACGATCTCCATTCCGTTCTCAACGTGGAGCTGGTTCGGCGTTGCCACGATGATGCCGTCAGGCCTGTCCTCGACGCGGATGTCTGAGAAGCTCCGGTACCATCGGGCGCCGACATTCTCGGCAAAGTCGCGACCGGCGGCAGAAGGATCGATCACCGCCGAGAGAACGGTTCCGGGCTCGGAGATAATGCGCCCGACGTGGCGCCTGCCGATGAGGCCGGCTCCCATGACTGCAATCTCTATCGGCTTCATTGCCGGCTCCCATAATTTGCCAGAGGCATCGACCTTGAGACGCCTTACTTTCGCAGGATTTCTCCGAGGAATTTCCTGGTTCGCTCATGCTGTGGGTTGGTGAAGAACTCGGCCGGCGGGGCCTCCTCGACGATCGCGCCGCTGGCCATGAAAATCACGCGGTCTGCGACCTGGCGGGCAAAGCCCATTTCGTGGGTGACGCAGATCATCGTCATGCCCTCGTCGGCGAGCGCAATCATCGTATCCAGCACCTCCTTGACCATCTCCGGATCAAGCGCCGATGTCGGCTCGTCGAACAGCATCACCTTCGGCCGCATGCAAAGCGCGCGGGCAATGGCGACGCGCTGCTGCTGGCCACCCGAAAGCTGCACCGGATATTTGTCGGCTTGCTCCAGGATCTTGACCCGCTCGAGCAGCCCGCGTGCCCGTTCCTCGGCCTCCGCCTTGCCGACGCCGATAGCCTTCATCGGCGCCAGCATGCAGTTCTGCAGCACCGTCAGATGCGGAAACAGATTGAACTGCTGGAAGACCATGCCGACCTCACGACGGATCGCATCGATGGTCTTGGCCTGATTGCTGAGAAGAATCCCGCCGACGCGGATTTCACCTTTCTCGTAGGTCTCCAGATGATTGATGCAACGGATGAGCGTCGACTTCCCACTACCGGAAGGCCCGCACAAGACGATCCTCTCGCCGCTACGAACCGATATGTTGATGTCGTGCAGGGCTTGAAAAGCGCCATACCACTTCTCCACCCGCTCCATGGTGATCATCGTTTCTGCGCCTTGAGCAGGACTGGGACTGGTCATCAGTAGAACTCCACGTTGGCGGGCTGGACCGCGTCGAAGACGAGGGATGCGGATCAGCGCGCAGAGGCGGCAAACTTTCGTTCGAGGCGCGCGCCAAGGATCGTCAGTGGGCAGCACATCAGGAAATAGAGAGCGCCGACGATGCCGAAGACCGTCAGCGGTTGGAAGATCTGGTTGGAGATGATGTTGCCGGCCCGCGTCAGCTCGGTGAAGCCGACGATCGATGCCAGCGAGGTACCCTTGATCAGCTGCACGAGGAAACCGACCGTGGCTGGCAGCGAGATGCGCAGCGCCTGCGGCAGGATGACATCCCTCATGCGCGAGACGTATCTGAGGCTGAGAGCCTTTGCCGCTTCCGTCTGACCGCGCGGAACCGCTTCGATCGATCCGCGCCAGATCTCGCCGAGATAGGCGCTCGCATGCAGGGTCAGGCCGATGGCAACGGCCACCCAGGCATCGAGCATCAGCCCCAACAGCGCCAGACCGTAATAGACGACGAAAAGCTGCATCAGCAGCGGTGTGCCCTGGAAGACGGCGATATAGGCGGCCGTGACGCGTTCCAGCAGCGGTATGCCCGAGGCGCGCGCAAGGGCGACGCCGAGCCCTGCAATGCCGCCGCAGACGAAGCCGACGGCGGACAGGACCACGGTCCACTTCAGGCCGATCAGGAGGAAGACGAATTCGTCGTGACCCATGGAATTCCTCCTACTTGACCGGATATTTGAAGTAGCGCGCCGAAAACAGCGCGAAGATGCGCATCATCAGCCAGGAGATCACGAAATAGAAAACCGTGACCGTGAAGTAGACCTCGAAGCTGCGGAAGCTCTCCGACTCGATGCGCTGCGATACGGAGGTCAGCTCGTAGGCCGAAATCGCCGATGCAATGCTGGTGGTGAGCGTCAGGAGGACGAACTGGCTCGTCAGCGACGGATAGATCGCCCGCAATGCCGGCTTGAGAATGATCAGACGGAAGACCTGAGCCTTGTGCAGACCAAGGGCGAGCCCCGCTTCCATCTGTCCCTTCGGGATCGACTGAACGCCGCCCCGAATGATCTCGATGGCATAGGCACCACCGTTGATGCCGAGCGCGATAATCGCCGTCGGCGTCGGATCCAGCCTGATGCCCGTCAGCGGAAGCGCAAAATAGATGAAGAAGATCTGCACCAGAAAAGGTGTGTTGCGGATCAGTTCGACGAAGGCGATGACCAGCCATCGCGCCGGTTTGAGCGCAGAGTCGCGCAGCGCAACGCCGCCAATTCCAATGATGATCGCCAGCAGCATCCCACAAATGGCAAGCAAGAATGTCCCGAGACAGCCAAGCAGAAGGCTCGGCAGGCCATCTATGACCGGGGTGAAATCCAACTTATAATTCATGGCGATCCTTCCGGTCCGTCTTCCTGAAAGTTCAGTCCCGCTTGACCATTCCTGCCATCGCCTGGATAGCGAGTTCGTAGCCGTCGGCTCCAAAGCCGATCATGATGGCGGTGGCAACGCGCGAGATCAGCGAATTGTGGTAGATGCTCTCGCGCGCATGAACATTCGAAATGTGCAGTTCGATCTTCGGCGGGTCGAACATTTTCAACGCATCCAGAAGAGCGATCGATGTGAACGTATAACCGGCAGGATTGATGATGATGCCGCAGGCGTCGGTCCTGGCCTGATGCACGCTCTCCACCAGTTCGCCCTCGAAATTGGTCTGGCGAAACTCGACGTCGAATCCCAGGGCCTTTGCCTTGGTCACGCACCGTTTCCTGATATCGGCAAGCGTCGTGGTCCCATAGATTGCCGGCTCGCGCTGACCGAGAAGATTGAGGTTCGGTCCATTGAGCACAAAGATTGGCTTGTTCATGATCGCGCTCCCGGACGCGGGCCGAAGCCGGTCTCGAAACATGATGGTAGCGTTGGCGGGCATCACCAGGGATGCCCACCTCCTCGACTAAATTCTCGATTTATGAGCTTTCAGTTCGCCGCGAACGGAATGCCTTCCAGCTTTTCCGGGAATTCCGGAACTGGAACCTTCATCCACTTGTCGTAGACGGTCTTGAGTTCGCCGTTTGCCTTGATCTTGTCGATAAAGGTGTTGATCGCCGCATTGATTTCCTTTTCGCCGAGACGCGTGCAAGCACCGTTATAGAGCTTCTGGAATTCAAGCTTGTTTTCGAATTCGCCCGGACGGGCTTTCTCTACTCGGTCCATATAGAAAATGTTGCCACCAAGCGTCTCGACCTGGCCGGACACCAGGGCCTGGACGCTCGCGGCGTCTCCATCATAGCGCCGGATGGTGGTGCTCGGCGGCGCGTTCTTGGTGACCTGCGTGTCCTGAGCAGCACCCTTGGCGACGCCGACAGTGAACTTGGCCATGTCGGCATTCGTCTTGATCTCAGCCGATTTCGGACCAATCAGAACGATCGCGTTGGCAACATAGGGCTTGCTGAACTGCACGGCCTTTGCGCGATCCGGCAGCATCGCCATCGTGGCAAACAGAACGTCGACACGGCCGGCCGTCAGTGCGGGAATGCGATTGTTGACTTCAAGTGGCACGAACTCGACGGAAACACCCAGTTCCTTGGCAAACAGCGTTGCGATGTCGGCATCGAGGCCGTCCTGTTTGCCGCCGCTGGTCACAAAGCCCCAGGGCGGATTGTCACCCTGAATCCCGACGATGATCTTGCCGCGAGCCTTGATTTCATCAGGCGTGATAGCGGCGGCCGGTTGCGCCAGGGTGACGGCAGCCACCAGGGCCGCGGTTCCGAGCATCGCGTTTCGGCGCGTTAGCAAAGACTTGAACATGTAACTCCTCCTCCTTTGGCGGTCATTCGACCGGACAGCCACCTCACCTTTGACTGTGGAAGAAATGATTGCCAGAGAAGGACTCTCAAATCAACAGAGTTTTTCAAAATCATATGAGAATTTATCATAAGACACGCTATTTGAATTCCTCACGACATTTGCCATAATAGTAGCGAGCGGTTTTCCTGGAACGCATTGTCGTGTTCGGCGCTCGTTTAATCCCGCACGGATATCGGAAGGGCTTTGACATGAGGACCTCGATTGCGACTGTCACGATCAGCGGCGAACTGCCGGAGAAGCTCGAGGCGATCGCCCGGGCGGGCTTCGACGGCGTCGAGATCTTCGAGAATGATTTCCTCGCCTTCGACGGAAGCCCGGCCGATGTCGGAAAACTCGTCCGCGACCATGGCCTGGAGATCACCCTGTTTCAGCCATTTCGTGATTTCGAAGGCATGCCGGAGCCGCTGCGGAGCCGTACTTTTGACCGCGCGGAACGGAAGTTCGACGTCATGCAGCAGCTCGGAACGGACCTGGTGCTCGTCTGCTCCAACGTCTCGCCGGCCGCCATCGGCGGCATCGACCGGGCAGCAGAGGACTTTCATGAACTCGGCGAGCGTGCCGCCAGGCGTGGACTGAGGGTGGGCTACGAGGCGCTTGCCTGGGGTCGCCATATCAGCGACCATCGCGACGCCTGGGAGATCGTGCGTCGCGCCGATCATCCAAATGTCGGCCTTATCCTCGACAGCTTCCACACCTTGTCACGCAAGATCGACGTCAATTCCATCCGCTCGATTCCCAAGGAGAAGATCTTCATCGTCCAGCTTGCCGATGCTCCGCTGATCGACATGGACCTGCTCTATTGGAGCCGCCACTTCCGAAACATGCCGGGTGAAGGCGACCTGCCCGTCACGGCGTTCACCGAAGCCGTCGCGGCGACAGGGTATGACGGGTATTTCTCCCTGGAAATTTTCAACGACCAGTTTCGAGGTGGTTTGTCGCGGGCGATTGCCGCCGACGGCCACCGCTCGCTGATCTATCTTGGCGATCAGGTGCGCCGCCATCTCGGCATCGGCAGCATGACCGGGGCGGCGATGCCGGAAAGGCCTTCCGTCAAGGGCGTCGGCTTCGTCGAGTTTGCAACGGACGAGGAAGATGAAGTCGAGCTGGTTGCCTTGCTGCGCACGCTGGGATTCAAAAAGACGGCGGTCCACCGCACGAAAAAGGTCTCCCTCTTCGAGCAGGGCGAGATCCGGATCCTCGTCAATGTCGATCAGGCAGGATTTGCCAACGCCGCCTACGCCGTTCACGGTACTTTTGCATATGCCATGGCCCTGATCGTCGACGATGCGGCAAAGGCCTATGAGCGGGCGCTCGCCTTGGATGCCGAGCCATTCATCCAGCCTGTCGCAGATGGTGAGCTCGAGCTGCCTGCCATTCGGGGTGTGGGGGGCGGGATCATCTATCTCATCGATGACAAGAGCGCATTGGGTCGTTTCTCCGAAATCGACTTTCAGCCGGTCACGGACGACAGCGACGCGCCGTCGGCAGGCCTTTTGCGCATTGATCACGTCGCCCAGACGGTCGGCTACGATGAAATGCTCACCTGGCTTTTGTTCTACACGTCCATTTTCGAGACGCGGAAGACCCCGATGGTCGATATCATCGATCCGGCCGGGGTGGTCCGCAGCCAAGTCGTCGAGAACGACACCGGGGCGCTGCGCATTACCATGAACGGCGCCGAGAACCGCCGCACGCTGGCCGGACATTTCATGGCCGAGAAATTCGGAGCCGGCATACAGCACCTGGCGTTTTTGACCGACGACATCTTTGCGACCGCCGAAAACCTTCGTGTTTGCGGTTTCAGATCGCTGCACATTTCGCCGAACTACTACGATGACGTCGAAGCACGGTTCGGCCTCGATCCTGCACTGACCGAGCGGCTGAAGGCGGAAAACATCCTCTATGACCGGGACGAGCATGGCGAATATTTCCAGCTCTATAGCGGAACATATGGAGAGGGTTTCTTTTTCGAGATCGTCGAGCGCCGCGGCTACCGTGGCTACGGCGCGCCGAACGCTATTTTCCGGATCGCCGCTTTGAAGAAACAGATGCGTCCGGAAGGAATTCCGAAAGACGCCTCCTGAGGCCCTGGTTTAGAGCGGTTCAGCTTTTCATGGAGCGCAGAGCCACTCTAAGCTTTTGTTTTTACGCATTCCGGACGGAAAACCACTTCGCACTTTCCTGGAAATGCTCTAGCGAATCCGGCCGCTCTTGAGCACATGCTCCACGCCGCTTTGAACGTGCCGTTTGACGACGTCGGTCGCACCCGCGACGTCGCGCTGAATGGAAAGTTCAAACAAAAGCCGGTGGTCATCGACGACTGGCTTGCCGCGAAAACTCTCGGCCAGCATATGGTAACGAAGAAAGCGATCGAAGACCGACGACAATGTCGCCATCAGCGTCGCTGAATTGCAGGCCGAGACGATCGCCTGATGGAACTCCCAGTCGTATCGGACCCAGTCGACTGTCCGCGACACGTCGCCGGCAAGGAGCTTGCGTTCGGCGGCAGCCAGCCGGTGATGGGCGGCGACGATACGCCCCTCCCATTCGAGATTTCCCGCAGCGAAGGCAAGGCCGATCGCATGCGTTTCAAGAACGATCCTGAGGTCGGCGAGCTCGAGGAGTTCTCGGCGCGACGCAGGGCTGACCTCAAAGCCACGCTGCCCCTCGGCGACAACGAGGTTTTCCGTGGTCAGGCGGCTCAGAATTTCACGCAGCGATGAAATGCCGATGGAGTAACGCTCCTTTGCCTGCTCCAGCTTGATCTTGGCTCCCGGCGGCAATGTCCCGGATATGATATCCTCGCGGATCTGCCGGAAGACGACATCGCTTACTGTTTCAGCCGGGTCGTGGACTTGCTTGAGCATGGCTTTTCCTGGTTTTGCCGAAATGTCATCTGTGTTGGTGGACCTAAAGCGCGAAGAGAAACCTCCGGATCATCTCTATTTCAGCGTCCCTCTTGCCAGCGCATGTTCGACCCCGCCCTGGATATGCAGCACAAGCACGCGCTTGGCCGTCTCCGCGTCACGTCGCAATGCCGCATCCAAAAGCTGCTGATGTTCATTGGCCGCGACATCGCCTCGATAGGACAAGGCGACCATCTGATATCTGAGATATCTGTCGAAGATCACCGAGTGCGTCTCCATCAGCAGTTTCGACCCGCAGGCGGATATCAGCGCTTGGTGAAACTCCCAGTCGTAACGCTTCCAGTCCTCCGCCCTGCTGGTGTCGCCCGATGCCATCACCTGTTCCATCCGTGCCAATTTGTAATGCGCCGAGACCAGGGGAGCCTCCCATTCAACGTCGCCATGCACGAACGACTGTTCCAGCGCATGTGTTTCCAGGAGAAGCCTGAGTGCCGCTGTCTCCTTGAGGTCTGAAACGGACACCGGAGACACTTCGAAACCTTTTTGTCCCTCGGCAACGACAAGCCCCTCGGAGGACAGCCGATTCAGCACTTCTCGAAGCGTACTGATGCTGGTCTCGTAGGACTCCTTCAAGCTTTCCAACTTCAACTTTTGTCCTGGCGCCAGCCGACCAAAAATAATGTCGGCCCGAATGCGCCTGTAGCTGCTCTCGGCAATGGTCTCGTTTATAACCGGCTGCAACATGGCGAGTCTCTTATATTTTCTGTTTCGTCGGATATATCTCTTTCTGGCCTTCTCAATCAAGGAAGCATTCGCAGAATGGGAATTAGAATTTTCTCATATGATGCTGGTTTTTCCGGAGAACGTGGAGCCGACCGGGTCGAGCAGGGCCTGACCACAATACAGGTGCCCCATGCCTGTTAGACCAAGCCCTTTGGCCCGGCTTGCGTACTGCTCAAAAAACTGGATTTTTCGGCTCAACAGGGCAGCAATTGTTTTTTCAATCGCGCGCAACCATCTAATAGGCATGACATACGGGAAAATCCCGCGCTCAGCAGCCCGTTTACCGAAAACGAACCATACTGGGTTGCTTTCCGAAGCGAAAGCCGATTGCTTAGGAAAATCTACTTCTTCTTCCGCTAGCGGTTAGGAGAATGAAAGGGGGCACAGGCAAACCCGTGGAATTCTACTGCTTCGCATCGGGATGAACAATGACTACGATGGCGACGTGGGAAGGCCGGTTTGAAGAACGATGACGACAGATTTGTTTCAGGTAAAATTTTGGGGCGTCCGCGGCAGTATTCCCGTGTCGGGCCCCGAGTTCGATCGCTACGGCGGTAACACTTCCTGCATCGAAATTCGCTGCGGAGAACATAGGATGATCTTCGACGCAGGCTCCGGCCTGCGTGAGGCTGGGCTTTCGCTGCTCGCCGACAGTGTCAGCGACGTCGACCTGTTCTTCAGCCACTGCCATTATGACCACATCATCGGCCTGCCCTTCTTCAAGGCGATCTATTACCCCTCGATCAACGTCAACATCTGGTCCGGCCATCTCGATGGCAAGATGAGCACGCGGGAAATGGTCGAGCAGTTCATCAGCCCGCCCTGGTTTCCCGTCAAGACCGACATCTGCCAGGCGACGATGAACTTCCGCGATTTCCACGCCGGCCAGGTGCTGACGCCCCATGCGGGCATCGAGATCAAGACCTTCATGCTGAACCATCCGGGCGGCGCCATCGGCTACCGCATCGAATGGCAGGGCCGTTCGGTCGCTCTCGTCTATGACATCGAGCATATTCCAGGCAGCTACGATCCGGTTTCGCTGGAGATGATGCGGGATGCCGATCTCGTCGTTTACGACTGCACCTACAACGAAGACGAAATGCAGCGTTTCAAGGGCTTCGGCCATTCGACCTGGCAGCACGGCACCGAGCTTGCGAAGATGGCGGGCACCAAGCGCTTTGCGCTCTTCCACCATGCCCCCTCCCGCACGGACGAACAGCTGGCCCAGATGGAAATGCAAGCGCAGGCAGCCTTCCCCGAGTCCTTTGCCGCCCGCGACAATCAGATCGTGGTGATTGAGTAGGTCCGCTAGGGGCCTCCCGTTATCTTGTCCAGTCTGAAGCTCTTCGACGAAGTCGAACCGAGCATGCCTGCTTCGTCGCCACGGAACAGATGCCGGGCCAGACCGTTTTCCCGGCAGCGCAAATCAACGAAACAGGCTCCGTCATGACCGTGCTTTCCGGAAAGTGTCTCTGCGGGCAGGTGCACATTTCTGTCCGGGGCGAACCCTTGCGCGTTGGAATCTGTCATTGCACGGACTGCAGACAAGAAAGCGGTTCGGCCTTTACCTTCTATGGGATCTGGCCCGCCGGCCAATTCGAACATTCAGGGCAGACCGACGAGTTCCAGGGTCGGCATTTCTGCACCGGCTGTGGTTCGCGCCTGTTTTCCGCCGATGACCAGGAGGCGGAAATCAAACTCGGCATCCTATCCGAGGCCCCAACGCCGCTTGTGCCGCGCTACGAACTCTGGATCAAACGCCGCGAACCGTGGCTGCGGCCGGTGGAAGGCGCCGAACAGTATGAGGAAGACCGAGGGAAGAAAAACGAAAAACGATTCTGAGGAGCTCCCCATGGTCACTCTCGTCCGACATCGCTGGATGACCGTTGCAGGGGTCGAGACTTTCTACCGCGAGGCCGGCCGAGAGGATGCTCCGGTCTTGTTGCTGCCGCACGGATATCCCTGCTCATCCTATGAATTTCGCAATCTCATGCCGCGCCTTGCCGACCGTTGGCGCCTGATTGCGCCGGATTTCCCGGGTGCCGGCTACAGCGGCACGCCTGATGATTTCGACTATAGCTTCGATGGATACGCTGCCTGGCTGGAGGCCTTCGTCAGCGCGATGAATGTCGACCGGTTTGTCCTCTACCTCCACGACTTCGGATCGCCTATCGGTGCGCGGTTGGCGATCAGAGACCCCCGGCGGATCCTGGCGCTGATCATCCAGAATGGCGATATCCCCTATGAAGATGCCCTCGGGCCGAAATATGCGGATATCGAGGCGACGTGGACGCTTCCGGAATCGGAGATGAGAAGGGTGCTGGCGAAGGCAGTCAGCGAGGAGACTTTCAAGGAGGAATTCCTCAACGATCTGCCGCCCTCTCTGGCCGACACCATCCCACCGGATCTCTGGAAGCTGCATTGGTCGCTGATCAAGCCGCGCCGCAAGGAAATCGCCATAGACCTAATCGCCGGACTGAAGGAGAACCGGGCCTGGTTTCCGCAACACCGCAAATATCTGCAGGAATACCAGCCTCCGACCTTGATCGTCTGGGGGCCGAACGACCACTACATGCCGGAAAAATCGGCGCGAGCCTATCTGCGCGATCTGCCGGATGCGGAATTGCATCTGCTCGGCGGCGGCCACTGGCTGCTAGAGACGCATCTCGATGACGTCGTCGCAATCATGCGAGATTTCCTCGGACGCGTTCACGCCGCCTGATCGGCAATGTCTAGGTCCCTAAAGCGCGTCGCGATCTTTCAGATCCGCTCCTCGCGCTTTAGGTCTTGCTTTTGCGCATGTCGTTATCGCAAAACCGCGGCGCACTTTTACGCGACATGCTCTAGCAGTTCCGACGCCGATGACCAGCGGACGGCCGGATGCCCGCCCGTCACTGCAAACAAGGCCGACAGGAAGTCCCATGCGGCCGCGTCATGCACCAGATGGTGGGTGAGGACACCGATAGGCTCGTCGCTGCCGACAAACCGGTCGCGAAGCTCGGCCACCAGCTCGGCCACCAATTCCGCCTCGCTGCGTCCGCCGCGCGTGCCATGCCAGTCGATGATATCGACATGGGTGTTGAGAAGTGGCAGCGGACCGCCCTGCTTTGCCCGCCCGTAGACCGAAAGGGCTGCAAATCCGAGACCGGGCAGCGCCGGAATGAGGGCCGCATCGATCCGGTTCCACGGCGGCACCAGCACTGGCAGGAAGCGGGCCGGATGCAGCCGCTGCAGCAGCCGGAACCCCTCACCCAACTCGCTGAGCACGACCTCCGTCGGCCGCTCGCCGCCGAGTTCCTGTTTCTTCGCCTTAAGCCCCGCATGGTTCTTATGCGACCAACCATGCACCGCAACCGTGACGGCTGTTTCCTCCCCCAGGCGTGCGGCTAAGGCCTCGCCGGTCAGGCCGGGAATGACGGCGAGCGTCAGCGGAACCCGGCTTTCGCCAGCCAGCGCCATCAGCATCTCCAGCGCCAGGGTCGGCTCGACAGCATCGTCATCCCGCAGCCAGAACCGCGCCACGCGGCCGGCAGCCTGCCAGCGCTCAAGCTCGCGGCGCAGAGGGTCCCAGGCCGCCATCCTGTCGGTCATCACGTCACTCCTATTCCTGCATTGTCCCGCAAAATTCCGTTCAATAGCTGCGCCGCCATCACAAGCGAACGTTGCCCAAGCACGAAGCGCCGCGCCGCCTGCCCCATGGCGTCGCGCCTTTGCCTGTCGTCAAGCAGGGTAGCCACGGCCTCGGCATAGGCGGTGACATCGCCATCCGGCGACAGCAGGCCGGTCCCGCCAGCCTCGACCACTGCTGGCACGCCTGCCGTTTCCTGCGCGACGACGGGCAGGCCGGCGGCCTGGGCCTCCAGATAGGCAAGGCCATAGGCCTCGCCGCAACCGGGCCAGACATAGATGCCGCCATGCCCAAGCAGTTCGGCGATCTCGACGGCATTCCGCTCGCCCAGCCATTCGATGCGGCCGGCAAGGCCGGCAAACAGACCCTGCACCTCCTGGCGCATCGGACCATCGCCGATGACGGCAAGCGTCCAGGGCCGGTCTTCGATCAGCCGCAATGCTTTTGCGAGCATGACATAACTGTCCATCTTGTCGCCGGCCCGCATCATCGCCACCGTCATCAGCCGGCGCGGATCGGGCGCCGGCGACACCCTCTCGAACAGCGCCGTGTCGATGAAGGGTTTCAGCCCGGCAAGCCGTGCCTGCGGAAATGCGGCTGCAAGCCCGGCCTGGTCGCGCTCGGTGAAGCTGATATTGACCGCCGCCTGCATGATCGCCTCGCCCACGCGCTTCTGTGATGCTGCCCAGCCGGTCCGGTCGCGTTTTGCCGCGTAGGAGGCTTCGGCGGTGACATAGGGAATGGCAAATTCGGCTGATATCGCCGGCCCGAAGGGATCGGGCGATTTATAATAGGGATGATAGCAGAACCAGAGTTCCGGTCGCGGCGCGGATTTCCATGTCAGCCGCAGCCGCTCCAGCTCGGCGCGGATGGCGGGTTCGAGCGCCGCTGCCGCCTCCGGTGTCGAGGCATGGGTACGGAATTCGGAAACGACGTCGACCTGATGCCCGCCAAGTTCCAGCGCCCGGATCAACAGCCGCGCCATCAGCCGGTCGCCCGACGGCACCGGATGGTTCGGCGATTTCATCGGCGCGTAGAAAGCCACCCGCATTGACACCTCATGTACGACAGACTGTTTACAACTGGCACTCGTGCTATCACGAAAAATTCCGCTATTGTCCCTTTCCCTAAAACTTGCGCATAAGCATATGGAATGTGATCGCGATCGAAGCAATTCCGCCTCTTTCTCAATCTCTATGGGCCTGCGGTTACATCGACAAGAACGGGAATGAATGACGACGGTCTCGGCCACAGGGATTTTTTCAGAGCGTACGATCAGAAGGGCGAGGCTCGGTTCCGGCCTCGTCATTTTCATCTTCGTCCTCTTGCATTTGTCGAACCATGCGATTGGCCTGATTTCGGTCACCGCCGCCGATAAAGCCGCCCACCTCTTCCTGGCGATCTGGCGCAATCCTTTGGGGACCGCCATCTTCTATTCGTCGGTTCTCACCCATATCGCGCTGGTGCTGCGCGCCATCTACATGCGCCGCAGCCTCGTCATGCCGAAGGGGGAAATGGCGCAGATCGTGCTCGGCTTGCTGATCCCGCTGCTGCTTATGGATCATGTCATCGGCACGCGCATCGCCCACGAGTTCTACGGCTACATCGACGACTACGAGACGGTCGTCAGTACGCTCTGGATCAGGAACCCGACAAACGGCGTGCGGCAGGTGTTCGGTGTCGTCGCCGTCTGGATCCACGGCTGCATCGGCATCCATTTCTGGCTGCGCTACCGCTCCTGGTATCCGGACTTTGCGCCGCTGCTGCTGGCGCTTGCGATCCTCGTGCCGGTGCTCTCGCTGCTCGGCTTCGTCGAAATGGGCCGCACGCTCGCCGATCCCTCCTACCAGCAGGCAATGACCATCAGCGCCTACAAGGAGGACATCAACACCCGTTACGCCTCTAACCCGGAAGTTCACCGTCAGGTCGCCATGATCCGCGCCGGGCTCTACGGCGCCTTCTCGGCCTCTCTGCTCATCGTCGTCGCTGCCCGCGCCCGGCGCAAGCTGAAGGAGCGGCTCGACCAGGTCGCCGTGAATTATCCGGGCGGCGAGGTGATCCGCGTGCCGCGCGGCTTCTCGGTGCTGGAAGCAAGCCGGCTCGGCGGTCTGCCGCATTATGCCGTCTGCGGCGGCAAGGGCCAGTGCTCTACCTGCCGTGTGCAGATCCTTGGCGATTACGACAGCCTGCCTGCCCCCGACAAGATGGAACAGACGACATTGAGGCGCATCAATGCCGGCCCGGATGTCCGGCTCGCCTGCCAGCTTCGTCCAAACCGCGACGTTGCGGTCGCGCCGCTTCTCGTACCGGCGACCGAGGCAGCCCTTCCTGCCAACAGCCAGGAAACGAGCCCCGGCCGCGAGCGTGAGATCGCCGTGCTCTTCGTCGATATCCGCCATTTCACCACGCTGACGGAAACCCGCCTGCCCTTCGATGTCGTCTTCCTGCTGAACCGCTATTTCGCCATCATCGGCAAGGCGGTGGAGCAGGCGGGCGGACGGCTCGACAAGTTCATCGGTGACGGCGCCATGGCGCTCTTCGGCCTCAATACCACGCCGGAGGAAGCCTGCCGCCAGGCGCTCGCCGCGGCAGCAGCGATCGTTACGGAGATCGAGAAACTCGCAGCAGAACTCGCCGACGAACTGGCACTGCCGCTGCGCATCGCGATCGGCATTCATACCGGTCCCGCCGTCGTCGGCACGATGGGATACGGCCGGGTGCGCAGCATGACGGCGATCGGCGATACCGTGAATGTTGCGAGCCGGTTGGAAAGTGCTGCCAAGGAGTTCGAGGCGGCGATCGTCATCTCCGAACCGGTGGCGAGCCTTTCGGGTGCCGATCTCGCCGGCATCGAAAGCCGTGAAATCAGTGTGCGCGGCCGGGCCCTGCCCTTGAAAGTCTACGTCATCCCGAGAGAGAAAGCGGCAGAACCGCTCGAAGGAATAACCTGATGCCCGGCAAGCCCTGGCTGACCGCCAAATACTGGAGCCGCCGGCTGCGCAGGGCGCGCAATGCGACCGCTTCGCGCTTCTTCGACACCCGCTTCGGCCGCCGCCTGCTGATCGAGAATATCGGCCCGCGTGTGGTTTCGATGACGGTCGACGCCGGTGATCACCTGATGACCTTCTCGCCGGCCGACTATATCGGCCGCAAGGTCTTCCGGAAGGGCCATTTCGAGCGCGAGGCAGTCGACCGGCTGATCGTCATCCTGCGCGAGCGCGGCCTGCTCAGGAGGGACGCAACGCTGCTCGAGATCGGCGGCAATATCGGCACCCAGACCGTCTATTTCGCGCTGAGCGACACATACGCCCATATCGTCAGTGTTGAGCCCGACCCACGCAATTTCCCGCTGCTTCAGCTCAACATTCGCCAGAACCGGCTGGAGGAGAAGGTCCGGCTGATCAATTGCGCCGCCGGCGAGAGCGAAGGCGAGATCGACTTTTTCCTCAACCTCAACAATCACGGCAAGAGCAGCGCCATCCGACAAAGCCCGACAGACAAGAAGATCAGCGTGCCGGTGAAGCCGGTTTCCGAAATCCTTGCCGGGCTTTCGGTCGATCCGGCCGCAATCGGCCTCGTCTGGATGGATATCGAGGGCTACGAGCCGGTCGCCTGCCGCTCAATGCAGCCGCTGCTTGCCCGCCGCGTGCCGCTCTACATGGAGTTCACGCCGCTTTTTTACGGGCGTGAGGGAACGAAAGCCTTCATATCAATGCTCTCAGGCTTCTACGAGGATTGCCTCGTGCTGTTCGAGGATCGCGAAGAGGAAATGAAGGTCCGTGAGCTGCCGGGCGATTTCGATCAGTACAACGTGCTGTTCCTGCCCTAAACTAGGTCGCGATCTTTCAGATTCGCTTGCCGCGCTTTAGGTCGTGCGGTTGAGGACGACCTCGAAGTACGGCTTCGTCCCCTTGCGCCCGGTCGGGGCATGGCGGAATATGACCACCAGGGTGAAGGAACGGGTGGGGAATGGAGGCGGATCGGATAAGGGGCCTTGATGGCATCAGGGCTATTGCCATCCTTGGTGTGTTCTATACGCATTTCGTCGACGGAGATTCCTTGCTCGGCGACCTGGCGGTACGAACGTTCTTCATTTTGAGTGCCTTCCTGATTACCGCCAAACTGGTCGCGTTGCGCGACGCCGAAGGGTTCAGTTTTGCGGCGTTGCGATCTTTCTACACGCGAAGGGCGCTCAGGCTCCTGCCGACATATTACGCCATGGTCCTGGCCCTCGCCGCGATCGGCCTCGTCACGATCCGGGATGGGCTTTTTTATCATCTCGCCTTTCTGTCAAACGTCTGGTTCGCGATGAACATGAATTGGCACCCATGGGTGCTTGCCCATATCTGGACCCTGTCCGTCGAATGGCAGTTCTATCTCATTTGGCCGCTAGTTGTCCTCAGCTGCGCAAACAGATCGGTGGCGCTGGTCGCCGCGGGCGCCATCGCCATTGCGCTGGCATTCTGGCTCAGATGTTATGTCACCGGCTATTACCCCGACAACATGGTCTTGTGGTCTCCCTTCTCGCTTGATGCATTCGGCGTGGGAGCTTTGGTCTTCTTCCATTCGGGCATGCTGGCACGTCCGGTCCGAACACGCCTCCTTGCGGCAATCCTGCCGGCAGCGCTGTGGGGTGCCCTGCAACTCGTTGAGACGGATGGCCGTCCACGGTTGCTGTTGGTCGTCGATTTCCTTCTACAAATTCTTCCGCTTCTGCCGATGGCAATCCTGATTGCCATAACGGCATCGGGGACAAGCCCGATTATCAATCGCGTACTTGGAGCCCGGCCCTTGGCCTATCTCGGCCGCATCAGCTACGGATGTTATCTCTACCACTTTCCGATGCTTTGGCTGATGATGCATCTTATGTGGCGGCTCTTCGATTACCCGCTGAAGCGGGGGATCATCCAACTGGTCGTTGTTGCGATCCCGACAATCGCCTTTTCCGCCCTAAGCTGGGAATTCTTCGAACGGCCGATCCAGAAATGGGGGGCCGGCCGCCAAAAGGCGCCGCAGGCCAAGATCACCGTATGAGCTAGACTAGCCAGTCGCTTGGCTGGAGCAATGATCGTCTCCAACCAAATTGGGTGGAGGGCTCCTACATGGAGATAGCGCAAGGGATCCTTCGAGATGCCAGCATATGTGCTTAGACGGATCTGTCTGCGGGGTCTGTATGGAATAGACCTTATCGCTCAGGGGTCATACACCAGCCAACCATGGCGAATGCGAGAAATGCTAGGCGCGGCATGTGCGTCATGGTTGTGGGGTGACGCAGTTAAACGTTTCGCTGCGGGTGAAATCGCTTCTCGCTCAAGCTATTTTTGGTGCCAGCTCCCGATCATCATTTAATGGCGGTGATTTACCACCTTCCAGCCCAACGCACTCTTCCGCCTCAAACAAGTTTCTTCGCACTTGTCTGCGCATGCTCATGATACTTATTTTCGCGAAGCGTGCCGAAAAGCTTCAAGCTTTCCAGATGCTCGCGCTGGGCCCGATAGAACTCGTTGAGGAAGTGCAGCTCCCGGCCGGGCTTCACAGTGTCTTCAAACCGGATCCTTCGGGTAATGGTTCGAACGATCTGTTCGATCTCCTTATAGTTGGACCTCTTTGTGGAGTCGCGAAGCACGTCCTCCAGCGTCTGCAGCTCATATTTGCCGTAGACATCGAGATGTTCCGGCAGGAATTCGTACTCCGCCTGCGTCGATGCGGCGGCAGGAGCAGAAAGCACGAGATCGGAGAGCAGCACGGAGCGCGGAGTGTCGACCACCAGGGTGCCGGCGATGATGTCGCCAAGCCTTTGCCGGCGTCGGTTGGTGAAGGGGACGATGACCACCGCTAAAAGCCAGAGGCTCGTCAGACCGTTTTCCCAGGCCGACTGCGTGCCGACCGAAGCCAAAAGGCCCATGGGGGCGAAAATCTCCACCTGTTTCATCAGGTTGCGTGCGGTCACCTGGTGCGGCGTGAGCCGCCGTCCGTCCATGTTGATGACGCGGATGCCCGTGATTCTTTTCCCGAGCGTGCGTCCGTTCCAGATGAGCTCCGAGAGGATGTAATAGGGGATCTGCACCAGAAAACCGAGCAGCACCATGAGCATCGCCTCGGCGGTCATGGGCAGCACGCCTGTGAAGAGGATGGCCACAGCGCAGACGAACATGATGATCGAGGTGAAGACGATGTCGAGGAATTGCGCGCCGAAACGGGTTCCAATCGAGGCAATGGCGAAGGTGATCGGGACGCCTTCCGGCGGGATGAACTGCTCGATGCGCTTGCCGTCCGTGACTGCCTGGCTCATCGCATGGCCTCGCGCGAAACCTTGCTTTCGCGACCTCCAAGCAGCAGCCAGCCTACCCAGACGAGGCCCATCCCCCATCCGATGACGATGCGCCAGAGCGGATCCTGAATCAGCTGACGCAGGAACCCTTCGATGAAGGCTGCCACGATGAGCATCAGCGCTGCCAGGATGGCGAGCTTGACGGCATCATGCGCCTGGTGACGCAAGGCTTCCTTTCGGGTTCTGGCACCGGGCAGGAGAACGGCAAGTCCGAGCCTTGCCCCGCCCGCGCAGGCAATGGCGATGGCCGCAAGCTCGGTCACGCCGTGGATCGAGAGCCAGGCGAACACATCGTAGCCCAGCCCTCTGCGATAAAACATCGCGAAGAACGCGCCGAGGATCAGACCATTGTAAAAGGTCAGGATGAAGCTCGGCACCGACACGAAAACACCAAGGGTGAAGATCAGGATGACGATGGTGGTGTTGTGGGAAAAGAGAAAGGCGGAAAATGCGGCCAGCCGGTCGCTGTCATGCCCTTCATCGCCATAGATGGTCGAGCGGAGGTAATCGGTCGAGGCATCAGGCGTGCGCTGGTCGGCCATCTCCGGCGGCACCAAGGTATAGAACCAGCTCGGGTCGTTGGCGCAGAGCCTGTATCCGGCTAGCGCGCCCAAAATGAGCGCCAGGAAGCCGATGAACAAAGGCAGGGCCGAGCGCCGCACGGCCTGGGGAATGCCGTGCAACAGCAGGCGCGACATCAGGCCGCCCAGGCTTTCCTGCGGGGCATAGACGACGAGATAGGCCCGGGCGCAGAGGCTTTCCAGATAGGCGATCAGGGCGCGATCGAGAGAAATATCGCGCGCCACGCTCAACGAGTTCATCGCCTGCCTGTATCCGGTAGCGAGATTGCGGACTTCATCATAGCCGAGTGTGGCTGCGCCCCCTTTCTCGGCACGCGTCACGAGTTCGTCCAGTTGACGCCAGTGTGCCTCGCGCTCCAGCCGGAAGCGGGCCGAACGAAGCGTATCGTTCTGGACGGCGCCGACATTGACTGTCGCGCCCCTATCCATCCTGCCGTCGATACCGATATCCATCATATCATCTCACGGGATTTGATTTCGATGTAGCGCGCAATGAGATCCGAAGTCAGTGCCTCCGGCGTGCTGTCGAGGCAAAGCACCCCGAGACGCGCCAGCTTTTCCATGACGGCGCGCCTTTCGTGAAGGATCTGGCGCGCCGCAACCGAGCGGGCGACGGCATCGAGCGTCGTTTCCTCAGGCTCGATGAGCTTGGCCAGCATCGGATCGCGCAAGGCGACATAGACGACGAAGTGATGCCGGGCGAGCACCTGCATGTTCTCGATCATCAGCTCCGCCGTGATGGTGTCGACGAAATCGGAGAATATCACAATCAGCGAACGTCGCTTCAGGCGTCCCGACAGGTGGGTCAGTCCCAAAGTATGGTTGGTCTCCTGGGTTTCGTAGCGCAGCCCGGCGCACACCGTCTGCAGCCGCGGAAAGGCCGCTCGTCCGGGCAAGGCCGGCACGAACAGACGCGGCCGGCTGTCGAAGCTGTAAAAACCGACGAGATCGCCGGCAAGGCCCGCGCCCCAGCACATGGCGAGCGCCGCATTGATGGCGCGATCGAGCTTCGTGAAGCCCGCAAGCTGCTCGGCCATCAGCCGTCCGGAATCGACGCAGAGGATGATCTGGTGGTTTCGTTCGGCCCTCATCTCGCGCACGACGAGACTGCGCATGCGCGCCGAGCGCTTCCAATCGATGCTGCGCGGATCCATGCCGCTTACAAATTCACGCAGCTGGTGGAATTCCGATCCCTCGCCGCGCAACCGCAAATCCTTCTGGCCGGCCTCCAGCGGCAGGATCTGGGTCCTGATCGCTCCCGACAGCACCGGCGATATGTCGGGCTGGACAGCGATCTCTTGCCCGACGGGCATCTTCGCGATGATCTCGAGCAGCTTCAATCGCGATGGCCACTTCAGCCATAGCGCATTGACCGCGTATCGTCCCCGCCGGGTCAGATGAAGGTCCAGAGAGGCCTTGACCTCTCCTTCTCCGGCACCCGATGCAGGGTTGAGCCATCTGATTTCGTCGACGACCAGCTCGGGAGCGAGATCGAGCCGGATTTCGATTTTCCGGGACAGCTGCGACCGGATACCGACCGTAAACGCGGCGGTATGGCCGACAAAGCCCTGCGGCGGCAGATCGAAATCGACCGTCATCCTGCCCGCCAAGTTGGAGATGACCAGATCGGCGACGGTCAGGGCTGCAAGCGCAAGCCACATGAGGAGCAAGAAGTAGCTCATGTCGCGCCACCACACGCTGGTGAAGACCGTCACCGCGGCGGATATCAGAACGAGCGCGATCAGAGTGGAGGATGGCCGCATTTAACGGGGCGCATCCACGCGGTTCATGATGTTCCGCAGCACCTCGTCCGGCGTGCGCCCATCAATTTCTGCCGAGGGCGAAAGCACGATGCGATGGCGCAAGGCAGGCACCAGCAACGCCTGGACATCGTCCGGCAAGCCGTAATCCCTTCCCTCGAACGCCGCGCGCACGCGCACTGCCGATGCTACGGCGTCGGCCGCGCGGGTGGATGCGCCATAGAGAATGTCGGGATCGGAGCGCGTGGCGCGCACCAGGTCGACGATGTAGGTCAGGATCGTGTTGTCCAGACGGATCGCATCGATCAGCGCCCGCCCCTCGGCAAGTGCGGCACTTGTGACAAGCGGACGGATGCCGGCATTGCGCAGGTCTGATTTCAGCGCCTGCGTCGCGTGTTTGGAGAGGATGGCAATTTCCGTATCGCGGCTGGGAAAATCGACGACAAGCTTGAACAGGAAGCGATCGAGCTGTGCTTCGGGCAAAGGATAGGTGCCCTGCTGCTCGATCGGGTTTTGCGTGGCAAGCACGAAGAAATCCGGTCCCAGGGAATAATCGGTTCCATCAAGCGTGACCATCCGCTCGTTCATCGCCTGCAACAGGGCGGATTGCGTCTTCGGGGGCGCGCGATTGATCTCATCGGCGAGAAGAATGTCGGTAAAGACCGGGCCCTTGGTCAGGTGGAACTGATTGGTCTGGAAATTGAAGAGATTGACGCCCAGAACATCGCCGGGCATCAGGTCTGGCGTGAACTGGATGCGACGATATTGCAGCGCCATGGCAGCAGAGACCGACCGGGCAAGCAGGGTTTTGGCCGTGCCGGGCGGACCTTCGACCAGGCAATGCCCGCCGGCAAAGATCGAGATCAGGACGAGATCGATGATCGCGTCCTGCCCCTGCACCGCTTTGCCGATTTCGCCACGAACCGCAGCGATAAGATTGCGAAATTCACCTAGATCCAAGGTCAGTGCTCCCCAGCGATTTTCTAAAAATTTCGAGATTGCGGTGCAGATCCGCCCGCGTCATCCGATGTCCACGATCGATCAGCGCCTGCGCTGACGAATGCAATGCCTTCGCCGCCGCCTGATCGCGGCGCGCCAGGCGTTGAAACAGCCGCTCTATGCCCGCCTCGTTTCCGGCTCCGGGGCCGAAGACCAGTTGCGCCTTGTCCGCAAGCAGATGGAGCACGAACTGTCCGGTCATCCGGCCATCATTGCCCGACAGGCGCAGCAGACGCGCCGTCGCGTCGATCGCGGCGGTCTTCGACAGCTCGATGTTTCCGGATGTCTCCTTCAAGGCAGGCCCGAAGCGATAGGCGCCGCGCCAGAAACAAATCGCGGCGACGACAAACAGCACTCCCCAGATGACGGACAGCGGATAAGCGAAAAACCGCTTGAAATCGGAGGCAGAGCGCTCGTAGGTCCGGCCCTCATCCGCCGGTTTCTTGCTATCCAGGGGCAGGCCGGCCGTATCCAGATAGACCGGCCGCTTCTCGCCCGCGCCGCGTAACAGCGTGACGAGCGACACGGCAAAGGAGGCGTTATCGGCCAGAGCCAGTCCGTGATTGTTCAACAGGTCCGGATCCGACAGCAGATAGACGTTGGGGTCGTCCGCGCCACGCAGGAGCAGCGCGCCCGACGGCGTGCCCGCGAGCTCCTCCCAACCGCTCGGGAGGCTGGACCGTTCGAAGGTTTGGGCCAGATAGAGGGCAATCTTGATTGGCTGGCCCGGTTTCAGCTGTGGTTGCGCCTCTTCAAAATCGGTGCTACTGCGGGCGAAGCCAAAATCTGAATAACCGATCTTGTCGAGTTCGCCGCCGATATCGGAGAGATCGGCCAGTCCGGATTTGCCGGCAACACCATCCGTTGAGACGCTACCGCGCCATTTCGGCAAAACGATCAGTGTCGGCAGCGCATAGCGGTTTGACTCCCGGATCGGGCTATCTGGTCCTGCGTCATCCGCTTCCTCGTTTGCCTGAGGTGCGACAGCCTCGGCTTGGTGTATCGACAGGGGAATGATGCGCAGCGAGATTTCCGAGCGCGCCCGAGCGACATGAGGGTCGGATCGTACGACAGGGATACCCTTGGCTTGCAGCCACGTTTCCAACCCCTTGTTGCCAAGCGGCGAGCGGTCGAAGTCGCTGCCGCGCGAAAGCGCAAAGACTGCCAGAGCCGCCAGCGCAAGCAGCAGCCCCAGCAACAGAAGAGGCCCCGAGTTACGCATTGGCCACTCTGCCTGATGACAGCAAGCCGCGCGCCGTCGTCAGAAGGACGCCGAAATGGCTTTCCGCAAGCGTGCGGCCGCCGTAATGAACGAGCTCCACTGCCGTCAGAAAATTTTCAAGCCGATCGCGTTCGGGCATATTGCTCGGTAGACGGGCGAAAACGGCCCGTTCCGTATCCGAGCGGAAAAGCCGTGTTCCCGTCATATCTGCTGCATGAAGCAGGCAATGTCGGAGCAGGAGGACAAGCGCCTGCCTGCGATCCGCCATGGCGGCAATGCGCTGCAGAAAGTCGCTCGGCTTTTCCTCGGCCTCGGCTGCTGACGTGCGCCAGCTTTCCGGCGCCTCCCCCTGCCGCTTGATGTCGCGTGGGGCCGATGAAAGCAAGACGCCACCGTTGCCGAAGCGTATCCACAAGCCGATGACCACGATGAGACCGACAAGCACGATAGCAACCGCCAGAGGACCGTTGACGACCGGCTCCCGCGGGCTCATCAACGGCTTGCGTTGTGGCGACGATTTTGTCGTATTCGATGCCGGTTCGACCTTTGCAGAGGCGTCGCCATAGACGAGCGTGCAGCGCAATCCGTTCTGCTGGCACTGCGCGGCATATTCGGCTCCGACGGCGCTCTTTTGATGATCGCCGCCCCCAACCTGCTGACTGTCGCTGTCTTGCGCCCAAGCAGGCGAAAACTGAGCCGAGGCGGCAAGCAACAGAGCCACCAGCAGGCCGAGATTGCGGATGGTCATTCTCTAAGCAAAGACCTCTGCTCTCGCTTCGGGACGCAGCGGATCCGGCCCGAACCTGTTCGGACCATCCGTGCCCCTCATTACGGAAATAACCGTGATCGCGAGACCGGTAATGGTACCGATATAGGGAACCATGCCCAAGACGATCAGCGCGAGATACCACCAACCGGAAATGTCGCGATCGTGGAAACGGCGAACCTGAAGGGATAATATTGGTAAAAAGATTGCAAGTCCAAACAATCCGCCGATCACCATGATGGCGACCACCGCTGACGAAACTCCACCCTGTTGGTCGGAAAAGGCGCCTACCGCCAAAGCCAAAATTACAAGCGCGAGCCCTACCAAGGTATAGAACAACACGAACCACCAATATTCCGAGCGGGAAGCCCTGCCGGAGAAGGTTGCGTACTTCTGCGTTAAAACTGTCCGAACAGCTTCAGTAAATCCCATTTCAATGCCCCCATTTATGCTGATTCAAGCACGGTGATCGACGGTCTCATCATCGTCTTGCCTGAAAGTCACTTCAGAAAACTGCTACAATTCAAACGTAGAAATTGCAATAAGTCGGTTGCTTCAAACAGACGCTCGCTGATGCGGAAACTGAATCGTGGCCCGGGGACAGACCCAACAGGCCAACGTTGCGGATGGCCATGTGCTAGGCAAAGACCTCCGCTCGCGCTTGGGGACGCAGCGGATCTGGCCCGTATTTGTTCGGACCTTCCGTGCCTGGAAGCAAGCAGATCACGAGGATCGCGATACCGGCAATGACGTTGAAGTAGGGAACGAAGCCGCCGCCGAACAGCGCGAGATACCACCAAGCGGAAATATTTCGATCATGGAAACGGCGAACCTGAAGGGCCACCTGTGGCAAAAACATTGCCAGCCAAGTCAATCCGCCGATGAACACGAGGAGGCCGACTGGTGGCGGAACTCCGTCCCGGAAATCGGAAAAGTTGGAGGTCACAAGACACGCGATTCCGATCGCGATCAGCACCGTGAAATAGAATAAGACAAACCACCAATATTCCGAGCGGGAGGCCCTGCCCGAGAAAGTTGCATATTTCTGTACAAGAGCCGTCCCAACAGCGTCAGTAAACCCCAACTCGATGCCCCCGTCCTGCGTGCTGCGCGTCTGCTACTGTCTCACCACGGTCGTTGAGCCATAGTAGCTGCGGCTGAAAAACAGCTACAATTCAAACGTAGAAATTGCAATAAGTCGGTTGCAACGGCACGTTATTTTAGAAGCAATGATTAACGCCTTGAGATTTTCACCTCGGTGACGAGTCGTTCGGCCACCCTTTTTGCTGTCCATGTGATGCGGTCGTTTGAAGGAGAATTTGGATTTGCCAATTGGCAACAATATGCTATCTTTCTGCCAGAAAGAGAGGATGCCATGCAGCTTCAACCTATTGCTTCGACTCCCTTTAACAGGACATCGGCTGAAATCACCGATGTGGAAGCAGGGGCGCTGGCCCGCACGACGGTAAACCTCTTCAACGCCTGGAAGCTCACGGAGGCCCAGGCTTGCACCTTGCTCGGAGGTTTGTCAGCCCGCACATGGGCACGGTGGAAAGAAGGCAACGTGGGACGTGTCGATCGGGACCTGAAAATGCGGATGGCTCACCTAATGGGTATCCACAAGGGGGTGCGACATCTGTTTAAGGACCCATCAAGGGGATATGAGTGGATCAAAGCACCTAATGCGGCCTTTGGCGGCAAGTCGGCGCTGGACGTGATGCTTGAGGGCGAGCTTTCTGATCTTGCCGTGATGCGTGAATGGCTCGATGCGGAGCGGAGCGCATGGTAAGTGGGCTTGCTGTCCGCTCCCACGTACAGTGGCCTAAAACCTACCGCATCATTCGATCGATCTATCCGCCAATCGATTTGTTCGAGGACATCGCCGACCCCCGCGACTGGGAGGCCCTTGTGGCCGTCGAGGCGAAAACGAATCCGCGCATTCGATATGAGGTGGGCGATCTTGGAAAGGTGCCCGCGAACCGCCGCGTTTCGGGGACCGGCGCTAGTTATGTAATGGCCCCATTCGTCCATTGCTCAACGGGGCGGCCGGGACGCTTCACGGACGGAAGCTATGGTCTCTACTATGCAGGCGACAGCGAAGAAGTCGCTGTCGCCGAAACAATACATCATCATCAGAAGTTCATGAGCTCAACGCCCCAGCGTGCGGGGTGGACATCGGACTTTCGCGTCCTAGTGGGCAGCGTGGACCGAGAACTGGACGACGTGAACGCGGTGCCTGGCGCCCTGCATCCGGACGATTACACCGCTTCCCAGATTGAGGGACGCGAACTTCGTGCAGCGGGAAGCGATGGTCTCTTGTGGAACAGCGTTCGAATGCCCGGTCAACGTTGTATCGGCATTTTCTGGCCGGACGCCATAACCATTCCTGTCCAAGGGCGTCATTACTGCTATCACTGGAACGGCATGCGGGTGGATTTCGTGCGTCAGTACGACACCGGGGCGGTACTGGCGGTAACTTAACCGTGGCTTGTGGCAATTGCTCCATATTGCCGCGGATTTATGTGTTTCAGCGGTAATCGGCTGATTATATTAAAAGCAATGCTTAAAGCGCTGAGATTTTCAGTTCGACGAAGCGATGTGGACCTGACCTGCTGGGAAACTTTCACCCGTTTGACGTGCTGTTTCCGCCTTATACGACCGAATGCATGACAAGCGATTGATGGCAATGCACGCCGGCGAGCACGCCTGAGGCGGAAGCGAGCGTGGCATTATGCATGGCGCTTGCCGCATCGCCGGCGGCAAAGACACCCTTGATAGTGGTTTCCTTATTCTCACCGGTCCGGATGACCGGCCCGAACGGGCCGTCGTCGAAGGCGCAGCCGAGCTGTTCGGCAACCGGGCTTGCCATCGAAGTCTTCGGCGCGACGAAGACGGCATCGAGCGGCACGACGCGGCCATCAGCGAGGCGAACGGCCTCAAGCTTCGGATCGTCGCCCAACAATTCGACGATAGGGCTGCGTTCGATGCGGACGCCACGGGCTGTCAGCTTCACCAATTGCTCTTCCTCGGGCTCGAACAGCGCCTGGGTGAAAAAGGTCGTTGCGCCCCAGTCCGGGATCATCATGGCCGAATGGGCCGAATGCGGATGGTTTGCGAGAACGCCGAGCTCGCCGCCACTGACCTCAAAACCGTGGCAATAGGGGCAGTGCAGCGCGGAGCGGCCCCATCGCTCCTTGAGGCCCGGGATTTCCGGCAGTGTGTCGCTGACGCCGGTTGCAAGCAGGATGCGCGCGGCTCGTTCTTCGTCGCCGTCTTCGGTGCCGACAATGAACGCGTCACCATCGCTCTGCGCCCGGACGACCTTCCCCTGTCGGATTGTGACGGTCGGATAAAGCGAGAGTTGCCGTTTTCCCTCCCGCATGATCGTCGCCGGCCTCTGGCCGTCCTGGCCCAAGAACCCATGCGACGCTTCAGAAAAGCGATTGCGCGGCGCGCCGGCATCAACGAGCAGCACGCGCCGCCGCGCCCTGGCCAGCTGCATGGCGGCCGAAAGGCCGGCGAAGTTTCCGCCGATGACGATGGCTTCGAACGACATGGAACTCTCCTTGGGTATCGAACTCATGGCTCAACATAAGTTACATGACATGACGCCGTCAAGCATCATGTCACTTGTCTTGTTACGATCCGCTTGCGATAATGACCCGTCCGATCGACAGGAAGAGACCCATGCGCAATGACAGCCGCCTTTCACGCATGCTGCACGTGCTGATCCACATGGATAAACACCAGCATTCGGCGACCTCCGACATGATTGCCAAGATGCTGAATACCAATCCGGTCGTCGTCCGCCGCACCATGGCCGGCCTTCGCGAACAGGGCTACGTCCGCTCCGAGAAAGGCCATGGCGGCGGCTGGACGCTGGTGCGCCCCTTGTCTGAGATCACCCTGCTCGACGTCTACCGCGCCATCGGTGAGCCGCATCTCTTCGCCATCGGCCCAGCCGACGATCAGCCGGAATGCCTCGTGGAACAAGCGGTGAACGTCGCCCTCGGCGACGCGATGAAGGAAGCCCAGGCGCTGCTGCTGCGACGGTTGGACAGTGTGACGCTGGACAAAATCGCCGCCGACTTCGAGGCGAAACTGACCGCCCGCCCGGCCACATCCTATTCCTGCGCTTCCTGAGCGGGGATTACGTCCTGCGGTAGAGGAAATACCGGCCCTCCTTGACGTCGGCAGGCGGAGACAGAAGCTCGGAGTGCTCCAGCGGCAGACCACAGACGGCGATGCCGATACGGGCGAGCACGCCGGCCGAACCGTCACCTCGCAAGCGCACAAGGTGTGTCGTTTCCGCATCACTTTCTGTAAGGTTGCAAATATCCGCTTGGCAATGGCGAATTGCTTCGGTACAAAACGCTCACCGCTTTAGTTCAAACATAAGGGAGGCGTTGCATGCCAGCAATCATCGAAACCTTCCCGTGCGGAATGTCCCGACACTAGGTCATTTCCATTCGCGGCCCGCCTCAAGCGCGCCCGACATGCGGTTTTCCCCTAATTCATAGCCCGATTGATCTGACGGGATCATTTCGTCTCCCGCCTGGGCTGTGCCATCCAACTCTCGATTTTGAGGACCGGCCGCCGACACGGCGCCGAGCGATTAAAATGACTCGCAAGAAGCTCGATTTCCGCGCCGATGCCTATCGCCATGTGCTCGGCTTTGTTTTCCATCATTGGCGCCATCGGCCCGTATTGGTGGGCATTATTATTGTGCTGGTCATTGCCAGCACGCTGGCCGAAGTCATGGTGCCGGTTTTTTCCGGCCAGATCGTCGATGCCATTGCCGGCAGCAATGCGGCTGACCGGGCGCTGCGCGCCTTCGTCATCGTCGTGGCTCTGGGCCTGACCAGCGTGGCACTGCGCTGGTTCATCTTCAACGGCATCATCCGGCTGACGCTGCGCACCATGGCGGATGTGACGAATAACGGCTTCCACAAGGTGCAGCGGTTTTCGACCGACTGGCACGCCAACAGCTTTGCCGGTTCGACGGTGCGCAAGATCACCCGCGGCATGTGGGCACTCGACCAGCTCAACGACCTGTTGCTGGTCGCGCTTTTGCCGTCCATCGTCATGCTGGTCGGCGCCAGTATCGTGCTCGGCAGTTACTGGCCGATCATGGGCCTGATCGTGGCTGCGGGGTCGCTGATCTATATCGGCGTGACCGTGGCGCTTTCCATGGGCTTCGTGTCGCCGGCGGCACGGCTTGCCAATGCCTGGGACACCAAGCTGGGTGGCGCACTGGCGGATGCCATCAGCTGCAATTCGGTGGTCAAGGCCTTCGGCGCTGAAAGCCGCGAAGAGACGCGACTGGGCCAGGTGCTGGCCAAATGGGACAGCCGCACGCGTCGGACATGGAAGCGCGGCACATTGAGCGGCACGATCCAGGGCTTCCTGATGGTTTCGATGCAGGCAGGTATTCTGGGAACGGGCCTGGTGATGTGGCGGCAGGGGCTGGCGACGCCTGGCGACATCACCTTCGTGCTGGCCATGTTCTTCGTTCTGCAAGGCTATCTGCGCAATGTCGGCCAGGACATCCGCAATCTGCAGCGTGCCGTCAACGACATGGAAGAACTGGTGCTGCTCGACAAGATGCCGCTCGGCATCGAGGACAAGCCCAACGCCAAGCCGATCAATATCGGCGAGGGCGAGATCGTCTTCGATCGCATCACCTTCCAGTATGGCGCGCATCCCACCCCGCTTTATGACGACTTTTCGGTCACCATCAAGCCGGGTGAGCGCGTCGGCCTGGTGGGACATTCGGGCTCTGGCAAGACGACCTTCGTCAAGCTCATCCAGCGCCTCTATGACGTCAACTCGGGGGCGATCCGCATCGACGGGCAGGATATCGCAGGGGTCAAGCAATCAAGCCTGCGCGGCCAGATCGCCATCGTGCAGCAGGAGCCCATTCTGTTCCACCGTACGCTGGCGGAAAACATCGCCTATTCCAGGCCGAACGCCTCGCGCCGCGAGATCGAGCAGGCGGCAAAACAGGCGAGTGCCCACGACTTCATCATGGACCTTCCCAAGGGCTATGAGACGATGGTGGGGGAACGCGGCGTCAAGCTGTCGGGCGGCGAGCGGCAGCGTGTCGCCATAGCCCGTGCCTTCCTGGCGGCCGCGCCGGTGCTGATCCTGGACGAAGCGACATCGAGCCTCGACAGCGAGAGCGAAGTGCAGATCCAGCAGGCCATGGAACGTCTGATGAACGGCCGCACGACGCTGGTGATCGCCCACCGGCTGTCCACGGTGCGAGCGCTGGACCGGCTGCTGGTCTTCGACAAGGGAAATATCGTCGAAGAAGGCGACCACCAGGCGCTGATCCGGCTCAACAACGGTATCTATCGCCGGCTGTTCGAACGGCAGGCGCTGGAACTGACCAAGGGTCTGGTGGCGTGAAGCGAAACACGACAGCGCCGCGCCTCTTTTCGAGAGCCGCGGCTCTGTAGCACTTTGAATGGCTGCATAATTTTATGCAGTGGGGCCGATGCTATCCTCTACGTGCGCCGGTAGAGGAAATAACGGCCTTCCTTGATGCCGTCCGGCAGCGGCAGCGCCACCAGCTCGGGATGCTCCAGCGGCAGCCCGCTGACGGCGAAGCCGTTATGGGCGAGCACGCCGGCCACCAGCTGCGGCAGCCAGGTCAGCGTCACCGCATCGATCTCGTCGTGGCCGGTGCCGATATCGGCATGGGCAAGGGCCGCGCCAATGCCGACGAAGGCCTGACCGGACTCGCGGATATTGCCGGTCACCATGTCTTCTGCCTCCGGTGTCGAGGCCGAATAGGAGCGCACTTCCCAATCGAAGGCGACGATGCGCCGGCCTGGAAAATTCTCGCGCAGGTGATCATAGGTGCGGCCGTTACCGAGGCCGAACTCCAGCACCGGGCCTTCAATTTCTCCCACCAGATCGATGATCGAGTTCAGAATGTCGCGTTGAGCCGTCAACCGGCGAATGAAGCTGTCGAGGCGGCTCATCTAATCCGTATCCGTCATGAAATCGTTAGCGGTCCTGGAGCAATTCCAGCAAAAAGTGCGGCAGCGGTTTTGCGTTCGGAATTGCATAAAAACAAAAAGATAGGGCGTTTCCGTGCGTCCCGGAAACCAGGAAAGGCTCTAACACATGAAACCTTGCCAAGTCGATTGCCGTAAATGGGAATTGGCGTTGCAGTGGCAACATGGGTCTGTGCTAAGCTCGATGACATGAAAACCGTGACCGACGAAGATTTCTTTGCCGAAGTGCCGCTCTTCAGCGAATTCGAGGGCGTGACCGACGCGGCCAACTACCGGCCGTTGCCGGACGGATGGGTGCTGGCGCTCGCCGACATCGTCGGCTCGACGCAGGCGATCGGCGCCGGCCGTTACAAGGACGTCAACATGGCGGGCGCCAGCGTCATCTCAGCGGTGCTGAATGCCGTCGGCAAGGGCGACTATCCCTTCGTCTTCGGCGGCGACGGCGCGCTGATCGCGCTTCCGGGTTCGCTGGAGGCGGCGGCACGCGACGCCCTTGCCGCCGCGCAGGTCTGGGTCGAGGAAGATCTGAACCTGGTGCTGCGCGTCGCCATCGTGCCGGTCGCCGACACCCGCGCCGAGGGCCTCGACGTCCGTGTCGCGCGTTACTCCGCAAGCCCCAACGTCACCTATGCGATGTTCTGGGGCGGCGGCACCAGCTGGGCCGAAAGACAGATGAAGCTCGGCCGTTACGGCATTGCCCGCGCGCCGGCTGGAACCCGCCCCGATCTGACCGGTCTCTCCTGCCGCTGGAGCCCGATCGATGCGAGAAACGGCGAGATCGTCTCGATTATCGCCGTGCCCGGCGAAGGTCGGCCAGGCCGGGAATTTCAAGAGCTCGTCGGCGGCATCGTCGCCATCACCACCGAGCAGAACAGGGACAGCCATCCGGTACCGGCCGATGGTCCGGACCTTGCCTTCTCGCTGCATGGCATCAATCGCGAGGCCAAAGCCACCGCGCCACCCAGCCGGCGGTTGTGGCAGAAGCTCTTCATCTTCCTGCAGCTCGGCATCACGGTTGCGTGCTACAGGCTCGGCATTCCGCTCGGCCGCTTCGATGCACGCCGCTACAAGCGCGACGTCGCCGACAATTCCGATTTCCGCAAGTTCGATGACGGGCTGAAGATGACGATCGACGTCGACGCCGAACACCTGAAGCGCATCGAGACCCTGCTGCAACAGGCACAGGCCAAGGGTGTGGCTCGCTACGGCCTGCATCGACAATCCTCAGCGCTGATGACCTGCTTCGTGCCGACGCCGATCGCGCGCGATCACATCCATTTCATCGATGGCGCCGCCGGCGGTTATGCGGTGGCCGCCAGCCAGATCACCGGCAAGTCGCTTTCAACAGCACCGAGCACGATTTAACACTATGACCGGACAATCTTCGGACGTCGCAATCACCTGCACTGCGCAAGAGGGCCCATGAACATTAAAGGGGCACAGATATACGGTAGCCGGATCAAAGACCGAACGAGATTGCGCGGAAGCCCTTTTCTTCGACAGCGGGTTTGTCTTCCCAAAGGTAGTCGCCGGTCAGGCTCACGTGCTCCCATGTGAGCGGGGACAGACTGGAAAGCAGATGCTCGGGGACGGCTTCTCCAGCGTTTCGCACGGCATCGACGACGCGGCCGGTATAAATCGTATTCCAGTGAATGATGGCGGTGACGACCAGGTTGAGGGCCGATGCCCGGATCGATAGGTTCTCCTGGCTACGATCGCGGAAACGCTCTGCGAGCGTCACATTTGAATGTAATTTTTGGGTGTACCCAAAAGTGACGTGGACAAAACGTTGTCGTAAGAATCACACGCTTCAGGCGGACTCTTACGACACGAATTTGAGCGCGATTCCAACTCGCGATATTTCAAGTGAAAAGCCAGGCTATCTGCGAAAGCATCATTCAACGCGAGAATTCCTTCCATTTGCTGAGACATTTACCGCGAATATCCGACCTATCGTATTGAGCAGAAGCTGTGCAGCCAGAATAGCTGTTGTTCCGGTGTGGTCGTAATCGGGCGCGACCTCGACAAGATCGACACCGACAATGGTGCCTCGCTTTGCAAGACCGGCAATCAGTTCCAGGACCTCATAATAGATGAAGCCTCCATGGCTGGGTGTGCCGGTGCCAGGTGCAATCGATGGATCGAAGCCGTCGATGTCGATTGAGAGGTAATAGCGTTTGCCTGCTGGAATACGCTCGAGAACCGCATCTACGCCAAGTTTGCGGATCTGGCGCACGGACAGGATGTCCGACCGCTGGGCGCGGGCGTGGTCGTAACCTTCCTTGGCGGTGGATGACACATTGCGGATGCCGAGCTGCGTCATGCCGGTCACCCAAGGCTTTTCCGAAGCACGACGCATCGGGCTGCCATGGCCGAAGCGTACGCCGTGGCGCTCATCGACGAAATCGAGATGCGCATCGAACTGCACGAGATGGACAGGTTCCTGATCGCCGAAGGCGTTGATGCAGGGGATGTTGATGGAATGATCGCCGCCGAGCACGACTGGAAGCGCACCTGCCGAAAGGATCTTGCGAACGCCGATTTCAATATTGGCATGGCTCGATGCGGTGTCGGTGTGAATGATATCGGCATCGCCGATATCGACGATCCTTACACCTTCTAGATACGTCACGTCGTCCTCGTGATCGTAGGCACCGGCGTGGCCGAAGGCAAACAGCGTAGACGCCTCGCGTATGCTCCTTGGCCCGAAACGGGCGCCGGATCGCCACTGCGTACCGAAATCGAACGGTGCGCCGAGGATCGCGACATCGGCGTCGATCTGGTCCCAGTTCTCGACATAGGGGCTCTTGGCAAAGGTGGAAATGCCGACGAAGGGCAGGTTAAGCCGGCCTTTATCGTATCCGTGAGCAGCCATGATCGTTCCTTTCAAGCTATCAAAATGCGCGTTCGCGCCAGGTCTGGAGAAATTGAGAAAGACGTTCGCTTTTCGGGGTGGCGAAAAGCATTTGCGGCGGGCCCTCCTCGACAATGCGGCCGCTATCCATGAAGACGACGCGGCTGGCCGCATGGGCGGCAAAACCCATCTCGTGGGTGACGATGACCATGGTCATTCCCTCTGTCGCGAGTGTCTTCATGACAGAAAGCACTTCGCCCACCAGTTCCGGGTCGAGCGCCGAGGTGGGTTCGTCGAAAAGCATCGCCCTCGGCCGGACTGCCAGCGCCCGGGCAATGGCCACGCGCTGCTTTTGCCCCCCGGAAAGGCTTTCGGGACGGCGATCCGCGAAGGTGGAAAGCCCGACCTTCTCCAGCATCGCCCGCCCTGTTTCCTCTGCCTGCTTTCGAGGCACACCATGCACCAGCCGAAGTGCCAGGGTCACATTGTTGAGCACGCTCATGTGCGGCCAGAGGTGGAAGTGCTGGAACACCATGCCAAGGGGCCTGCGTGTTTCCGCCAGTTGCCTCACACCGGCCCGTTCCCGTCCGAGTGGCGTTTCCCGCCAGCCGATCAGCTTTCCAAAAACCTGCACATCGCCGCCGTCGTAAGGATCGAGAAAAGCAATAGAGCGCAACAGCGTGCTCTTGCCAGAACCAGATGGGCCGATGATGCAGGTAACATCGCCAGCATGAATATCGAGGTCGATGCCGGTCAGCACCTTCTTGTCGCCGAAATGCTTCTGAAGTCCGCGCACCGAGATTGCAGCTTTACTTGCGGTCATATCAGGAGCCTTTCACCGTAAAGCGTCGCTCTGCATAGAAACCGAGACGCGCGATAGTTTCGACGAGCGCCCAGTAGAGGAGGGCGATGGTAAGATAAGGGGTGACGACAGCGAAGGTGATGGAGCTGATCGTACCTGCGACCTTTGTCAGTTCACCAAGCGTGATGACTGAAAGCACGGCAGATTCCTTGACCAGATTGATTGTCTGCCCGACGCTGGCGGGAAGCGTGACCCGCAATGCCTGGGGCAGTTCGATATTGAGAAAGCGCTGGCCCGGTGTCAGGCCAAGCATTTCGGCGGCCTCCCGTTCACCCTTCGGTATCGCACTGAAGCCGGCACGAAAGATTTCCGCAAACGGTCCGGCTCCATAAAGCCCGAGACCGACGATGCCGGCGACATGGGGGCTCAGCAGCAAACCGAACTGCGGGCCTCCGTAATAGAGGAGGAACAACACCAGCGCGAGAGGTGCGCCACGCGAAAATTCGATGTAACCGCGGGCCGGAATCGCAATGAGCCGAAGGCGACTGCGCAATGCAAGTGCAAGAAAAATGCCGCCGACTACGGAAATGAAGATGCCCAGCAGCGAAACACCAATCGTAGTGGCAAGGCCCGCCGCGTATAATGGAATATCGTTGACAAAATCCGACATTATTGTTTCGCCTCCCGTGATAGGTGGCGCTCCAACAAAAGGCCAATACACGCAAGAACTGCGCCGATGATCACGTAAAGTAACAAAGCCGAGGTATAGGCTTCCAGTGGACGAAATGTCGATGCGGCGACCTGCTGCGCCCGACGGGTGATGTCGGTGACGGCGATCACCGATACCAGCGAGGAGTTTTTCACCAGAGCCTGCATTTCCCCGATCAGGGCCGGCAGCATCAGACGTATCGCTTGGGGCGCTTCGATCCTGAAAAACGTCTGGCTTGCGGACAGACCGAGCATGCTGGCAGCCTCGATCTCACCCTTCGGGACTGCCAGCAGTCCGGCGCGGTAGATCTCGGACTGGAAGGCTGCGGTGTTCAATGCGAGCGCCAGTGTTGCGGCTAGCGTTGGTTGCAACTCCAGCCCGAAAAATGGCAGCAGATAGAAGACGATCAACAATTGGACGAGGATGGGCGTCCCCCGCCAAAAGGAGAGATAAAGTCCCGCCAGACGGGTTGTAACCCTGCCGCCGCGTGAAGCTGCGGCAAGGAGAATGGCCAGCGGCGCACCGAGAAGCAGCGCTGAAAAGCTGACTATGACTGTGGTGGCGAAGCCATCGAAAAGAGCTGGCCAGACACCTGCGAGTCCTCTGTCCATGACTGGATCTTACTCGCTAACTGCCAGCTTTTCCGGCAGTTCCATCGTCGCGCCGAACCACTTCTTCTGTAGCTCGCCCAGTTTGCCGGATGTGTTCAGCTTGACCAGTTCGGCGTCCATCAGCGCATTCAGCGAGGCGCTTTGGGCATCGTTACGGCCAGCCCATGAGAAATAGGTTTTTGCACCAAAGGTCGGCAGCACCACCTCGAATACATCGGGACGCTGACGTGCTGCTTCGAGCAGGTTTGGCAGCGAGTTGATGACAGCTTTGATGCGACCGGTCCCAAGGTCTGCATAGGCTTCGGAAAAGTCGGTGTAGGTGGAAATCGTGGCGTCGCCTTTGCCACCTGCCTTCAGTTCGCCCGCGAATTTTTCAAGCGCGGCAAGCTGGGCCGAACCTGCCTGTGAACCGACCGGTTTGCCGGCAATGTCTTCCGGCTTGGCAATGTCGGTATCACCCTTGCGCTTCAGCACAGCCATTGTGGCATCGGCGATCGGTGCGGACAGATGATAAGCCTTCATGCGTTCCGGCGTGACCGTGACGGAGGTCACGACATAATCGAACCGACTGGCGGCTAGACCCGGGAGGATGCCCTGCCAAGGCAGGTCGAGCCGCTTCAGTTCGACACCGGGCAGAGCCTTCATGATCTCTGCCATGATATCTGCGGAATAGCCGACAATCTTGCTGTCCTCGACAAATTCGAACGGCGCGAAGCGCGCTTCGGTAGCGACAGTGAAGACCTTATCCGTTTTGATTTTTTCGAGTAGCTCGGCGGCCGAAGCGACGGGTGCGGCCAACGCGATGGCAAATGCGGCGCAGATCAGAAGGCTTTTCGAATTCCGAATGACTTTCATAGTCCTGTTCCCCTGTTTTTCCGGGACCGTTTCGTGGTCTCCGAAGACAAGGAAGCATGGACAATGCTACAGAAAAATAGGAAATATGTGGAGTTTACATCAAGATTATTAATGTAAGGATGCGCGGATGCTGCTCGCCCAATCCGACCTCAGGTCATTGACCGTGTTTCGGGCGGTCGTTGACCATAAGAGTTTTCTCGGTGCACAGATCGCGCTGGGCCTTAGTCAGTCGGCGGTCAGTTTCCACATCAAGGCGCTGGAAGATCGTCTGGGTTTCAAGCTCTGCCAGCGTGGCCGCTCGGGTTTTGAACTGACGGACCGTGGTGCTATCGTGCATGAGCGTTCAAAAGGGCTTTTTCTGGCACTCAATGCCTTCGAGAGCGACATCGGTGCACTCAAAAACCGCATTACCGGCACTCTAAGGCTCGGCCTCGTTGATAATACCATTACCGACAGCGACCTACCTATCCACCGGGTGATCGCCCGTATCAGCGAACGGGCGCCCGAAGCGCGCGTTGAACTGGCAATAGACACTCCGGACGCGCTTCTTTCGGAAATTGCCAATGGCGGTCTGGACATAGCATTGCTACCGGAAACGCAACCCTATCAGGGTCTGAAGCTCTCGCGGTTCCGGGAAGAAATCCATTCGCTTTACTGTGCCCAAGGGCACCCCCTCTTCCGGCAGGCGGAAGCCGAATTGACGATCGAACACGTCGAGACTTTCGATTTCGTTGTGCGGCCCTACGCCAACATGCGTGAATTGCAGTTTTTCCCAAAAGCACGTGCGCGGGCCATTGCCTCCAACATGGAGGCGCAAGCAATGTTCGTGATGTCTGGACACTATCTTGGATACTTGCCGGACCACTATGCCCGCGGCTGGGTGCAGAAAGGGCGTTTCAGGCAGCTTATGCCGGAGGAAACCCGTATTCATTCCACCTTCGTCATCGCGACGCGGTCTACCGAGAAACCGTCGACCATCCTTGACTTTTTCATCCGTGAACTGGCGGGCATTGCTTCGGAGGCGGTACACATGGGACATTCTTTCGCCCCAGGAAATGCGACAAGCTAGCACCGTCGTCTAATAGCGAGATTTGCAAGCGCCTTTTGGGTGCAGGAGGTTGTTTGCCGGGAGCATGGTCGTCTACGCGGTCGACATAGGTCGCCGCATTATGGTGCTTCGCGGGTCAGTCCTTCCAATGTGTGTCTCGCACGCTCCGAGCAAACTCGTGGTGCCGGTAGGCGCGTCGGCCGCATAGGTGAATGTGCCGAATTTCTGCACGTCTTCAGCGGCCCGCATCAGCCCGCCACATGCGGCGCGCGCCATTGAGCCGCCCACGCTGATGCGGCGAACTCCGTGACACTCACAGATCGAACGCCAGCTTGTTCAATTGCTGTCCAGAGCTGTCGAAGTTGTCAGATTGCAACCAGCGCTCATAACCGGCGCGAAGACGCGGCCATTCCCTGTCGGTGATGGAATACCATGCGGTATCGCGATTGAGGCCCTTGACGACCATGTGCTGTCGGAAAATGCCCTCGAAGCAGAATCCGAAGCGCTCGGCTGCTCGCTTGGAAGGAACGTTGCCGTTGTCTAACTTCCACTCGAAGCGGCGGTATCCAAGGCAGAACACATAGTCAGCGAAAAGAAACAGTGCTTCCGTTGCGGTCCGCGTCCGTGTGATCGCCGGTCCCCACAGGATATTGCCGACCTCGATTACGCCGTGGACCGTATCCACGCGCATTAAAGCCTGGCGGCCTTCAGCACGGCCGGTCGCCTTGTCGATGACCGCAAAGAATAGAGGGTCCGCGCTGGCTTCCGCCCTCTCGGCCCAGACCCGCAGACCGCTGAAATCGGAAGGGGCATCGTCAAAAAGATACTTGAATCGATCTTGCGCGCCGGGTGCAGCCGCCGCCTCGAACAAAGTCTGTGCATGCCGATCCGCGCTCAGTGGCTCTAGCCGCGCGTAAGACCCTTCCAGTATTTTTCGCTCCGCTTTGGGAGCACCTTTCCAATTGCTGAGTTCCATGAAGACACCATCCAGAATCTGACGGAACAATGCCGTCGTTGAGTATGTAGCCCTGTAATTGCATATATATGGCTGGTTGTTCCCATCCATTTTGACAGCTGCGAGCAGGCCAATTGGATGGGAATCGATTGCGAGCTTAGTGGGGTGGATAAACCCCTCAGGCCGGAACAGCGAGGCGCTGCCGAATAGCAGACTTATGCAGTGACGTTTCTGTCACGCCTTGATGACGTGTTCGGCCGCAAGCCCGAGCCGGTTGAAGACGTTGCGCGTGTCGATAATCAGCGCCGCACTTTTCGACAGCGCCGCATAATCCACCCTGTCGTGATCGGTCGCCACCAGCACCGCATCGTAGCCGGCAATGGTATCAGGCGTCAGCGGCACCGATTTGCGGCCCTTCAGCGCCTGGTATTCGCGCGTCGGCGGGATCTCGGCGACGAAGGGATCATGGTAATCTGCGTGTCCGCCACGCTCCTCGATGATCTCGATCAGCCGCAGCGACGGGCTTTCGCGAATATCGGCGACGTTCTTCTTGTAGGCGAGCCCGAGCACAAGCACCCTGCTGCGGCTCAGCGCCTTGCCGGCGCGGATATCGAGCGCTTCGGCGAGCTTGCCGACGACATAACGCGGCATGGCCGAATTGATCTCGCCGGCAAGCTCGATGAAGCGGGTCGGCAGCTCGTATTCGCGCGATTTCCAGGTGAGGTAGAAGGGATCGATCGGGATGCAATGGCCGCCGAGGCCGGGGCCGGGATAGAAGGGCATGTAGCCGAAGGGCTTGGTCTTGGCCGCGTCGATCACTTCCCAGACGTCGATGCCCATCGCCGCATAGACGGTCTTCAGCTCGTTGACGAGGGCGATGTTGACCGAGCGGAAGATGTTTTCGGTAAGCTTCACGGCTTCAGCCGTCGCATTCGAAGAGACCGGAACGACAGATGATACCGCCGCACCATAGAAGGCCTTCATCAGCGCCAGCGCCTCAGACCCGTCGCCGGCGACGACCTTCGGGATGGTGGCGGTATGATAGTGCTGGTTGCCGGGATCCTCGCGCTCCGGCGAAAAGCCGACGAAGAAGTCCGAGCCGGATTTCAGCCCGGTGCCTTCGAGAATGACCTTCACCACGTCATCGGTCGTGCCGGGATAGGTGGTCGATTCCAGCACGACGAGCTGACCGGGGCGCAAATGCGCGGCGATCGAGCGCGACGTCGCCTCGACGAAGGAAAGATCGGGATCGCGATGCTTGGTGAGCGGCGTCGGCACGCAGATGATGATGACGTCACACTCGTCGAGACCGGCGAAATCGGTCGTCGCCTTGAAGCGGCCCGCATCGATCTCGGCAGACAGCGCCTCGTCGCTCACCGCGTCGATATAGGAGCGGCGGGCATCGAGAGCCACCATCTTGCCCGGATCGATGTCGAAGCCGGTGACCGCAAAGCCGCTGCGCGCCACCGCCATCGCCAGCGGCAGGCCGACATAGCCGAGGCCGATGATGCCGGCACGGGCCGCGCGGGTTTCGATCTTCTGCAAAAGCGTATCGAAGGTGGAGGTGGCCAAGGCGGGATCTTTCAAACGGGGAAGAGAAGGCTGATCTAATGCATGATCCAGCCAAATTAAACCCGGGCGCCGATCTTCCTCGTCTTTCCGGCGGCACGGCCGTCCGGTTTGCTCTAATGGCTGCCCTCAGCCTAACCTTCTCGCCGATCTCCTGGGCCGGGATATCGCGTGGCATTGACGTCCAAATCCCTTAACCGGGTGTGGCGGAAATGACTCAGGCCGCGCCCTTTGATGCAACTTGGGCGCACAAAAAATTGAAGCTCCCATTGTTTCGCATTTGCAGCATCCCTATTTTGACTTTTGATAATGAACCACCGCGAAAGGACAACCCGTCCGATCCCCCGACATGGGGAGCTGAGGGGCGCCGCTGCCGGGCTTTCGGCAGATCCGTTGACACAATAATACCGCTCGTACATCCTGTTTTCCTTGTGACCTGCGCATGAAAATGTGCCGGCCGGGGGACTTTTGGCTCTTGGGGATGGCGTGCCTTATGAGGATCATACCGAGAATGAGCACGATCGAATCCAGCGTGTCCTCCATCCTGTTGGACCGGGTCGCTGAATGGCTGACGAACTCTTCGCTGGCCGGAGACGAGCTTGAAAACATCGTGCGCGGTTTCTGCGAAAGGCTCACTGCTGCGGGCCTGCCACTTGCGCGCGTGCATCTTTCCTTCTCGATGCTGCACCCGCTCTACGATGCGCTGAGCTTCACCTGGCGGCGCGCCAGCGGCGTCACCATCGAGGGCTTCCGCATGCCTGCCGGGCAAAAGCCGGACCGCTTCCTGCAGAGCCCTTATTATTACCTGCTCGACAACAATCTGCAGCATATCCGCCGCCGGCTGTTACAGGATGGGCCGAACGAATTTCCGATTTTCGAGGACCTGCGCAAGGACAGCATCACCGACTATCTGGCCTTCGTGCAGCCCTTCGGCGACGGCTCGGTGCAGGGCATGATGGGTTCCTGGTCGACGGACCATAATACCGGCTTTTCCGACGACATGATCGATGCGCTGCTGAGGATGCAGAACCATCTGGCGGTCGCCGCCAAGATGGCGGTGCTCGGCAAGCTCGCCAACAACATGCTGACCACCTATCTCGGCGGCGACGCCGGCAAGCGGGTGCTGAACGGCCAGATCCGCCGTGGCGACGGTGAGACGATCCGGGCGGCGCTGGTCATGGGCGACATGCGCGAATCCACCATGTATGCCGAAAAGGAAGGCCGGCAGGCCTATATCGACACGCTGAACCAGTTCTTCGACGCGATCGCCGCCCCCTTCAACCGCAATGGCGGCGAGATCCTGAGTTTCCTCGGCGATGGTTTCCTCGCCGTCTATCCGTGCGGACGCCACAAGGACCCATCGAAAATTGCCTGCGAGGCGGCACTTTCGGCCGTGCATCAGGCGCAGGCGCGGGTCGCCGAGCTCAACAGGGACCGCGAGCAGAAGGGCCTGACCAGGGTCGGCTACGGCATCGGCCTGCATGTCGGCAACGTGATGTTCGGCAATGTCGGTCTCAAGGACCGCCTGACCTTCTCCGCCTTCGGCTCGGCGGTCAACGAGGTCCAACGTTTGCAGATCCTTACCAAGAAATACGGCCGCGAGGTCGTCGCCAGCCAGGCCTTCGCCGGTTACTGCGGCGGCGAATGGACGACGCTCGGCGAGGAGAAGCTGCGCGGCATCCGCCAGAAGGTGACCGTGCTGCAGCCGCGTGCGCCGGCACCCGCAATCAACGTCGACGAAAGCTTCCGCGAGGCCGTGCAGAACGGACTTTCAGAAGCCGAGCAGGTCATTCTCCTGCATCGTGACGCCAAGAAACAGGTGAAGCGCACCAGCATGGAGAAATTCATCCAGTAACAGCTTAGAACCCCTGCCATAATCTGCGTGTCTCGCCCGAGGGAACTTCGGCGGGAGACGGCGGTTTTTCTATGATTGTCATCAGCTAGACACCCCGTTTGCGGTACGGTAGTGTGCCTTAACGGGAACATAGAAGACTGGGGAATTTCATTGGTATGGCGTCTGCAGCCGATCTGTTGCGTATTGAAAATCTCGACGTCTCCTTCTCGGTTTTCGGTGACCGGTTACGCGTCGTAAAAGAAGCCAATCTTCGTATCCTTCCGGGCAAGGTCACCGCTCTCGTCGGTGAATCCGGCTCCGGAAAATCGGTGATCAGCCAGTCGGTCATGGGCATCCTGCCCAATCCGGCCAAGGCGTCTGGCCGTATCCTCTTTACCGATCCGCTCGACGGCAGCACGACCGATATCCTGTCCTTTCCGCGCGACAGCGAGGAAATGCGCGACCTGCGCGGCCGGCGCATGGCGACGATCTTCCAGGAGCCGATGACCTCGCTCTCGCCGCTGCATACGATCGGCAATCAGATCAGCGAAGTGCTGCTGATCCACACCGAGACCGACAAGCAGGAAGCCCGTGAAAGGACCGAGGAGATGCTCGGCCTGGTCGGCTTCTCCAATCCACATCGCACCTACGACATGTATCCGTTCGAACTGTCGGGCGGCATGCGCCAGCGCGCGATGATCGCCATGGCGCTGATCTGCAAGCCGGCGCTGTTGATCGCCGACGAGCCGACGACGGCGCTCGACGTGACGATCCAGGCGCAGATCCTGGAACTGCTGCGCGAGCTGCAGGCCAAGCTCGGCATGGCGATGCTGCTCATCACCCACGATCTCGGCATCGTCGCCAATATGGCCGACGAGGTGGTCGTCATCTATCACGGCGAGATCATGGAAGCAGGACCCGTCGAGGCGATCTTCCGCAATCCGCAGCATCCCTATCTCAAGGGCCTGATGGCCGCCGTTCCGCATTTCGACATGAAACCCGGCGAGCGGCTGAAAGCGCTGCGCGAGGTAACGGTCAATCTCGAAGCCCTCGTCGGCAAGAAGAAGCCGCTCCAGGCAGAGACGCCGGGCATCCTGCTGTCCGTCGCCAATCTCTCGAAGACCTACAAGACGCGCAAGCGCAGTTTCTTCGGCAAGCACGAAGCCACCGTGCTGCGCGCCGTCGACGATGTCAGCTTCGACATTTTCCGCGGCGAATGTCTTGGCCTGGTCGGGGAGTCCGGCTGCGGCAAGACGACGCTCAGCAAGATCCTGATGCGCGCTATCACGCCGGACAGTGGCGCGGTGGTGTTCAACGACGGCAAGGAGGTCGTCGACGTCCTCTCCGTCAAAGGCGCCGAACTGCAGGACATGCGAACCAAGATCCAGATGGTGTTCCAGGATCCGGTTTCCTCGCTCTCGCCGCGCATGACGGTGCGCAACATACTGAGTGAACCGCTCGAGATCCATGACCGCGGCGACAGTGACGAGCGCAAGCGCAAGGTCGAAGGATTGATGGCGGCAATCGGCCTCGACAAGCGTTATCTCAGCCGTTACCCGCACAGTTTTTCGGGCGGCCAGCGCCAGCGCATCGGTATTGCGCGGGCGCTCGCGCTCGGGCCGAAGCTCGTCATCCTCGACGAGCCGGTCTCGGCGCTGGACGTCTCCGTGCAGGCACAGATCCTCAACCTGTTGAAGGACCTGCAGAAGGAGCTGGGGCTTACCTATCTGTTCATTTCGCACAACCTCGCCGTCGTCGATTACATGGCCGACCGCATCGCGGTGATGTGCAAGGGCCGCATCGTCGAAATCGCGCCGCGCGAGATCATCCTGCGCGATCCGGTGCATCCCTATACGAAATCGCTACTTGCCGCCGTCCCCTTCCCCGATCTCGACCGACCGCTCGATTTCAAGGCGCTGAGAGAAAACGGCGCCGCCGACAAACAGAACTGGGGCGTGACCTTCACTGCCGAACATGACGACGCTTCCGAACTTGCCTATGCCGACCTCGGCGACGGCCATCTGGTGCGCGCCCGCAAGGGCGCCGATGCCAAGGAGTTGCGTTGATGGTGACGCGTCGCACGTTTCTTAGCGGCCTCGTCGGTGCGGCAATCGCGCCTGCGGTGGTGAGGGCGCAACTCGCCGCCGAGCCGGAATTCCTGAAGGAACGGCTGACAGCAGGCAGCCTGCCGCCGATGGCCGAGCGCATTCCTATCCGCCCGCGCATCGTCAACCTGAAGGAGATGGGGCTCGAACCCGGTGCCTATGGCGGCACGGTGCGCACCATCATCGGTAGCCAGCGCGACATCCGCTTCATGACGATCTACGGCTATGCCCGTCTGGTCGGCTACAACAAGCACCTGCAGTTCCAGCCGGATATCCTGGCCGGTTTCCAGTCCGAGGACGACACGGTCTTCACCTTCACGCTGCGCGAGGGCCATAAATGGTCCGACGGCCAGCCGTTCACGGCCGACGATTTCCGCTACTGGTGGGAAGACGTCATCTTGAACGACAAGCTGACGCCCGGCGGCGGCGCGCTGGAACTTCGTCCGCATGGCAGCCTGCCACGCTTCGAGATGCTCGATCCGCTAACCGTGCGCTACACCTGGGAAAAACCCAACCCGATGTTCCTGCCGACATTGGCAGGCCCCCAGCCGCTCGTCATCTTCGGCCCTGGTCATTATCTCAAGCAGTTCCACAAGAAATTCCAGCCGGACCAGGCGAAGATGGACGAGCTGATGAAGACCTACCGCGTCAAGAAATGGCAGGATCTGCACATCAAGATGGCGCGTTCCTATCGTCCGGAAAATCCGAACCTGCCGACGCTCGATCCCTGGCGCAATACGACGCCTCTGCCGTCCGAGCAGTTCGTCTTCGAGCGCAACCCGTTCTTCCACCGCGTCGACGAGACCGGCAGGCAGCTTCCCTATCTCGACCGTTTCATCCTCAACGTCTCCTCCTCGTCGATCATCGCCGCCAAGGCGGGTGCAGGCGAAGCCGACCTGCAGGCGACCGGCATCGATTTCAACGACTACACCTTCCTGAAGGAGGCCGAGAAACGCTTCCCGGTGAAGGTCAATCTCTGGAAGCTCGCGCGCGGCTCGCGCATCACGCTGCTGCCGAACCTCAACTGCGCTGACGAGGTGTGGCGCGGCCTCTTCCGCGACGTGCGCCTGCGCCGGGCGCTGTCGCTGGCGATCGACCGGCACGAGGTCAACATGGTGGCCTTCTACGGCCTCGGTACGCCAAGCGCCGATACGGTCCTGCCCGACAGTCCGCTCTTCAAGCAGGAATATGCCGACGCCTTCGTGAAGTTCGATCCCGACGAGGCCAACCGCCTGCTCGACGAGCTCGGCTTGACCAAACGCGACGACGACGGCATCCGGCTGCTGCCCGACGGGCGGCGCGCCGAGATCACCGTCGAGACCGCCGGCGAGAGCAATCTCGACACCGACGTGCTGGAGCTGGTGCACGACCACTGGGCCAATATCGGCCTGGCGCTCTATACCCGCACCTCGCAGCGCGACGTCTTCCGCAACCGGGCCATGAGCGGTTCGATCATGATGTCGATCTGGTACGGCCTCGACAATGGCGTGCCGACGGCCGACATGTCGCCCGCAGGCCTTGCGCCGACACTCGACGATCAGCTGCAATGGCCGCTCTGGGGCATGCACTACCTCTCCGCTGGCCAGGAGGGCGTCGCACCCGACCTGCCGGAGGCCGCCGAACTGGTCGACCTGCTCAGCCAATGGGGCTCGACGGCGAAATTCGAGGAGCGCCAGGTGATCTGGCACAAGATGCTGTCGCTCTATACGCAGCAGGTGTTCTCGATCGGCCTCATCAACAGCACGCTGCAGCCGATCCTTCGCGCCGCCAAGCTGCAAAACCTGCCGGAGAAAGCCCTCTACGGCTTCGATCCCACCTCCTATCTCGGCGTCTATATGCCGGATGCATTCTGGTACAAGGAGGCCTGAGGCGTGTTCAGATACATTCTCTGGCGCATCGCCGCCATGGTGCCGACGCTCTTCGTCATTTCAGCGCTGGTCTTCACCATCATCGAGCTGCCGCCGGGCGACTTCTTCGAGAGCCAGATCGCCGAGCTGCGCGCCTCCGGCGAGACCGCCAACCTCCAGGAAATCGAGGAGATGCGCCAGCAATACGGCTTCGACAAGCCGGAGATCGTGCGCTATTTCTACTGGGTCGGCGGCATGCTGCACGGCGATTTCGGCTATTCCTTCGAATACCAGCTGCCGGTCTCCGACGTGGTCGGCGATCGTCTGTGGCTGACGATGCTCGTCTCCTTCACGACGATCCTGCTCACCTGGCTGATCGCCTTTCCGATCGGCATCTATTCGGCCACGCACCAGTACAGCTGGGGTGATTACGGGCTGACCTTCCTCGGCCTGATGGGCATCGCCATTCCGAACTTCATGCTGGCGCTGATCCTGATGTATTTCGCCAATATCTGGTTCGGCATCTCGATCGGCCATCTGATGGACCAGCAATATATCTCGGCGCCGATGAGCTGGGCGAAGGCGCAGTCGATCCTCGCCCATCTCTGGATCCCCGTCATCATCGTCGGCACGGCCGGCACCGCCGGCATGATCCGGCGGCTGCGCGCCAATTTGCTCGACGAGATGCAGAAGCAGTATGTCGTCACCGCCCGCGCCAAGGGCCTGCCGCCGCTCAAGGCGCTGGTCAAATACCCGCTGCGCATGGCGCTCAACTTCTTCGTCGCCGATATCGGCTCGATCCTGCCGTCGATCATCTCGGGCGCCGAGATCGTCGCGATCGTGCTGTCGCTCGAGACGACGGGGCCGATGCTCATCAAGGCGCTGCAGAGCCAGGACATGTATCTCGCCGGCTCCTTCCTGATGTTCCTGGCCTTCCTCAACGTCATCGGCGTGCTGATCTCCGACATCGCGCTCGGCTTCCTCGATCCCCGCATCCGTCTGCAAGGCAGGAGCACCAAATAATGTCGCCCCTTCCCGCACCCGGCGCGCCGCTTCCACATTACGTCTCGACCGCGCCTTTCGATCCGCGTGCGACCGAAAGCATGACGGCGGCGCAATCGCGCATCCATCTCGCCTCGCAGAAGCAGCTGATGTGGTGGAAGTTCAAGCAGCACAAGCTGGCCTTGATCTCCGGCATCTTTCTCGCCGCCGTCTACCTGATGATCCTGATCGTCGAGTTCCTGGCGCCCTACGGCCTGCACACCCGCAATGTCGATTTCATCCACGCGCCGCCACAAACCATCCACTTTTTCGACAAGGGCAGCTTCGTCGGTCCCTACGTCTACGGCCGCAGCATGACGCTCGATATCGACACGCTGCACCGCGTCTATACCGACAAGACGAACGACGTGCAGCCGATCCGTTTCTTCTGCCGCGGCGATGCCTATAAATTCTGGGGCGTTGTCGCCTCGAACTATCACCTCGTCTGCCCGGCGATCGGCGGCCAGATGTTCCTGCTCGGCACCGACCGGCTCGGTCGCGACGTGCTGTCGCGCATTCTCTACGGCGCGCGGATATCGCTGACGATCGGTCTGATCGGCATTTCGATCAGCTTCGTGCTCGGCATCGTCATCGGCGGCCTTGCCGGTTATCGCGGCGGCATTTTCGATCTCATCGTCCAGCGCCTGATCGAAGTGCTGCAATCGCTGCCGAGCCTGCCGCTGTGGATGGCGCTGGCCGCCATCATGCCGGTGACGTGGAGCCCGATCGTCATCTATTTCGGCATCACCGTCATCCTCGGCATCATCGACTGGACGGGGCTGGCGCGTGCCGTGCGCTCCAAGCTCCTGGCGTTGCGCGAGGAGGATTATGTCCAGGCCGCACAGCTGATGGGCGCCAGCACGCCGCGCATCATCGGCCGGCATCTGGTGCCGGGCTTCATGTCGCATCTCATTGCTTCGGCGACGATTTCAATCCCCGGCATGATCCTTGGAGAGACCGCGCTCTCCTTCCTCGGCCTCGGCCTTCGTCCGCCGATCACCAGCTGGGGCATTCTGCTGACCGAGGCAAAAAGCGTCAGCGTCATCGCCTTCTATCCGTGGCTGCTCTATCCGATCATTCCTGTTGTTCTTGTCATTTTGGCGTTCAACTTTCTGGGAGACGGCTTGCGTGATGCGGCAGATCCCTACAAATAGCAGGAAACGCGGCGGCCCCTCACGGCACCGCTCCCACCCCTTGGCCTCCGGACGGTGGGGGTACTAAGTATGTTGCTCACCCCAGAAGGGATGCCCATGTCCAGACGTCTCGAAGATGCGCGCATCCTCATGTACAGCCACGACACTTTCGGTCTCGGCCATCTGCGCCGCTGTCGCGCCATCGCCCATGCGCTGGTCGAGGATTATCGCGGCCTCAACATTCTGATCATTTCGGGTGCCACGATCGCCGGCGCCTTCGACTACCGCGCCCGCGTCGACTTCGTGAAGATCCCGAGCGTCATCAAGCTGCGCAACGGCGAATATACGTCGCTTGCCAGCCATATCGACCTGCACGAGACGCTGAAGATGCGCGAATCGAGCATTCGCCACACGGCCGAGACCTTCCAGCCCGATATCTTCATCGTCGACAAGGAACCGATGGGCCTGAAGGGCGAAGTCGAGGATACGCTCGCCTATCTCAAGGCCCGCGGCACCGTTCTGGTGCTGGGGCTTCGCGAGATCATGGATGCGCCGCATCTGCTCGAGGCCGAGTGGAAGAAGAACAGCATCATGCAGAAGATCGACCAATATTACGATAGCGTCTGGGTCTATGGTCCGCCGGATTTCTACGATCCGCTGATCGGCCTCGACGTGCCGGCCAGCCTGCGCCGGAAGATGGATTTCGTCGGCTTCCTGCAGCGCAGCGTCTCCAGGGGCAAGACCTCGATCAACGCCCGCAAGGACAATTACATCCTCGTCACGACAGGCGGCGGCGGTGACGGCTCCGATCTCGTCCACGACGTCATGAACGCCTACGAGGCCGACCCGACGCTGACGCAGAAGGCGCTCGTGGTGCTCGGGCCCTATATGCCGGCCGCCGAGCGCGCCAAGCTGGTGCAGAAGGGAGAAGCCATTCCCTATATCGAGGTGATCGAGTTCGACAATCACATGGAAGAGCTGATCGACAGCGCCACCGGCGTTGTCGCCATGGGCGGCTACAACACCTATTGCGAGATCCTCTCCTTCGACAAACCGGCGCTCATCGTGCCGCGTGTCAAGCCACGCGAGGAACAGCTGCTGCGCGCCCAGCGGGCAAGCGAGCTCGGCCTCGTCGACATGCTGCTGCCGGAACAGTCCGTCGACCCGACAATCATGGCCGAGGCGCTGAAGCGTCTGCCTTCCCGCCAGCCACCGTCAAAGAGCGGCGGCAATATGCGTCTCGAAGGGTTGGACCATATCTCGCAGACCGTCGGCCGGTGGATCGACGGCCGCGGCAGCCACCTTTCCCTCGTCGGCGCGGAATAGGGCAAAGCGTTGCCGCCACGCCGCAAGATCCTCGTCGTGCTGAAAGGCTATCCCCGCCTTTCGGAAACCTTCATCGCCCAGGAGCTGCTCGGCCTCGAAAAGGCCGGCTTCGACCTGACGCTGATTTCGATGCGCCGGCCGACCGACAAGAAGCGCCATCCCGTGCATGACGAGATCCGGGCGCGGGTCGTCTATCTGCCGGAATATCTGCACGAGGAGCCGATTCGCGTGCTGAAGGGCCTCATCGCCGGCTTCTCCAGACCCCGCTTCAAGGCGCTGATGAAACGCTTCCTCGCCGACCTCAAGCGCGACATCTCCCGCAACCGCTTCCGCCGTCTCGGCCAGGCGCTGGTGCTTGGGCGCGAATGGCCGGACGAGGGCGAATGGCTGCATGCCCATTTCATCCACACGCCGGCCTCGGTGACGGAATATGCGAGCATCCTGACCGGCACGCCCTGGACCTGTTCGGCGCACGCCAAGGACATCTGGACGTCGCCCGACTGGGAGCTGCAGGAAAAACTCGGCAGCGCCCGCTGGGCGGTCACCTGCACCAGGACGGGCTACGAACACATGCGGGCGTTGACCGACCGAAAGGATGCGGTGCATCTGAGTTATCACGGTCTCGATCTCGCCCGTTTCGGCCATTTTGCCGGCGAGCGTTCGAACCGAACCGGCAGCGACCCCGACGATCCGGCCTTCATCCTCAGCGTTGGCCGCGCCGTCGAGAAGAAGGGTTACGACGTGCTGCTGCGCGCGCTGGCGCTGCTGCCTGCCAACCTTCACTGGCGCATGGACCATATCGGCGGCGGCGAGGAGCTTGCGAAGCTGAAGGCGCTCGCCAGCGAACTCGGTATCTCCGGCCGCATCGTCTGGAAGGGTGCGATGGCGCAGGAAGACGTGCTCGATCATTACCGCCGCGCCGACCTCTTCGCGCTGGCCTGCCGGATCGCCGCCAACGGCGACCGCGACGGCCTGCCGAACGTGCTGGTCGAAGCCTCGAGCCAGCGGCTCGTCTGCGTCTCGACGGAAGTATCCGGCGTGCCGGAGCTCCTGAAGAACGGTGAAAACGGCCTCGTCGTGCCGCCGGAGGATCCGGCGCTGCTGGCCAGGGCGCTGGAGGCGGCGATCCGCGACCCGGCACTGCGCAAGCGCCTCGGCGACGCCGCCGAAAGCCAGGTGCGCGAACATTTCGACTATCACTCCAGCATCCGACAGCTCACCGGCCTGTTCGAGGCCGAATGGCAGAAGGCGTCATGACGACACCGCGTATTTTCTTCTATGTCCAGCATCTGCTCGGCATCGGCCACATAGCCCGCGCCAGCCGCATCGCCAATGCATTGGTGAAAGACGGTTTTGACGTGACTGTCGTGACCGGCGGCCTGCCGGTGCCGGGCTTTCCGGGCGAAGGCATAAAGACCGTGGCCTTGCCAGCAGTCGTCGCCAGCAATGCCGGTTTCTCCGGCCTCGCCGATGCCGATGGCCGGCCAGCCGGCGAGGATTTCCTCCATGCCCGCCGCCAGCTGCTGCTCGATGCCTTTCATGCCGCAAGGCCTAATGTCGTCATCATCGAGGCCTTCCCCTTCGGCCGGCGACAGATGCGCTTCGAACTCCTGCCCCTGCTCGCGGCGATCGAAAAGGCCGAACCGCGGCCGAAACTCTTGAGCTCGGTGCGCGACATCCTGCAGGAAAACCGCAAGGCCGGCCGCGACGCGGAGACGGTCACGCTGGTCAAGGACCATTTCGATGCCGTGCTCGTCCACGGCGATCCCGATTTCGTCAGGCTTGAGGACACCTTCCCGCTGACATCAGAGATCGCCGACAGGCTGCTTTATACCGGCCTCGTCGCAGCCCCGCCGGCGCCGGAACCGACCGAGACATTCGACATCATCGCATCGGCGGGCGGCGGTGCGGTCGGTGCTGCGCTGATCGGCGCGGCCAAAGAGGCGGCAGCGCTGTTGCCCGCCGATCTTCGCTGGCTGCTGGTCGCCGGCCCGAACCTGCCGGAGGCAGATTTCGCCGCACTGTCTGAGGACGCGGCCCCGAATGTGACGCTGGTGCGTTTCCGCAAGGATTTTCCCTCGCTGCTGCGTGGCGCCAAGGTCTCGATTTCGCAAGCAGGCTACAACACGGTCGGCGATCTCCTGCGCACCGCGTGCCGGGCGATCCTCGTCCCCTTCGTCGCCGGCGGCGAGACCGAGCAGACGGTGCGCGCCGAACGGCTGCAGGCGCTCGGCCTTGCCGATATTCTGCCGGAATACGGACTGACGCCGGGCCATGTGAAAGAGGCCGTCGAAAAGGCGCTCACCGTACAGCCAAGGGGATCGGTCCTGCTCGACCTCGACGGGGCGGAGAAAACCGCCCTCATCATTCGCTCCATGATTGCCGAATCCCTCGCCTAATCCAAAATTCCTGTGGTATAAGCAATGTTCCGGCGAGAATCGGCACCTTTGCAGCCGGTCGCTTCGCCTTGTTTTCATTGCGATATCGGCGGTCCAGCTGCATGATCCTAATCTCAGAATTCCTCCCCGTCCCGGCGCCCGGCTCGCGCCCCCGGAATGTCCCAGCAAGCTGACGGTTAGCCATGGAAAAAAGCCTCGCCCGCTACATCTGGAAGAACACGCGGCTGCAGCAGCTGTGGATTCTGGCTGTCGTCGCCGCCTCTATGGTGCCCTATTTCCTGTCCTTCGACCTGCCGAAGCAGATCGTCAACGGACCGATCCAGGGAGACGGCTTCGAAGGTCCGGGCGCAAGGCAGACCTTCATGCATATTGCCTACGACATTCCGCTGATCGGACATGTCGAATTCTTTCAAGGGTTGCAGCTCAACCGCTTCCAGATGTTGATGGCCCTCAGCCTGGTGTTTCTGGCGCTGGTGGTGCTGAACGGCCTCTTCAAGTTCTATATCAACACCTATAAGGGCCGGCTCGGCGAACGCATGCTGCGCCGGATCCGCTTCGAGCTCATCGACCGGGTGCTGCGCTTTCCGCCCATCCATTTCAAGCGGGTAAAATCGGCCGAAATCGCCACCATGATCAAGGACGAGGTGGAGCCGATGGGCGGCTTCACCGGTGATGCCTTCGTCTCTCCTGCCCTTCTCGGCGGCCAGGCGATCACGGCGCTCGCCTTCATCATCGTGCAGAATTTCTGGCTCGGCATGATCGCCGCCGGCATCGTCGGCGTGCAGGCAATCGTCATTCCCCGCATGCGCAAGCGCCTGCTGGATCTCGGCCGCCAGCGGCAGCTGACGGCGCGCGAGCTCTCCGGCCGCGTCGGCGAAATCGTCGACGGCATCGGCACGATCCACGGCAACGATACATCGAACCTCGAACGCGCCGACATCGCCTCGCGGCTCGGCCGGATCTTCTCGATCCGCTACGACCTTTACCAGTGGAAGTTCCTGGTGAAGTTCATCAACAACTTCCTCGCCCAGGTCACGCCTTTCCTGTTTTACGCGATCGGCGGCTACCTGGCGCTGCAGGGCCGGCTCGACATCGGCCAGCTCGTCGCCGTCATATCAGCCTATAAAGATCTGCCGGGTCCGCTGAAGGAACTGATCGACTGGGACCAGATGCGCCAGGACGTGCAGGTGAAGTACCAGCAGGTCTATGAGCAGTTCAATGTCGAGCCGCTGATCGACAGCCGCATCCAGGAACTGGCAACCGCCCCGGTCGGCGCGCTGACGGGCGCCTTCGTCGTCACCAACCTGTCGCTCTCCGACGACAGCGGCGCCCGCCTCGTCGACCACGTCTCCGTCGAGATCAAGCCGAACGAGACGGTGGCGATCGTCGGGCCGAACGGCAGCGGCGCGGAAGCCTTCGCCGAAGCGCTCGGCCGCATGGTCTGGCCGGACTCCGGCCGCATCACCATCGACGGCCGCGATCTCCTCGACATGCCGGAATCGATCACCGGCCGGCGGATCTCCTATGCCTCGTCCGACACCTTCTTCTTCCACGGCACGCTCGCCAGCAATCTGCTCTACGGCCTGAAACATGCGCCGATGACCGATCCGGTTTACGACGAGCGGGAAGCGCTGGAGTATAAATGGCATTCCGCCGAGGCGGAGAAAGCCGGCAATCCGACGCTCGACTTGAACAGCGACTGGGTGGACTACAAGGCCGCCGGCGCCAGCGGCCCCGAGGACATTCTGAAAGCGATCCGCCCGGTGCTCGACGCCGTCCTGATCTCGCAGGACATCCTCGATCTGGCGCTGCGCTCGACCGTCAACACCGACGTGCATGTGGCGCTCGGCGACCATGTCGTCGCGCTACGCGCCTCGCTCAGGGACCGGCTGCGCGACGAGGGGCTCGACACGATCGTCGTGCCTTTCGATTTCGACGCCTACAATGCCCAGGCGACGGTCGGCGAGAACCTGCTCTTCGGCACGATGAAGCGGCCTTTGATGACCAATCGCAGGCTTGCCGCGCATCCCTATTTCCAGCAGCTCTTCCGTGAGACCGGCCTCAGCACCGATCTCTACGACATGGGCCTCGAGATCGCCGAGAACGCCGTGGAACTCTTCCACGACCTGCCGCCGGACCATCCTTTCTTCCAGCAGCTGACCTTCATGACGGCCGACGACATCCCGACCTACCAGGCGCTGCTGCAGAAGCTGCAAAGCCGCCGCTTCGAGGACGCCACGCCAGAGGAACGTTCGGCCATCATCCGACTGAGCTTTGCCTATATCGAGCCGCGCCATCGCTTCGGCTTGCTGACAAACGAACTCATGGAGAAGATCGTCAACGCCCGCAAGCAGTTCCACGAACATATTCCGGCCGATCTCGCCGAGCTGATCGAGCGTTACGACGCCGAGCGTTTCACCCCGTCGGCAAGCCTGATGGACAATGTGCTCTTCGGCCGTATCGCCTATCAGCAGGCCGACGCCTCCGACCGCATCCGCGGCATCATGGGCGAACTCTTCGATGCGCTCGACCTTTATGACGACGTGCTGTCGATCGGCCTCGAATTCGACGTCGGCTCCGGCGGCAAGCGGCTGACCATGGTGCAGCGGCAGAAGCTGAACCTGGCCCGCGCGCTTTTGAAGCGCTCGGACTATTTCATCTTCAACCGGCCGCTGTCGGCGCTCGACCAGCGCGTTCAGGATCAGATCACCCGCAACATCATCGAAGGCCTGCATGAAGAAGGCCATCGGCCGGCGATCATCTGGGTGCTCTCCAATGCCCGGCTGGCCGAAATGTTCGACCGGATCCTGCTCTTTGACCGCGGCGGATTGGCGGAAGCCGGAAACTATCCGGAACTTTCCGAGAAAAACGGGATGTTCAAGGAACTGTTATCGTAATATTCTATAGGGGCGGCGATGGTGGGTGTTCCCGATGGGGAACACCTCGGAGTTTGAAGATGCCTGGTCCTGCGGACCCTGCGTCAGGGGATTGAAACGCTCATGCTGTTGAGAGACGAAGTCGAAATGCTGCGAAGGGTGCCGATCTTTTCAAGAATCGCGCCAGCAAAGCTCAAGCTTTTGGCCTTTACCTCAGATCGCATGACCTACAAAGCCGGGCAAAATCTCTTCCTTCAGGGCGATGTCGGTGATGCCGCCTACGTCATCCTCTCAGGTACCGCCGATATCGTCGTCTCCTCGCCGGCTGGCGAGATCAAGGTCGCCGACGTCGAACCCAATTCCATCGTCGGCGAAATCGCCATCCTCTGCGATGTCTCGCGCACGGCAACGGTACGCGCCACCTCGCCGCTTGAGGTGCTGCGCATCAGCAAGGAGCACTTCCTGAAGCTGCTCAGCGATTTCCCTGAAATGGCCGTGGAAATCATGCGGGTGCTGGCCGACCGCCTCAACCACACCACCGCGGAGCTGACCGCTGCGCGGGCGGCCAAGCAGCCGCAGATGGCGCAGTAGGATTTCGCTTCAGGATTTCGGCGGCCATTTCTGTGCGCCGCGGACGAGACGCAAAATTTCCACCTGTTTGATTTTTTGGCGAACCCGATAGATCACGATAAAGGATGTGCGTGAAATGATCAGTTCGCGCGTTCCATCAATTCGTCCGGGCCGGTCGATCTCCGGCTGATCGATGAGCAAATCGGTCTGACGCTCGATCTCATCAAGCTGGCTTATTGCGGCGCCGACGTTCTGGTCGGTGATAAACTGAATTGCTTTCTTGCGATCTGATTCAGCTTTCGCACGCCAGACGAGCTTTATTTGGCCTCGCCCTTAAGCCGCGCCAGGAGCTCTGCCCGTTGACGCGCCATCTCCTCCTCAACGACCTCGTGAGGAATCCAGACGGTATTGGGATCATCGGCATCCCGGATCGCTTCCTCGACCTGTTCGCGGAACCACGTGTCGTATTCCGCCGCCTCATGGGTACGACGCAGAGCTGCGGCCCGATCCGGCCGCGATGCCGTCCCCGGAGCATAATCGACTGCATCGACATCGAACTTAGAGATGCCGACATCCCTGAGATAAGACACCAAGGTATCGATGCGCTTGAACACGCGCACCTGCCGGCTGCGTTGGGCGGCGAGCGGGCGCTCGGCCTTGCCGTAGCGGATGACGACGGACCAGCCACCGGTCTTGCCGACGACATGAGCCGCCTCGACCGCTCCTGCTTCGACAAGGCGGGAAAGGGTCGAATGATCGATGGTTTCCGCGGTCATGGCATATCCTCGTTCAGGCCGACAAGGATTTAATTATAGATTGCCATGCATTCTCATTGGAATTGCGCTGCCCGAAAACGACAGCCTGCATGGTTTCCCATGCAGGCCGGTGCGTTCAAGCCCGCCTATTCGCGCTGTTCCAGCGCCCTGCTGAAGGCGAGGGCCGCAAGCGTGCAGACTGCGCCGGACAGCAGGTAGTAGCCGACGAAGGTCAGGCCGAAGCGGCTGGAAAGGCTGAGCGCCACCAGCGGCGCAAAACCCGCGCCGATCAGCCAGGCGAGGTCCGAAGTGAAGGCGGCACCCGTATAGCGGTAACCGCGACCGAAGCGCGACGAGATCGAGCCCGTCGCCTGGCCGAAGGAAAGGCCGAGCACGCCGAAGCCGATGATGACGAAAGCGTCATGGCCGCTGTTGCCGGATGCGATCAGGCTCGGCCCGATAAAGCTGAAGACAGCGATGATGACGGCGCAGATGGCAAGCTGGGCGCGCCGGCCGATACGGTCGGCAATCAAGCCCGACGCGATGATGGTGAGGATGCCGACCGCGGCGCCGATCACCTGCACCACCATGAAGGCGCCGATCGGCTGGTTGCCGTAAAGGCTCATCCAGCCGAGCGGGAAAATGGTGACGAGGTGGAACATGGCAAAACTTGCCAGCGGCACGAAGGCGCCGATCAGGATGTCACGGCCATGAACGCGCAGCACGTCTAGGATGGGGGCGGCTTCCAGCTCGTGCTGTTCCAGCAGCGTGCCGAATTCCTTGGTCATGACCAGGCGCAAACGCGCAAACAGCGCCACGACATTGATCGCGAAGGCGACGAAGAAGGGATAACGCCAGCCCCAGGAGAGGAAATCCTCACTGGAAAGATTGGCGACGAAATAGCCGAACAGGGTACTCGCCAGCGCAAAGCCGATCGGCGCGCCGAGCTGCGGGATCATCGCATACCAGCCGCGGTGCTTGGCCGGCGCATTGAGCGCAAGCAGCGAGGCAAGGCCGTCCCAGGCGCCGCCGAGCGCAAAGCCCTGGCCGAGACGGAAGAGCGCCAGCAACGCGATCGACCAGACGCCGATCTCGTCGAAACCCGGAAGGAAGGCGATCGAGGCCGTGGAGCCACCGAGCAGGAAGAGCGCAATCGTCAGCTTGGTGCCGCGGCCATACAGCCGGTCGATCGTCATGAAGACGACGGAGCCGACCGGGCGGGCCAGGAAGGCCAGCGAGAAGATCGCGAAGGAATAGAGCGTTCCCGTCAGCCTGTCCGGCGCGAAGGGGAAGATCAGCTGTGGAAAGACCAGGACCGAGGCGAGGCCGTAGACGAAGAAATCGAAGAATTCCGACATGCGGCCGATCACCACGCCGATGGCGATGCTGCCCGGCGAAACCGGCTTGTCGTCGTGAATGCGCCGCGCGTCGCGTTCCAGCGACGACGATGACGGTCCGTAATGCGATGTTGTAGCCATAAACGCCTCCCTCGTTGAAGCGCTTTCGGCAAGGCGCCTCAGCCTGATCTTGATCAAACCTGCAGGCTTATCAAGTCCGTAAGACGTAAATAGTTCATCATGGCGGCTCAAAATGAGGCGTGGGCGGAAAAAACAGCGTGATCCGGAGCGCGATTTTCCGATGGGATGCTGGCCTGCTCGGTTCTGGCGGATATATTGATTGGAAACATGCGCTGGCGGAAGAATCCTTCTTGATTTCATCAGGATTTCAAAGCTGTAGTGCAACATGATTCTTGCCGCAGTGCGGCATGATTGCTGCACTGCGACCAAACACCTCATGTCGCTATCGGGTCCAGTGCGTTAGTCGCGAACAAACGAAACAACAAGAGCTTAGAGACGTGCCAAAACTCGCGAAGTTTTCCCGCCTTCTATCCGTCTTGCCGCTGCTTTTCCTGGCAGGATGCAACATGGTGGTCATGGCGCCCTCCGGCGACATCGCCATGCAACAGCGCGATCTCATCGTCATCTCGACGGTGCTGATGCTGTTGATCATCATACCGGTGATCTTCCTGACGCTGTTCTTCGCCTGGCGCTATCGCCGCTCCAATACGGCGGCAACCTACGCGCCGGAATGGCACCATTCGACCCGTCTCGAAATCGTGATCTGGGCAGCACCACTGGCAATCATCATCGCGCTTGGCGCCGTGACCTGGATTTCCACCCATAAGCTCGATCCCTACCGCCCGCTCGACCGCCTCGATGCGCAGCGCGCCATCCCGGCCGATACCAAGCCGTTGAACGTCGAGGTCGTGGCGCTCGACTGGAAATGGTTGTTCTTCTATCCCGAGCTCGGCATTGCCACCGTCAACGAACTCGCTGCCCCTGTGGACAGGCCGATCAATTTCAAGATCACCGCCTCCTCGGTGATGAACTCCTTCTACATCCCTGCCCTTGCCGGCCAGATCTACGCCATGCCGGGCATGGAGACGAAGCTGCACGCCGTCATCAACCGGGAAGGCGAATATGAGGGCTTCTCCGCCAATTACAGCGGCGCAGGCTTCTCGCACATGCGCTTCAAGTTCCACGGCCTTACTCAAGACGGGTTTGACGCCTGGGTGGCGCAGGTCAAGCAGCAGGGCACGATGCTCAACCGCGACGCCTATCTGAAGCTCGAGAAGCCGAGCGAGAAGGAACCGGTGCGTTATTATGCCGGCGCCGATGCCGACCTTTACAACGCCATCCTCAACATGTGCGCCACGCCAGGCAAGATGTGCATGAACGAGATGATGCACATCGACATGATGGGCGGCGGCGGCAAGGAAAGTGCGGAGAACCGCGAGAAGCTGCAATATGACGACCGTCATGCCGACGAAGGCATCGTGGCGCCCGCCGCCACCGTGCCGGCGACGGGGGCACCGGCGCGAAGCGAGCCCGCCGAGCGGACCGACGGCAACAGCATGCAGCACGACATGCCCGGCATGCCCGGCATGCCCGGAATGGACATGCAGCATGAGGGTCATTCCATGCCCGGCATGAGCAATGGCGCCGATCCGGCGCCGGCGCAGCTCAACAACAACAATTAACCTGGCGCTTTGCGTCGCAAGACATAATGAACGGGTTGTTCCATGTTTTCCAATCCTGACCTCCTGAAGTTCGTCTTCGGCCGGTTGACCCTCGATGCCATCCCCTATCACGAGCCGATCCTGGTCGTGACCTTCATCGGCGTCGTCATCGGCGCCATCGCGGTGCTCGGCATCATCACCTATTTCAAGTTCTGGGGTCCGCTCTGGCGGGACTGGATCTGCAGCGTCGATCACAAGAAGATCGGCATCATGTATGTGATCCTCGCCGTCATTATGCTGTTGCGCGGCTTCTCCGACGCGATCCTGATGCGCGTCCAGCAGGCGATCGCCTTCAACGGCTCAGAGGGCTATCTGCCGCCGCACCATTACGACCAGGTCTTCACCGCCCACGGCGTCATCATGATCTTCTTCGTGGCGATGCCCTTCGTTACCGGGCTGATGAACTTCGTGGTGCCGCTGCAGATCGGCGCCCGCGACGTTTCCTTCCCCTTCCTCAACAACTTCTCGTTCTGGATGACCACCGCCGGCGCGATCATCATCATGCTGTCGCTGTTCATCGGCGAATTCGCCCAGACCGGCTGGCTCGCCTACCCGCCGCTGTCGGGCGCAGCCTACAGTCCGGGCGTCGGCGTCGATTATTATATCTGGGGCCTGCAGGTAGCCGGTGTGGGAACGACGCTTTCGGGCATCAACCTGATCGCCACCATCGTCAAGATGCGTGCTCCGGGCATGACCTTCATGAAGATGCCGGTCTTCACCTGGACGGCACTCTGCACCAACGTGCTGATCGTTGCCTCCTTCCCGATCCTGACGGCAACGCTCGCGCTGCTGTCGCTCGACCGCTACGCCGGCACGAACTTCTTCACCAACGACCTCGGCGGCAATCCGATGATGTACATCAACCTCATCTGGATCTGGGGTCATCCGGAGGTCTACATCCTCGTGCTGCCGGCCTTCGGCATCTTCTCGGAAGTCGTCGCCACCTTCTCCGGCAAGCGCCTCTTCGGCTACGCCTCGATGGTCTACGCGACCTGCGTGATCATGATCCTGTCCTACATCGTCTGGCTGCACCACTTCTTCACGATGGGCTCGGGCGCCAGCGTCAATTCCTTCTTCGGCATCACCACGATGATCATTTCGATCCCGACGGGGGCGAAGATGTTCAACTGGCTCTTCACCATGTATCGCGGCCGCATCCGCTACGAGGTGCCGATGCTGTGGACGGTCGGATTCATGGTGACCTTCGTCATCGGCGGCATGACGGGTGTCATGCTGGCCGTGCCGCCGGCCGACTTCGTACTGCACAATTCGCTGTTCCTGATCGCACACTTCCACAACGTCATCATCGGCGGCGTTCTCTTCGGCATGTTCGCCGGCGTGAACTACTGGTTCCCGAAGGCCTTCGGCTTCAAGCTCGATCCCTTCTGGGGCAAGATGAGCTTCTGGTTCTGGCAGATCGGCTTCTGGTTCGCCTTCATGCCACTCTATGTCCTTGGCCTGATGGGCGTCACCCGCCGCATGAGCCAGTTCGAGGACCCGTCGATACAGATCTGGTTCATCATCGCCGCCTTCGGCGTCGGCCTGATCGCGCTTGGCATTGCCGCCTTCCTGATCCAGATCGTCGTCAGCTTCATGAAGCGCGAGGAATTGCGCGACGACAGCGGCGATCCCTGGGACGGCCGCACGCTGGAATGGTCGACCTCTTCGCCACCGCCGGAATACAACTTCGCCCTGACGCCTGTCGTGCACGATCATGACGGCTGGTACGACATGAAGAACCGCGGTTATGCGCGTCCGCTGGAAGGCTTCCGGCCGATCCACATGCCGAAGAACACCGGCACCGGCGCGATCCTGTCTGCTATCAGCGTTGCACTCGCCTTCGGCCTGATCTGGTATATGTGGTGGCTGGTGGTCGTCTCCTTCGTCGCCATGCTCGCTGTGGCGATCGGCCATACCTTCAACTACAGACGCGACTTCTACATCCCCGCCGAAGAGGTGACCGAAACGGAAGGCAAGCGAACTGCGCTGCTTGCCGAGCAGGTGTGATGACCATGAGCGATCAGATTATCGACACGGCCGAAAAGCCTGAATTCTACCTGACGGAAGACCATCATCCGGAAAACAGCACCAATCTCGGCTTCTGGCTCTACCTGATGAGCGACTGCCTGATCTTTGCGGTGCTGTTTGCAACACACGGGGTGCTCGGCCGCAACTATGCCGCCGGTCCGTCGCCGGCCGATCTCTTCGATCTGCCGATCGTTGCCCTCAACACCTCGATGCTGCTGTTCTCCTCGATCACCTACGGCTTCGCCATGCTGCAGATGGAGCGGAACGCAAAGGCGGAAACGCTGTTCTGGCTTGCTGTGACCGGCCTGTTCGGCGCGGCTTTCATCGGGCTGGAACTCTACGAGTTCATCCACCTGATCCATGAGGGAGCCGGGCCGACGCGCAGCGCCTTCCTCTCCTCCTTCTTCACCCTGGTCGGCACCCACGGGCTGCACGTCACCTTCGGCATCATCTGGCTGATCACGCTGATGGTACAGGTGTCGATGCACGGGCTGATCGAGGCCAACCGCCGCCGCCTGATGTGCCTATCGATGTTCTGGCACTTCCTCGACGTCGTCTGGATCGGCGTCTTTTCCTTCGTCTACCTGTTGGGAGTTCTCGGATGAGTTCGCAAGCACCTGCACATGAGGACGCCCACGAGGCTCATCACGGCCACAGCCACGGCCATCAGGCCGGCCATGGTACGTTCCGCAGCTACATGACGGGCTTTGCGCTCTCCGTCATCCTCACCGCCATTCCCTTCTGGCTGGTCATGTCAGGCGTCTTCGAAAGCCCGGCGGTGACGGCGGTGCTGGTGATGGGCCTTGGCGCGATCCAGATCGTCGTCCACATGGTCTTCTTCCTGCATATGAACACCAGGAGCGAGGGCGGCTGGACGATCATGGCACTGATCTTCACCCTCATCATCGTCGCCATCGCGCTCTCCGGGTCGCTCTGGGTCATGCATCATCTCAACACCAACATGATGCCAATGAGCCCCGAGATGATGAAGAACATGCCGTGATTGGAACGAAGGGGCGGCGGCAGCGCCGCCCGCAGCGGTTCAGCCCAACAGCGGGTCAGCCCAACAGCGAATCAGGCATGAGCGAGGCTTACTCGGAACAATCGCAAAGGCGGCACTATCAGGTCAAACGCGCGATCTTCGCCGCCTGCCTGATACTGCTTGCCGCAGCACTCGCAGCCCTCGGCACCTGGCAGGTTGAGCGCCTGGCCTGGAAACGCGATCTCATCGCCCGCGTCAACCAGCGTGTGCATGCGCCACCCGTGCCGGCTCCGGCACGCGCCGACTGGAGCAAGGTCAACGCCACCGATGACGAATATCGGCGGGTGAGCGCAGTGGGGACGCTGGCGAACGACAAGGAAACGCTGGTCTATGCCGCAACCGCGCTCGGTCCGGGTTACTGGGTGATGGCGCCGCTGACGCTTGCCGACGGTACATCAATCCTCATCAATCGCGGCTTCGTGCCGACCGAGAGGCGCGACCCGGCCTCGCGCCGCGAAGGCGAACTGTCTGGCCCGGTCGAGATCACCGGGCTGATGCGGATGACGGAGCCGAAGGGATCGCTGCTGCAATCCAATGACGTCGCGGCCGACCGCTGGTATTCGCGCGATGTCGCAGCGATCGCTGAAAAGCGCGGCGTCGCTGCGATCGCGCCCTATTTCATCGACGCCGATGCCACCGCCAATCCGGGCGGCCTGCCCGTCGGCGGCCTCACGATCATCGATTTCCCCAACAACCATCTCGTCTACGCGATCACCTGGTACGGGCTGGCGGCGATGGTGCTTGTATTGCTGGTGTTCATTCTTCGCGGCGACAGAGGGAGCGGATCGCCCCTATGAAGCAATCCGGCTGATCGCCTCGGCGAGCTGCGCCTGCGAGAAGGGCTTGCCGAGACGGGGCAGGTCGACGATGCCGGCTCCTTCAGGGATCTCGGCGTAGCCGGTTGCGAGGATGATCGGCATGTCGGGCCATTCGCTGCGGATCGCCTCGGCAAGCTGCGCGCCCGTCATGCGCGGCATGGCATGGTCGCAAATCACCAGGTCGACCTGCTGCTTGCGCAGGATGTCGAGCGCCTCGGGACCTCCCATCGCCTCGAATACGGTATGGCCGAGATCTTCGAGCATCAGCGTCGTATTCATCAGGACCAGACCGTCGTCATCAACGGCGACGATGCGCAGCCGGCGCGACGCATATTCCTCCTGTTGCGGACGGTCGGCAGCGGCCTCGGTCCCCTGTTCGACCGTTGCGACCGGGAACCATAATTCGGCCGTCGTACCTTCGCCGAGGCTGCTCTTCATCACGAGCCGGCCGCCGGACTGGGACGCAAGGCCCTGCACCATGGAAAGACCGAGGCCGGTGCCCTTGCCGACACCCTTGGTGGTGAAGAATGGGGTGATTGCCTGTTCCAGCGTCTTTGCATCCATGCCCTCACCTTGGTCGATCACCGCGATACGGACATAGCGGCCGGGCGACAGCGGACCCTCGCCTGACGGCAGCGATTCCTCGGAGGCGCGAAGCACGATCCGGCCGCCGGACGGCATGGCATCGCGGGCGTTGACGACGAGGTTCAAGATCGCCATCTCCAGCTGGTTCGGATCGGTCAGGATCGTTGGCAGCCTGACGGGGAAGGAGGTCTCGATCACGGTGAGCGGGCCGAGCGAACGGCTGAGCATATCCATCATGCCGCGCACCAGGCCGGAGACGTCGATCGGCTCCATGTGCAGTTCCTGCCGGCGGGAAAAGGCAAGCATGCGCTGCGTCAGCGCAGCACCACGCTGAGCGCCCTGCATGGCATTGTCGACCAGCGATGTCAGAGAGAGATCTCTCGGCATGCGTTTCTTCAGGATTTCGAGACTGCCGAGGACAGCCATCAGCAGATTGTTGAAATCATGGGCAATACCGCCGGTCAATTGACCGATTGCCTCCATCTTCTGCGACTGGAAAAGCTCTTCTCGAGCCTGTTCCAGTGCCCGCTGGGTCTCCATCTTCTCGGTGATATCGCGGGTGATCTTCGCAAAACCGAGCACATCGCCTTCGTCGTCGCGGATGACGTCGATGACGACGCTGGCCCAAAAACGGCTGCCGTCCTTGCGGACGCGCCAGCCTTCCCGCTCGAACCGACCCTCGGCGCGGGCAAGCCGGAGCGCGGTCTGCGGCACGCCGGCTTCGCGGTCCTCGGGCGTATAGAAAGTCGAGAAATGCCGACCAATGATTTCTTGCGGTCGATAGCCCTTGATCCGCTCGGCGCCGAAATTCCAACTGCTGACATTGCCGTCGGGATCGAGCATGTAGATCGCATAGTCCGAGACGCCCTGGACCAGCCTGCGAAACTGCTCCTCGCTCTGGCGGATCGCCTGTTCGGCCGCCCTGCGTTCGGTCAGGTCGCGGGTGATCTTGGCATAGCCGATGAGTTCGCCGGAGGGACGACGGATCGGATCGATGATCACATGCGCCCAGAAGCAGGTTCCATCCTTGCGCTGGCGCCAGCCTTCCCCCTCGAACCGGCCGTGCTTCTCAGCCGTGGCGAGCGCACGCGCCGGAACTCCTGCGGCGCGGTCCTCTTCCAAATAGAAACGGGAAAAATGCTGGCCGAGAATTTCGGAAGGCCTGTAACCTTTGAAGCGCTGCGCGCCGGTATTCCAGCTGGTGATGATGCCTTCCGGGCTCAGCATATAGATGGCGTAGTCGGTGATGGCATCGACCAGAAGGCGAAAGCGTCCCTCTTCGTCAAGAGACGTGTCATGTCGATTCAATACTTCCATCGGCCCCTCGGAGTCACCAGCGCTTTATAACGCAGCAGGGGGTGGATAGTTCCGAAGCAGTCCGAATTTCAGACGGCCTTGACCTGCGGGTAGAACCGCTCGCCGACACGCTCGGCAGCGGCATAGGCCTGCGAGACGATCTCCGGCACAAGATCGATATCGGGCAGGCTGCCGAGGCCGAGGGGACCGACGGCAAAGAGCCCTGCGACCGTCGAACCGTCCTCGAGGAAGGGCTCGCCGCGCGCATTGACCGCCAGGCCGAGCGAGAGCTCGTCCTGCATGGCGAGGCCGGCCGAAAGCAGGCTTTGCATCAGCGGCGCTGAAAGATCCGGCGCCTGACAGCGGCAATCGATGATGCGCTCGGCATGGATGACCTCCTCGGCAGCGGAACCGGCCGGCGTGAAGAACAGACCGCTCAGGCCCCGGCGGCCGGCCCGGCCGCGGCGCAGCACCGTGCGGCCTTCGGCGAGCTCACGTTTCAGCCGCAGGTGCATGGCTTCCGGCAGGCGGTTGCGATGGCTGTCGTAGATGGCCCTGAGGTGCCGGTTGAACTGATGCTTGTCGCGGGCCGGCAGCGAGCGCCAGAGCGAGCGGGCATGTTTTCTGAGGCCGTTCATCACCGATTGCCAGCTTCGCCCCGCCTCCTCCGCCTCGCGACAGGCTTCACGGATGAAGCGCACGATCTCCGGCAGGCTGTGCGGCAGCGCTTCGGCCGGGAAGACCGGATCGGCGGAATTCGGCGTATGGCTCTGGGGCAGGAAGCCGCGCCGGGAAATAATCGTCACCTGGCCGGCGTAACCGGAATCGCGCAGCTGCAGCAGCTGGTCGACGACGCGGATGCCGCTGCCAAGAAGTACTGCATGCGGCCGCGCGACGAGGCGCTGGGCCCTGATCGGCGAAGCGTCCTCACCGCCCGCATCCGGCACAGTCAGGCCGTAGCCGGTGGCGAGGATCACGGTATCGAACAGCGGATTGGCGGGATTGGCGCTTTCGAGCAGGAAGCGGTTGCCGTGGCTCCTGCGGATCGCCACGACCGGATCGTTGCAGACCTGGACGGTGATATCCCTGCGCGCGGCCAGCGCTTCCGAAAAGCGCTGATAGACATAATCGCTGAAGATCTCCTTTGGCACGAAGATCTGCCGGAATCCCGGAATGGCGGCCGGCACGGCGGCGCGGAAGGCGGCGTTGCTGCAGAGCCAGTCGTTGAAATCGTCATTGTCGCCGACCGAGACCGAGAGATCCCGCACACGGGTGTTGAGGATCGTCGAGGAGCGGACTGAGGCCAGCGCCTGCCCACCGCTGACCGACGAATTCGGATCGAACAGCTGCAGGTGGAAGGGCGCGCGCACCGTCTTCATCAGCGCGATGGCCGTCATCATGCCGGAAAAGCCGCGCCCGACGATCGCAATGCGTGGTACGGCTGATATCTGCGCCGCCGCATTGGCTCTCGCGGAAAAAAGTCCCTGAACCGTCATCGCAACTCCTTTGCGGCTTCATCCGCACCCTGGGTCGATTGAGGTTTCAACGCATAAAACAGCGGTTCATGCGTTGACGAGGTTCATGCGGCCATTCACAACACCTGCCGCGGCACCGGGGTCCGAACCAGCAGCCCCGCAAGAGAACTAGGGGAGCAATCACGCTCGTCCATAGTCTATCAAACTAGTAGTGTATGAAAGCGCTAAATGGCGCAGGTGGCAAGAGCTTTGTTGCCCCATCAATTCAAGCTATTGAAATATAACATATTTTTGAAGTATCCCGTGGAAGTATGGCCGAGTTTTGCACCCGAACTGCGAATTGATCGCTGAAAACGTCGGTTCGACAGCGACCCTAGCTACCCTCTCCCGGATATTGTTTTGCCTTCAGCAGGCTCGCCAGATGCGCCGTGTTGCGCGCCAGCATGTCAACGGCTTTCGTCACGACCTTCGGCACCTTGTCGAGATCGACGAAATTGGTGGAACCCATTGCCTCGCCGACCCAGTAGGCGACCGCATTCGCCGGAATGGTGAAGCCGACGTCGTTCAGCGCCTGGAAGAGCTCGGCCGACACATGATGGGCGCCGTCCTCATTGCCGACGACGGCAACAGCCGCGACCCTGCCATAGGAGACCATACGGCCCTCTTCGTCGGTCTCCTCGAGAAAGGCGTCCATGCGCTCCAGCGCCCGCTTGCAGACGCTGGACGGCTGGCCGAGCCAGATCGGCGTTGCCATCAGCAGGATATCGGCACCCAGCACCTTGGCGCGAATATCCGGCCAGTCATCGCCGGCACCTTCGTCTGAGGTGACGCCCGGCTTGACGTTGAAATCGGCAAGGCGAAGCACTTCGGTCTCAACGCCATGTGCAGACATCGCCTTGTCGATCAGACCGATCATCCGGTCGGTCGAGGACGCATCCTTGGCGTCGCTGGTCTTCAGCGTGGCGTTGAGGGCGAGAGCTTTGAGCGGCATGGGTCTCTCCGGCGGTTGGTATTCGCCTGCTGCAACCCGGTCGCGCACAGATTGTTCCAGCCCGGATGCGAGGAGACCTCACGTAAAAATAACCAACTGGTGAATTCTTTACTTGAACCCCCAAATGGAATCGGCAAAAGTGAAGGTGCTATCAATCCCTTTCATGGATTTGCCGTCTTTTCGGGCCAGCGTCCGACCACACATCTATTGGAAAAAATACCGTGAGCAGCGATGCGTTAATACGCGCGACGAAGCCTTCGGCTTCGATGGCGCTTGCAACTGCGGCAGGCTGGGGCCGAGGCCTCTTCACATTGGTGCGCATCACCATGATGGCCTTCCGCCACCCCTGGCAATCCGGCTTTGCGATCGGCGCCACGCTTGTTGCCTCCACCTTCCAGCTGATGATCCCGCGCCTTCTCGGCCGGGCCGTCGACCACACGCAGATGGCGATGAGCGGCGGTGCGGCGGGCCAGGCGGCACAGGACGCGCTTTTGACGACCGCGCTACTGCTACTCGGCGCCAGTGTGCTGCGCGGCCTCTTCACCATGGTGCAGAACTATTACAGTGAAGCCGTCGGCCATCACATCGGCTACGAGCTGCGGCTGGCCTGCTACGAGAAAATCCAGCGTCTCTCTTTCAGCTTTCACGACACCGTGCATTCCGGCGACCTGATCACCGTCGGCCTGCTCGATCTCGAAGGCGTGCGCATGTATTTCTCGACAGCGCTCGTCCGGATGATCCTGCTGTCGATCCTGATCGGCATCGGCGCCTATATGCTGCTGTCGACCGATGTCGTGCTCGGCCTTCTGGCGCTGAGCTTCGTGCCCTTCGTTGGCTGGCGCTCCTCGGTGACGCAGCTCAGGCTGCGTGCCACCTGGCTCGACCTGCAGGAGCAGCTTTCGGTGCTGACCCGCATCATGGAGGAGAATCTCGGCGGCATCCGCGTCGTGCGCGCTTTTGCCGCCCACGAACACGAGATTTCGAAATTCGAGGCCGCGTCGAAGAGCGCATTGGCGCTTGCACATCAGCGCGTCGGCATCCGCGTCACCAATACCAGCGCCATGACCTTCTCCTTCTTCGCGGCGATGGGCCTGGTGCTCTGGATCGGCGGCGGCAAGGTGATGTCGGGCGAGATCACCGTCGGCACGTTGGCTTCCTTCCTGACCTTCATGACCATCCTGCAGATGCCGGTGCGCCAGCTCGGCCTGATGGTCAACGCCTTTGCCCGCGCCTCCACTTGCGGCTCGCGTCTCTTTGCCCTTCTCGACCTCGACATCGCGATCAAGGATGCGCCGGATGCGAAGGAACTGAGCCTCACCAGCGGCGTGTTGCGCTTCGAGAATGTCAGCTTCGCCTATCCGAGTTCCGAAAAACGCACCGTGCTCCAGGATGTCTCCTTCGAAGCCCGCCGCGGCCAGACGATCGGCATTGTCGGGCCTCCGGGCAGCGGCAAGTCGACGATCGCCCATCTCATTCCCCGCTTCTACGACGTCAGCGGCGGCAAAATCACGATCGACGGCCAGGACATCCGCAAGGCGACGCTGCAATCGCTGCGCAGGGCGGTTGCCGTCGTGCAGCAGGATTCCTTCCTGTTCACGACGACGATCGAAAACAACATCGCCTATGGCGACCCATGGGCGAAGGAAGGCCGCATCGAGCGCGCCAGCGAAAGCGCCCAGCTGCACAATTACGTGCTCGGCCTGCCCACAGGTTACGGCACCGTCGTCGGCGAGCGCGGCGTTTCGCTTTCCGGCGGCCAGCGGCAGCGACTTTCGATCGCCCGCGCGCTGATGCTGAGACCGGCGGTGATGGTGTTCGACGATTCGACGGCGGCGATCGATGCCGCCACCGAACAGCGCATCCGCAGCGCCATGCGCCGCTACGCCGCAGACCGCGTAACGATCATCGTCGCCCATCGCCTGAGCTCGCTGATGCATGCCGACCAGATCCTGTTCGTCGAAGACGGCCGGATCGTCGAACGCGGCACGCATGCGGCGCTGCTTTCGCTCGGCGGGCGTTACAAGGCGCTCTACGACCTTCAGGTGCGGCCGGGCGACGAGGCTTTGAGCGCCTAGCAGAAAGCATATTCCCCCTCCTCCCCTGGGTGGGGAGAGGGGAACGGGTAGTGACTATGCAGGCCACCTGAAGTGTTGGCCGCGGGAGGAATGACATGGCCGAGGAACTGGAAACCGAGCGTCCCGACGTTCGCGAGGATGGACGCCGCCCGCCACGGGCGGTCGTCGGTTCACATCGCGTCGAAGAGGAGATGTTCGGCAAGGCCTTCGACGGCAACATCGTCAAGCGCATCTGGGTCTTCGTCAGCCCCTATCGCCGGCAGGTCCTCTGGTCGGTCGTCGCCGTTTTGACCTTCACGATGATGCAGCTCACCATCCCGCTGATCATCCGCTATGCCATCGACCACGGCATGTCGCCGGGCGGCAGCCCTTCGGCGCTGATCTGGTCGATCGTCGCCTTCACCATTGCCATCCTCATCAACTATGCGGCGAGCTACGCGCAGGAGACGCTGGTCGGCGGCGTGGCGGAAGACGTGCTCTTCGATATCCGCAAGGCGATGTTTTCGCATCTGCAGCGCGTCTCGCTCTCCTTCATGGACAAGACCGAAGTGGGACGGTTGATGTCGCGCCTGCAGGGCGACGTCAACTCGATGCAGGAATTCCTCGAAACCTCGGTGCTCTCCGTCGGCGACATCATGCTGCTCTTCGGCATCGTCTTCGTGATGCTCTATCTCGACTTCAAGTTGGGGCTGCTGACGCTCTCGGTGCTGCCGGTGCTCTTCATCGTCCGGCTGTTCTGGTTGCCGTTGGCGCGCAAGTCCTTCATGGCCGCGCACGAGACCAATTCGGTCGCAAACGGCGCGCTTGCCGAGGCGATCCACGGCGTGCGCGCCGTCCAGAGCATGGACAGGCAGGGCGTCAACTTCACGCTCTACGACGACAAGGCGCATGCCAACCTCGAGACGCATCTGACGGCGGCGCGTTATGCGCAGGTGATGGTGCCGATCGTCGACAGCCTGACGGGCGTGGCGATGGCGCTCGTCATCGTCGTCGGTGGCGCCCGCGTTCTCAATCAGGCGCTCGATGTCGGCGTGCTCGTCGCCTTCCTGTTTTATATCCAGCGTTTCTTCGACCCGATCCGTTCTCTGACCCTGCAATATTCGGTGATGCAGCGCGCCATGGCGTCCGGCCAACGGCTGACCGAGGTGCTTGACGTGCCTGTCGACATCAAGGATGCACCCGGTGCCACGGCGCTGTCGCGCGACATGGACGGCTCGGTGGAATTCAAGGACGTCGTCTTCGGCTACAATCCGAAACATCCGGTGCTGAAACATGTGAGCTTCAAGGTCAATCCCGGCGAGACGGTGGCGCTGGTCGGGCCGACGGGGTCCGGCAAATCGAGCTGCATGTCGCTGATCCATCGCTTTTACGATGTGCAGCAGGGCCAGGTGCTGGTCGGTGGCCATGATGTGCGTGATCTGACGCAGGATTCGCTCGGAGCGCAGATCGCCATGGTGCTGCAGGAACCCTTCCTCTTCACCGGAACGGTCTTCGAGAATATTCGCTACCACATGCACGAGGCGACGCGCGAACAGGTGATCGAGGCGGCGAAGGCCGTTGGCGCGCACGAGTTCATCATGCGCCTGCCGGAGGGCTACGACAGCGTTCTCGGCGAGCGCGGCGGCAATCTCTCGCTTGGCCAGCGCCAGCTTTTAAGCTTTGCTCGCGCGCTGGTGGCGGATGCGAAGATCCTCGTGCTCGACGAAGCGACGGCCAATATCGACAGCTATACCGAGATGCTGATCCAGAAGGCACTGGTGAAGCTGCTCGAAAACCGCACCGGCCTCGTCATCGCCCATCGCCTCGCGACGATCCGCGAGGCGGATCGCATCATCGTGCTGCAGAACGGCGAAATCATCGAAAGCGGCAACCACCACCAGCTGATGAAGAATGGCAAGCTCTATTCGAAGCTCTATAATCTCAACTACGCGTCCTTCGACGACATTCCCGAAGATGTGCTGGAAGAGACGACGGCTGCCCACTCGGCGACCTAGAGCATTTCCGTTTTTCTTCGACGCTCTACAACCGCTTCATTCGCTGGAGCCCACCCGGCGTGTTCGACAGGATTCTCACCGCTTTGGCCGGCGAAGGCCCCCAAGCCCCGAGCATATCATGATCGACGCAACACATCTGAAGGCCCACGCACCGCGGCAAGCCTTCTAAAAGAAGGATGTGCGGTCTGATCTCGCAGCTCCATGCCGTCTGCGATGGTGATGGCCGGCGATCATCATGCTGCTCTCTGAAGGCCAGATGAGCGACCACAAGGGCGCAAGGATCGTGCTCAACGCATTGCCCAAAGCAGTGCCTCATCGCCGATAAGGGCTGCGACAGCACCTGGTTCCCCGAAGAGCTCCTCGCCAGGGAATCGAGCCCTGCATCCCGTCCTCAAAAAGCCGGAAGAAACCATACCTCTAGGCCAAGGCTCGTATCGCAATACGTTGTGACCGATGTTCCCACACCTTCTCCTCGGCAATCTGCATCGCAGCTTCCGTCATCTTCTGGCTGCGATTAACGAGTTCCAAATCGTTCGATAAGCATCTCAGTGAGGGTTCGCACTTTTCGAGAGGGATACTGGCCGGGCGGCCTCACGACGAAGATGCCGGCTGGCGGAATCGGATGACCCGTCATGATCGGCACCAGTGCACCCGAACAAATATGGTCCGCGACAAGCGGTTCTGGCAGATAGGCGACCCCCACTCCATCCAGAGCGGCCGCTACGAGGGACATTGCGTTATCAGCGATGAAGCGTCCCTGGGGACGCACCGTGACAATCTCGTCGCCATCCATGAACTGCCACTTCTCGGCGTCCCGCATAACGACTTGGTGATTCACAATCTCGTCCGGTGTTTCGGGGGCACCGTGAGCCTCGATGTAGGCAGGACTCGCAACCAGCTTGCCAAAGATCGGCCCGATACGTCTTGCGACGAGGCTCGAGTCCGACAGATGCCCCAGCCGAATTGCGCAATCAAAACCCTCTCCGACGAGATCTACGAAGCGATCGGTATAGGAAGAAAGGATTTGTAGTTGCGGGTGTCGGCTAGCCATCTGGGAGAGGACGGGAGCAAAATAGGTCGGGCCAAATGAGAGTGGCGCGGCTACCCGCATACGGCCTCGAAGCTCACCGGCGGGCAGGATCGTTTCGCGCACCACATCCAAGTCAGCAGAAACCCGTGCTGCGTAATCTCTGAATGTACAACCTGCTTCCGTGAGCGCGATACCACGGGTCGTCCTTGCAAATAGCTGTGCGCCGAGTTCCGCCTCAAGCCTGGTGATCCGCCGGCTGATCATCGACTTGGAGATGCCCAGTCGCAGCGCTGCAGACGATACTCCGCCGGCATCAGCAACTTCGACAAATATTCTTAGATCCTCAAGTTCCACAAAGCGTTCCTTATTTTGCAACACGGCTTCACACGACCGAGGACTACCAAGGCAAAGAGGAGGATGACACCTTCGCTGCGGCTGACTCTCCTACGAGGGCTCCTCGCAACGTGCCTACGAACCGCCAATATAGGATTTATTCCATAATCTTTCTAACGGCTTCAATCACTTCTTCGTCCATCGCACGCGTCCGTAAGCGCCGGCTTGCGCATGACCGCAATTGGCAAAAATCAGTCGAACGAGGGTAAAATGATCAGAAAAATATTCATCGCGTTTGTGACAAGTTTTTCTTTCTCTGCAGTTCAGGCACAAACGACGCAGGAACAGCCCGGCGCTGATCTGATCGTTTTCAACGCAAAGATCTTTACCGGCAACCGTGCGCAGCCCGAAGCTTCGGCTTTAGCCATCAAGGAAGGCCGCATTTATTCCGTAGGCTTGGATGCGGACATTCTCAGTCTGACAAATTCAGAGACCAGGGTGATTGATGCGCGCAGCCGCAGGCTCATCCCCGGCATCATCGATGCCCACATACATGTCCTCAACGACTTGGCCTATAACTACAATGTTCGATGGGATGGTGTGCCGACGCTGCGTCGCGCATTGGCCATGCTAAGCGAGCAGGCCGCACGCACGCCGAAGGGCCAATGGGTCAAGGTCATTGGAGGCTGGTCACCCTACCAATTCGAGGAGAACCGCTTCCCGACGCTGGATGAATTGCGCAGCGCCGTGCCCGATCGCCCCATGATCGTGCAATATGCTTATAACCAAGCCTTCTTGAACAAGCAGGCGATGGAGGCGCTTGGCGTGGGTACCGATCGGTTCCCAAAGGTGCCGGACACCGAATTCGAAAAGGACAGCCACGGCAATCCCACCGGTGTGGTCCACGGCTATACTTGGTTGTTTCTCGCCCTCGAGAGGATGGTGCCGCAGCCCACGTTCGACGAACAAGTGAGTTCGTTGATCTATAGCATTCACGGTCTGAACCGGTTCGGCGTGACCTCGATCGTCGATAACGGCGGCAGGTGGCCCTACCCCAAGGCCCAGGCGAGGGTAGACGTGCTTGCACGAGACAACCGCCTCAATGTGCGCATGCCGTTTGTGGACTTGCAACTCGGCGACGGCGGGCCGGTAAACATGGTGGATCTGGAAATCGAGGCGATCACGAAAACGGCGGCGATAAGTCCAGGGCAAAACCTCCACCCCACCCTGGCACATGGCCATGAATATCGAGGGGCCGGGGAGGTTCTGAGCGGGGAAGTGCACGATCATGAGAACTTCGACCGTCCGGCGGTCATCATCGAGCCTGAGAAGATGCGGCGCTTCGTCGAGCAGGATGTGCTGAAGCTGGTCGAGCGGCATATCCCGTTTCGCATGCACGTCAGCTACAACGAGAACATCTCCCCCTTTCTCGACGCTCTGGAGAAGGTGAACGAGACGACCCCGCTCGATGGCCTGAAATGGAGTCTCGAGCACGCTGAGACCATTAGTCCGCAGAACATCGCTCGGGTGAAAAAGCTGGGTGGCGGAATTGCCCTGGACGCCAAAATGGCGCTGCACGGCGATGGTTTCATAAGAACATATGGTCGCGAGAAGGCGTTGGAGACCCCGCGTCTGCGCATGCTCGTCGATAGCGGCATGCCGCTGGCCATGACCACCGACGCCTTCCGGGCGGCCACGTTCAACCCTTGGGTGGCTGTAAGTTGGATGGTATCTGGCAAGTCTGTGTCCGGATCCGAGATACTTGCCGAGGACAATCGCCTATCCCGCACCGAGGCGCTGAAACTTTTTACCAATGGTGCAGCGTGGTTCATGAATACAGAATCCGAAATGGGCGTAATCGCCCCCGGATACCTGGCGGACTTTGTTGTGCTCGACAGGGATTACTTCACCGTGTCGGAAGATCAGATCAAATCCATCTCTTCTGTGCTCACTATCATGGACGGAGAGGTCGTGTTTGGTGCGCAGGACTATAGCGCGCTATCGCCAAAACTGCCCGAGATCCTTCCGGCTTGGTCACCCGTAAAATACTTCGGCAGCTATCATGGGGAAAAATGAACCCAGCTGACAGGTTCTCCCCGCTTTCCCCGACAGTTCCATTGCAGAAGCCCGTTGGACTCCGGTTTCGCCGGCTGGCCGTACCCTGCTGCGGCGGAAGCACCATCGGCTATATGCGGGAGCAGCGGCTGCTCAACACCCGAGTGCCGACGATCACGAGCGCGCACTGATTAAAAGTAGGGTTGATGAGACCGCGGACGAGGCATCTCGAAGAGCCACGTTGGTTCCAGCCTGCCGTGCCAATGGCGGACGGCGGCGATCACCCATGAAAAGTTAACACAGGATGTGGCTATGGGCCGAAGGCTGAATGGCAAGCAGATGATCGACCGACAAGGATGTGTCAGCTCGCGTCTTTCAATAGCGCTCAGTCTTCGGTCCGTATCCAAGGCGCGGTCACTCCTGCTTTCGCTTGCCGCTCTTGCCTTTGCTCAATGGGACGACCGGTCAGCCCTGGCAGCGGATGATTTTCTCTTGGAGCAGGAGAGGCCCTCGATAAAGGCCGACCGGTCGCAGGAGGACTGGTCGCTTCTCGCGGATCCGAAACTGCGGACTCAGCCGCTGGATAGTCTCAAATACATTCCGTTGTTTCCCTCCAATCCCGACAGCTACATCTCGTTAGGGCTCAATCTACGCGAAATCTTCGAAGTCAGTGATGCGCCGGCTTTCGGAACCGTGCCGGCGAACCCCAGAGATTCCTATTGGTTACAGCGCGCGCAGTTCCACATCGACGCTCACCTGAATGAAAACTGGCAACTGTTCACGCAGTTCGAGGATGTGCGTGCTTTCGACAAGACAGTGGTCGGCCCCAACGACGCAAACCGATTTGACCTTCGGCTGGCATTCATCGGCTACACGCAGGAGACTGACGCGGGAACGTTCAGGGCAAGGGTCGGTCGCCAAGACTTCGCGTTCGACCTGGAGCGGTTCGTATCGGTGCGCGATGGGCCGAATGTCCGCCAGTCTTTCGATGCGGTCTGGGCCGGGTGGGAGACGGATGCATGGCGCTTCTACGGTCTTGCCAGCCAGCCTGTTCAGTATCGGGATGGCCACCCTTTCGACGATCGATCAAGCGGCGACGTGCTGTTCAGCGGGGTCCGCGTCGAGCGGCAGCTCTCGCCTACGATCGAGGCATCCGCCTATTACGCACTTTATCAACGCAAGGATGCCACTTTTCTCACCGCGTCGGGTGAGGAGGACAGGCACGTGCTTGATATCCGATCGGCCGGCAAATATGCCGGTTTCGACTGGGATGCGGAAGCGATGGGACAGGTTGGCGAGGTCGGCTCAGCCGACATTCTGGCCTGGGCCGTGGGTGCGAGGACCGGCTACACCTTTGAGGATGTCACCTGGTCGCCGCGGATCGGTCTGCAGTTCGACCTGGCGTCGGGCGACCGTGATGCAGGCGACGGCACGCTTGGCACCTTCAATCCACTGTTTCCAAACGGTTTCTATTTCTCGCTCGGCGGTCATACCGGATACGCCAACCTCATCCACCTCAAACCGTCGATTACCGTTCAGCCGACAGAAGACCTGATCCTGATGGCCGGGGTCGGCCTGCTCTGGAGACGGACGACACAGGACGCCGTTTACACCCTGCCAAGCGTTCCCGTCGCTGGCACGGCGGGTAACGGGCCGGCATGGACCGGAGCTTATGGGCAGGTCAAGGCGGACTACCGCTTCAATCCCAATCTCACGGGGTCGCTGGAGGCTGTCCATTACCAGGTGGGCTCGGCGCTTCGCAACGCCGGAGGCCGTGACAGCAACTACTTTCGAGCGGAATTGAAATTCTCATGGTAGCAGATGCACCAATGCCGGCCTTTCGCCTTGCGAAAGAGTCCTGACACCAGCGCATCGACCCAAAAATCGGAATCGAGGTTCGCAAAGCACGATGCGAGGATTGAAAGTGTTAGAGCGTCCTTTGTGCGTCCAAAAGGACGCACGGCGCTCCAATCTCGGGCGTGCATTAATGCCTGTCGCAAAGTTTGAACGAACAAACGACTTGCTGCCGCATTTCCCTCTTATCTGGGGCAAGTGCCACTGAGGAGAATATTATGAAGAGAGTTATTAGCAGCCTGTTGATCGCAACGGCCCTTGTTGGATCGGCCATTCAGCCTGCTGCCGCACGCGACCACCACCATCATCACGACAACACCGGTCGAATCATCGCCGGCGGCGTTGCCGCAGGTGTTGTCGGCGGGTTAATTGGCGGCGCAATCGCCAATAACGGCGGCCCTCGCTACGTCGATGAGCCTCGCTATGTCCAACCAGCGCCGAGATGCTGGTATGAGGACCGCGATGTCCGCAACCGCTATGACGGCGGCTATCATGCCGAAACTGTACGCGTCTGCGAATAACGGGCTCATAAACCCGCCACCAGGAGGCTCGGGCGGCGCGACTTGATCATATGTCGCCGCCGCTCGCATTCGCCCCCCAGCCGAGGTTCGTCCGCAGCCGCGGCACTTCCTGCAATGAACATTGGCGGCGTTTAGCGCCATGTCAGCTTATTCTGCGGTTATCCCCCTATCGCAAAAATCTCATTGCCATGCGATCGCTGTCATGCGGCTGTCAAAGACGATGAATAGCTGAAAGCCGATGAATGATGGTCCAGTAGACGGCGGCAAGACGCCAAAGAAAGAACGCATGCGCTTCGTCAGCGCCGAGCAGGTGGCGCAATTGGCGGGGGTTTCGCGCTCCGCCGTGTCGCGCACCTTCACGCCGGGTGCCAGCGTGGCGCCTGCAACGCGCGAAAAGGTGCTGCAGGCGGCGCAGGAACTCGGCTACCACGTCAACGACCTGGCGCGCGGCGTGCTTGCCAATCAGAGCCGCCTCGTCGGCATCGTCGCGACCCGGCCGGAAGTGGGTTTTCGCGCGCACCTGGCGGCAGCGCTTGCCAAATGCCTGATCAAACGCGGCAGCATCCCGATCCTCATCAATACCGGCCAGACGGAAGACGAGCTGCTCGCCGCCCAGAAAATGCTGATCGGCCACCGTGCCGAGGCGATCATCATCCTGTCAGGCTCGCCGCCGGCGAGTTTCTTCGAACTCGCGCAGCGAAATGGCCAGCCACTCGTCGTGATCGGCCGTTCGGAACCCGACGCCGACCATGTGCGCGCCGGCAACTCCGAGGCCTCCCGCAAGGCGGCGGTGGCCTTTTACGAAAGCGGCAGACGGCGGCTGGCGGTCATCGGCTCCAACACGGGAACGCCCAGCATCGTCGAGCGCGAAAGCGCCTTCATGTCGACGGCCGAATCGCTCGGTGTATCCGTCGTCGTCGGACGCGGTGGCGATTCCGACTATGACGGCGGCGTTACCGCCGCACGCGCGCTCTTCTCGGAGACAATAAAGCCAGACGCGGTTTTCTGCGCCAACGACCAGATCGCCTTCGGGCTGATGGATGTCGTGCGCCTGGAAACGCAGCTGCGCATCCCCGAGGATGTCGCCATTATTGGTTTCGACGACGTGCCGGAATCCTCCTGGCTGAGCTACCGGCTGACCACCTTCCGCCAGGATCCGCTGACCATGGCGCTGCGCGCCGTCGCGCTGATGGAACGGCGGCTTGAAAATCCTGATGCACCTCCAGGTTACGAACGCGTCATTCCGGAGCTCGTCATCCGCCAGAGCTTCAGACCCTAATCCCTCCCCCGCTTTTCGCAGGCGCCATCCTGTGGCAAGAAAGGATAAGTGCGATCCGGTGGGGAGGAAAATCGTAGAACATGAGGGGAATCCGCCAGCTCGCCGAGCATCTCGACATTTCGATCGGAACGGTGTCCCGTGCGCTGAACGGCAAGCCCGACGTCAACGAGGAAACGCGCCGGCGCGTGCTCGCCGCCGCCGAGGAGCTCGGTTACGTCGCCAACCAGTCGGGCCGCAGCCTTCGCCAGGGCATGACCAACGTCATCGGGCTGATGCTCGAGGTGAGCCGCGAGACGGTCGAAAACAGCGACGATTTCTTCCTTGGCGTCACTGACGGGCTGCAGAGGGTCTTTTCCCGCCACAAGCTCGATCTCGTCATGCTGCCCTGCCCCGATGACGAGGACCCGCACGAATATCTGAAGCGCATGGTGGCGCGCCGGCTTGTCGACGCGCTGATCATCTCTGCGACACGACGCATCGACAGGCGCATCGAGCTTCTGGAAAGGGCCCGCATCCCCTTTGTGGCGCTGGGCCGCAGCGCGTCGGGCGGCAGCTACACCTGGATGGATCTCGATTTCGAGGGCGTGGCGACGCGCGGCGTCGACCGGCTGGTCGCCAAAGGCCACCGGCGGATCGCCGTGGCTGTTCCCTCCTCCGACATCAATCTCGGCTACGTCTTCCTCGACGCCTACCGCCAGGCACTGCAACGGCACGGCATCCCCTTCGACCCGGCCCTCGTCATCCGTGTCAAGTCGAGCGAACAGGGCGGTTATCAGGCCGGCCATGAATTGCTGATGATCGAAGAGCGGCCGACCGCGATCATCCTGATCCATGAACTGATGGCGATCGGGCTTTACCGCCGGCTTGCCGAGGCCGGCGTCGTGCCCGGCCGTGACCTCGCCGTCATTGGTTTCCGCGAGGAGCCGCGCACGCTTTTCCTGCAGCCGGCTCTGACCTCCTTCCGCATGTCGCTGCGCGATCTCGGCGCGCAGCTCGGCGAAACCCTGCTCGCCACCATGCCGGCCTATGCAGATCATTATCCGCAGGGCGCCCGCAACAGGATCTGGCCGCTGGAACTCGTTCCAGGCGAAAGCGACGCTTTCACGCTGACGACCTGAAGCCCGTCGCGTAGATAGTTTTGGGTGTCTGCATCAGACCCTGCTTGGAGCCGCCGAATGCTCCCGGTGCGACAGCTGACGCGTGACGACGAAGACCAGCAGGGCGCCGACCGCAAGGCAGGCCGAGAGAAAGAACATCGGCGCGATCGTGCTTCCGCTCTCATCCTTGATCCAGGGCACGACGTTCTGGGCGACGAAGCCGCCGAGATTTCCGACCGAATTGATAGCGGCAAGGCCGGCTGCAGCCCCCGCGCCCTTGAGGAAACGTGAGGGCAGGCTCCAGAACACCGGCTGGGGCGCAAAGATCCCGGCGGCGGCGACGCAGAGGAAGGCGAATTGCAAGGTGTGGTTCGGGATCAGCGCCGAGAGCAGCAGGCAGGCGGCGCCGATGACAGCCGGAATGACGATATAGGGCGTCTTCGATTGCGCCTTGTCGGCCATGGCGGGAACGGCATAAAGCGCGATCGCGACCAGCACCCAGGGAATGATGTTGAGGAACCCGTTCACCGTGTTGCTGACGCCGAAAGCCTTGACGATCGTCGGCAGCCAATAGCTCAGCCCATAGGCCGAAAGCGGAAAGGCGACATAGCAGAGCGCCATCAGCAGGACGCGCGGGTCGATGAGCGCCTTGAAGCCGTTTCCGGCATTCTCGCCCATGCCGGCATTTTCAGAGGTGAGCCTGCGTTCGAGCCAGTCCTTCTCCTCGCTGCTCAGAAAGCTTGCACTTTCAGGCCGGCCGGGAAGATAGAAGAAGGTGACGATGCCGGCGATCACAGCCGGAACACCGGTCGCCAGGAAGACCCACTCCCAGCCGGCAAAGCCGTAGAGACCGTCGAGATCGAGCAGTACGCCGCCGAGCGGCGCACCGACGGCATTGGCGATGGCACTGAAGATCATGAACAGTCCGACCATCCTGCCGCGATAGGCGGAGGGAAACCACAGCGTCAGCAGATAGAGGACGCCAGGAAAGAAGCCGGCTTCGCAGACACCGAGCAGGAAGCGCAGGATATAGAACATCGTCGCGTTCTGCGTGAAGGCGAGCGCGATGGTGACGATGCCCCAGGAGACCAGAATGCGGGCGAACCAGACACGGGCGCCGAGCCTGTCGAGGAAGAGGTTGCTCGGCACCTCGAAGAGAAAATAGCCGATGAAGAACAGCGAAGCGCCGAGACCATAGGCATATTCGCTCATTGCGAGGGCATCGACCATCTGCAGCTTGGCGAAGCTGACGTTCTGCCGGTCGATATAGGCGATGAGATAAAGGATGCCGAGAAACGGCATCAGCTTCCAGGTGATTTTCGAGATCAGCCGTTTCTCGTCGACCATGCGTATCCTCCGGTATGACCATGCTTCGTCATGGCGTAGATAGCGCGGCCTGCCGATAATCAATTGCGCGTTGCATTTTCTCGGGGGGCCGCGCCCGATCATTGGGTCGCACCCGGACACCGGGTGCGACCAGTCTTCAGATCATTCGGCAGCGGCGACGGCGGCGCGGCGGCCGATCGTTACCTGGGTCAGCGCGAAGGCTGAGAAGGCGCAGAGCGCAATGCCGGCGGCCATCGGAACGGCTGTGCCGTCGAAGAAGACGCTCGATATGACCATGGCGACGGCGGCGATCACGAAATGCAGCGTCCCCATCAGCGACGAGGCGGTACCGGCGATCTCGCCGTGATCCTCAAGCGCAAGCACTGCGCTTGTCGGGATGACGAGGCCGAGGAAGCCGTAGCCGATGAACAGGAAGGTCGCCAGGACAGGCAGCTGGTTGAAGCCAGACGCCATCACCACCGCCATCACGACCATCGCAAGCGCATAAGCGCTGACCGCAATCCGCATGACGCGCACCAGGCCGAAACGCTCGCCGAGCCAGCCCGTGGCCTGCGATACCGCGAAGAAGGACACGGCGTTGATCGAGAAGGCGAAGCTGTATTGCGTCGGCGTCAGCCCGTAATGCTGGATCAGCACGAAGGGCGAGTTGGCGAGATAGACGAGGAAGCTCGAAATTCCGAGCCCGCCGATGAACGTCAGCGTCAGGAAATTGCGGTCGGTGAGCAGAAGGCGGTAAGCCGCCATGGCGCTGCTCAGACCGCTGCCGCTGCGTTCGTTCGCCGAACGGGTTTCGTCAAGCTGGGTGGCGAGCAGGACGAGGCCGATGAAGGCGGCGATCGTCACGGCCCAGAATACGCCGCGCCAGCCGTAGAACTCGATGACGGCGCTGCCTGTCAGCGGCGCCAGGATCGGCGAGATCGAGAAGACCAGCATCAGCAGCGACATCAGGCGCGCGGCCTGTACGCCAGTGTGCATGTCGCGAACGATGGCGCGCGGAATGACCATGCCGGCAGCACCGCCGATACCCTGAACGAAACGGAAGGCGATCAGCGTTTCGATGTCGGTCGCCAGCGCACAGCCGATCGAGGCCACGGCGAAGAGGCCGATGCCGAGATAGAGCGGCAGCGTGCGGCCCCACATATCCGACAGCGGACCGTAGACGAGCTGGGCGAGCGCAAAGGAGATGAAGAAAGCAAGAAGGGTAAGCTGGGTGACGTTGTTATCGGCATGCAGGTCCTGGCCGATGGACGGCAGCGCGGGCAGATACATGTCGATGGCGAAAGGCCCGATGGCCGACAGAAGGCCGAGAATGAGGGCAATGCGAAAGAAGGGAGCCGTCATAATGGTGATCTTTCATAAAAGCGCAGCGGAGGCACCGGATTGTCGCTCCGCCGCATTGCTCTGAGAGCGCCGTGCGTCCTCTCGGACGCACAAAGGACGCTCTAACACTTTCAATCTCGCATCGTGCTTTCCGAAAATCGGTTCCGATTTTCGGCCCGATGCGCGGGTTCAATGATGATCGTTCGCGCGAAGACGAAGTTGGGAGCTCATATCTTCAGCGGCGGAACCAGGAGTGTCAACAAATTTGGACACAGATGTAAAACTAGACGCCATTGTCTAAAACGTCAAGACGTCTTATCTTCGCTCTCATGAAAGATCGCATGACACCGGCAGCGCGGATGACGGGGCATACGCAGCGCGGACAATGCGCCAAGCGCATGTCGATCCTCGATGCGGCGGCCGACGTATTCTGCCGCCAGGGTTTTGCCGGCGCCAGCATCGACGAGATCGCCGCCGTCGCCTGCGTATCCCGCCAGACGATCTACAATCACTACCGGGAGAAGGAAACGCTGTTCGTCGCCGTCGTCGAAGACGTCATGAACCGCGCCAATGCCATGCTGTTCTCCGTGCTGTCGACCTTTCCTGATCGTGCCGACGATCTGGAAGACGAGCTGACGGCCTTTGCCGTGCGCCTCAACAAGAACTGCATCTGCAACCACGATGGAAAATTCCTGCGCAAGCTGGTGCAGACCGAGGGCGAGCGATATCCGCACCTCTTCGAAAGCTGGCGCCAGCAGGGGCCCGGCAAGCTGACCACGGCACTTTCCGCACTTTTTGCGCGGCTTGCCCACAAGCAAGCGCTCGTCATCGACGATTTCGACGTCGCCGCCTGGCAATTCGTGGCGCTTGGCAATGCCGACCTGCAAATGATGATCCTTCTTGGCGCAACACCCACCGATGAAGAACTGGAAAAGGCGGCGCGCAACGCCGTGCGTACCTTCCTCAAGGCCTATGGCAGTCCGGAGGCCGAAAAGGCCGGCCATCCGCCGCAGCTCGCAGCCATATCAGGCTGATCAGGTCTTTCAGATAAAGCCGGCAGATAAAGCCGGCAGATAAAGCCGGCAGATCAGGCCGGCCGATCAGGCAAAGATCGTCATCTGTGCGGGCACGACCGCGAACATGCCGACGCGGCGCGCGGCCAGATATTTCACCAGCTGCTCGACAACCGAAGGCATGACCGGCTTCTGGACCACGCCGACCGCGCCCTTGACGCCATCGGCGACCACCTCGGGATTGCCGGTCATGAAGACGACGGCAATGCCGTGCTCTTGCGCCAGCTGTCGGCCGATCTCAGGCCCGGTCGGGCCGTCGGCGAGATTGACGTCGACGAAAGCGATATCGGCAAGCGGCGCCAGCCGCAGCGCCTGTTCGCGATCATTCGCAAGGCCGGCGACCTGCATGCCCATGCCTTCCACCGTCGCCTCGAGATCGAGCGCGATCAGGAATTCATCTTCGACGATCAATACTCTCTGTTTCATGAGATCATCTCGTTGCCAGCGCCGCACGACATTGGTGGCCATGATACGTCCCCTTGGTTACGCCCATACTTCTAAAGAGGGATCCGCTCCGGCAGCCTATCCCACGCGAAACTCACGGTGGTAACGGGCAACTCAACGATATGTTCCGCGGTGGAACGCCATTTTTTGTATTTAAGATATTGTTAACGTTGATAAATTCTTAAAATGTCAAAAGCTGAAGCAAAAAGGCGGCACCATGGCCGCCTTGATAACGCACGACGGGGAGGATTAATCAGCCCTTGGCCTTCAGCACGAGGACCGGTTTGCCGCGGTAGTCGACCGGAAACAGCGACTTCAGGTTCTCGATTTTCGGCAAGTCGTTGTAGACGATATAGGGATAGGTCGGATTGAGCGTCAGGAAGTCCTGATGATAGGCCTCGGCAGGGTAGAAGCCGGTGGCATCAGAGACCTTGGTGACGATTGGCTGCGAGAAGACATGCGCCTTGTCGAGCTGGCTGATATAGCTCTCGGCGACCTTGCGCTGTTGCGGATCCGAGACGAACAGCGCCGAACGGTACTGCGTTCCCCGGTCCGGACCCTGGAAATTCAGCTGCGTCGGATTGTGTGCCACCGAGAAGAAGATCTGCAGCAATTTGCCGTAGCTCACCTGTTTCGGATCGAACTTCACCTGCACGGATTCGGCGTGACCTGTCGAGCCGGCGCTGACGGTTTCGTACTGCGCCGTTTTGGCGTCGCCGCCGGCATAACCGGAGACGGCACTCTCGACACCCTTCACGTGCTGGAAGACGCCCTGGACGCCCCAGAAACAGCCGCCGGCGAAAATGGCCGTCTCGGTGCCTGGCCCGGCGGCCTCGTCAACGGCCGGCGGCGGGATGACGACGGCATCCTCGGCCGCGCCCGCGGCACACACGCCGAGCGAGAAAATGGTGGCGGCAAGGAGCGCGGCAAGGCTCCTGCGGTGGGAAGACGTGGACATGGCGCTACCTCCTGCGATGGTCCAAATCCTTGCTCATCCTTGCAAAAGTCGCAAATCACAAGGCGGTCACTCACGCCGATGTGACAGCCAGACGAAAGCGCCTGTGCGAACATGAAACAGCGCTCAACTTGAGTTGACAATCTCGCGAGGAGTGAGGAGAGTGCCGCCGGTCAGAGCCAGCATTTCCGGGGGGAACCTATGTCCGTGCGCTCGTTCTTCGCTTTCGCGACAATCGCATTTTCCACGATCGCCATCAGCTTTCCCGCCGTTGCTGCGGACACTAAGCGCGACATCCAGACAATCAAGGACGCCGATTTCTTCGGCTTCGATCTTCGCACCGAACAGAACGTCTCGCTCGATCAGTGCAAAACCTCCTGCATCGGCGACAAGAGCTGCAAGGCCTTCACCTACAATCCCAAGGTGAAATGGTGCTTCCTGAAATCCGATTTCAAGACGATGAACGCCTTCCCCGGCGCCATCGCCGGCAAGATCGTCGAAACGGCCGGCCAGCAGGAGCCGGATATCGGGGCTGCGCCGCGCCTCACCTTCCTGACCAGCGACCTCATCCAGCAGGCCCATGATTTCAAGGACAATCTCGAACTCGCTGACGACCAGCAGGGCCAGGGCGTCGACAGCCTGACGGCCAATGCCCGCATCGACCTCACTGCCAACAACCTGGCCGACGCGCTGAAGTCCTTCCACGGTGCGCTGTCGATCACGCCCGACGATGCCGATCTCTGGCTCGAAACCGCCCGCGCCGCAGCGTCGCTTGGCAGCGCCGAAAGCAACACGACCGGCCAGGCCGTGCTCGACGCGCTGAACGGCTACGAGCTGACGCGCACCACCGCCAAACGCGCCGAGGCCTTGGCCGTGCTCGCCACTGCGCTGGAGCGGAATGCCAACTACCGCCCGGCGCTCGACGCCTATAAGGCGAGCCTGGCGCTTGTCGGCGCCAAGGATGTGCAGGCCGCCTACCTGCAGCTGAAATCGACGCAGGGCTTCCGCATCACCGAACACACTGTCGATGCCGACAGCGCCACGCCGCGTGCCTGCGTCACCTTCTCCGAGGCGCTGGTCAAAACCACCGACTACACGCCCTTCGTGACGCTGAACGGCGAAGCACCAAAGGCGCTCGAAACCAAGGACAAGCAGATCTGCGTCGAGGGGCTGACGCATGGCGAGACCTACAAGATCGCCTTCCGGACCGGCCTGCCATCCGCCGTCGATGAAGTTCTGGAAGCGCCTGTCAGCGTCGACGTCTACATCAAGGACCGCAGCCAGATGGTGCGGTTCACCGGTGACAGCTTCGTGCTGCCCTCGACGGCGCGCCGCGGCATCCCGATCGTTTCCGTCAACATGACGTCGGCGAACCTCAAACTCTACCGCATCGGCGATCGCGCCATCGCGCCGCTGCTGACCAATTCGCAGTTCCTGACCCAGCTCGACGGCTACAGCGCCCAGAACATTGAGGACCAGAGCGGCGAACTCGTCTGGCAGGGCTCGATCGACATCGCCAATGAGCTCAACAAGGACATCGTCACCAGTTTTCCGGTCGATGAGGCGCTGCCCGAGCGCAAGCCCGGCATTTACGTGATGACCGCAACGGCGGCAAACGGCCCCGCGCAGGACTGGGATTCGCAGGCGACGCAATGGTTCCTGGTCTCCGATATCGGTGTCACCACCTATGCCGGCACTGATGGCCTCAACGTCTTCACTCGCTCGCTCGCCTCGGCAAAGCCGATATCCGGCGTCGAACTGCAGCTGCTCGCCAAGAACAATGAGGTGCTCGGCACTGCGACCACCGACGAAAACGGCCGCGCCACCTTCACCGCCGGCCTGATCCGCGGCACGGCGGCGCTGACGCCGGCCGTCATCACCGCCAAAAACGGCACGTCGGACTATGTCTTCCTCGACATGACGCGCGCCGGCTTCGACCTCTCCGACCGTGGCGTGACGGGCCGTGCCGCACCCGGCGCGATCGACGTGCTGACGTTTACCGAACGCGGCATCTACCGCGCCGGCGAGACGGTGCATGCCCAGGCACTTGCCCGCGACACCGACGGCAACGCCATCGACAACCTGCCGCTCACCTTCATCTTCAGCCGTCCAGATGGTGTCGAAGACCGGCGGATCGTCAGCCAGACCAGCAATCTCGGCGGCTATACCATCGATTTCCCGACCCAGGAAAACGCCATGCGCGGCACCTGGACGATGAACATCTATACCGATCCCAAAGGCAGCGCGATCGCCACCAAGAGTTTCCTCGTCGACGATTTCGTCCCCGATCGAACCGACATGGAGATCAAGACCGAGGCCAAGGAAGTCGGTCCGGACACGCCAGCGACGATTACGGTTTCCGGCAAATATCTCTACGGCGCCCCGGCCGCCGGCCTGACGCTCGAAGGCGACGTCGTCGTCAAGCCGACGCGCGAGAGTGCGGCCTACAAGGGCTTCCTCTTCGGCCTCGCCGACGAAGAAGCGAGCGAGGATTCGCGCCTGCCGATCGACGGCCTGCCGGAACTCGACGAGAACGGCGAAGCCTCGACCGACCTGACCATCAGCGACCTGCCGGCAACGACACAGTTGCTCAACGCCACCGTCTATATGCGCATGCAGGAGGCGGGTGGCCGCGCCATCGAGCGCTCCTTGACCATTCCGGTGAAGAACCAGGGCGCTTCGATCGGCATCAAGCCGGAATTTTCCGACGATCTGCCGGAGAACGCGATCGCCAACTTCACGGTGATCAGCGTCAAGGCCGATGGACAGAAGCAGGAGACAAAGGGCCTGCGCTGGAAATTCTACAGCCTCAACCGCGAATATCAGTGGTATCGCGAGGGAACGGCCTGGAAATACGAGCCTGTTTACACCGCCGAGCAGGTCTCCAACGGCAGTGTCGACGCGACGATGGACGGCGGCAAGATCTCCGTGCCGGTGACCTGGGGCCGCTATCGTCTCGAAGTGGAAAGCGCCGATGCCGACGGCCCGACTTCCAGCGTCGAATTCGACGCCGGCTGGTTCGTGACCTCGACCTCGACCGAAACGCCCGACGGGCTGGAAATCGCCCTCGACAAGGACAGCTACAAGATCGGCGAAACCGCCAAGCTCAAAGTCACCTCGCGCTATGGCGGCGAGCTGATGGTGACGGCCGGAACCGAAAAGCTGGTCGCCGTACAGAACGCCACGATCGGCGAGACCGGCGGCGAGGTCGACATCCCCGTTACATCAGACTGGGGTGCCGGTGCCTACGTGACCGCCACGCTCTTCCGCCCCGGCGACGCGCAGGACAGCCACATGCCGATGCGCTCGATCGGAATCAAATGGCTGAAAGTCGATCCTGAACAGCGGGCGCTGCAGGTGACGCTCGCAACACCCGAAAAGATGCTGCCGCGGGGACCGTTGAATATCGGCCTGCAGGTGGCGGGCGCCGGCGCCAACGAGGATGCCTATGTAACGGTTGCTGCCGTCGATGTCGGCATTCTCAACCTGACGCGCTACGAACCGCCGAATCCGGAGGACTGGTATTTCGGCCAGCGCCAGCTCGGGCTTGAAATCCGCGACCTCTATGGCCGCCTGATCGACGGGTCGCTCGGCGCCACCGGCAAGCTCCGGACCGGCGGCGATGGCGGTGCCGTGGCACTGCAGGCAAGCCCGCCGACGCAGAAGCTCGTCGCCTTCTTCTCCGGGCCGGTGAAGCTCGACGCCGAAGGCAAGGCCAATGTCTCCTTCGACATTCCCCAGTTCAACGGCACGGCGCGCGTCATGGCGGTCGCCTGGTCGAAATCAGGCGTCGGCCATGGCGTCAAGGATGTCATCATCCGCGATCCTGTCGTGGTGACCGCAAGCCTGCCGAAGTTCCTCGCCCCCGGCGACAAGGCCAATCTGCGCCTCGACATCGCCAATACCGATGCGCCGGCCGGCGATTACAAACTGCAGCTGACCGGCAATGATGCGGTCGGCATCGATGAAGCCTCCGCCTCGCAGACGATCCGTCTCGAGGCCGGTGCGAAATCCGAGCTGACGCTTTCGCTCATCGGCAAACAGCCGGGCGCCGGCAGCGTCTCGATCAACCTCTCCGACGCTTCCGGTCTTTCGCTCGACCAGACGGTCGACGTGCCGGTGCGCCCGGCCTCCTTGCCGATTACCGAACGCAGGGTGCTGGCGCTGAAGCCGGGGGCAAAGCTCACCATCGACAAGAACCTGCTCGCCGACAGCGTGCTGCCCGGCGCCGCAATCAGCGTCAACGTCACCCGTTCGGCTGCCTTCGATATCCCAGCCCTGCTGATGACGCTCGACCGCTATCCCTTCGGCTGCGCCGAGCAGACCACCAGCCGGGCGCTGCCGCTGCTCTACCTCGCCGAAGTGGCGAAGCAGGCGGGCATGGAAAACGACGACGATGTGAAGAAGCGCGTCCAGGATGCGATCTACCGCGTACTCTCCTATCAGGCCTCGGCCGGAAGCTTCGGTCTCTGGGGACCGGATTCGGGCGATGTCTGGCTCGATTCCTACGTCACCGATTTCCTGACGCGGGCCCGCGAAATGAAATACGACGTGCCGGAAAGGGCTTTCGTGCAGGCGCTCGAAAACCTGCAGAACACGTTGTCCTACACCACCGACATCAAGGGCCAGGGCGACCAGATCGCCTATGCCGTCTACGTGCTCGCCCGCAACAAGAAGGCTGCAATCAGCGATCTGCGCTACTATGCCGATACGATGATCAACGACTTCCCGACGCCGCTCGCCAAGGCGCATATCGCCGCCGCACTGGCGCTCTACGGCGATGCGCAGCGTTCAAAGACCATCTTCCTCGATGCGCTGCAGATGTCGGAGCAGTCGATGGTGTCACGCGTGAACCTGTCGCGCACCGACTACGGCACGATCCTGCGCGACGGCGCGGCGATCCTGGCGCTCGCCGCCGAAAGCCGGCCGGTGCCGCCTGTCATCCCGGAGCTTGCCAAGGCCGTCACCAAGGAATGGGGTCGCAGCAAATATAAGAGCACCCAGGAAGAGGCCTGGATGCTGCTTGCCGCCCGCGCCATCCAGGGCGGTGACGACGGCCTCAAGGTCGATGTCAACGGCGCGCCGCATACCGGTGCCTATATGGCGAAGATATCCGGCGATGCGCTGAGCGACCATCCGCTGACGCTGACCAACCAGACGGGTGACGCGGTTTCGGCCGTCGTCACCACGGTTGCCGCGCCCACCGTGCCGTTGCCGGCCGGCGGCGACGGCTTCACCATCGAGCGCACCTATTACACACTCGACGGCGAAGAGGCGAATGTCAGCGAGGCGAAGCAGAACGAGCGCTACGTCGTCGTCATCCATGTGCGCGAAACCAACGCCTGGCCTTCGCGCATCGTCATCACCGATCTTTTGCCGGCCGGCTTCGAGATCGACAATCCGAACCTCGTCGACAGCGCGCAGATGACGAATTTCGACTGGATCGGAGAGATCTCCGCCGCCCATACCGAATTCCGCTACGACCGCTTCGTTGCCGCCTTCAACCGCGCAGAAGGCGACGAGCGCGAATTCAACGTCGCCTATGTCGTGCGCGCGGTTACCCCCGGCAGCTACGACCATCCGGCCGCAAACGTCGAGGACATGTACCGGCCGGAGCTTTCGGCCCGCACGGCAACCGGCAAGATGGAGGTCGTGACGGCGCAATAATGAGGCGGTGGCACAAGTTTGCGATCGGGTCCGCAGCCGGCATCGTTCTTGCCGGCGCGGCTCTCTTTGCGCTCGATGCCGCCGACAAGGCCTTTCCGCCGCCGCTCGACAGGGCGAATGCCGTCTCCGCCGAGGTGCTCGATGCCGACGGACAATTGTTGCGCGCGTTTGCGACGTCGGAAGGCCGCTGGCGGCTGACGACGGCGGTCTCCGACGTCGATCCGCAATTCCTGCGCATGCTGATCGCCTATGAGGACCAGCGTTTCTACGAACACGGCGGCGTCGACCTCTGGGCGCTCGGGCGCGCTGCCGTGCAACTGGTCAGCAACGGCCGTATCGTCTCCGGCGCCTCGACGCTTTCGATGCAGGTGGCGCGGCTGATCGAGCCGCGCGAAGGACGCTCGCTTTCGGCAAAACTGCTGCAACTGGTGCGCGCCGTGCAGATCGAACGCCGGCTGTCGAAGGAAGAGATCCTCGACCTCTATCTGACGCACGCGCCCTATGGCGGCAATCTGGAAGGCGTGCGCGCCGCAAGCCTTGCCTATTTCGGCAAGGAACCGCGGCGCCTGGCGGTCGCCGAGGCAGCGCTGCTCGTCGCCCTGCCGCAATTGCCGGAACGGCGCCGGCCGGATCGCAATCTCAAGGCAGCCGAGGCCGCACGCAAGCGCGTGCTCGACCGGGTGGCGGTCGCCAGAGCCGTTGGTGACGGCGAAGCGGAACGGGCCGAAGGCGTCGCGGTCCCGCCCCAGCGCATGCAATTGCCGGCCCTTGCCGCCCATGTCGCCGAAGCAGCACTGCGCAAGGAGCCGACGGTCCTCAAGCACCAGACGACACTGAAGAAGCAGGTGCAGCAGGGGCTGGAGGCGGTTGCGCGGGCAGCGGCATTCAAGCTCGGGCCGAAGCTCTCGCTTGCCATGGTGATGGCGGATGCGCAGACGGGCGCGATCGTCGGCGAGGTCGGCTCGGCCGATTATTTCGACGCCAGCCGCTCCGGCTGGATCGACATGACGCGCGTCAACCGCTCGCCGGGCTCGACGCTGAAGCCCTTCATCTATGGGCTGGCCTTCGAGCAGGGCCTGGTATCGCAGGAGACGATCATCGAAGACCGGCCCGCCGATTTCTTCGGCTACCGGCCGCGCAATTTCGACATGAGCTATCAGGGCGACGTCACCGTGCGCGAGGCGCTGCAGCTTTCGCTGAATGTGCCGGCCGTCAAGCTGCTCGATGCCGTCGGGCCGTCACGGCTGATGGCGCGCTTCCGCCGCGCCGAGGTACGCCCGGTCCTGCCGCCGAATGAGACGCCGGGGCTTGCGATCGGGCTTGGCGGCGTCGGCATCACCCTGAAGGATCTGGTGCAGCTCTATACGGCGCTCGCCAATCGCGGCCAGCCGGCAAGGCTCGGCGACGGCGTCACCGGCGCACCGGGCAAGCTCGACGGCGAACCGCTGCTGGAGCCGGTCGCGGTCTGGAACGTCGCCGATATTCTCTCCGGCGTCATTCCCCCCGCCGGCGCGCCGCAACGCGGCATCGCCTACAAGACGGGCACGAGCTATGGCTATCGCGACGCCTGGTCGGTCGGCTATGACGGGCGCTATGTGCTCGGCGTCTGGGTCGGACGACCTGACAATAGCGCCGTGCCGGGATTGACGGGCTATGGTACCGCCGCGCCCATCCTCTTTGAAGGGTTCGCCAAGTCAGGCATCGCGACGACGCCGCTGCCCCGCCCGCCTGCAGGCGCCGTACGCATCGCCCAGTCCGAGCTGCCGATCAGCCAGCGGCGTTTCGCCCTCAATGCCAGCGGCCTGCTCACCTCCGGCCGCGAGGCCGCGCCGCAGATCATCTATCCGCCCGAGGGCGCGCATGTCGATCTCGGCGCTGGGCAAGGCAACCTGTCACCGCTGATGCTGAAGCTCCAGGGCGGTCGCGCGCCCTTCCGCTGGCTTGCCAACGGCAAGCCGCTGCCCGACCTCTCCCGCCGGCGCATCCAGCAATGGCTGCCTGATGGCGGCGGCTACTCGAAACTGACCGTTATCGACTCGGCCGGACGCGCCGCAAGCGTCGGCGTTTTCATCGACTGAAGCATCGTTCTTTGCGCGTCTGAAAAGACACGCGGGCGCAGTAAGGGAACAAAAGCCGCGCTGCAACCGTTGGGGACAATCTCCTTCCAACGTCAGAAGGCCCCATGACACTTCCGACAGCGACCTACCGGATACAATTCCGCAACGGCATGACCTTTGATCGCGCCCGCGGGCTCGTCCCCTATCTCAAGACACTCGGCATCAGCCACCTCTATGCCTCGCCGATCTTCACCGCCGTCAGCGGCTCGACCCACGGCTATGACGTCACCGACGCCAACGAAATCGACCCGGCGCTCGGCGGCCGGGCCGGATTCGACCGGCTGACGGAAAGTCTTGCCTCGGCGGGCATGGGGCTGATCCTCGACATCGTGCCGAACCACATGGCAGCCTCGCCGGAAAACGGCTGGTGGCGCGACGTGCTGACATTCGGCCGGCAGAGCACCTATTTCCGCCACTTCGACATCGACTGGTGCGAGCCGCTGACCCTGCCGCAGCTCGGCCAGGATTTCGATCGCGCGCTGGCCGACGGCGAGCTGCGCATCGCACTCGACGAAACGCTTGGCAACTTCGCGTTCCGTTATTTCGAGACGCTGCTGCCGCTGAACCCCGGGAGTTACGGAGCGATTGCCAACCGGCTCGACGATCCGGTGGCAATCAGGATGGCGGAGGCGGCGGCCGTGACCTCCGGCGACAACTTCAACCGTGCGATGCGAGACATCCTCTTCGAAGGCGGCGATCGGGCAGTCCTTGAGCAAAAACTCGATGACGTCTCGGCCGATCGCGATTTCATGAGAAGCCTGCATGAGGCACAGCATTGGCGGCTGACGCACTGGAAGGCGGCGGCACGACATCTGAGCTATCGCCGTTTTTTCGAGGTGACCGGACTGGTCGGCACACGCGTCGAAGATCCCGCCGTGTTCGAGGACATGCATCGGCTGGTGATCGAGCTGGTGCGCCATGGCAAGGTCCAGGGCCTGCGCATCGACCATGTCGACGGGCTCGCCGAACCCAAGGCCTATCTCGACAGGCTGCGGGAGGCGGCGGGACCAGACACCTATATCGTCGTCGAAAAGATCCTGGGAGCCGGTGAGGTCCTGCCGGAAAGCTGGCCGATCGCCGGCACCACGGGATATGAATTCATCGCTGCCCTGAGCGAGCTGTTCATCGACGGCGGCGGCCTGCGCATATTGGACGATGCCTATCGCAGCATCGCCGCCGACACGGGTGATCTCGAGGAGGGCCGGCGAATTGCCAAGCGACTGATGGTCGAACGCAATTTCGCCGGCGAGACCGACAGGCTGGTGTCGATCGCGACAGGCATCTTTCCCGAGCTAAAAAGAGACGAGATCGCCACCGCCCTCAGTGAACTGCTGATCACCTTTCCCGTCTACCGCACCTATGGCGACGGCGGCCCGCTTTCCTGGCAGGATTCAGCAGTGCTTGCCGTCACGGCATCGCAAGCCATGGCGCGGCTCGACGATCGGCGTGCCTGCGACCATGTGCTGAAGCTTCTCGAAGGCAAGGCCAAAGGTGACGCGGCCCACGAGTTCCGTATCCGCTTCCAGCAATTGAGCGGGCCGGTGATGGCGAAAGCGACAGAGGATACGCTGTTTTATCGCTATAACAGGCTGCTTGCCGCAAACGAAGTCGGCGGCGAACCGGGCAAGGCGCCTGGCGGCCCGGAGGAATTCCACCGCCGCATGGCCGAGCGGGCGCGGCTGCAGCCGCATGGGCTTTCGGCAAGCGCCACCCACGACACCAAACGCGGCGAGGATGCGCGGGCAAGGCTTTATGCGCTGAGCGAGGGCGCGGATGTATTTGCACAGGCGGTCGAGCGTTGGCGCGAGATGAACCGGCCGTGGCTGAAGGATCTGCCCGAGGGTGCCGCGCCGGAACCAAATGTCGAATGGATGCTCTATCAGGCGCTGGCCGGGATCTGGCCGGAGGATTTCGACAGAGGACAGACAGAAGAACTGCGCGAACGCTTCACCGATTACGCGCTCAAGGCGGTACGAGAGGCGAAACTGCGCAGCGACTGGACAGAGCAGGATACCGCCTACGAGGAAGCGGTCACCACCTATGCCGCGGCGCTGGTCTCGCCTGACAATGACGTCTTTCTCGAGGATTTCGAAAGGGTGCTGCAGCCTTTCATCGCGGCGGGTTACCTCAACAGCCTGTCGCAGACGCTGCTCAAGCTGACGGCCCCCGGCATTCCCGATATCTACCAAGGTGCGGAGGGTTTCGATTTCAGCCTCGTCGATCCCGACAACCGCCGGCCGGTCGATCATGAGCGGCTGACGGCCTGGCTCGATGAAGCCGGGCCGATCGCCAAGCTGCAGGCGGCGGCGCTGAAGCAGCGCCTCGTCGGGATCGGCCTGCAGCTGCGTCAGCGGCAGGCGGAACTCTTTGCCAGAGGCGACTATCTGCCGCTGAAGGTGACGGGCGCCCGACGCGACCATGTGCTTGCTTTTGCCCGGGTGCATAAGGATGACATCGCAATCATCGCGGCGCCCCGGCTGATGTTCGGCTGGCTTGACCCCGGCGTGCTCTTTGCCGGCCCGGAATTCTGGGAGGATACGGCAATTGCAGTCCCCTCCCCGCTTCACGGTCTGAAGGCCGATCTGCTGACCGGAAAGACGGTGGAGCCCGGGGGCAGCATTTCGGTCGCCACCCTGCTCGGGAGCCAGCCGGTCGGGCTGATCACCCCGATCTGAAAATCAGCCGACGCAAAGATCATATCCATGAAAATAATGCTTGACCTTCCAGTCGCTGGAAGGTGGATAAGCCTATCCAACGGCCCCCGGGACCAGGAGATAGTCATGGATATCAAGCACGAACACGATCACCCTCACGGCCACCCCGACGGCGACGATCATTGCCATTGCGGCCATGAACAGGAGAAGGCTGTCAGCGCCATGATCCGTGATCCTGTCTGCGGCATGACTGTCGATCCACAGGCCGGCAAGCCCTCGCTCGATCATGACGGCCGCACCTATCATTTCTGCTCCGAGGGCTGCCGGACGAAGTTTACGGCGGCACCTGAGGATTACCTGAGTGCGAAGGACCCCGTCTGCGGCATGACCGTCGATCGCTCGACGGCGAAACACTTTCTGAAACACGAGGGCGAAAAATTCTACTTCTGCTCGGCCGTTTGCCAAGCGAAGTTCGAAGCCGACCCCTCAGCCTATCGCGACGGCAGCCGCCCGCCGGCAAAGCCGGCGCCAAAGGGCACGCTCTATACCTGCCCGATGCACCCTGAGGTCGTCAGCGATCGTCCGGGCGACTGCCCGAAATGCGGCATGGCGCTGGAGCCGATGGGCATTCCGCCTGATGACGAAGGCCCGAACCCGGAACTCGTCGATTTCGTCAGGCGGCTCTGGGTCAGCGCCATTCTCGCCATACCGTTGCTGGCGCTCAGCATGGGGCCGATGCTCGGTCTGCCGCTCCGGGAAGCGATCGGCGAGCCGCAAGCGACCTACATCGAGCTGCTGCTGGCAACGCCGGTGGTGCTCTGGGCGGCCCTGCCCTTCTTCCGCCGCGCATGGGCGTCTGTCGTCAACCGCAGCCCGAATATGTGGACGCTGATCGGTCTCGGCGTCGGCACCGCCTATGTCTACAGCGTCGTCGCCACGCTTTTACCAGGCATCTTCCCGATGAGCTTCCATGGCCATGGCGCGGCCGTGCCTGTCTATTTCGAGGCGGCGGCCGTCATCGTCGCGCTCGTCTTCGTCGGTCAGGTGCTGGAATTGAAAGCGCGCGAACGCACCGGCTCGGCAATCCGCGCCTTGCTCGACCTTGCGCCGAAGACGGCAAGGCGCATTGATGCCGGTGATCGCGAGAGCGACGTGCCGGTGGACGATATCCAGCCTGGTGACCGGCTGCGCGTTCGCCCCGGCGAGCGGGTGCCGGTGGACGGCTCCGTTCTCGAAGGCCAGTCGACGGTCGATGAATCGATGATATCAGGTGAGCCCCTGCCGCTGGAGAAGTCGAAGGGCGACCCGCTGACCGGCGGCACGATCAACAAGAACGGCACCTTCGTCATGACCGCAGAGAAGGTCGGCGCAGACACGGTGCTGTCGCGTATCGTCGACATGGTGGCCAAGGCGCAACGCTCGCGGGCGCCGATCCAGGGCGCGGTCGACCGGGTGTCGGCCATCTTCGTGCCGGCGGTGGTCGCCGCCGCCATCCTCGCCTTCCTCGTCTGGGCCGCGATCGGTCCGGAGCCGCGCATGGCGAATGGTCTGCTTGCCGCCGTTGCCGTTCTGATCATCGCCTGCCCTTGTGCGCTCGGCCTTGCGACGCCGATGTCGATCATGATCGCGACGGGGCGCGGGGCGCAGGAAGGTGTGCTGATCAAGGACGCCGAAGCCCTGGAGCGCTTTTCCAAAGTCGACACGCTGATCGTCGACAAGACCGGTACGCTGACGGAGGGAAAGCCGAAGCTTACCGACATCGTCAGCTTCGGCGGGGTCGGGGAAAATCGGCTGCTGTCGCTGGCGGCAAGCCTGGAGCGCGGCTCCGAACATCCGCTGGCCGAAGCGATCGTTTCCGGCGCCGAGGAGCGCGGTGTCCCCTTCGTCGAGGTCACCGGTTTCGAGGCAAAGACCGGCAAGGGCGTTCAGGGCCGTGCCGGCGGCACGACGGTCGCGCTCGGCAATGCGGCGATGCTTACCGATCTCGGCATCGATCCAGCGGTCCTTGCCGAGAAGACCGAAGCCCTGCGCGGCGACGGCAAGACGGTGATGTTCGTGGTGTTCGACGGCGCACTTGCCGGTCTCGTCGCCGTTGCCGACCGCATCAAGCCGACAACGGCAGCCGCCATCAAGGCACTGCACGAGAGCGGTCTGAAGATCATCATGGCGACCGGCGACAACGAGCGCACGGCGCGCGCGGTGGCAAAAAGTCTCGGCATTGACGAGGTCCGCGCCGATGTGCTTCCGGAAGGCAAGAAGGCGCTGATCGACGAGTTGCGTGCCAAGGGCGCCATCATCGCCATGGCCGGCGATGGCGTCAACGACGCGCCGGCGCTCGCCGCCGCCGATGTCGGCATCGCCATGGGTACCGGCGCCGACGTCGCGATGGAAAGCGCCGGCATCACATTGGTGAAGGGCGACCTGAACGGCATCGTCAGGGCACGACGGTTGGCGGAGGCGACGATGCAAAATATCCGGCAGAATCTCGGCTTCGCCTTCGGCTACAATGCGCTCGGCGTGCCGATCGCGGCCGGCGTACTCTACCCGATCTTCGGGCTGCTGCTTTCGCCGATGATCGCCGCGGCGGCGATGAGCCTCTCGTCCGTCTCGGTGATATCAAATGCGCTGAGACTGCGCTTTGCAAAACTATAGGAGATGGCGATGAATATCGGCGAAGCATCGGAACGAACCGGTCTGCCTTCGAAGACCATCCGCTACTACGAGGATATCGGCCTCATCCGCCCCGAAAGGGGCGGAAACGGCTATCGCGACTATGCCGCAACCGACGTCCACAAGCTGCGCTTCCTGCAGCGTTCGCGCGGTCTCGGCTTTTCCGTCGAGGAATGCCGGCAATTGCTGGCGCTCTATGAGGACAAGGACCGGGCGAGCATCGATGTAAAGGATATCGCTCAGACCAAGCTTGCCGAGATCGACCGAAAGATCCGCGAACTGACGGAACTGCGCCGGACGCTGGAGCACCTGGTGCATGCCTGCCACGGCAACGACAGGCCGGACTGTCCGATCCTCGAAGAGCTTTCGGACGGCGGCTGACTGTTCAGGAAAGCGGCGGCATATTCTGGTTGGCTGCCTGCGAGGACGGAGCCGGTTCGTCGGGCTCCTCATCTTCGCAGTCGTCGAGCACGGCATCATCCAGCCGATGCTTGATCGCCAGCGCATAGATCACGTCGAGAATATTGCGGTCCTTCAGATGAGGATCGCCCAGGGCGAGAAGCGAGGCCCGGACGATCTTCTTGCTGGTGGCCTTCGGACAGCGCGCCCTGACAAAATCAAAGAGCGCGTCATCCGTCAGCCCTTCCATGGCGCCGTCTACGAGCGCTTCGTAGACCCGCTTCTTTTCTTTCATTCTTTCTATTCCCCTGCAAATCAGCGGCGTCATGATCTGTCATGTAATTGTCATAAACAATCGCTGATTTGAGGCTTTCCTCCGCCGGGGAAGGATTTGACGTCTATCCAGCGACGGGCTTCCCGCCCTGACTTTTTTTAGTTCCGTCGGGAATAAAACCCGCCGCACGCGCGTATACTCAATCATGGAACGCAAAGAACGCCCCTTCGACGTCATCGGACAGCTTGCAGCGCTGAGGCGCTACGCTCGCTCGCTGGTGCGTAATTCGGACGAGGCGGAGGATCTGGTGCACGATGCGTTGGTGCGCGCCTTCGAGAAGCGAAAGAGCTTTCGCAACGGCGGCAACCTGCGCACCTGGCTGCTCTCCATCCTGCACAATGCCCATATCGATCGTCTTCGCCGCAACCGGTCGCTGACGCGCCGCCACGATGAAGCGGCTGTCGAATCCGAGCAATCGCTGCCGGCCGGCCAGGAACATGCCGTGCGCCTGCAGCAGGTGCGTGACGCCTTCTTCGCCCTGCCGGAGGAACAGCGCGAGGCGCTGCATCTCGTCGCAATCGAAGACCTTTCCTACCAGGAAGCCGCCCAGGCGCTCGGCATTCCTGTGGGGACGCTGATGTCGCGCATTTCCCGCGCGCGCGCGCAACTGCGCGAATTCGAGGAGAAGACGCCGCGGGTTTCGCATCTGAGACTAATCGGAGGGAACGGCAATGAAAGCAGTTGATCCGATCCTCGATGCCGACCTTAACGCCTATGTGGATGGCGAGCTCGATGTCGCCCGTCGCATCCAGGTGGAATCCTATCTTTCCGAGAATCCGGCGATTGCCGCCAAGGTCATGGCCGACCTCAGCGTGAGGGGCGAACTGCGTCTGGCACTGGCCGGCGAAAGTGCCTTTGGCCGCCCCGAGACCCGCGATGCCGCCCGCCGGCTGGAACGTGGCCTTTCCTATGGCCGCATCTTCCATTCCATGCAGCGCGTTGCCGCCGTCGGCATTCTGATCGCCGCCGGCTGGGTGGCGCACAATTCCTTCGGCGCCTTTTCGGCGACTGAGGTGGCGGCATCCGTTCCGGCACCCGCCTATGTCGAGGATGCCGTCCGCGCCTATCAGACGGCGGCTCTGCGCCAATCGATGCCTCCGCAAACGCCGGCCACCTATAGCGCCGACGATATTCGCGCCGCCACCGCGATCGTGATGCCCGAACTGCCCAGGGATTGGAAGGTCGCCGACGTGCAGATCTTCCCGTCCGAGTTCGGCCCCAGCGTCGAGATGGCGATCGAACAAGCAGATGGAAAGCAACTGTCGCTTTTTGCCGTCCGTCCGGGCGCCTTCGAGGTCAAGCCGGTCAGTCATCTCACGCTGGAAAAAGCAGAAGCCGCCTATTGGCAGATCGGCGAGGTCGCTTATGCGCTGATCGCAGAGGATAGCGGTCTCAATCTCGACCAGGCGGCCGAACGGCTCGCCCGCTCGCTCTATTAATTCAAACCGAGGAGATCAGCATGAACCCGATCAATCCCCGCTACGGCGCCGTCGCCGGCCCCCAGGCCCTCTTCGACGAAGGCCTGCGCCAGCATATGCTGCGCGTCTACAACTATATGGCTCTCGGCCTCGTCATAACGGGCCTCGTCGCCTTTGTCGTCGGCTCGACTCCAGCACTCTACGTCCCGATCTTCGGCTCGCCGCTGAAGTGGGTGGTGATGCTTGCCCCGCTCGCCTTCGTCTTCTTCTTCTCGTTCAAGATCCAGACGATGTCGGCCAGCACCGCTCAGATCACCTTCTGGGCCTTCTGCGCCGTGATGGGCCTGTCGCTCGCTTCCGTCTTCCTGGTCTTCACCGGGATGAGCATCGCGCGGACCTTCTTCATCACCGCGACGATGTTCGGCGCCACCAGCCTCTACGGCTATGCGACGAAGCGTGATCTCTCGCGCATGGGCTCGTTCCTGATGATGGGCCTCTTCGGCGTCATCATCGCCTCGGTCGTCAATATCTTCCTGGGCTCGAGCGCGCTGCAGTTTGCGATCTCAGTGATCGGCATCGTCGTCTTCGTCGGTCTGACCGCTTACGACACGCAGAACATCAAGGAACAGTATTCGGAAAACTTTGATCAGGAATCGAACCAGAAGCTTGCCGTCTTCGGTGCGCTCTCGCTCTACCTGAACTTCGTCAACATCTTCCAGCTTCTGCTCAACTTCACGGGCGAGCGGGAATAGCACCGCGCTTCTGGGGGCAAAGGAAGCGCAGAGCGCCCGGTCTGCAATCTGTGACAGGATTGCAGATCGGGTATTCAACTAAACGAGACGGCCGGGTCAACGCCCGGCCGTTTTCGTTTTTAAAGCGCATCGCGTCAAATCGGAATCATGCGACGCGCTTTAAGCCTTTGTTTTATGCCTGTCGTTGTCCCAAAACCGCTGCACACTTTTGGGCAACATGCATTAGATGATGCCCCAGGCGCGATAGCGGCCTCGGCCGGTGATTTCACGAATGCCGATCTCATTGACGAGGTTCAGCGCTCCGCGCGGTGTGATGCGCAGATGACGGGCGATCATCGCCGCCGAGACCATTGGCCGCGACAGAATGAAATCGGCAAGTTCCGGCAGGCTGCTGTTTGAACGGCGGCCGCGAAAGCGCAGCTCCATCTGCGTGCGTGCCAAGGACAAACGATCGATTTCCTTGAGGCCGGCCACAGCACCCAGATGCACCGCCTCCAGAAAGGCTTGCAGCCGCGTGGCGCGATCGCGCGCCCGACGGCGCTCATGGCGCACCAGCTTCAGCCCGCCGTAAAAAGAAAAGAGATGCGAGGCGACCTTGCCGCGGGCGCGTAGATGGCTTGCGACCAGAAGTCCGCCGAGCCAGTGCTGACGCCGCAATGGCTCGATCCTTTCCCAGGCTTCGAAGAGGATGACGGCGCCGAGAACCGGCGGCAAGCTGTCGGCCAATGGCTGGACGCTCCGCCACTCCGCAAGCCGCTGTTCCTCGTCCCACTCGTCGTCACCGAGCAAGCCGAGGGGATCTTCGTTGCGCCTTGCCGGGACAATGGCGGTCGTCTCGCTTGCCGGCGTTTTCCCTGTGTGGATATCGAGCAGCTTCTGCGAGCGGGCAAGAAGCGCATCGATCTCGGCCATCTCCGCAACGAGCGGCCCGTCTTCATGCTCGCCCTCCTCGTCGGTCTCGACCGGAACTGCGGGGCTCTTCGCGTCCGGCACTTTCCCCTCCCCTTCCCCGCCGGTCGCAGTCAGCGTCGCAAGACCCGTGACACCGAGTGCCCAGGAGGGTTCGCCGGTCCAGATGCGCCGACGTGCCCGCAGCACGGAATGGGCGATCGTCAGTTCGTGGGTGGGAGCGCGGCTATCCATATGCGCATCATGCAAAACGAGGTCCTCGACATGCACGAGTTCGCCGGCCACCCAGAGCGCGCCGGCGGCGTCGAAGAAATGGCTGCGTTCGGCAAATCCCTCGCCGACCGGCGAGCGCAACACACGTTCGTCCAGCCGCGCCACCGCATCCTCCGCCGCGGCAATGGCTGGAAGTAAGGTTTGAAGCATCGCACCGTCAATATCGTAGCGCATTGTTAAGCTTTACAGTTTTTCACAAATGGAAGCAAAACGAATGTTTCCTTCCGCCATGTATGACATGGTTAACAGTGTTTTTCAACAAAACTGCGGGAAAGGAAGCCGTCAAGAGGCCTGATCGACCGGCCGCATATGCTTCTAACCGTCGCAGCTGGCGCGAAGCTTTTTCATAGCCGTTCATCCGGTTTTCCTCGTCGTCGGACCATTTGCCCGCATCAGCGCCATCAGCATCGGGCCGAGCGAGAATTCGCCACGCTCGGCCCGCCGCGTCAGGTCACGCAGGTAGCCGCCGGCAGAGTTGATATGTCCGCCCCTTTCCAGAATGCAGGCGATCACCGTGGCGGCGTTTTCCGGCCCCATGACATCGCAGGCCAGCTGATAGGCGCTCGGGCTGACGCCAAGCGTGGAACGGACGATGACGGCCGCGGCCATCAGATCCCGCCAGCTGCCAATGCCGCCGCCCGGGCTATAAGCGACGATCTCCGGGCAGGACTGCAGAACCATGGCAAGGGGGAAGGATTTCGGCGGCTCCCGCCACCGCTGCGGTTCTTCCTCCGGCTTTGCGCCCTGCTTCGTTTCGAAGCCTGGTTCAAGTTCAGATGTTAGGTGTGGGTTTGAATTATGTATGTGCCGACCGTTTTGGTTATCATTGGCGTCTGTTTTTTCTGTTTTCGACTTCGATTCCAGCGTCTTGACGATCAATTCCCGGAAAGCTTCGAGATCCGCCAGCAGGCTTTCCATCTCGGCGGTCGACGGGCGGCGCGGCAGGCTCGCGGAAAGCAGATTGAAATGCTTCTGCATCTCGATCCATTCGCCGGCAATTTCCTCCTCCAGCGCGATCTCGATGAGCTTGGTGATGTCACGCCGGCAAAGTGTCAGGCGCTCTCTCAGGCGCTTCCATTCGAGTTTGGCGGCCATTACCTGAGCCGCCTGCGCCTCGATCTCGCGAGCGCGCACCAGGAGCGGCGCCAGGCTGAAGCCAAAAGCCTCACCAAGCCCGCCCTCGCCATTGCGGCGGGCAAAACGTTTCCCGTTCGGACTATCCCGCCGGATGATCAGGCCGGCTTCCACCAGCATCGCCAGGTTTCGCCGCAGCGTCGTGCCGGCCATGCCATGCGTGCGCAGCGACAGCTGCTCATTCGATGGGAAGACGACGAAACCGTTGGCCTCGGCAATCTCGTTCTTCGGGTAGAAGGTCAACAGCGCGTTGAGAACTGCCAGGGCACGGTCGGATACGCCGATCATGTCCTTTGCTTCGCACAGCGCACGAAAGATCTTCCACTTGTCGACCGATGCGTCCGGATCGACCTTGCTGGCGCTTTCCTGGCTTGCCAGCATGCCAAGCGTCATCGATCGCCGCCCAAAGGGCGTCGATACATATTGAGGCTCCATGTCCCTCACCTTTTTTCAAGGCAAAAGAAACCTACCACCCAAAAGGATGCCGAAGACGCTTGACAGTGATTCGAGGAAGTGCGATTCTCAGATTGTCCAGATATGAGAAAGGCTTCCGCGGCGGCAACGTTCGGAGGCTTTTTTCTTTTGCGGCCTATTCTCCTGCTTGCAACTTGCCGGCTCGATAGGCTTCATAAAGCTCATCGAGACGGCGTGAAATGTAAGCGCCGAAATCCGGCGCATCGCCGGTCTTCAACGCGATCGTGAAGGAATTGCCGGCGCTCTTGATTCGGCCGGCAATCTTGCCGCCGCTCTTCGGCTTCCAGTCAAATTCCGTGGTTTCGGGCTTCGCCTCTTTCTTGGCGAGCTCGGCAACCAAAAGCTCGAAACGGCGGTCGCTCTCTTCCGCCATGAAACCTCCCGAGGCAATGAGCTTCGCAAGCCGGGCGGCCGTCATCCCATTCCAATCCTGGGCCAGCGCCATCCACCGGCGTCGCCCGATGCCGGGTGCGGCGCCGACCGACCTGACGATCTCGGCGGGAATAGCTTTTGCAACGGATATCAGCTTCGATAGCTCCGTCTTGTCCGTCGACAGCGCTTTCATGATCACCGGGCGCTCAAAACCCTTGAGCTCGAGATTGAGGGCAAAGACCGCGCGCTCGATGTAGGAAAGGTTCCGACGCGCCGAATTCTCGATGCCCTGCGCGATGACGACATCGGTATCGTCGAGCTTACGGACGATCGCCTGCACCTTGAGACCGAGCAGCTTGACGGCCTGCAGACGGCGATGGCCGTAGGCGATCTGGTAGCGATCCTCATCATTGGGATGGCGGCGAACGAGGATCGGCACTTCCTGGCCGTTCTCGGCAATCGACTGCACCAACTCGTCCTCAATATCGAGCGGCTGGTCGACAAGGCGGTCGCGGACGAAGGAGGAATCGATCAGATCAGGATCGAGCTCGACGATGCGTTCACCGGAGAGCAAAGCCTCCTGCATCGCCCTGCTCTCTTCCTCCATGCGGCCAAGGGTCAGCGCCATCGTCCGAACCGGCCCGGCCGATCCGCGCGAAGATGGTTCCTCGTAGTTGGCCGCGGCCAACTCCTGCGCCGTATCGTCGAAAAGACCTTTCAGGCGATCGCGTCTGCTCATGCTCGACCCCAGGCTTTGTGAATACCGGCGAGAACCTCGCTGTTGGCGGCATTGACCGATTCCAGCGCCCGGTCATAGGTCGAGCGGCGCACCTGCCCCTTCTCGATCTCGTAGAGCGTCTGCTTGGTCAGGCCGACATCGGCGATCGCCGTCGACTTGAGAATGGTCGCCGTCAACACGTCGTCACTGAAGAGGCTGCGCAACAGCGCGACGATCTGCGACTGCGGCGCATCGAAAGGTTCGTGACGCGTGACGACATATTTGATGAAATCGTGCTGCAGGTCGCCGCCGGCCTTGCGCACGACGGAAAGCAGATCCGAAGTCATCAGCAGGAACTGCGACATGGAGGCGACATCGACCATCTGCGGATGGATGGTGATGAGCAGCGATGTGGCGGCACAAACGGCGCCAAGCGTGAGGTAACCGAGCTGCGGCGGGCAGTCGATCACCACGATGTCGTAGTCGGCCTCGACCTCGGCAATGGCAACGCCAACGCGGCGGAAGAACAGCTCGGCGGGCCGCTGCCGGTCGTTCAGTGCCCGTGGCGTCTCATGCTCGAACTCCATCAGTTCGAGATTGCCCGGCACCAGATCCAGCCCGTCGAAATAGGTCTTGCGGACGATCTCCTTCAGCGGCTTGCGGCCCTCATCATAGCGAATTGCGCCATAGAGCGTATCGCCTTCGGAAAGATCGAATTCGGGCTGAACGCCCAGCATGGAAGAGAGCGAAGCCTGCGGATCGAGATCGATGGCAAGCACCCGGTAACCCGCCAGCGCCAGATACTGCGCCAGATAGAGCGTCGTCGTGGTCTTGGCCGAGCCGCCCTTGAAATTGGTGACGGCAACCGTCTGCAGCTTTTCGCCAGGGCGGCGCCAAGGCTGATAGGAAAGCGCATCCTTCGGCTTGAGCTTGGCCATATACTGGCGCAATTCATTGATCTGGCCGAGCGTGTAGGAACGCCGGCCATTCTGGGCAAGATCCGGCTGGGGTCCCTTGCCATCCAGCGAAAGCTGGCGAAGGTAGCCGTCCGAGACGCCGATCATCTGGGCCGCCTCGCCGGAGGAGAATGTTCGTAGCGTCTTTTGCGAGAGCGGCGGAAACAGCTTGTCGCGGAGGAGCTTCAGTTGCCGCGAAAGCTGGTTCGCATGCCGCTCGATCCGTACATCTGTCGTCGATACGCTAATGTTGTCCAAAACACCCAATCCTTTTCGATGCGCTTTTCTTTCAACATAGCGTCAAAAAGCGTATCGAAAGTGACACGATTCGGGATTTGCAGCAACAATAGGGCTCAGCTGCCGCCCACAGGCCCGGTTGGCCGCGGCCAACTCCCGTTCTGCCCTTGCGACGACGAGGCTTTTTCGGCAAGACCGCCAAGACTCAACGGGGAGTATCCGCGTGAAGCATATCCATATCATCGGCATCGGCACGGGCAACCCGGAGCATCTCACCATACAGGCGATCAATGCGATGAACGCCGCCGACGTGGTTTTCCTGCCGGTCAAGGGCGCCGGCAAGGAAGAGCTCGCCGAGGTCCGGAGGGATATCTGCGACCGCTATATCACGCGGCCGGCTGGCAGGATTTCAGAATTCGCGGTGCCGCAAAGGCAGACGGCAGACAAGACCTATGTGCAGAGCGTCGATACCTGGCACGGCGAGATCGCCCGCATCTATGGAGAGCTGATATCCGGTCTCCCGGATGATGGCAGCGGCGCCTTTCTCGTCTGGGGCGATCCCAGTCTCTACGACAGCACGATCCGCATCATCGAACGCGTGCGGCGGGAAAGCAGCCTGGATTTCGATTACAGCGTCATTCCCGGCATCACCAGCATCCAAGCGCTGGCGGCCAGCCATAAAATCCCGGTCAACCTCGTCGGCAAACCGATCGAAATCACCACAGGGCGCAGGCTGGCGCGGGACGGGCTTCTGACCGACAGCACAGTCGTCATGCTTGACGGCGAACAGGCTTTTGCCAAGATCGACGATCCCGATGCCGAGATCTTCTGGGGCGCCTATCTCGGCACCAAGGACGAGATCGTCAGAGCAGGGCGACTTGGCGACATGGCCACCGACATTCTGACGCTCAGGGCCGAGGCCAGGCAACGGCACGGCTGGATCATGGACATCTATCTCCTGCGCAAGGGACGGGATTTCGAGGAATAGCGGTTTGAGCCTTTCCATCAGTTTTGCCGGGTCGGCCGCGATCATGTAAGAAATGATCAGAGGATCGAGAATGAACATCAAGGCCGCAAAGGCGAGCGAGAAGACAGGCGAGGCGGATCTGCACGATCGCCGGGCTGCGGAGATGCGCAGGCGCGGCGCCTGCCCCGCCCTTGCCGGGCCCATGCCGACCGGCGACGGTTTGCTGGTCCGGCTGCGGCCGGCCGGTGGCGCGTTGACGCTATCACAATTCGCAAGCCTTGCTCGTTCGGCCGCGGTCCATGGAAACGGCATTCTGGAAATCACCGCGCGCGGCAATCTGCAGATCCGCGGGCTGCGCGCCGAGACCGTCGGACAGCTCGCTGCCGATATCGATGCCGCCGGGATCACCGTGCCGGACGGACCAGTGATCGAGACATCGCCGCTGCACGGCATCGACCCGGAAGAAATAAGCGATGCGGCCGCAATGGAAGTGGCCTTACGCAGCACGCTCTCCGATCTGCTCGCCTCGGCGCGGCTCGCCCCGAAACTCTCGCTTGTCGTCGATGGCGGCGGATCGTTTAGCTTGTCAGCAGTTTCCGCCGATATTCGTGTCGTTGCTCAATCCCCCACAGATTGGCTTGTCGCGATCAATGGCGACGGTGAAACTGCAATGCCAGTCGCGATCGGTCCTGCAGAGGCTGCGATATCGGCCGTCGGCGAAATTCTGAGCCTGTTGGCGACCCTCGGGCAGGGAAGACGGACAAGGGATATCGATCCTACACTTTTGCGGGCGCGTTTTCCCGCGATGGAGGGCATTCCGTTCAATCCGTCCCGCGCAGCAGGGATACCGCTTGCCGGCACGCACAGGCTTGAGGACGGCAAAATCATACTCGGCGTCAGGCCGGAATTCGGGCAGATGAGAGCGTCTGATCTGATCGCTTTGCTTGACCTGGCAAAGGCCCTGGGCGCAACCGCCATCCGGCTTGCACCCGGTCGCGGTTTCTTCCTCATCGGGCTTCCAGCAGACACAGTGCCGCCTATGCAGATCGCCGCCGCTGGACATGGCTTCAGCACCCAGCCTGACGAGAATAACGAGCATATCGCCGCCTGCGCCGGCGCCGGTGCCTGCGGCTCGGCTTTCTACGAGACGCGGACCTTGGCCCGCCGTATCATTGCCGCGGCACCTGCCCTCTTCGACGGTTCGCTGACGCTGCATCTGTCCGGCTGCGCCAAGGGCTGCGCTCATGCCCGGCCGGCACTGACCCTGACGGGCTCGGCGGAAGGTTATGGCCTCATCCTCAATGGGCTTGCTGCGGATCAGCCGGACGAACGGATCGCTGGCGGTCGGATCGATTTCGCTATAGAGAGGCTCGCCCGGTCCATCGAAGACAACAAAGACGCTGGCGAATCGACCGCCGCCTGCCTTACACGGCTTGGCGCAACCGGCGTTTCGAAGGCGCTGCGACAGGAATAGGAATGCCAGACTACGATTATATCCGCAGCGGCGATGCGATCTACGAGCGTTCCTTTGCCATTATCCGTGCCGAGGCCGATCTTTCGCGCTTCACCGACGATCAAGCCGAAATCGCCGTGCGCATGATCCACGCCTGCGGGCTGGTCGAGGCGGCCGAGCATTTCCTGTTCTCCGCCGATTTCGTCAGCGCTGCGCGCGATGCACTGAAAGGCGGCGCGCCGATCTTCTGCGACGCGGAAATGGTATCCCACGGTGTGACCCGGGCGCGGCTGCCGGCGCTGAACGAGGTGATCTGCACGCTGCGCGATCCGGCAACTCCCGAGCTTGCACGCGAGACCGGCAATACGCGCTCTGCCGCCGCCATGCATCTCTGGCTCGACCGGCTCGGCGGCAGCGTTGTCGCGATCGGCAATGCACCGACAGCGCTCTTCCATCTGCTCGAACTCCTGCGCGACGGCGCCCCGAAACCCGCAGCGATCCTCGGCATGCCTGTGGGCTTCGTCGGCGCGGCGGAATCGAAGGATGCATTGGCGGAGAATTCCTACGGCGTCCCCTTTGCCATCGTCCGCGGCCGGCTCGGCGGCAGCGCGATGACCGCAGCCGCCATCAATGCATTGGCGAGGCAGGGCCTATGATGACAAGCGGCCGTCTCATCGGCGTCGGCACGGGTCCCGGCGATCCGGAGCTCCTGACCCTCAAGGCCGTCCGCGCCATCGAAGGCGCGGATGTGATCGCTTATTTCGCCAAGCAGGGCAGGGGCGGCAACGGCAAGGCGATCGTCGAGCCGCTGCTGAAATCCGGCGTGACGCTGCTGCCGCTCTATTATCCGGTGACGACCGAAATCGACAAGAACGACGAACGCTATCAGAGGCTGATCACCCAATTCTACGATCTGTCTGCCAAAGCTGTTGCCGGGCATCTCGATGCCGGGCTGACTGTCGCCGTTCTCAGCGAAGGCGATCCGCTCTTCTATGGCTCCTATATGCATCTGCATGTCAGGCTTTCCACACGCTACCCGACGGAAGTGATCCCGGGCATCAGCGCCATGTCGGGCTGCTGGTCGCTGGCGGGCATGCCGATCGTTCAAGGCGACGACGTGCTTTCCGTACTGCCCGGTACGATGGCCGAGGCCGAGCTGACGCGCCGCCTTGCCGATACGCAGGCCGCCGTCATCATGAAGGTCGGCCGTAATCTGCCGAAGATCCGCCGGGCACTGGCGGCCGCCGGCCGGCTTGCGGAAGCCGTCTATGTCGAGCGCGGCACCATGGCGAATGCGGCGATGGAAAAGCTTGCCGACAGGACCGACGGCGATGCACCGTATTTTTCGCTCGTGCTGGTGCCGGGCTGGGAGGGCAGCCGATGAGCGGCAGGCTTTTCGTGATCGGCACCGGTCCCGGCAACCCCGAGCAGATGACGCCGGAAGCGCTGGCTGCCGTCGATGCGGCGACGGATTTCTTCGGCTACGGACCTTATCTCGACAGACTGCAGCTCCGCCACGATCAGCTGCGGCATGCCTCGGACAATCGCGAGGAGCTCGGCAGGGCAGGGGCAGCACTCGCCATGGCAGCGGATGGCGTCCAGGTCTGCGTCGTCTCCGGCGGCGACCCGGGCGTCTTTGCCATGGCGGCCGCGGTCTGCGAAGCGATCGAGAACGGGCCGGCCGCGTGGCGCGCAGTCGATCTCATCATCCTGCCCGGCATCACGGCGATGCTGGCGGTGGCGGCAAGAGCCGGAGCACCACTTGGCCACGACTTCTGCGCCATATCGCTGTCTGACAACCTAAAGCCTTGGAATATAATAGAAACCCGCCTTGTATTGGCGGCAAAGGCAGGTTTCGTCATCGCGCTCTATAATCCGATCAGCCGGGCGCGGCCCTGGCAGCTCGGCGAAGCCTTCAAGCTGTTGCGCGACCATCTGCCTGCCACAACACCGGTTATTTTCGGGCGTGCTGCCGGGCGCCCGGACGAACGCATCGCCGTCCAGCAGCTGTCGCAGGCAGATGCGTCGATTGCCGATATGGCGACCTGCATCATCATCGGCTCGGCCGAGACACGCATCGTCACGCGGCCAGGCCGGCTGGACCTCGTCTATACGCCGCGCTTCATGGCGGGGGGGAACAGGTGATCGATCACCGCCAGCGCCGCCTCGACAGTGTCGACCGCCTTGACGATCGGGGCCGGGGCGCGCGCGACCATCATCACCTCGATACCAAGCAGGCGGGCTGCCTCGATCTTCGCATAGGTGGCGGCACCACCGCTGTTCTTGGCAACGATGACGTCGATGTGGTGCTGCCTCAGCAGATCGCATTCACCGTCCAGCGTGAACGGACCACGCTCGAGGACATAGTCGACATTATCAAGCGCAAGCGGCGGTTCGACGGGATCGACGCTGCGGACGAGGTAGTGATGCTGAGGGGCGGCTTCCGCATGATGGGCACCCTGACGGCCCGTCGCCAGGAAGACATGGCGGGGGGAGGGCCCGAGCGCTTCGATGGCAGCCGGAATGCTCTGCACCTCCCGCCAGCGATCGCCCGGCCGGCGGTGCCATTCGGGACGGCGCAGAGCGATGGCAGCAATGCCGGTGGTCTCGGCCGCAAACGCGGCATTGGCCGAAATGCGCTCGGCGAAGGGGTGCGTGGCGTCGGTCAACAGATCATATCCGCCGGCCTTGAGGAAATCGGCAAGTGCGGCGGCGCCGCCGAAACCGCCGATCCGGACCGGAACAGGCTGCGCGGCCGGTTTATCGGTGCGGCCGGCAAGCGACAACAAAACATCGCAATCACCACGCGCCGCGAGCGCCTCGGCCAGCAGCCGCGCCTCGCTGGTGCCGCCAAGGATCAGGATGCGGGGTCTTCCCATGTCTGATGTCTCTCCTGCGTCCGGCCAGCGCTGGCTGACTATTATCGGCATCGGCGAAGATGGTCCAGAAGGGCTGGGCGAGGAGGCGAAGAGGCTGATTGCGACCGCGCCTGCCGTCTTCGGCGGCGCACGGCACCACGCGCTTGCCGCGACGCTGATCACGGGCGAAAGGCTTTCCTGGCAGAGCCCGTTCGAGCGCTCGGTCGAGGCTATCCTCGAAAGGCGCGGCACGCCTGTTGTCGTGCTCGCCTCCGGCGACCCGTTTCTCTATGGCGTCGGCGCAACGCTTGCCCGCCATGTGGCGGCGGCAGAGATGCGCACCATCCCGGCGCCCTCGGCCTTCAGCCTTGCCGCATCCCGCCTTGGCTGGCCGCTGCAGGAGGTCGCGACGATCTCGCTGCATGGACGGCCGATCGATCTGATCCGGCCGCATCTGCACCCCGGGCGGCGCATCCTCGCGCTGACTTCGGACGAGAAGGGGCCCGGCGAACTGGCAGCCCTGCTGACTGCTGCTGGCTTCGGTCAGTCGCAGCTTACCGTGCTCGAGGCGCTTGGCGGCGCTCGGGAACGGCAAAGAAGCGTAGCGGCGACGGATTTCGACCTCCTGGACATCGATCCCCTGAATGTCTGCGCACTCGATATCGCAGCAGGGGAGGGGGCGCGCGTTCAGCCTTTTGCCGCCGGGCTCGAGGATGAGCTGTTCGAGCATGATGGGCAGATCACCAAACGTGAAATCCGGGCGATGACGCTTTCGGCGCTCGCGCCGCGTCACGGCGAACTGCTCTGGGATATCGGCGCGGGCTCGGGCTCGATCGGCATCGAATGGATGCTGGCCAATCCCAGCCTCAAGGCAATCGCCCTCGAACAATCGCCGGAGCGGGCCGCACGGGTCGCCCGCAACGCAGCCGCCTTCGGGGTGCCGCATCTCGCCGTCATTGAGGGTACGGCGCCCGATGCACTGAAAGGCCTGCCGGAGCCGGATGTGATCTTCCTCGGCGGTGGCGGCAGCGAGCCGGGTGTTATCGATACTGCGATTGCCGTGCTGAAACGGGGAGGGCGGCTCGTTGCCAATGCCGTGACGCTGGAGATGGAAGCAGTACTGCTCGCCGAACATGGCAAACGCGGCGGTTTCCTCACGCGGATCGAAATATCGCGCGCCCAGCCTGTCGGCGGCATGAGCGGCTGGCGGCCGGCGATGCCGGTGACGCAGTGGCGCTGGACGAAAGGATGACGAGATGACGGTGCATTTCATCGGCGCGGGACCAGGTGCTGCGGATCTGATCACGGTGCGTGGCCGCGATCTCATCGCCCGATGCCCGGTCTGCCTTTATGCCGGCTCGATCGTCTCGCCCGGACTGCTGCAATATTGCCCGCCGGACGCACGCATCGTCGATACGGCGCCGATGTCGCTCGATGAGATCGAGGCGGAATATCTTCGCGCCGCCGCGGCCGGCCAGGATGTCGCCCGGCTGCATTCCGGCGATCTCTCCGTCTGGAGTGCGGTCGCCGAGCAGGTGCGCCGGCTTCAAAAACACGGCATCGACTATACGATGACGCCAGGCGTTCCGGCCTTTGCCGCCGCAGCCGCAGCGCTCGGCCGAGAACTGACGATCCCAGCCGTGGCCCAAAGCCTGGTGCTGACCCGCGTGTCCGGCCGCGCGTCACCGATGCCGAACGACGAGACACTGGCGAAGTTCGGCGCGACGGGCGCCACGCTGTCGATCCATCTGGCCATCCACGCGCTGAAGCAAGTGGTCGAAGAGTTGACACCGCTTTACGGCGTCGACTGCCCCGTCGCGATCGTCGTCAAGGCCTCCTGGCCGGACGAGCGCATCCTGCGCGGCACGCTTGCCGATATCGAGGCAAAGGTTGCAGCCGAACCGATCGAACGCACGGCAATCATCTTCGTCGGCCCTTCGCTCGCGGCCGCGGATTTTCGCGAGAGCTCACTCTATGATCCGGCCTATCAACGCCGCTTCAGAGGCAGGGAATAACGTCAGGCAATTGGCCGCGCCAGCGCGGCCAATCGTGACAATCGTCCCCGTCCAGTCCCACCGCCGATGGCGGCATCAGGCGACGTTTCGCCCAGGTCTCAAACCCGCGCGCTGAGGTAATCCATGCTGGCACGAAGCGCACCGGCCGGGTCCTTGACCGCATGAACTTCCGCGGCAAAGGGTTCAAAGGAGAACGGACCCTGATAGCCCGCCTGCAGCAGCGCCCTGATCTGCCCGGCATTATCGAGCCGGTCGTCGCCGTCCACGAGCACGCGATGGGAATCGCGCATATCGGCAACGGAAACGGAAGCATCGCTGACCCCGGAAATGTGGACGAGGCCGGCCAGCTCAGGAAAGGTCGCCGCTTCGCCGGCAAGGTGATGGTGGAAGGTGTCGTGGACAAGCCTGAAGGTCGATTCCGCGCCGAGCTCCCTGATTGCTTCGGCCGCCTCGGTCTTCGAGCGCAGTGAGCAGATCTCGAAGCCGAGCGGCTCGACGAGACCGATAATGCCGGCTTCCTCGAGCATCGGCTTCAGCGCGGCCAGCGACTGGCGCAGATTGGCCTGCCGTTCGCCATCGGCGCAGCCGGTGCCGTCATTCTTCGGCACGAGGACGAGCGCCTTGGCGCCGGATGCGCCGGCATAATCGATCAGCTCCTGCGCTTCGGCGGCCCGGGTCGCATTCCACTCGTTGAAGCGCTGCAGGGCGTTGATCGAGATGATCGTCACGCCATGGCGGGCGGCGGCCTCCCTGATCACCTCGGGTTTGGTGCCATCGAGAATGGCATTGCCGGGAAGGTCGTTGCGGATCTCGACGGCATCGATGCCGAGCGATCGGGCCAGCGCGAAGAAATCGCCGATGGTAAGCGACTGCGCGGCCATATGATTGAGCGCAAAACGGATCGACGTCATGATCGGTATCTCCTCCTGATCTCCGCGTCAGGGCGGAGCGGTCCTCGTGAATGGGTCGGCGAATCTCTATCGGAATTCGCGTCGCAATCCATCCGTCATCGCCGGCGTCCGCTTTCATTGCTGAGAGAATGTCGAACGGAATGATGGAATTCCATCATTGCTTAGATGTTCTCCGAAATATGAATATCGAAAGGCAGGAAGAGCTGTCCGGGAACAGCCGTTTCACCGTTTTCGATGGCACCCGTCATCAAGACCATCAACTCCTTACAGAGAGCGGGCAGGGGGGTTCCGATCGCCATAGCGACGATATCGTCGGCAAGGCCGGCTTTGCTGTCGGGCGTCAGCTCGTTGACCACCAGGACGATCTTGCCGCCGACGCCTTCTTCGCGGAATGCCGAAATTGCCCCCTCCATGCCGCCGCCGCAGACATAGAGGCCGACGAGATCGGGATGTTTCTGCAGCAGCGTCAACGTCGCCTCGTGGGTGATCTCGGCGGTCTCGAGATTGATCAGCGTGTCGACGACATCGAAATCAGGCGCATTCTCGCGAAAATAGGAGCGGAAGCCGATTTCCCGCAGCTCATGGCCGTGAAAGCGGTGGCTGCCGACGAAACAGGCGACCTTGCCGGGCCTGCCGGCCGTGCGCGCAATCGTCCAGGCGGCGGTGCGCCCGACCTTGCGGTTATTGACGCCGACATAGGCGTCGCGCACGCCCGTTGCGAGGTCGGAGAGCAGCGAGAACACCGGAATGCCGCGCTCCTTCAACTCCTCGACCGCCGTCGTCACCGCCGGATAATCCGGGCCAACGAGAGCAACGGCCTGGTTGCGAGCGCCGAGCGCCTTGATCTTTTCGACGATCGCTGCCGGTGTCGCGGCTGACGGAAAGTCGATCTGCGTCTGGATGCGCGCAGACGTCAACGCGCGCGCTGCGGTCTCGATCTCACGCACGAAGCTCTGATAGAAGGGCTGCATCGGCTTCTGCAGCAGGAAGGCGAGCCTGTATTGCGGCAGATCCTCAAAGACGCGCTGCTTGATCAGGCCGACAGCGTGATAGCCGATCGACTGCGCCGCATCATAGACCCGTCGCGCTGTTTCCTCGCGCACCCGGTGGCGCGCATTAAGAACCCGGTCGACGGTGGCGACACTGACGCCGGAGGCGCGGGCGAGATCGGAGATGGTGGGGCGGCGCATCGGCGTTCCTGATGGATTCAATCATGAATGCAAGCCATTCATGATGGCTTTTGATAGATTATATCAAGCCTGCATTGAGCGCTTTCCAAAGTCAACCTATTCTCCAGGCAAGGGCAACGGGAGGCGGATAATGGCGACCCAGACGAAGAAACGTGACTACGACCTTCTCGGCGAAAGCGGCCGCACTGCCGTCGAGACGGGGCTGGCGGCAGCCGAATGGTATCACACCGACATTCCCCGCAAGGAGATGAAGGCGCTGATGCAGCGCTCCGATGCGCCAGCGATCCGCGACACGATCATCTGGCTCGGCGCCATGGCAATCTTTGCCGGGCTCGGCATCTATTTCTGGGGCTCGTGGGTGGCCGTGCCCTTCTTCCTCGCCTATGGCGTGCTCTACGGGTCGGCCACCGACAGCCGCTGGCACGAATGCGGTCACGGCACCGCCTTCAAGACGCGCTGGATGAACGATGTCGTCTATCAGATCGCCTGCTTCATGATCATGCGCAACCCGGTGACATGGCGCTGGAGCCATGCGCGCCATCATACCGATACGGTGATCGTCGGCCGTGATCCCGAGATCGCCGTGATGCGGCCGCCGGATCTCTTCCGGGTGGTGCTTAATTTCTTCGGCATCCTCGACGCCTGGCATGCGATCGTCGATATGCTGCGCAATGCCTTCGGCGTCGTCAGCGCGGCGGAAAAGACCTTCATTCCCGAGATGGAGCAGCCGAAGGCGATCCGCATTGCCCGCATCTGGCTGGCGATCTATCTGGTGACGATCGCAACCGCAATCGCCATGGGTTCGATCCTGCCGCTGGTGCTGATCGGCCTGCCGCGCCTCTACGGCGCCTGGCACCATGTGCTGACCGGACTGCTGCAGCATGGCGGCCTTGCCGACAATGTCATCGATCATCGGTTGAACAGCCGCACGGTCTACATGAACCCGATCAGCCGCTTCATCTACTGGAACATGAACTATCACGTCGAGCATCACATGTTCCCGATGGTCCCTTACCACGCGCTGCCCAAGCTGCACGCGATGATCAAGCACGATCTGCCGGCGCCGAACCTGTCGATCTGGTCCGGCTATCGCGAGATGATCCCGGCCTTCCTGCGCCAGCTGCGCAACGAGGATTATTTCCTGAAGCGCGACCTGCCGGCCACCGCGCGGCCCTATCGCGAGGAATTCCACAACGAGATGGCCCCGGCCGCGCAATAACGACAATCGAGGGAGGACAAGATGAGCGGAAACTGGATCCAGGTCTGCGACAAGGACGAGATCGACGAAGAGGATGTCATCCGCTTCGATCACGACGGGCGCACCTTCGCAGTCTATCGCAGCCCGGACGACGAATTCTTCGCAACCGACGGGCTCTGCACGCATGAACATATCCATCTCGCCGACGGGCTTGTCATGGATGAGATCATCGAATGTCCAAAGCATAATGGCCGCTTCAACTACAAGACGGGCGAAGCCAAGGGTGCGCCGGTCTGCGTCAATCTCAAGACCTATCCGGTCAAGATCGAAGACGGTGCCGTCTTCATCTCGCTCTGACGGAGGCCGGCATGGCTCATTTCGTCATCCTGGGCGCCGGCGAATGCGGTGCGCGCGCCGCCTTCGCCTTGCGGGAAAAGGGCTTTGCCGGCGAGATAACGCTGGTTGGCGCCGAGCCCCTTCATCCTTACGAGCGGCCGCCGCTTTCGAAGGCCGGCTCCGCCGATGCGAGCGATCCGAAATTCATCGCCGCGGCGGAAAAATATATCGAAAACGGCATCCGGCTGCTGACCGGCCTGGAGGCCAGGGATTTCGATCCCGCATCCAGGATCGTCACGCTTTCGGACGGGACGGCGCTCTCCTACGACAAGCTTCTGCTTGCGACGGGTGCGGCCGCGCGTTCGTTCCCCGGTGCGCCGGTGGGCAGCCGGCATATTCGCTCGCTGAGGACGCATCACGATGCCGCGGCGCTGCGCGAAGCAATGAAGCCGGGCCGGCATATCGCCATTATCGGTGGCGGGTTCATCGGACTGGAACTTGCGGCAACGGCGCGGCTGCTTGGCGCCGAGGTCACCGTCATCGAGGGGCTGGAACGCGTGCTGAAGCGTGGCGTGCCGGAAGAGATCGCCCATCTCATCACCGAGCGCCACCGCGCCGAGGGCGTCGATATCCGCTGCGGCGTCTCCATCGAGGCGCTGACCGAGGAGACCGGAAAAGCCCTGATCCGATTGTCGACCGGAGAGGTGATCGAAGCCGATCTCGTCCTCGTCGGCATCGGCGCACGGCCGAATGTCGAGATCGCCGAAAGGGCAGGCCTCGCAATCGACAATGGCATTGCCGTCGACACTTATCTCCAGACCTCAGCAGCTGATGTCTTTGCGGCCGGCGACTGCTGCTCCTTTCCGCTGCCGATCTATGGCGGCCGGCGGGTGCGGCTGGAATCCTGGCGCAATGCCCAGGAGCAGGGCACCTTGGCCGCGGCCAACATGCTCGGCTTTAACGAAGCCGTTTCATCAGTGCCGTGGTTCTGGTCGGATCAATACGACATGACGTTGCAGATATCAGGCCTTGCCGAAGGGGCAGCCATGCATCAGCGCCGCGATCTCGGCGCAGGCGCCTTCATTCTTTTCCATCTCGACGCCGACGGACGTTTGATCGCCGCAAGCGGCATCGGACCGGGCAATGCGGTGGCGCGCGACATCAGGCTCGCCGAAATGCTGATCTCAGCACGGGCCCATCCGAACCCGGCAGCACTCGCAGCCAGCGACATCAAGCTGAAATCCCTGCTGGCCGCCTGAGCTCTCCGATATTTTCAAAGGAATAGATGATGAAGAAACATAAACGCGCAACCGTCGCCGATCTGCTTGCGGAAAAAGGCAAGCGCCAGCTCACCATGCTGCGCGTCACCTCGCTGGAGGAGGCGGACGCCGCCGAAAAAGCGGGGATCGACATCGCCTCGGTGCCGCCCTCGCTGCTCGGGCCGGTCTTTCGCGAAATCGCCCCCACTCTCTTTGCCATTCCGGGGCTCGAATATGGCGACCATGTCTCAGCCGAGGACTATCTGCGTGCGGCCTTCGCGGCGCTGAAGGCAGGCGGCGATGCGGTCTATTGCGCCGCAAGCCTGCAGACGATCCGGCGCATGCGCGATGAAGGCATTCCCGTCTGCGGCCATCTCGGGCTGATCCCTTCAAAAGCGACCTGGACGGGCGGCTTCCGTGCCGTCGGCAAGACGGCGGCGAGTGCGGCCGAAATCTGGCGGCAGACCAAGGCCCTGGAAGAGGCCGGCGCCTTCGCCGCCGAAATCGAAGTCGTCCCAGGGGATGTCGCTGCCGCCATCAGCAGCAACACCTCGATGCTGATGATCTCCATGGGGGCAGGCAGCGGCTGCGATGCCCAATATCTCTTCGCCGACGACGTGCTTGGCGCCAATCGCGGCCACACTCCGCGCCACGCCAAGGTCTATCGCGACTTTGCCGCCGAACACGACCGGCTGCAGCGCGAGCGCATCGCCGCCTTCACCGAATTTGCCGAGGATGTCAGGACCGGCGCCTATCCGGAAAAGCGCCATCTCGTCGGTATCGACGACGCGGAACTGGAAATCTTCCTGCAGGGGCTGAAAAGCGAGACGGGCAACAGCTGAGGGCAAACGCGCTCTGTTGCCTCGATGATGTGGGAAGCGCGGCAAAGGCGCTTCCTCTCCATTGGCTTCCGTCCCGGCCTGTGTCAGGAATTATCCGTTCGATTCATTCGGAACGGAGTATTCGGTCCCCTGTGACGATCGGCTTTGCGCATGCGGAATTGATTGCGGTGCTCGTCGCGGTGACGGGGGACGAACCGCGCGTGATGACCATCCGCTCCGGCAACGCGCTGCCGTCTGGCCCTTTCGAGATGGGGCATCGCACACTGCAATCGGGCCTGCGCGAATGGGTGCAGGAGCAGACGGAACATCCCGTCGGCTATCTCGAACAGCTCTATACCTTCGCCGATCGCGACCGGAACAACGACATCCCAGGCGGGCGGACGATCTCGATCAGCTATCTCGGCCTCGTCAACGAGCAGTCGGGCGCCGGCCGGCCGGGATGGCACGGCTGGTACGAATATTTCCCCTGGGAAGACCATCGGCAGGGACGGCCGGCCGTGCTTGACGAGATCATGGCGCGTCTGGGGAGCTGGGCCGATGCCGATCCGGCAAGACGCGACCATCGCCATCGCCGGGCGGATTTCACCTTCGGCCTTGATGGCGGCGGCTGGAACGAGGATCTGGCCCTGCAGCGCTACGAACTACTTTACGAGGCGGGGCTCGTCTCGGAAGCCGGATGCGGGGCGGAGGCCAATCTCGGCCGGGCAATGTTTGCCGATCATCGCCGCATTCTCGCGACCGGCATCGCCAGGCTGCGCGCCAAGATCAAATACCGCCCCGTCGTCTTCGAGCTGATGCCGGAGAACTTCACGCTGCTGAGGCTGCAGCGCACCATCGAAGCCTTGGCAGGGCTGACGCTGCACAAGCAGAATTTCCGCCGCCTCATCGAACAGCAGGATCTCGTCGAGGAAACCGGCGGAACCGAAAGCGAAACCGGCGGCCGGCCGGCCAAGCTCTTCCGCTTTCGCCATACCGTTCTCGAAGAACGGGCGCTGGCAGGAACCAAATTACCGCTCTCCCGCAATTGACATATGCTCACAACGAGAATATCTCTTTGCGCATGATATGCTCAAACAGAGCATAATTAGGAGCCGGTCATGAATTATCCTGTTTCCGCATCCTCGCTCTACGAGCGCGTCAGCCGTGTCATTCCCAAAGCCGAATGGATGACATTCGAAAATGACGTCGACGCGATCCTCGAGCTCAAGCGCCGCCGCAATGCCGTCATTCTGGCGCACAACTATCAGACACCGGAGATCTTCCACGGCGTGGCCGATATTGTCGGCGACAGCCTGGCACTTGCCCGCAAGGCGATCGAGGTCGACGCCGATGTCATCGTGCTTGCCGGCGTGCATTTCATGGCCGAGACCGCCAAGCTGCTAAACCCCGAGAAAACCGTGCTGATCCCGGATCTGGGCGCCGGCTGTTCGCTGGCGGATTCGATCACGCCGGAGGATATCGCCCTGCTGCGCCAGGCCCATCCCGGCGTGCCCATCGTCACCTATGTCAACACCTCGGCCGCGGTGAAGGCTGCCTCCGACATCTGCTGCACCTCGGGCAATGCCAAGCAGGTAGTAGAATCGCTCGGCGTGCCGAAGGTGCTGATGATCCCGGACGAATATCTGGCGCGCAACGTCGCCCGCGAAACTAATGTCGAGATCATCGCCTGGCATGGCCATTGCGAGGTGCACGAACTCTTCACCGCCGAGGATGTGCGCCAGCTGCGCGAAAACCATCCGGGCGTCACAGTACTCGCCCATCCGGAATGCCCGCCCGAGGTGGTGGCCGAAGCCGATTTCGCCGGCTCCACCGCCGTGATGTCGGACTATGTCGGCAGGCAGAAGCCGGCGCGCGTCGTGCTGCTGACCGAATGCTCGATGAGCGACAATGTCGCCGTGCATCACCCTGATGTCGAGTTCATTCGCCCCTGCAATCTCTGCCCGCATATGAAGCGGATCACACTGGCCAATATCCGCGCAGCACTCGAGGAAAATCGCCACGAGGTCACGGTCGATCCGGCAATTGCGGTGGCCGCGCGCCGCGCCGTCGAGAGGATGCTGGCGATATGACCGAGATACTCGAGCATCTCACTGGACGCACGGTGATCGTCGGCAGCGGCATTGCGGGGTTGATGACCGCGCTGACACTGGCGCCTGAACCCTCCATCATCGTCACCCGCGCGGCCCTTGGCGCGGAGACATCGAGCGCCTGGGCGCAGGGTGGCATCGCCGCCAGCATGGGCGCCGACGACAGCGCAGCGCTACATCTTGCCGATACGCTTGCGGCCGGCGACGGGCTCTGCGATCCGGCCATTGCCGCCGGCATCATCGCCGAGGCCCCGGCGGCGATCGCCGCGTTGGAGCATGCCAGCGTCCGTTTCGACCGAAATGCCGCCGGCGAACTCTCGCTCGGGCTGGAGGCGGCCCATAATCGCCGCCGTATCGTCCATGCCGAAGGCGACGGCTCAGGTGCGGCGATCATCGCCGCGCTGATCAAGGCGGTGATGGAAACGCCGGCCATATCAGTGCTCGAAGGTTTCGAGGCGCGGCGGATTCTGATGGACGGCGAGCAAGTCGCCGGCCTGCTTTGCGCGACCGCGAATGAAGCCGCCATTCTGCCGACCTCGAAGGTGGTGCTCGCCACTGGTGGCATCGGCGGGCTTTACGACGCGACCACCAATCCGATGGGTAACTTCGGCCAGGGGATCGCGCTCGCAGCAAGGGCGGGTGCCGCGCTCGCCGATATGGAATTCGTCCAGTTCCACCCGACCGCGCTCGATTCACGCCGCAGGCCGCTGGCGCTCATCAGCGAGGCGGTGCGCGGGGAGGGGGCTTTGCTCGTCAACGAACGCGGCGAACGGTTCATGGCCCGCATATCCGGCGCCGAGCTTGCACCGCGTGACGTGGTGGCGCGCGCGATCAGCGCCGAAATCGCCCGCGGCGGACGAGTCTTTCTCGATGCCCGCGATGCTCTCGGCAGCCGCTTTGCCACACGCTTTCCTGTCATCTCGAGCCTTTGCGGCGAGGCCGGCATCGATCCGGCGAAAGACCTCATCCCTGTGCGCCCGGCCGTTCACTATCACATGGGCGGTGTGGCCACGGATGCAAATGGCCGCAGCTCGGTTCCAGGTCTCTGGGTCACCGGAGAGGCGGCTTCGACCGGCCTGCACGGCGCAAACCGGCTTGCCAGCAATTCGCTGCTGGAGGCGGCTGTCATGGGCATGCGGGCGGCGCGCGACATATCAGGCGTGCCCGCAGGTGCCATCAGCACCAGCTTCGCCGAGAGACTGCCGGCGGCTGCCGATGCATCGCTCGTCCGGCCGATCGTCTCGCGCCATCTCGGCGTGCTGCGCAATGCCGGCGCCATTCAGGGCGCGATCGCCGCACTGCTGCCGCTTGCCGAAGGCAACGGCCCTGCCGCCGATCCGGCCATCATCGCGCTGCTGATCGCCGTCTTTGCCAGCCTGCGGATGGAATCGCGCGGCGCCCATGCCCGCACCGATTTTCCGCTGAAGCTCGCCAATGCCAACCGGCGCCGGATGTGCCTTTCCGATGTTCTGGAGATCGCCCGCGCGACGCCGCCCTATGCCCTTGCAAGGAGTGCCTGAGATGAGCCTCGTTCCCCTTCCGCGCCTGATCGTCGAGCCGCTGGTGCGGGCGGCCCTGCTCGAAGATCTGGGTCTTGCCGGTGACATCACCTCGGCCTCGGTCATTCCTCGCGATCACCGTTCCACGGTGGTGATGGCGGCCCGTCAGCCGGGCGTGATCGCCGGTCTCGATGCCGCCGAACTCGCCTTCACCCTCGTCGATCCCGAGATCGTCATGCGCCGCCATCTTCAGGATGGCGATGCGGTCAAGCCCGGCGATGTGATCGCCACCATCGAGGGGCCCTCGCGTGGCCTGCTGAGCGGCGAGCGCACCGCGTTGAATTTCCTCGGCCACCTCTCCGGCATAGCGACTGTGACGGCTGAGGTTGCCGCTGCCATTCGGGGCACCAGGGCTTCCGTTGCCTGCACGCGCAAGACGACGCCGGGGCTGAGGGCGCTGGAGAAATATGCGGTGCGGGCCGGCGGCGGTATGAACCACCGTTTCGCGCTTTATGACGCGGTGCTGATCAAGGATAATCACGTCGCCATCGCCGGCGGCGTCACTGAGGCGATCCGCCGGGCGCGGGCAGGCGTCGGCCATATGGTAAAGATCGAGGTCGAAGTAGACACCCTCGATCAGTTGCATGAAGCGATGGAGACCGGCGTCGACGCCGTGCTGCTCGACAATATGACGCCGGATCAACTGCGCGAGGCCGTCGCCATCGTCGCCGGCCGGGCCATCACCGAAGCGTCCGGCCGCGTCACGCCGGCAACGGCCGCCGCCATCGCGGCTTCCGGTGTCGACCTCATTTCGGTCGGCTGGTTGACGCACAGTGCGCCGGTGCTGGATATCGGGCTTGATTTCGTAGAGGCCACAACCGCTACGGAAGTAAGCCCAAGACGGATTGCACAGGTGCTGTAATCCTCAGGCGTGTTTCGGCTGGACCTCCTTGTCGCTGTCGAATTCCAGCAGTTCGATCATCACGGCGAGATCGGGCACCGTGTCGTAATAGGCATAGCGTCCGTGGACTGACGATGCCGTCGCTAGAGATATGCGGGTCCCTCAGCCGTTGAAACAGCTGAATCGTAAAGGTGACGGCCCCAAAGTTCCCTTCTCGACTGCGGCTGAAACGCCAATTCATGATCATCTGGGCGATCTCGTGCGCTTCGGCATATGCTCGAGTTCAACTTCAGACATGCTGACGGCCCAAGGCAATGGGCGATCGCCTGCATACGAAGGAGGCATTGGAAACCGTCCAGATGCGGGTCGCTCACAAGAAAAAATGCGCCGGAAAACGCAGATGCAAGCTGAAGGTGCGACAAGAAAATTACGAGCTAAGCGCTCTAAATATTAGAACGCTTATTTCTTCAGCCGCCGCCCCGCTCGGCTGCAGAGGAATTTATGCTTTGATTTCAATCCAATAGATGACGTGCCTGCCCACCTCAACCTCAATGCTGTGAATTTCGCCTGTTTTTTCAGCACGAGAATTGAAGCGTTTAAAATCTTGCAGAACGCCGGAAATTCATGAGACAAAAGACCTGCGAGTAGAAGCGGTCTGAGCCTCGGTTCTGGACATTGCTCGACGGGTAAATCTGTCGAGGAGATGTCCTAATGCAGGGAATAACCAGTGATCTCGCCCCGAAATCCGCAGAGATCGACGCTGGAGCTGGTCACCTTCGCGCGCATCGTTGCTTTGCATGCCTGAGCAGCAAGCGTTCTGAAAAACGCGATTGCGCAATTGCCAGGCTCGTCGCGGATGGCTTCGATCCGGAGCGCGTCGCCAATCACTATCCGTCCTTAAAAACCGAACACTAGTTGCGAAAGGTCGACCCATGTCCCGCACCAAGCTTGCCTTCTATGCACTTGCCGCAACCCTTTCTGCCGGCGCCACCTCCGCCGCCGACAAGGTGATCTTTCAGCTCGATTGGCTGCCGGGTGGCGACAAGGCGCCGATCTACGTCTGCATCCAGGAAGGTTTCTGTTCGGACGCCGGCCTTGAGGTGGAGATCGCCTCCGGTCGCGGCTCGACCGACGCCATCTCGCGCCTTGCCGCCGCGTCCTCCGACATCGGTGTTTCCGATATCGGCGCCCTGATGGCCGCCCGCGCCAATGAAGGCGTGAAGGTGACCGCCGTCATGTCGCTGTTTAACAAGGGGCCGCATGCCTTCTACGTCGCCAAGGGCGGTTCGATCGCAAGTGTCGCTGACGTCAAGGGCAAGACGATCGCGACGTCGCCCTTCACATCCTCGAATGTCTACCTGCCGCTGGTGCTCAAGGATGCCGGCATCGACATGGCGGATATCAAGCTTATCAAGGCCGATCCCGGCGCACTCGGCCCGATGCTGATGACCGGCAACGCCGATGGCATCATCGCCTGGATGACCGACCTGACGCGCTATAGCAACCAGGGCAAGGAAGCTGGCAAGGAGATCGTTGCCCTGCCATGGTCGGCAGCCGGGCTCGAGCTTTATTCCGCATCTCTCATCGCCAGCGACGATTTCCTCGCCAAGCGTCCGCAGGTCGCCGCCCGCTTTATCGCCGCCTACAAGAAATCCGTCGAGTTCGCCAAGGCGAATCCGGAGAAGGCTGCCGCTGCTGTCACCGCCATCGTACCGGAACTCGGCTCGGAAAATGTCCAGGGTTCCCTCAAGGACACGCTGCCGTTGATCTTCAACGAGGTGACGGAGAAGGACGGCCTCGGTGCCTTCGAAACCGCCCGCCTCGCCGAAACCTGGCGCCGTGTCTCTGAAGCGCAGGACATCGATCCGGCCAAGCTCGATCCGGAAACCGTGGTCAACCGCACCTTCGCCGTAGCGGAGTAACCGCCATGGTGATGCCCGCTATCCGCTTCGACAGGCTTGGACAGGTTTTCGAAACCCGATCCGGGCGCACGGAAGCCCTGCGCGACGTCAGTTTCGATGTGGCCCGGCATGAGTTTGTCTCGATCCTCGGCCCTTCGGGCTGCGGGAAATCGACCCTACTGCGCATGATCGCCGGCCTGTTGAAGCCGACGTCCGGCTCGGTAGACGTCTTCGGTCTGCCGGTGACGGCCCCGCGTGACGACATCGGGATCGTCTTCCAGAAGCCGACGCTGCTTCCCTGGGCGACTGTCGAAGACAATGTCGTGTTTCCCGCCCGCCACAAGACCGGCCGGGTAACGGCAGAGGAGCGCGGGCGGGCGGGTGAATTGCTGAGCATGGTCGGGCTTGCCGGCTTCGAGAAGCGCCTGCCGGACGAACTGTCCGGCGGCATGCAGCAGCGTGTCGGCATCGCCCGCGCGCTGCTGATGGACCCGGATATCCTGCTGATGGACGAACCCTTCTCGGCGCTGGATGCCCTGACGCGCGAGGTGATGGGCTTCGATCTGCTGCACATCTTCTCCGAACGTCCGAAGACCGTGGTCTTCATCACCCACTCCGTCAGCGAGGCGGCGCTTCTGTCCGACCGCGTTTTGGTGATGACGGGACGGCCGGGCTCGATCCTGACCGAAGTCACCGTTCCCGTCGGCCGGCCACGCGGCCCTGAAACTGCAAAGGACAAGGCGATCCATGACCTCTCCGATTACCTCCGCGATCTCCTCCTCACCCGTCATGCGGCGTGAGGCCATGCAGAGCCGTACGCCGGTCGCGCTCCTCAAGCAGCTGCTGGCATTGCCGGGCATCACGACCGCCGCGGCCCTGATCGGCACGGTGCTGCTATGGGAAGCGGCGGCGCGGCTCCTGTCGATCCCGACCTATCTGCTGCCGCCGCCAAGCGCGATCCTCGGCTCGTTCTCCTCCATCGGCTTCGAGCGCTGGATGGGTCACATCGCCGCGACGTTGCGGGTGGCGCTGATCGGTTATGCGATGTCCATCGTTATCGCCATTCCACTCGCGGTGGTCATGATGCGATCGCCATTCCTGTCGCGAACGCTCTATCCGCTGCTCGTCGTAGTGCAGTCGACGCCGGTGGTGGCGATTGCGCCGATCATCATCGTCGTGCTCGGGGCCGGCGATGCGCCACGCATCGTTATCACCTGTCTCATCACCTTCTTTCCGCTCGTCGTATCCACCGCAACGGGCCTTGCGGCAACCCCGCCGGAGCTGATCGAGCTGTCGCGAAGCCTGCGCGCCTCGGGCTTCCGCGAGATCACCCAGATACGCCTGCCGTTTGCGGTACCCTACATCTTCTCGGCGCTGAAAATCTCGATCACGCTTGCCGTCATCGGCGCCGTGGTTGCGGAGTTCTGCGCATCCGAAGCCGGCGTCGGCTATTTCATCCAGCTGTCGACCTCCCTGTTCAAGCTGCCACAGGCCTGGGCCGGCTTGCTGGTGCTCGCCGCCATGTCGCTCTTGCTGTTTCAGGCCGTGGTCCTGACGCAGAAGCTCCTCTTTCCCTGGAGCCTGCCGAAAAACGGCTGAACCCATCCGGAGTAGAAGCAGTCGGGCCTTGCCCGGACATTGCTCCTCAACCGCCGGTTCGCCGGCATTCACGTAAGGAGAATGATATGAATATCCAGACAGACACCCTCGCGGAACTCGCCAAGGAAGCGACCATCGGCGGCATGGGCACGACAGTTGACCGGGAAATCCCCGTCATCGACCTTTCTGACTTCGACATCCGCAAGCACGAGATCGCTGATGCACTCTGGCAGGCCTCGGTCGATATCGGTTTCTTCCAGGTCTACAATCACGGCATCGCCCAGGACGATATCGACGCGGCCTTCGAAACGGCCTGGACATTCTTCGCACTGCCGGCGGAGGTTAAGGCGAAAACCCCAATGCCGAAGGGCATCAATGCCGGCTGGGAATTCAAGGCGCAAGTCCGCCCCTCCACCGGTACGCCGGATAACAAGGAGAGCTTCCAGCTCACCCGGCCGGACATGATCCGCCTCAACCTGTGGCCGAGCGAAGACGATCTTCCGGGCTTCCGGGAAAAGATGCTCCGCTTCGAGCGACAGAACTGGGAACTCGGCATGCGCATCCTCTCCTGCTTTGCGCTGAAGATGGGCTTTGCCGAGGATTTCTTCACCAAGGCGCATGACCCGTCTTCGGACCAGTATCAATCGACGCTGCGCCTCATCCATTACATGTCGATGGAAGGCGCCAAGCCGGAAGACTTCTCGTCGTGGCGTGCCGGCGCGCATTCGGACTTCGATTGCTTGACCATCCTTCACCAGAAGGAGGGCGAAGGCGGGCTCCAGGTGTGCCCGGGCAAGGATGCAGCCCTGAAGGAATGGACGGATGTTCCGCCGCGCAAGGGCTACATCACCTGCAACATTGGCGACATGCTGATGCGCTGGTCGGACGACCAGCTGCAGTCGACGCTGCACCGGGTGCGCATGCCGCGCGAGAATGAGTACATGGGCCGCCGACTGTCACTGCCCTTCTTCTGCCAGGCAAACCGCGATGCCGTCATGCAGGGTCCGCTCGGCAAATACGAGGCGATCACCGCCGGCGAATACCTGACCCGGCGCATCAACGCCAATTTCGCCAAGAAGTAACGTTGAAGATGGTCCGTTGCGGTGACATCGTGGAACAGTCAATCCGACTCCCGTCAGGCAACGGACCCATCATGCTTCATGGACGCGCGCTGCGTTATATCGACGAGGTGGCCCGACAGGGCTCCATCCGCAAGGCGGCAAAGACATTGCATGTCGCCGCCTCTGCGGTGAACCGCTATATCCTTGAGCTTGAGGAAGAGCTGCAGGCACCCATTTTCGAGCGCCTGCCGCGCGGCCTGAAACTGACGAGTTCCGGCGAGATCCTCATCCAGCACATTCGCGAGACACTGCAGGCGCATCAGCGGATGCGGGCGCAGATCCAGTCCCTCAAGGGGCTCAATCGCGGCGAGGTGGTGCTGGCGACCATGGCAACGCTCGCTGCGGGCCGGGTTGCCGAGATCGTTGCCGCCTACCGAGAAAAACATCCGCAGGTCAGCCTGCGGATCATGGTCGGCGACCGGACGACTGTTGCGGAGATGGTTGCGCTCGGCCAGGCCGATCTCGCCATTGCCTACAACCTGCCGGACGATACCCGGCTGCAACGCGCCGCCGAATTCCGCCATGCGCTGGGAGCCGTCGTCGCGCCCGCCCATCCCCTCGCAAACCGCAAGACCGTGCGCATGTCCGATTGCCTGCTCTATCCGCTGGTTCTGGCGGATCGATCGCTGTCGCTGCGCGAGGTCGTCGAGGCGACTGCCCCGGCGCGTGCCACCCTTGTTCCCGTCGTCGAGACCAATTCGATGGAACTGATGAAGCGCCTTGCCCGGACAACGCCTCACATAACCTTCCTCAACCGGCTCGATGTCGACCGCGAAATGGCGACCGGCGACCTGGTCTTCATTCCGCTGACGGGAACCGGCTCGCTGCAACGGCTCAATATCCTCCACCGCGCCCGCGGCTCGCTTTCACCCGCCGGCAGCCATTTCATGCAATTCGCGCAGGAGCGTCTGCTCGCCTCGTTCGACGAGAGCTGACCGCTCGGCAAGCCATCCGATAGAGACCCACCATGAACGATCTTTCCCTGTTTCCCACCCTTGCCGCCCGTCTGGCGAGACAGGAGCGCATTCGTCTTGCGAAGGCGCGCGTCCCGGTCGCGCTGCTTGCAGCTGACGTGCCTGGTGGTGGAGAGGTAGACCGGGACGGTTCCGCCCTCGTCGATATTCTGGTCGAGAACGGCAGGATCGCGGCGATAACGCCGGCCCTTGCCGATGGTGGCGAAGATGCAGTCGCGCTCGACGGCCGCCATGTCTGGCCGCTTCTGATCGACGCGCACGCCCATCTCGACAAGGGCCACACCATGGGACGTGCGCCCGATTCTGGCGGCACGCATCCCGGCGCGCGCGCCGCGACGACGGCGGACCGGCTTGCCCACTGGAATGCCGACGACCTCCTGCGGCGGATGGAATTCGCTCTTGCAACGGCTGACGCCCATGGCGTGGCCGCTATTCGCACCCATCTCGACAGTCACGAGGGGCAGGCGGAAATCACCTGGAGCGCGTTTGCCGAAACGCGCGAACGTTGGAAAGGCTGCATCACCTTGCAGGCTGCCGGCCTCGTGCCGCTCGATGCCTATCGCGACGACTATGGCACCCGCCTTGCCGATATCGTTGCCGTCCACGGCGGCTTGCTCGGCGGCGTCACCCGCGCCTCCGGGGGCACCCATGGGTCAGGCCTCGACGACATCGACCTGCTGCTCGACCGGTTGTTTGCGCTGGCAAAGGAACGGGAACTGAATGTCGATCTACATGTCGACGAGGCGGCACAGGCCGATGCCCTGCCGCATGTCGCGCGTGCCGCCATCCGCCACGGTTACGAGGGGCGCGTGACGTGCGGCCACTGCTGTTCGCTTGCGCTTCTGGGCGAGCAAGAATTGCGCGACACGATCGCGCTGATCGCCGATGCCGGCCTCTCGATCATCACGCTGCCAACCGTCAACATGTATCTCCAGGATCGCGAAAACGGCCGCACGCCGCGCTGGCGCGGGGTCACGCCCGTGCAGGAATTGCAGGCGGCTGGCATTCCGGTCGCTGCGGCCGGCGACAATTGCCGCGATCCGTTCTTTGCCTATGGCGATCACGACATGCTGGACACCTGGCGGCAGGCGGTGCGCATCCTGCATCTCGACCACCCTTACGCGGATGCGCCCGCTCTTGCCGGCCCGGCTCCCGCTGGCATCATGGGCATCGACGCCGGTACGATCGGCGTCGATCGTCCGGCAGACCTGATGATCCTGGAAGCCTGGAGCCTCGACCAGGTTATCGCCCGTCCGCACTCCGACCGCGTCCTCCTCCGCAAGGGGATCTTCGCCAACAGGACATTGCCCTCCTACAGCATGCTCACAGATTTCCAGACCGCGTGAGCCGCTCTCTGGGGAGCAAAAAAAGGGACTGGCGAAGCCCACCGGTCCCCCTTGTCTGTTCAGTCCCGATGTCCGCTATATGACCGCCGATACCAGACCTCCCGGTGCTGGGGCCGCTTTCCGTGCCTGGATCTTCCTGAACAGGAAGAAATAGAGCTTGATGTACTGGCCGACCAGGATCGCGTTGATGGGCATCGTCAAGTTTACGATGCTCGTACCACTTTCCCGCGAGATAAAGGCTGAGCATATCGTCACCGAGCATGACAATCCGGCCGATTGGCGCCGCTTCGCCCGGCGTTCGATCGAGCCATCAAAGCGCTCGGACTACACGGTGGCTGCAATTTGATCGAGAACAGCCCGTGATACGGACCGTCAATAGCTCAATAACCTGCCGCCAGGGAACGCAAACCGTATCCTGATGACAGTGTTGATCAAGCATCCCCTGCGCGAGTGACACGCGAATATGCAAATATTCGACGAAATTTCTGCTTTTTAAAGCAAAACCGCTATGCGCCGGGCTCTTATGGCTCTAACATGTCTTTGATTGGCCGGTGCGCTTGTGCGCCTTGGCTTTCAGGGGTGAGAACCGAGATGCGATGGACATCCGGAAGATGCTGACGAACAGGCTGTGCCTGCTCGGAAGACCGCGATTGCTGGCGGCGGGGAAGGAACTCCCCTTGCCGGAGAAGTCTTATTTTCTCCTCGCCATGCTCGCCGCCGAACCCAATTTCGAACTCGACCGCGAAACCGTCAGGCGACAGCTCTGGCAATCGGAGCTGCCGGAAAAACGAGCCGGCAGCCTGCGCCAGCTGCTGGCGCGCATCGAGCAGAGCGTTCCCGCCGGCCTTCCACCGCTGCTTGCCGCGACCCGTACCCATATCGGCCTTGCCGATGGCTGGGAGGTCGACGTTCATATCCTGAAACAGAAAGGGCCGCTTGCACCCGAAGACGGCGGCCTGCTGAACGGCGAATTGCTCGAAGGCGTCAAATCGCCGACGCAGGGCGCCGAGGACTGGCTGACCTATGAGCGCCAGCGTGTCGGTGAACTGCGCTCAACCCATCTCACCCGGCTGGTCGAGACATCAGAAGACAGATCGGATGAAGAGCAGGTCACGCTTGCCAGGCGCCTGCTGGAACTCGACCCTGCCAGCGAGACGGCCTATCGCGCCTTGATGCGCACCTATGTCAGGATGAACGATCCGGCAGCGGCGCGTCAGGCCTATCTGAAGTGCAAGAGCCAGCTGAAGGACGATTTCGACACCGAGCCGGAAGAAAGCACTACCGCTCTTGCCCGCGAACTTAACCTGGCGCCGGCAGCACAGGCGACGTCGGGACATCCTCAGTCGGCGCTTAACCTTTCCGTCGGTCCGCTTGGTCAGCCGCGTATCATCATCCTGCCGCCGGAAAGCATTTTCACAGATCCGCTGATGGAGCGCGTCGGCAGGGCCCTTCTCGAAGACGTCACCATCGGCCTTAGCCAGCAGCGCGGCTTCAAGGTGATCGCGGCGCATACGAGCCTGGAGATCCTCAGCCGTTCGATCGATCCGTCGCGCGCCGTGCCCGGTCCGCTCGACCTCAGTTTCGACTATGCGGTCTACGTCACCATCCAGGGCCGCGACGAGGATGTCTTTGCGACCTGCCGGCTGACGCGGACAACGACATCTGAGGTAATCTGGGCCATCGAACTGCCGCTGGTCATGCAGAAGATCAGCGAATCCTTCGCGCATCTGACGCGGCGGATCGTCTCGTCGCTCGCCGACACGATCGAGCGTCACGAACTGGCGATACCGATCGGCGAGGCGCCGCCGTCCGCCTACCGTCTCTACCTGGAAGGCAAGCGGCTGATTGCCCAGACCGATCTGCAGCATCTGCGCCAGGCGCGCAAATGGTTCAAATCCTCACTCAATCGTTATGAACATTTCTCCGCCGCCCATGCCGGCATGTCGCGCGCGCTCGGCATGGAATGGCTGATCCGCGGCATGCGGGACAAGGAACTGCTCGACGAGGCGAACGGTGCTGCCCGGCAGGCGCAGCAATCCGACCCGAACAGCGGCCGGGCTTACCGCGAGCTCGGCTTCGTGGCGCTTTATCGCCGCCGCTTCGACGAAAGCCTGGAATATTTCCAGCAGGCCCAGGATCTCAATCCCAACGATGCCGATATCCTCGCCGATTTCGCCGACGCGCTATCCCATGATGGCGATTTCGATCGAGCACTGGAGCTCAGCCGTGCTGCCTTCAAACTCAATCCGCTGCCGCCAGACTATTATTACTGGAACCTCGGCGGCATCCACTTCATGCGCGAAGAATATGAAATGGCGATCGAGGCGCTGGAGCCGGTGAAGGCGAAGCAGGCAACAGCCCGTCTGCTCGCCGCGTCGCATGCCATGGCAGGCGATACGGGCAAAGCCAGGAATTACGCCAGGGTGGTGCTGGAAAACTTCCCCGATTTCTGCAGCGAGGAGATCCGCCATTTCGTCCCCGATCGCGATCCCGCCTATACGGAACCGCTGATAAAGGGCCTGCAACTTGCTGGTCTTCCGTGATTGCACGGCCTTTTAACGAAGCCTGTAACGCTTAAATGACGGAGGCAATGTTTCTTTCCGATGGTTAACGGCAGCAAGGCGCTGCCCAACCAATCGGAGATGGAACATGAAGACGAATGCTGAAACCACCGCAGCTCAGACACAGTCGCTGCGCTTTTCTGCCGCCGCCAGGGCAGCCCTGAAGCAGGACGAACTCAACGTTTCCGCCAATGCGCTCGAGAGCCTGACGCATGCGCTGAGGTTCCGCTAAGGAACAGATCGTTATGTCCGCTTTCACCGACCTTGAAACGCTTGCCGGTGACCTTAAACGATCATCGGCCGGTGTCAGCGATTATCATGACCGCGCGGTCACGCCGGCTCAGACCCTCGCGGCCATCAGGCCGCATCTGCGCGAATTCGGCATCACGCGCGTCGGTCTGCTGACAGCACTCGACGTCTTGAACATCCCCGTCGCCTTCGCAACGAGGCCGAACAGCCATACGCTCTCGGTGTTTCAGGGCAAGGGTATCGACAATGATGCCGCCATGACCTCGGCGGCGATGGAAGCGGTCGAGACGCGGATCGCCGAAATTGCCCCCGCCGACCTGACGCAGGCGACGGTCGACAGCATGCGGGCGGAGCATGCGGCGATGATCGATCTCGACAATGTCGCACGCTGCGCGCCCGATGAGATCGGCAGCAGTCCTATTGCCTGGTGCACGGGGCTCGACATCCTTTCCGGCAGCAGCGTCTTCGTGCCGTGGTGGCTCGTCGGACTCGACCATCGCGGCGAGAGGCCGGCGGGCTTCGAGCAGTCGAGCGATGGGCTCGCCTCCGGCAACACGCCGTCCGAAGCGGTCCTGCATGGGCTTTGTGAGCTGGTGGAGCGCGACGCCTGGGCCTTGACCCAGCTGAAATCGCCTGAGCGGCTGAGGGAGAGCCGCATCGACCCCGCCTCCTTCGGCGATGCGGTCATCGACGTCATGACCGACCGGATCACGCGCGCCGGCATGAAACTGCTGCTGCTCGACATGACGACGGATATCGGCGTTCCCGCCTTTCTGGCCGTCATCATGCCAGGAAATCTTTCCGACCGTGTCGACGCGCGCTGGTCGCATGTCTGCGGTGGCTGCGGCTGCCACCCCGATCCCGTGCGCGCCGCGCTGCGTGCCATCACCGAAGCGGCGCAGAGCCGGCTGACCGCGATCGCCGGCAGCCGCGACGATTTCTCGCCGCGCATCTATCAGCGGCTCGACCGGAGTGCGGCGATGCAGCAGGTGGTCGAACTCTGCGAAGGCGATGGCCGGATGCGCTCGTTCCAGGCCCGCCATCGCCGCCCGGCGACGATCCAGGAATCCATCGGCCATATTGCCGATCGGCTGACGGCGACCGGCATCGAGCAAATCGTCGTCGTGCCGTTTCCGCATCGAGCCCTGCCGATCTCGGTCGTCAGAGTGATCGTGCCGGGACTGGAGGTCGATATATCAGGCCAATACATTCAGCTCGGCATGCGCGCGGTCAACACCATCAGAGGAGCTGAATCATGAAGGTGCTGTTCGTCGGCCCGAGCCTTGGCAGTGATCTTGCCGCGGCAAGAGCCATGTCTCCTTGCATCGATTTCCGGCCGCCGGCCGCCGCCGGAGACATCCTGAAGGCCGTTCGGGACGGCGCCACCGCAATCGGCGTCGTCGACGGCTATTTCGGCGATCTGCCTTCGGTCTGGCACAAGGAAATATTGTACGCACTCGAACATGATGTCGCCGTTGCCGGCGGGGCCAGCATGGGGGCGTTGCGGGCAGCAGAATGCGCCCCATTCGGTATGGTCGGGCTCGGCTCGATCTTCGAAGATTACGAGTCCGGACGGCTGCTCGACGATGAGGCCGTCGCGTTGGTGCATGCGCCGCAGGAGCTCGGCTGGCTGCCGCTTTCCGTTCCCTGGGTCGATTTCGAGCCGACGATCGATGCGCTTTACGCCAGCGGCGAGATTACGCCCGGCGAGCGCAAGAAGCTGTTGCTGGCCGGCCGGTTTTTGCATTTCTCCGAGCGCACCTATGCGAAGGTGGCCGACGAGTGCCATTTCCGCAAGCCGCGCCGCGACCATATCCTCGCCGCCATCCGCGGCAGCCGCGTCGAGCGCAAGCGCAACGACGCGCGACTGGTGCTGGACTGGCTGCGCCGGGATAAATTCCTCCCCGTCAACCGTGACTGGCGCTTTGCCGCGACCTCACATTGGGAGCTTCTGCATGCCGAAGTCACGCGCAATTCGGTTCCTGTAACGCTTGAATAACGGTCGCGGCGGAAAGATGCAGCACAGTTGGAATCGTAGGGTTCCACGACCAAAGAGGCGGGAACGATGTTTGATCAATACAACGAGGGTACCGGCAGCGAATACGCAAGGATCTTCCGGCTGCTGTCGGCAGCCAAGGATGAGGCTGAAAAGCTTCAGCTGCGTAACCTGATGCACCTGACGAACATGGCGCTGCTGCAGGTCGTCATCGATTGGGACGGCTTAGATCCCGACAGGGAGCTTGACGTCAATCTCGAGAAACTGCTCGGCAGCAAAGCCAAGATCGCAATGAAGGATGCCAGCGAGAATCTAATCCTGATCGATCGCCATTGAGCCCGATCGATTGCTATTGATCCTCATGCCTGATGCCTCATGCGGTCCGTTGGGATCGCGTGAAGGACTTTACTCAGCCGCTTCAGAGTCCAACTGTTCGGTGTGGGCAATCGCCTGGACGAGCTTCAGGATCTTCTTGCGAAGCGCTTCGTTCTTGATCGAAAAGAACGCCGCATTGAGAAGCACGCCTTCACGCGAAATAACGAATTCCTCGCTCGGAGCGGGGTTGTCGTTGGCCGTATCAGGGGTCGACATGTCGTCGAAAAATGTCCTGACGTCGACCTTCAGCGCGCCGGCGATTTCGACCAGCATGCTGGCGGAAACGCGGTTGGAACCCTTTTCGTATTTCTGGATCTGCTGGAACGTTACGCCGACACGATCGCCCAGTTCCGTCTGAGAAACCTTCCTCAACAGACGCTGGATACGGATCGTCTTTCCGACGTGAACATCGACGGAATGCGGTGCTTCTTTCATCTCATTTTCCCTTCTGAAGGCAGCGGACAAGGGGGTATTCGCCATATCCGTGTCAACAACTTTTAGCCGAGATAAATAAGGCTAGCAATTGCTTGCATGTAGATAGCGTTAAGGCCGAAAATCGGGCGTTTTTTGTCCCGGAATAGTACAAAAAACATGCCGAAATGGCACGTCGACGAGATCGGTTGCTTCATTTTGTGACGTCAGAGCGACCAGAGGCGCTGTGCGTTGGCGAAAAGCAACTTCGAGCGCTCTGCCTCGCTCACGCCGGAAAGCATCGCATGGGTTGCCGCGACCCAGGTAGGGAGGCCGCCACCGAGCGTGCAGACCGGCCAATCGCTGCCCCAGACGACGCGGTCCCAGCCGAAGCTGGCGATCACATGTTCGATATAGGGCCGCAGCGTTTCTGCCGTCCATGTCTTCGCATCGGCATAGGCGACCACGCCGGAGACCTTGCAGACGACGTTCGGCCGCCGGGCAATCTCTGATATGCCGGCCTTCCATGGCTGGAAGGCATCCGAGCGGATATCCGGTACGCCGCAATGGTCGAGCACGAACTGCACGTCGGGCGCAAGATCGACGAGGGCGGTCACACGGCCCGCCTGATGCGGCAATGTGCAAAGGTCGAAGGTCAGGCCGCTGCCGCTGATGCGCCTGATGTTTTCGCGAAACAGGGCGCCTTCGGAGACATCATCAGGCACGACATGCAGCACGCGGCGGAACCCCTTGACGAAGGGATCGGCCTTTTGCCGCTCGAGATAGGCGGCAAAGCCTTCCTCTTCCGGCCGGCAGGAGACGATGGCGCCGGTAATCAGACTGCCTTCCTTGTTGGCGATGCCGGCGACGTGATTGGTCTCGGCCTGCATGGCGGCGGGATCGACGTCGACCTCCATATGCAGCGCCGTGGTGATGCCGCAGCGCCGGGCCTCAGCCGCATAGGTCTCGTAGAGGAAATCATGATCGAGAGCGGGCACGCCAGAGAGCCAGGGATAAGGCAGGGCCGATCGATCGATGATGTGCAGATGGGTGTCGATGAACACGCACTTCTCCTCCCAGAGTGGTTTTGTGGCAAACCTATTCCTGGTGAATGGATTGTTCAAATAGAAATTCTTAGGCCTCAGGCGGGGTTAACGACATCGGCGCCGGCAAGCAGCGAAAGCTGGGCGGCGGTCTTCTGCACCAGTGTGACCGCCTGCGTGATGTCGGGAGCGGACGGCGCATTGACAAGCGCAATGAAGGGGCAGGTGAGGGCGGCGATACAGCGGCGGTCCGGTCCAAGAACGGGCGCGGAAAGATTGTAGACGCCTGATGTCTGGGCGCTCGCCATCATCTCGTAGCCGCGCTCGCGGATCTGGTGGAGACGGTCGTAGAATTCGGGCCCGAGTTCGATGTCCGAGCGGCTGCGCACATGTTCCGAGATCATCATCTCCCGCTCCTCCTCGCTGCGGAAGGCAAGCAGCACATGTCCCGAGCCGGTGTCGAAGAGGCTGATATGGGCGCCGATGCGGATCGAGAATCCCCAATAGTCCGGCGCCTCCTGCTGGGCGATGACGACAGCCGCGCCACGATCGAAGACGGCAAGATGATTGGCCTGGCGCGTGCGCTGGGCGAGATCGCGCATCAACGGCGTGGCGTAGGAGGCGAGCCGGCGCACCGGCGCGTGCAGTTGGGCAAGACCGAAGAGCTTCAGTGTCAGCGAATAGCGATCGCCATCCAGCCGAGTGACGTAACCGCGGCGCACCAGCCGGTCGAGCATGCGGTAGAATTCGTTGGGGCTGCGGTCGAGCCGTTTGGCGATTTCGGCCTGGGTGAGGCCACTGTCGACGCCGGCGAGCAATTCCAGGATATCGAGGCCCTTGTCGAGGGCAGGAGCGCGGTAGCGGTCGGACTCGTCGGTCTCCATTCCTTCCTCCTGTGAATATTATTCTGCATATACGCAGAACCGCAGCCGGAAAAGGAAAACTTCGCACTTGACCCTTGGCCAATCGTCTGTTTGTCTATAAACAGACAAATCATCACTGAAAAAGGTCGATCGAAAGCGAACGACTGAGGTACCGAAGGCGCCCCGAGCGGCAGGATCATAAGCAAGCCGGGGACAGGGAGGAAGACCGTGCAGCGCATGGGAATGGTCATCGGCCCTGCCGCCGGCGGAGATCGCCAAAATCGCAGCCAATCGGCTGAATCTCCCGCTGATCTGCCTGTGCAACAGCGCCAACTCCTCCATTTAACGCAGAGAGCCGCGCACCTGCGGAAAAAGACCGGCGCACTCCATCATGACCGAGCTTCGCCAAGACATCAGCCGCACTCCATCGTCCAGCGTAGACAATTCCAGAAAAGGCCCGTGACATGACAAACAGACTTTCCGGCAAGACCGTTCTCATCACCGCCGCCGGTCAGGGCATCGGCCGGGCGACGGCGGCAGCCTTTGCCGCGATCGGCGCCAAGGTTCACGCGACGGATATCAACACCGAGGCGCTGGCGACGCTTGCCGCGGAAACCGGCGTTTCCACCCATAAGCTGAACGTGCTCGAAGAAGATGCGGTCAAGGCCCTCGTCGCCGAGATCGGCGCCGTCGACGTGCTGTTCAACTGCGCCGGCTTCGTCCATGCCGGCTCGATCCTCGAGATGAAGGATTCCGATCTCGAATTCGCCTTCGACCTCAACGTCAAGGCGATGATCCGCACCATCCGCGCCGTGTTGCCGGGCATGATCGAACGCAAGGACGGAGCGATCATCAACATGGCCTCCGTCGCCTCCAGCATCAAGGGCGTGCCGAACCGCTTCGCCTACGGCGTCACAAAGGCAGCGGTGATCGGGCTCACCAAAGCCGTCGCCGCCGATTATGTCGGCCAAGGCATCCGCTGCAACGCCATCTGCCCTGGCACGGTGGAAAGCCCATCGCTGCAGGACCGCATGCGCGCGCAGGGCGACTACGATGCGGCGCGCGCCGCCTTCATCGCCCGCCAGCCGATGGGCCGGCTCGGCTCGCCGGAGGAGATCGCCGATCTCGCCGTCTATCTCGCCGGAGCGACCTACACGTCGGGCCAGGCGATCGCCATCGACGGCGGCTGGACGATCTGATTTCAGCTGGTGCGACCGGCCCGGCAGTCTTGCCGGCCGTCCCGGCCACTGCAATCGGGTCTATATAATCGGCCCATATAATCGGGAGGAACAACCATGACCCGCATCACCGACCTTCGTGTCTTCGATCTCCGCTTTCCCACGTCGCAAAGCCTGGATGGATCCGATGCGATGAATCCCGATCCGGATTATTCGGCCGCCTACGTCATTCTTGATACGGATGCGCCTGATCTTGCCGGCCACGGCCTGACCTTCACCATCGGCCGCGGCAACGACATTTGCTGCATGGCGATCGAAGCGATGCGCCACCTCATCGTCGGCGCCGACCTCGCCGAGGTTCTCGCCCATCCCGGCACGTTCTGGCGGCATCTGACGAGCGATAGCCAACTGCGCTGGATCGGCCCGGAAAAGGGCGCCATTCACCTGGCGACCGGCGCGGTCGTCAATGCCGTCTGGGATCTGCTCGCCAAACAGGCCGGCAAGCCGGTCTGGCGGCTCGTTGCCGAGATGTCTCCGGAAGAGATCGCCGATATCGTCGATTACCGCTATCTCACCGACGTGCTGACGCGCGCTGAAGCGGTCGAGATCCTGAAGCGCGCCGAGGCGGGCAAGGCGGAACGCATCGCCATCCTCGAAAAGGAGGGCTACGCCTGCTACACGACCTCGGCCGGCTGGCTCGGCTACGGCGACGAAAAGCTGCGCCGCCTTTGCCAGGAGGCAATCGACGCCGGCTTCAACCATATCAAGATGAAGGTCGGCCGCGATCTTGAAGACGATATCCGCCGTCTGAGGATTGCCCGCGAGGTGATCGGTCCCGATCGTTACCTGATGATCGACGCCAACCAGGTCTGGGATGTCGGCCAGGCGATCGACTGGGTCAAGGCGCTCTCCTTCGCCAAGCCCTTCTTCATCGAGGAACCCACAAGTCCCGACGATGTCGCCGGCCACCGCAAGATCCGCCAGGCGATCACTCCGGTGAAGGTCGCGACCGGCGAGATGTGCCAGAACCGCATCATGTTCAAGCAGTTCATCGCCGAGGGCGCGATCGACATCGTGCAGATCGATTCCTGCCGGATGGGCGGGCTGAACGAGGTCCTCTCCGTGCTGCTGATTGCCGCCAAGTTCGGCCTGCCGGTCTGGCCGCATGCCGGCGGCGTCGGCCTGTGCGAATATGTGCAGCATCTGTCGATGATCGATTACGTCGCGGTGTCGGGCACCAAGGACGGCCGCGTCATCGAATATGTCGATCATCTGCACGAACACTTCCTCGACCCCTGCCTGATCGAGAACGCCGCCTACATGCCGCCGACCCTGCCGGGCTTCTCCATCGAGATGAAACCGGCCTCGATCAGCAACTATACGTTTCGAGGTTAAGGAAACTTCGCCGGGCGCATGTTAAAGTCCTGATTTCGACAGTCTTTCTTGTCGACGATGGGCTTCCAATCTGACGGGACTGCTCCAATTGACTTGGAGGCGGCGCAGCTTGCTTTTTAGAGCGCCGAGGAATAGTTTTGGACTGTGAATGCGGAGGGGGCCGAGCACCAGCAGGCCAGCAAATTTTATTGAACTTAGACAATAGAATGTTTGCGATCGAGCCATGCCCAAGTTTCACCACGTCAAGAGACTGTGCGCTTATCTGCTGATCGTCGCGGCAATGCTGCTATCGATCGGCACGGCATTTGCCGCCATCACAGAAGAGAGCGGACGCCGCGTCGCCCTCGTCATCGGCAACTCGGTCTATAAGACGCTGCCTTCGCTTCCCAATCCTGCCAATGATGTCGAAGAGGTCGCAAGCACGTTGCGTGCGGCCGGTTTCGATGTGACGATCGGCGTCAATGTCGACCGCATCGGGCTCGAGGATACGGTGCGCCGCTTCCTACGTTCGACCAGCAATGCCGAGGCCGGCCTGATCTATTATTCGGGCCATGGCATCCAGGTGGGCGGTCAGAATTTCCTTGTACCGGTCGATGCGACACTGGAGACGCCCTATGACGTCGAGACGCAGACCATGCCACTCGACCTCATTCTGAACCATCTCAAGCAGAATTCGCGGGTGCAGCTGATCTTCCTCGACGCCTGCCGCAACAATCCCTTCAACGCCCAGAAGTTCTGGATGGCGGAAAAGCTGGAACCGGTCGGCGCCACACGCGGACTTGCGCGTATCGATAGCGATCTCGGCAGTCTGATCGCCTTTTCCACAGAACCGGGTCAGGTGGCGCTCGATGGCACCGGGGCGCTGAGCCCCTATTCCGAATCCTTCATCAAGCGGGCGAGCGAACCCAACAAGGAAATCCGCCAGGTGCTGACCGACGTGCGCCGTGATGTGATCGCCATGACCGGCGGCAAGCAGGTCCCTTGGGAAAATTCCTCACTGATGGACAGTTTCTATTTCATTCCGGCGCCGCCGCCGCCAAGTGTCGAATCGATGCAGCAGGTAAGCGTGCCGGAGGGTGCGGCCACGACCAAATTGCCGATCGCCCCGCCGCATGACGAAACCGGCTCGGCGCTGGTCGTCACTCTCAACCAGCTTCCAAAGACGGGCAAGCTCAGCTTCGACGGCAAGCCGGTCGAGCAGGGCGCGAAGATGCCTGCCGCGGCACTGACGGCGCTGACCTATGATTCATCCGGCGTTGCCGCCGGAACCGTCGGCCTGATCGGCTATACCGTCAGCGACCCCTATGGCCAGGCGACGCAAGGCGTCGTCGCGATCACCGTCTCGGCGGATGCCGGCGCCAAGCTCGCCCAGCTCGAACAGGAAAAGCAGGTGCGGCTCGCCGATGCCGACGCCTATCTGAAAACACTGCCGCGCGACGTGAGCACGACGATCGGCGTCGGCCCTGTTGAAGCCAGCCTGCCGGTCGTGCCGGCATCGGTTGCGGAGATGACCTTCAAGGTCGCAGCCCTGCCCGACAAGGGCACGTTGCGCGCCGGAGACCGGGTGATCGGGCTCGGTCACGTGCTCGAAGCAGCCGATATTCCGGCCCTTTCCTACGAGCCGCAGATCGGCACGGAAAACCAGCCTTACGCCCTGACGCTGCAAGCCGCCAATGACGACCTGCCGCCGGCCACCGTCACCTTCAAACCGGTGCTCGACGCCTGCGACACATCAGCCGCAGCCCCCCTCGACCTGCAGGGCGTGACATCGGGCAAACTGCCGAACGAGATCGACCCGAATGTTGCACTGCCCGCCTGCACGGAGGCAATAAAGGCCTATCCCGAGGTCGAGCGCTTTGTTTATCAGCTCGGCCGAGCCCAGCTTGCCAACCGTGACGCGAAAACAGCTTTTGCGACGATCAAGAAGGCGATGGATGCCGGGCATGTCCGGGCGATCTATGAACTGTCGAGCCTTTACGAGTTCGGCGCCTCTGTCCCACGCGACGCCGCCAAGGCAAGCGAGATCGCCAAGGGTGGTGCGGCCAAGGGTGATCCCTTTGCCCTGCACAGCTACGGCAAGGCCCTCTACTACGGTCGCGGCACCAAGGGCGACCAGCAACTGGGGTTGCGCTTGATGCTGCAGGCGGCCGATCTCGGTCATACTTATGCAATGAACGAGCTCGGTTATATCTTCCTGAACGGCATCAACGTTCCGGCCGACCCCGAGCGCGCTATCCGCTTCTACGAAGCCGGTGTCCAGCGCAACGACATCTACTCGCTGAACAATCTTGCACTCGTCTACCGTTTCGGAAAAGGCGCTCCGGAGGATCTCCCGAAAGCGCTCGACCTTTTCACCCGGGCGGCGGAGGGCGGTCAGCCCTATGCTCCGACCAATCTCGGACGCATGTACCGCGACGGCATCGGCGTTGCCGCCGATAAGGCGGAAGCGGTGAAGTGGCTGGAGATGGGCGCGGAACGCGGCGACTATTGGGGTGCGCTCGACCGCGCGATGCTGGCAAAAGAAGAGGGTGCGGACGCTGACAGCCTTGCAACGGCGGCGCGTTATTTCGCGCTGGCGACCGCCATCAATATGCCGGGCAGCGGCGACCCGAAGAACCAGGCAAAGGCGGCACTCAAGACCTTGCCTGGTGCTGCAAAGAAGAAAGCGGAAAAAACCTTCGTTACCGAGTTGACCACTCAGGAGCAAAAGGCGCTTCCGAAGACCAAGTCGCTCGACGACAGGCTCGTTCAACTTGCCAAGGCGACATGGGTAAAGCGAAATCCGAGGTACGATCTCTTCTAAAACGGCGGTCTGGGGGCGCCCTACATGAACAGCAAGCTCATCATCCGTATTCTCTTGTGCTCGACATTCATCGCAGGCTCAGGCGCAATCCTGCAGAGCTGCATCTTCGACCCAGGCGCCAGAACACTGTTCGCCACTGAAGAGCCGGCCACGCCTGCCAGGAAACCCACGCCCACCGTCAAAAAAGTGGCGGCAAAGAGCAATCAACCGGCTTTCGCCCGCTCTGAGAACAGTTCCGGTGGGAATTCCAACTCTGGCGGCGGCATGGGCGGTGGCTCTGGCTCTAGCGGTTCTTCTGGTTCGAGCAGTTCCTCGAGCTCCAGCGGGGGCTGGTCCGATCGCCGCTTGAAGACCGATATTCGTCGGCTCGGCACCTCGGCTCAGGGCATACCGGTCTATGCCTTCCGCTACATCTGGGGCGGCCCGATGTTCGTGGGCACGATGGCGCAGGATCTGCTGGCGATCAGGCCCGAGGCAGTTATCGAAACCGAATCGGGTTACTACATGGTCGATTACGACAAGCTCGATATTGCGATGGTCTCGCTGCCGGAAGATGTGTCTCCGCTGACGGCTGAAGCAGCGATGGCGCTTGCGACGCGAGCAGCACGGATACGCTCTCGGGGCTCGGTCCAGCCGGCAATGTAATCGAGAAGGCCAAGCGCGTGCCGATATCGCAGGACAGGGATACCGTGACCGGGAACCCTCTCGTCAGTCACGCTGCCACCCTTGTCGGCGTTCTCGTCGGCATTGCGCTCCCGACCTATCTGCAGCTTGAGCCCGGCAAGGCAATGGCGTTTGCGGTGTTCTGCCTTCTCCTGGCGTGGATCGTCGTCGATGGCACGCTCGCTGCTCGTTGGCGATGGGCATCGAGAACGAGACGAGACGAGGCTCCCGCCATCTTCTGGCGGCGCATCGGAACCAAACTTGTCGGCCTCGCCGCGCTTTTTGGGGTGGTCGTCATCGCCTGCTCGGTCTTTCCGTTTTTCACACAATCGTCGGCAGTCCAATGGATAATCGAGGCCGGCCACACGACCATCCCGATCTTCATCGCGCTTGCCGGCGCCACCATTCTCTACGTTGTGGTCACCGATCTGGTCGCCGAAGAGCCCGACGATTATCTCAATCAGGTCGGGCGTGCGGTGCTGATGCAGGATTTTCGCGAGGAGGACGCGCTATTCGCATTGCGCCTGCTCACAATCAAATGCTTCTTTCTCGTGCTGATGTTTTCAGGCGGCATGGCGGCGCTTTCCGATCTCGCCGACAAACCAGCCTGGGCATTTCCTCCGCTCTCGGCTGCCTGGTTCGAAGGCCTGTTGCGGCTTGCCTTTCTTCTCGACACCGTGCTTGCCGCCGGCGGTTATATCGCCACCTTCAAGCTTTTCGGATGGCATGTCAGAGCAACGGAGACGACAGCACTCGGCTGGCTTGTCTGCCTCATCTGCTATGAGCCGTTCTTCCCTGCGATCTCGCACGCCTTCGTGCCTTATGGCGAGGGGCCGGGTTGGGAGACCGTGATCCAGGAAGGTTCGGCCGTCTTCATCCTCTGGAGCATCGCGACGCTGTTCTGCACCGTGATCTATGTCTGGGCGACTGTCGCCTTCGGGCCGCGATTTTCCAACCTTACCCATCGCGGCATCATCACATCAGGCCCCTATCGCTTCATCAAACATCCGGCCTATGTCTCGAAGAACATCGCCTGGTGGCTGTTTGCGGCTCCGAGCTTCATCGCCAGTGGCCTTGCAGAAGGGCTTGCCCGGGCAGGGATGCTGGCGATCGTCAGTCTTATCTACGTCATGCGCGCCCGCGCCGAAGAACGCATGCTGAGCCGGGATCCCGCCTATCGGGACTATGCCGAGAGCGTCGCGGCACACGGGCTTTTGGCAATGGCGAAGCGGCGGTTGGCGTCGACAGCGCCGCGCCTCTGAAAAGACGCGAAAAACACGCTGTAACGCTTTGAATTGCTGTATGATTCCTTAAATCGATCCCGATTTGAGGAATTATGCAGTGGGCCGGCGGCGTGAGGCTCCGAGCGTTCAGCCGTCGAGGCCCTTGAAGCGCACCGGCTGGTAGCCGCGCATCAACAGGCTGCCGAGCGAATAGGTATTGCGGCAGACGCGGCCCTTGCAGGCATTCGGCGAGGCCTCCATCACTTCCACCTTGCGATCATCGGTGAAGCGCATGAACAACAGCACATGTGAGCCCGGCTTGTTCAGCGCGTCGCCCGGCCGCATCGACCAGGGGTCGGAGAGCCGCTTGGTGATCCCGGGGATGGCGCGCGTCGAGACATGCATCTTCAGGCCCCAGGCGTCGCTGACGAAGCCGGAGCAGTCGACGCCGAGGACGTTGGATTGCGGCGCGCTCTTGGTGCAGACATTGCCGGCGGTCTGGCCCTTTTCGACGCCGCCGATGAAATTCTCGAGCGGCGTCTTGCAGCCCCAGCAATAGGGAACACCCTTGACCGTCTGGCCGCGCTTACCGATCAGATAGATCGGACGGCGCAGCCGGTTCATGTTGACGCAGCCCGGACCCGGATCCCTGCCGTAAGCAGCCGGCGTCACCAGCCAGTTCAGCGTCTCGAAGCCGATGGCCCGCTCGATGACGTCGCTGCGCGATTTCGGCACGATCGCCACCTTCGGCGTCTTGCCGGGCTTACCAGCATTCAACTGTTTCGCGGGCAGGGCGGCGGCGAGCTTGCGGCCGGGCTCCCGGCCGTCGAGCCGCAGCACCTGCGCCCGGCTTTCCTGCGAGCGCAGATAGAGCACGTCGCCGCGTGGGCCGATTGCCACGAAGCGCCTGGAGAACACCGTTCCCGGTTCGATCGGCAGGTCGTAGACCCGGTCCATCGCCCCATTCGGCGTGAAGCGCACCACCAGCATGCCGGTGCGCTCGGGCCGGTCGGCGGGCACGAGTTCGACCAGCGCATAGGGCCTACCTGTCGTGTCGATGTCGAGAAGCTCGACGGTGCCGATGCGGCCTTCCGAGGCGAGCTGCAGCGAGAGGAAATTCTCCTCCGAGCTGCTGCGCCGCAGCAGGATTTCCGCCTTGTCGTTTGCAGCAGCCGAGACCTCGGCGACGATATCGCCGAGCCCGCGGCTCGGCACATACTGAATGACCGGCGGGCGGGCCTCGGGCCGGCTGGTGCTGCGGCCGATCTCGTCGATGATGCTGTTCAGCGGACCGGGCGATACCGAGCCCATCGAGGCGAAGACCGAGCGGGTGTAGTCGTCGGCATCGCCGCCGTCGACGGCGCGCAGCGTCTGCGACCGGCCGTCGGCATCGGTGGAGCGCTCGAGCGGCATGACACCGTCCGACCAGAGGTAGAGTTCGTTGTGGACGACGGCGAGATCCTCCGGCGCGGCATTTTCCGGCAGCGGCAGGATCTCAGGCTCTGCCTGCGAGCGTTCGGCGTCGATGGCGAGCACGCGGCCGTTGTTCTGGTCGAGGACGTAGATGGTGCCGTCGTCACCCACGGTGATCGCCGCCGGCCCGGATGCCTCGACTTCCTCGTTGGAAGAAATGATGCCGACCGAACGAGCGCCGTCGCCGCCGCGAAGCTCTATGATCGTCGTGTCTTTGGCGAAAACCGGCGAGGCGACCGCAAGTGTCGCGGCAAACAAAATATGCGACCCAAAACTACGCATTGCCTCGACCCCCAAGGACCGTCATGCCTTTCAAAAATGGTAGGCTAGATATGGCTTCTCAGCAAGCCGTTGCTTTCCAAACGATTTGGAGATCTGCACCGGCGATAGTACAAGAACATCGTCTCGAAGATTTGTCGGCAGGGAATGCTTATGCTGGAATGGAACGGTGACGAACTGGCGCTCGATATAAGCTTGCTGGAGCAGGTTCGCGCGGCAAGGATCAACTTCTCCGATCGCGTCTGCGCGGCCTCGGCCAGCAAGGACGACAAGCATCTGGCGCAGCTGCGCTCGGAGCCGACCTATCTGATGGCCGAGTTCCTCTATTCGATGAAGGTCTTCGGCATCAGCACCGCCGAGGATATCGAACGCTTCGCCGATCTGCACAATGACTATGTGGTTTCGCTCACCCGCGATCCGGCCAAGCTGCAGCGCCTGGGGCTCTCGCAGGATCGGGCGCTCGCCTCGATGTTCACCGCCGACACCAAGCCGCGGCTGATCCAGAACTGGGCGGAGAAAGCCGGCGCGATCGACCAGTCCAATCTCGCCCGTTTCCTGGTCGCCGTGATGTCGAGCGAGACCTGCCGCAAGACGCTGATCGATTTCGAGACGGCGGGCTTCATGCAGCGCAAGCGCTCGCCCTACGGCACCATGGTCGTCTGGTCGACGGGAATGATCGAGGAGATCTTCGGCGAGATGCTGCGCGACCTGCGCCTTAGCCTGCAGCAATTGAAGATCCTCTAATGCATGTCGCCCGGAAGTGTGCAGCGGTTCCGGGATAACGACATGCATAAAACAAGGAGCGAAAGCGCCTTGGCCAGTCGTTTTCCACCCTCCCAATCGATTGGCACTGAGCGCCGTTGCCATCCTTCCGGCCTCTCCCTATTGTCGTGGTGCTTGCCCTATTGCGGCGCATCAGGTTGATAACGGATTTGACGACGATGACGAAATCCTGGCTCATAACCTTGTCGATCGGCCTTCTGCTGGCGCTGCAGATACCCCGGCTTGCCTATTCCGGCCCGGCTGAGGACGCGCTTGCGGCGCGAAACCCGTCGCTGGCAGCGCTGCGCCAACATGACGAAAAGGCCTTTGCTGCGGCGACTGCGATCATCGCCAAACACGAAACCGCCAAGGGGCTGGCACCCGGCGAGGACAAGCTGCCCGACGCGACCTCGCCCGGCCGCGACATGGGTTCAGGCCCCGGCAAGGAATTCACGGTCGACAATCCGGATATTCTCTGGCTCTACAATTCCTCGCCCGAGGGAATGAGCGACCTGATCTCGATTTTGAAATCAGCCGGGCAGAAACCCAAGAACTAACCGCGACCTTGCAGTCGAACGGACTATAAAAGGCGCCGGATATTGCCGAGCGTGAGTCTTGCTCACGTCTTTGCCTTGGCGGCTTCTTGCAGGCTCCAAATAATTTGTAACCCTCCCTCAAGCAAGACAGGCAAAGCCATCCCAATTTCGCCGGTCAGTGCTATTCTCATCTTCAACACAGTGTGAGATTGTTCGAAGAGGAGGTTTTCCAATGCCGAACCGCAAAGCCATCCTAGCAGCAGCCACCTTTCTTTCGTTCTTTTCGGTGGTTCCCGCCGTCGAGGCGCAGAACGAACGCACATTGACCGAAGCGCCCGCGCAGACCGGGCCTGTCAGCATCACCTTCGATCGCGCTGAAGCCAAATACGCCATCGGCGAAGTTGTCGGCCTCTTCATCCAATCGACCGAGAACAGCTATGTCACGGTGCTGAACGTCTCGCCGAACGGTTCTGTGGTGAAGCTTTTCCCGAACAAATATCAGACCGACGCGCTCGTTGGCGCCGGCAAGCGCGTGCAGGTGCCGGATCCGGCAAGCGGGGCCAGGCTGCAGGTTTCTGGCCCGGTCGGCCAGGAGCAGATCAAGGTCTTCTATTCCTCCAAGCCGCTGACGATCTTCGCGGATCTCGGCGGCAGCGGCGCCGGCATGTTCCGCTCCGTCGACGGCGGCATGGAAGCCGTCTCCCGCAGTCTCGAAGAAGCCCGCAGCCTCGGCACCAAGATCAGCAGCAAGACGCTGACGCTGACGACGGTCGACAGCTTGCCCGCCGCCCCGCCCGTCGCAGCCGCTCCCACGGCAAAACCGGCACCGGTCGAGCAGGCGGCAAAACAGCCGGTCGAATCGACCAAGCCTGCGGTCACGCCGAAGCCAAAGCCGGTGAAGAAGCCGGAAACGGTGGTGGAAAAGCCGAAAAAGGTCGCGCCGAAGCCTGTCGAGCAGGCAACACAACAGCCGCCGAAGAAATACAAGATCGTCACCAATCTGGCGCCCGGCCAGGAGCTTGCCGCCGACGAACTGCAACTGATCGGTCCAGCCGACACCACCTCATCCACCAAGCCGACCCAATATAAACAGCCGACCACGCAGTATAAGCAGCCGACCCAGACGTCCCAGACGAAGATGCCCAAACTGCCGATGCCGCAGATCAAGATGCCGCAATTCAAGCTGCCCGGCGGTTTCAGCATCAAGATGCCGCAGCTAAACCTCGGCCGTTCGGCCGAACCTGGCGAAGCCGCCGGGGCCGGCGAGGAGATCGAGGTAGCAAACGCCGATACGCCTGTTTGCACCGCCCTTCTCGACAAGCTGAACACGGCCGTTGCCGCCAAGGATATCACGGCTGCCGCCGCTGAAGCCGACACGATCGCCGTCAGCGCCGATTGCGGGCAGTTCCAGGTGAATGCTCAACGCCGCGTCGCAGCCCTCAGGCTTTCCGCTGCCCAGGAGATGATGGCCGCCAACCAGCCGGTCGCCGATTACGAGCCGCTGCTTATCGCCGCCGATAGCCCGCAGGTGCTCTGGCAGGCTTCCGCCACGCTCGGCGAGATCTATTTCTCCGCCCGCCGCTTCGCCGATGCCGCTGCCGACTACCAGCAGGCGATCGAGATCATCAAGAACGAGACCCGCACGCCGAAGGCGCCGCCGGCCGAAACGATTTCCGATCTCATCCAGCGCGCCGCCCAGGCCCGCATCCTTGCCGCCAACCCGACCAGCGACCATCCCGAAGGCAGCTTCGTGCCGGCCGAGAAGGATCACCGCAGCGGCGTGCTCGGCGGCATCTATTCCGAGAATGTGCGCGGCATCGTGCCGGTCTCCATTCCTGTTCCGATCACCTTCGATTTCAACAAGTCGAGCTTCACCTCGATTGGCACCGAAGCCGCTGAGGAACTGCTGGAGGCGCTGAAGGAGCAGAAGCCCGGACGCGTTATCCTCATCGGCCATACCGACCGGCGCGGCGGTGACGACTACAATCAGAAGCTTTCCGAACGCCGCGCCCAGGCCGTCGCCGATTTCCTGAAAAGCAACGGCATCGATGCGACAATCGACGCCGAAGGCCGCGGAGCATCCGAGCCGGTGGACGTGACAGCAACCGCAAACCTCACCGAAGACGACGTCGATGCGCTGAACCGCCGCGTCGAATGGCGCCGCGAATAGCTGGGGCGAGGGGAGTTTGGCCATGTCCGCATCCGTTTCCATGGCCGCAGCACTTGCCCTCCTCGCCATGGCGGCCACCGACAGCCTGGCAAGGGTGATCGAGGCGCCGGAGCGCGGCGCGGTCAGGGCCGTGCTGATCGGCATCGACCTCTACCGCAACGTTCCGCCGCTGCATGGCGCCGTCGCCGATGCCGAGGACCTTTCGCTTTCACTGCGCTCGGTCGGCGTCGAGGACATGACGCTGCTGAAAAATGGTGCGGCCGACCGCGAGGGTATCTTCCATGCGATCGAGGCCGTCACGGAAAGGGCGAGGCCTGGCGACCTCGTCGTGCTCGGCATTGCCGGCCACGGGTCGAGTGAGCCGGAACGCGTCAAGGGCTCGAAACCGAGCGGCCGCGACGAGGTCTATGTGCTCGCCGGCTTCGACACTCGGCTGCCCGGATCACGGGAACGCATCTTCGGTGACGAGTTCAAGGCGCTGATCCGCAATCTGGAGACCAAGGGCGCCGATGTCGTCTTCATCGCCGATACCTGCCATGCCGGCGGCATGACCCGCGACGTCGATCCGCGCGGCGCCGAGATCACCTGGCGCCAGGCGCCGTCCTATACGATCGAGGAGGACGACCTCGCGCCGATCTCGACGACGGCGGATGCACTGTCCACCGGCTTCGATTTCAAGCGGCTGACCTTTCTTGCCGCCGTCGACGAGAACACCAAGTCGCCCGAGATATCAATTCCCGGAATTCCGCAAAAACGCGGCGCGCTGAGCTATGCCACCGCCCGCGCTTTCGAGGGGGCAGCCGATCGCAACGGCGACCGCGCCGTCAGCCGCCGCGAGCTCTTCGAATATGTGCGCCAGGCGGTCTACCAGTTCACCGACCAGCGGCAGAACATCTTTACCGAAAGTCCGCCGGGAACGGATCTCGATCGCGCCGTTGTCTATAATTACGAAGGGGCGGGAGCGCAGGCGGCGACGGAGAAATCAAACGCTCCGCTGCCTGCCGAGCCCGCGCCGATCAGCGTTGCCGCCCTCGGCTCCGAGCCGGTGCTGCAGGGGATCGATCCTGCCGTCACGCCGTTCAAGCTGACGGAGGGTGCTGATGCCGAACTCGTCTTCGATCCCGAAAAACGCGAGGCGATCGCCGGCGGCGATGTCGTCGCATCCGCCATCGGCGCCGGCGACATGCCTTTCGTCGTCGACCGGATGGCCGCGCTCGATACCCTCAAGCGGCTGTCCGAGACAAACCCGCAAACCGTGCGCGTGACGCCTTCCGACGCCGTCCATCGCGAAGGCGAGCGGGTCGGCGTCACGGTTTCGGATATTGCCAATCGCAAGCTGGTGCTCTTCGACGTCACCGGCGATGGAACCGTGCAGTTCCTCTATCCCAACGAGAAGGAGGTCGATGCTGCGATGTCTCAGACCTTCGATCTCGATCTTTCCGTCGTCGCACCTTTCGGCACGGACCTGCTCGTCGCCGTCACCTCTGAAACCCCGATGCCCGAACTTGTGGAATTCCTGAAACAGAACGACAGGCGCCGCACCGCCGGCAATATCGCCAAGCGCCTCGGCGAATTCCTGCCCGAGGGCGCACGTGTCGGATTTACGGTCCTCTATACCTCCGCCGGAGCCAAGCTATGAGCACGTCGATCAGCAGGGTCCTCAATATTGCGTCCGTCATGCTGCTTCTGGCTGCTCCGGTGCTGGCGCAGCAGGACACCGATTTTGCCGGCGAGGATGGCGGGCGTGTCATCGGCGGCCAGGCGGCCAAGAAGGGCGAATGGCCCTGGCAGGTGAAGATCCTGGCGCCCGACCCCGAACAGCGCGGCCGCTTCGGCGGCCATTGCGGCGGCTCGCTGATCGCACCGCGCTGGATATTGACGGCCGCCCATTGCGTCACCAGCGGCCGCTCCGGCAAGCAGGATCTCTTCGCCCGCGATCTACTGATCGTCGAGGGCAAGTCGAAGATCGACAAGGTGATCTCCGTCGACGGGCCCGACAAGCCGGGCCTTGCCGTGGAAGACGTGATCATTCACGAGGATTTCGATCGCAAGGTCTTCGCCAACGACATCGCCCTCATCAAGCTGAGCGAACCCGCCAAATCGAAGCCGGCGATCCTTGCCTCGGCCTCGGATGACGAAGTGGAGGCCGCCGGCCACCCGGCCGTCGTCACCGGCTGGGGTTACACCAAGGCAGACCACGGCTGGGACGACAAATACCTGCCGACCGAGCTGCAGGAAGTCGAACTGCCGATCGTCCCGCGCGAGGACTGCCGCGCCGCCTATCGCGACAGCTCGATGCGGATGAACCCGATCGACGAGCGCAATGTCTGCGCAGGCTACGCCGAGGGCGGCAAGGATGCCTGCCAGGGCGACAGCGGCGGACCGCTCGTCGCCCAGCGTCCCGACAAGCGCTGGATCCAGCTCGGCATCGTCAGCTGGGGTGCCGGCTGCGCCGAGGCCGAACATTACGGTGTGTATACCCGTGTTGCCGCCTTCCGCGACTGGATCGCCGCAAAGACCGATGGCGACGTGCCGAATGTTGACGAGCCTGCTGCCGACGATCAGGTCGCGTCCACCACGAGCGGTGGCGGGACGAAGCAGAGGCAGTCCGGGCAGGAAGAGGCCAATCTCGCCATCACTACCCCTCCCGTCGGCGATACCGCGCCAGCCGCCACGACCGAAATGCCGAACGCGCCCGCCGGCGATAACCCGCCGGCTGACAAGCCCGCCGTTCAGCCGCCGGTCGTCCAGACGCCGGTGATCGAAAGCTCGCCTGGCGATCGCGCGCTGTTAATCGGCATCGACGATTACGAGATGCGCGAGGCGAAACTGACCGGTTCGGCCACCGATGTGAAGGCTATGCAGGTCTTCCTCGTCAAGACGCTCGCTTACCGCCCGGAACAAATCCACACGCTGACCAACCGCAAGGCGACCCGTGAAGCAATCCTTGCCGAGATCGACGACTGGCTGGTGCGCCAGTCGACGCCCGGAAGCCGCGTCTTCCTCTATTTCAGCGGCCAGGGTTCGGAAGAAATGGGCGCCGAGGAAACGACCAGCCCGACACTGGTGGCCGTCGATGCCAAGCTGGTGCGCGAGGCCGGTAAGGTGACCGTCACCAACCAGATCCGCGAAACCGAAATCGCCGCACGGCTGAACAGCCTCAAGGATCGCCGCGTCACGTTGCTGATCGATGCCTGCCATGTGGGGCCCGGCAGCCGCAGCGCGGTGGCAGCGCCCTCCGGCACGGTGCGGTGCCTCGGCCCGGCGCTGGCAGCGCTCGAACCGCCGAACAAGTCAGGCAAGGAAGCGAAATTCTCCTTCGGCGGCGAAAGCGCCATGGTCTGGTCGGCCGTCAACGCGGGGCAGTGGGCCCTTGTCGATCGCGAAGCCAAGCCGCCGGTCGGCGTCTTCACCCGCCGCTTCATCGAAGGCGTGCAGGATGGCGTGGCACGCGCCGCCGACAAGCCGAATGTCAGCAATGCCGCCCTTCTCGACTATGTCCGGCGCAAATCGGACGAATATTGCCGGACGCATGCTGAGGATTGCCGCTTCACGCCGGTCCCGCAATTTTATGGCCAGCCGGATGCGCTCGGCCGGGATGTCATCACCGGCGAGGAGGCGAAGACGGCGGTCGCCGCCGTCGAGAATACGCTGAAGAGCGACAATGAGGCAGGCGTTGCCGTCGACGTGCTGCCCGGCACCGCGGTCAGCATCGGCGACAAGGTGGCGATGCGCGTCTCCACCAAAAAATCCGGTTACCTGATCCTGGTCGATATCGACGCCTCCGGCAAGCTGACGCAGCTTTTCCCGAACAAGCGCTCGATGGGCCTGAAACCATCAGCCAAAAGCGGCGACAACCGGCTCGATCCGGCCAGGCCGGTCGTGGTGCCCGATGCGCGCAATCCCTATACCGGCTTCGAATATGTGGTGGAGGGACCGGCCGGCGTCGGCATGGTCGTTGCCATCCTCAGCGACAAGCCGATCGAAGTGCTCGATCTGCCCGATGTGCCGACGCCGCTCGTCGGCCAGCGCGCCGCCTTCAACTATGTCTACGATCTCGCTCGAAGCCTCAGGATCGTCGGCGACGACGAGACCGGCGCCCAAGGCAAATGGTCGTTCGATTCCAAATTCTATCGCGTCCGCTGAACAGGAGCGAACCATGCCGAAATCCACTCTGCTGGCGGGTCTTGCCGCTTCCCTGATAACGCTTGCCCCGGCCGCCCATGCCGGCAACCTCGGCGACAGCAAGGCGATGCTTGCCGCACAAGCCGGGCTTGCCGCCGAACTCATCGACCGCAGCCTGGCAAAGGAGGGTGCTGCCAATATCATGGTGTCGCCGGCAAGCCTTGCCGCAGCACTCGGTCTCGCAAGCCTCGGCGCCTCCGATGCGGGCAAGGCCTCGATCGCCAAAGGCCTCGGCTTCGGCGGCGAAGTGAAGGGACCGGAGACGGTGCTCGAGGCGATGACCCCCGAGAAGCCGGCAGCGGCGGATGCGCCGCTGGCGACGGCGGTCGCGATCGTCTTCGACGACAAGCTGGTGCTTGTTCCCGATGCGCTCTCCATGCTCGCCGGCCACCGTATCAAGCCTTCGATCGAGGATCTCGACGGACCGAAATCGGTCGAGCACATCAACGGCTGGGTCAAGGACGCCACGAGGGGCGCCATTCCGTCAATCCTCGACGCACCGCCCGGCGGCGGCTTCGTCAGCCTCGGCGCGCTTTCCTTCAAGGCGCACTGGAAGACGTCGTTCGAGAAGGAGAGCCCGGCAAGCCCCTTTCAGCGGCCGGATGGCTCGACGATTTCGGTGCCGATGATGCATCTTGCCAGCGATGGGCAGAGGTTTCGCTCCGACGAGAAATTCTCGGCCGTCGATCTCGCCTATGCCGGCGAGGGCTACAGCATGGTCGTCGTGGCGGCGCGATCCGGCAAGGGTGTGGGCGGCGCGGACCTGAAGGCGCTTGCCTCCTGGCTTCAGGGCGAGAAATTCGAAGCTGCCAAGGGCGAAATCTTCCTGCCCCGCTTTTCCCTGAACGACGGGCGTGATTTGATGCCGGTACTCAATGCGATGGGAGTGGCGCCCGAGAAGGCCAAGGATGCGGGGTTCCCGGGTTTTACCAAGGAAAACATCCGCTTGTCGCGCGTCCTGCAGAAGACGGTGATCAAGGTTGACGAAAACGGGACGGAGGCGGCGGCATCCACAGCTGTTATCACGGAACGCAGCATCGATCCGAAGCTTGTTCGCGTGGTCGCCGATGCCCGTTTTGCCTTTGCGCTTCGCGATACGAGAAGCGGCCTGCTGCTGGCCGCAGGCCTTATCGGTGATCCATTACTGGCAGGCGAATAGAATTCGGTTTCATGAATGTAATGAATGCAGGGGGACACGTGCATGAGAAGTGATCTGATCGCCCGCTACACGATCGGCGAGCCGATCTATGAAAACGAGTTCATCGTCTATCCCGCTCAGGACAAGCGGATGGACCATGCGGTCTTCATCGTCACGCCCGATGTGGCGCTGAAACTGGACAAGGCTCGTTTCGAGCGGGTCTGGACCTCCATCAACGAGGCCAAATCTCTCACCGCGCGACGCTTCGTCGAAATCGAAGACCTCATTCCGCCATCGCCGGAAGACGACAATTTTTATATCGTCGAGAAGCGGCCATCGAAAACGCTGCACCAATATCTCGACGAAACGGAAATGGTGGCTTACGAGCGCGCCGTCGAGATCGGCCGCCACATCCTCGAGGGGCTGGCGACGCTGCATGGCGCGGGTTATGCCCACAACGCGCTGACGGACCAGTGCATCTATGTCTCCGAGGACTATTCCGGCCTGTCGGTCCGGATCGGCAACCTGCACCTGATCTCGAAGATCGGCGAGCACATCATCCCGCCCTATGTGCCGGAATTCGGGGCGCCGGAAATCTATGCCAGCGGCACTTTCTCCGCCTCATCGGCGCTCGACATCTATGCCATGGGCATGATCGCCTACAAGCTCTTCCTGCCGCGGCAGACTTATGCCAGCGTCTTCGACAGCGTCATGGTCTGGGAAGACGAGCACCAGCGCGAGCAGAGCTGGAAGAACATCCATCTCGACCCTTCCAACGTCTTTCCCCGCCTGGACGTGCTGATCCCCGGTTTTCCCGAGGGCCTTGCAAGCCTTGTGGAAAGGATGCTGAGCCGCGACCCCGCCCAGCGACCGCGCACGGGCGCCGATGCGCTGGGCGAATTCGCTCGCGTGACCACCGGCATCCAGCCGATGTCGTGGGACCCGCGCGGCGGCATGCAGCAGCAGCAGGAGGCGCCGAAACCGAAAAAGTGGACGCTTGCCAAGCTCTCCATGATCGGCGCACTGCTCCTGATCTGCATCGGCGTCGGTGTCGTCACCATTCCGAAACTTCTTCGCCCGGATCCGAAGCTTGTCGCCGATGTCGGCACCTGGAAGAAGGAGGCCGAAAGCCGCAAGCAGAAGGCGATCGCTGCCAAGGCGCCGGAGCGCCCTTCCGGTGACCAGGCAAAGCTTGCTTATGATACGGGTGCTGCGGCGCTGACGTCTGCCGATGCGCTGCTCAAGGATGAAGACTACGAAAAGGCGCTTCCGGGCTTCCAGACGGCCGCCATCAACCTCGGCAATGCGCTGATCGGCATCTCGAAGGAGAATGCCGAGAAGGCGAAGGCTGCCGCTTCGGCTGCAGGCGGCGACAAGGCGCCAGGTTTTGCCGAGGCCGACACCAAGATGAAGGCTGCCGCCGACGCCGCCACTGCCAAGCAGATGCATGCTGCGGTCGACGCCTACGACGCATCGAAAACGACGTTTGACGATCTCGCCAAGGCGCTCACCGCACTGGCTGCGGCCGAAAAGGACGCGGCGGCAAAACGCGAAACAGTCGATCGCATCGGTGCCGGTGATAGCCCCGACGTCAAAAAGGCGAGCGGGCTGATGACGGAGGCCAAGGCCAAGGCCGAGCAATGGCAGATGCCAGCCGCGACGTCTGGCTATGGCGACGCCGCCAAACTGTTCGACGCCGTCATCGCCGACGTCATGGCGGCAAAGGACGAGGCGACGGCGCTGAAGCAGAAAGTCACCGATCTCAGCGCCTCGATCGCGACACGCGCAGGTGCTGCGGAGCCGACGCTTGCAGCCCTCGCCCCGAAGATCGGCGAGGCCGACGGCCGCTACAGCGCGGAGGCCTATAAGCTCGCGGTCGTTGCCTACCAGCCGATCCTTGCCGATCTCGAGGCGTTGTCGGCGCGCGGCTTCTGCCCGGTTTCGCAGACGCTTGCCTTCGAGACCGTCCCGGCGGGGAGTTATTCGTTGGAGAACGTCCGGCTGATGACCTCCTCGATGAAGGAGCTCGGCGGCATGCTTGGCGTTGCCAATGACGCCGTGAAGATCGACAAGTCCTTCTGCATGCAGACGAAGGCGGTCACCCGTGCGGAGATGGCGGAATATTACACCGCCAATGCCGATCCCGCCGCAGCACAGGCCTATGCCGACAATCCGCAGCAGCCGGCCGACGACGTGCCGCTTGCCGTGGCGCAGAACTATACGGCCTGGCTGTCGAAGCAGTTGAACGCGCCCGTCCACCTGCCGTCGGCGACGGAATGGATGGCAAGTGCGGCGAAGATCACACCGGAGAAACTGCCCGACAATGGCGATATCATCCTGCAATGGAGCGCCACTCCCTGCGAGGCCGGCGGCAATGTCGCCTTCATGGCGCAAGAGGGCTCGACCTTCGTCGTCTGCTCCGACGCCTCCGCTGGCGGCATCTTCCGCGTCACCACCGAATTGCGGTGAGCGCAGCGAAACGTGGGACCGAATAGGGAAGCGTGCGCCCGCTGACACCCGGCGGGGTAAACTGCTGCGAACCCGGAATGCGTCCATCAGTGCAACATTTCGACGGAGCGCAGGGCGCTCCGACATAAGGTTCCAGGGCGCCCTTTCTTCTTCATCCGGCAGCTCGCGTTCAAGCCGCACACCTCAACACTTTTCAATTCCAAATTACAAATTACGCGCGTATATTGAACGTGGGAACTGCGGTATCCGTGCCTTGAGGGGTCGAGGACAATGTGCTGGAATACATCATCAGCATTCACGCCGGTTGGGTTTGCTTTGCGAGGCCCGGCGTCTCGCAAGATCGTATGGACGCTGGGCGACGCGGCGCGTCTCCTGATCAACGACTGGCCTTGCGATGACGGCGAGGAATATGTGGCAGCCGTCAAAGCCTGCGTCGACGCATTGAGCGGGAAGATTGCCCCGGAACAATTTCGGGAAGCGCTTCTGCGTGCAGCCGATGAGGCAGGTATCGCTGCTCTATCGCTCGTCCGCCAGGGAGTTGGGGAGCGACGACCGGACCTGCCATCAAGCGCCCAAAGATAGAGGGGCTACTCGCCTTTCGTCGTGACGTTTGCACCAATTGCGGTCATCACTTTGCGTGGCTATGTCACTGCGACGGCATTCGATACGAGCAGCATTTTCATGAAGTACATTCCGCTAGACGTTGGCATTTCCATCCGTGCTACTGCAAGCGACCTTCGTTCCTTTAGCTGGCGGACTGGCCAACGCGTCGAAGCAAGTTTCTACGTCGATGATCCCGAGCATCTGTTGAGGATTACGTTTGATGGGCCCTGTATTGTGCGAATTGTGGATGAGTTTCCGCTGAGCACAGAGCACGAGGATGACCCTGACGAGGGATTAGTTAGCGAGCATTTCGCATACCGCGTTGAAGGAGCGACGTTCTACACGTCTCAATCTGAAGCTTGGAAAACGGTGGTTAGCATCCAAGTCGGTCCGACTTGCCATTATCGCTTCATTACCGGCAACACATGCATGGACGTCGTGACCCCAGCAAAACCAGTGTTCACCGTCATTGCAACCGAAACAGAAGCATGACCATTTACGCTGAAGCGCCGTCCGCGATGCGCCGAAGGTTGTCCTGCCTTTCCGGCGGCTGTAGTGTTTCCGTCGATCGTCGCGAGATTTTCGGGTGCGTTGGTGCGCAACCAGCGTAGCCTCGGCTTCGGTGATTGTGGGAAGTGGGCGCTCCGTCCGAAGAACATGAAACGCGCCGCAATTCTCGTCGGGGCAGCCACACGAAACAACATCGACGTGATAGCGAGTTTTCCCTGCTCGCTTTTGTTGCGCGTTCATTTGCTCGTCGCTTTTAATCGTGTCTGCGATAGCGCCGCGTCTTAAAAACTTTCCGGTCATAGCACGCACCAGCAGGTATCTTCTCGACAGAAGTACACCATGGCCGTGAGCCAGGAAAGTTCGCTTATGGCCGAACTCCGCCATGGCTCAGATACACCAAAAGGGCAAATTCCCCGGCGAAGGCGGCTGCCACAGGCTT
>NZ_PQIG01000025.1 GCF_012349115.1 Rhizobium ruizarguesonis
TGTGGCGGGGAAGTTGGAATGTCCGTTTGTGTGCAAAGTAGAAGTGTCACTTTGGGCGCGTCTTCAGCTATTTAGAAATGCGACACTCGGCATGTCCACTTGCGCTTAGGCAAGCCCCCGAGCGGACCGGCTGGACCGGGTTGCAAGGGAAGGGAGGGGGCGGGTGAGATGCTCCCCTTCGGCTTTAGCTTTGACAGTTGGAGCAGCCAGTCATTCCGCCGCATCGAGGCCAGAGAGCGCTTGTCGCCGTCGGGCAATGACGGCGGGATCGTTCATGAAATCCGTCTTCCGACCCGGCTTGCGGCCCCGCGGCGTGTAGCCATTCTTCTCGCTGTTGGTCCTGACCTTGGGCGCCGGCAGTTGCTCCTGACGCTCCTTGATATAGGCCAGGACATCGCCGAGCCGCTTGTTCTCGGTGATCGCCGCATGCGTCACCCGCTGGTCCTTGTCGAACACCTTGTAGGGCAGGGAATGACCTTTCCAGCGCACGTCCAGCCGGCCATCGGCATAGGCATAGGTCTCGACATAGCGGCCAACCAGGCCACGCGTCACCTCGGTCTCTTCCAGCATGATCCGCTGGCGCTCAAACGAAAACGTCAACTGCGACCCGACATAGCGCTGCTCACGCTTGCACAGGATCTCCTTCAGCCGGTCCGACGCAAGATT
>NZ_PQIG01000026.1 GCF_012349115.1 Rhizobium ruizarguesonis
GCGGTCCGGAGTTCTACAAGAAGGCCTTCAACGACCTCGACGAGGAATCGCTGAAGTCCGACACGATGAAGAAGTCGTTCGACAATCTGGCGACGATCATCAAATATGTCGACCCGAACTTCTCGGGCCGCGACTGGAACCTGGCAACCGCCATGGTCATCAAGGGTGACGCGCTGGTGCAGGTGATGGGTGACTGGGCCAAGGGCGAATTCGTCGCCGCCAAGAAGACGCCGGACACAGACTTCCTGTGCTACCGCTTCCCGGGCACCGACGGCAGCGTCGTCTACAACTCCGACATGTTCGGCATGTTCAACGTTCCAGATGACCGCAAGGCGGCCCAGGTGGCGCTCGCAACCGCAACGCTGTCGAAGAGCTTCCAGTCGGCCTTCAACGTCGTCAAGGGTTCGGTTCCGGCCCGCACCGACGTTCCCGATACCGACTTCGACGCCTGCGGCAAGAAGGGCATCGCCGACCTGAAAGCAGCGAACGAAGGCGGCACGCTGTTCGGCTCGCTGGCGCAGGGGTACGGCGCCCCGCCGGCCATCGCCAATGCCTACAAGGATGTCGTCTCGAAGTTCGTCCACGGCCAGATCAAGACCTCCGACGAAGCCGTCAAGCAGCTCGTCCAGGCGATCGACGACGCCCGCT
>NZ_PQIG01000027.1 GCF_012349115.1 Rhizobium ruizarguesonis
GCGGTCCGGAGTTCTACAAGAAGGCCTTCAACGACCTCGACGAGGAATCGCTGAAATCCGACACGATGAAGAAGTCGTTCGATAACCTCGCCACGATCATCAAATATGTCGATCCGAACTTCTCGGGCCGCGACTGGAATCTCGCGACCGCCATGGTCATCAAGGGTGACGCGCTGGTGCAGGTGATGGGCGACTGGGCCAAGGGCGAATTCGTCGCCGCCAAGAAGACGCCGGACACCGACTTCCTGTGCTACCGCTTCCCCGGCACCGACGGCAGCGTGGTCTACAACTCCGACATGTTCGGCATGTTCAACGTTCCCGACGACCGCAAGGCGGCCCAGGTGGCGCTGGCGACCGCGACGCTGTCGAAGAGCTTCCAGTCGGCCTTCAACGTCGTCAAGGGTTCGGTGCCGGCCCGTACCGACGTTCCCGACACCGACTTCGACGCTTGCGGCAAGAAGGGCATTGCCGACCTGAAGGCAGCCAACGAAGGCGGCACGCTGTTCGGCTCGCTGGCGCAAGGCTACGGCGCTCCTCCGGCGATCGCTAACGCCTACAAGGATGTCGTCTCGAAGTTCGTCCACGGCCAGATCAAGACCTCCGACGAAGCCGTCAAGCAGCTCGTCCAGGCGATCGACGACGCCCGCT
>NZ_PQIG01000028.1 GCF_012349115.1 Rhizobium ruizarguesonis
CATAGCGCTGCTCACGCTTGCACAGGATCTCCTTCAGCCGGTCCGACGCAAGATTTATCGGCCGGTGCAGGTCATCGGACCGGGCAGGGACAATCGCAAACCGGGCATTGTAGTCCTCCATGAAGCCCGGCAAAAACGCGTTGCCCGTCTCCATATCGCCGATATCCGCCAGCCGTAATTCCTTGACCAGCCGATCCTGCAGCGTCCGGTTCATCCGCTCGACGCGACCTTTGGCCTGACTGGAATTTGCACAAAGAATCTCGATGTTTAGCTCACAAAGCGCCCGCCCGAACTGGGTCATGCCCTGGCCACCCTTGGCGTCCTTCTTCGCCACCCGGAACACCGAATGCTTGTCGGAGTAGAAGGCCACAGGCGCGCCGTGACGCTTGAGGTAAAGCGCCAGCGCCTCGAAATAGCTGAAGGCGCTTTCCGAGCGCACGAACCGCAACTGCATCAGCTTGCCCGTCGCATCGTCGACGAACACCAGCAGCGAGCATGGATCACCGCGGTCCTCGAACCAGCGATGCTCGGACCCGTCGATCTGCACCAGCTCGCCATAGGCTTCACGCCGCAAGCGCGGCTGATGGAACGTCCGCCGCTGCTTGCGCGACAGCCAAAGTCCGGCCCCTGTCATCCAGCCGCGC
>NZ_PQIG01000029.1 GCF_012349115.1 Rhizobium ruizarguesonis
GCGCGGCTGGATGACAGGGGCCGGACTTTGGCTGTCGCGCAAGCAGCGGCGGACGTTCCATCAGCCGCGCTTGCGGCGTGAAGCCTATGGCGAGCTGGTGCAGATCGACGGGTCCGAGCATCGCTGGTTCGAGGACCGCGGTGATCCATGCTCGCTGCTGGTGTTCGTCGACGATGCGACGGGCAAGCTGATGCAGTTGCGGTTCGTGCGCTCGGAAAGCGCCTTCAGCTATTTCGAGGCGCTGGCGCTTTACCTCAAGCGTCACGGCGCGCCTGTGGCCTTCTACTCCGACAAGCATTCGGTGTTCCGGGTGGCGAAGAAGGACGCCAAGGGTGGCCAGGGCATGACCCAGTTCGGGCGGGCGCTTTGTGAGCTAAACATCGAGATTCTTTGTGCAAATTCCAGTCAGGCCAAAGGTCGCGTCGAGCGGATGAACCGGACGCTGCAGGATCGGCTGGTCAAGGAATTACGGCTGGCGGATATCGGCGATATGGAGACGGGCAATGCGTTCCTGCCTGACTTCATAGAGCATTACAATGCGCGGTTTGCGCTCGCCCCTACCCGGTCCGATAATCTGCATCGACCGATGAATCTTGCGTCGGACCGGCTGAAGGAGATCCTGTGCAAGCGTGAGCAGCGCTATG
>NZ_PQIG01000030.1 GCF_012349115.1 Rhizobium ruizarguesonis
GAGCGCTCCAACTCCATCTGCTGCGTGAGTTCTGCACGATGACTGCGGTCGGCAAGGCGGACGACCTGGCGGATCCGCTCGATGTCCCCAGCCTGATCGGGACCCATTCGCTTCAGCTGATCTGCGAGATCTGAGGGATCGGCGCGACCGAAGCGCGTTTCGATCGCAGTAACGATGTCCTTCGCCTCGGCAAGCGCGCGACGGCCCTCCGGCGTCCCCGCCAGTTGCTCGACGAACTTTGCCTTGTCGCTATAGGGCAGATCGTCGAGCTGGCGCAGCAGCGCCTCGCTCCGGCGGCTCGGCCCCAGAACCTCGATCACGTCCTGCTTTTCTCGCTTCCATCGCTCCGAGCCGCATTCGGCCGCAAGGCGACGCTGCCAGGTCTTGGCGGATTGGCGAACATGCGAGGCCAGCGCATCGATCCTTGAAAGCGCGTGTTTGCGTTCGGCGTTGTCTCCGAACAGGCCGGTCTTGCCGGCGAGCGCACCGATCGTCTCGGGCGAAGCGCTGAGTTGGTTGGCGAGTTCGACCGGATCCCAGTTCTCGTCGAGGATGCGGCCGCGCAAGGCTCCCATTGCCGCTGGCGCGTCTTTGAACAGCTGCGGCGCAAGCTGCTTTGCCGCCTCCCAATCTCG
>NZ_PQIG01000031.1 GCF_012349115.1 Rhizobium ruizarguesonis
GGAATGAGATCCGGATCTGCTTTCTCGTCGATTTCCTCGAAGTAATTCTCCTCCGGTCGAACCTCGTCGCCGAAACGCAGCGTCCAGAGCACGATGCCCTCGCCGCGCGGTTCCAGGACGACCGCCCGCTCTCGGCGGCCCATCACGAGCTTCGACACGCCGAAAACCTTGTCGGCCTTCATGGCATCCCTGATCACCGCAAAGGCCTCGTTGCCGACGGCGTCGTCCGGCATCAGGTAGTGCGGCTTCTCAAGGTAGATCCACTCGATGCTGTCGGCCGGGACGAACTTGTCGATGTCGATCGTCTTCACCGTGTCGAGCGCAACGGCATCCAGATCGTCCTCGGTGAGGATAACGTAGTCGTTCTCCCCGCGAGCATAGCCCTTGGCTTCGTTCTCGTCCTTGACGGGCTTGCCCGTGATGGAATCGATGTACCGGGAGACGACGCGGTTGCCCGTCTCCTTGTTGAGTGTATGGAAGCGAACCTTCTCGCTTTCGCTCGTGGCCGGGGTCATAGCAACGGGGCAGGTGACCAGGGAGAGTTTGAGATAGCCTTTCCAGTAATATTTCGGAGCCATGACCTATCTCCCTAGCTGGCTTTGCGCTGCGGGGCAGC
>NZ_PQIG01000032.1 GCF_012349115.1 Rhizobium ruizarguesonis
TAGTTCAGTCTCCGGACGATCCTTGATGCGCAACTGCACCAGCTTGACGCCAAGCGGTACCAGCCGGGCAATCCACTCGGCGCTGTCGACGATCAGGTAGAACGGATCGAGCTTCATGTGAACACCGCCTTTCCGATCACCGGCGTGGAGGGGACGGCCATGTCGCGCGGCTCCAGCACGCCAGCGTCAAAGGCCTGCTTGCCGGCGGCGATTGCCGCGGCAAAGGCGGCTGCCATCGCCGCGGGATCTCCGGCGCCGGCAACGGCGGTGTTGAGCAGAACCGCATCGAAACCGAGCTCCATGACCGCAGTTGCGTGCGACGGCCGACCGATGCCGGCATCGACGATCAGCGACACGTCAGGGAAATGCGCCTGCATTGCTCTGAGCGCTGTCGGATTGAGCGGCCCGGCGGCACTGCCGATCGGAGCGCACCAAGGCATCAGCACCTTGCAGCCGGCCTCCAGCAGTCGTTCGGCCACGACCAGATCGTCGGTCGTGTACGGGAAGACTTCGAAACCTTCACTGACGAGAATGCGAGCCGCCTCGACGAGGCCGAAGACATCCGGCTGTAGCGTATCATGGTTGCCGATGACCTCGAGCTTGATCCAGTCG
>NZ_PQIG01000033.1 GCF_012349115.1 Rhizobium ruizarguesonis
ACCATCAACAAGGCCACGGGCAACCGCGTCAACCGCATCTTCATAGACAGCGAGACCGAGGATCCGGTGCCGAAGGAAGCCCAGACCAAGGGCTTCGAGATCGAGAACGGCCAGTACATCATCATCGATCCCGAGGAAGTTTCCGCCGCGATCCCTGAGAGCAACAAGACGCTCGAGATTGAGGCGTTCATCCCCTGCTCCGACGTCGACGACGTCTACTTCGACAAGCCGTACTACCTCACGCCCGACAAGATGGGCGGAGACGCGTTCGCGGCTCTCCGCGATGCGATGAAGAAGTCGATGGTCGCGGCCATCGCTCGCACCGTCCTATTCCGTAGAATGCGTACGGTGCTGATACGGCCGCACGGCAAGGGCCTGATCGCCAGCACGCTCAACTACGACTACGAGGTTCGTTCCTCCGAAAAGGCTTTCGAGGAGATGCCCAAGCTCAAGATCCAGGGCGAGATGCTCGATCTCGCCAAGCACATCATCAGCACCAAGAAGGGCGAGTTCGATCCGGCGACCTTCGACGACCGCTACGAAGCCGCGCTCGCGGATCTGGTGAAGGCGAAGCTGGAAGGCAAGTCGCTTCCGAAGCCGAAGAAGGT
>NZ_PQIG01000034.1 GCF_012349115.1 Rhizobium ruizarguesonis
GTGAGGACTTGGCGGCGTGTCGGCCGGCGGGCGCAGGCTCTCGGCCAGGAGCGCCAGGAAACGGGCATCGAGACGGTCAGTCTTGGCGAGATAGCCGCAGGCGCGGGCAAACATGCGGGCGCGCAGCGGATCGACCACGGCGACGGCAAAGCCATCGAGCCAAAGCGAGCGATGGGCGGGGCGATGGAACTTGCCGGTTGCCTCCATCACGATGCTTTTGGGCCGATGCCTGGCCAGCAGCCGTTTCAGCTGGCGGATGCCGGTCTTGTCATTGCTAAACCGCCGGCTTTCGCCCAGCGGATGCAGATGAATATCGAGCCACTCTTTACTCACGTCCACACCGGCATAAACTACCGGCATCGCGTCTTCTTCGAACGAAACCTTGCCTTGCATGCGGGACTTGCTCCCCATCATCTGTTCAGGACAAACGCGAGGACGGCCGGACCAATCTCATCCCCGGTTCAAGCCAAGGGGCCTGCGGTCCCGGCCGTCCGCACTCCGGCGGATGGCCATCCGCCGGAGTGCGCACAGATCATCCAACAATCAGTGCAAATTGAACATGCAAG
>NZ_PQIG01000035.1 GCF_012349115.1 Rhizobium ruizarguesonis
CACATTCAAACTGATTTGCGAATCCCAGATTCCGCTAAATCACAGCATGCTCTAGTCGCAGTTTACGAATGGTCGCGATTCTTGCCGCTTCCAGTATCCCATGCATCGCCACCGCCACCCAGAGCAATCGATTTCCGCTGGGGAAATATTGCGGGCAGCTCCTGTCGAACGGCATCATGGCAGAGGCGCAGACGACGTTCGGTCCGAGTGTCACAGACGGCAAGATAAGCGGAAGCTACGTATTCTTCGAGGAAGGGCAGACTGTCACGGGCTTGCTGGCTGAGCCGAGCGACGACGGTGATGGAAATGATTTAACGCGCAATCTCGTTTGGCAAGACAAGTATGGCCACGGGAATCTGGTTATAACCTTCACATCGGATTTCTCCGAATTCCAAGGAAACTGGAGTGACGGAGGGAAGGCGTCTTTTCCATGGAACGGGATGCGTTGCGAACCAACTATAAGCTAAATCAAACTCCCATTTGTGCCACCTCATCGATTAACGGGCCAAGGCGCATGTGATCGCTTATGCCGGCGGTCAGCCGAGCGTCATGCGGCGCAGAACATTGCTTTTCCAATAGAACTGATGGACGAGGGCGCCGGCGACATGCGCCGCGATCAGCGCCCAGAGAATGATTTTCAGCACATCCGCGTGGAACGAACCGGCGGGATCGATACCGAAATAGTAGGCGGCGATGCCGGAAAGCGGCATCGCGAAGATCAGGATGTAAAGGCCGGCATGGGCAAGCCTCGCTGCAAGACGGAAGATCACCGGCTCCTGCGCGATCTCATCCGGAACGCCCTTGGTAAAACGCAGCCCGAGCCTGAGGACGGCAAGCAGCAGGATGGCGATGCCGACATAGGCATGGATATTCGCCGATGAAATCTGCTCCGGCGTTGGCACCTGGCCCCTGCGCATCAGCCGATGCCAGATATTCATGCCATCGGGAAACAGCAGGTTGAAGAAGATCAGCAGCGCCACGGCCCAATGAAGAAAACGCTGGCTCAGGCTGTAACTCATGATGGACGGCTGCTGCATTTCTGTACCTTCGCGGATGCTGAACTCAACGATACGCAACAATTAAAACAGCCGCCTGCCTTCCGGCAAGCGGCTGTATGCTTTGTTACGAATATGTAAGGTTACATATGGATCGGCTTGAAGAAGGTTGCGAGCGCAGCCTCTTTCACCGCTTCCGACATTGTGGGATGCGCGTGGCAGGTCCGGCCGAGATCTTCCGACGAACCGCCGAACTCCATCAGCACGGCGATCTCGTGGATCATCTCGCCGGCGCCGAAGCCGACGATATGGCCGCCGAGCACCCGGTCGGTTTCCTTGTCGGCAAGGATTTTGACGAAGCCGTCCGTTGCCAGCATCGCGCGCGCCCGGCCGTTCGCCGTGAAGGGAAACTTGCCGACCTTGTAGGCGACGCCTGCCGCCTTCAGCTCTTCCTCGGTCTTGCCGACGGAAGCGATTTCCGGCTGGGTATAGACGACGCTCGGAATGACCTCGTAGTTCACATGGCCATGCTGTCCGGCGAGGATTTCGGCAAGCGCCACACCCTCGTCTTCCGCCTTGTGCGCCAGCATCGGACCCTTGACCACATCGCCGATCGCATAGATGCCGGCGACATTGGTCTTGAAGTGACCGTCGATCTCGACACGACCGCGATTGTCGAGCGTCACACCGGCTTCTTCGAGGCCGAGGCCCGCCGTATAGGGCTTGCGGCCGGTGGCGATCAGCACGACTTCGGCGTCGAGCGTCACCTTGTCGCCGCCCTTGACGGGCTCGAAAGTGACCTTGGCGCCCTTGTCGCCCTTTTCGACGCCGGTAACCTTGGCGCTGAGATTGAAATCGATGCCCTGCTTGGCCAGCATGCGCTGGAATTGCTTGGAGACTTCACCGTCCATGCCGCCAAGGATGGTGTCGAGATATTCGACGACGGTGACTTTGGCGCCGAGGCGCGACCAGACGGAACCGAGCTCGAGCCCGATGACGCCGCCGCCGACGACGATCAGCGTTTCCGGCACCTTCTCCAGCGCGATGCCGCCGGTGGACGAGATGATGGTCTTTTCATCGATTTCGACCTGGACGCCGGGAATGCCGGCGACATCGGAGCCGGTGGCGATGACGATGTTCTTGCCTTCGATCTCCTGCACCTTGCCATCTTCGGCGATGACGGAGGCCTTGCCGGCCGAGACGATCTTGCCGGTGCCCTGGAAGGTATCGATCTTGTTCTTCTTGAAGAGGAAGGCGACGCCGTCGACATTCGACTTCACCGTCGCATCCTTGTGGGCCATCATATTGCCGAGATTGAGCGTCGGCGCCGGGACATCGATACCGAGCGCGCTCATCCCGTGGCCGGCCTGATGGAACATTTCGGAGGCATGCAGCAGCGCCTTCGACGGAATGCAGCCGACGTTCAGGCAGGTGCCGCCATAGGTCGCCCGCTTTTCAATGACGGCGACCTTGAGGCCAAGCTGGGCCGCCTTGACGGCGCAGACATAGCCGCCCGGGCCGGTTCCGATAATGATCACATCGTAGGACATTGCTTCTTTCCCTTTGGATTTTTCGTTTAATCGGCCGCGCGCGATATCTGGCCGTGGAATTCGAGAATATATTGCAGGCTGTTTTTCGCCCTGTCGTTCTAGCGGCCGCCGCTCACATTGAGGATCGCGCCGGTGATATAGGAAGCCGAAGGTGACAGAAGATAGAGGACCGCATCCGCCACCTCCGCGGGCGTGCCCGCGCGCTGCATCGGGATCGACGGCGCCAGTTCCCGCGGCCGATCCGGCAGGCCGCCGGAGGCATGAAGGTCGGTTTCGATGACGCCGGGCCTTATCGCATTCACGCGGATACCCTCGGCTGCGACCTCGCGCGCCAGCCCGACGGTGAAGGTGTCGATCGCCGCCTTCGAGGCGGCATAATCGACATACTGCGTCGCCGAACCGAGGATCGCCGCCATCGACGAGATGTTGACGATCGCCCCGCCCTGCCCGCCATGCCGGCTCGACATGCGACGTATGGCCTCTGCGGCGCAGAGTATCGAGCCTGTCACATTGACGCGCAGCATGCGCTCGATCCGCTCCGCCGACATCTCGTCGACGCGCTGGGGATAATCGACGATGCCGGCATTGTTGACGAGCCCGTCGAGCCGGCCGAAATGCCGGTCGACCGTCGTAAACATCGAGACGATATCCGCAGCCTTGCCGACATCCCCCTGGATCGCCACGGCCTCGCCGCCATCCTCGACAATCGCAGCCACGACGGCATCCGCGGCTTGACGGTTGGCGGCGTAGTTCACCGCGACACGCCAGCCCTGGCGCGCCGCGAGCCGTGCAGCCGCGGCGCCGATACCCCGGCTTCCGCCGGTAATGAGAACAACAGGTGTATCGCTCATGTCGCACACTCCTTGAATGTCAGCACGTCCCACGGTGCCACCACGGCCTTGCCCTCGCCCCAGGCGCTGGATTCGCGGATGGCGGGACCAAGGCCGGGAAGCACGAGCTTTTCAGCCGCTTCAGCGCCTTCGGGCTGCAGATTGTCCATCTCGCCCTCGGCATCCATGCCATAGACGGCGCCCTGCCAGACCGTGCAGGCATTGAGATCGGCGCCGGTCGCATCCCCCTCGGGGCAGTTGAACATCAGGATGCCGATGGCGCGCACCGGATCTTCCGACGGCATGACATAACCTTCCATCACGACAGGTGTCTTCAGCGCGCTGACCTTGAACTGGTTGCTGGCGGCCGCCGATGGAGAATTCAGCGGTGCAAAGCGCAATTCATAGGCACCATCGCGATCGACATAGACAGCCTGCTCCTGCTTGCATGCGGCACCGAAGGTGGAGGCCGGAACGACGAAAAACGCGGCGGCTGCGATTGCAGCCACGCCTTTCCGTCTCGCCGTGATCCTGATCCTTCCGCTCATTGCAGCTTCGGCTCCCTCCGCCCGTCGGCGTTCTCGACAACGCTGAAATCCGTCAGCAGCACCAGCGCACGGCCATCCCTATCGAGCCCCCAGAAGGCTGGATAGAAACCGTCGCCCCAGCCGCTCCAGAACACCGCAACATTGCCCTTCTTGTCGGCGACCGGCCGGTGCAGCGCATAGATGTCCTTGTTGGCTTCCAGGTCCGACGCCAGCACGTCGTCGTAATAGTTGACGTCGGAATCCGGTTTCTGCGCCTGCACCTGCTTTTCGCGCTCTCCGATCAGATCAAGCGTATCGGCGTCCATGTAACAGCCGAGGCCGGCATCGACGGGATAACCGAAGATCTCGCCGTCCTTCAGCGTCGCCGGGTCCTGCCCGGGCAGGACCGCAAGCTCCCAACGATCCGGCTTGCCCTCGGCAAACCGCATGCTGGCGGCGGCGACGCGCCCGAAGGCCTGGTAGAGCGTTACCGGATACTCGCCAGGCGCAACCGTTCTTGCGAGTGCTGGACGGTCGGGCTGGGCCAGCGGATCGGCCGCAACGATGCGCCCCGATGTCAGCTCCACATTGCCCATATGGATGACGCCGATCGACCGGCCGGAAAGTTCGGCATCGCTGAGCGCCACCAGGTCGAAATTGCTGCTTGCCTTGCCGATATCCCAGCCCGCAGCCGATGCGGCGGCCGGATTATGCGCGGCGGCAGCGCAAAGAAGAAGGCGCGCCGCTCGCATGATCCGGTTCCGCATCGAAAGCGCTCCCTTAGAGATCGAGAACCAGACGTTCCGGATCTTCCAGGCTTTCCTTGACGCGCACGAGGAAGGTGACCGCTTCCTTGCCGTCGACGATGCGGTGATCGTAGGACAGCGCCAGATACATCATCGGACGGATGACCACCTGGCCGCCGATCGCAACCGGCCGCTCCTGGATCTTGTGCATGCCGAGAATGCCGGACTGCGGCGCGTTGAGGATCGGCGAAGACATCAGCGAACCGTAGACGCCGCCATTGGTGATGGTGAAGGTGCCGCCCTGCATGTCGGCCATGGAGAGCGAGCCATCACGGGCTGCCTTGGCAAGACGGCCGAGTTCCTTCTCGATTTCGGCGATCGACATCTGGTCGGCATCGCGGATGACGGGAACGACGAGGCCTTTGTCCGTGCCGACGGCCATACCGACATGGCAGTAGTTCTTGTAGATGACGTCGGTGCCGTCGATTTCGGCGTTGACGGCCGGCAGTTCCTTCAGCGCATGCGTCACCGCCTTGGTGAAGAAGCCCATGAAGCCGAGCTTGACGCCGTGCTTCTTCTCGAAAATGTCCTTGTACTTGTTGCGCAGGTCCATGACCGCCTTCATGTCCACCTCATTGTAGGTGGTCAGCATGGCGGCGGTGTTCTGCGCATCCTTGAGGCGCTTGGCGATCGTCTGGCGCAGGCGCGTCATCTTCACGCGCTCTTCGCGCGAGGCATCCTCGACCGTCGACGGGCCCCGCACGGCGGCAGGCGTTGCCGCGGGGGCGGCCGCCGGAGCGGAAATGCCCTTGGCGACGGCGGCGATGACGTCGCCCTTCAGCACCTGGCCGCGCTTGCCGCTGCCGTCGACCTGATCGGCGGAAAGGTTGTTTTCGGCAAGCATCTTCGAAGCTGCCGGTGCCGGCGGCATGGTGGAGACGGAGGCGCTCGAGGACGACGCAGCAGCGGCGGCAACTGCCGGCTGGGCCGGAGCAGCAGCGGCCGGTTGGGCGGGAGCCGGAGCAGCAGGCGCGGCGGCCGGTGCAGCAGCAGCAGGCACGGCAGCAGCGGCAGCCCCTTCGGCGATCTGGCCGAGCAGCGCGCCGAGGCCGACGGTCTCGCCGGCAGCAACGACGATTTCCGAAAGCGTGCCGGAGGCGGGTGCTGGAACTTCGATGGTCACCTTGTCGGTTTCAAGCTCGAGAATCGGCTCGTCGGCCTTGATGGCGTCGCCGACCTTCTTGAACCAGGTGCCGACGGTTGCCTCGCTGACGGATTCACCGAGAGTTGGAACGCGGATTTCTGTGGCCATTGTTCAGATCCTGATTTCGTGTGTTTTCGTTTATGCGTTTCAGACGGCAGGCGGCCGCGAGATGATCGAGGGCATCGGCAGGATATCGAAGCGGAAACCGAAACCGGAAGCGATGATCGGATCGCCGTCGGCAAGAACCTGCGCCGCCGCCTGATCCTCGACCTCGACGATCGCCATGCCCCAGGCGCCTTCACCCTCGAAGACGGGGCCGACGATGATCGCCGATCCCGCAAGAGCGTTCCGATGCCAGTATTCGGCATGGCGTTTCATCGCCGCCATTTCCTCCCCGGTCCCGTCATGTGGGAAAGTGGCGCGCGGCGGCTGCAATCTCAGAAAGAAATAAGCCATTGCGCCCCCCTTGTTTTAACCGCCCAATGCATCCTCGAGGAATGCGGCGAGCTGCGACAGATGCTTGGACATCAGGCCCGTCGCCGGCGAGGCGGCGGCCGGACGGCCGGTATAGCGGACGCGCTGGTACTTCGCGTCGATATGGGCGAGCACCCATTCGAGGAAGGGGTCGATGAACGACCATGCGCCCATGTTCTTCGGCTCTTCCTGGCACCAGACCATCTCGGCGTTGCGGAAGCGCGACAGCTCGTTGATCAGCGCCTTTGCCGGGAACGGATAGAGCTGTTCGACACGTAAGAGATAGACGTCGTCGATACCGCGCTTTTCACGCTCTTCGAGAAGATCGTAATAGACCTTGCCGGAGCACATGACGACGCGGCGGATCTTGTTGTCCTTCTGCAGCTTGATCGGGCCGTCCTTGATCACCTCGGCATCGTCCCAGAGCAGGCGATGGAAGGCAGACTCGCCGGCCATTTCGGCAAGCGTCGAGACCGCCCGCTTGTGGCGCAGCAGCGACTTCGGCGTCATCAGGATCAGCGGCTTGCGGAAGTCACGCTTCAGCTGCCGGCGCAGGATATGGAAGTAGTTCGCCGGCGTCGTGACGTTGGCGACCTGCATGTTGTCTTCCGCACAAAGCTGCAGGAAACGCTCGAGGCGGGCCGAGGAGTGTTCGGGACCCTGACCTTCATAGCCGTGCGGCAGCAGGCAGACGAGGCCGGACATGCGCAGCCACTTGCGTTCGCCCGACGAGATGAACTGGTCGAAGACCACCTGCGCGCCGTTAGCGAAATCGCCGAACTGCGCTTCCCAGAGCGTCAGCGCATTCGGGCGGGCGAGCGAATAGCCATATTCGAAACCGAGCACGGCCTCTTCCGAAAGCATCGAATTGATGACTTCGTAGCGCCCCTGCGTCGGTGAAAGATTGGCGAGCGGGATGTAGCGCTCTTCGGTTTCCTGATCGTAGAGAACCGAGTGGCGCTGCGAGAAGGTGCCGCGCTCGCAATCCTGGCCGGACAGACGGATCTTGCTGCCTTCGACGCAGAGCGCGCCGAAGGAGAGCGCTTCGGCCATCGCCCAGTCGATACCCTCGCCGGTGGCGATCATGTTGGCGCGGTTTTCCATGAAGCGCTGGATCGTCCGGTGCGCGTTGAAGCCCGCCGGGACCTCAGAGAGCTTACGGCCGATCTCCTTCAGCGTCTTCATCGGCACTGCGGTCTTGCCGCGGCGCTGCTCGTCGGCATTGTCGGCCGTGCGCAGGCCCGACCACTCGCCGTCCAGCCAGTCGGCCTTGTTCGGCTTGTACTGCTGGCCGGCCTCGAATTCCTGTTCGAGATGTAGGCGCCAGTCGGCCTTCATCTTCTCGACTTCACCTTCGGTGAGCAGGCCCTCGGCGACGAGACGGGCCGCATAGAGCTGCAGCACGGTTTTGTGGGCGCGGATCACCTTGTACATCTTCGGCTGCGTGAAGGACGGTTCGTCGCCTTCATTGTGGCCGTAGCGGCGGTAGCAGAACAGGTCGAGCACCACAGGCTTGTGGAACTTCATGCGGAATTCGGTGGCGATCTTCGCCCCATAGACCACTGCTTCCGGATCGTCGCCGTTGACGTGCAGGATCGGCGCCTCGATCATCTTGGCGACGTCGGACGGATAAGGCGACGAGCGCGAGAAGGCCGGGTTGGTCGTGAAGCCGATCTGGTTGTTGATGATAACATGCATGGTGCCGGCGACGCGGTGACCGCGCAGACCGGAAAGGCCGAGGATTTCGGCAATGACACCCTGGCCGGCAAAGGCCGCATCGCCATGGATCAGCAGCGGCAGCACCTTGGCGCGCTCGGAAAGCGGGATGATGTCGCCTTCCCAGACGGTGGCGTTCATGTCCTGCTTGGCGCGGACCTTGCCCATGACGACGGGATCGACGATTTCGAGATGCGACGGGTTCGCCGTCAGCGAAACGTGGATCTTGTTGCCGTCGAATTCGCGGTCGGAGGAGGCACCGAGATGGTACTTGACGTCGCCTGAGCCCTCGACCTCGTCGGGAGCGGCCGAGCCGCCCTTGAATTCATGGAAGATCGCCCGGTGCGGCTTGCCCATGACCTGAGAGAGCACGTTCAGGCGGCCGCGATGGGCCATGCCGAACACGGCTTCCTTGAGGCCGAGATGGCCGCCCCGCTTGAGGATCTGCTCCAGCGCCGGGATCAGCGATTCGCCGCCGTCGAGGCCGAAACGCTTCGTGCCCTTGAACTTGACGTCGAGGAATTGTTCGTAGCCTTCGGCTTCGACGAGCTTGGCAAGGATCGCCTTTTTGCCTTCCGGCGTGAAGGCCACACCCTTGTCCGGTCCTTCGATGCGCTCCTGAATCCAGGCCTTTTCTTCCGGATTGGAGATATGCATAAATTCGACGCCGAGCGTCGAGCAATAGGTGCGCTCGAGGATTTCGATCATCTCGCGGATGGTCGCGTATTCCAAGCCGAGCACGTTGTCGATGAAGATCTTGCGATCGTAATCTGCGGCCGTGAAACCGTAATTCTCCGCCGACAGCTCGTGATAGTCGTCGACGGGAGCGGCGATGCCGAGCGGGTCGAGCTTGGCATGCAGGTGGCCGCGCATGCGGTAGGCGCGGATCATCATGATGGCGCGCACGGAATCGCGCGTCGCCTGCAGCACCTCGGTGCTGTCGGCAGGCTTGCCCTGAGCTTCGGCCTTGGCCTTGACCTTGGTCTCGATCACCTTCTCGACGATGCCCCAGTCGCCATCGAGAGCCGATACCAGATCGCCGCTTGCCTGAAGCGGCCAGTTCTTCTTGCGCCAGGAAGCGCCCTTGGCCGCTCTCTTCACATCGCTGGGATCCTCCTCCAGCGCCTTGAAAAAGGACCGCCACTGATCGTCGACCGATGCCGGATCTTCTTCGTACCGCGCATAGAGCTGCTCGATATAGGCAGCGTTGGCGCCATCCAGAAACGAGGTGATCTGAAACTGCTCGTTGGCTTCTTGCCGTGCCATCGTGATATGCGGACGCTTCCGTCCGCCTCCTGACTTTGATGAATTTGCCGGCTTGACGGCCGGCTGCCGCATTCCGATTGCCGCCTGTCCGCGGCGCATCTGCTGGTCTCGTGTCGTCGAGGCCGGGCGGAAGGCGCAGATGCCGTTCCTCCGCCCGGTCTATATAGGTGGCTTAGCCCTTGAGGACTTCAACCAGCGTCTTGCCGAGACGGGCCGGAGAGGGCGATACCTTGATGCCCGCCGATTCCATCGCCGCGATCTTCGATTCCGCATCGCCCTTGCCGCCGGAAACCACTGCGCCGGCATGGCCCATAGTGCGACCCTTCGGCGCCGTACGGCCGGCAATGAAGCCAGCCATCGGCTTCTTGCGGCCCTTCTTGGCTTCGTCCTTGAGGAACTGGGCCGCGTCTTCTTCAGCCGCACCGCCGATTTCGCCGATCATGATGATCGACTGGGTGGCTTCATCGGCCAGGAACATTTCCAGGACGTCGATGAACTCGGTGCCCTTGACCGGGTCGCCGCCGATGCCAACGGCCGTCGTCTGGCCGAGACCTTCATTGGAGGTCTGGAACACGGCTTCATAGGTCAGCGTGCCCGAGCGGGAAACGATACCGACCGAACCCTTGCGGAAGATCGAGCCCGGCATGATGCCGATCTTGCATTCTTCCGGCGTCAGGATACCCGGGCAGTTCGGGCCGAGCAGGCGCGACTTGGAGCGGTCGAGGCGAGCCTTGACCCGCACCATGTCCATGACCGGGATGCCTTCGGTGATGCAGGTGATGAACGGGATCTCGGCGTCGATCGCCTCGATGATCGCGTCGGCGGCTCCTGCCGGCGGAACATAGATGACGGACGCGTTGGCGCCGGTCTTTTCCTTACCTTCGGCAACGGTTGCAAAGATCGGCAGGCTTTCGCCCTTCGCGCCGGTCCAGGTTTCGCCACCCTTCTTCGGGTGGATACCACCGACCATCTGGGTGCCGTAGTAAGCGAGCGCCTGTTCGGTGTGGAACGTGCCGGTCTTGCCGGTTAGGCCCTGAACGAGAACCTTGGTGTCTTTGTTGACGAGAATGGACATGCGAGGCCTTTGTTTAGGAGAGGTTGGAAGACGTGGGGGACGCACGACGATAGACGCCGCTGACGACCTCCTGCCAAGTATCGCTGCCTGCAGGCGAAAAGCTGACGCCCATCCGGTAGCAGTCTTCATTTTCAAATGTGAATACGGTGCGCTGGCTGCCGCGCGGCGAAGTCTTCATCAGCACAAGCTCATTGCCGTTCCACTCGCCGGACGCCGGCACGGGCGGCGCAAAACCTGCGGTGTCGAACTGGTAGAGCTTGTAGGTCTTGTCCGAAGCATCGAAGCCGAAAACATTTCGCGCCTCGAACGAAACAGCACCATCGCGCGTCTGGCGATAGCGCTGCTCGAGGAAGAACCCGCCGAACAACGCCTCGCCGGAAAACTCAGCACTGGCCTTGCCTTCACTCGTCCACGCCGACGCCGCGACACGCTCATCCCCTTCCCACACGCCGGCGAAGGCGTTGAGGCGGAAATGAGCAGCGGAGGGCGTGGACTGGAAGGCCATGATCGTTCTCAGCCGTTGATCGCCGCGACGATCTTCTTGGCCGCATCGTCCAAGTCGTCGGCCGCCGTGATCGCCAGACCCGACTCGTTCAGGATCTTCTTGCCGAGCTCGACATTGGTGCCTTCAAGGCGCACGACGAGCGGAACCTTGAGACCGACTTCCTTGACCGCAGCAATGACGCCCTCGGCAATGACATCGCACTTCATGATGCCGCCGAAGATGTTGACGAGAATGCCCTCGACCTTGGGGTCTGCGGTGATGATCTTGAAAGCCGCAGCAACCTTCTCCTTGCCGGCGCCGCCGCCGACGTCACAGAAGTTGGCCGGCTCCTTGCCGTAGAGCTTGATGATGTCCATCGTCGCCATGGCAAGGCCTGCGCCGTTGACCATGCAGCCGATATTGCCGTCGAGCGCGACATAGGCGAGGTCCCACTTCGAGGCCTCGATTTCCTTGGCGTCTTCCTCGGTCTCGTCGCGCAACGTCTTGACGTCGTCGTGACGGAAGAGCGCATTGCCATCGAAAGACATCTTGGCATCGAGGACGCGCATGTGGCCATCCTTCATGACGATCAGCGGATTGACCTCCAGCAGAGCCATGTCCTTCTCGCCGAAGGCCTTGTAGAGCGTCGGGAAAAGCGTCTTGGCGTCTTCAGCAGCAGCACCATCGAGCTGAAGAGCCTTGGAGATTGCAACAACGTCGGCAGCCGTCACGCCGGCTTCCGGATCGATGGCGATCGTGTGGATCTTCTCGGGCGTGTCGTGGGCGACGGCCTCGATGTCCATGCCGCCTTCGGTCGAGACGACGAAGGCCACGCGGCCGACCGAGCGATCAACAAGGATCGAGCAATAGAGTTCGCGAGCAATGTCGGCGCCGTCCTCGATATACAGGCGATTGACCTGCTTGCCGGCGTCGCCCGTCTGAGCGGTCACCAGCGTATTGCCGAGCATTTCCTTGGCGTGGGAAACGACTTCCTCGATCGACTTGGCGAGGCGAACGCCGCCCTTGGCGTCAGGGCCGAGCTCCTTGAACTTGCCCTTGCCGCGGCCGCCGGCATGGATCTGGCTCTTGACCACGTAAAGCGGACCGGGAAGCGACTTGGCGGCAGCTTCGGCTTCTTCAACCTTGAGAATAGCCACACCCTCGGCAACCGGGGCGCCATAGCCCTTCAGCAGAGCTTTGGCCTGATATTCATGAATGTTCATGGGTCTATCCCTATTTCGATTACTTCAGCGCCAATCACTTCAGGGCAGGCGCGATGTTGATGCAGGCTTCGCAGAGACCGGCGACGGCGCCGACGGACTTGTCGAAGGCTTCCTTCTCGGTCTTGTTGAGATCGATCTCGATGATGCGCTCGACGCCGCCGGCGCCGATGACGGTGGGAACGCCGACATACATGTCCTTGACGCCGTATTGACCGGAGAGGTGGGCCGCGCAGGGCAGAACGCGCTTCTTGTCCTTGAGGTAGGATTCGGCCATCTCGATCGCCGAGGCGGCCGGGGCGTAATAGGCCGAGCCGGTCTTCAGCAGGCCGACGATTTCGGCGCCGCCATCACGGGTGCGCTGGATGATCTCTTCGAGGCGCTCCTTGGTGACCCAGCCCATGGTGACGAGATCGGTGAGCGGAATGCCGCCGACCGTCGAGTAGCGGGCGAGCGGCACCATCGTGTCGCCGTGGCCACCGAGAACGAAGGCTGTGACGTCCTGGACGGACACGTTGAATTCTTTGGCGAGGAAAAGGCGGAAGCGCGAGGAGTCAAGAACGCCAGCCATGCCGACGACCTTGTTGGCCGGAAGACCGGAAAACTTCTGCAGCGCCCAGACCATGGCGTCGAGCGGGTTGGTGATGCAGATCACGAAGGCGTTCGGCGCATACTTCTTGATGCCGGCGCCAACCTGCTCCATGACCTTGAGGTTGATGCCGAGAAGATCGTCGCGGCTCATGCCGGGCTTGCGGGCGACGCCTGCCGTGACGATGCACACGTCAGCGCCCTCGATCGCGGAATAGTCGCTGGCACCAGTCAGATTGACATCGAAGCCTTCGACCGGCGATGACTGGGAGATATCGAGACCTTTGCCCTGGGGAATGCCGTCCGCGATGTCGAAGAGAACGATGTCGCCCAGTTCCTTCAGGCCGGCGAGGTGCGCCAGCGTGCCACCAATCATGCCAGAACCAATGAGTGCGATCTTGTTACGCGCCATTTTCGCTGTTTCCTTTGCGATCAAATTCGTCGAACGGTCGCGCAAGGCACCGCCCAATGACGCAATCGCATAGACCCAAAGCCAAAAAATGGCAATTCATTATTTTTGATGCAGCGTTTTCAATCGTTTAGATACAAAAATTCTTACGTAAACGTAAGACATTCTGTCACTGAATTGTTACTCTGCGGCGCGTTTCTCATGGTGCAGCGCAAGATATTCCGCACTGCGCATCTCGAACAGGCGCGATGCCGTGCGGTCGAATTCGAAGCCCTCGGTGCCCCGGCGGTGCAGCAGCAGTTCCTCCGGCATGGCCGCCGCGGAAATGTAAAGCCGCACGGCATGATCGTAGAACGTATCGACCAGAATGATGAATCGCTTGATCTGGTTCCGCTTTTCCGGCCCGAGCAATGGAATGTGATCGACGAAGACCGTATCGAAGCGTTCGGCGATGGCCAGGAAGTCGACCGCCCCGAGCGGCTTGTCGCAGAGATCGGCGAAAGAGAACCGCGCCATGCGGTCGACGGCGAGCGGCACATGGATGTGGCGCCCCTTCATCGGGATATCCAGCGGCTGCGCCTTGCGCCCATGCAGCGCCTGCGTCCAGGACGCATCCATCGCCATGTCGTTATGCTCGTTGATCGGCACCAGGTAGACCGGCTGGCTGCTCAGCTTCTCCATCCGGTAGTCGGTCGACGAATCCAGGGTAACGACATCGACATGCTGCTTGAGCAAGGCAACGAAGGGCAGGAAGAGGCCGCGATTGAGACCATCCGCGTAGAGATTGTCGGGCTCGACGTTCGAGGTCGCGACCAGCACGCATCCGCGCGCGAAAAGCTCGGAGAACAGCCGCGACAGGATCATCGCATCGGCGATGTCGGTGACCGTGAACTCGTCGAAGCAAAGCAGTTCTGCCTCGTCGTAAAGCGCTGCGGCGACCGGCGGCATCGGATCTGCCTGCCTCGTCTCACCGTTCTTGAGCTTCAGCCGGTGCGCGGCGATGCGGTTGTGCACATCCGCCATGAATTCGTGGAAATGCGCCCGCCGTTTCTTCCTGCACGGCGCCATCGCGAAGAACATGTCCATCAGCATGGTCTTGCCGCGCCCGACGCTGCCGTGGATATAAAGCCCCTTGATGCCGTCGGCCGATTTCTTCTTGGCGGCAAACAGCCAGCCGAGCGCGCTCGACTTTGCCGCCGGCCGCCGCTGCTTCAGACCGGCGAGCACCCGGTCGAGGCTCTTTGCCACGTCCAATTGGGCAGAATCGGCCTGAAGGGCGCCCGATGCGGTCAGCGCTTTAAGCTGTTCGCAGACGCTGAGCGCATAATCCGGCATTGGTTGCATGAGGGCATATCCGCATGTCAGTCAACGGCGGAGACCCGCCGGAACATTTACCGGCTGAGACTGATCGACTGGCCTGTGCTCGTCTGTCCCTGGAAGCGGTTGTCGGCCGTCTTGTAGACGCTGCCGAGCTGGTTGCCCGAGCGGTCCTTGAGCAGCACCTGCTTGCCGGCGACCTCCCAGGAGCCCATCGCCGTCAGCTCGCCGACACAGCCACGCGTTCCGCCGCGCGAACCGCTGCCGAGATTGGTGAGCGTTAGGAACATGTCGCAGCTACCGTTGACGCGCCAGCTTCCGACCATCGATTCCTTGGTGATATCGAGCGCATTCGCGGCCATTGCACCAGGCTCAGCGCCCGGCATCGGCGCCGTCGTCGTCGGCGCGGCCGGAAACTGCGAGCCGCCGGTCGGCGGTGGAAGCTGCCCGCCCTGCACCGAGGGCACCGGCTGCGCCGTCAACGGCGCCGGACCGGCACTGGCGTTGGAGCTGTAATCATATGCCGTACGCTGACAACCGGCTAGCGACAGAACCACCACCAGACCTGTCATCGCATATCGCAACTGCATCATCATACTCCTGAATTCGGCTATCGCCGTAAAGAAACGGGCGTGAGACAAGTCCGACTATCGTAATTCGATTTGGTTAATCAAGTCGTGCTGCATAAATTGCCCGTGACAACAACTAACCGAAAAACGATACAGTTCAACTGTCCCGCTGCAAAACTTCCTGCACATAGAATTTGTCAGCAAGGTGTTGCGCGCGTTCATCTCTGTCAGGATCCCTGTCGAACTCGCGCAATGTCTCGGAATAGCGCTCAGGTGCATCCTGCAGAAGGATTACACCGGGCCGACGTGACATAGGTGACGGCTTCGGGATCGAAGCCGTCGATTCCGCCATCGGAATGCATGCTGATCAAACCCGGCGCTCGACCATCATCTTCTTGATTTCGGCGATCGCCTTGGCCGGGTTGAGGCCCTTCGGGCAGGTCTGCGCACAGTTCATGATCGTGTGGCAGCGATAGAGGCGGAATGGATCCTCGAGATTGTCGAGGCGCTCGCCGGTCGCCTCGTCTCTGGAATCGATCAGCCAGCGATAGGCCTGCAGCAGAACGGCCGGACCGAGATAGCGGTCGCCGTTCCACCAGTAGCTCGGACAGGAGGTCGAGCAGCAGGCACAGAGGATGCATTCATAGAGGCCGTCGAGCTTCTGCCGGTCCTCATGGCTCTGCTTCCATTCCTTGGCCGGCGCCGGCGACACCGTCTTCAGCCATGGCTCGATCGAACGATGCTGGGCATAGAAGTTGGTGAGGTCGGGAACCAGATCCTTGACGACGGGCAGATGCGGTAGCGGATAGATCTTCACCGCGCCCTTGATATCGTCGAGGCCCTTGGTGCAGGCGAGCGTGTTCGTGCCGTCGATATTCATCGCGCAGGAGCCGCAGATGCCCTCACGACAGGAACGGCGCAGCGTCAGCGTCGGGTCGATCTTGTTCTTGATGTAGAGCAGACCGTCGAGCACCATCGGCCCGCAGTCGTCGACATCGATATAGAAGGTATCGATAGAAGGGTTCTGACCGTCATCCGGGCTCCAGCGGTAGACGCGGAATTCGCGGGTGTTCTTGGCACCCGCCGGCTTCGGCCAGACCTTGCCTTCGCGCATCTGAGAATTCTTAGGGAGAGCGAGTTCAACCATGTCCGGTTCCTCTTGAGATCAGTACACGCGAGCCTTCGGCTCGATCTTGTGCGGATCGATGCCTTCGGCAATGAGTTCGGTATGGACCGGCCGGTAGTCGAGCTTGACCTCGCCCGCCTCGTTCACCCAGGCGAGCGTGTGTTTGCGCCAGTTGACGTCGTCGCGGCCGGCGAATGCACCCTCGGTATAGTCTTCGCGGGCATGCGAACCGCGGCTCTCCTTGCGGGCCTCGGCGCCGTAGATCGTCGTGATGGCGTTGGCCATCAGGTTCTGCAGCTCAAGCGTTTCCACAAGGTCGGAGTTCCAGATCATCGAACGGTCGGTGACCTTGATGTCCTTCATCTCGCCCCAGATTGCCGAGATGCGCTGGCAGCCCGATTCCAGCGATTCCTGCGTGCGGAAGACGGCGGCGTCTTCCTGCATGGCGCGCTGCATCTTCTCGCGCAGTTCCGCCGTCGGCGTGCCGCCGCGGGCATGACGCAGACCGTCGAAGCGGTCCATGATCTTGTCGCAGGCTGCGACATTGAGATGCGGGATCGGCGCGGCGCGGTCGATCACCTCGCCGGCGCGGATCGCAGCGGCGCGGCCGAAGACCACGAGGTCGATCAGCGAATTGGAGCCGAGGCGGTTGGCGCCGTGCACCGAGGCGCAGCCGGCTTCACCCACAGCCATCAGGCCGGGAATGATCCGTTCCGGATTGGCACCGTCGGCGTTCAGCACTTCGCCCCAATAATTCGTGGGAATGCCGCCCATATTGTAGTGAACGGTCGGCAGAACCGGGATCGGCTCGCGCGTGACGTCGACGCCGGCGAAGATCTTGGCGCTCTCGGAAATCCCCGGCAGGCGTTCATGAAGAACGGCCGGATCGAGGTGGTCGAGATGCAGGAAGATGTGGTCCTTCGCCTTGCCGACACCGCGGCCTTCGCGGATTTCCAGCGTCATGCAGCGCGAAACGACGTCGCGCGAGGCAAGGTCCTTGGCCGAAGGCGCGTAACGCTCCATGAAGCGCTCGCCCTCGGAGTTGACGAGGTAACCGCCTTCACCGCGCGCGCCTTCGGTGATCAGACAGCCCGAACCGTAGATGCCGGTCGGGTGGAACTGAACGAATTCCATGTCCTGCAGTGGCAAGCCGGCGCGCGCCACCATGCCGCCGCCGTCGCCGGTGCAGGTATGGGCTGATGTTGCCGAGAAATAGGCGCGGCCGTAGCCGCCGGTCGCCAGCACCACCATCTTGGCGGCGAAGCGATGGATCGTGCCGTCATCGAGGCACCAGGCGACGACGCCGGTGCAGCGGCTGCCGTCTTCCGACATGATCAGGTCAAGCGCGAAGTACTCGATGAAGAATTCGGCATTGTTGCGCAGCGACTGGCCGTAGAGCGTATGCAGGATGGCGTGACCGGTACGGTCGGCAACGGCGCAGGTGCGCTGTACCGGCGGGCCTTCGCCGTAATTCTGCATGTGGCCGCCGAACGGGCGCTGATAGATCTTGCCTTCTTCGTTGCGCGAGAACGGCACGCCGTAATGCTCGAGCTCATAGACCGCCTTCGGCGCTTCCATGGTGAGATACTGCATGGCGTCGACGTCGCCGAGCCAGTCGGAACCCTTGACGGTGTCGTAGAGGTGCCACTGCCAGCTATCCGGCGTCATATTGCGCAGCGAGGCGGCGATGCCACCCTGGGCCGCGACCGTATGCGACCGGGTCGGGAATACCTTGGTGATGCAGGCCGTGCGGAAACCCTGCTCGGCCATGCCGAGCGTGGCGCGCAGCCCGGCGCCACCGGCGCCGACGACGATCACGTCGTAGGAGTGATCGACATACTTGTAGGCCTTGCCATTCTGGGCGGGTGAAGTCGGTGCCATATCAGCTTATCCTACGAATGCGATTTTCAGAATGGCGAAGAGACAGAGGCTGGCGATCAGGATCGCAAAGAACGTGTTCAGCATCAGGAGAACGATCTTGCCGAACTCGCCATGCACGTAATCCTCGATGATGACCTGCATGCCGAGCTTCATGTGGATGACGCCGGAGATCACCATCAGTGCCATGACGACCGCGATGAAGGGGTTCGACAGCGCGCGAACCACATCCGCATAGGGCGCGCCGGCATAAGCGAGCATGAAGAAGACGAAGAAGAGGATGAGCGGAACATTGGCGACGGCCGTCAGCCGCTGGCGCCAGAAATGGTCCGTGCCGTCCTTGGCGGAGCCAAGCCCGCGAACCTTGCCGAGGGGGGTGCGCATATCCATGAGAGGACCTTCAGAAGCGAATGAGGAAGCCGATCACCCAGACCAGCACGGTCAGACAGAGCGACCCGACGATGTTGGCGATGGCGAGCTTGGTCGAGAACTCTTTCCCGAAGCCGTAGCCGAGATCCCACATGAAGTGGCGGAAGCCGCCGAGCATATGGTGCAGCAGCGCCCAAGTGTAGCCGAGAAGCACGAGCTTGCCGAGAAGGCTGCCGAGCACCCAGTTGGCCCAGTCATAAGAACCCTGGCCGCTTGCCGCCGCGATCAGCCACCAGGCGACGAGGATCGTGCCGACATAGAGGGCGCCACCGGTGATACGGTGGACGATGGACATGATCATGGTGGGGATAGGCTTGTAAATTTGCAAATGCGGCGACAGAGGCCGGTTATTTGTCACATTCGCCATCAGAACCTCGCGGCGGCTATTCTGCGCTCCCGAATTCGGAGCATGCTCAGTCAACCACACGAATGACAAATTTCTCTGTGTGCGTTGCATCAATTGCGACGTTTAATCACCGAGAACGCCGACGACAAGCACAATCGCTGTCTGCTTTTAATTTAATCGATTCGCGTTACCGGGAAGTTTGCGGGCTAACAAAACTGGCCCTTTCCGCTCAAATTTTGCGCTGTTTCTCCGGCCCGAATGGACAAGCTTCGGCTTTTGGCGCAATCTGGCGTTAACGATTTGTTAGGGATCGGAATTCCGGAGGCCGGCCACCCATGTTTCGAAGTCTGTCCGCAGTCGCCCTGCTTGCCCTGTCCGCGCTTGCTGCACTTCCCGCCGAAGCCGGCGACCGCCGCAGCGATCATCGCTTTCCCGGCCATCGTCACGCTTTCCACGGCGGATTACTCCTCGGCGAACGTATCGGCTGGCGCGATCGCGGCATCCGTTCCGACAACGCCTATCGATATCGGAACCGCAAAGAACGGATGCCGTTCCTGAAACAGTTTTCATCGCCGGCGACCAATCGCTTCGCCCGCAACAATCTCATCGTCGTCGTACCCCAGGCGCAGGGTGGTGGTGGCGGCACCTATGCCGGCTCTTCTTACGTCTATCAGGCCGATGGCGGAACCTATGTCGGCGGCGACGGCTATGGCTTCTATCCCACAGCACGGCCTGAGCAACTGGCACCGAAGGCGAAAGTCATCGATATCGCGGTGCAGGACGATCCCTGCGCCTATGAGGCCAATGTCTGCGTCATCCGGCCTTAGCGCATGATGCCGAGAGTGCGGAATTCCGCTCCGGCTTCGCTGACAAGGCTATGAAGAACGAACGCAGGCGGCTCAAATTTGTCCGGCCCCACTCTTTCGCGACGCGGCTACGTCAATACGGATGGCGCACATCGGCGGGAGATTCTTGTCCTCAAACGTCGCCCGCCGTGGCGTTCCACTATCCGGCATCCAAGCATCCCAGGCTCTGTTCATTTCCTCGAATGAGGCAAGGTCCCTGAGCCAGATGTTGGCGAGAATGATCTCTGACTTGTCGGTACCTTCGCGCAGCAGCATGTCATTGATGCGCTCCAGTATTTCGTTGGTCTGCGCCGTCACGCTCGCTCCCCTCGTCAGGTTTGCGACCTGGCCGGGCAGATAGGCCGCATCTGCGAGGAGAGTTTCGTCAACTTTGGCTTGCCCCATCATCGTATTCGCAGACTTCCATGAATGCTTGAGATTGGGTCGTCGACCCTTTATCCGATCACTGTGGGGCTTCGCTCGCCATTCCGGTAGAGGGAATTAAATTGACCCGATATAATGGAAGCTGAACGCTCCTAGAGCTTTTCCTGGTCAGCTTGAAGCATTCTGACCAGGAAAGGCTCTAGCTGGACAATATGGCCGTGTGCCGCGAGATGAAGTCCACAAGATAGCGCGCACCTTCGGCTGTCTCGGATTGAGCATACAGACCGATTTCGATGCGCACTGGACCGGGCAGGTCCGCCGATCGGTCAAGCGTCCGGCAGCCCTCCGGTTTCGTATTGAGCATCATTGGCGCGATACCGATACCGACGCGAACCGCGGTCGCCATGGCGACCAGCGTCGATGCGACGCACGCCGTCTTCCACTTGATGTTCCGCTGGGACAGAGCCGCAATCGTCGGGAGCGTCCAGGGACACTCCTCCTCGAACATGATGATGGGAAGCGGTTTTTCCGTATCCGCCACAAAGTCGGATCTGACCGTCCACATCAAATATTCGGTCCAGATCAGGGTCGGTTTTCGCGCGAGGCAGGTGATGTCGCAAACCACGAGATCGAGCTTCCTGTCTTCAAACAGGCTGGCGAGGCGGCGATTCGGCTCGACGATGATGTCGATCTCGACCTTCGGGTTCTGGGCTCTGAAGGCACTAAGAATGTCGATCAGGTGGCCGGCTGCGAAGTCCTCAACGACGCCGAGGCGAATGCGGTCCTCGATCATCTTGCCTGTCAGCCTTTTCCCGACCTCGTCGCTGAGGGCGACCATTTCGCGGGCATAAGCCAGCATGATCTGCCCATGGCTCGTGAGTTCGAGGCCCTTTGACGAACGCGAAAACAACGTAACGCCGACAAGCTCCTCCAGCTTGCGGATCTGCATGCTCACGGCCGCCTGCGTTCTGTTCAGCTTGACGGCTGCTCCATTGACGGTGCCGATTTCCGCGACGGTCAGAAATGCACGAAGCAGATAGGAATCAAGATCAAGCATCAGAAGCCGCATTCCATACTTTGTGGCGCTCGAGAGCCGAGGGCCTCTCTGCCCGTAAGTGGATATTGGACGAACCATGTTCTTCCCGCAACTGGTGACCCTTAGCCCGGGCGCAGTATAAGCTGCGCCCCATCAATGCCAGCTTATCGCGCGAAGAGAACGCATGCCTCGGGGGGAATGGAAACGCTGATCTCCTGCCCGCGAGCGAAAGCTATGTCTGGACGGTTCGGGCAAGCCGAGATTATGCGGTCGCCACTGGCGAGGTCCAGAACGACATGCCTGAAGGCACCGAGTGTCACGACGTCGGCAACACGTCCGGCCATAGCCCCGGCACCCGGAGTGCCGGACGATATCTCGACGCTTTCCGGCCTCACGCAAATCTCGGCGGCACCTGAAAGGCTTGCCGTGGAGGCGACCGGAAACTCCCAGCCGGATTCGGAGCGAAATTTCCGGGCCGTTCCGCCCGCGGTCGAAATCGAGCCATGGATCCAATTCGTCCGACCCATGAAATCCGCGACGAAACGCGAGTCTGGACGCCAATACACATCGTCCGGCCTGCCGGATTGCATGATTGCTCCACGGTTCATCACGAATATGCGCTCTCCCAGGCTCATCGCCTCCTCCTGGTCGTGGGTTACCACGATGGCGGTCGAGCCGACCGCGGCGAGCACATCCTTCAATTCGGTGCGCAGCTCATGCCGAAGTTTGGCGTCGAGAGCCGACAGGGGCTCATCCAGAAGAAGGAGGCTTGGATGGGTGGCGAGCGCCCGCGCAAGCGCAACACGCTGCTGCTGGCCGCCGCTCAACTGGTGCGGCCGCCGCTGTCCGAAACCGACGAGCCGGACGAGCTCAAGCATCTCGGCAATACGGCGTGGTATTTGCGCCGGCGGATGGTTGCGATGGCGAAGTCCGTAGCCGATGTTCTGTTCGACGGTCATATGCGGGAAAAGAGCGTAGTGCTGGAACAGCAGCCCGACATTGCGCTCATAGGGTTTCAACCCGGCCATCGGCTGGCCGTCGATCAAGATCGAGCCTTTGTCGGGCCGCTCGAATCCGGCAATGAGCCGAAGAATGGTGGTCTTGCCGCAGCCACTCGGCCCAAGCAGTGCGATTGTTTCACCTGGGTTCACCGAGAAGGAGATATTACCGAGGGCGACCGTTTCGCCGAAGCGCTTGCTGACCCCTTGAAATTCCACGGCAGAAATCATCGCATTGTCCTCATGAACGAAACAAACCCTGACCGACGACAGTGTCGAAGCCGACGACACGGTCCAGCACAACGATCAGCAACGCGGTGACGGCAATCAGGACCACGGCCGCTGCAGCGATCGTCAGATCGAAAGCCGCGCGCATGTTGCTGACCAGCGTAACAGGCAAGGTCGTTGCGGACGGATCGCTCAGAAACAGACTGATCGATACGTCATCCATCGAAATTGCGAAGGCGAAGATCGCGCCGGTGACGACGCCCGTCCGCATGAGCGGCAGGGTAATGGTCCAGAAGGCCTGGCGCTCGGTGGCGCCGAGAACCATTGCGGCTTCCGTCAATCGTTGGTCGCTGCCGAGAAGGCTGGCGAGACTGGTCCTTATGCAATAGGGCAATGTCACGATCACGTGGCCGAGGAGCAGGCGCGCCATACCATTTGTGATGCCGGCCTTGGAAAGGAAAAGCAGCAGGCCGAATCCAATCACGACCGGCGGGACGATGAGTGGCGAGAGAAAGGCCGAAGTCAGCGCTGCCTTTCCTGGAAAATTGCCCCGGGCAAGACCGACAGCCGCCGCAGTTCCAATCGTGACAGACAGAACCGTCGTGAGTACCGCCAAGATGAGGCTGGTACGCAGGCTGGCAAGGATATCCGCCTGGGAGACGAGCCGTTCGAACCAGTGAAGCGACAAGGCAGGTGGCGGCATCGGGCCGAGGTAGGTCCTGGCGTCGAAAGCCATGACGCATGTTATCACCAACGGGATGGCGAGGAACGCCAATCCAAGGCCGATGACACCGTAGGCAAGGGAACCGGCGATCCGGTCTCCGCTTCTCGCTGCAAGAGACTGCATGCTCATCGGAAAACCCTCCGCGCCTGCGCAAACGTTATGACAGCGACGACCGCCAGGGCCGCGGCAAGCATGACGAGCGAGATCGCCGCGCCGCTCGGGTAGTTGGCGATATCGCTGAACCGGGTGTAGATGACGTTCGACATGAAAAGCACCCGGCCCCTCCCGAGCACCATGGGAATGACGAAGGCGCTGATCGCGAAAGTCAGTGAGACAAGCGTGCTCGAGATCAGAGCCGGGAAGCTCAGGGGAAGCGTGATCGACAGATGGGCTTTCCATCCCGGCGCGCCGAGCGACTGGGCTGCATCGAGCAGACGCGGATCGATCGATTGCATCGCGCCAATCAACGTTAGCGTTGCGACCGGTATGATCGAGTGAACCAGACCGGCAATAACGACGATATTGATATATTCGCGGCTGTTGGGCGAAAGGCCCAATGTCAAGAGGAAAGGTCGGAAGATGCCGACCGATCCGAAGGTCAGTTCGATCGCGTACGTCTTGATCAGGACGCTGGAAAGAACAAGCGTAATCAAGAAGCCGAGGGTGAGTGTGCGCATCCGCGGCGAGATCCGCCGCACGATGAAATAGGCCAGCGGGAATGCCACAAGCTGGCCGATGATCGCGGCAACTCCGCCGATCCAGAAGGTCGTCAGCAGGACGCTTGCAAACGCCTGGTTTGCAAGCTCGTAATAGTTTTGAACCGTTGCCGCGGCATTTTCCACGGAGCCGACGCGTCCCGGCGTAAACTCCTTCAAGCTTTCGATTGCCAGGTTGATGAGCGGTGACAGAAAACCGAATGCGAACACCAGCAGGGCTGGCCCGAGCGTCAGGGCCGCATCTCGGCGATCCGGAATTGAAATGGCAACGGGTTGCCGCCTTACCTTGGTCATGGTGGAACAGCCTTTTCCTCGCCCTTGCGGGCCATGAGAAAGGGAGGTTGTCGAAGCCCGCGCCTACGACAACCTACCGCGGGGTGTCTTAGAGCAACGGGGCGATATCCTGCTCCCAGCGCTTGGACCAGGCATCCTGCTGTTCGAGAACTGCATTGTAGTCCGGCACATAGACGAAGCTCGAAAACTCGTCCGACGTGAAGGACAGATGCTTGAGATTGTCGGGTGTGACCGCCTTGCTGTTCAACGGCGCTTCGCCAGCCACCTTGGCGTAGAGCGAGTTCATGTCCGGGCTGATCGCGAAGTTGACGAAATCGAGCGTTGCCTTGGTGTTTGGCCTATTCTTCAGGACGCCGAAACCGCTCTGGTAGAGAAAGGCCTTGAAGTTGCTGTCCTTGGTGAAGCGCGTAACCGGGAAGTTCTTCGCCACGGCTGCCCAGCCGGGCTCGGCGAAGAAGCCGACGGAGGTCTCGCCCGACGTCAGCGAATTGGTGAAATCGATATCGGTGACGGCAACGCGGCCGATATTGCCGGATTTCGCCAATTCCGTCATGAGCTTCCACCCGGGCTCCATATTCGTTTCACTGCCGCCGGCGTGAAGGGCGAGCGCGACAATCTGGAGCATCATGCTCTGTGTCGGGCCTGGCCAGCAGATCGCGCCCTTGAGATCGGGGCTCAGCAGATCATCGATGGTCTTCACGGCGATCGGAGCCGTGTCGGTTCGGGCACCGAAATACATGCCGCCAACTGCGCGCGGGACGGCTTTGATATTGCCCTTGCCATCACGAATGATGATTTTCTCGGGAATATTCGCAAGGTTGGGAACATCTGCAGGATTGATGGTCTCGAGCCAATCCTCCTTCACCATGCTGTTGAACGAGCCTTCCCAGCCGGCGACATAGTCGTAGTCGACATTCGGCCAGACGGCCTTGATCTTCGGCAGGATGGCGCCCGCGCCGCCCTGGTGAAGAACCCAGTTGAATGTCGCCGCATTCTGGTCGGCGGCAATCTGCTTCATCGCTTCGACGACATCGCCGCCCCATTCGACGGCGGTGAGATTGCCGCTACCGGCCGCGGCGGATCTTGCAAACCCGGTCATCGTGCTGGCAATCCCCGCAGCGGCGGCGGATCCGAGGAAGCGGCGGCGTGTCATATCGTGCAACATGGTAGGTTCCCTTTGCTGTCGGCCCTCTGCCGGGCCGTTCGCATCGGAGACTGCTTGGAGGTTGCCAGCCGCGGTAGTGGGAAAATTCTCGCCGGGTTATAAAGTTTTCTGAACATCCCGATGAATGCGCTACCCGCATCGCTGAGCCTCGGCGGGTCTGAGCTATCAAGAATCGTTATATCCCCTCTCGAATTTTCGCGGTTCCAAGAGAAGTGGGCGGCGCTGATGATGACGGCAGCATCAATACCGTGGGAGCCTGCCTTGACCATTGACCGGGATTTTCTGGAAGACTTGAGAAAGCGCTTCGGCAGCGCTGCAGGCGGGGAGATGGAAGATCCGCACTTCCGCGCCGTGGCGGCGAGCGTATTCAAGGACGGCGACAGCCGCAAATGGCCCTTCGCCGATCCTGCGACCTTTCTGGATGCCCGTTTCATCGAGAACGGCTTGCGGCCCGAGGTGCTTGAGGCGCTTGACGTGGCTCTGATCGGCGTGCCGATGGACCTCGGCGTCACCAATCGCGCCGGCGCGCGGCTGGGGCCTCGGGCCGTCCGGGCGATCGAGCGTATCGGTCCCTACGAGCATGTTCTGCGTGTCGCGCCGATGGGAGGGCTAAAGGTCGCCGATGTCGGCGACGTGCCGATGCGCAGCCGGTTCGGCCTCGCCGAGTGCCATGCCGACATCGAGGCCTGCTACCGGATGATCGCGGCAACCGGGGTTATCCCGCTCTCGGTCGGCGGCGACCATTCGATCTCCGGCGCCATCCTCAAGGGCCTGGCGGCCGGCCAGCCGGTCGGCATGATCCACATCGACGCTCATTGCGACACCGCTGGTCCCTATGAGGGCTCGAAGTTCCATCACGGCGCACCCTTCCGCGAGGCGGTTCTGGCGGGCGTGCTCGATCCGAAGCGTACGATCCAGATCGGCATCCGCGGCGGCGGCGAATATCTCTGGGAGTTCTCCTTTGCCTCCGGCATGACCGTCATTCACGCGGAAGAGGTGGCGGAGATGGGCCTCAAGGCGGTGATCGCAAAGGCTCTGGAGGTCGTCGGCGCCGGTCCGACCTATCTCAGTTTCGACGTGGACAGCCTCGATCCGGCCTTCGCTCCGGGAACCGGCACGCCAGAAGTCGGCGGGCTTCAGCCGAGGGAGGCTCTGACCCTGCTGCGCGGCTTCAAGGGCATCAACTTCGTCGGCGGCGACGTCGTGGAAATCGCGCCGCAATACGACAACACCACCAACACCGCGCAGATCGCCGCGCAGGTCCTGTTCGAACTCCTGTGCCTCGCGATGTTCAGTCCCGCGGTCAGGACAAAGCTGACCTGAGAACAAGCTCCACAACGGCAGCGTGCCTCGTGCCCGCTGCCATCCATCACCTGTCGCACAACACGTCTCAAAAAGGGGAACGACATGACTGCTCTTATGAAATTACGCTTCACCGCTACTGCGGCAATTGCCGTGTTCGGCATCCTGGCAGGGGCCGCACAGGCCGACGAACTTGCCGATATCAAAGCCGCAGGCGAGATCAACATCGGCATCTTCTCCGATTTCCCGCCCTTCTCTTCGGCAAGCGCCGATATGAGCATCAAGGGCTATGACGTCGACGTCGCCCAGAAGATCGCCGACAGGCTCGGCGTGAAACTCAATCTCGTCAGCGTTACTGGCCAGAACAGGATCGCCTACCTGAACGACGACCGCGTCGACCTGCTGATGAGCGTCGGCTATTCGAAGGAGCGCGCCGAGGTTATCGATTATGCAGCCCCGTACGCCCCCTACTATATCGCCGTCATCGGTCCGACGGCGCTGAAGGTGAGCGGCAAGGAAGACCTTGCCGACAAGACAATTGCCGTCAATCGTGGGACGCTCGAAGACACGTCGCTGACGGCCGCCGCCCCCGGCTCGGCCGCGATCCAGCGCTTCGAGAACTACAATTCGGTCATCCAGGCCTTCATATCCGGCCAGACCCAGTTGATGGTCGTCGGCAACGATGTCGGTGCGCAGGTTCTGGCACGACAGGAAGCCTTGAAGCCGGAGCAGAAGTTCCAGCTCCTCAGCTCCCCCTCGCACATCGCGCTCCGCAAGGGCGAGGAAGGCCTGAAGAAGGCTGTCAATGACAGCGTCGCCGCAATGATCGCCGATGGTTCGCTCGACGCAGGCTCGAAGAGCTGGCTGAAAGCGCCGCTCAACCCGGAAAACCTGAAGGACTGACGAGGACGGCCTCCCACTCACCAGAGCATGATGCCGAAAACTGTAAGCGATTCCGGTGGCATCATGCTCCAATTCTTTGCTTGAGAGGCGGATCCAGATTTCCGGGGCGATCCGGCCCAGATCATCCGGCTCCAAAGGACATGCGATGAGATACAGCCTCGATTTCAATTGGCTTTGGGACGGAATGGGAGCTCTGGCTTATGGCGCGGGCACGACGCTTGCCCTGACGGCCTCCACATCGGTCCTCGGGATCGTTCTCAGCATTCTCGGCGCGGCCGCGCGCCGGGGACCTTATCCGTGGTTGCGCAAGGTCGTCGGCCTCTATGTGGAAATCATGCGCAATACGCCGTTCCTGGTGCAGCTGTTCTTCATCTTCTTTGGCTTGCCTAGCCTCGGCATTCGCCTCGATCCGGTCACCGCCGCCGTCCTTGCCATGACCCTCAACATGGCGGCCTACACGATCGAGGTGGTCGGGGCCGGGCTCGATGCCATACCGAGAGGCCAGAAGGAGGCGGCGCAGGCACTCGGCCTGAGGCCTCGGCTGGTGTTCTTCAAGATCATCCTGCCGCAAGCGATCGCCATCATTTTTCCGGCGCTGACGAGCCAGATCATCATCATGATGCTGGAATCGGCGGTGGTTTCGCAAATATCCGTCCGCGAGCTGGCGCAGGAGGCCGATCTGCTTCAGTCGCGCACCTTCCGCTCCTTCGAGACCTATCTGGTGGCAACGTTGATCTACCTTTCGATGTCCGCCGCACTTCGCCGGCTCCTTGTCGCCGGGAAACGCCGTTTTCTGGGAGCCGGTCTGGCATGATTGAGTTCACCTTCTGGGACATTCTGCGCAATCTTGTCTTCGCGACACGCTGGACCCTTGTGCTTTCGCTCGCAGCCTTTGCCGGCGGCGCCATCGTTGGCCTGGCGATCCTGTCTGCACGGATATCGAAAACGCGCTGGCCGCGCAGCTTCGCGTCCGGCTACATTGCCCTGTTTCAGGGGACGCCGCTCCTCATGCAGCTCTTTCTGATGTTCTTCGGCCTGCCGATGCTCGGTTTTCGGATCGAGTCATGGACCGCGGCCGTCTGCGGCCTGACGTTCTATGCCAGCGCTTATCTTGCGGAAATCTGGCGGAGCGGCGTCGAGGCGGTGCCGCGCGGGCAATGGGACGCCGCAGCCAGCCTGGGCTTGCATCGTCTCCTCGAACTTCGCCTTGTCATCCTGCCGCAGGCTTTCCGGATCACGCGCGCGCCGACCGTCGGGTTCTTGGTCCAGTTGATCAAGAGCACCGCACTGGCCTCGATCCTCGGCTTCGACGAACTGCTGAAAACCGCAAACGCCATCAACAACGCGACCTTCGAACCTTTCAAGGTCTACGGTCTCGTCGCGGTGATCTTCTTCACCCTGTGCTATCCGCTGACGCAATACGCCAGAATTCTGGAGAAGAAAGCGGCGTTTGGCTGAGCGGTGTTCAGTGCTCCGCATTCCGATTGCAGCGAGGTGCCCAAAAGGCCGACGCCGGTTGAAAAGCTGGTGCGCCGCGCGGCGGCGACGCGGCTCTCGTTCAATCACACGGAACTCGCCTTATCCCGCAGTTAGAACTTCCTGAGAGATCGCTTCAATGACCGACACACAAATCCGTATTCTCGATGCCCGGACAACGGGCGAGCTCCTACCGTTCGGCGCGCTGGTCGCGACCCTGCGGCAAGCATTTGCTGAAGGCTGTGTCGTGCCGGTACGGCATCACCACACGATAACCAATAGCGGCGAGCTGGATGCGACGCTGCTTCTGATGCCGGCCTGGCATGAAACGCACCGGTCGGAGCGCTACCTTGGCATCAAGATCGTCACCGTCTTTCCCGGCAACACGGTGCGCGGCATTCCCGGTTTGACCTCGACTTATATGCTCTATGATGGTCGGACCGGGATGCAGCTTGCGCTACTTGACGGAAACACGATCACGACGCGCCGGACGGTAGCGGCATCGGCCCTTGCTGCGGACTATCTTGCCCGAAAGGACGCTCGCCGTCTGCTGGTGATCGGCGCTGGCCGCGTCGCGAGCCTCATACCTGATGCTTATCGCGCCGTCCGGCCGATCGCGCATGTCGATATCTGGGATATCGATCCCGCCAGCGCCGAACGGCTGGCGCAGAGCCTCCGGCAACAGGGGCTCCAGGCCGCTGCGGTCACGGACCTGGAAGCCGCGGCGCGGCAAGCCGATATCGTCAGCGCAGCGACGCTGGCGACAGCACCGCTTATCCGCGGCGAATGGCTGCGGCCGGGCACCCACGTCGACCTGATCGGCGGCTTCACCCCGGCGATGCGCGAAGCGGATGACGAGGCGCTTCGCCGCTCCTCGCTCTATATCGACACGCACGAAGCCCTTCACGAAGCGGGCGATCTGGTTCAGCCGATCAGAGCCGGCATCATTTCTACAGATGCGGTGCGTGCGACACTTGACGAGCTGTGCCGCCGGGATGTTCCAGCGCGGACGTCCAACGATGAGATCACTCTCTACAAGGCAGTCGGAACGGCGTTGGCTGATCTTGCCGCCGCGACGATGGTGTATGAAGCCGCTTTGATCGCCGGCTGACGTCTTTTGGTCCGGGCAATCGCGAATGATCGGAACGGAAGATCCTCGATTTTTCTAAAGGAGGACTGATCACCCTCAGCATACGGGCTCCCTGTTTCGACGCTCTTGGCCCGTCCAGGCATTCGATCACCAGTGCTGCGCCGACCAAAGTCCGAGGCCGACCATGTCGGTTCGGTGGACGAAGGGGAAGCAATGGGCCGGCGCTGATATTCGTGCGATATAACGCTTTGTGTGCCATAGTCGGGTAAGCCCCTTGAGCAAATCCGATATAGACCCGCAGTGATTACAAATCCGCCGCGCATCGAAATCCAGCAACTGGCCCATTTCGTGCTGGCCTGTCAGAGCCCGACGCTGGCGGAGACCGCGCGCGAGCTTGGGATTGCTCCTTCGGCGCTGACATCAAGTCTGCGTACTTTGGAAAATGAACTTCAACTCAAGCTCTTCATTCGGAAAAGCGGTCACCTCAGTCCTTTACCGGCAGCCTTCTGGCTGTTTCAGCAGGCAACGGCCATCCTTCATCGCGAAAGGTTCGTGCGTCGGATGCGGAACGGGGACACGGCCCCCCTTCGCATCGATATTCGTCTCGATCTCAGTTTCTCCATCGGCCGGTTTTCGAAGGCGATCGGACGTACTGTCGAAGATATGGAACGCGAGCGGCCCGACCTGCTGATCGACGTGATGTTTGCAGACGGGCGAGGAAAATCCCTTGTTGACGAGGAGGCTGCGGAAATCCCGGGCAACGCGGGTTCGATGGAAATCGAAGTCGGCTATATCACAGGCGTGCCATCTGCGAACCTGCCTGCGATGACGCCCTTTTACGATGAGGTCTGGGTTTCCGTCGGAACGGCGGAGGCCGCGGTTGATCTTCGCTCCCCCAATCAGAAATTTGTCGTTTTGAAAATGCGTCAGGCACTTCGCGATGCCGTCACCCGATATGCGGACGAGCATGGCATCCGCGACCGCATGATCCTGATGGATGAGGAGCCGGCAGATCTTCATCGGCTGCTCAACGAGTTTCCGCAGATGCGGTTCCTGATGCCCCGCAGTATGGTCGCCGACCGGCTCGGACTTGCGCGCCTGCATCTGGAGCCCCTCGATCCGCCGTTGTCGAGCACCTTGGGCGTGCGCGCAAACGGGCCGGACCAGGAGGTCGTGTCCGCCCTGCTTTGTAGCCTCAAGAAAAATCTGGAGGCAACGGAGGCCAATATCGTCTTCCGGCCGCAGTTGACGGCACGTCAATTGCACTACTTCAACCTTGCGCATCTCAGCGGAGGCATTTCGGCGGCGGCGCGCGCGGCGCATGTCACCCAACCCTCCGTTTCGACCCAGATTCAGAAGATCGAGGCGGTTGTCGGGCAACCCCTGTTCGAACGGCGGCGCAACGGTGCCGAGAGCACGAAGGCCGCCAAGGCATTGCTTCCGTTCACCTTGGAGATCGAAGAGCGCATCGACAGCCTTCTAAAGGCCAGTCAGGATATTGCCGCCCACACTCAGGCGACCATCTCAATCGGCATGCTGCCGAGTTCGGGGCATGATAGCGTCATGACGGACAAGGTGGCGCAGGCGCTGACGGCAACCCGCCTCGGCCATCCCGAATACCGGCTGAGGATCGTCGAAGGTTCCAACGCTGCGCTTCACGACCAGGTGCGCGCGGGAGAGCTCAATCTGGCCATTGTCGGCGTCGTCCAGACGCAGATGACCCGGATCCATCTCGGACCGAGCGAGCGCCTCTCGGTCGTTGCCAATCCGGCCTTGAACCTTGCCGGCCGAACGGAAATTCCACTGGCCGAAGTTTGCGGATTTCCGCTGGTTCTCGGAATCAAGCATCTCAGTATCCATCAGGCGTTCATGGCAGCCGCCAGCGCGCGGCATCTGCGTGTCGAGCCCATCATGGACGTCGGTTCTCTGCCATTGGCCATCGCCATGGTCCGCCGCTTGCCGGTCTGCACGGTCCTGCCGGTGTCCTCGGTCCAGCAGGACATCGGCAGCGGACGCCTCACCGCGGCGTCGATTACGGAAGACGTCATCGCCGGAAACCTCTCGGTGATTTTCTCCGGCGAAAGGACGCTGTCCGAGGCGGAACGGACGATGATCCAGTCACTCGTTGCCGTCTTCGGCCAACAGGCGTGATCTAACGCATGTCGCGTCGGATCGGGATCATGCGCGGAGCATTCTGATTTTCCTATCCTCCAATTCATGATTTTCGAGCTACCCAGCCTCCGGCCTGCGGCTGATACTTGCCGCATCAAACAGCTCGAAAATGACTTTCACAGGATTGCCGGATGAATGATCGCCCTGATCCGCTTGAAGACGCGGCCATGACATCCAAGACGGCCAGCGCCGCAATGCGCGGCAGCGAAAGCGATCAATCCTGTCGAGGCATTCTTCAGGAACTCGACCGACGCGGTCAGCTGCTGGTGATTTCGGAGGAGATCGACCCGATCCACGACGTGTCGGCCATCCTTTCCATCGTCGATGAAAAGGCGGCGGTGCGGCTCGACCGCATCAAGGGTCACGACATGCCGATCTTCGGCAACATCCTGTCGGATCTCGATCGTGTCGCCCTGGCGCTTGACGTCGCGAAAAGCGAGATCCAGGAAAAGCTGCTGTCCTCGATCGCCTCTCCCATGCCGCCTGTCTTCGTGGACGATGCGCCGGTACAGCAACAGCTCTTCCAGGACGACATCCTGACCCGGCTTCCAGTCCCGACATTCTTTTCCAAGGAGACCGGTCCTTACATTACCGCGGGTCTGATCGTGGCGCGCGACCCTGAAACGGGCTTGGGCAACGCGTCCTATGCCCGCATCAAGGTGCTTGGTCCGAACGAGGCGATGATCGGGATTGCACCGAACCATCATCTCGCCATCATGGCCCGCAAGGCGGGCGCCAAAGGCGAGCCGCTGCCCTTCGCCGTCGTCCTCGGCGCGCATCCAGCCATTCAGCTTGCCGCCTGCTTCTATCTGGGGCTTGGTGACGATGAAATGCACTGCGCCGGATCGCTGCTCGGCGAGCCGGTGCGGCTTGTCCGCTGCAAGTCGATCGATCTTGCCGTGCCTGCAGAGGCGGAGATCGTGCTCGAAGGTCATATACATAGCGACGAGCCGATCCTCGAAGGACTGGTCTCGGAATATCACGGCATGTACGAGGATTACGGCTCCGGCATGCGCGCCAGCTTTGGATGCATGACCTGCCGCTCCGACGCGATGTTGCAGGTGATCGAGCCCGGTTACCATATGGAGCACCTTTATCTCGGCGCAGTGCCGATCGCTGCCGGCCTCAAGGCCGTCATCCGGCGATCCGTTCTCAATGTCGGCGAGGTTGCCGTCACCGCATCAGGCAGCGGACGGAACAACGTGGTCGTGCAGATCGATGCGCCCCGCCCGGGACAGGCACGCCGCATCATGTCGATCTGCTGGGGTGCGGTCAGCATCGTCAAGAACGTCACCATCGTCGATAGCGATGTCGACCCCTGGGATATCGATGCCGTCGAATTGGCCAAGATGACGCGCATGCGCGCGGCGCGCGACATTCTCATCGTCACGGATCTTCCGGCAGACCGGTCCGAGCCTCAGGAGGACGGCGGCGTGATCGCCAAGGTCGGTTACGACGCCACGATGAAGGCGGGCGATCGGAAGGAAGGGTTCGACAAGGCGCTTCCGCCGCCGGATTCCTACGAACGGATGCGCCAGCTGCTATTGCGCGTCAAGCCGGAGATGCTGATTTGAGGCGATTGATCATCGGCATATCAGGGGCTTCCGGTGCAATCTACGGACTGCGTGCGCTGGAGATGCTGCGGGATTTCGACGATGTCGAGACGCATCTCGTCATATCGCCCGCGGCGATCCGCACGGCACTGGCCGAAGGGACGGGAAAGACCGCGGACGAAATCCGTGGCCTCGCCGACCGGGTCTACAGCCACGGGGATATCGGCGCCTCGATCGCCTCCGGCTCCTTCCGGTGCGACGGCATGCTGGTTGCGCCATGCTCGATCAAGACGCTGAGCGGGATCGCGCATTGTTATGCGGACGATCTGATCGTGCGCGCCGCCGATGTCTGCCTGAAGGAACGCCGCCGGCTGGTGCTGATGGTGCGGGAAACGCCGTTGCATGCGGGCCATATCGCGCTGATGGACCAGGCAACACGCAACGGCGCCGTCATCATGCCGCCGGTGCCGAGTTTTTACACCCTGCCGAAATCAATCGCCGAAATGGTCGACCAGACCGTGGGGCGTGCGCTGGATCAATTCGGGCTTCATCATCCGACGGTCCGGCGCTGGACGGAGGATCATAACGACTGAGCCATGACGAGCAGCGCTGAAAGCTGCCGGGCCATCATGTCAACCGCATGCACAACAACGACGCACAATCACTCCCCCAGGGGAACTCAAAAAAAGGAGATAGAGTGAGTTGTCAGACAATCGTTCCAGAAGGCTGCAGAGCCTGTTCATGCGCGGCGCCGCCGCCTTGCTGTTGTCGCTGATGGCGGCCGCACCCGTGATGCTTGCCGCGTCTCACGCGGGCGCGCAGACGGAAAAACCCGTGAGCGGCGGCACGATGACCATTATCAACGGTTCGGACATCAAGAGCTGGGATCCGGCGATCACCGCCGGCACCTATCCCGGCGGTCCGATGGATGTGCTCGACGCCGTTTACGGCTTCATCGTCTACGTCAACGACAAGGGCGTCGTGACCGGCGGCATGGCTGAAAGCCTGACCAGCACAGACGCCGTGACCTGGACCTTGAAGCTTCGCAAGGACATGAAGTTCACCGACGGGACGCCCTATGATGCGGAAGCCGTCAAATATAATTGGGACCGCGCCGCCGATCCGGCCACGCTTTCACCGGCGCAGCCGTTCATATCCTCATGGAACAAGGCAATCACCGTCGTCGATCCGCAAACCCTGACGATCAAGCTGTCCTCCCCGAACGCCAATTTCGCAGCCCAGGTCGCCGAGCTGTGCCCCTTCATCGCCTCGCCGGCAGCATTGAAGGTCGCCAAGGAAAAGACCGACATCAAGCCGGTGGGCGCCGGCGCCTTTACGCTGACCGAGTGGAACCAGGGCATATCAATGACCATGGCCCGCAATCCCGGTTATTGGGATCAGCCGCGCCCTTATCTGGATACGATCAAGTTCGCGATCATTCCCGAAACCAACAGCCGCATCGCCACCGTCGTGCAGGGCGGCGCAACGATGATGGCCGGTTATCCCTATCAGTTCGGCTCGAACGCAACGGCGCCGGGGGTTGCGACCCGCGAGATCCCGATCCGCGGCATCAACCGCGCCTATCTCAACCAGGCCAAGGGTATCTTCACGGATGTTCGCGCCCGCGAGGCCTTCTATTCCGCCATCGACCGCGCGCGGCTGATGCAGGCCTTCACGCAGATGCCCGGCTACAAGGCACCCAGCAATTACTTTGGAGAGAATTCGCCGTATTTCGATAGCGCTTCATCTCTTCCCGCCTATGATCCGAAGAAGGCGCAGGAACTGTTCGACGCCCTGAAGGCGGACGGCAAGCCATTTTCGATCAAGATCGTCACCTATACCAACTCGGACCTGAAGCGTCTTGCCGCCTACATTCAGCAGGTGCTGACCGGCTATGAAGGTGCCTCGGCTGAGATCGTTGAGGTCGACCAGGCTTCGCTGATCCAGCGGTGCAAGACGCAGCTCGACTTCGACATCTGCGTCGAAGGCGGGGTGCTGGTGTCGAACGGTGCCGAGCCGAACATTTCCAACCTGCTGAGCTCCGGCGGTGCTTTCAACTGGGGACAGTACAAGAGCGCCGAGATGGATGCTGCATTGAAGGAAGCCAGCTCCACCCTCGACCCTGCCGCTGTCAAAGCCGCCTATGGCAAGGTTCAGAAGCTCGTTGCAACCGAGATGCCGCTCTACATCTTCGGGGAACAGACGCGCTCGCTGCTGCTGCGCAACAATACCGGCGGCGTCGTTCCTTCGAACGGCGGCATCCTGCAAAAGCAGTTCCTCTACGTCTGCACGGATGCCTGCCAGAAATAGCAGGTTCCAGATCATGACGCGCAGGCTCGCCCGGAAGATCCGGGCGGGCAAGGCAGGATCGGTCGATGGGCTGGACGACCGTACACGCCAGAGACGTTAAGACGACAGAATGAGCCCTGCGACGCGGGGCGATCGGAAAAGGTGGATGACGATGATCGGCAATCGCGAGAAGGTGAAGTTTCGGGATCTGGTTTCCCGCAAGCAGGTGTTCACGCCCTGCGTCTGGGATTGCTACTCCGCAAAGGCGGCGGAAATGGCCGGCTTCGAGGCGATCCTGCTCAGCGGCGCGTCGCTGGGATTCAGCATGTCCGGCGTGCCGGATCTTGGCCTGCACAATCAGGAGGAACTGGTCTATGCGACCGACCGCATCGCCGACTACTCGCCTTTGCCGCTGGTTATCGATGCCGATGACGGCTTCGGCGATGTCGTCCAGACCTTCCGCACCTGCTATCGTCTCGCCAAGGCCGGCGCCGGCGCGATCCTGATCGAGGATACGCCCAATGAACGCGGCTATGCGCGGTTCGGCCGCGCCATGGAGGCAGCGACCCTTGCCGGCAAGGTCGATGGCAACGTGCCGCATGAGGTCGTCTCGCAGGAGCTCTGGCTCGCCAAGATCAAGGCCTCGATCGAAGCCTGTCAAGGCAGCGATTGCGTGGTGATAGCGCGCACCGAATCCAAGCTCGAAAAAGGGTTGGACGACGCTATCGAACGCTGCGTGCGCGCCGCAGCGCTCGGCGCTGAAATGACCTATGTGCATGGCCTGCGCACGCTGGAGGAATGCCGGAAGGTGGCCAAGGAATTGCCCGGCTGGAAGATGTTCGGCGATGTCGCGACCGTCAATGGCGTGCCCTTCGTGCGGCTTGAAGAAATCGAGGCGCTCGGCTTCAACTTGGTGACCATGCACTATCTCGAGAAGGGATCGATGTATGGCATGATGGATTACGGTCGGCATGTCTTCAAGGACCGCAGCACGCGCTACGCGGATGAGCACAGCATGGGCGGCATGACGCCCGCCGAGCAGAAATCCTCGCTGGAGCGGGACAGCGGCTGGCTCGATGCCGAGGACAGATGGAAGGCGCTCTGATCCCGGAGACCGGCCGCTCTGCCGTCTCGTTTTGCGAAATCCGGATGCCGGTCCAGCCCGGCATCGGATGTTCCACCTGACAATCGGAGTCCGATCGTTGCGAATTGCCAAGCTCTCCTATCTGAAAGCGGTCGGCGTCCGGCTTCTGGCCGGCATTCCGGTCTTCCTGCTGGTGACGTTCTCGGCGACGGCGCTGTCGAGCCTGATGCCGGGGTCGGCGGCGCAGCTGATCCTCGGAGAGAACGCGACGCAGGCCCAGATCGATGCGCTGAACAGCCGTTACGGTTACGATCTGCCGGTCTGGGAACGTTATCTCGGCTGGCTCGGACGGCTTCTTCACGGAGATCTCGGGCAGACCATGTTCAGCCAGCAGTCCGTGGCAAAACTCCTGGTCGACCGGGCGGCGGTGACGTTTGAGATTGCGTTGCTTGCCATGTTCGTCTCGCTGCTGATCGGCGTGCCGCTCGCCATGTACACCGCCAGCCGGCCGGGCGGCATCGTCGATACGGTGCTGCGGGCAGTCTCCTCGGTCATGCTGTCGATCCCGACCTTCGTCATCGTGGTTCTGCTCGGTTTCGTCTTTGCAATCGTGCTGCGCTGGCTGCCGGCGACCGGCTGGGTTACCTTCAGCGACGATCCGATCGGCAATCTCTACTATGTCGCCTTGCCGGTGATGTGCCTCAGCGTGCACCAGGCAGCCTATTTCTACAGGGTGAGCCGCAGCGAATTCGTCGCGGTCCTCCAGGAGGACTATGTCCTCGTTGCCAAGGCCAAGGGCCTGCCGACACGCTATATCCTGATGCGCCACGTGCTGCGCCCGGCCTCTCCCCAGGTGCTGACGGTGATGGGCCTGTCGATGACCTATCTGCTCGGCGGTTCCTTCATCGTCGAGAGCTATTTCGCGGTGCCCGGCATCGGCTGGACCGTTCTCAATGCGGTGAGCAGCCACGACCTGCCCGTCATGCAGGCCATCCTGTCGCTGACGGTGGTGATCTTCGTCGTCATCTTCATCCTGGTCGATCTCGGTTACGCGCTTATCGATCCGCGGGTAGACGTGTCATGAGCCGCCTCCAACCAACACAAACGGACCTCGTGCCCGGCGAAGCGGTCGCATTGGCGGAGACGTTGAATGCCGCGATGCCGAAGACCGCGCGTTTCCGCATGCCGAGCGGCCATCCGATGGAATGGTTCGCCTTCGTGTTCCTGACGGTCCTGATCATCTCCTCGGTTTTCGTGGAGTTCATTCCGGGTCTCGTTCGAGCAAGCTTTCCTTATGGCGATTTCTCGCAGGGTCCGGAATGGAGCCTGAACGGCCTGTTCGGAACCGATGCGCTCGGGCGCAGCATCCTGTCCCGGGTGCTCTACGGTGCGCGAACGACGCTCGCCATCGTCTCGGTCGCGACGCTGATCTCGCTGGTGATCGGCATGATCCTCGGGATGCTGGCCGGCTTCTATCGCGGCCCGGTCGAGCGGATCGTCGATCTCTATGCCAATTCCATGGCGTCGCTTCCGCCGATCCTCGTCATCCTGGCGCTGATATCGGTGACCGGAAATTCGGTTTTCACGATGATGCTGGCGCTTGGCCTGCTCGACATCGGAACGTATGCACGCATCGCCAAAGGCGGCGTGATTGCCCAGAACGACCGTGATTACGTGCTGGCGGCACGCGCCATGGGCGCATCGGACATGCGGCTTCTGCTGCGCGAGATCCTGCCCAATCTCGTTCCGCCGCTGACGGCCATCGTTCCGCCGCTGATGGCGGGGTTGATCATCACAGAGGGATCGCTGAGCTTTCTCGGTTACGGCATTCCGGCGCCGGCGCCGAGCTGGGGCGGGATGATCGCCAGCTCGACCGACCTGCTCAGCCGCTTTCCAGTGCTGATCTTCGGACCGATCGTCGCCATCGTTCTAACAGTTTACTCGCTCAACACGGTCGGGGATTGTCTGGCCCGTCGCATGAACCATCGCGGCAGGGAACTCTGATATGAGTGAGGCTGCGAAAACCACCCCGGTCCTCGATTGTCACGATCTCTCCTGCTATTTCAGGTCGCCGATCGGACCCATCCGCGTGCTGCATGACGTCAGCTTCAGCATCCCTCCGCGTACGACGCTCGGCATCGTCGGAGAATCCGGCGCGGGCAAATCCATGCTGGTCAAGACGATCATGGGGATTGCGCCGGAGGGCATGAAAACCAGCGGCCGCATCCTCGCCGACGGGACCGATCTGTCGACGCTCAACGAGGCGAAACGCCGCGCCTTTCTCGGCCGCAAGTTCGGGATGGTTTTCCAGAACCCGATGACATCCCTCAATCCGTTCGTGCGGGTGGGGCGGCAGATCGAAGAGGCGAGCCGCTTCCATCTGCGGCTTGGAAAAGCGCAGGCGAAGGCACTCGCGATCGAACTACTGGCAAGCGTCGGCATTCCCGATGCCGCGGAATGTTACGGACATTATCCGCATCAGTTTTCGGGCGGCATGAAGCAGAGGATCATGATCGCCACGGCACTTGCCTGCCAGCCGGATCTGCTGATCGCCGACGAGGCGACGACTGCGCTCGACGTGACGGTTCAGAAGGAAATTCTCGATCTGCTGCAGCTTATCCAGCAGCAGCGGCAGATGTCGATGATCCCGGTGACGCACAATCTGGGCATCGTCGCCGGACGCACCGACGACATCCTCGTGCTCTATGGCGGGCATGTCGTGGAATACGGCCCGACGGACACCGTCTTTTCCCATCCGCGCCATCGCTATACCGAGGCTCTGCTTTCGGCGATGCCGCGCATGGACCAGCCGGCTCATACGAAACTGCGCACGATTCCGGGCCGTCCGCCCGATCTTGCCAACCCCGCGCCCGGATGCCCGTTCGCACCGCGCTGCCCCGCCGCCGAGGCCCGCTGCCATGCTTCGATGCCGCCGATGACCACCAGTGCGGATGGCAAGCATCGCTTCGCCTGCTATGTGCCTGTTCAAACCGGCGATGCAGCCGACACTGCGGTCGAAAGGAGGGCATCGTCATGAATGACGAGGCTTCCGGCCAGGCCGTCGATACAGGTGCCGCAACGCATGCCTTCGATGCTTTCCTGCGCGACGACGCGCTTTTGAAGGTACGCGATCTCTCGGTCAGATATCGCCGCGGCGGCAAGATCTTTGTTGCGGTCGACGGCGTCTCCTTCGACGTGGCTCCTGGGGAAACACTCGGTCTCGTCGGAGAGTCGGGCAGCGGCAAGACGACCATCGGTCGTGCCTTTTTGAAGCTTCTGCCGAAGGTGGACACGCGTGTCGACGGCCACGTCGAATATGACGGCCTGAATCTTGCCGACCTGTCTGCTTCCGATCTTCGCGCCATCCGAAGCAAACTGCAGATGATCTTCCAGGATCCGATTTCCTCCTTCAATCCGCGCCGCAAGGTGCAGGATATCGTCGGAGAAGGCCTCGAGATCCAGGGCATCCGCAAAGCGGAAAGACTGGAAAGGGTCGATCGTGCGCTCAACGATGTCGGCATGAGCCGGACGATGGTGGAGGGCCGCAGGCCGCATCAGTTTTCCGGTGGCCAGTGCCAGCGTATTGCGATCGCACGGGCGCTAGCCGTTGGGCCGGAGCTGATCGTCTGCGATGAGCCGGTTGCGTCTCTCGACGTGTCGGTGCAAGCGCATGTGATCAATCTTCTGCAGGATATCCGCCAGAATCGAAACCTGGCGCTGATCTTCATTTCCCACGATCTTGCCGTCGTGCGCAATGTCAGCGACAGGGTCGCCGTCCTCTACATGGGCAAGATCGTCGAGATCGGAACCGGCGACGCCATCTATCAGCGTCCGGCGCATCCTTATACCCGCATGCTGCTGGAAGCAGTCCCGGTTCCCGATGCCAGCCGGAAGATCGTGCCGAGCGCAACGCCGACGCAGGCCTTGTCGCGGAGCGCGCCGCCATCCGGATGCCGGTTCCGCAGGCGTTGCCCGCGCGCTCAGGCGGTCTGTGCGGCGCAGGAACCGAAGCTTGCGGCGATGCCCTACGGCCAGTTCGCGGCCTGCCATTTCCCTCACGACGAACCGGCACCCGGAATGAAGACGGCGGAGCAAGCGTGATGGAAAAAGCCCCTGACGCATTCGAAGAAAAAACGCTGGCAAGCGGCAGTGCGCGCTCAGAACAGGATACCGGAACTGCGAGGCGCGCTGCTTTCTGTGCCAATGTGTTCGATGTCATGGTCCGGCTCTACGGCGAGCCCGGCATCGCGTCCTGGTGCCTCGAAGCCCAGACACGTCATGCGGTGGATGTGCCGTCTCTGCTGTTCTTCGCTCTTGCGGATAGTGACGGACACGGCGCGGATGACGGCGAGATGCAGCGGCTTCTGGAACGTGCCGGCGAATGGCGCTCGCTTTTCGTCCTGCCGTTGCGACACCTTCGGCTAACCCTGCGTCAAGGCCGCAGGAACACGGCAGAGATTGAATTTTACGAGAAGATCAAGGCAGCGGAGCTGGAGGCGGAACGGTTGCAGGTCCGGCGTCTGGCCGACGACTTTCTCCCGCTCGAAGGGCCGGGCGGGCTGGCAGCCCGTTATCTCGAAACGATTTCCATGCCGGAACCCAAGGCAGGGGCGTTGATCGGGCGGCTTCGAGACGCCACCAAAGCCGTGTGCCACGGCTTTCCCCATCACGCGCACTGAGGATCTGAAGACATCATGAGCGATTTCGACGCCGTCATGACAGGAACCATCGTCACGGAAGAAGGTGTCGCGGAAAACTACGTCGCCGTCACTGGTGGCATTATCGCTGCGATGGAGACAGGCTGCGCTCCCGGCGCGCGACGTGTTCGATTTCGGCACTTATTTTCTCACACCTATCGAGCTTCAAGGACATCGAGATGAACGCCATAATTTTAGACGGTGACAGCCTGACGATCAAAGATACCGTTCGCATCGCGCGCCAGGGCGCCAAGGTAGCGCTCGCCGATGCAGCGCGCGCCGAAATCATCAAGGTGAGAAACTATATCGAGGAAAACTGGCTGACCGAAAATGCGCCGCCAACCTACGGCTTCAACACCGGCGTCGGCAAGCTCAAGGATTATGCCATCAACCAGGCCGATAACGACCGCTTCCAGCGCAATATCGTGCTCTCTCATTGCTCCGGCATCGGAGAGCCGGCATCGGAAGAAATCGTCCGCGCCATGATGGCCGTCCGTATCAACGCCTTCTGCCTCGGAGTTTCCGGCCTGCGGATCGAGGTGGTTGATCGTCTCGTTGAGATGTTGAACTGCGGCGTTCACCCTGTGGTGCCGATCCAGGGGTCGGTCGGCGCGTCCGGCGATCTGGCGCCGCTGGCGCACATGGTTTCGGTGTTGATCGGCTATGAGGAGGCGGAAGCCTATTACCAGGGCGAACGCATGCCAGCGCCGCAGGCTCTGGAAAAAGCCGGCATCTCCCCGATTGCTTTCGATCTCAAGGCGAAGGACTGCCTTGCCCTCATCAATGGCAACAGCCTCTGCGCGGCCATGGCGGTTCTCAACCTCCACGACGCCGAGATGCTGATGAAGACTGCCGATGCGGCCGGCGCGCTCAGTCTGGAGGCGATCCGCGGCGAGCAGGCGGCATTCGATCCCCGCATACATCTCGTGCGCAAGCAGCCCGGGCAGATCGCGACTGCGGAAAATATCCGTCGCATTATCGAGGGCAGCCGTCGCACGACCGAGGCAGCACGTGCGGTACGCCTCGAGGACGATATTCTGCATCCGAAACACACCGCCCGAATCCAGGATCAGTATTCCTTCCGTTGCCTGCCGCAGGTGCATGGAAGCTGCCGCGACCAGTTGGAACACGCCAAGGAGTTGATCACGCGCGAGCTCAACGCCGCGACCGATAATCCGCTCGTCTTCTGGAACGAGCTCGGCGCGCTGGAATTCCTGTCCGGCGGCAACTTTCATTGCGAACCCATCGCTTTTGCCATGGACTTGCTGACGATCGCTTTGGTGGAAATCGGCAATATTTCCGAGCGCCGCCTGTTCTCGCTCTGCGACACGACATTGAACTACGGCCTGCCGCCGAACCTTGCCGGCAAGCCGATCGGCCTGAATTACGGCTATGGCATCATCTCGACGGCCGCGGCGTCCGTCGCATCGGAAAACAAGACGCTGGCTTTCCCCGCCGTTGCCGATACCATCCCGACCAAGAGCAGCCAGGAAGACCATGTTTCGATGGCGACATGGGCATGCCGCAAGACGCGTCAGGTGGTCGACAACATGCCGAAGATCCTTGGTGTTGAATGCCTGCTTGCGGCCCGCGCCATCTTCCTGACTGAAGAGGCACTCGGCGGCTACAAGCTCGGAACCGGCAGCCAGGCGCTCTATGACACGCTTCGCGACGCGATCCCGTTCCAGCAGGAGGACAGCTACATGCCCAAGCAGACCACACCGGCTCTCGAGATCGTGCGGTCCGGCGCATTTCTCGAGGCCATCGAGAACAAGATCGGCGCGCTGAAATAGGTGGGCGGCCGATTTGGGCTGCGGCCGCATCATGAAGCGCCGGCGTTTCATCACCGCCTGCAATTCCCCTGACCGGAGAGAACGATGTTCGATGATCTGATAATGCCGCCAGCCGACAAGATCCTGTCGTTGATGCCGATTTTCCGGCAGGATAGTCGTTCGAACAAGATCGATCTCGGCGTCGGAGTCTACCGGGACGCCTCCGGTACGACGCCGATCCCGCGGGCGGTGAGGGAGGCAGAAAAGCGAATTCATACCGCGCAGACGACCAAAGCCTATGTCGGCCCGGCCGGAGATCCTGTTTTTTGCGATCTCATCGGCAGGCTTGTCTTCGGCGAGGCGGCGCCGTGGGAGCGAATTCGCGGCATCCAGACGCCGGGCGGAGCAGGCGCCTTGACGGTGCTCGCCGGCCTGATCTCCCTGGCGCGCCCGGGTGCCGCGGTCCATGTGCCCGACCCGACCTGGGTGAACCATGTGTCGATCCTCGAAGACAACCGGCTTCGGGTCGTCACTTACCCGTACCTCGATAGCCGAACAGGCGAGGTGGATTTCGACGCCCTGCTCGATCATTTCTCACGGTCGGAGCGGGGCGACATCGTGTTGCTGCACGGCTGCTGCCACAATCCGACGGGCGCCGACCCGAGCCGTTCGCAATGGCAGGCGCTGGCGAAGATCATCGCCGAGCGCGGGCTCGTTCCCCTGGTCGATATCGCTTATCAGGGGTTTGGCGAGGGTCTCGAGGACGATGCCTTCGTGGTACGGCTGCTCGCCGGCATGGTTCCGGAAATGCTCGTCTCCTCGTCATGCTCGAAGAATTTCGGAATCTATCGCGAGCGCACAGGTGCCGCATTCATTCTCGCCGCCAACGCGGATCGGGCGGATGCAACCAAGGCGCAACTCACGGTGCGAGCCCGTGTCGTCTATTCGATGCCGCCGGATCACGGCTCGGCTATCGTTCGCACCGTCCTGGAAGACCCGGCACTCGCGGCCGACTGGCGCGCCGAACTGGACGGTATGCGCTCCAACATTCTGTCGCTGCGCCAGGGGCTTGCTGCCTCGTTCCGGCGTTTCACCAATGGCAGCGACTACGATTTCCTCGCCAAGAACAAAGGCATGTTTTCGCTGATCGGTCTGACACCCAGGGAAGCTGTGATGTTGCGCGAGCGTCACGCCGTCTATATCGTCGAGGACGGACGCATCAATGTCGCCGGGCTGCAGGCCAGCCAGATCGACACCTTTGCGGAAGCCGTTCTGGCAGTTCGCGGAATCAGCTGATCAGCACCCTTTTGAGGCATTAACAGGGAGTTCGGCATCTACGCAGTCTGAAACAGCAACCAAGAACCCTCCACTTGATCGCGCTAAAGGTCAGCGACTTGTAGATGCATTCGCGTAAATGCCATTAGGCTCTCGATGTGTTGGGCGACAGCTCGGCGCGTTTCCTCGACGTCGCCCCGGTCGATCGCCTCGATGATAACGAGGTGTTCCGTGGAGTCCGGCTTCAGGCGATCTTTCAGGCGGTCGATTTCGAAGAGACGCGTGGTCGCCCGAAGCTCCCGCAGTACCTTTGCCATGACCGCGTTGCCGCAATGATCGATAATCATATTATGGAGATTGTCGTCCGAGAACCAATGCGCGTCTGTGTGATACGCCGTCGCGCCCAATAGGTCGTGGATTTCCTGCCGGACGCTCATCAAAAGACGTCGCGGAATGGCGTTGATCGACAGTACCGCTGCTTCAGGTTCGATCAACAACCTCAGTTTCAAGCTTTGAAGATACTCGCCGACATCCACCTGTCGCACGACGTAGTTTCGGCCATCGCCCTTGCGAACCAGGCCTTCGCCTTCTAATCTCTGCAGCGCTTCGCGCAGCGGTGTCCTCGAAATCCCGAGTGTCTCGGCAAGCCTTGCCTCAACGATGACATGCCCGCCTTTCAGCCGGCGGTGCCGGATCATGTCGGACACGGCCTTGTAGGTCAGCGATGCAAGATTATGCTGCCCTTTCTCCGCAATTTTCCGACCCGGGGCCGCTAAGGCGTCTGTCACCGTTTGCTATTTCCTTGTTCTTTAGGGCGTTGGCCGCTCGACGCGGCACCGCGCTTTCCTTACGCGATCACTTGTTACATATGATAGCCGATTTGGAAAAGGACTGGAACGAGTGCAGATGGACGATGGTCTGAATGAAGTTGGCGACTCCAGCCTTGCTGACGAAACCTACCGTTCCCTGCTGGCCGATATTCTATCAGCCAGGCTCGCGGGGGGATCGGTCGTCCAGCAACGCCGCCTGGCGACGAAACATGCTGTTTCGCGTTCTCCCATGCGCCACGCGCTGGGACGTCTCGAAGGAGAGGGACTACTTGTCAGAAACGAAAAAGGCGTTCTCTCAGTCAGGGTCATCAGTCTCAAGGATTACCTTGACAGTCTCACCATGAGGATGCTGCTCGAACCAACTGCGGCTGCACTCGCCAGCCCCCATGTTTCGCGACTTGAACTGGACCCTTTGACAAGGATGCTGGACGAGATCGAGGCCGACCCCGAACCTGACCCTGAGATGGTCTGGGCGTTTGACGATGCGCTTCACAACTATATCGCAAGCGAAAGCCGCAACCCCTTTATGGCAACCACGATCGGGGAGATGCGGCGCTACACAACGATCTTCGAGCGGCAGCTGCCTGTGGTGCGTGCGAAGCCGGGCGTGCGGGAACATCGAGCAATCCTGCTTGCCTTGGCCTCCAACGATGCCGAGGCGGCTCGCCGAGCCATGACCGATCATCTCGAAGTCGTCCGTCAGGGCGTCCTTGCGAACTACTGAATCGATGAGTTGAGAATGCACTTGCATCTACGGTGAACTTTTGTATAAAAGTGGGATCCCACTTGAATGCACGGTCGGGATCCAACGATAAAGAACCGAACTCCCAGAGGCTCTCCATGCTCCGTTCACACTTCTCTCGCAGCATTCTTGCCGCGTCCTTCATGTCGGTCACAGCGTCTTTTGCCTTCGCTCAATCCTGCGAACCCAAAGTGGCGGCAGGCGAGTTGATCAAGCCCGGCACGCTCGTCATGTCGACCAATCCAACGCTTCCTCCGCTCCAGTTCATCGACTCCACGGGTGATCTGAAGGGCATGCGCATCGACCTCGGCAAAGAGATCGCCAAGCGCCTTTGCCTTGAGCCCGAATATGTCCGCATCGAATTCTCGGCGATGGTTCCGGGCCTGCAGGCTGGCCGCTGGGACATGATCAATACGGGCATTTTCTTCACCGAAGAACGCGCCAAGATCATGCAGATGATCCCCTATGAAGATCAGGCCATCAGCGTCTCCGTGGCACCAGATTCGAAGAAAAACGTCGCCGCAAAAGATGATCTTGCCGGCATGACGATCGGTGTCGAAATCGGTGGTTTCGAGGAAACGAAGACACGCCTTCTCGACAAGGAACTGCGTGACGCGGGCAAAGAAGGCTTGACCATCCAGACGTTCGATAATTTCGCCCTGGCCTACCAGGCTCTGCGGGCAGGCCAGGTGCAGGGTGTCGTGTCGATCGACGCCGTCGCCAAGGAGTACGATTCTCGCGGGGACTTCAAACGGGCAATCAGCGGCCTCTACCCAGCCCCGGTTTCTGTCGCATTCAAAAGCCCGGCTTTGGCCGATGCCGTGTCTGCGACGTTGAAAGACATGAAGGCGGATGGATCTTTAAAGGCGCTCTTTGACAAATACGGCCTGCCGATGGTCGCGGGTGACTATTCGGTTAAAGGCCCCGGCCGCTGAACTGATTTCAAGGATCGTTTAGAGATGAGGCGGGGCGCGACCACGTCGCGCCAAACCTCTTGCAGAAAGTCGTTGTCATGTCGCTTTGGAACTGGTCCGGCTTCTTCGGTTATCTGTTCAACCCCTTTATACTTGGCGGGGTGTTCACGACCGTTTGGCTCACCGTCGTCTCGTTGATTGCGGGGCTTATCCTCGGCTTCGCCCTTGCATTAATGCGGCGATCGTCGCGGCGGGTGCCATACTACATTGCCAAGGCGTATATCTGGCTTTTTCGCGGCACGCCGCTTCTTGTACAGTTGATTGCAATCTACACGGCGCTTCCGCTGTTCGGCATCAAGTTCACCGTCATAGAGGCGGCGTTGCTCGGATTGGCTCTCAACGAGGCGGCGTATCTCGCGGAGATCATTCGTGCCGGTATCGAAGCCGTGCCGGAAGGCCAGACCAGGGCAGCGCGCGCACTCGGCATGACCGAGCGTCAGATCATGCGCTACATCGTCATGCCGCAAGCTTTTAAAGTTATCGTTCCGCCTCTCGGCAATTCGGTGAACGGTCTCTTGAAAACGACCTCCGTCACTTCTGTCATCTCGGTCGAAGAACTCCTTCGCCGGACCCAGGTTCTCATCCAGGAGCGGTTCATGGTGCTCGAACTGTTTGCGGTCGCGGCGATTTATTACCTCCTCCTCACAACACTCTGGGACTTCTTCCAGAGCCATATCGAAAAGCGTCTCGGTCAAGCCGGATCGCGGCTTTCCATTAACGAGAAGCGCTAGAACCAGGATTTTCAAATGCAGAAGACGTTCCGCGGTGTCTACACCGTGATGATTACTCCGTTGGATCCCAGCGGCGCGGTCGATCTGAAGGGGCTGGCTGCCTTTACCGACTGGCAGGTCAAAGAAGGTATCCATGGTCTGATCCCTCTTGGATCGACAGGTGAGTTTCTATCGCTCAGCGAGGAAGAGCGCGATGGTGTGGCGAGGACCGTCATCGAAACTGTCGCGGGACGGGTGCCTGTTTTGATCGGCACGGGAGCGGAAGATACGCGGGAATCCATTCGCCTCAGCGTCAAGGCCGAGGCAATGGGAGCTGACGGCGTCATGATTATTCCGCCGTTCTATTCCACCCCAACGGATGACGAACTCGTTCACCACTACAAGAGCATTGCATCTGCCGTGGCCATCCCGATTATGGTCTACAACAATCCCGCGACCGCAAACGTCGATCTGACGCCGGAGTTGGTCAAGCGCATCGCCGAAATCGACGGCTGCGATTATATCAAGGAGTCCACCCTCGAAGTGACGCGCGTGCGCGATATCATCCGGCTGGCTGGCGACGATATGACTGTGTTCGGGGGTATTCTCGGGTTCGAGTCTTTCGTTATGGGTGCGCAGGGCTGGGTGGCAGTGGCTTCAAATGTTGCGCCAGGACCGATGGCGCGGATCTTCGAACTTGTTGCAAATGAGAAAAAGTTCGACGAGGCAAGAGAGCTTTACCTCAAATGGCTGCCTGTCATTCAGGCGGTCGGGGGCCAGGCTTATGTCGCGGGAACGAAGTCGCTGCTGACCCACATGGGATTTGGCGCAGGCCTGCCGCGTCCGCCGCGCCTGCCGTTGCCGCCCGCGCAGGACGCCGCCATGAAGAAGCTGGTGGCCGATTTCGGTCTGACGTTCGGCGCCTGAGGAATTCCATGATGCCCGTCGCTTCCATAAACCAGAGCTTGAGGCCCGACGATGAGCGGGTCAGGCTCTCGGTCGACGGTCTGCAGATATTTGCCGAAAAAGGCATGTCTGTTGCCGCCGCCATCGAGGCGACGGGGCGGCATGAATTTTCCCGAGGCATCAAAGGCGACGGCCGTGGCCTCTTCTGCGGAATGGGTGTCTGTCACGACTGTCTCGTGACGATCGACGGAAAAGTCAGCCAGCGGGCCTGCATGACCACTGTCGACAATGACATGCAGGTCCTGCGCCCTGCTGCGCGGCCCGACCTTGCCACTGGTCAGATTGCCGATCTCTGCGGTGTGCCGCAGTCCTTGACGACAAGGACGATGGACGTTCTCATCGTCGGAGCGGGGCCTGCGGGGCTTGCCGCAGCTGAGGTTCTTGCTGCGGCCGGCGCCAAGGTGACTGTCATTGATGAACGGCCGTCTGCCGGCGGGCAGTATTTCAAACAACCCTCGACATGGAGCGCCGCCGAGCGATTGAGTGGCGACGAGCAGGCTTTATCCGGCGCAGCGCTTATAGGGCAAGTGCGCGATCACGGCGTGACATTTCTAACCGCTACGGTGGTGTGGGGTGCCGCACGTGACGACGACGGTTCGCTTATTATTGCCTGCTATGGCTCCGGCGATGCGTTTTACTGCAAGCCGAAAATGCTCATCATCGCGACGGGGGCCTACGAACGCCCAACGCCGGTGAGGGGTTGGACACTTCCTGGTGCGATGACAACAGGGGCCGCCCAGACGTTGCTGAGGAGCTATGGCACCGTTCCCGGCCGAAGGATCGTTATTGCCGGAAACGGTCCTTTGAATATGCAGGTCGCAAACGAACTTCGAAAGGCAGGAGCCTCCATAGTCGCTTTGCTGGAAGCAGCGCCGCCACCCTGGTCTCGGCCGCTGGCAGCCCTCGGCCTTCTGACAACGCATCCCGCCCTCGCCCGCCACGGATTGCGCCAGATATCGACGCTTAGGTCCGCGGGCGTCAAGATGGGCTGGAACAGCGTACTCACCTCGATCAACGGCTCGCAGCGTGTGGAGAACGTCACGTTCACCGGACCAGACGGCGAGATCAATTTCGATGCCGACACCGTCCTTGTCGGCGGCAATTTCACATCCTCCAATGAGCTGTCCCGGCTACTCGGCTGCAGCCATGAGGTCATCGACGGCGATCTGCGGGCAGTGCGAGGTCTCGACGGTCAGACAACGCTTGCGAACGTGCATGTTGTCGGTGAAGCGGCGCGTTTCGGCGGCGCGAATGTTGCGATGGCAGAAGGGCAGATCGCCGCCGCCGCGATTGCGCGAAAACTGGGCCTCCTTGTCCAAGCCGACGAAAGCGCAGTGAAAAGGCTTGCCCGCCATAGACGGTTTCAAGAGGCGCTTTGGCAGGTCTTTGCGCCGAAGGACGATGCAAAGACAAAGACGGCAATTCCGCCAGATGATGCATTGATCTGCCGTTGCGAAGGAGTGACTTACGGTGTCTTGAGGACGCTCAGCGCAAATAGTGCGCAGGACGTCTCGACATTAAAGCGCCTGTCGCGTGCCGGCATGGGGCGATGTCAGAGCCGCTACTGCGGCAAAGCGATCGCTGACGTCGCGAAAGAACGGCACCTCACGGGCGAAACAAGCGGTTTTCTGGCCCCGCAAATGCCACTTCGACCTATTCCGCTGGCGGCGCTTGCGGTCGAGAAGCCGGAATGGGGCGGCCACAAGCGCGCACTTTTGCCGGAAAAACCTCCATTGGCGAATCCTCAACCTTTGCCGGTGGCGGAAACGTCCACGCTGGTAATCGGCGCCGGCATTGCAGGCCTTTCGACGGCGCTCTTCCTTGCCCGGGAAGGCGAGGACGTTGTGGTGCTGGAGCGCGCTTTTGCGAACTCGCTGGCGTCCGGAGGGAATGCAGGAAGCCTTCATGCCCAGTTGCTTTCCTTCGACCACGGTGCCCGTGCCGAAGGTGGCGGCGGAACGGCCGCACAAACACTTCCCCTCCAGCGCGATTCAATCGCTCTTTGGGCCGCGCTGCAAAGCGAGCTCGGGCAGGATTTCGAGATGAAGGTCACAGGCGGCCTCATGGTGGCCGAAACCGATGACCACATGCGTTTTCTGGCGGAAAAGGTCGGGGTGGAGTGCGCGGCCGGGATCGATTGCCGCTTGATCGGGCAAGAGGAACTGCGCTCCCTGGAGCCTGCTCTGTCTTCTCACTTCGTCGGTGCTGCCTACTGCTCCCAGGAGGGCAAGATCAATCCTCTCGTCGCTACGCAATATATATTGGAGGCGGCACGGCGAGACGGCGCTCAAGTCTTCGAAAATTGCGAGGTCACCGGAATAACGACCTCGGACGACGGGTTTGAGGTCAGGACATCGAGGGGCATGTTGCGGGCAAAACGGATCGTCAATGCAGCCGGAGCCTTCGCTTCAAGGATCGGCGCGATGCTCGGTGTCCATGTGCCGGTATTCGGTGCTCCACTGCAGATGGTGGTTACCGAGGCCGCAGCACCTTTGATCTCGTGTCTCGTCGCCCATGCCGACCGCCATTTGACACTCAAGCAGGCGGCAAACGGGAACTTCATCATCGGCGGCGGCTGGACGGCAGGCCTCGATCCCATCCATCAACATCCACGCCCGCTACTGTCGAGCCTTGAGGGAAACCTTTGGGTTGCCCAGCACGTCGTTCCCGCTCTGCGCAAACTTCACGTCATCCGGAGCTGGGCAGCGATGAACATCAACATCGACGGTGCGCCGATCCTCGGCGAACATCCGTCAATGCCCGGGTTCTTCAACGCCGTCACTTCAAACGGTTATACGCTCGGCCCGATCGTCGGCCAGTTGACATCTCGGCTCGTTCTCGGTCGCGAGACCGATAGAGCCTTGCAACCCTTTTCCATCTCGCGTTTCCAGAAAGGCCGGGCATGATTGAGATCGCTGGCGTTACCAAATATTACGGTCAGTTCGCTGTCCTTAAGAACTGCTCGGTGAACGTCGAGCGCGGTGAGGTCGTGGTTGTCTGCGGTCCCTCGGGGTCGGGCAAATCGACGTTGATCAAATGCGTCAACGGGCTCGAGCAGTTTCAGGAAGGTTCGATCCGGGTGCATGGTATCGAAGTCGGCGACCCGAAGACCGACCTGCCGAACCTTCGCACGCGGGTAGGCATGGTCTTCCAGAACTTCGAATTGTTTCCGCATCTGACGATCATCAACAATATCATGCTGGCGCAGAAGATTGTCATTGGCCGCAGCGAAACGGCAGCCCACGCGAAGGCCATGGCGCTTCTTGATCGCGTCGGGCTGACCGACCACGCGAAAAAATATCCAAGCCAACTCTCCGGCGGGCAGCAGCAGCGCGTGGCGATCGCGCGGGCGCTCGCGATGGATCCGCTCGCCATGCTCTTCGACGAGCCGACATCCGCGCTTGATCCAGAGATGATTTCCGAAGTGCTCGATGTCATGTCCGGACTGGCAAAGGACGGCATGACGATGATGGTCGTCACCCATGAGATGGGATTTGCCCGCCGGGTGGCGACACGCGTGATTTTCATCGATCAGGGCGAGATCGTCGAGGATCGTCCGAGCGAGGAGTTTTTCGCGGGAAAACACAACCCACGAACCGAAGCTTTCCTTGGCAAAATCCTGCAGCACTGAAGGTCAGGCTTGTGAGCAACTACGATCTCATCATCCAGAACGGCACGGTGGCGACTGCTGCGGATGTTTTCCAGGCGGATATCGGCATTAAAGACGGCAAGATTGTCCAGATCGGGCAGAGCCTGTCGGGTGCTGCCCGCACGATCGACGCCTCGGGCAAATATGTCCTTCCAGGCGGCATCGACAGCCATGTCGAACGGACCACCGTCATGCGGAACTGCATGATGGCGCAGACTATTCGCCCTACGAGGGGATCGAGATCACCGGCTGGCCGATAACGACAATTGTCGCCGGAAAGCCTGTCGTCGAAAACGGCGTCCTGGTGGGTACTAAGGGCCACGGGCAATATCGGAAAGCCGCGGCGAGACAAATCAACAAGCAGTCAAATCTAACAAGAGCGACATCATGAAACTGAAAATTACAGCAGGGCCATTCATCTTCGACGCTGTCCTGGAAACTGCCAGAGCGCCCAAAACCTGTGAAGCATTCATCAAGCAGATGCCGTTCGATGGTAAAATCGTGCACGTTCGCTGGTCTGGCGAGGGCGTTTGGATCCCGCTTGGCGACCATGATTTCGGCGTCGGTTATGAGAACCATACAAGCCATCCGGCCCCCGGTCATATCATCCTTTACCCGGGAGGCATCAGCGAAACGGAAATCCTGCTTGCCTACGGAGGCGTCGATTTTTCATCGAAAATGGGCCAACTGGCTGGCAATCATTTCATCACAATCACATCCAATCTCGACCAACTCGCCGAAATAGGGCGCCTCACGCTGTGGGAAGGCGCGCAATCCATTCGATTTGAGGCCGTATCCTAGAACAGGATGATTTTAGGCCGGGTCGGCCTAAAATCTAAATCCTGTTCTAAATTAAATAGTGAGAGCATGATATCGCCCGAAAACCGCTCACACTTTTCGGCATCATGCTCTAGGCGCAAAGCGCGAGGCGACGGGGTTGACGCCGGCGTGCCAGCACCGCCTAACGCGGCGGTTGGCACGTTTCCTGCATTCTAGTCTTCGAGATTTTCTTCGAGATTTCCAAATGGTGGACGAGGCCCGAAATGTCTTTTGATTTTGATTTCGAACTTGCGAAAAGAGCGGCGCAAGAACTGCCTCCGTCGCAGAAGCAGCCAAAAACGCGTAAGATGTCTCTTCTACAGAGGCTCATGGCTTCGCCGCTAATTCCTCCTCGTCCGTCTCTCAGCATTCTGCGCCCATATAGAGGTGGTGATGCGCAATGACGCTGTGATACCCCTGTCGAGCAGGTAAGGCACTGCTGTCCGACGGTTCTATTCCCGCCGAGGCGGCGTGATTTCTACAGATACGGTGCGTGCGGCACTTGACGAACTGTGTCGCCAGGATAGTCCAGCGCGGACGTCCAACGACGCGATCACTCTCTACAAGGCAGTCGGAACGGCGTTGGCCGATCCTGCTGCCGCGACGATGGTGTATGAAGCCGCTTTGATCGCCGGCTGACGTCTGCTGGTCCGGGCGATCGCGAATGATCGGGGGCCTGTTGCCCCGTTCCAATAGGCCGGCAGCCTCTGCTCCCAACGACTTCAATAGCGCGCATCTTCAAGGCCACAGAAAGGGTCGACCGGGTTGGTGCCTAGGAAGGGCTTGCGACCGAGCATACAATCAACGACGGCTTCCTGGACGCTGTCCATGGTGGAGTACGCATTGATATAGGCCGGTACGCGCGGCGCATCGTAAAGGTGATAGGGATGCCCAAATGAGATCATTACGGAGGGAATATTCGTCCAGGGTCGGTACATGGCCTTGAAAAGGCCGCCACCACCCATCCTATGCCAGTCGACGAATATCCGGCCTCGTACGAGCAGCGACTCGTCGCCTAGCGCGTAGAGGACGAGGTCGAAGTCGTCGGGGGTCGGCACGATGTCCGGTCGGTCGATCGTGACTTCGAAACCTTCCTTCCGCAACAGCGCGGGTAGCAAGAATTCCAGTGGCTGCGGCATGAGCGGATGAATGATGCCGCCGTCGACCAGCAGCACGCGCTTTGTTTTCGCCGGATCGAGCGGAAAGATACCATTGACGTCCTTCACAAGCGTAGGCGAGCGGCCGATGTATTCCCTTGATGCTGCGACATTGTCTGGATGCGCAAGCAGGTGGCACGCTTCCGCCGCATCGGGTAGGACGTCTGACGGTTGAAAAAGTTTGAGATGGGCCTTGAGCGCCAGCACGCGAAGAACCGCTTCCTCAAGTCGCTCCGGAGTAATTCGTCCATCTTCGACGGCAGCCTTGACCGCCGCCATATCCTCCTCAGGTTCATCGCTGAAGAGGATCATGTCGCAGCCATTTGCGATGATATCAGGCAGCGTATCGAGGTGGTGGCCCCAGGCAGACAGCCCTCCCATGGGGGTCGCGTCAGAGACGACGATGCCATTGAAGCCGAGTTCGTCTCGGAGAAGATCAACGTTCAGCAACCGGGAAACCGAGGCCGGTCGGAAAGCCTCAAGCCCGGCATCTGGCATCTTCGATCGAATGTAGGCCGGAAGGGAAATGTGCCCGCTCATGATTGCCAACACGCCTTCGGCGATCAGCGTTCCATAGAGCCGACCGAAGGTTTCCTTCCACTCGTCCATGGAAAGCGGATTGGTCGTCGTAACGAGGTGCTGATCGCGGTCGTCATATCCCTCGCCCGGCCAGTGCTTTGCGGTGGCGGCAACGCCATTTCGTTGGAGACCGTGAACATGGGCAACCGCGTGCCGCTCGATCTTGTTGACATCGGAGCCGTATGACCGTGTACCGACAATCGGTGATCGGAACGCGGTATTTATGTCGATGACTGGCGTGAAGGACCAGCGCACCCCCATCGCGCGGCCCTCGCGTGCCAGGATTTCTGAACTTTTCTCGGTCGCCTGAACGTCGTCGACGGCGGCAAGGCCAAGTTGGCCCAGCACCGGAGTGCCGAAAGCGAAGGAATGACGGCTGCCCTCAAGGTCTGCGCTGATGATGGGCGGGACTTTGCTCTTGGCCACGAGGTCAGAGATGACCCGCCGCTCGAACTCGAGGTCAGCCGTGAAGAAGCGGGTTACGCCGCCCGGCCTTAGTGAAGCAATGCGTTTGAAATCCTCCTCATCCGTCCCGATCATGATCAAGGTGAAGAGTTGGCCGATCTTGTCATCGAGATCGAGCGAGGCATAGACGTCGCGGATCCAGGATATCGCAGCTTCGTCGAGGTTGAACGGCGCTTTGCGAAGCTCGTCGTAGATCGTCATAAGTTCCCCCGTTGATCAACGCTCTGCGGATAGCCCGTGTGAATATGCACGCTATCCTGTCATAAGTCAGCGCGGTGATGTCAGGTTAAGTTCGTCGGGAACATCTTGGATATCTCGCCGCGTCGAAATACAGCCGATAAGCCAAGAAGGGCCCTGTTGCAAAGAACGAGAGTAGGTGCGGAGCGGGATCGAGGTTGATGCTTCAGACAAAGTAGAGCCCGAACTACCTGTTGATGAGACGCACTTCTCCCATGACGCCGCCCTCGTATTGCCAAAGTGCCGCCTGGCCCTTGCGCAGCGTGTTCATCACCTGGAAATGCCCCCAGAGGCAGTTCTTCGCCTTACGTTACCGGTCATGTCATCCCTTGAACACAAAAGGTCGCAAAGCATCCGCAACCTTTGCACCTAGCAAGGCATAGCCCTCTTCCACGAAATGTAGGCCATCCTGCTTCAAGAGCACTTCTGGTCCGCCTTCGCCGACAGTGGTATGAAGATCGTTGATTGTCGCGCCGAAGCGACGGGCGACCGAGACGCCGACAGCATTGTAGGTGGAGACGTCGCGTTCATAGCGACGCGAACTGCGCACGGCCTGATGCCGTGCCTCGATAATAGGCGTGATCGTCGCCCAGATCAGCTCTGCTGTTGTTTCGCCCCTGACCCTTTCGAAGATGCTGGTGATATTGGCCTGGTAGGTATTGAGCGGCACTAGAGCCCGGGTCGTCCCCTCATCATGGCGAAGGTCGTGCAGCCCGCAATTTAGATGTACGACGTCCGGCCGTTTTGAAATCACCCAACGATCGAGGTTGCTCCATATGACATCTGACGACTGGCAATTTTCTTCTGGACCCCAGACGTTGGCTTGACCTTCAAAAGCCTTGATGACGTGCGGTTGATAATGCAGGCGGATGGAGTCGCCTATCAGGAGAACGGTCTTCATTGGCAAGCCTGAGTTTGGTTGCTGCGCTTCGACCTGATAGCCAGGGGATTTGTTGCTGTTGTGACAACCTCTTAGCTCTGGTGCGCGTTATTTGGCCGCCCGTTCTGGCGCAATCCGGCCGCTTTAGTTCCCCCTGAATGGCCTGGTGACATCATACTCTCATTTTTGATCTAGGAAGCGAACCGCCACACTGTCGTCTTCTTGATTTCGCTGTCCTCCAGCGCCCGCGTTACCGGCACCTCATAATCCGCGCAGAATTCCAGCCGTTCTCTCGGCAGGTAACTGCGTCCGGGGTCTCCGACCAGCACCCACTTGCCGTCGGCTGCCAGCTTCGCGAACCAGGGAACGAGCGCGCCGGCGAAAGCGCGATCGTAGAAGACGTCGCCGGCAAGCACGATATCCGCATCGACCGCCTCCCCGATCAGATCTGCGCCAATAAATCCGAGCGAAACGTGATTGGCCTCGGCATTCAGCCGGACTGCCGCCTCCGCCCAGGGATCGATATCGCTAGCCATGACCTCCCGGGCACCGGCCATCACGGCCGCAATGCCGACAAGGCCGGAACCGCTGGCGAAATCAAGCACCCGCTTGCCGCGCACCGCTTCCGGATGATCGAGAACGTAGCGCGCCAGTCCCTGGCCGCCCGCCCAAGCAAAAGCCCAGAAGGGCGGCGGCAGGCCGATCGCTTCCAGTTCCTCCTCCGTCTTCAGCCAGAGCTCATGCGCCTCGCTTGCCAGATAGAGCGAAATCTCCGGCACATGCGGCGGCGGCATCAGGCTGGTATTGGCGCGGATGAAGGCTTCTGGATCAGTCTTCAACGCGGCGGATTGTCCAGTCCGCCCATCCGGCAGACTTCGAGATATTCTTCCTCGGTGACTGGCTGCACCGACAGCCGCATCGAGGTGACGAGCGCCATCTTGGCGAGCTTCTCGCTCGCCTTGACATCCTTCAGCGTCACCGGCTTCGGCACGTCCATGACGGCGCGGATGTCGACGCAATCCCACTTCGGATCGCCCTTGGCGGAAGAATCGGGATGCGACAGGGCGCAGACTTCGACGATGCCGACGATCTCCAGCCCGTCATTGGAATGATAGAAGAACCCTTTGTCGCCGATCTGCATCGCCCGCATGTTGTTGCGCGCCAGATAATTGCGGACTCCGGTCCATTCCGTGCCCTTTTCGCCCGCAGCCTTCTGTTGCTCCCAGGACCAGGAAGCGGGTTCGGATTTATAGAGCCAGTGCGCCATGCTCACGCCTCCGGTTTGTTGAAGACCCAGTTATAGGCCTTGACGTCGACGCTTTCGAACAGTCCGGCCTTGGCATAGGGATCGGCATCGGCAAGCGCACGCGCCGCCTCTTTCGATTCCGCTTCGACGATGATCAGGCTGCCGCAGGGCTTGCCGTCATCATCGAGAAACGGGCCGGCGATCTTCAGCGTGCCCTCGGCATTCAGCTTGTTCAGATGCTCGATATGCGTCGGACGCGTATCCATGCGCACGTTCAGATGTCCCGGTTTGTCCTTGCAGAGAAGGGCGAAAAGCATGTCTGTCTCCTATTCGGTGGTGATCGGACGCGTCATCAGCTGCTCTATCGCCTCTGATATATCGAGCTTGCCGTCGATGATGGCGGAAATGGCATCGGTGATCGGCATGCTGACCTTCAACTCCGCCGCAAGCCGCGAGGCGACGGAGGCTGCAAAAGCGCCTTCCACCAGCGCACCCTGCAGGGGATCGGTCTTTTCGCCGCGCCCGAGCGCGATGCCGAAGCGCAGGTTTCGCGATTGATGGCTCGTTGCCGTCAGCACCAGATCGCCGAGGCCGGAAAGCCCGCGCACCGTGTCCGCCTGCCCGCCCTTGGCGACGACGAAACGCGACATCTCGGCAAGACCGCGCGCAATCAGCGCCGCGCGCGCGGAATCACCGATGCCACGGCCTTCGACGATGCCGCAGGCGATCGCCAGCACATTCTTCAGCGCGCCGCCAAGCTGCACGCCGATCCGGTCGTTGGAGGCGTAGAGCCGGAAGGTCCGGCCGGAAATCGCCTGCGCCAGCCGCTCCGCGGTCTCCATGTCGGCTGCCGCAATCGCCATCGCCGTCGGCAGGCCCTTGGCGATATCGGCGGCAAAACCCGGGCCGGAGAGCACGGCGACGGAATGGTCCGGCAGTTCCCGTTCCAGCATGTCGGTCAGAAGATTGCCCGTCGCCCGCTCGATGCCCTTGGCGCAGGTAACGACCACGGCATCCTTGGAAAGATAAGGTCCGTATTGCCGCACCGCATCGGCCTGCGCCTGCGATGGCATTGCAAAAAGCACGATGGAAGCGCCGGCGATCGCATCCGCCTCGGCCGAAAATTCCAGCGTATCGGGCAGGAGAATGCCGGGCAGCACCGCATCGTGCAGCCGTTCGGTCTTCAGATCGGCAATCAGTGACGGATCACGCCCGACGAGCGTCACGGCGCTGCGGCCGGCAAGCGCGATGACGGCGGCAAGCGCCGTGCCGAAAGCCCCCGATCCGACGACGGCGATGGTTTCGCTCATGCCTTGGCCCCTCGTTTTCCGAAGCCGATCAGCGTTTCCGCATTGGAATCGAGCGGCCAGCGCGAACGTGGTTGTACGTCGAGCGTATCCGGCGCGGCACCGGTCGCCATCCGTTCCAGTCCTGCCCAGGCGATCATCACGGCGTTGTCGGTGCAGAGGTGCAGCGGCGGCGCGACGAAGCGGAAACCGTTCTTGTCGCACAGCGCCTGCAGCGTGCCGCGCAGTTCGAGATTGGCGGCGACACCGCCGGCAACGACGAGCGCCGGCTTTTCGCCAGTAGCAGGGCCAGTAGCAGGGCCAGTAGCAGGGCCAGTAGCAGGGAATGTCGTCGGAAATTCCGCCTTGAACCGCTGCAGGCCACGGCCGATACGGTCCTTCAGCGTCCGCGAAACTGCCTTCTGGAACGAGGCGCAAATATCCGCCACGTCCTGATCGCTGAGCGGCGCGATATCCTGTGCCGCCTGCCGCACCGCCGTCTTCAGGCCGGAGAAGGAGAAGTCGAGCCGTGCCTCGCCGACCAGCGGCCGCGGAAAGTCGAAGCGATCGGAATTGCCGTCCCGCGCCATCCGCTCCACCGCCGGCCCGCCGGGATAAGGCAGGCCGAGCAGCTTTGCCGTCTTGTCGAAGGCTTCGCCGAGCGCATCGTCGATCGTCGTGCCCCAGCGCTCATACTGCCCGACGCCGCGCACCAGGATGAGCTGGGTATGGCCGCCGGAAACCAGCAGCATCAGATAGGGAAAGGACAGCCCGTCCGTCAACCGCGCCGTCAGCGCATGGCCTTCAAGATGGTTGATCGCATAGAGCGGCTTGCCGGCGGCTCTGGCGATCGCCTTGCCGGTCATCAACCCCACAAGCAGCCCGCCGATCAGCCCCGGCCCCGACGTGGCGGCGATGGCGTCGACATCGTTGAGCGACACGTTGGCGCGCTTCAGCGCCTCCTCGATCAGCTCGTCCAGCGCCTCGACATGGGCGCGTGCGGCGATCTCTGGCACCACGCCGCCATAGGCGCTATGCTCGTCGAGCTGGGAAAGCACCACGTCCGACAGCACGTTGGAACGCCCCTCAGCATCGCGCTCAACGACCGCGGCGGCGGTCTCATCGCAGCTCGTTTCGATGCCAAGGATGCGCAGAAAGGGAACCATGAAGCCTGTTCGTTGATTGCGATGGGATGGAAACCCGTTTACGAGAACTCCGGTAACAACGGAATAGAGCGGATGCAAACAAAACCTTTCCGGATCGGCACGCGGGGCAGCCCGCTGGCGCTTGCCCAGGCGCATGAGGCCCGCGACAGGCTGATGGCGGCGCATCATCTGCCCGAGGACATGTTCGAGATCGTCGTGCTGACGACCAAGGGCGACCGCATCACCGACCGGTCGCTGGCCGAGATCGGCGGCAAGGGCCTGTTCACCGAGGAACTTGAACAGAAGCTTACCGCCGGCGAGCTGGATTTCGCCGTGCATTCCGCCAAGGACGTGGCGACGAAGCTGCCTGAGGGGCTTTATCTCTCCGCCTACCTGCCGCGTGAAGATATCCGCGACGCCGTCATCGGCCGCACCGCGCGCAAACTGATCGACCTGCCGCATGGCGCCACCGTCGGTTCCTCATCGCTCCGCCGCCAGGCGCTGATCCGCCGCATGCGGCCTGACATCAACGTCATCACCTTCCGCGGCCTGGTCGAAACGCGCCTGCGCAAGCTCGAAGAGGGCGAGGTTGATGCGACCCTGCTGGCGCTTGCCGGCCTGAAACGCCTCGGCAAGGTCGACGTACTGACCGATATCCTCGATCCCGACACCTTCCCGCCGGCGCCGGCGCAGGGGGCGATCTGCATCGAAAGCCGCATCGGCGATGCCAGGATCGACGATCTGCTGGCGCCGGTCAACGATATCACGACCTTCGACACAGTCTCCTGCGAACGTGCCTTCCTCGCAGCACTCGACGGCTCCTGCCGCACGCCGATCGGTGGTTATGCCGTCTGCGAAGGCGACCTGATCCGGTTCTCCGGTCTCATCATCACTCCCGACGGCCGCAACCAGCATGCGGTGACGACCGACGGCCACCGCCGCGATGCGGCAGCGCTCGGCACCCGCGCCGGCCAGGACGTGCGCGCAAGAGCCGGCAGCGCCTTTTTCGACGACTGGCACTGAAGCGGCCATGCGTGTGCTCGTCACCCGCCCTGCGCATTCGGCGACGAGAACCGCACAACGTTTGCGCGATATGGGCCACGAGCCCCTGCTGCTGCCGCTGCGTCAGCCGCTGCACGACAGCGCCGCCGCCCTAGCCGCGCTTGCAACCACCAGCGGCGCTATCGCCGTGACCAGCGCCGAAGCCATCAGGGTCCTCTCCGCGCTCGGCGAAAAACTTCGTCCGCATCTCGCCCGCCCGCTTTTCGCGGTCGGCGAAACGACCGCGGAAGAAGCGCGCAGCCTCGGCTTCCGATCGGTCGCCTCATCCCAGGGCAACGGCCGCGATCTCGCCGATCTCGTCGCGACGCAGGGAGCGGACGGGTTGCTTTATCTTGCCGGCTGGCCCCGCGCCGAAACTTTCGAAGCAGGATTGCGCGAACTCGGCATCCGCTTTTCTATCGCCGAATGCTATCGCATGCAGCCGATCGTTCCCGGCCCGGCCGAGATCGAAGCGATTTTCTCAAGGTCTCGTCCTGAGGCCATTCTCTTCTATTCCCGGCAGACGGCCGAGGATTTCTTTCGTGTGCCGGAACTGCGATCAGCCGTGCCGGAACACAGCGGAATCCGCTTTCTCTGCCTTAGCGAGGCAGTGGCGGAGGCCATCCCGACGGCTCTGAAAAAAGCCGTAACGATTTCACCGATGACGGATGAGCAAAGCCTTTTGTCGCTGCTTTGAGGCTCCACCCGCCCAAATTTGATCTAACCTCTTCCCTTAACTGGCATCACTGTCTAGTTTCGTTGCAATGCAGAATAAAGAGGACCTCATGGTATCGGGAAACCCGCCACGCCATTCGAAGAGCGCCGACGAGCCGGTCACGATCGACCTCGATGCACAGGAATTCGCCTCTGCAGCCGATACCGAAAAACCGGTAGACAATGAAACTGCCGACGCCGACAGCACCGCCGCCGCCGATGCCGGCCTGCCGCCCGAAACCGAGCCTGCATCGCATGCCGAAGATGAAGAAAAGCCTGTGATGGATGCGCCGGAGGAGGAACCGGCAGCTCCAGAACCCTCCTTCACCCCTCCTCCCGAACAGCCTGCGCCGAAGAGCGCCGCCACCTCCGGTCTCATTGCCGCCGGCATCGTCGGCGGCCTCGTGGCGCTGCTTGGCGCCGGCGCTATCCAGTATGCGGGTTACCTCCCGGGCTCCGCCGTGCCGCAGACGACCTCGCCGGAGACTGCCGATCTTGCCGGTGAGATCGACGGCCTGAAACAGACCATCGCCAACCTTGCCGCCAATCCGGCGAGCGCGGATAATGGTGAGCTCGAGAAGCGCGTCGCTGCGCTGGAAACGGCTGCGAAGGCCCCCGCAGTCGCCGCACCGGCCGATTCGGGTAACGTCGAGGCACTCAACCAGAAGATTGCGGAACTGACCGGTCAGGTCGACCAGCTGCGCTCAACGCTTACCCAATCATCCGAGCAGCAGACGACGAGCGGCGCCGATATCGCCAAGCGCCTCGAAGAGGCCGAAAAGAAGCTGAACGAGCCGCGCGAGGACGTCGCCGTTGCCCGGGCGATCGCCGCTGCCGCCCTGAAGGCGGCGATCGATCGCGGTGGTCCTTTCCTGGCCGAACTCGACACCTTCGCCAGCGTCGCACCCGACGATCCGGCCGTCGCCGACCTTAGAGCCTTTGCCGAAACCGGCATTCCCTCACGCACCGAGCTGGTGCGCGAAGTTCCCGATGTCGCCACCGCGATCGTCGAAGCCGTCAACCAGCCGGACCCGAACCAAAGCTGGTCGGACCGGCTGATGTCGAGCGCCAAGTCGCTGGTGAGTGTCCGTCCCGTTGGCAATATCGAGGGCGAAAGCGTCGAAGCCATTGCCGCCCGCATGGAGGAGAAGGTGAAGAGCGGCGACCTGCCCGGCGCATCTGCCGAATGGAACAACCTGCCGGCTCTCGGCAAACAGGCCTCCGCCGCCTTCAAGCAATCGCTCGAAGCGCGCATCCGCGTCGAGGAACTGGTCGGCGGGGCGCTGTCGAAAGCGGTTTCCGGCACCGGCAAGGAAGGATAAGACCATGCTGATCCGCCTTGTCGTCTTCGCCCTCTTCGTGTTGCTTCTCGCCTATGGCTTCTCCTGGCTTGCCGATCGTCCCGGCGACCTCTCGCTGATCTGGGAGGGCCAGATCTACCAGACGACGCTGATCGTCGCCGCCAGCGCGATCATCGCTCTCATTGCCGCCGTGATGATCGCCTGGTGGTTCGTCCGTCTCGTCTGGACCTCGCCGCATTCGGTGACCCGTTATTTCCGCGCCCGCAAGCGGGATCGCGGTTATCAGGCGCTGTCGACCGGCCTGATTGCCGCCGGCGCCGGCAATGCGCTGCTCGCCCGCAAGATGGCTGCCCGCTCGCGTGGCCTCATCCGCGCCGATCAGGAACCGCTGATCAACCTGCTCGAGGCCCAGGCCGCCCTGATCGAAGGTCGCCATGACGAAGCGCGCGCCAAGTTCGAGGCCATGGCCAACGATCCCGAGACCCGCGAGCTCGGTCTGCGCGGTCTCTATCTGGAAGCCCGCCGTCTTGGGGCCAACGAGGCCGCCCGCCAATATGCCGAAAAGGCTGCCGACAACGCGCCCTATCTTCCCTGGGCCGCACAGGCGACGCTCGAATATCGCAGCCAGGCCGGCCGCTGGGACGATGCGATCCGCTTGCTCGAACAGCAGAAGGCCGCGCGCGTCGTCGAAAAGGCCGAAGCCAACCGTCTGCACGCCGTCCTCCTGACGGCGCGCGCCGGCGAGAAGCTGGAAAGCAACCCGACCGGTGCCCGCGACGACGCCCTGCAGGCGCTGAAGCTTGCCGCCGATTTCATTCCGGCAGCCCTCATTGCCGCAAAGGCGCTGTTTCGCGAAGGCGGCGTGCGCAAGGCCGCCTCGATCCTCGAACAGGCATGGAAATCGGCACCTCATCCCGAGATCGGCCAAGCCTATGTCAGGGCCCGCAGCGGCGATTCCACGCTCGACCGGCTGAAGCGCGCCGAGCGGCTGGAAGGGCAGCGCCCGAACAATGTCGAATCCCTTCTTGTCGTCGCCCAGGCAGCCCTCGACGCGCAGGAATTCGCCAAGGCGCGCGCCAAAGCGGAAGCGGCGGCCCGCATGCAGCCGCGTGAAGCCGCCTACCTGCTGCTGGCCGACATCGAAGAAGCCGAGACCGGCGACCAGGGCCGCGTGCGCCATTGGCTGGCCCAGGCGCTCAAGGCGCCGCGCGATCCGGCCTGGGTGGCAGACGGCTTCGTGTCGGACAAATGGCTGCCGGTATCGCCCGTGACCGGCCGTCTCGACGCCTTCGAATGGAAGGCGCCCTTCGGCCAGATCGAGGGTCCGCTCGAAGACGGTTCGGCGCCGGCCTCGATCGAAACGGCTTTGAAGACATTGCCGCCGCTGCGTGACGTCAGGCCGGAAAGCCCCGTCAACGACCATCGCATCATCGAGCTGGAACGCGCCGCGACGATTGCCGAGGCTGTGCGCCCCACGCCGGCACCGGCACCGGCACCGACATCGTCAAAACCGAAACCCGTCGAACCGGCCGCGGGCGATAAAGCGCCCGCGCCGAGCGAGGCGAAACCTTTCTTTGGCGGACTGCCGGATGATCCCGGCGTTCGCGATCCCAGGGTGGAACCGGAACCCAAGACACGGCTCCGCCTTTTCTGAAATGGAACGCAAACCGCATGTTCGAACGCTTTCAGGCATTCTTCCAAAATCTCACCGCCGACCACCCGAAGAAAGGTTTTGCCCCTGATGATCCGCGCATCGCAGTGGCAGCGCTCTGCATGCAGGTCATGGAGGCCGACGGTCAGATCAAAGCCAGCGAGAAGAAGCGGCTGCGCAAGCTCCTGAAGGAGCAGTATGCACTCGACGGCAAACAGCTCGATGCTCTGATAGCAGCCGGCCTTGAGGCCGAAAGCTCCGCCGTCGACTATTATCGCTTCACCGCCGACCTGAAACGTCATCTCAATACCGAGCAACGGCTGGAGCTGATCGGCGTCCTCTGGGACATCGTCTATGCCGATGGCGAACGCAGCGAGATGGAAGACCATGTGATCTGGCGTATCGCCGATCTGCTCGGCGTCTCCTCGCGCGAGCGCATCCAGAAGCGGCAGGAGGCCGCCGCCAGGGTGACAGACGTCCAGGTTGCGCAAGATGATACCGACTGAGCAAAACCCGAACCGCGACGGGCGCCCGATCCTCATCGTCCTGCATCAGGAACGGTCGAGCCCCGGCCGTGTCGGCCAATTGCTCGTCGAAAAGGGCTACCGCCTCGATATCCGTCGACCGGTTCTGGGTCAGTCGCTTCCGACAACGCTTAAAGACCATGCCGGCGCCGTCGTCTTCGGCGGGCCGATGAGTGCCAACGATCCCGATGACTTCGTCAAGAAGGAGATCGACTGGATCAACGTTCCGCTCCGGGAAAAGCGCCCCTACCTCGGTATCTGCCTCGGCGCGCAGATGCTGGTGCATCATCTCGGTGGCAAGGTGCAGCCGAATGCCGACGGATCTACGGAGATCGGCTGGTATCCGCTGCACCCGACCGAGAAGGGCCGCCTGCTGATGCACTGGCCGAGGATGGTCTATCATTTCCACCGCGAGGGCTTCGAGCTGCCGCGCGGCGCCGACCTGCTGGCCGAAGGCGATGCCTATCCGAACCAGGCCTTCCGCTACGACGACAACGCCTGGGGGCTGCAGTTCCATGCCGAACTGACCCGGGTGATGATGCATCGCTGGGTCGTGCATGGCGCCCATCGCTTCATCTTGCCGAACGCCCAGCAGGGCCGCGAACATCTCGAAGGCCGCATGCTGTTCGATGCGCCGCTGAGAGCCTGGCTCACCGAATTCCTCGACATCGTCTTCGAGGGAAAGACGGCGAAGGCGGCGTCCTCTATCGCTCTTCGCGCATAATCGGTTTCTAAATCGATTCCGACGATACAGTGGGCGCGTCCAGCGTATCGATCCCGCGCAGTTTGGGGAAACTCGACGCCCAGATCGCCGCCACGACAAGCGTTCCGATCCCGCCGATGACGACCGCCGGCACCGCGCCGAAGAGCGCCGCCATCGTGCCCGCCCTGAATTCCCCGAGCTCGTTCGAAGCGCCGACGAAGACCATGTTGACCGCATTGACACGGCCGCGCAGCTGGTCCGGCGTCCAGAGCGCAATCAGGCTCTCGCGGACATAGACCGACACCATGTCGGCCGCCCCCATCAGCGCCAGCGCCGCGATCGAGACCTCGGTATTGGTCGAGACGCCGAAGATGATCGTTCCGACGCCGAACAGGGCGACGCCGATGAACATGTAGATGCCGGCGCGATGTTTGAGCGGATAGGCGGCAAGGAAAATCGCCATGACGATGGCGCCAAGTCCCGGTGCGGCGCGCAGCAGTCCGAGGCCCCAGGGGCCGAGGGTGAGGATGTCACGTGCGAAGATCGGCATCAGCGCCGTCGCGCCGCCGAGCAGCACGGCAAAGAGGTCGAGGGAGATCGCTCCGAGCACCACCTTTTCGGCGCGGATGAAACTGAAGCCGCCGAGGATCATCGCCCAGCTCTTGGTTTCGCCCGTCGTCTTCTGCACCGGTTTCGGGATCATGTAGAGAAGGGCCGCACCGAGCACGGAAAAGATCACCGCCACCGTATAGGCGGTCGTCGCGCTGACGCCGTAGAGCAGACCGCCAAGCACCGGGCCGGTGATTGCCGCAAGCTGCCAGGACGACGAATTCCAGGCGATGGCATTGGAAAGATCCTGCTCCGGCACGAGATTGGGTGCCAGCGACTGCACCGCCGGCGACATGAAGGCGCGTTCGATGCCGAAGATCAAAAGCACCGCGAAAACAGGCAAGGGCGTGAAGGTCCCCATGACAGTCATGACCAGCAGCGCCAGCGTGCAGAGTGCGCTCACCAGCGAGCAGAGTGCGGCAATCGCCCGGCGATTGTACCGGTCGGCCACCGAACCGGTGACCAGGATGAGCAGCAGCGACGGCAGGAACTGCACGAGACCGATCAAACCGAGATAGATCGCGCTGCCCGTCTGGTCGTACATCTGCCAGCCGACGGCGACGCTGACGATCTGCTGCGAGAAGGAAAGCAGGAAGCGCGCGAAGAAGAAACGCGTGTAGGACGAATGCCGGAACGCGGCAAAACGGTCTCCGGTGGGCGAAAACGACATGGAGGTTTTCCGAGGAGACGGGCGCCGGAATAGCTGCAAAGCCGCCCCATGATTCACCGCGCGTTTCCACACGGCACTTGCCCGTTTAGTCGCCAATGTCTACATGTCTGTCAACAACGAATTGGAGACGATGATGTTTGCGCTGTTTCAAACCATTGATTTGGCTTTGAATATTTACACCTGGATCCTGATTGCCAGTGCCGTTTTTTCCTGGCTCTATGCCTTCAATGTTATCAATTCCAGCAATCAGTTCGTCAATTCGGTCGGCACATTCCTCTATAATGTCACCGAACCGGTGCTGAAGCCGATCCGTCGCCTGCTGCCGAACCTTGGCGGCATCGACATTTCGCCGATCATCCTGCTGCTGATCATCTTCTTCCTGCGCACCCTGCTCTGGACCACGCTGTACCCGCTGGTCGCTTGAGCCGTCCCTGGAGCCTTTTCGATGACCATCTGCGCCTCGCCGTCCGGCTGACGCCGAATGGCGGGCGTGACGCGATCGATGGCATTGAGGCCGACGGCGAGGGTGAAGCGTTGCTGAAGGCACGCGTCACCGCCGTGCCCGAAAAAGGCAAGGCCAACAAGGCACTCATCCTTTTGATCGCAAAATCCCTGCGCATTCCCAAATCCAGCATCAGTCTCGTCTCGGGTGAGACCGCGCGCAAAAAAATCCTCCGAATCGACGGCGATCCGGAGGATTTGGTAAAAAAGCTCGAGATATTTTTAGGCTGAACAATCAGCCTTTCTTCTTGGCGCGCTCGACGGCTTCGAGGATGAGTTCGCCGGCTTCCTTGGAGTCGCCCCAGCCGAAGATCTTCACCCACTTGCCGGGCTCCAGATCCTTGTAGTGCTCGAAGAAGTGCTCGATCTGCTTCAGGGTGATCTCGGGAAGATCGGTGTAGTCCTTCACCTTCTCATAGCGCAGCGTCAGCTTCGGCGACGGCACGGCGATGATCTTCTCGTCCTTGCCGGAATTGTCTTCCATCTTCAGGACGCCGATCGGACGCACATTGATGACGCAGCCGGGAACCAGCGGGCGGGTGCTGGCGATCAGTACGTCGATCGGGTCGCCGTCTTCCGACAGTGTGTGCGGCACGAAACCATAATTGCCCGGATAGGTCATCGGCGTATAGAGGAAACGATCGACCACCAGCGTGCCGGCTTCCTTGTCCATCTCATACTTGATGGGATGGCCGCCGACCGGAACCTCGACGATAACGTTGACGTCCTCAGGTGGATTGTTACCGATTGAAATGGCGTCGATGCGCATAAGAAACTCCCGCGAGGTTGAATTTGCTGGCAGCCAGATAATCAGTTTCATGTGGCAACGCAACATGGCAGAGCGTCAATGCTTAACTGCACCGGCGCACATTCACATCAAAAGTTTCTAATAGGAGATAGTCGTACGCTGACTCCAGCGCCGCGCATTTTTTCAGACGCGCAAAAGACTCTGCAGCATTTTGAAGTGCATAATTTAGGGAATGATGCAGCAGGCCGCTCAGCTCCAGATGAAGCCGATCTTCTTCAATTGCCTGTGGTCGAAACTTTCCATGCCTTCGCAGAAATCGACGCCGCCATGATTGCGGTAGAAGTCACTGGCGTTCTCGTTTTCCTCGAGGCACCAGACAACCAGCCCGTTGCAGCCGAGCGACTTCAAGAGCCGGCGCGCCTCGCCGAACAGCATCCTGCCGAGGCCGATGCCCTGATACTCAGGCCGAAGATAAAGCTCGTAAATCTCGCCTTCCTGCGGCAGAGCGCGGGCGCGATTGAGGCCGAGTGTCGCGTAGCCGGCAACTGTTCCGGCAACATCGAGAACCAGCAGCGTTGCCGGTCCGCGCGTCGCCTTGCGCCACCAGCTTTCGCCGCGCCGCTCGATCATCTGCGTCAGCGCGCGATGCGGAATGATGCCGGCGTAGGTGTGTTGCCAGGCAAGCCTGTGTGTTTCCGATATGGCTCGGGCATCTTGCGGCTCGGCCCGCCGGACATCGATCGACAACGTCTTCATAACGTTTACTCTGGTCCCGCCGAGGGCAATTAACCATATGCACAGGGGCATTGTGATCGATTGCCCACAGACTTGATATGTGGACGACAATCAAAAGTTAACGCTTTTTTAACGATTGTCACAAGATGGAATCGACGCGGCGCACAATAAAAAACCCCGGCGCGAAGGCCGGGGTTTCTAAGGTTTTCTGAAAGATTGCGACGCGCTCTAGGCTCTCAGAGGGCGGCCTTCGACTTTTCGAAACGCTTGCGATCGTTTGCGTCGAGATACATCTTGCGCAGACGAATATTCTTCGGTGTCACTTCCATCAACTCGTCATCCTGGATCCAGGAGAGAGCGCGATCAAGCGTCATGCGGATCGGCGGCGTCAGCTTCACCGCTTCGTCCTTGCCGGCGGCGCGGATGTTGGTGAGCTGCTTGCCCTTCAGGACGTTGACTTCAAGATCGTTGTCACGCGAATGGATGCCGATGATCATGCCGGCATAGACCTTTTCGCCCGGCTCGATGATCATCGGGCCGCGATCTTCCAGGTTGAACATCGCATAGGCGACGGCTTCGCCGGGAGCGTTGGCGAGCAGCACGCCGTTGACGCGGCCACCGATCACACCCTTGTAGGGCTGGTAGTCGTGGAACAGGCGGTTCATGATCGCCGTGCCGCGCGTATCCGTCAGCAGCTCCGACTGGTAGCCGATCAGGCCACGGGTCGGTGCGTAGAAACGCAGGCGAAGACGGTTGCCGCCCGACGGACGCAGCTCGACCATTTCGGCCTTGCGCTCGGACATCTTCTGCACGACGACACCGGAATGTTCTTCGTCGACGTCGATGACGACCTCTTCGACCGGCTCCAGAAGCTGGCCGCTTTCGTCCTTGTGCATCACGACGCGCGGACGCGACACGGCAAGCTCGAAGCCTTCGCGACGCATGGTCTCGATGAGAACGGCGAGCTGAAGTTCGCCACGGCCGGACACGTAGAACGAATCCTTGCCTTCGGCTTCTTCGATCTTCAGGGCGACGTTGCCTTCCGCTTCCTTGAAGAGACGGTCGCGGATGACGCGGCTCGTCACCTTGTCGCCTTCGGTGCCGGCCAGCGGGCTGTCGTTGACGATGAAGGACATGGTGACAGTCGGCGGATCGATCGGCTGCGCCTGCAGCGGCTCGGTGATCGAGGGATCGCAGAAGGTGTCGGCGACCGTGCCCTTGGAAAGGCCGGCGATCGCGACAATATCGCCCTGATGCGCTTCTTCGATCGCCGTGCGCTCGATGCCGCGGAAGGCGAGGATCTTGGAAATACGGCCGGTTTCGATCGTCTTGCCGTCGGCGTGGAGAACCTTCACTGCCTGGTTCGGCTTGATGGAACCGGAATTGATACGACCGGTGATGATGCGACCGAGGAAGGGGTTGGCTTCGAGGATCGTGCCGATCATCGTGAACGGACCTTCGTGGACGGTCGGCTCCGGAACATGCTTGAGCACCAGGTCGAGAAGCGGCGTAAGACCCTGATCCTTCGGACCTTCCGGATTGACGTTCATCCAGCCGTCGCGGCCGGAACCGTAGAGGATCGGGAAGTCGAGCTGCTCGTCGGTCGCGTCGAGGTTCGCAAAGAGGTCGAAGACTTCGTTGATGACTTCTTCGTGGCGGCCATCCGGACGGTCGATCTTGTTGATCGCGACAATCGGACGAAGACCGACCTTCAAGGCCTTGGAGACAACGAACTTCGTCTGCGGCATCGGGCCTTCAGAGGAGTCGACGAGAACGATCGCGCCATCCACCATCGAGAGAATGCGCTCGACCTCACCGCCGAAGTCGGCGTGGCCGGGGGTGTCGACGATGTTGATGCGGACACCCTTCCATTCCACCGAGGTCGCCTTGGCGAGAATGGTGATGCCGCGTTCCTTTTCGAGATCGTTCGAGTCCATCACGCGTTCAGCGACACGCTGATTTTCGCGGAACGAGCCGGACTGCTTGAGAAGCTCATCCACCAGGGTCGTTTTGCCATGGTCAACGTGCGCGATGATCGCGATATTGCGAAGTGACATATGTGAAATCTCTGAGGCTGGGGCGCACGCTCTAGAGGACGCGCCTATTAGTTTGGGGCGTCCATACAGTTTTTTTTGCGTTTGCGAAAGGGGGGAACGCGCAAAAGCTGCGGCAAGGCTGTCGCCCCGCCGCATCATGGCATGTCATCAAATTGTCTTAGGCGTCGCTGCCTGTCAATTCCTCGAAGGTCGAAAGTCCCTTTTTGACAAGCATTGCATCCGGGCTCGGCAGCTTGCCGCGGAAGGCCTTGTAGGCGTCCTCCGGATCGACCGAGCCGCCGACCGAATAGATATTCTCCTTGAGCTTACGCGCCATCTCGCCGTTGAAGGCGTCTCCCGTCTCCTCGAAGGCGGCAAAGGCGTCGGCGTCGAGCACCTCCGACCACATGTAGGAGTAATAGCCGGCCGAATAGCCGCCGGAAAAGATGTGCTGGAAGTGCGGCGTCGCATGGCGCATGACGATCGACTTCGGCATGCCGATCTCGGCCAGTACCTCGGCCTGCACCGCCATCGGGTCCTCGACGGCCGTTCTCGTGTGAAACGCCATGTCGACCAGCGCCGACGAGGTGAACTCGACGGTATTGAAGCCGGCATTGAAGGTCCGGGCGGCAAGCACCTTCTCGAGCAGGGCCTGCGGCATCGGCTCGCCGGTTTCGACATGCACGGCGTAACGCTTCAGGATAGCGGGCACCGTCAACCAGTGCTCATAGAGCTGCGACGGCAGTTCGACGAAATCGCGAGAGACGCCGGTGCCCGCAACCGAGGGATAGGTGACGTTCGAAAGCATGCCGTGCAGCGCATGGCCGAATTCGTGGAACAGCGTACGGGCATCGTCGAGCGACAGCAGCGCCGGCTTGCCTTCCGCCGGCTTGGCGAAGTTGCAGACATTATAGATGATCGGCAATTCGCCATGGCGGCCGTTCTTCAGCTCCAGCCGGTGCTGCGATTGCAGCGAGCTCATCCAGGCGCCTGATCGTTTCGAGCTGCGGGCAAAATAATCGCCGAGGAACAGGGCGACGAGCTTGTCTTCGCGGTCCCTGATTTCGAACGCCCTAACGTCAGGGTGATAGGCGGCCACGCCCTTCTTCTCGACGGCCCGGATGCCGAACAGCCGTCCGGCGACGTCGAAGCAGGCTTCGATAATCTTCTCGAGCTGCAGGTAGGGCTTGAGCTCGGCCTCGGAGAAATCGAACTTCCGCGCCCGGATCTTTTCGGCATAGTGGCGCCAGTCCCAGGGCATGACCTCGTGGTTCCGGCCCTCCTCGGCGATCAGCGCCGCAATATCGGCCTCCTCCTCGCCGGCGCGTTTCACCGCCCGCGCCCAGACGGCCCTCAGCAGGCCGTTTACGGCTTCCGCCGTCTTCGCCATCGTATTGTCGAGCTTCAGCTCGGCGAAATTGCCGTAGCCAAGCAGCGTCGCCACCTGATGGCGCAGCGCCAGCGTTTCCCTGATGACAGCGCGATTGTCCGTCTCACCATCATTTTCACCGCGCGCCACCCACGCCTTGAAAGCCTGCTCGCGCAGATCGCGGCGCTCCGAGAATGTGAGGAACGGCTCGATGATCGAGCGTGACAGCGTCACCGCATATTTGCCCTCCTCGCCGCGTTCGCGCGCTGCCCCCGCCATCGCGTCACGAAGGAATTCCGGCAGGCCCTCGAGCTCGGCGTTGTCCGAAAGGACCAATGCCCAGGCTTTCTCGTCGGCCAGCACGTTCTGGCCGAATTGCGTCCCGAGGCCGGCAAGCTTTTCATTGATCGCGGCGAGTTTTTCCTGCTCGGCCTTTTCAAGCTTGGCGCCCGATTTGACGAAGCCTTTCCAGTGGCGTTCCAGCACCCGTGTCTGTTCGAGCGTCAGGCCCAGGCTGTCGCGGCTCTCCCAGAGCGTGTCGATGCGGGCAAAAAGCGCGGCATTCATCCCGATCTTCGAATAGTGGCGCGACATCTTCGGCGAGATCTCCCGCTCCAGCGCCTGGATCACATCATTGGTATGGGCGCCCGCCTTGTTCCAGAACAGCGCCGAAACGCGCGACAGTGCATCGCCGGCAATCTCCAGCGCCACGACCGTATTCTCGAATGTCGGCGCATCGTCGTTTCCGGCAATCTCATCGATCTCCCTTTCATGCCCGGCAAGCGCGGCTTCGAAAGCGGCGGCAAAATCACCGTCATCAAGGGCATCGAAACGCGGCAGGCCGTGAAGACCGTCCCAGGTCACCAGCGCCGGATTGAAATCATGTGGAGAAGGCATCGGAGAATTCCTTTTGGCATGCAGATGGATCGTCAATATAGGAGGGCTGTCGTAGAATTGGTATGTTGACGGTAAGGACCTTTTGCCTCGCCTGCCGAATTTTGCGGGCGCCAGCCAAATCTGGTGGACAACAATTGATACGTGAAAATTAACCAATCGTTAACGATTGACGCGAATCACGCGCAGGCGCTAGTTTTCCGATGTTCTTCTTGTAAGGGGACATGCGCCATGGAAATTTTTTCTGTGCGGTCTTCTCAGAGTTTGCTTTTTAAAAACAATCCTAATAACGCAAAAAGTTCGAAGACCTCTGATATTGAAATCGAGACCAGAGCTGTCGCCCCGGCCTCGTTCCAGATCGAAGACGAAGTTGGCGAAGGCCCGGATTTCACCGCGGTCAGCCCTGGAGAGCTGCGCAATTACGCACGCCAGAGTTTCGATAGCGGCCTGATCGATCAGAATACCTACGCCGCGATCTCCGAACCGCTGCCGATGCATGCGATCGATCCGCTCGGCAACATCGTCGATCTCTCCAGCGTCACCGACGGCACCAGCTTCAATTTTTTCGATTATTACAAGAACCAGCTGCAGGTCGCCATGTCGATCGGCGATGCTGACGAGGTCCAGACGCTAAAATCGATCGTCAATTTCCTGGATGGCTGATCTCATGCATGACGCCCAAAAGTGCGCAGCGGTTTTGGGATAGCGACATGCATAACGACAAAGACAACCGCGTCGCATGATTCAAGTTTGGCGCGACGCGCTTTAATCAGGCCTTGCGCCAGCCGAGCAGGCCGGGTGTTGCGTGCCAGAGCGCCTGGGCGGCAAATCCCATGAAAAGCACGCCGGAGCAGCGCACGATCAGCCGCTCATGGGCGCGATAGAAGCGCCGCACAGTACCGGCGCCGATGATGCCGATCAGGATGATGTCGGCAGTCACGAAGCCGACGAAGGACACGCCGAGCAGCACCGGCAACGCCTCGAAATCGAGCGCGCCGGCCGAGCCGGCAACCAGTGCTGTGAAGGTGGCGAGCGCCACCGGATAACCCTTCGGATTGGTGACGCCGAAGATCAGACCGCGGCGAAACGGCCGCTCGACCACGACAAGCGCCTGCCCTTCCGCCTTCGGCTTGGCATTGACGGCGCTCCAGCCGATCCAGGCGAGGTAGAGACCGCAGGCAAGGCCGAGCAGATCGAAGACGAAGGTTCCGATCGTCTTTGCGCCGACGATCGCGATCAGCGCCAACGACGACCAGATGAGATCCCCGACCAGATGCCCCATCATGAAGAAGGCGCCGGCCTTGCGCCCCTGCCCGGCGCCGATGCCGAGCAGCTGCAGGAAGGCGGGTCCCGGAATGAGCACGTAGAAGAGCGCCGCCAGAAAGGCGCCGAAGAGCAAAGACTGCGTCATGGAAATGCTCCGGAGGATGATTGCAGCAGACTAAGCGATCCCGGGTGTTCGTCAAGGGTAGTGTACTGCCATGAAGAGTGGGATCAGGTAGCAAACGCTACCGGAGGCGGCTTTCGGCTCGAGGCGGACATCTGTTCGTTGTTGAAGGATGCGGCTGCTTTGCGCCCTCTTATCGGTCGTAGAGCCCGCCATGGCCGTTTCCGAAAGCGGTCATTTGAGCGACCAAGCAGGACCGCTTGTTCACTGCAAAGGCCGACTTGACCAGATCGTAGGCAACACATCAGCCATCCGGCGAGTGAAGCGACAAGGCTTGACTTCCCATCACAATGAGGCGACGGCCCGTGTGCTGGTTAGTCATGGATACTGTTAACCTGAAGTCGTTCTAGGAGTGCGCCGGGATCTCCGGTTTCGCCTTGGCAGCCGTCTTGATTGCGGGGACGCAGCCCCCCTGAAACGGTTGTCAATCTGATCGAGCGTCGCCCGCGCAGAATAGGCATTCACCTCAAGCAGTTCCTCAAAAAGAGTTGTGCCGATGTTGCGAGTGCTGGGTCCAAGCCGATGAAGCGTCACCGCTATGTCGACAAAATCGGGAGCGACTGCAGACGTCCCAGTCCGGATATCCCCGAGATCGCTGCGCCACTTTTCGACGAGGGCCGTGGCGATCCTGCCAACCAGTAGAGCTTGATGCGGTAATAGCGTTTGAAGACGATCCACGATGAAGGTGGACTCTCGGCTGCTCGCCCCTTTCAGATTATCGGCAAGAATGGAGAGTAGTGGTGTCCAATTTTCGTCCGGCTCGATTTCATCGACTAGCCTAAACAAGTCGAGGATCGCGTGCCAGATTTTGGGTGTCGCGATTGGCGCTAGCTGCTGAAGTATCTGCGACGAAGCCGCGGCCGATCGCGACTCACGGTCCGACCAGACATTTACAGCAGCGTACGCGACACCAACGCGCTCGTCTTCTGTGCCCTCGGAAATGATATCCGACAACATCGGTTTCGGCCAGTCGAGTTCGGGGCGAATGAGCGCCGCGAGTGCAATAAGCTCGCCATATGCCTGGCGCACCAGCGGCGCTTCCGCTGCTTTCCAGTCGGCTACAATTGCGCGGACGAGGTCGGGGACTGTCCATAGTGAATGAGTCAACATCATCGCAGCCTCGCGTGTTGTTGACAAATTGGGGTAGCGTTTGAAAAGCGTGTCAATAAGCGTTGCGAGCTTACTGAGGTCCGTAGGTCGGATATAGGCGAACCAGCGCAGTAGAGCGCTCCATATCCGCTGTCCTTCATCGCGCTTCAGCTGCGAGGTCAAAAGGTCTACGATACGGTCAGGGTCCTTCCGCTGAAGAAATATCCGGATCAGAGTCTCGATGATGGGAAAGTTGCCGTGGGGCAGGATCGAGAGTCCTCCCATGCCCCACAAGACGCTCCCCTCTCTCTCGCCTTCCTGCACCGAAGAGATTTTTTGGTCAGATGGCTTGGTGAGGTCGTCGTCTTCATCGCCATCGTGGTCCGGCTCGTCGATATTAGGACTGGATAGCCAGGCCGTCACCAGCTCGATTGTTGCGTCGTCAACAGGGTAGTCTCGCCGGATTAGTCGTTCGATGGCTCCTGCCGCACGGCCCCTGAATTCTTCCCCTTCGAAACCGCGGGCATCGGTGTCCTTGATCAGGTCAATTACCACCGCTGGGTCACTAGACTCAGCCATCGCGTCAATGGCGTAACCCGCCGCACGTGTCCCGTAAGAAGGCTCAAATTGATCGATAAGACGCTTGGCGCGCTCCGCGTTAGTTTTGGAGAACTCCGCGAATTCGCGCGCCAGCTGGATGTTTCCGCCCTTGCGCCAATGCTTCGGATTGTCCCAACCAGTCGCGTCTGGCAATTGTTTGAACGCGTTGACAATGTCTTTGTCACTCGCCAGCGCAAGGCTCTTCGCCTCGATGGTCGATCCGATAAAGGTTGGTCCATAGAAGGTCGCGCCGGTGCGGTCGTCCGGAAAGCGCCGGCGCTCTTCGGTGATGTGGCGTTTCACTGCATTTGACGTCCGCTCCTCAGGAAGTGCCGAGAGAACTCGCAGCTTCAGCTTTCGAATGAGCTGGTCGAAGTATTGCCTGCCCTTGGCATCAAGTCCTTCTCTGGGTCGGGGTCTATAACTGAGCACAGCAGTTTCAAATTGCTGTAGCTCTTCATCTGACCAATAGGGGCTTACCGCCCCGACGAGGCGTACCGCCGTTGCCGTCATGTCCTGAGAATTGCCAAGGTGCAGGCGATTTAGATTGTCGATAAAGAACCGGAGCGAACGAGTTGCGAAACGCTGAGGTTGGCTCGCCAGACCATGAGCAAACAATCTCTGAGCGGGCACGGCATCTTCGGTCTCGATCTCGCTCAGCCACTTCTCAAATCCAGCTGGATCCTGCTCTGCGAAACTCTCCATTGCTACGCGGAACGCGCCGAGGATAGATTTCTCAGGCAACTCGATGTCGTCACGTTCTCCTTCAAATCGGAGGTCCAACAGATAGGAGATGGCAAAGCCCGGACCGTCCATGGCTTTTAGAAATCGGCGAAGCGCGGTGAATACCTTGGTGAACCAAGGCCAAAGATGCTGTAGGAATAGCGAAGGGCTTTCAACTGCCAACGCTTCGAGACTGTCCCAGCCATCAGACTCCACGACGCTAGTTATCGGCTCTGCAGTTGAGTTCCTCATTTGCCAGAGAACTCGGGTTGTCTCGTCTCCCTCTGGCTCCGCCAGCGATGTGCGCCGCTCTGACTCGGCGATCCCTTTATCTAGCTCCGCGTACAGCTTCTTTGCGACAAGCCTGATCGCTAAGTCAGGATGTGAAACACCTACCACCCCAACCATGTCGTCAAATGCGTATGGTGACAAGGTCGAACGACTTGCAACGACCTCAGCGATCCTTAAGACGTCTTCGGACCAAGCCGGGCAGCCTTTAATGACTGTCCATATGGCATTGTCGTGGTTTACATCTGGTAGCCAATATTCCTGAATCAGCGCTATGACATCGGCAGGTGCAAACTTCCAGGCGGCATCGAGAATGCCAGCCGCGACATTCCCCTCACTATGAGAGGCCATGGCTTCTGCGATCGTTGAGCGGAACCGTTCGAACCACCCTTGACTACCGATCATTGCTTGCAGCGCTGTGCGACGATGCCCCGACTTCAGGGCCTCAGCGAACAGAACCGCTTCCGAGTCGGTAGGAGAGTTTTGCTGCCCGAGAAACTCGATCAGCAGGATTCTCAAATGTTTGCGAAGTGTAGCGACCCCCCAGATCGTGCGCAGTTCCGCGAGATATGTATCGGGTTCGACGCCGCGCAAATAGGCTAGCGAGGTCCACAGTTTTGGTCTGATGAAGAGCGATGACTCGCGCTCTAGAACGTATGCGGACAGGCTTCCAGTTTGCTGAGCGAATGCCCGAGCAAGAGCGTGCTCGAAGACGGTTTGGTGTGAGAAGCCAATGCTGCCTGGACCGCCGAAATACGCGAGGACTCCGCTAGCGACAAGCGAAGCAAGTGCTGGTGCTTGGCCGTCGTAGCGGGCCGATGCAAGCCAAAGCGCCTCTTTCTCCGCCATGTCTTCGGCGATGGAAGACGCCAAGGAGGACAGCTGTGGTCCATTGGGTTGGTTGAGAATTCGCTCGCGCCACAGATAGTCCAGCATCTCGTGGTACTTGAGAAAGGGCTCAATCGATGCCGGACGCTCCAGTTTCAGGAAGGTGGACAGCGCTTGCGGCGTGCGCATAACCTCTTGTGCGTCGAGTGGCCAGCCAGCTGCCGCCACACCGTGCTCCTCAAGAATTTTGAGAACAGTGCTCCAAGGCGGAAGGGCAAGCGTAATACTCTCAGCCTGCACAGTTTTTAACCGTGTGTCGTGCTCATACTCAAACGAGCGTGCCGAAAGCACGATGTGAATATTTCGTTCGCCACCAAGCCGCCGAACCAGATTCAAGAGGACGCTCAATCTACCCGTGGACAGATCGACGTAGGTGGCTAGCGCGTCAAGTTGATCAATGACCAGCACGACCGAACGAAGCGAGGCAATTTCGCGCAGCATGACGCTTGGCCGCTTGGACAGTCCGAGGAAGTCTTTAAGATCGTCCTCTGTGTCGACGGACGGATCCAACAGGTCGGCCTTGATTGCCAATATGGGAATGCTTCTTTTTCGCAGCTCGATGCCCAGTGCCGCTAGAAGAGCGGATTTGCCTGAGCCTGGAAGTCCGAGCAGCGCGGTCGTGCTGCTGTCGGTACTCTCTATTGTCGAAAGAATCTGCTCGAGCTCGGGTCTAGAAATCTCCGTGCCGTCAGGAAGTGAGCGCGGCCAGTTGAGGAGCGAACGCGAGGCAATTTCGAGAGTTCTTCGATCCTCTGTGGCCCGTTCGTAGTCTTCCTCCCGCAGAACAGAGATGACGTTGACGCCAAATTCTTTGCGCAGGTACGTCGCGGTCTCAGCGCTCTTAATCGTCTCAACGTCATCTTCGGTCACCCGCAAGAAAAGCGAGAATGACCCAACCTTGGTCCTGATAACGCTGATGTGCGGGTTTCCGGTCAGTGCCTTCAAGCCGGCTACGATGCTCTCGACGCGTTCGGTCGGATAGTCAGCCTCACGGCCTTTCAACGTAAGGACGAGATTGCAATCGGGTATTGCGTCTGCCTGGACAACATGCGCAAGAGGTCCTTCCGGCTGCTCTTGGCCTTTCACGTCAGCAGGAGAGCTCGCTGGAAAAGGTGGCGGTGACGTTATTGACATCACTTCCCCGTGACGTGGATTGCTTGCGCCATAAGCGTCGATGAGCTCGAAAGCAAATGCGCTGGCGTGCGCCGCCGCGATTGGTTGGTCGATGAGGTCTTGTCCGGGTTCTTTGCCTTCACGCAAGTCGGAAATACCTCTGATGACTATCAGCGGTTTGCTTTCTCGCTCTGCCGCAAAGACGGCACCGTATCCCTCCATCTCCAGCCCAGTAGCATCGCCGTAATGCTGGGTTATCCGCTTCTCGAGCTGAACCCTTGAGTTGGATACGACGGCCTCTACGGACACTATAGGGGCAGTGAGTGCTTTCGGCGGAAAGAGAGCGGGATAGTCCGGCGAACCGGGCTTCGCAAATCCAGCCGGGGCATGCACTCGTGTCGGCCAGTCACCATCTCTTGCTATTTTCCGCGCCAGGTGAACAAGGGCGGGCTTAACCGGTATCGAATGCGGCCTCGCACTGAATGCTTTTGCCTCTTTGCCTGAATACGGCCAGTAGAGGTGGGTAGCGGCAAGTACACTTCCGATTCCGGCATCCTTCGGTTTTCTGGACGCAGCAACCCCGACAAATACGATTAGCTCTGCATCACCGATCGTAACGAGCGCGTTAGTGACAGCACCCGACGCTTCAAGGTTGCCCGCGCCACTCTCTACTACCACCACCAGCCAGTCATTTCCGGTACCGGAGAACCGACCTAACTCGAGAAAATTGCCGTCACGCCCCTTAATCGTACCGAGATTGGCGAGGTGTGCTCGAACTGCCTCCATTTCCAGCCCAAGCGCAGTAACAACGACCACGCGGCGAAGGCCCTGCGCATCCGCCTCGGTAAGTATCTGGGTTGGATCAACAAGCTTCATACGATCTCCAGGCTAGACAGATGCGTTATCGCGTGTTGCCAATTTTTTCATCCGAAAAGTGTGGACGCACCTAGTTATTCAGTCTTTTTCCACTCACGGTTTGCGATGCGAATTCGGACATCAGCGCAGTCGACTTGCTTCGCTCGTCCGTGGCATTTGCATGGAAACTGCACTGAGGCACGCCATTGGGGAGTGCAGCCGAGTTCGCAGGTGTGGAAATGTGGGTTTTTGAGATAAACTAGAACCCCGTACATTGAAAATGTACGTCAGCTATTGACGACGTAGCGCATAAAGCCGCCAGTCTTCGTTCCGATTTCCGCGGCCAGAACCGGACGGTCCGCTTCCGGCCCCGTAGCGGTCGTTTATCCAAGCCGAGCCGATGTCCGTTGTTGATGCAATCCAGCCATCCAAAACGCTCTAAGAGTTTGGTGGTGTTTGCCACCTCACTCCACGAAAAAGCCCGCGCGGCGATGCCGGCGGGCTCATATCCGGTTCGAAGGCGAACCGTGATTACTTCACGAGGTTGCGCTTGGCGAGCGTGCGCAGGCGCAGCGCATTGAGCTTGATGAAGCCGGCCGCATCCTTCTGGTCGTAGGCGCCCTGGTCGTCCTCGAAAGTGACGAGTTTGTCGGAATAGAGCGACTTTTCGCTTTCGCGGCCGATGACCATGACATTGCCCTTGTAGAGCTTCAGCGTCACCTCGCCTTCGACATGCTCCTGGCTCTTGTCGATCAGCGCCTGCAGCATCTCGCGCTCCGGCGAAAACCAGAAGCCGTAATAGATCAGCTCGGCGTAACGCGGCATGATGTCGTCCTTGAGATGGGCGGCGCCGCGGTCGAGCGTGATCGATTCGATGGCGCGATGCGCCGTAAGCAGGATGGTGCCGCCTGGTGTCTCGTAGACGCCGCGCGACTTCATGCCGACAAAGCGGTTCTCGACGAGGTCGAGACGGCCGATGCCGTTGTCACGTCCGTAATTGTTGAGCGCAGCCAAGAGCGTCGCCGGGCTCATGCGCACGCCGTTGATCGAAACCGCGTCACCCCTCTCGAAGCCGACCTTGATGGTCGTTGCCTTGTCGGGTGCGGCCTCAGGCGAAATGGTGCGCATATGCACATATTCAGGCGCCTCCTTGGAGGGGTCCTCGAGAACCTTGCCTTCGGAAGAGGAATGCAGAAGGTTGGCGTCGACCGAGAACGGCGCCTCGCCCATCTTGTCCTTGGCAACCGGGATCTGATGCTGTTCGGCAAAGGCCAGCAGGTCGGTGCGGCTCTTGAACGCCCAGTCGCGCCACGGCGCGATGATCTTGATGTCGGGGTTCAGGGCATAGGCGGAGAGCTCGAAACGGACCTGGTCGTTGCCCTTGCCGGTCGCGCCGTGGGCAATCGCATCGGCGCCGGTCTTCTTGGCGATATCGATCAGATGCTTGGAAATCAACGGACGGGCGATCGAGGTGCCGAGCAGGTAGACGCCCTCATAGACGGCATTGGCGCGGAACATCGGGAAGACGAAATCGCGCACGAATTCTTCGCGCACATCCTCGATGTAGATCTCCTTGATGCCGAGCATCTCGGCCTTCTTGCGCGCCGGCTCCAGCTCTTCGCCCTGGCCGAGATCGGCGGTGAAGGTGACGACTTCGGCGCCGAGTTCCGTCTGCAGCCACTTCAGGATGATCGAGGTGTCGAGGCCGCCGGAATAGGCGAGAACGACTTTCTTCACGTCTTTGTATGATGCCATGATGATGAGGTCCGTTGCATAAAAGGCCGGCGAAAACCCGGTGTCGCGGCACTTTTAGCGAGATTGGCGCGTGACGCAAGACCAAGTGCGACGGGATGGTGCCGATAGCGTTTGACAGCGCCAAAGCGGAGCCCATATTCGCCAGCGTCCGCAAATGCTCGAGGAGAGGTTGCCCCCGTGACGAATATTCAAGACATTTTCAAGAAGTCCAATGTTGCCGTCATCACCGGCGGCGCCTCCGGCATCGGTCTTGCCGCGGCGAAATATTTCGCCGGACGCGGCATGAGCGTCGCCATTGCCGATCTCGGCGGCGATCGGCTGGCCGACGCCGCCAACGACCTCAAGGCCATTGCCGGCGAGGAAAATGTGATGGCGGTCGAGACCGACGTCGCAGTCAAGGAATCCCTGGAGGCGCTCGAGCGCGCCGTGCTCCAGCGTTTCGGCCGTGTGCACGTGCTGATGAACAATGCCGGCATCGGCCCGGAAACCTCGATCTTCAGCCCGCAGGCGAACTGGGACAATATCTTCGCCGTCAACCTGATGGGTGTGATCAACGGCACGCGCACCTTCGGCCCGAAGATGCTGTCGCATGGCGAGCCCGGCCTGATCATCAACACCGGCTCCAAGCAGGGCATCACCACGCCGCCCGGCAACCCCGCCTACAACATCTCCAAATCAGGGGTGAAGGTCTTTACCGAAGCGCTGCAGCACGAGCTTCGCAACACCGAAGGCGGAAAGATCTCCGCCCACCTTCTGATCCCCGGCTTCGTGTTCACCGGCCTCACCAAGGGCGACCGCGCGGAAAAACCGGCCGCCGCCTGGACCGCCGAGCAGACGGTCGATTTCATGGTCGAAAGCCTCGAACGCGGCGATTTCTATATCCTTTGCCCTGACAATGATGTGGCGCGTCCGGTCGACGAACGCCGGATGGCCTGGGCGGCCGGCGATATCATCGAGAACCGTCCGCCGCTGTCACGCTGGCACAAGGACTACGCCGACAAGTTCAAGGCCTTCCTCGAACAGAAGTGATCGGCGCCAGAGCATGATGCCGAAAAGTGTGCGCGGTTTTCGGATGACATCATGCTCTACTTCTTTGACTTAGCTTCGAATGATCTTAGGCTTTGTCGGCCTAAAATCATTCGAATCTAGAAGGTTTGATTGGTAATTTTCTGAAAGCCGGGTAAGAGATCCGCAGATCCTTTCCGGCTTCAGAGTGTGTCATGGATTTCCTGCCCAGCCTGCCGACCCTTCTGGCCTTCGCCGCCGCGACGCTGCTGCTTGCGGCAACCCCAGGCCCCGACATGACGCTGTCGATCAGCCGCGCTCTCGCCCAGGGCAAAAAGGCGGCTCTCTTCGTTGTCGTCGGCACCAGCCTCGGCATCGTCGTCCACACCATGCTGGTCGCTTTCGGCATTTCGGCGCTGATCACCGCCTCGCCGACCGCCTTCCTGATTCTGAAGACCGGCGGTGCCGCCTATCTGCTCTGGCTGGCGGTGCAGGCTATCCGCTTCGGCTCGAAGCTCACCGTCGCCAAGGTCGAGGAGCAGAAGGGCACGCCACTTTCCAACATCTCCTCGGGCTTCTGGGTCAATCTTCTGAACCCGAAGGTCATCATCTTCTTTATGACCTTCCTGCCGCAATTCGTCAGCGCCGGCGATCCGGCCGTCACCCAAAAGCTGCTCTTTCTCGGCTTCTGCTTCATCCTGATCGGCATGCCGGTCAACGCCAGCGTCGTCTTTGCCGCCGACTGGCTGGCCTCATGGCTGCAGAACAACAAGAAAGTGCTGCGCGGCATGGACTACACCTTCGCCGGCGTCTTCTCGATCTTCGCCGCAAAGATCCTGCTCACCCAGGCGAGATAGCCGCGGTTGCGCAGCAATCCCGCGGTTGCGCAGCAATCCGCCCGAGGTCGGCTTATCGATCCGCCCGCGGTCGGTTGATCGATCCGCCCGCGGTCAGTTGATCGATCCGCCCGCGGTCGTGAAACGATCCGCCGCCAGCGACACCAATATTCGCGAGACGCCGAGCCGGAGCAGGCATTGACCGCGAATTTCGTCGTCTTCCAAAATTATTCCATGCCTTTCGCGCGAGTACTTGTGATCAACATATGATCGTAAGTCGGTAAATGTGGCTAGGCCACGCCACCTTCGCTGCCCACATATCCTTTACGGCTCACGAAGAGCTACCTTGAAAGGATAAGTCCATGATTACGTTCCGCAATATCATAACAGCAGGAATTGTTGCGCTGACGTTTGCCGCCACGTCCCTTACAGCGACAACACCTGCCTTAGCTCACGGCGGCGGAGGCCATGGCGGTGGCGGCTTCTCGCGGGACGGCGGCCATTTCGGCGACGGTTCCCATATGGGCGGCGGCACTTTCGCCGATCGCGGCTTCGAAGCGCATCATTTCGGCGGAGCCGGCCATTTTGGCGGACACCGCGACGGCCGTTTCGCCTTCCATGATAGAAATCGCCTGTTGTTCGGCGATGACGACTATGACCCGGAACAGTGCCAGCCGGAATGGCTCAACCAGTACGGCCATCGCGTACTGGTGGAAGTCTGCTCTTGATGACGGTCCCCCTGGCCTCTGAGGAGTCGTGAAACGATCAGCTGCCCGCTAACCGATCAGCAACGCTGTAGGCCTTAGCCGATCAGCAAGGCGTCATCATCCAGCGTCTGGCCGCGCATCTTGCGGAACATCGCGATCAGATCCTCGACCTGCAATGTCTTGCGGCTGTCGCCGGCGACATCGAGCACGATCTCACCGCCATGCAGCATCACCGTGCGGTGGCCATAATCGAGCGCCTGGCGCATCGAATGCGTCACCATCAGCGTTGTCAGCTTGCGCTCGGAAACGATTTTCTGGGTCAGACCCATGATGAATTCTGCCATGCCGGGGTCAAGCGCCGCAGTATGTTCGTCGAGCAGCAGCACTTCCGAGCCCGCCAGCGTCGCCATGACGAGCGAGACCGCTTGGCGCTGGCCACCGGAAAGCAGGTCCATGCGGTCCTTCATGCGGTTCTCCAGCCCGAGATTGAGCTCGGCGATCCTCGCGCGAAAATGGTCGCGCCGTTTTGCGCCAAGCGCCGAGACGAGCCCGCGTCGTTCGCCGCGGCGCGCCGCAAGCGCCAGGTTCTCCTCGATCGACAGCGCACCGCAGCTTCCGGTTAGCGGGTCCTGGAAGACACGGGCAACCAGCCCGGCGCGCGCCGCCGTCGTCTTGCGGGTCACGTCGGCATTGCCGATCAGCACCTGCCCTTCGCTTGCCAGCACATCGCCGGCGAGCACACCGAGCAGCGTCGATTTGCCGGCGCCGTTCGAGCCGATGACGGTGACGAAGGAGCCCTCCTCGATCGTCAGGCTGACACCTGAGAGCGCCTGCTTCTGCAGCGGCGTGTCGCGCCCAAAAACGACCTTGATGTTCTTGAGGTTGATCACGACGCGGCACCTCCGCGCAAACGGGGAAGGATGAGCGCCACGGTCACCAGCACGGCCGTCACGAAATTGAGGTCGGACGCCTGCAGGCCGATGACGTCGCTCGAAAGCGCCAGCTGGATCGCGATGCGATAGAGGATCGAGCCGAGCACGCAGCCGATTAGCGCGATCAGCAGACCACGCCGCCCGAGCAGCGTCTCGCCGATGATAACGGCGGCCAGACCGACGACGATCGTGCCGACGCCCGAGGTGACGTCGGCAAAGCCGTTCGTCTGGGCAAACAGCGCGCCGCCGAGCGCCACCAGCGCATTGGAGATCGCCATGCCGAGATAGATCTGCCGGCTGGTATCGACACCCTGGGCCCGCGCCATCCTTGCATTGGCGCCTGTCGCCCGCATTGCCAGGCCGGCATCACTCTCGAGGAAACGCCAGACCAGGATGAGCGCGATGACGACGAGAACACCGACGAAGAGCGGCCGCACGTAGAAATCGCGAAGGCCATGGCCGAAGAACGGGCTGATCATCGTGTCGGCATTGATAAGCGCGACATTGGGTTTTCCCATCACGCGCAGATTGACGGAAAACAATGCGATCATCGTCAGGATCGAAGCGAGGAGGTTGAGGATCTTGAAGCGCACGTTGAGCAGCGCCGTCACCATGCCCGCGGCGGCACCGGCCGCCATGGCGATCAGCGCCGCAAGCCAGGCATTGACGCCGGCAATGATCAGCACGGCCGTCACCGCCGCGCCAAGCGGAAAGGAGCCATCGACCGTCAGGTCGGGGAAATCCAGAACACGGAAGGCGAGATAGACCCCAAGGGCGACGAAGGAATAGACCAGTCCGAGTTCGACGGCCCCCCAGAATGCGATTTGGCTCAAGGCTTCCGCCCCTCTTCTATCCGCTTCCGCTCCGCGCCTTGCGCAAAACATCAGGCTTTTAATACCATCAGCCGCCCCCGTGTGGAACGGAAGCGGCTGCAAACTCGATCAGCGACGGCAGTCGCCTTGTTTATTCGATGACTTTGGTAGCGCGGGAAAGCACGCTCTGCGGCAGTGTGACCCCCATCTTCTCGGCCGCCGCCTTGTTGACGACGAGGTCGCTGCCGGCGGCAGCCTTGACGGCGATGTCGCCCGGGTTCTCGCCCTTCAGCACACGAACGACGATCTCGCCGGTCTGCTTGCCGACATCATAATAGTTGAAGCCGAGGGCGGCGATCGAGCCGCGCGAAACCGAATCCGTATCGGCGGTAAAGAGCGGCAGCTTGCTCTCCTCGGCAACCGCGACAGCGCCTTCAAGCGCAGAGATGATGGTGTTGTCGGTCGGAATGTAGATCGCATCGGCGCGGCCGACGAGTGCGCGTGCCGCACCCTGGACCTCGGCCGATTTGGTGGCGGCCGATTCGACCACCTTCAGGCCAGCCTTTTCGGCTTCAGCCTTCAGCACGGCGAGCAGCGAAACGGAATTCGCCTCGCCGGAATTGTAGAGATAGCCGATGGTTTTCACATCAGGCAGGATTTCCTTGATCAGCGCTATGTGCTCGGCGACCGGCGACATATCGGAAAGGCCGGTGACATTGCCGCCGGGCTTGTCCATGTTCTTGACGAGTTGGGCGCCCAGCGGATCGGACACGGCCGTGAAGACGACAGGAATGTCACGCGTCGAGGAGACGACGGCCTGGGCCGAGGGCGTCGAGATCGGCACGATGACATTGGGCTCGTCGCCGGCGAACTGGCGGGCGATCTGGGCCGCCGTCGCCGGATTGCCCTGCGCCGATTCGAACACGAATTTCAGGTTCTCGCCTTTCTTGTAGCCCGCAGCTGTCAGCGCATCGAGAACACCCTTGCGCGCCGCATCCAGCGCCGGATGTTCGACAATCGCCGTCACGGCGACGGTGACATCATCAGCCTTTGCCGGCAGGGAAAGGGCCAAACTGGCGGCAAGAGCGAGCAAAATCGGGCGCATGGGGATCCTCCTGAATGATTTTGGGGGCACTTTTAGGAAAAGCGCCCCCTGAAATCAATCGCGGAGAATTGTAGCGAGGATCAAACTTGCTGATCAGTCGTCGGCGCCGTGATTGGCGATCATCATCGCCTCGAAGGCCAGACGTTCGGTCTTGCGCATGCGTTCCGATTCCGATTTCAGCTGGCCGCAGGCGGCGAGAATGTCGCGGCCGCGCGGCGTGCGGATCGGCGAGGCATAACCTGCCGAATTGATGAAGTCGGCGAACTTCTCGATCTGCTCCCAGTCGGAACACTGATAATTGGTGCCGGGCCAGGGATTGAACGGAATGAGGTTGATCTTCGCCGGCACGCCCTTCAGGAGCTTGATCAGCCCCTTGGCATCTTCCAGGCTGTCGTTGACATCCTTCAGCATCACATATTCGAAGGTGATGCGCCGCGCGTTCGAAAGGCCAGGATAGGTCCGGCAGGCTTCGATCAGCTCCTTCAGCGGGTACTTCTTGTTGATCGGCACGAGAATGTCGCGCAGATCGTCGCGCACCGCATGCAGCGAAATCGCCAGCATGACGCCGATTTCCTCGCCGGTGCGGAAGATCTCCGGCACGACACCGGAGGTGGAAAGCGTCACGCGGCGCCTGGACAGCGACAGGCCGTCACCATCCGTGGCGATCAGCAATGCCTGCTTGACGGCATCGAAGTTATAAAGCGGCTCACCCATGCCCATCATGACGATGTTGCTGACCTTGCGGCCCTCGGCAGGCATGATCGTGCCCTGCGGCGCTTCACGGTCCGGGAAATCCCCAAGCCGGTCGCGGGCAAGCAGCAGCTGCGAAAGAATTTCCTCCGCCGTCAGGTTGCGCACCAGACGCTGCGTCCCGGTGTGACAGAAGGAACAGGTGAGCGTGCAGCCGACCTGGCTGGAAAGACAGAGCGTGCCGCGGCCCTCTTCCGGAATGTAGACGGCCTCGATCTCGACGGGACGCCCGGCGCCGCGGGCGGGAAAGCGCAGCAGCCACTTGCGCGTGCCGTCGTTGGAGACCTGCTCCTCGACGATCTCGGGACGTTCGATGGTGAAATGCTGCTTCAGCATCTCCCGCATGTCCTTGGCGACATTCGTCATATGGTCGAAGTCGGAGACCCCTCGCACATAGATCCAGTTCCAGAGCTGCGAGACGCGCATCTTGATCTGTTTCTCGCCCACACCCTTTTCCCGGAGTGCCGCCCCCATCTCCTCGCGCGACAGGCCGATCAACGACGGCTTCTCGACGCCGGAAGCGGCGCGGGGCGCCTGAGGCTTGATGACATCAATCGCATCCATGACGGACATAGTCTTTCATCCCGAATTCGAACACGTAACCGCCCCGCAAACCCTGCGAACTTCAGGGCTAAGCCGGAAGACTGGCGGGTGCATGACGGCACATTGGCAGAAATTGAATGGCGGAACGGCGACTGAAATCGCGATCTGTCCGCTGTTGCGCGGCCTTTAGCATCATTTTGCCCGCACGTCACTATAGATGGAAACGACAAGAGCCGGCGCAAGGCCGGCCCTCGAAGCTCTGACAACAAAAAAAGCTTACTTGCAGGTTTCGATCTGCTTCAGCGCAGCCGAGATACCCGAGAGCGAATAGCTGTAGGAGGTACCGGTGCCCTTGCGCGAAACGGCATTGACCGTCATCGAATGACCGGTCTTCATCGCGGCGACGAGGGCCGGCTCCTGCGCCGCGTTCTCGACCCAGCCGGCCTTGTCCTTGGTGAACATTACGAAGGTCTTGTTGTCGATGACGACGTTGATCTTCGAATTTTCCTTGACCGTGTAGCCCATCATCGCCTGCGGCTCGTAGGAGATGTTCTGGCCCGGACGCTGGGAGACGATGAAGAAATTGTCACCGTGGTCGACGCTTGCCGGCTGCTTTGCCGTCGGAACGGACAGCACATAGCAGACGGTGCTGCTGCCCGACTTGTAGGAGTAAGCGCCCCATGCCTGGAACTGCTGGATGCGGTTCGGCGCGGCCTGCTGCGCTGTCGCAACTCCGGCCATAACAAGGGTGAGTGCGAGAGCGGATACGATACTTTTTACAAACATGGATTCCTGCCGGTTCTTGCGATTCAAGGCCCGAAGCGATCATAGCGGGCGCCGCATAATCACGATCTGCTTTATTTTGACTTAATTCAGGTTACCAAATGGTCAACAATAGCTGCGATTTGTATGTGCCTGTGTCATTTCAGCTCGAGTGTCAATTTTCGCCCCTTTGACGGTATCGACCGCGACACCGTGCCCCAATGGCACTGGCCGTCCGTTCGGCTGAATTTAAGACACAAAGATTCAGGCAAGAGTTTGACCTTTCCCAAATCCGTTGTACCTCATTAAGACTTGGAAATCCGGGACGAAATTATTGCCGCAGGGGGCTGGTGAGGGGACATGGATGCCGAGGAAAGACAGCGTTTCGCTGCCCTCGCGAAGGCCGTCGCGAACGATCGCGACCAGCAGGCCTTTTCCATCCTGTTCGACTATTTCGCACCCCGCCTGAAGGCCTGGCTGATGCGCCAGAGGATGACACCAGGCGAGGCTGAGGAACTGGTCCAGGAGATCATGATCGTGCTCTGGCACAAGGCAGACCTCTATGATGCCACGCGATCTTCACTTTCGACCTGGCTTTTCCGCATTGCCCGCAATCGCCGCATCGACATGCAACGCCGCGCCAATACCCGCATCTTCGATGAGACTGATCCGGCCCTGCAGCCGCCGGGCGATATCGGCGCGGAAGAAATCATCGCCAATGACGATCGCGACGCCAAGATACGCGCCGCCGTCGGTCAATTGCCGGAGGAACAGCGCGACATGCTGCGCGCCGCCTTCTTCCTCGGTCAATCGCATTCGGAGATCGCCGAATCGACCGGCCTGCCGCTCGGCACGGTGAAGTCGCGTATCCGGCTTGCCTTCGGCAAGCTCCGCAAGGTGCTGGAACGCGAAATCGCCTGACGCAGGTCGCCCAAAAGTGTGTGGCGGACACGCGTTAAATCGTCTTCATCGCTTCTTCCGGCCGATCGGCGAGAACGCGGTCGGCCGCTTCGTAATGGCCCGGCCGGATATGGCCGCGCACCATGGCGAAGGCAGCCGAAAGCACGGCGATGTCATCGGAAAAGCCGATGACGGCGAAAATATCCGGGATCATGTCGATCGGCACGACGAAATAGGCGAGTGCTGCAAGCAGTACGCCGCGCACCTTCGTCGGCGTCTGCGGATCGAGCGCGCAATAGAAACCGGCAACGACATCGCGCGAGAACGGGATCTGCCGCACGGCCCGCCGGAATGTCGGCCAGAATTTCTGCCTGACGGTCTTCTCGCGCCGGCTCTGGGTGTCCTCGTCGCCCGGCAAGAGGATTTCCCCGAATTTGACCTCGTCCATCCCTGCATCCCTTTTGTCCATGCGAACATATGGTGACGGCGCCCAGTCTTTCAATCGGCCCCTTTCAATCGGCCCCGCTTTCAAGCAACACGTCGCGCCGCAGCCTTCTCCATGGCTTTGGCGAGCTTGAAATCCAGCTCCGTCAGCCCGCCGGCATCATGCGTGTTCAGCGTCACATCCACCCTGGAATAGACGTTGAACCATTCGGGATGGTGGTTGAGCTTCTCGGCCGCAAGTGCTGCCTGCGTCATGAAACCGAAAGCCTCGACGAAATTTGCGAACTTGAACGTCTTCGATATCGACGAACCCGCATCATTGAGCGCCCAGCCCGAAAGCTCGGTCAACTCAGCCTCAACCGCCGTCCGTTCCAGTTTTTCCATTTTCATGCCATGCTCCTCTTCTCTGTCCGACAGGTTCACCGATGAAACGCATCAGCATCCTTTTCGTTTGCATGGGCAATATATGCCGTTCTCCGCTCGCGGAGGGAATTTTTGGCCATCTCGTCGCCGAGGCCGGCTTGACCGGCGCTTTTACGGTCGCTTCCGCCGGCACCGGCGACTGGCATGAAGGCGATCCGCCCGACCAGCGTTCGATCGGCACCGCGAAAAACCACGGCATCGACATATCGGGGCAGCGCGCCAGGCGCATTCAGTCGAGGGATTTCATGGATTTCGATCTGATCCTTGCCATGGACCGCGACAACCTGGCGGCGCTCAAAAAGAGCGCGCCGCATGGGGCGAATATCCACCTTTTCGGTGATGCCGCGCTGGGAACGGGAGAGGATATTCCCGATCCCTATTATGGCGGTCCTGAAGGTTTCGAGCTGGTCTACACCAGGCTCTTGACCGGCTGCTGCAGGCTGCTCGAAACGCTGGGCGTCGAGCGTGCCTCGTGCAGCGGGAACACTTCCTCGGTGAGGTAAGGCCCTCCACCGACCGATTCGCGCGACGAAAGCAGCACGAAGCGCGGTGCGGTGAAGGTTGCCGTGTGGAAGTTGCCGCGTCCGGCCAGATATTGCACGACATCATCGAGCCGCGAGGATTTGAGCCGCGCCAGCGTCACATGCGGCATGAATTTGCGGGGATCCGGCGGCAGGCCGATGCGCTGGCAGATCCGCTCGATCTCGCCCTGCAGGGCATACATTTCAGGCGATTGCGAGACGCCGGCCCAGACCGAATGTGGTTTCTTCGAACCGAACGAACCGATGCCTTCCAGCCGGAACTGGAATTCCGGCCGGTCGATCCGGTCGAGACGTTCAACGATTTCATCGGCCGTGCGGCCGTCGACATCACCGATGAAGCGCAGGGTGATGTGGTAATTCTCCACATCGATCCATCGTGCTCCGGGGAGGCCACCGCGCAGCAATGAAAGACTCATCGCCGCATTGCGCGGAATTTCGAGGGCGGTAAACAGTCTCGGCATCACGAGCACTCCCCGAATCTTTTGCAGGTGCTCACACGGAATCATGCAATCAATAACCGCGCAAGCCCCTATTTCTTCACAGAAGAAATCGTTTCGACGAAATTTGTGACAGCAGGCTCCATCTTTTCGACCATGACGTCGACGCCTTTCGTATTTGGATGCATGCCGTCGTCAAGCTTCAACCCAGCCTCCAGCGCGACGCCGTCGAGGAAGAAGGCATAGAGTGGAAGCCCATGTTTTTCCGAGAGCTTCTGGTAGATCGGGTTGAATCGTGCGGCATAATCCGCTCCCATGTTCGGCGGCGCTATGATACCGGCGAGCAGCACGGCAATCCCACGCTCCTTTAGCCGGATAATCATCTGATCGAGATTCTTCGCGCTCTCTTCCGGCGGGATGCCGCGCAACGCATCATTGGCGCCAAGCTCGAGAATGACGCCATCGGTGCCGTCGGGTACCGACCAGTCGATGCGCGCAAGGCCCCCTGTCGTCGTGTCGCCGGAGACCCCGGCATTGGCGATGGTGACGTCGAGCCCCTTCGCTTTCAGGGCCGCCTGCAGCTTTTCCGGAAAGCCGTCGCCGGGCGGCAACTGATAGCCCGCCATCAAACTGTCCCCGAAACCGACGAGATTGATTGTCCGGGCATTGGCTCCAGTGGCAAGGATCAGCGAGACGGCGATGACGGTGAATTGAAGGGCGGCAACTTTAAATCTCATGCTGGCTTCCCTAGATTGGCGAAGTGCCGTTATGCGGCCATTCGATTACGGACTTATATAGGGCGATTTCTGTTGGCAAAAACCATTATCGAGTTGAAGGGCGCCGATCTGACCCTTGGCAGCGCAGCCGCCTCCGTCCATGTGCTGAAGGGCATCGATCTCGATATTGCGGCCGGCGAATCCGTCGGCATCGTCGGCCCTTCCGGTTCCGGCAAATCCACCCTGCTGATGGTGCTTGCCGGGCTGGAGAAGCTCGACAGCGGCGAGATCAACATCAATGACACGCCGCTCCATAGCCTCACTGAGGACCAGGTCGCCGATTTCCGCGGCCGCAACATCGGCATCGTCTTCCAATCCTTCCACTTGATCGCCAACATGACGGCGCTGGAAAACGTCGCCGTGCCGCTCGAACTCGCCAATGTCGGCAACGCCTTCGAGATCGCTCATCGCGAGCTGAAATCAGTCGGCCTCGGCGAACGGCTGAACCACTATCCCGGTCAGCTTTCCGGCGGCGAACAGCAGCGCGTGGCGATCGCCAGGGCGCTCGCCCCGTCGCCGGCCCTGCTGATCGCCGATGAGCCGACCGGCAATCTCGATACCGAGACCGGCCGCCAGATCGCCGACCTTCTGTTCTCCAAGCAGGCCGAACGCGGCATGACCCTGCTTCTCGTCACCCACGACGTCTCGCTTGCAAACCGATGCTCGCGCCAGATTCGCGTCCGCTCCGGCCGGATCGAAGGCGACAGCGCCGCCCGCCGCACCGAAGCGGCGATCGCATGAGGATCATCACGCCACGCGTCTCGCTCGCTTTTCGCCTGGCACTGCGCGAGCTGCGCGGCGGCATTCGCGGCTTCTACATCTTCCTTGCCTGCATCGCGCTCGGCACCGGCGCGATTGCCGCCGTCAATTCCGTTTCGCAGTCGATCACCGATACGATCGCCTCGCAGGGGCAGGAACTGCTGGCCGGCGACGTCCGTTTCGAACTCAACAACCGCGAAGCCACGTCTCAGGAAATCGGTTTCCTCGAAGGCCTCGGCACCGTTTCGGTGTCGACAGGCCTGCGCTCGATGGCCCGCAAGCCCGACGGGTCCGATCAGGCGCTGGTCGAGGTCAAGGCCGTCGACGACGCCTACCCACTCTACGGCAAGTTCGTGGCCGAGCCGGACTATCCGCTTGCAGCACTGCTTTCGGGCCAAGGCGGCACCTATGGCGCGGTCGCAGCGCCGCTGCTTCTCGATCGGCTCGGGCTTGCGGTCGGCGACGAATTGCTGCTCGGCAACGTCAAGCTCAGCATCACCGGTACGGTGAAAACCGAGCCGGATGCGCTGTCGGAAGGTTTTGGCTTTGCGCCGCGTCTCCTCGTCAGCCGCCAGGCGCTTCAAGCCTCCGGGCTGATCCAGACGGGAAGCCTGGTTGAACACGCTTACAAGATCCGGCTGGAAGACAAGGCCGCGATGTCGGGCATCCAGGCGCGCGCCTCCAAGGAATTCCCCTCCGCCGGCTGGGCGATCCGCACCAGCGACCGTGCCGCGCCCTCGCTCACCGAAAACATCACCCGCTTCTCGCAGTTCCTGACGCTGGTCGGCCTCACCGCACTGATCGTCGGCGGCGTCGGTGTCGCCAATGCGGTGCGCGCCTTCCTCGATTCCAAACGCACCACCATCGCCACTTTCAAATGTCTCGGTGCGCCGGCGCAGGTCGTCGTCCTGATCTATCTCATCCAGATCGCCATCATCGCTCTCGGCGGCATCCTGATCGGCCTCGTCATCGGCGCCCTGTCGCCGATGCTCGCCGCGCAGTTCCTGGCGCAATTCCTGCCGGTCTCCACGACGCCGACCCTCTACCCCGGCGCCCTGCTGCTCGCCACGCTCTTCGGCATCCTGACGACGCTCGCCTTCGCCATCCTGCCGCTCGGCCACGCCCGCGAAGTGCCGGCGACCGCACTGTTCCGCGAGCAGGGCTTCGAGGCCCGCCGCCTGCCCTCCTGGCCCTACATCCTGCTTGCCGCCTTGTTCATGGTCGCCCTTGCCGGGCTTGCCATCCTCACCGCCTATGATCGCTTCATCGCCGTCGTCTTCGTCGGCGCGATCGTCTTCGCCTTCGTCGTCCTGCGTCTGGTCGCCGCGCTGATCGCCTGGCTCGCGCGCCGCAGCCCGCGCGTCAATTCGCCAGCGCTGCGGCTGGCAATCGGCAACATCCACCGCCCCGGCGCACTGACCCCTTCGGTCGTGCTCTCGCTCGGCCTTGGCCTGGCATTGCTGGTGACGCTCACCCTGATCGACGGGAACCTGCGCCAGCAGCTGACCGGCCGGATGAACGAGGGGGCGCCGAACTTCTTCTTCGTCGATATCCAGAGCGCCGAGGTCGATGCCTTCCGCGATCTCGTCCAGGCGCAGGCGCCCCGGGGCAAGCTTGTCGAAGTGCCGATGCTGCGCGGCCGGATCATCGCCTTCAACGGCGAGGACGTCACCAAGATGAACGTGCCGGCGGCCGGCCGCTGGGTGCTGAACGGCGATCGCGGCATCACCTATGCCGAAACCCTGCCGGAGAACGCCGCCCTCACCGAAGGCAAATGGTGGGACAAGGATTACAGCGGCGAGCCACTCGTCTCCTTCTCCTCGGAAGAGGCGCATGAGCTGGGCCTCAAGATCGGCGATACGGTCACCGTCAACGTGCTCGGCCGCAACATCACCGCGAAGATCGCCAATCTGCGCCGCGTCGAGTGGGAATCGCTGTCGATCAATTTCGTCATGGTCTTCTCGCCGAATACCTTCCGCGGCGCCCCGCATGCGTGGCTCGCGACGCTGACCGATCCGTCTTCGACACCGGCCGAAGATGCGGCGATCCTGAAATCCGTCACCAATACCTATCCGACGATCACCAGTGTGCGCGTCAAGGACGCGATCGATATCGTCAACCAGCTGGTCGCGCAGCTTGCGACCGCGATCCGCGCTGCGGCCTCGGTCGCCCTCATCGCCTCGATCCTCGTCCTTGCCGGGGCGCTTGCCGCCGGAAACCGGGCGCGCACCCACGATGCGGTGGTGCTGAAGACGCTCGGCGCCACGCGCGCCATGCTGATCCGCGCCTTCAGCTACGAATATCTGATCCTCGGGCTTGCGACCGCGATCTTCGCGCTGATCGCCGGCGGCGTTGCCGCCTGGTTCATCGTCGCCCGCATCATGCGCCTGCCCTCGACCTTTCTGCCCGACGTGGCGGGACTGACGCTCGTCACAGCACTCGTCCTCACCGTCGGCATCGGCCTCATCGGCACCTGGCGCATCCTTGGGCAGAAGGCGGCCCCCGTTTTGCGCGAACTTTGATCAAGCCGCGGCACTCAAACCCTTCACCTTACGGCGATTTAACCGGCCGAGGCTTTGCAAGCCTCTTGTTTGCAATGGGCGAAAGCCTCATATTGTTCGCAGGCATGCTGGAGCTCCGCAGCGGCGCCCGGGTCGAAAACCCCGACACCGTATTTCCATCGGAGCTTGTAAGAGGAAACTATGGCTGATCTTCGTAACTATCAAAGCCGCGCTCAGACCGGCGAGATGATTGATCAAGGCCTGCGCGCTTATATGCTCAAGGTCTACAACCTGATGGCGCTGGGTCTGGCGATCACCGGTGTGGCCGCATATCTGTCGTTCCAATTCGCCTTCGCCAATGGCGAGCTGACCGCTTTCGGTCAGGCGATCTATGTGAGCCCGCTGAAGTGGGTGGTCATTCTGGCGCCGCTCGCTCTGGTGTTCTTCCTGAGCTTCCGGATCAATACGATGACGGTGGCTGCCGCCCAGACGACCTTTGCGGTCTACGCAGCGCTCGTCGGCCTGTCGCTCTCATCGATCTTCCTGATCTACACGGGTCAGAGCGTCGTTCAGACCTTCTTCGTCACCGCCGCCTCCTTTGGCGCGCTGTCGCTTTACGGCTACACGACGAAGCGTAACCTGTCGGCGATGGGCTCGTTCCTGATGATGGGTCTGTTCGGCCTGATCATCGCTTCGCTGGTCAACATTTTCCTGGCGTCGTCTGCCGTGCAGTTCGCCATCTCGGTGCTCGGCGTTCTGATCTTCGCAGGCCTCACCGCCTACGATACCCAGCGGATCAAGGAATTGTACCTGGAAGCTGATGACGTTGCCGTGGCCGGTCGCAAGGCGATCATGGGCGCTCTGACGCTCTATCTCGACTTCATCAACCTCTTCATGTTCCTGCTGCAGTTCATGGGCAACCGTAAATAAGCAGGGCAGACTGAGATCGAAAAGGCGGCTTCGGCCGCCTTTATTGTTGTGGGTGAATGCCGGAGGGGGTAGGGCATGCTACTGCAAGGATTTGTTTTCATCCCGTGCATTGTCGTTGCAGTACTATTTGCGAAGCGACTGCCTGATAGCCTGCTCTATTCGGTCGTTGTTTGGCTCAGCGCCACCATTGCCGCCTTGGCCGGCGCAATTTTAGGGGTTCTGGCTATCGACTACTGGCACCTGATACCTATCGACCCGATTAGAGGAAGTGACCTGGTGCTCTCTGCTGTGGTGCACGTCGTCATGGCTTTCGTCTTCTCGCCATTGCTGGTCCTGTATGTGAGGCGCCAGGCGCGCAAGCAAGCCGAAAGGTTGAGGATCCAAATTCTAGAGTAGCTGCGGCAGGGCATGTCGTTGATGATCATCTGCACATGGGCTTGCATAGGCTTTTTTTGTTGCGCCGGCTTTGCAGGAATGGTTTTAGAGGAGCCCTGCCCTCCCGCTGGACCAGCCGCCGATGTCCTTCCTCCTGCGCAAAGCCTCGCAAGCCGATATTCCCGCCATCGCCGATATCTACCGCGAATCCGTCCTGAACGGCGTCGCGAGCTATGAGATCGTACCGCCGTCCGAGGCCGAGTTGGCGCAACGTTTTGCGGCCATCGTCAGCCAGCAATATCCCTATATCGCCGCCGTCGATGCGGGCGGCGTCCTGCTCGGCTACGCCTATGTCTCGGCGTTTCGCACGCGTCCCGCCTATCGCTGGCTGGTCGAGGATTCGATCTATCTGGCGCCTGAGGCCCGCGGCCGGGGCATCGGCAAGGCGCTGCTTGCTGAACTGATCGACCGCTGCACCGGACTCGGTTTCCGTCAGATGGCAGCCGTCATCGGCGGCGCCAGCCCCGCCTCGATCGCGCTTCATCGAGCAGCCGGCTTCGAGGAGGTCGGTCTGATGAAGGGCACCGGCTATAAGCATGGCCGCTGGCTGGACACGATGTTCATGCAGCGCGCGCTCGGCGAAGCCATGACGAGCGATCCGGATCCGTCCGTCTATCCCGGCACGCTGTTTGCCGGCTGATGCGGGTTTATTTGTCGACCAGCTTCAGGGCCTTGTCGAACACCTTCAGCACCTGGTTCAGCTCGTGACCGCGCTTCAGGATGGTGCCGTTGGTGTTGATCACGGAATAGGCGCCCTGCTTCGCGGCGAGCTTCGGGTTTTTCTCGATGCGGAAGAGCGGCATTTCGCCGGAACGCTTGAAAACGGAAAAAACCGCCCTGTCCTTCAGGTGATCGATGGCGTAGTCGCGCCATTCACCGTCACCGACCATCCGGCCGTAGATCCAGAGGATCGCATCCAGTTCACGCCGGTGGAAGGTCACCGGAAGCGGGTCCTTGCTTTGCTTGTATTCCCTGAGATCGACGACGACTGAGGAACTATGGTCGACGGAACGGCTTTCGCCGTGTCGCAAATCCGGCTGATCTGTCATCAGTCTCACAAGGCCTCCACATGTGACAGGAGAGTGACAGTTTGCCCGAGCCGCCGCAAATTGCAAGAGTGCCGGCCGTCACATTCAGCCGCACGACAGCGCCGCGCGTCTCTCGCGCAAGGACGCTGTAGCACTTTGAGTCTGCGCATCATGCCTTCCGAAAGTTGGTCCGATTTTCGGAAGGCATGATGCGCTGGGCAGGCTAACGCTTTCTCCGCAGCGCCGCATTTCAGTCAAAACAGCGCCTCATTTGCAGGAGATTTATGAATTCCAGTTTGGCGCCAGCGCGCCAAAGGGCCCGGCGGAGCGTATCGACCTTAACCCCAGCCCCGAATACGCTCGGCCGGGCCGCCCCAGCATTTCATCCGTACCCGGATGAAATTTCAAATATTTTTGCCAGCCATCACCACGGTCGCGCCAAGGATCGCAGCCGGGTCGCCGTCTGCGGTCGCCGATTGCAGCAGAATGGCGCAGCCCTCGAGCTGCGGCCTCTGCAACACGCTGGCCGGCAGCGTCAGACTGGTCGCCTTGCCGTCCCACATGCCGACGGTTTCGACATTGGTGACGCTGTGCAGATAGGAGATCTTCTGGCCGCTGTTCTCGCCCTTTTCGACGTCGATGGTCTTTTCCTTGTCGAAATAGACCATCACGACATTGGCTTTGCCCTGTCCCGCGCCGATCTTGATCTCCAGCTCGTCGCCGCGCATAGCGGCACTGATCGGAACGGTCAGCCCATTGCCTTCGCTGCTATAGGTGTCGATCTGGCTGTTGATGCCATTTAGATCGGCGCCAGCCAGATGACCACGTCCGTTGACGATGGCCTGCGGCGTGTAGACGTTGCTGCGGCCCATTGTCTTGGCATAGCCATACTGCCGCTCGGTATTTTCCTTGGAACTCAGCGTATCGGCCCAACCGAGATAGTTCCAGTAATCGACATGATAGGCGAGCGCGATGACATCGCCCTGGTTCACCAGCTTGCGGAAAGCGGCATCAGCGGGAGGACAGGAAGAGCAGCCCTGCGCCGTGAAGAGTTCGACGACACCTTTCGGCGTGCCGTCTTCGGCCTGCAGCGGGCCTGAGAGAACAACGCCGGCGATCAGCGGAATCAAAAAACGGGGGGACATTCACCTGCACCTCTTTTTCAGCGCCGACGGCATGTTGGAACCGAAGGCTCTGACATATGAACGTACGAATAATCCTTCCGGGTCCAAACGAAAAGTCACGAACGGGTGAGACCTAGCTCGACGGGAACTTGCGCAAACAAATCATCGTGAGCCCCGTTTAAAGACCGTCGCCGCAAAGAAAAACCGCCGGAAACTGCTCTCCGGCGGCCATTGTCAGCTAAGTGTCTTAAAAATCAGGCAGCGAGATCGCGCAGAACCGTCTGCAGGATGCCGCCGTTGTTGAGGTAGACCACCTCGTCGAGCGTATCGACGCGCGACAGCAGCGGAACCTCCTTCACGGTGCCGTCGCCATAGGTGATCTTGGCGATCTTCTTCTCGCGCGGCTTGATCTTTTCCAGACCTTCGATGGTGACGAGTTCATCGCCCTTGAGGCCGAGGCTCTGCCAGGTCGTGCCCTCTTCGAAGACGAAGGGAATGATGCCCATACCGACCAGGTTCGAGCGATGGATGCGCTCGAAGGACTGGGCGACCACTGCCTTGACGCCAAGCAGGTTGGTGCCCTTGGCAGCCCAGTCGCGCGAGGAGCCGTTGCCATATTCGACACCGGCGAAGATGACGAGCGGCACGCCTTCCTGCTTGTACTGCATCGCGGCGTCGTAGATCGAGGTCTCTTCCTTCGACGGGTAATGGATGGTGTAGCCACCTTCCTTGCCGTTCGGGCCGAGCATGTGGTTGCGGATGCGGATATTGGCGAAGGTGCCGCGCATCATCACTTCATGGTTGCCGCGGCGCGTGCCGTACTGGTTGAAATCGGCAACGGCGACGTCGTGGTCGATGAGGTAGGCGCCAGCGGGCGATGCCGCCTTGATCGAACCGGCCGGCGAGATGTGGTCGGTGGTGATCTTGTCGCCGAACAGGCCGAGAACGCGGGCGCCCTTGATGTCGGAGACGCCGCTGCCCTTCTTGCCCATGCCGACGAAGTAGGGCGGGTTCTGCACGTAGGTCGAATTGTCGTCCCAGGCATAGGTCTGACCCGGCGGAACCTGAACGGCCTGCCAGTTGACGTCGCCCTTGAAGACATCGGCGTACTTGGATTCGTAGAGTTCGCGCGTCACGTATTTCAGGATGAATTCCTGGACTTCCTTAGAGGTCGGCCAGATGTCCTTGAGATAAACAGGGTTGCCGCTCTGGTCCTCACCGATCGGCTCCTTGGTCAGATCCGTCTGCACCGTGCCGGCAAGCGCATAAGCGACAACCAGCGGCGGAGATGCGAGATAGTTCGCCTGCACGTCGGGCGAGATGCGGCCTTCGAAGTTACGGTTGCCGGAGAGAACGCCGGAAACGATAAGGCCTTTGTCGTTGATCGTCTTCGAGATCGGCGCCGGCAGCGGGCCGGAATTGCCGATGCAGGTGGTGCAGCCGAAACCGACGAGGTTGAAGCCGAGCTTGTCGAGATCGGCCTGCAGGCCCGACTTGGCGAGATATTCGCCGACGACTTGGCTTCCCGGTGCCAGCGAGGTCTTCACCCACGGCTTCGTCTTCAGGCCCTTGGCAACGGCGTTGCGGGCAAGAAGGCCGGCGGCGATCAGCACTGACGGGTTGGAGGTGTTGGTGCACGACGTGATAGCAGCGATCGCCACGTCACCGTGGCCGAGATCGAAGTCGGTGCCTTCAACCGCATAGCGGTTGTTCAACTGGCCGGGTTTCTTGTAGTCGGCATCCATCGAGCCGGCAAAACCGGTCGCGATATTCTCGAGCGAGATACGGCCTTCCGGACGCTTCGGGCCGGCCATCGACGGCACGACGTCGTTCAGATCGAGTTCCAGCGTATCGGTGAAGACGAGCTCGGAACCGTCGCCCTCACGCCACATGCCCTGCGCCTTCGAATAGGCTTCGACGAGGGCGATCCGGTCATGAGTGCGGCCGGACATGGTGAGGTAGTTGATGGTTTCGCCGTCGACCGGGAAGAAGCCGCAGGTGGCGCCGTATTCCGGACCCATGTTGCCGATCGTCGCGCGGTCGGCGAGCGGCATGTTGTCCATACCGGGGCCGAAGAATTCGACGAACTTCGAAACGACGCCCTTCTTGCGCAGCATCTGCACGACGGTGAGAACGAGGTCGGTCGCCGTGACGCCTTCCTTGAGTTTGCCGGTCAGCTTGAAGCCGATGACTTCGGGCAGCAGCATCGAGACCGGCTGGCCGAGCATCGCAGCTTCCGCTTCGATACCGCCCACACCCCAGCCGAGAACGCCGAGACCGTTGATCATCGTCGTGTGGCTGTCGGTGCCGACGCAAGTATCCGGATAGGCGATCGTCTCGCCGTCTTCTTCCTTGGTCCAGACGGTCTGGCCGAGATACTCGAGATTGACCTGATGACAGATGCCGGTGCCGGGAGGCACGACGCGGAAATTCTTGAAGGCCTGCTGGCCCCACTTCAGGAAACGGTAGCGCTCGCCGTTGCGCTGGTATTCCAGCTCGACGTTGCGCGCGAAGGCCTGCGGCGTGCCGAATTCGTCGACGATGACGGAGTGGTCGATGACAAGATCGACGGGAACGAGCGGGTTGATCTTCTCGGGATCGCCGCCGAGCGACACCATCGCGTCGCGCATAGCGGCAAGATCGACGACGGCGGGAACGCCGGTGAAGTCCTGCATCAGCACGCGCGCCGGGCGATAGGCGATCTCGTTTTCGACCGCGCCCTTATTGTTCAACCATTCGGCAACGGCCAGGATGTGCTCCTTGGTGACCGACTGGCCGTCTTCGAAGCGCAGCAGGTTTTCAAGCAGCACCTTCATCGAATAGGGAAGCTTCGACACACCGGCCAGACCGTTTGCCTCAGCCTTGGGCAGGCTGTAATAGACATAGTCCTTCCCGTTCACGGAGAGCGTGGAACGACAATTGAAACTGTCAAGAGATTTAGACACGAGAGACCCCGTTTCTGATAGCCAACACAGTCGTGCGAACGCCTATGCACTTAATGCACATCAGGATGCGGGTACGGCCATTTCCGCTGTCCGCACGTGGAACAGACGCTCCAAGTTCGGCGCAAGGATGAAATTCACGCCGACCGCTGGCGTGGTTGCAGGTCTTATAGATAATTTCCTAAAAACTTGCCATACCCGAGGACAGTCAAAATCGGACATTTTTTGACCCCGCCGGAAGCCGAAACCGAGAAAGAGCCGACGCATGCATCTCACCGCCGAAAATCTGGCTGCAAGGCGCGGTGAGGATCTCATTTTCGTTAACATTTCCTTTCACTTGGCGGCCGGCGAGGCGCTTGTCCTCACGGGTAGAAATGGATCGGGAAAGTCCACTTTGCTGCGTGTGGCCGCCGGACTGCTGAGGCCGGAAAAAGGCACTGTCATATTTCACGACGAAGGGAGCCCGGGAGGTAGCCATCCGGGCGAGGTCAGCCACTACCTTGGCCATCGAAACGCGATGAAGAATGAACTTACGGTTGCAGAAAATCTCGATTTCTGGCGTGTCTTTCTCGGTGACACAGGCGGCGCTGCCAGCCTCGCCGTCGAGGACGCCGCCGAAGCGGTCGGTCTTTCGGGAATCACTCACCTTCCCTTCGGTTATCTCTCCGCCGGCCAGCAGCGCCGATTCGCCTTCGCCAAGTTGCTCGTTGCCCACCGCCCGGTCTGGATCCTCGACGAGCCGACCGCGGCACTCGATGCCAGCGCCTACCGGCTGTTTACCGATTTGATAACGGCGCATCTGGAAAAGGGCGGCATCGTGCTGGCGGCGACGCATCAGCCGCTGCGGCTGAGGAATTCGCAGGAATTGAAGATGACGGGCTTTGCCGGGGTCGATCATGGGGTATGGGGTTGATGCTTCTCGACGTAGCTACCCCGTCAACCGCATATCTAGAGAGCTGCCTCGCATGACCGCCCTCTTCCTCCGCGACCTGAAACTTTCCATCCGCGCCGGCGGCGGTGCGCTGATCGGCGTGCTGTTCTTCCTGACCATCGTCGCCGTCATTCCCTTCGGCGTCGGCCCCGATCTCAAGCTGCTTTCGCGCATCGGCCCCGCCATCGTCTGGATCGGGGCGCTGCTCGCCGCCCTTCTCGGCCTCGACCGCCTGTTCCAGGCCGAGCGCGACGACGGATCGCTTGACCTGATGCTGATGCAGGAAACGCCGCTCGTCCTGACCGTGCTGGTCAAATGCTTTGCCCATTGGACGGCCACCAGCCTGCCGCTCGTCATCGCCTCGCCGCTGCTCGGCCTCTTCATGAACATGGACGAGACAGCGATCGGCGCGACCATGCTGACGCTGCTGGTCGGCTCGCCCGCCATCACCTTCATCGGCGCCGTCGGCGCCGCCGTTGCCGTGGCGCTGCCCCGCGGCGGCCTGCTGGTCTCGATCCTCGTGCTGCCGCTGACCATCCCAGTGCTGATCTTCGGCGTCAGCGCCACCTATGCTGCAGTCGAGGATCCCGCCCCGTTCCTGCCACCCTTCCTGATCCTCATTGCGCTGACACTCTTCTTCGCGGTCATCGGCCCGGCAGCCGCGGCCCTGGCGCTACGAAACACAGCGGATTGATGGGGCGTTCGATTGCGGGAAAAGCCGGATCAAGGTAAGGAAACGATCATGAGCGAAACGAGCCTTGCCATCAGCAAATTCAGCGATCTCGCCAACCCGACGCGGTTTCTGGCGCTGGCGGCGCGCGCCATTCCGTGGCTGGCTGGCATCACCGCCCTCTGTTTCGCGGTCGGCCTCTATCTGAGCTTCGCCACCGAAGGCGATTACCAGCAGGGCCAGACCGTGCGCATCATGTATGTGCATGTGCCCTCGGCCTGGCTTTCGATGATGTGCTATACGATCATGAGCGTCTCGGCGATCGGCACGCTGGTCTGGCGCCATCCGCTGGCCGATGTCTCCGCCAAGGCCGCAGCGCCGCTCGGCGCCGCCTTTACCCTGCTTGCACTCGTCACCGGTTCGCTCTGGGGCAAGCCGATGTGGGGCACCTGGTGGGTCTGGGATGCGCGGCTGACCTCCGTCTTCGTTCTCTTCCTGATGTATCTCGGGCTGATTGCACTCGGCCGCGCCATCGACGATCCGTCGAAGGCCGCGCGCGTCACCGCCGTGCTCATCCTTGTCGGCTTCGTCAACATTCCGATCATCAAATTCTCCGTCGAGTGGTGGAACACGCTGCATCAATCGGCAAGCGTGCTGCGCCTCGACGGCCCGGCGATCGATCCGGAATTCCTGCGCCCGCTCTTCATCATGGCGATCGCCTTCACCCTGCTCTTTTTCACGCTGCACATCATGGCGATGAGGAACGAGATCTGGCGCCGCCGCATTGCCGCTCAGCGCCGTCTTGCCGCCCGCATGGCGAGCCGGGAGGAATAGAGCCGTGACGCATGACTTCTACGTCTACGCTTCCTATGGCTTTGCAGCCCTGGTGACGATCGCCGTCACGGCCTGGACCTGGGCCGACGGCCGCGCCCGCCGCAGGGAACTTGCCGCCCTTGAGGCTGCCGGCATCCGCCGCCGTTCGGCGCGCCCCAAGAACAGTGTGGGGGATGGCGAATGAACGACACGCCGGAAAACACCGCCGCCAAGCCGCGCGGGCTTAGCCGTTACGCATTGGCGCTGCTGCCGCTCGTCGTCTTCGGCGGCATCGCTGCCACGGCCGCAAAGATGCTCTACGACCAGGATTTCCATGGCAAGAACATCGCCGAAATTCCCTCCGCCCTGATCGGCACCAAGGCGCCGGCGCTGAACCTGCCGCCGCTCGACGGCGCCAACCTGCCGGCGCTGACCGATGCGGCAATCAAGGGTAAGCTGACCCTCGTCAACGTCTTCGCCTCATGGTGTCTCCCCTGCCGGGATGAACATCCAGTATTGAAAGAACTGGCAAAGGACGGACGGTTGAACATCGTCGCCATCAATTACAAGGACCAGAGCGACAACGCCCTGCGTTTCCTCGGCGAACTCGGCAACCCCTATCGTGCGATCGGCGTCGATCCGAACGGCAAGGCAGCGATCGACTGGGGTGTCTACGGCATTCCGGAAAGCTATCTGGTCGGGCCTGACGGCACGATCCTCTACAAGCGCGTCGGCCCCTTCGACGATATCAGCCTGAAGGAAGGGCTTTTTCCTGCGATAGAAAAGGCGCTCGGCAAGCCGACTTCCTGAGTGATCCACAAAAGGCCCCTCCCCAACCCCTCCCCACAAGGGGGAGGGACTTAACGTGCGGCTCTTGCCGTGCGTCCTATCGAACGTCCAGTGTGCAGTTGGCTGGTTTGCGAGGCGGTGCCACGAGTTAGTCCCTCCCCCTTGTGGGGAGGGGTTGGGGAGGGGTTTATCGGGACAAAAAAAGCCCTACACCCCGCCCTGCCAGACCTTGATCGCCTCCACCGGCCAGATCAGCATGACAACGTTGAGCGTCAGGTTGTCGCGGATCACGTAGCCAGTGAAAATCTCGAAGAAGATGGCGATCGCTACCGTCAGCGCCACCGGTGCGCGCCGCGCGAAGAAGAAACCGACGCACATGAAGACAGTGTCCATCGCCGAATTCAGGATGCTGTCGCCGTAATAATCAAGCGCAATCGTCGCCGTACGGTAACGGTCGATGATGAGAGGCGAATTCTCGAGCAGCTCCCAGCCGGATTCGATCACCAGCGCCAGCAGCAGCCTTGCCGCCAGCGGCTTGCGGCGCAGGATGAGATGCCCGAGCCCGTAGAACAGGAAGCCGTGGATGATGTGTGACGGCGTGTACCAATCCGACAGATGCTGCGAATTGCCGCTGGTATTGACCCCGCCCTCCCACAGCTTGACATAACCACAGGCGCAGATCGGAACGCGGCCCATCATATATTCGGCGGCGATCTGAATGATCAGAACCGCAAGGCAGGCGACAAACCAGAAGTTCTGGTGTCTTACGCGAGACTCTGCATCGACAGCGCTCACTTCTCGCCTTCCGTTTCCAGGTTGATACTATGCTTCAGCACCAGCGGCATCTGCGCCAGCGTGAAGATGATGGTGATCGGCATCGTGCCCCAGACCTTGAAGGCGACCCAGGTACCGTCGGAAAAATTGCGCCAGACGACTTCGTTCAGCACGGCGAGGAAGAGAAAGAAGATGCCCCAGCGGATGGTGAGCTTGCGCCAGCCCTCGGCATCGAGCTGAAAGGCGGCGTTAAAGACATAGCCGAGCAGCGACTTGCCGAAGGCCAGTCCGCCGAGCAGCGCCACCCCGAAGAGCGCGTTGACGATGGTCGGCTTCATCTTGATGAAGGTCTCGTTCTGCAGCCAGATCGACAGCGAGCCGAAGATGAGGACGACGATGCCTGATACAAAAGGCATGATCGGCAGATGGCCGAGCACGATCTTCGAAACGATCAGCGAGAGGATCGTCGCCGCCATGAAGAGGCCGGTCGCGACGAACAGCGGTCCGCCCAATTCGGAAAGAGCAGGAAACGTCTCCACCAGCCACTGGCCACGCAGATTGGCGAAGAAGAAGATCAGCAGCGGTCCGAGTTCCAGCGCCAGTTTCAGCAGCGGATGATGCCGGTCGGCAGCAGACGGGGTGATATCGCTCTCTGTACTCATGCGTTCTTCAAACCTGTTTTCCTGGAAACTGTTCCGGCCGTGCCTTGCAGGCTTTCGGCGGCATATCTGTGGCATCATTGCCCAAGCCCGGCAATGGCATGGGCAAAATCCTCGGCCTCGAACGGCTCCAGATCCTCGACGCCCTCGCCGACGCCGATGAAATAGACCGGCAGCTTATGCTTGGCCGAGATGGCGACAAGAATGCCGCCGCGCGCCGTGCCGTCGAGCTTTGTCATGATCAGCCCGTTGACGCCGGCGACGTTGCGGAAGATCTCGACCTGGTTGAGCGCGTTCTGCCCCGTCGTGGCATCGAGGGTCTGCAGCACGGTGTGCGGCGCATCGGGATCGAGCTTGCCGAGCACGCGCACGATCTTCTCGAGCTCGGCCATCAGCTCTGCCTTGTTCTGCAGGCGGCCGGCGGTATCGACGATCAGCACGTCGCATTTTTTCGCCTTTGCCTGTTCGAAGGCATCATAGGCAAGGCCGGCGGCATCGGCGCCGAGCTTGGTGCCGATGAATTCGGATTTCGTCCGGTCGGCCCAGATCTTCAGTTGCTCGATCGCAGCCGCACGGAAAGTATCGCCGGCTGCCAGCATCACCTTCAGCCCGGCGCCGGAAAGCTTCGCCGCAAGCTTGCCGATCGTCGTCGTCTTGCCGGTGCCGTTGACGCCGACGACGAGGATGACATGCGGCTTGTGCGAGAGGTCGAGCTGCAGCGGCTTGGCGACCGGCTTCAAGACCTTGGCGATTTCGGACGCCATGATCCGGCTGACATCCTCGCCGGTGACATCCTTGCCATAACGCTCGGAAGCGAGTGTGTCGGTGACGCGCATGGCGGTCTCGACGCCGAGATCGGCCTGGATCAGCAGATCTTCGAGATCCTGCAGCGTCTCGTCATCGAGCTTGCGCTTGGTGAACAGCGCGGTGATCTGGCTCGTCAGCTGCGAGGAGGTGCGCGCAAGGCCGTTGCGCAGGCGCTGGAACCAGCTGAGTTTCGGCTGCAGGACAACCGGCGCCGGCTCGACGACCTTAGGGCCGGTGGCGAAGCCTTTGGGGAGGATGGGGGATTCTGGCCTCGGCTCCTCGATCGCCGCCTCGGAGGGTTCTGCAGGCAGGATATCGTCTTCCGCCTTGTCCGGCATCTCCACAGCGGGAGGGGTCGACGGAATGGAGATGTCGTCTTCCACGTCCGGCGCCAAAATCTCTTCGGGCAACGTCTCTATAATCTCGACGACAGCTTCGACAGCATTGGGCGTTTCATCCTCAATGGCATCGACCGAGGAACCGGAAGGCAACGCGCCCGCAACTTCTTCGACTTCGGCTTCGGCCTCCAGCAGTGAAAGCGGCACCAGGCCGAAATCGCTCATCTGATCCGCAGGAGGAAGTGGCACGGCTTCCTCAAGGATGCTTGGCGCCTCGACCCCGCCCTCGCCGATATCGGCGGCCGGGCCGCCGGCCATGTCCATTTCCTCGGGCAGAACGGGATCGTCGGCGACCGGCAGAACCTCGTTCGGCGACCGCTGTTCGAGCTCGGCCTCCACCGCACTCGTCTCCGCCGGCTTGTCCTTGCCGAAGGTGAAGACCTTTTTGATGAAACTGAGCGCCATGGGGATTCCGTGAAAGTCAGGCCGCTGCTGCGGCCGTCAATTGCATGTCGAGATGCTTGCCATTGTGGCCGGTGATCGTGACCGGCACAAGTTCGCCAGGACGAAGGCCGGGGGCTGCGACCAGCGTGAAGTTCTCCGTATGCGCCAGGCCGTTGTTTTCAACAAGCAGCCATTGCCGGGTTCCAATCATCCCATCGAGATGGGATCGATGCAGCCTATGTCCAGCGGCGCGCAGCCTTGCGGCGCGATCCTTGACCAGCGACCGGTCGAGCTGCGGCATGCGGGCGGCCGGCGTGCCGGGACGCGGACTGTAGGGAAAGACATGCAGATGGGCGATACCAGCCTCTTCGGCCAGCCCCACGGCATTCTCGAACATCGCTTCGGTTTCTGTGGGAAAGCCGGCGATCATGTCGGCGCCGAAACTCATCTCGGGACGAAGCCGGCGCGCATCCTCGATGAAACGCAGCGCATCGGCGCGTAAATGCCGGCGCTTCATGCGCTTCAGAATCATGTCGTCGCCATGCTGCAGCGACAGATGCAGATGCGGCATGAAACGTGGCTCGTCGGCGATGAGATCCATCAGGTGGGCATCGGCCTCGATGCTGTCGATCGAGGAAAGCCGCAGGCGGCGGATATCGGGGATCTGCTTCAGCAGCGTCTTCGCCAAAAGCCCGAGCGTCGGGGCGCCCGGCAGATCGCTGCCATAGCTGGTGGCATCGACGCCGGTCAGCACGATCTCGCGGTAACCGCCGTCGACGAGCTTGCGGGCCTGATCGACGACGGCTCCCATCGGTACGGAGCGGGAATTGCCGCGGCCATAGGGAATGATGCAGAAGGTGCAGCGGTGGTCGCAACCATTCTGCACCTGGATGAAGGCGCGCACATGGCCGTCGATGTGTCTGACCATCTGCGGCGCCGTCGCCTTGACGCTCATGATGTCGTTGACCCGGAGCTTCTCTTCGGCCGAAACGCCGAAATCCGGCAGGCTGCGATAGGAGGCGCTCGTCAGCTTCTCCTCGTTGCCGAGCACGGCATCGACCTCCGCCATGGCGGCGAAAGTCTGCTTTTCCGTCTGCGCGGCGCAGCCGGTGACGATGATGCGGGCATGCGGATTGTCGCGCCGTGCCCGGCGGATCGCCTGGCGGGCCTGGCGCACGGCCTCGCCGGTCACGGCACAGGTGTTGACCAGGATGGCGTTGTTGAGCCCGGCCTTTTCAGCCTGCGCCTTCATCACTTCGGATTCATATGTGTTGAGGCGGCAGCCGAAGGTAATGACCTCGACGCCGCTCACTGCGCCTCCGCCTCTCGCGTACCCTCGCGCCACCAGAGACCGGTCGAAGGATCGAGCGTACCCGACCATTCCCATTCGGCAGGGCCGGTCATGATGACGTGATCGTCGTGCTCGCGCCATTCGATGGAAAGCACGCCCGGCGGCTTGGCGCTTGCCACATTGATCGTCACCTTCCGGCCGGTGCGGCCGGTGCGCGCGGCACTGACGGCCGCCGAACAGGCGGCCGAACCGCAGGCAAGCGTCAGCCCCGCGCCACGCTCCCAGGTGCGCGTCGTCACCGATGTCGGCGATGTCACCTGCGCCAGCGTGATATTGGCGCGCTCAGGAAACATCGGATGGTTTTCGAGCAGCGGTCCGAAGCGGGCGAGATCATAGGACATCACGTCCCTGTCTACCCAGAAGATCGCATGCGGATTGCCCATCGACATCGCCGACGGCGAATGCAGCACCGGCTTGTCGATCGGGCCGATCTGCAGTTCGATGCGGCTGGTGTCATGGAATTCTTCCGCCAGCGGGATCCTGTCCCAATCGAACACCGGCCGGCCCATATCGACCGAGATCGTCCCGTCCTCGTGCTCGACGGCATTCAGGATGCCGGCGACCGTCTGGAAGGTAAAGACCTTCCTGCCGGTCTCGGCGGCAAGCGCCTGCACGACGCAGCGCGTGCCGTTGCCGCAAGCCTGCGCCTTCGAGCCGTCGGAATTCAGGATATCGATGAAGGCATCGGTGCCTTCGGCCTTCGGATCATGGATCGCCATGATCTGATCGAACTCGGTCTGTGGATCGGCATTGAGCGCGACCGCCGCCGCCGGCGTCACCTTGTCCGGCCGGCCGCGCATGTCGACGACCAGGATCTTGTTGCCAAGCCCGTTCATCCTCGCGAATTCGACCGTTGCGCTCATGGTATCATTCCGTCTGTCTTTCCGGTGTATATGGCGGAAATGCGAAGGAATTACCAGTGGGTGAGTGCCGGGCAGGCGTTGCGGTCTGCCGATCCTTTCGAGGCAGTTTGGCTTTTACCGCTGTGCACCGTCGGGATCGAAAGACGCAGCATGGGCTTCGACAATAGCTGCGGTGATGACCTTTCTCAGCTCGTAGACCAGCGAGCGGGACCGCTTGCGATCCAGATCCTGTGCCGCCTTCGCAAGATTCAGGCCTTCGTTCAGGACAATATGATGGGCCCGCGCCAGCGCCCAGCTCTCAATATCAGGATTTAACATTCGATATCTCCGCCGATTCATTCGGCATCAAGGATATTCACGAATCATTTTACAGGACGCACTTAAGTAGAAAGTAGAATCATAAGCAGAATAATTTGCAACTGGCGTTGACAGCGAATTCGGCCGCCGGAGTGGCAATATTTATCGGCAAAACCCGAAACGCTGGCAGATTGCGCAAGCCAATACATCACTTCGTTTGAGTATGTACTTTTGCTGCAACCGCTGGATGAGACACTAGCGTCCTCTCGTCACCTAGCTGCCATGTGGTCATTTGTCCGCATTGCCTTGACTTTCGCGCGGCTTTCCTGTTTATCGCGCCCAATCCGCGACGAGCCACATGACTCCGAGCCGCCGACCGGGACCCGAGATCCCGGAGGTCAACACCCGACAGCGCGACGCGCCCTCGGGTGCTTTTTGGCTTTGCGTCTTGTTTTCGTCAAGGAAAAGCACGACGTTTCCGGGCAGGTAAGAACCCGCCCGAAACGTATCAAGGAAGAGCCGATGTTTGAAAACCTCCAGGACCGTCTTGGATCCATTCTGAATGGACTGACAGGCCGTGGCGCGCTTTCGGAAGCCGATGTTTCCGCAGCGCTGCGCGAGGTTCGCCGTGCGTTGCTGGAGGCCGACGTCGCGCTCGACGTTGTGCGTTCCTTCACCGACCGCGTGCGTGAAAAGGCCGTCGGCGCCGAGATCCTGAAGTCGATCAAGCCCGGCCAGATGGTCGTCAAGATCGTGCATGACGAACTGATCGAGATGCTGGGCGGCGAAGGCGTCGGCATCGACCTGCATGCACCGGCCCCGGTCGTCGTCATGATGGTCGGCCTGCAGGGTTCCGGCAAGACGACGACATCGGCGAAGATCGCCCATCGCCTGTCGACGCGCGAGAAGAAGAAGGTGCTGATGGCATCGCTCGACACGCGCCGTCCGGCAGCCCAGGAGCAGCTTCGCCAGCTCGGCGCCCAGGCCAATATCGACACGCTGCCGATCATATCAGGCCAGTCGCCGACGGATATCGCCGCCCGCGCCGTGCAGGCGGCCAAGCTCGGCGGCCATGATGTCGTCATCCTCGACACCGCCGGCCGTACCCATATCGACGAGCCCTTGATGGTCGAGATGGCCGACATCAAGAAGCGCTCGAACCCGCATGAAATCCTGCTGGTCGCCGACAGCCTCACCGGCCAGGACGCAGTCAACCTCGCCCGCAGTTTCGACGAACGCGTCGGCATCACCGGTCTGGTGCTGACCCGCATGGACGGCGATGGCCGCGGCGGTGCCGCCCTTTCGATGCGCGCCGTCACCGGCAAGCCGATCAAGCTGATCGGCGTCGGCGAGAAGATGAGCGAGCTGGAGGAATTCCATCCCCGCCGCATCGCCGACCGTATTCTCGGCATGGGCGACATCGTCTCGCTCGTCGAGCGCGCAGCGGAAAACATCGACGCCGAGAAGGCGGCCGCCATGGCCGCCAAGATGGCCAAGGGCAAGTTCGATCTCGACGACCTCGCCGACCAGCTGCGGCAGATGCAGAAGATGGGCGGCATGGGCGGCATCATGGGCATGATGCCCGGCATGGCCGGCATGAAGGACAAGATGGCCGCAGCCGGCCTCGACGACAAGCTTTTCGGCCGCCAGATCGCCATCATCCAGTCGATGACCAAGGCCGAGCGCACCAATCCCGACCTGCTCAAGCATTCGCGCAAGAAGCGCATCGCCGCCGGCTCCGGCACCGATGCCGCCGCCATCAACAAGCTTCTGAAGATGCACCGCCAGATGGCGGACATGATGAAGATGATGGGCGGCAAGGGCAAAGGCGGCATGATGAAGCAGATGATGGGCGGCCTTGCCGGCAAGATGGGGCTCGGCGGCGGCATGGGCGGCATGGGTGGCGGCATGCCCGATCTCTCGAATATCGATCCCCGGCAGCTCGAGGCCTTGCAGAAGCAGGCGGAAGCGGCGGGGCTTGGAAAACCGGGTGGGGGTATGCCCGGTCTCGGCGGTCTGCCGGGTGGTTTGTCGGGCCTCGGCGGCGCCAAGCTGCCGGGCCTTGGCGGTGGTTTCCCGGGGTTGCCCGGATTGCCGAAGAAGAAGTGAAAGGATCGCTTGCCCCATGATTGATCCAAACGTCAAAGCCCAGCTCGCGAGCTATCGTCAGTCGATCGACAATATCGATGCCGCTCTCGTGCACATGCTGGCCGAACGCTTCCGCTGCACCAAAGAGGTCGGCGTGCTGAAGGCCAAATACAATCTGCCGCCGGCCGACCCGGCGCGCGAGGAATACCAGATCGAACGCCTTCGCCAGCTGGCGAAAGCCGCCAATCTGGACCCGGATTTCGCCGAGAAGTTCCTGAACTTCGTCATCAAGGAAGTCATCCGGCATCATGAGCAGATCGCTGCGGATCACGCTGAACAAAGCGCTGCAGCCCGATAACCGTACCGCTCAAGAAAGCGGTCAAGAAAAGCCCAAGGAGTTAAAGAACATGGCACTGAAAATTCGTCTCGCCCGCGGTGGTTCCAAGAAGCGCCCGTATTACCACGTCGTTCTCGCCGATGCGCGCAGCCCGCGTGACGGCCGCTTCCTCGAAAACCTCGGTTCCTGGAACCCGATGCTTGCCAAGGACGATGAGAAGCGCGTTCAGCTGAACGCCGAGCGCATCAAGCACTGGATCGAACACGGCGCCCAGCCGACCGACCGCGTTCTGCGCTTCCTCGATGAAGCAGGCGTTGCCAAGCGTGAAGTCAAGAACAACCCCGTCAAGGCAAAGCCCGGCAAGCGCGCCCAGGAACGCGCCGCCGAAAAGGCTCAGAAGGTCGCCGACGCTGCGGCTGCTGCTGCCGACGCCGCGGAATAATCGCGACATTCCCTTCGAGCGGGCGGCATGGCGACATGCCGCCCGTTTTCGTTTCCAATCGCCCACACTTCGTTTATGAGAAACCTGTCTTTCGGCTTCACATGAAGGAACCCATGACAAAGCTTGAAAACCCCGTTCTGATGGCGACGATCGGTGGCGCGCAAGGCCTCCGCGGCGAGGTGCGCGCCAAGGCCTATACGGCCGATCCCGGCGCGCTTGGCGACTACGGCCATCTGCACAGCATGGACGGCCGCAGCTTCGAAGTCCTCGAAATCCGCGAGATGAAGAATGTCGTCGTCGTCCGTTTCCGCGGCGTCAACGATCGCAATGCCGCCGAGGCTCTGAACGGGCTTGAACTCTATATCGAGCGGGACAACCTGCCGGACGAGGAGCTGGAGGACGACGAGTTCTACTATGCCGATCTCGAAGGGCTCGAGGCGCGAGACGACAAGGGTGTCAGCTATGGCACGGTCACCGGCGTCTTCGATTTCGGCGCCGGCGATTTGCTGGAACTCAAAGGTCCGGGCAAACGTCCGGTGCTGATCCCCTTCTCCGAAGCCTCGGTGCTGGAGATCGACCTCGAGGCCGGCACGCTGCTGATCGATCCGCTGGCGGCGGGGCTGGTCGACGATCCGGAAGAGCTTTCGAAATTCACTCCCGACAAGCCGAAAAAGAAGAAGTGATGGCTTTCCGGGCGAGCGTGCTGACACTTTATCCGGAAATGTTTCCGGGGCATCTGGGCTTCTCGCTCGCCGGCAAGGCGATGGAGCGGGGGCAATGGTCGCTGGACACGGTGCAGATCCGCGACTTCGCCACCGACAGACACCGCACCGTCGACGACACCCCGGCCGGCGGCGGCGCCGGGATGGTGCTGAAGGCCGACGTCCTTGCACGTGCGATCGACAGCGCCTCAGAAAACGATACCCGCCCGCGGCTGCTGATGAGCCCGCGCGGCCAGCCGCTGACGCAGGAGCGTGTGCGCGAGCTCGCGGCCAGCGACGGCGTCATTATCGTCTGCGGCCGCTTCGAGGGCGTCGACCAGCGGGTGATCGAGGCGCGCGGACTGGAAGAGGTCTCGATCGGCGACTACGTCCTATCAGGCGGCGAGCCGGCGGCGCTGACCGTGCTCGATGCGATCGTCCGCATCCTGCCCGGCGTCATGGGCAACGACCTTTCCGGCCTGCACGAAAGCTTCGAAGGCGGACTGCTGGAACATCCGCATTACACCCGGCCGCAGGAATGGGAAGGCCGGGAAATCCCCGCGATCCTCACCTCGGGCAACCACGGCGCCATCGAGAAATGGCGGCATCAGGAAGCGGTGCAGCTGACGCAGGAGCGACGGCCGGATCTGCTCGAAAAAGGCTAGCGTATCGGGCGGAAAATCGGGATCGATTTTCGGAAAGCACGATGCGTAGATTCAAAGTGTTACAGCGTCCTTTGCGCGTCTGAAAAGGCGCGCGGCGCTGTAAAGTGAGAAAAACGGCTGATTTCGCAGCCCTTTTCACAAAAATGCCGCCCAAGGGATGACAAGCCCTGGCCTTTCGTGTATTGGCGCACGCGGAAATGGGGTTTATCCCCGTCTGCCAGCAAACAAAGAATGGCGAATCCGCTCCCGCCCTTGACGGGCAAAGTCCTGAGGCCAGTTCCTAAGGATCAGTGTTGAGCGCTCTGGCTGTTTCAGAAGAACCAAAGGTTAAGACGATGAACATCATTCAGCAGCTTGAGGCCGAACAGGCCGCCAAGATCGAAGCCAAGCGCACGCTTCCCGAATTTTCCCCGGGCGACACCGTCCGTGTCAACGTGAAGGTCACGGAAGGCACCCGTACCCGCGTTCAGGCCTATGAAGGCGTCTGCATCGCCCGCTGCGGCGGCGGCCTGCAGGAAAACTTCACGGTCCGCAAGATCTCCTACGGCGAAGGCGTCGAGCGCGTATTCCCGGTCTACTCGCCGATGATCGAAAGCGTCGACGTCGTTCGCCGCGGTAAGGTCCGTCGCGCCAAGCTCTATTACCTGCGCGACCGTCGCGGCAAGTCTGCCCGTATCGTTGAAGACACCGGCGTCCGCGCCCGCAAGCTCAACGACGCCGAGCGCGCCGCCATTGCCGAGGAAAAGGCACGCATCGAAGCTGAAAAGGTTGCAGCAGCCCAGGCGCTCGCCGCCGAGAAGGCAGCAGCAGAAGCTGCGGAAGCCAAGGCCGCTGCTGAAAAGGCTGCCGCAGAAGCAGCCGCCGCTGCAGCGGAACCGGCAGCAGAATAAGATCTGCGCTACGCAAAATTCTTTGCTTGGAAAGGCGGCCTTCGGGTCGCCTTTTCTATTTTTTGTTTCAGCACGTAGCCGGCGGCCTTGCCTCAGGCCTATCTTCCGTGACAGTTTTTGCCGTTCAATTTTAGGGAACCGTTCAATGTTGTTTCGCCGTACCGTTCTTGCGAGCTTCGCCGCCCTTGCTCTTCTGCCCCTGGCCGCATCGGCCGCCGAACTGCCTGATCTCGGCGGCAAGAGCGTCGTCGTCGTGACCGAGAATGCCTATCCGCCGCTGCAGTTCGTCGATCCGAAATCCGGCAAGGCGATCGGCTGGGAATATGATGCGATGAACGAGATCGCCAAGCGGCTGAATTTCAAGGTTGAATACCAGAACACCAGCTGGGACGCGATGATCCAGGCGGTTTCCGACGGCCAGTACAACATCGGCATGACCGGCATCACCATCAAGGAAGACCGCAAGCAGAAAGTGGATTTCTCCGACCCCTACATGCGCTCGCAGCAGTTCATGCTGGTGCGCGGCGACGAGAAGCGCTTCACCGACGCCAAGTCCTTCGGCGAATTCAAGGACGGCCTGGTCGGCGCGCAGCCCGGCACCACGCCTTTCTACACCGCCGTCTACGAAGTGCTCGACGGCAACGAACAGAACCCGCGCATCAAGCTCTTCGAAACCTTTGGCGCCACCGTTCAGGCCCTGAAGGCCGGCGACGTCGACGTGGTGCTGACCGACGGCACCGCCGGCAAGGGTTATGTCGATGCGTCGAACGGCGCGCTGAAACTGATCGGCGAGCCGCTCGGCACCGAGGATTTCGGCTTCATCTTCCCGAAAGGGTCCGATCTCGTCGCCCCGGTCAATGCCGCCATTGCTGCGCTCAAAGCCGATGGCACGCTGGATGCGCTGAACAAGAAGTGGTTCCTCGACTACAAGATGGGCGAATGACGCCGAGCAGCCACTAATGGCGTTGCGACCATCTCCCGACAGACACGTCAAGGACGACTATCCCTGGTGGCTGGTCGCGCTTGTCGCGATCGGCCTCGTGCTTGCTGCCGTCATCGTCACCAACGATATCTATGCCCAGGTCTTCCGCACCGTCGTCAACGGTGTCGGCATCACCGTCTTCGTCACGCTGGTCGCCTTCGTGCTCGCCACCGTGCTCGGCCTCGGCATCTGCTTGCTTGGCATGGCCGACAGCCAGGTGTTGCGTCAGATTGCGCGATTCTACATCGAGATCATCCGCGGCATACCGATCCTCGTGCTGCTGTTCTACGTCGCCTTCGTCGGCGCGCCGGCTCTGGTCGCAGCCTATAATTTCCTGATTTCGCCGCTGGTGACATCAGGCATGGCCGAACCCATCCTGGTGCGCGACCTCTCGCTGATGTGGCGAGCGATCATCGCGCTGACGGTCGGTTATTCCTCCTTCATCGCCGAAATCTTCCGGGCCGGTTTCCAGTCGGTCGATCTCGGCCAGATCGAGGCGGCCAAGGCTCTCGGTCTCTCGCGCTACCGGCGCTTCCGCTCCGTCGTCTTCCCGCAGGCGATCCGGGTGATCTTCCCGCCGCTCTCCAACGATTTCGTCTCGATGGTGAAGGACAGCTCGCTCGTCTCCGTGCTTGGGGTCGCCGACATCACTCAGATGGGCAAGGTCTATGCCGCCGGCTCCTTCCGCTTCTTCGAGACCTATTCGATCGTCACCTATATCTACCTGATCCTGACGATCGGCCTGTCGCTGGCGCTGCGGCGGACGGAGAAATGGATGAAGTCGCGGTAAGCGATCAATACCTGCCGGCCGCTGAGGCCGCAGAGCACCTGCTGATGATTCAAATTGAAGCCGCCGCGAAAAATCGCTATATGCAGGGCCATGGAATCCAAGTTCAGATGCATTGGTGCGCATATTTTCGTGCTGCAGGACCATTATCGCCTGCCGGCGCGGTTCTTTGCATGCGTGTCCGGCGCGCTCAACAGCCGACTTCGTTGATCGAATGACGGCCGGCGGAGCCTGATCTGCCATTTCTCGATTTTCCAAAAGCTTTAGAAAAACGGACTTAACGCCATGAGCGCACCGCGTACCCTCTACGACAAGATCTGGGACGATCATCTGGTCGACGAACAGCCAGACGGCACCTGTCTTCTCTACATCGACCGCCACCTGGTTCACGAAGTGACCTCGCCGCAGGCTTTCGAAGGCCTGCGCATGACCGGCCGCAAGGTTCGCGCGCCGGAAAAGACGCTCGCCGTCGTCGACCATAACGTTCCGACCTCGCCCGACCGCCATCTCGGCATCAAGAACGAGGAAAGCCGCATCCAGGTGGAAGCTCTGGCCACCAATGCCGCCGAATTCGGCGTCGAATATTATTCGGCAAGCGACAAGCGCCAGGGCATCGTCCACATCGTCGGCCCGGAACAGGGCTTCACCCTGCCCGGCATGACCATCGTCTGCGGCGACAGCCATACCTCGACGCATGGCGCGTTCGGCGCGCTGGCGCACGGCATCGGCACCTCCGAGGTCGAGCATGTGCTGGCGACCCAGACGCTGATCCAGAAGAAGGCCAAGAACATGCTGGTGCGGGTCGACGGCCAGCTTCCGCCGCACGTCACCGCCAAGGACATCATCCTTGCCATCATCGGCGAGATCGGCACGGCCGGCGGCACCGGCCACGTCATCGAATTTGCCGGTGAAGCGATCCGCGCGCTGTCGATGGAAGGCCGCATGACCGTCTGCAACATGACGATCGAGGGCGGCGCCCGCGCCGGCCTGATCGCCCCGGACGAAAAGACCTTCGAATACATCAAGGGCAAGCCGCGCGCGCCGAAGGGCGAGGCGCTGGAACAGGCGATCGCCTATTGGAAGACGCTGCAGACCGACGAGGGCGCTCATTACGACCGCGTCGTCGTCCTCGACGCCGCCAGCCTGCCGCCGATCGTTTCCTGGGGCTCCTCGCCCGAGGATGTCATCTCCGTCCAGGGCATCGTTCCGAACCCGGATGACATTCCGGACGAAACCAAGCGCACCTCCAAGTGGCGCGCGCTCGACTATATGGGCCTGAAGCCGGGCACGAAGATGACCGACATCACGCTCGACCGCGTCTTCATCGGCTCCTGCACCAACGGCCGCATCGAGGATCTGCGCGAAGTCGCCAAGGTCGTCGAAGGCAAGACGGTTGCCTCGACCGTCGACGCGATGATCGTGCCGGGCTCCGGCCTCGTCAAGGAACAGGCGGAAGCCGAAGGCCTCGACAAGATCTTCAAGGCCGCCGGTTTCGACTGGCGCGAACCGGGCTGCTCCATGTGCCTTGCGATGAACGACGACCGCCTGAAGCCGGGTGAGCGCTGCGCTTCGACCTCGAACCGCAACTTCGAAGGCCGTCAGGGCTTCAAGGGCCGCACGCACCTCGTCTCGCCGGCAATGGCAGCCGCAGCCGCAATCGCCGGGCACTTCGTCGATATCCGCGAGTGGAACTGATCTGATCCGGCCAACGGATGAGATTGAGAGCCGCCCGATACACATCGGGCGGCTTTGCATTTATGGCGTCTGTCGCGTCGACACCCACATGGTGCGACCTGCACAGCTCCGCGCCTTCTCCAACGCGCAAGAGCTCTGCAGCTCTCTGAATTGCTGTGCTAAAGCGCGTGGCGGGCGAGCCCGTTTGTGCATGGCCCGCCTTCCCAATTTCATCCTTTCGGGCAATCGACATCGATAAATTCCTGTGGCCTCATCGATGATCAGCGCGACACGCGACAGATACCGTTCAGGCTTCGGCGAACACCGCGCCATCGGGGAAGCGCCATGAGGCAGAAATTAGTAGCGAGTTTACTGCGAGCCAGCCTGATCATGTTTGCACCGCTGGCATCGATCGACGCCGTCGGCGCCGCGCCGATGCATCCAACCATACCGCCAGTCACGGTCGCCTCGGGCCAACTGCAACACGTCGCGCAGAAGAAGATACCGTCACTCAACGGATACCGCGGCTACAGCAGCGGCCGGCCCGGCTATATCAAAAGCGCGAACGGTTATTGGTATCCCTCACGCGCCTTCGACGATTATACCGGGTCAATTGGAAGACCGCAGAGCCTGGGCAATAGCTGCAGTTACGGCTTCGCCCCGACCAACGGATCGTCCAATTGCAATTATTGACTGAAGGCTGCATGCCTCCGTCAAGCGACGGCCGCCCGGGTGATCTCTTCTCCGGGGCGACCGCTGATGCGCTCGGCAATGCTAGAAGGCTGCCGTCATCGGATCCGGTCCCATGCGGGCACTGGCGCTGTCGAGCTTGGCGATCGCAGCCATGTCGTCGGCATCGAGCTTGAAGTCGAACACCTGAAAATTCTCCTCGATACGCGACGGCGTCACCGACTTCGGGATGACGACGAGGCCGGTGTCGATGTGCCAGCGAATGATGACCTGAGCCGGCGTCTTCTGATGCTTTTTGGCGATCTCGCCTATCACAGCGTTCGAGATGAACTTGCCCTGGCCGAGCGGGCTCCAGGATTCGGTGGCAATGTTCAGCTTCTGGTGAGCCGCCTGCGCCGCCTTCTGCTGGAAATCGGGATGCAGCTCGATCTGGTTGATGACGGGAACGACGCCGGTCTCGCCGATGATGCGCTCGAGATGTTCAGGATAGAAATTCGACACGCCGATCGAGCGGGCGCGGCCCTCTTCCCGGATGCGCACGAAAGCCTTCCAGGTCTCGGTATAAAGGCCACGATGCGGCGACGGCCAGTGAATGAGATAAAGGTCGACATATTCGGAACCGAGCTTCTTCAGGCTGCCGTCGAAGGCGCGCAGCGTATTGTCATAGCCCTGATCGGTATTCCTGAGCTTGGTGGTGACGAAGATATCCTTGCGGTCGAGGCCGGAAGAGCGGATGCCTTCGCCGACGCCTTCTTCGTTGTCGTAACCGGAAGCCGTATCGATGTGACGATAGCCGGCGGCGATCGCCGTGCGCACGGTGGGAGCGGCAATATCCTGCGGCGTCTGCCAGACGCCGAGGCCGACTTGGGGAATGGAATGTCCGTCATGGAAAGTGATGATAGGTTGAGCGGTCACAATATATCTCCGGGAGTTTGAAGAATTGGACGAGGCATGAATTGCGCCCGCGCTTGCGGACGTCCCTGAACGCATTTCAGCCGGAGCGTTCGGTCACCGCAAACATATAGGCGACCGCATCCGGAAGACAATCAGACGACGCGGACAATCGTCCCCTTTCGAAGGTGTGGCAGCAGGCGGCGCATGTCGCGCAGGCTCACCGCCACGCAGCCCGCCGTCGGCTCGTAGCCCGGCCTGATGAGATGGAGGAAGATCGCCGAGCCGCGATTGCGCGCACGCGAGGAGATGTTCCAGTCCATCACCAGGCAGATATCGTAGAGCCCGTCACTGCGCCGCATCTCCTCGTGACCTGCGCTGAATGGCGCCCGGACGAGGCGGTTGTAGCTGGCGTTGTCAGACTGATCGCACCAGAGCATGTCGGGGCGGATGCGGCGGATCGAAAGCGGAGTGACGAGCCGGCCGTTCCGTTCGCCGCGCCGGAAGCCTGATATCAGCCTCATCGAGGCGATCGGCGTGGCGCCGTCGCCCTCGCGTTTCATCACGGTGCGGCCGGAGCGGCCGATCGCAGCAGGCACAGTGATGGCCCCGAGCCGGACGATCGCCCGGCTCTTGCGCCCCGGCGCAGCACGCACCACCATCGTCGACGGCGTTATACCCCGCCTCTGCCTTGCTTTTTCCATTTTTCTCGCATGTCGTGCCTTGTCTGGGGCTTCGATTGAAATCATATCGAAACCGACCCGGCAACAGCCCGCTGCCCGATCCTTGCCAAACCAGGAATTTGGCGTAGGACTAGGGGACTTAACATGAGGACGCAAACGGCATGACCGCACGCACCATTCTTCTGGTGGATGACGACGATGACCTTCGACAGACGCTGACGGAGCAATTGTCGCTGTATGAGGAATTCACGGTTCTGCAGGAAGCCAACGCCGGCAAAGGTGTCGCGACCGCCCGCTCGACGCCGATCGACCTGCTGATCATGGATGTCGGCCTGCCCGATATGGACGGCCGCGAGGCAGTGAAGCTGCTGCGCAAGGGCGGCTTCAAGGCGCCGATCATCATGCTGACCGGCCACGATACCGATTCCGACACGATCCTCGGCCTCGAAGCCGGCGCCAACGACTATGTCACCAAGCCTTTCCGCTTCGCCGTTCTGCTCGCGCGCATCCGCGTGCAGCTGCGCCAGCATGAGCAGAGCGAGGATGCGACCTTCACCGTTGGCCCCTATCTCTTCAAGCCGAGCCAGAAGCTGCTGACCACCGATAACGGCCAGAAGATCCGGCTGACGGAAAAGGAAGCGGCGATCATCCGCTATCTCTACCGCGCCGAACAGAAGGTGGTCACCCGCGACGTGCTGCTCGAAGAGGTCTGGGGCTATAATTCCGGCGTGACGACGCATACGCTGGAAACCCACGTCTATCGTCTGCGCCAGAAAATCGAGCGCGATCCCTCCAATGCCGAAATTCTCGTCACGGAAAACGGCGGCTACAAGATCATACCCTAGAGCAGTTCCGTTTTTCTCCGAATCACGGAAATGCCTATCTCTTTGTTTTCATGCAATTCCGAACGCAGACTGCGACGCACTTCTGCTGGAATTGCTCTAAGGCGAAAAGCCCGCATGGCGCTGACCGACGACATCCACATGCTCGCGCAGCTTCCTCTGTTCAAGGACATGAACGAGGATCAGCTGCGGCTGATCGCCTTCGGCGCCGACCGGCGCATGATCGCTGCCGGCCAGATGCTGTTTCGCCAGGGCTCGCCCGCCGAGAGCGCCTATGTCATCCTCAGCGGCAGCCTGGAGCTGAGCGCGACGAGCAGCGACGGCATGCAGAGGACAGAGGGGATCGCCGGTCCCGGAACCCTGGTTTCCGAGCTGGCGCTGGTGACGCTGGTGGAGCGCAAGTTCACCGCGGTGGCGCGCGAGGACACCAGCATCATCCGTATCACCCGCGCCCTCTTCCACCGGCTGATCGAAGAATATCCGGACGCAGCCCGGCTGATCGAGAACCGGATCCGCGACAATCTCGCCGAACTCGCGGCAAAGGCCGCAAGCCAATTCTATCGCTTCAACTGATCCCTGTTAGAGCGCTTCTGCACGAAAAGCTGAACCGAATCGCCCTAGAAATCGAAATGCGCCGTCACCGGTACGTGGTCGGAGGGCCGGTCCCAGCCGCGCGCCTCCTTCAGGATTTCGATTCGCTTGAGATGCGGCCCGAGATCCGACGACGACCAGATATGGTCGAGACGGCGGCCGCGATCGGCGGCCTCCCAATCCTTGGCGCGGTAGCTCCACCAGGTGTAGAGTTTCTCGCTGGCAGGCACATGCTGGCGCATCAGATCGAGCCAGGCGCCGCGCTTCATCACCTCGAGCAGCCCCTCGGTTTCGACGGGCGTATGGCTGACGATCTTCAGAAGCTGCTTGTGCGACCAGACGTCATGCTCCAGCGGCGCGATGTTGAGGTCGCCGACGAGAATTGACGACGTATTGGCCTCGCCATTGGCTTTCAGCAGCTTCATCTCCTCGATGAAATCGAGCTTGTGGCCGAATTTCGGATTGATCGTGCGATCCGGCTCGTCACCGCCGGCCGGGACGTAGAAATTATGCAGCCGGACTCGACGATTGCCGTGCTCGAAGATCGCCGAGATGTGGCGCGCATCGCCGACGCCGCAATAATCCTGCCGGTGATCCTCGGTCAGCGGAATGCGCGAGGCGATCGCCACGCCATGATAGCCTTTCTGGCCATGGATGATAATGTGATTGTAGCCCATCGCCCTGAGCGGTGCCGCCGGAAACAGGTCGTTCGTCACCTTGGTTTCCTGCAGACAGAGGATATCGGGCCTGTGCTTGAGAACGAGCTGCTCGACGATCGGCATGCGCAGCCGCACCGAATTGATGTTCCAAGTGGTGATCGAAACACCCATGCCCCATACCCTCTCGCGTCCAATGCCCGCATGCCGGCCGAACCACAGCTCGACGCGACGCGCTTTCATGAAAGGGCTTTAAAACAAAGGCGGACGCGAGGGAACCGGCCATGAGCATGATGCCGAAAAGTGTGAGCGGTTTTCGGACGACATCATGCTCAAATCTTTGATTGAGATCCGGATGTTTTCAAGCCAATCCGGCCTGAAGACATCCGGATCTTGTAAAAGGAGCAGCCGATCAACCGAAAAGGCCTCAGTCGCGCGACTGAGGCGTGCCTGGAATGGTCTCATAGGGCACGCGGAAGACGCGATCGTCGAACTGCATGCCGGTTTTGACGTTGAAGATCATCACCGAGGTGTCCTTGCCCTGATTGTCGGTGATCGTCCACTGACGCAGGTCGTAGGTCTTCGGGTCGAACATCATGGTGATGGTCGAGTTTCCGAACACCGTATTGTTACCCAGCGCGATCGTCGTCAGATCAGACTCTTCCTTCACGCCCTTCACCATGCCGGCCGAAAGGTCGATATGCTGCGCCAGGAGCAGGCTGAGCGGGGTCTTGGAGAGCGGATAGAGATCCCAGGTCTTCAGCTTCGTATTGCCGATGGCGACGTTCCTGCCGTCGGCGATCACCCGCATCGGCGACGGAGCGTCATAGTTGAAGCGCAACTTACCCGGGCGCTGGATGAAAAACTTGCCGCCGGTCTGTTCGCCGCGCGGACCGAACTGCACGAATTCACCCTGCATCGTCGTGACGCCGGAGAAATGATCGGCGATCGCCTGCGCGGTGCCGGAGGCGGGAGCTGCCGCCTGCGCGTAAGCGCCAAGGGGAATGGCGCTCGCCATCGCAGCGACGGCGAAGGCGCCGAGAAGGTCGCGGCGCGTTACCGCCAGGCCGGAGAGGAAGGTATCGGAGTGACTCATCTAAATCTCCTTTATGCGATCTGCATGCTGCCGAAAGGCGGCGTCTTCAAGGCGTTGCGATCGGCCTGCGAGAGGTAACGGCTTCGACGCTATCAGGTTTCCGCAAAAGCGGCTGTATTGGAAATATATGCCTGTTCTGTCAGCGGTCGAGGATGTCGCCTTCTGTGGGAACGAGGATCTCGCGTTTGCCGGCATGGTTGGCCGGTCCGATGATGCCCTCCTTCTCCATGCGCTCGACGAGCGAGGCGGCGCGGTTGTAGCCGATGCCGAGCCGGCGCTGGACGTAGGAGGTCGACGCCTTGCCGTCGCGCAGCACGATGGCGACCGCCTGGTCGTAGGGATCTTCCGATTCGGAAAGATTGGACGTGCCGGCCGGACCGCCGCCACCGCCGCCGTAATCGCCGTCTTCGTCGTCATCGGCGGTGATTGCGTCGAGATACTGCGGCGAGCCCTGGGTCTTCAGGTAGGAGACGATCTCTTCCACTTCGACATCCGAAACGAACGGACCGTGCACGCGCTGGATACGCCCGCCGCCCGCCATGTAGAGCATGTCGCCCATGCCGAGCAGCTGTTCAGCGCCCTGTTCGCCAAGGATGGTGCGGCTGTCGATCTTCGAGGTCACCTGGAAGGAGATGCGGGTCGGGAAGTTCGCCTTGATCGTGCCGGTGATGACGTCGACGGACGGACGCTGTGTCGCCATGATCACGTGGATGCCGGCCGCACGCGCCATTTGCGCCAGACGCTGGACGGCGCCTTCGATATCCTTGCCGGCGACCATCATCAGGTCGGCCATCTCGTCGATGATCACGACGATATAGGGCATCGGCCGCAGATCGAATTCCTCGGTCTCGTACATCGCCTCGCCGGTATGGCGGTCGAAGCCGGTCTGCACCGTGCGCGAGATCGCCTCGCCCTTCGACAGCGCCTGCTCGACGCGGGTGTTGAAGCCATCGATGTTGCGCACGCCGATCTTCGACATCTTCTTGTAGCGCTCTTCCATCTCGCGAACGGTCCATTTGAGCGCGACGACGGCCTTCTTCGGATCGGTGACGACAGGCGAAAGCAGGTGCGGGATGCCGTCATAGACGGAGAGTTCGAGCATCTTCGGGTCGATCATGATCAGGCGGCACTGTTCCGGCGTCATGCGGTAGAGCAGCGACAGGATCATCGTATTGATCGCGACCGACTTGCCGGAACCGGTGGTGCCGGCGACGAGCAGATGCGGCATCTTGGCAAGATCGGCGATCACCGCTTCGCCGCCGATCGTCTTGCCGAGCGCCATGGCGAGCTTCGCCTTGCTGCCCTCGAAATCCCGGGAAGCGATGAGTTCACGCAGATAGACGGTCTCGCGCGTCTGGTTCGGCAATTCGATGCCGATCGCGTTGCGGCCGGGCACGACGGCGACGCGGGCGGCAATGGCGCTCATCGAGCGGGCGATATCGTCGGCAAGGCCGATGACGCGCGACGACTTGATGCCGGGCGCCGGCTCCAATTCGTAGAGCGTGACGACAGGGCCGGGGCGGACATGGATGATCTCGCCCTTGACGCCGAAATCTTCGAGCACGCCTTCGAGCATGCGGGCGTTCTGCTCCAGCGCATCGGCCGAAAGCGTGGAGTCGCGCACGACGTTCTTCGGTTCGGCGAGCAGATGCATCGAGGGAAGCTGGAAACCCTCGGGACGGATGAACGAGCCCTGCGCCTCCCGCTCGATGCGGGCGCTGGGCTTCGGGCGTGCGACCACGGGGATGACGCGCGGTTCCGGCTTGCCGGCCGCCTTTGCCGGCGCGCGGATCATCCAGTCGTCGTCATCGTCGTCCGGCAGGATATCGGCCGGGCGCGGCGGCATGTCGTTATCGAAGGGCAGGTCGTCGTCATTATCATCGTCGTCATCGATGGACAGCGACGGCGCGGAGACGATGCGCCGCGGCGAAGCCGCCCTTGGCCCCATTGATGGTTCCATCGAGGGCTCCATGCGCTCACCGCGGACGGTCGGCGCCTTGGCGCGAACGGGTTCATTCAACGTACCGAACTCGTCATCGTTGAAATCATAAGGTGATTCGTAATCGCCCTGGCGCCGCTTGCGCGGCCCCATGCCGAAGAGCCGGCGCAGCCGGCCCTGGCTCATGTACCAGGCATGCGTCACCGCGCCGCTGAAAGCGACCCAGCGCGACTCGTCCTCCTCCTCGTCCTCGTCTCCGACGACGCGGGCCTTGCTGCGTGTATCGACGTAATCCTCCTCGATCTCCTCATCGGCGTCGCTGCGACCGACGAGGCCGGCGGCAAACAGCATCATCCAGGCGGTCGGCGCGGCAAAGATGCAGCCGACGACCATGGCGAAGGTGCCTGTGGGATAAGCGCCGACGAAGAGTGCGGGAAAACGCAGGATCATGTCGCCGACGACGCCGCCGATGCCGTTCGGAATCGGCCAGGTGAGCGGCGGCGGAAAACAGCCGATGACGGCGGAAGAGAGGACCGAACCGGCAAACCAGGCGCCGATCCGAGCAGGAATACGGCTGAAGCGGCGGCCAGAAATCAGCGTCAGCGCCCAGGCGACGATCGGCAGCATCGAAACGACGCTGGCAAGGCCGAGGAATTGCATGACGATATCGGCAAAGGCGGCACCGCTGTAACCGAGAATATTCGTCGGCAGGTTGGCGGTGGCATAGGAATAGCTCGGATCCGCAACGTTCCATGTCGCCAGCGCCGCGACGCAGAACGCCAGCAGCAGAAAGATCGCAAAGCCGATGAGTGCCTGGATCTGCCGCAGCATGAATGCCGAGAAGGAGAACCGATCCGGACGGCCATCCATTGCCGGCGACGTGCTTCTTGCCATGTGTCTAACCCGTCCAATGCCTGAGGACACGCGAATCGCTGAAGCTTCGCCGTGCCAAAATGCGTCCGCTCTACCTAATCAGAGCCGGGTTAAAGCGATGTTAACCATGCATGGCTGGACGACAATTCCGGACAGGGAAATGAAAAAGGCCCGAACCTTGGAAGGTCCGGGCGAAATGCGGTCTATGGTTAGATAGGCCGCGACGGGCCATGAAGCGGCGCCCTTTTGCCGGGCGCCGCAAACCCTGTGATCAGGAAGCGTGGTAGGCGGCTTCGCCGTGGGTCGAAAGGTCGAGACCTTCGCGTTCGGCTTCAACGGTGACACGCAGGCCGATGACGACGTCGACGATCTTGTAAAGGATCGCCGAACCGATGCCCGACCACAGCAGCGTCGTGAGCACGCCCTTGGCCTGGTTCATGACCTGGGTTGCCGTGCCGGCATAGGAGGCCGCGAAATCGGCTGTGGAATAATCGACGATGCCTGCACCGCCGAGCGCCGGGTTGACGAGGATACCGGTGCCGAGAGCGCCGATGATGCCGCCGACGCAATGGACGCCGAAGACATCAAGGCTGTCGTCGTAGTTGAACTTGTTCTTCACGACGTCGACGAAGAAGTAGCAGACCGGCGAAACGATGAGGCCGAGAACGATCGAGCCCATCGGGCCGGCAAAGCCGGCTGCCGGGGTGATGGCAACGAGACCGGCGACGGCACCGGAAGCACCACCCAGCATGGAAGCCTTGCCGCGGGTGAGGGTTTCAACGATGCACCAGGACACAGCGGCGGCAGCCGTTGCGACGAAGGTGTTGATAAAGGCAAGCGAGGCATAGGCATTGGCTTCGAGGTTGGAGCCGGCGTTGAAGCCGAACCAGCCGACCCAGAGCAGCGAGGCGCCGACCATGGTCAGCGTCATCGAGTGCGGAGCCATGATTTCCTTCTTATAGCCCGTGCGCTTGCCGAGCATGATGGCGCCAACGAGGCCCGCAATACCGGCATTGATATGAACGACCGTGCCGCCGGCAAAGTCGATTGCGCCGTAGGAGAAGATCAGGCCGGCTGGCGCTGTGTAGGAGCTCGGACCGCCCCAGAACCAGACCATGTGGGCCATCGGGAAGTAGATGAAGGTGACCCAGAGCACGACGAAGAGCATGACGGCCGAGAACTTGATGCGCTCCGCGAACGCGCCGACGATCAGGCCGGGCGTGATGCAGGCGAAGGTCATCTGGAACACGATGAAGGTGTATTCCGGAATGGCGACGCCCTTCGAGAAGGTTTCGGCGAGCGACGACGTGTTGACGCCGGCGAGGAACGCCTTGGAGAAGCCGCCGACGAAGCTGTTCAGCGAGCCGCCATCGGTGAAGGCGAGCGAATAGCCGTAGGTCACCCAGATCAGCGCCACGACCGCGGTGATCATGAAGACCTGCATCAGCACCGAGAGCATGTTCTTGGCACGGACGAGACCGCCGTAGAAAAGCGCAAGGCCGGGGATGGTCATCAGAAGGACGAGCGCCGAGGAGACGAGCATCCAGGTATTGTCACCCTTGTCCATGGTGAAAGCAGGAGCAGCAGCGGCGGTGGCAGCTGGTGCAGCCTCCTGCGCGAAAGCAACGGCCGGCGCCAGAAGGGCGGCCGAAGCTGCGCAAAGACGCGCAAAGGTGGAAGAAAACTTCGAAATTGACATTGGAAAAAGCTCCTTGATCTGCCGTTCTTACAGCGCTTCTGAATCGGTTTCGCCCGTACGGATGCGCACGGCATGGTCGATCGAATAGACGAAGATCTTGCCGTCACCGATCTGACCGGTCTTGGCCGATGCCGCGATGGCCTCGACCGCCCTGTCGACGAGTTCCGATGCAACCGCGATTTCGATCTTGAGCTTCGGCAGGAAGCTGACTGCATATTCGGTGCCGCGATAGATTTCGGTGTGCCCCTTCTGGCGCCCGTAGCCCTTCACTTCGGTTACGGTCAGCCCCTGAATACCGATCGCCGTAAGGGCTTCGCGGACCTCATCGAGCTTGAACGGCTTGATAATGGCCATCACAATTTTCATCTGGTTTCCCATCCTTCGTTATCCTCGGCGCGGAGCCGACTCTCCTTGCCGCTGACGTTCCTGAACAGCGACCGGCGAATACACATTCAAGGGACGTGCCAGATTCGAGGCAAGACGTAAGTTATTGAAAAGTAAAGGTTATAATAAAGAGTGCCAATAAACAGGCAAATGATCGGCCGATAAGCGCACAAATAACGCGCAAATTTATAAAGTTGCACATTATTTATTCATTTGCCTTTTTCCGAATCAGGCCTTCCTGCGCGACCGATGCAATCAGGCTACCAGATCGTGTAAATAGGCTACCTCGGGTTAATCCTCTGGCGCCCGAAGCCGATGGACTGTCCTGCGTATAAAGCAGCCAGTCATCGAGCTTGCAGGGTCTGTGGAACCACATGGAGTGATCGAGGCTCGCCACCTGCAGGCTCTGATCGAAGATGGACGTTCCGTGCGCATAGAGCGACGTATCGAGCAGCGTCATGTCCGAAAGATAGGCAAGCACCGCCGCCTGATAGAGCCGGTCGTCGGGAACCGGGCCGGTGGCGCGCACCCAGACGTCCTGTTTGGGATCGAGCTTCCTGTCGGAAAAATAATGCGTCAGCGAGACGGGGCGGATCTCGATCGGCCGCTCACGCTGCCAGTATTTTCGGATCGCTTCCGGCGCGTGGGCGAGATACTGTTCCTTGATCTGCTGCTCGCCGAGCAGCGCCTCCGGCATCTCGACCTCGGGCATCGCGATCTGGTGCTCGAAGCCCGGCTCCTCCACCTGGAAGGAGGCCGACAGCGCGAAGATCGCCTTGCCGTGCTGGATGGCGACGACGCGCCGCGTGTTGAAGCTCGATCCGTCGCGGATGCGCTCCGCCTGGTAGATGATCGGCACCGAGGGATCGCCGGGACGCATGAAATAGGCATGCAGCGAATGGACGAAACGCTCGCCCTCGATGGTGCGCTGCGCCGCCATCAGCGCCTGGCCGATCACCTGGCCGCCGAAGACCCGCTGCCAGCCGACCTTGGGGCTGCGGCCGCGGAAGATATCGACCTCGATCGGCTCCAGGTCGAGCGTCGAAAGCAGCGTCTCCATCGCCGAAGGCCCTGATGTCTCGCCCGTCATTTTCTATGTCTCCCAGCGGTAGGAAGTGAAGTTGCGATGATCTATATAGAGCACATCTGAGGCATAAGGTACGGAGCGGCGCGATGCTGGACATGCTGGTTGTGGGCGGGGGTTATGTCGGCCTTTCCGCCGCTGTCGCGGTCAAACAGGCCGCGCCGCATCTGAATGTCGCCGTCGTCGAGGCGGCTCCCGAACACGTCTGGAAAAACGATACGCGCGCTTCCGCCATCATCGCGGCGGCGGCAAAGATGCTCGAGGTCTTCGGCATCTGGAACGAGATCGAGCCGGAAGCCCAGCCGATCACCAAAATGATCGTCACCGACTCCAAGACCTCCGATCCGGTGCGTCCGGTTTTTCTGACCTTCGACGGCGAAGTGACCGAAGGCCGGCCCTTCGCCCACATGATCCCGAATGTTACCATGGTCGCAGCACTGCGCGGCGCTTGCGAACGGCTCGGCATCGACATCCGCCACGGGCTCGGCGCCACGGAGCTGAAGACCCACGACACCCATGTCACCGTCACGCTTTCGGACGGCAGCGCGCTGGAAACCCGCCTGCTGGTTGCCTGCGACGGCGTGCGCTCGAAACTGCGCGATCTCGCCGGCATCAGGACCGTCACCTGGGACTACGGCCAGTCCGGCATCGTTGCAACAGTCGAACACGAGCGGCCGCATGACGGATGTGCCGAGGAACATTTTCTGCCGGCCGGCCCCTTCGCCATCCTGCCGCTCAAGAACAACCGCTCCTCGCTCGTCTGGACGGAGCGGACGCCGGATGCCAACCGGCTGGTCGCTGCCGACGACCTGATCTTCGAGGAAGAGCTCGAACGCCGCTTCGGCCATAAGCTTGGGAGCCTGAAAGTGATCGGCGACAAGCGCGCCTTCCCGCTCGGCCTGACGCTCGCCCGCTCCTTCATCGCGCCGCGTTTCGCGCTGGCCGGCGACGCCGCCCATGGCATCCACCCGATTTCCGGTCAGGGCCTCAATCTCGGCTTCAAGGATGTGGCGGCACTTGCCGAAACCATCGTGGACGCCGATCGCCTCGGCCTCGATATCGGCTCGATCAACATTCTCGAACGCTACCAGACCTGGCGGCGCTTCGACACTTTCCGCATGGGGGTGACGACGGACGTCTTGAACCGGCTCTTCTCCAACGACGCGACGCCGATCCGCATCGCCCGCGACGTCGGCCTCGGCATCGTCGACCGGCTGCCGCGCCTCAAATCCTTCTTCATCGGCCAGGCGGCCGGAACGACGGCAAAGGACAATCCACGCCTGCTTGCCGGCCAGACAATTTAACCTTTGTTTTTACGCAATTCCCGGCAAAACCGCCTCACGCTTTTCCTGGAATTGCATTATTCGTCGAGGCGGCGGGCCTCGGACACCAGCATGATCGGAATGCCGTCGCGGATCGGATAGGCAAGCCGCGCCTTTTCCGAGACAAGCTCATTCTGCTCGCGATCATAGGAAAGCCGGCCCTTGGAGAGCGGGCAGACCAGGAGATCGAGCAGCTTTGGATCGACGCGGCTGAGTTTTTCATCCATGGCTGAAGTCTACTGCAGAACCGTGTCGGAGTCACCGAAGACGCGCGCCAGCACGATTTCGGTAATGGCGATCAGCGTCTCGGCCCGCGTCTTCAGGTCCGGCGCCTCCAGCAGCGCCTGTTTTTCCGCCGGCCCGAAGGGCGACATCATCGCCAGCGAATTGACCAGCGTCAGATTGCTCGCCCGCTCGACGCTCTCCCAGTCAGCCTCCAGCTTGTTGGCATCGAGATAGGCCTTGAAAGCGGTCAGAAGCGCTGCGCGGTCGACCGCCTCCTCCTCGTTCGCGGCCGAGAGGTCGGCGATGAACGGGGCGATACGGAAGATCCGGAAGGGATCGCTGGTCGATTTCTCTTCCAGCAGCCGGAAGCGGCAGACGCCGGTCAGCGATACGATATAGCGCCCGTCGCCGGTCTCCGCGAAGGAGGTGATGCGGCCGAGGCAGCCGACAGCGGCAAGATTGGGCTCGCTGCCCTTGTCCTCATGTTCGCCGAGTGCCGGCTGCACCATGCCGATCAGCCGGTTTCCGGTCAGTGCTGCATCCAGCATCGCCAGATAGCGCGGCTCGAAAATGTTGAGGGGAAGCTGCCCGGCCGGCAGGAGGAGGGCGCCGGTCAGGGGGAAGACAGCGATGGCATCAGGCAGATCGCCCGGCTTCAGGTATCTGGCATTCCCGACTTGCATGAAACCGTCCCGCATTCTTGTAACGGGCATGCCCGTCCTCACGAGAATGTGGTGCCCTCGCCCGAAAACGCAAGGGCAGATGCTCGAAACTTAACGCATACCCCGAAAATCGGAATCGATTTTCGGAAAGGATCATAGGTGGATTCAAAGTGATAGAGCGCGCTTAGCGCATCCTGTTGGACGCGCGGCGCTCAAGAGCAACTCCAGGAAAATGCGATGCCGTTTCCCCAGGAATTGCGTAAAAACAAAAGGCTGGCGCTGTGCTGCGCTTCTATGAAAAAGCAGAACCGCTCTAGGAGAACAGCATCGCCGAAAGCTTGCGGCGCGCTGCAACCGTCGCCGGATCCTTGAAGCCCCAGACCTCGAAGAACTGCAGCAGCTGGCGGCGAGCGCCGTCATCGTCGAAGGCACGGTCCTTGCGCATGATCAGCAGCAGATGGTCGGCCGCCTCGTCGCGCCGGCCTTCGACGTTGCGGATCTTGGCAAGCTTGATCCGTGCCTCGTGATCGTCGGGATTGGCGGCCAGTTCGCGCTCGAGCGCAACGGGATCGCCGAGCTTGCGGGCCTCCTCGATATGCTCGAGCTTCATTAGCACGGCCTGGATGCCGGCGTCTTTCGCCAGCTCTTCCGGCAATTCCGTCAGTATTTCGCGCGCCCGCTGATGCTGGTCTGCGGCGATCATGCATTCAGCCATGCCGGCAAGCGCCTTGGCATTCTCGGGATCGGCCTGCATCACGGCGCCGTAGAGCTGAGCGGCCTCGTTGATATTGCCGGCGGCAAGCAGTTCCGCCGCTTCAGCAACCACCGCTTCGATTTCGGCCGCCTCGTCGGCGCCGGCCGGACCGGCGATCCGGTCGATGAACTGCTGGATCTGGCTTTCCGGCACCGCGCCCATGAAACCGTCGGCAGGACGGCCGTTGACGAAGGCGATGACGGCGGGGATCGACTGGATGCCGAGCTGGCCGGCGATCGAGGGATGGTCGTCGATATTCATCTTGACCAGCCGGACACGGCCCTTGGCTTCGTTGATCACCTTCTCCAAGACCGGAGTCAGCTGCTTGCATGGACCGCACCAAGGCGCCCAGAAATCGACCAGCACCGGCTGCTTGCGCGATTCCTCGATGACGTCCTTGGCGAAATTCGCGGTCGTCGTCTCCGTGATGTAGCTGCCGGCAGGTTCCGGCGTAGCACTGAAGCTTGTCTTCGCCGTCATCTGATTTCCGAAGGAAGCGTTATAGGGGTTGTCGCTGCCGCTCATAGGTATCTCCCGCCGCGCCGATCCTGCCGGCGTCTTTGCTAAAGCATGTCGCGCAAAACTATGGTGCGGTTTTGCGATAAAGGCATGCGCAAAACCAAAGACTAAAGCGCGGCAAGCGAATCTAAAAGACCGCGACGCGCTTTAGCGCTAAAATCGTATGTCAGGACGTCACTTTCAAGACAAGCGGCTTATGTCCGGTCGCTTCCATGAAACGGATGAGATCGCTGCTCGCAATCGAGGTCGTCGCATCGTTGGATAGCGGATGGCAGTTGACGATCTCCTCGCGCATCAGCTCGGCATCGAGCACGAAGGTGACATTCTCTGCGGCATCGTTGATCGCGCCGAAGGCGGTGACGGCCCCAGGGATGACGCCGAGATATTCCATCAGCTTTTCCGCCCTGCCGAAGGAGACCCGGCCGGACCCGCCGATCAAATTATGCACCTGCTTGAGGTCGACCTCGGCATTTTCCTCCACGGTCAGCAGAAAATACCTGTCCTTCTTGTCCTTGATGAAGAGGTTCTTGGTGTGGCCGCCGGGGATCTCGTCGCGCAGGGCCACCGATTCCGCCACGGTGAAGACCGGCGCATGGTCGACCGTCTTATGGGCAATGCCGAGCCCATCGAGAAAGGCAAACAATTCTTCTCTTGTTTTCGGGGCATTTTCTGACATGGGGCAATCCATTGGGCAGGAAGGGAAAAAAGCGAGGCGTCCTGATTAAGTCGGCCCACATCGTTTGGCAATCTTTGCGACCGACGCTTTGCCCCGCATTTGCGGCCTTTCCGCCGGGCGTCTGCGCGCATCAGAATTTTTCTTCACCTCTCCGTCATTTCCCTGTTGCATTTGAAAACCCGTTAGGCCATATAGCGCCGGTCGCCGCGAGGCGGCGCCCACGGTCCAACAACTACCCCGGACCGATGCGGATTGAGCGGGTGTAGCTCAGGGGTAGAGCACAACCTTGCCAAGGTTGGGGTCGAGGGTTCGAATCCCTTCGCCCGCTCCAGTTTTCCAATTGCCCATACCGAAGACACAGGTAACAGATTGTCCCTGAGCCAGGGGTGACAAGCTCGTGCCGAACGGGTTGTCGATGGTTTTGGAAGTCCTCTGCTCCAGATCGATATATCCCAGATCATAGTGCATGAAGCTGACGAGCCGGATGCCTCATTCCCAGCGCCTCGTGCGGGCGTTCTTCGTTGAATTCGCTGATGAAGTCATCGAAGCGTGCCCGCTGTTGAAGGGTCGTTCTGCCGGGCGGACGGGTGGCCTCCTTCTTCAACGTCAGATGCAGGCGCTCGTGGCGGCCGTTCTGCTGCGGATGGCCGGGCTTGATGCGTTCGATACCTGCCGAGCCTCAGCCACTGGACCGACGGCTTCGACAGGTTGTAGAGCCCGTTAGGGCCGGCAATGGCAGGCCTTTTAAGCCAGGGTCATACCGCCATCGACATGAAGCTCGATCCCGTTGACAAAGCTTCCTGCATCGGAGGCGAGGAAGAGTGCGGCGCGCGCCAACTCTTCTGATCGGCCGAGACGGCCGGCGGGGATCAGGGAAGACATGTAATCTTCGAATGCTGGCCGCTCGGCCTCCGATACGCCCAGCTTGGCGAGGATTTCCGTCTCGACCGGTCCCGGGCTCAGGATGTTGACGCGGATCCGCCGCGACTTGAATTCGATCGCCCAGTTTTTCGCAAAGGCGGCGATTGCTGCCTTTGAACCGGCATAGACGGTATGGTCCGGGAGGACCTTCGTGGCCGCCAGCGAGCTCGTAACGATGATGTTTCCGCCATCGCGGATCAGAGGGGCGATCGTCTGCACGCCGAAGAACACGCCGCGCGTATTGATTGCGAAATGCCGGTCATAGTCTGCCGGAGTCACCTCGGCGGAGGTGGTGAGATTGATGATCCCAGCATTGGCCATGTAGATGTCGAGCCCGCCGAAGCGGCTCTTGACGGTGTCCGCCAGCCTGCGATGATCTTCCAGGTCGGCGGCATCACCCACGAAGCCGATGGCCGACGGACCGATTTCTTGCACGGCGCGGTCGACAGCATCCTGCCGGCGCCCGGAAATGATGACCTGCGCTCCTTCTTCCGCGAACAGCCGAGCAGTCGCCTTGCCGATGCCGCTATTGCCGCCGGTGATAACGGCGACCTTGTCTTTAAGGTGTTGCATTGTTTATCTCCTTTCAACGAGAAATCAGATAAACGCTGCCACCCTTCGTCATTAGATCATGGGCGGGCACATGATCTGTGCCGCGGAGGTGCAAATGCCGAATCTGCTCAACGAGATGCCCGGATTGATGGCTTTTGTGCGGACGGTAGAGGCCGGATCGTTCAGCGCCGCGGCCCGCGATCTGGCGACGACGCCGTCAGCGGTGTCGAAGAGCGTGGCGCGGCTGGAAAAGAAGATTGGCGCCCGGCTGTTCCTGCGCTCCACGCGCGCCCTGATGCTTACCCAGGACGGGCAACTTTTCTTCGACCGCGTTGCGCCGCTGTTGCGGGACCTGGATGCAAGTGAAGAGGCGATCAGGTCCGACGTTGCGCCCTCGGGTCGCTTGCGCATCAGCATGCCTAGCGAAATGGCGCCTCTACTGCTGCCGCGCCTCTTCGGAAGCTTTGCAGCCGACTATCCGAACCTGCATCTCGAAGTCGGACTTACGGATCGGTTCGTCGATTTGATCAGGGAGGACTACGACGTTGTGCTGCGCGTTGGAAATCCCGCGCCGGGAGACCTCATGGTTCGTCACCTGGCCGACCTGCCGATGGCGATCGTCGGGTCTCCGGCCTTTCTGAAGACCTGGGGCAATCCTGCAACTGCAGAAGCGCTGGCGGCTCTGCCCTTTGCCCGCTATGCACTGGGTGGTATCACGCAGCCTCTGCGCCTGCCGGACGGGACGAGCTTCATTCCCTCCGGGCGCGTCGATTGCGACTCAGGGGCCGCACTCATTCAGGCTGCGCTGAGTGGGCTGGGAGCGGCCTATCTTCTACGATGTCTGGTCGCGAAAGACCTGGCAGACGGCACGCTTGTTACACTCGCGGCGGGGTTTGCGTTCCCTAGCGCTCCCTTTAATGCGCTGCACGCCTTTGGCCGCACCGTGCCGTTGCGCGTAAAACTGGTCTGCGATTTCATCGCCCGCGAGGCAAAAGCCCTCGAAGCCATCTGAGCACCTGATGTTGGGATCGGTCAGAATCCAGGTCCGCCGGTCTCGCGCATCGTCGAGGTAAGGTCTCCCATGCCCCGATCGGCTCACCGACGGAGCGGAGATATCGGATGCCGACCCTAAGCTCGAAGCAGTCGAGAACCACGTAAACGACGATCCCGAAGGCCAGGATGTCTATGCGGATCATTGCGGGACGTTTCTCTCGCGGTTGCATCCAACAAATCGGCGAAACCCCGGGCGATTGCCGCATGCGCATGCGTCAACAGCAATTGCTCTGCAGCGGCAGCAATCGTTCTGGCGCAGCCGCAGATCGGTTTCGCTAGATCATTAGAGGACACGCCAGCAGTGAGTGTGTCGCCGATCGCTAAAGACTTCACCCGCATTGACCGCGCCTCCAGCCCAGGAAGCGTAAGCCACCCAGGATTAGCACCAGGATAGAACACAGGAGTTTTCAAAGATGAACCAGATGATCAATAACACTCAGGAGGCAAGCATGAAACTGGACAACACCTCACATCCCAGTAGACCGGCACCCGAAGAGCTGGTTCCGTCGCGCTACGCGGTGCGGATCGGCGAGATTGACGTACTGGTGATCAGCGATGGGGTGCTACCGCTCCCAACCGTGATGTTGGGACACAACGCCGAGCCGGCCGCCCGGGCTGCCTGGCTGGGCGACATGTTCCTGCCGCAGGACGCTTTCGACTGGGCACTGAACGTGGTCGTGGTGCGCAGCGGCGGACAGACCATCCTTATCGACGCTGGGCTGGGCCTCGACCCGGACTTGAACTTGCCACGGGCCGGGCAGTTGATGAAGCGGCTGGCTGCCGCCGGCATCGACCTGGCATCCGTGACCGACGTGGTGCTGACCCACATGCACATGGACCACGTTGGCGGGCTGCTCGTCGACGGCGTGAAGGAACAGCTGAATCCGGACCTGCGGATCCATGTGGCCGCTGCCGAGGTCAAATTCTGGGAGTCGCCCGACTTCTCCCACGTCTCGATGCCGGCGGGCTTCCCTGACGCGCTGCGGGCAGCCGCCAAACGGTTCAGCAAGGACTATCAGAGCCAGCTGCGGCTGTTCGAGGATGAGCATGAGGTGGCGCCGGGCGTGGTCGTCTCTCGTACCGGCGGCCACACCCCCGGGCACAGCGTGGTCCGCGTTGCCTCAGGCAACGACCGTCTGATGTTTGCCGGCGACGCCGTGTTCGCGGTCGGGTTCGACCATCCCGACTGGCACAATGGTTTCGAACATGACCCCGAGGAGGCTGCCCGCGTTCGGGTTCGGCTTTTGCAGGAGCTGGCAGCGACCGGCGAACTGCTGGTGGCAACGCATATGCCGTTTCCTTCCGTTGGCCATGTCGCGGTCGACGGCGATGCCTTTCGTTGGGTCCCGGTCTTCTGGGACTACTGACCGCTTGTTGAATTAAGGCCGAACCAGAGCGTGCATCCTTGAAGGCCGTGCTCGGCCTTCAAGCCCGAGCTTCAATCAGGCCTTCACCTATCCACCTATTCAACCACGCGCACCGCATGGGCGCGCAGCAAATGGAGTGTCTTATGAAAATCGTGATTATCGGCGGAACCGGCCTGATCGGTTCAAAGACAGCAGAGCGCCTGCGCAAGAAAGGGCATGAGGTCATTGCCGCTGCCCCGAAAACCGGCGTTAATACCCTTACCGGGGAGGGCTTGGCGGAAGCACTGAAGAATACCGACGTGGTGATCGACCTCGCGAACTCGCCATCCTTCGAGGATAAGGCCGTGCTTGAATTCTTTCAGACGGCGGGCAAGAACCTGATGTCAGCGGAAATCGAGGCCGGCGTGAAACACCACATCGCGCTTTCCATCGTCGGCACGGATCGGTTGCCGGATAGTGGCTATCTTCGAGCCAAGGTCGCCCAGGAAAAGATCATCCGGGAAGCCGGCACTCCCTACACCATCGTGCGTTCCACCCAGTTCATGGAATTTCTCGGCGGCATCGCCCAGGAGGGCACGGTTGGCGACACGGCCCGCTTGTCGACAGGTTCCCTGCAGCCGATTGCGTCCGACGACGTCGCCGATTTCGTGACTGACGCGGCGCTAGCCGCGCCGGTTAACGGCATTATCGAAATCTGCGGCCCCGAGCGTGCGCGTCTCTGCGATTTCGCCGCGCGCTACCTCAAGGCGATCGGAGATCCCCGCACCGTTGTCGCAGATCCGGATGCCCGCTATTTCGGCACCAAACTGGAGGACGGTTCACTCGTCTCCGACAATCATCCTCGCATCGGCCGTATCGGTTTCGACGATTGGTTTGCGACAACGCCCAGAAAATAACGAGTTGCGCATTGGCCGCCTGATAAGCGGCCCATGCGCCCGTAGCACTACATTTTGATGGCTACGCAAAACATCGAAAAGATGTTTGAAAACAATATGTTATAGAAATATACAATCTACTCCAAATCACGAAAGGACGATAAACATGATCAAGTCATTGGCTTTTGCCGTCGCATTGACGGCTCTCCTGTCAGGTTCGGCTCTTGCGCATGATGCGCCCGGTGGCGGGGAGGGCGCAAAGATTACGCTGGTCTATGACCACAAACTGCCGAACGTACCCGGCAAGAGCATGAAGGGCGTTCTCGTCGAATATGCTCCGGGCGGTTTCTCGGAGGGCCATACACATCCAGCGTCCGCCTTCATATACGCGACCGTTCTCGAAGGCGCGATCCGCAGTCAGGTCAACGATGGCCCCGTTACTGTCTATAGCGCCGGTGAAAGCTTTTCGGAATTTCCGGGCGATCGCCACGGTGTCAGCGAAAACGCCAGCAAGACTAAGCCGGCAAAGCTCCTCGCTGTATTCGTGGTCGATACCGCTGAGCAGGAACTGACCTTCCCAATCAAGAAATAGCCGATCTGGCCGGGCACACGATGTCGTGCCCGGCAGTTCATTGACGCAAACCATGATCGGTTGACCCAGCTATGTCAGGTGATGACAACTTCCTGCCGCTCGTCCGTGTGGCACATACAGGGCGGAAACCGTCCGACAGGTCGCCTGATCGTCCAGATCCTTTTCCTTACCGGCATGAGTCTCGTGCCTTTTAGAGAAATCATCGATGAGAGATGAGTTGCGTCCGGAACAAGCCGGAATATGGCAAGCTGCGCTCTTTTTCAGAGCGCAGCCTTATGTCGGGATCCGATCACAGTTTGGTCACATGCTCCGGATCAGCTGAGGCCAGCGCAGCGGCCCGCTCGGGCTTCGGCGGATAGATCCAGACGGTGTTGATCTCCTGCTTGGTCGCCTTCGCTTTCTCGCCGACCATCTCCACCTTGCGGTCCCATCCTCGCGTAAAGAGGGCTCCGGCATCGCCGAGGTCGAGGCAGGTGACATAGGCTTCCTGATGATATTGCCGTGCTGGCACGCCCAACAGTTCAGCGGCGGCATTGTTGCCCGCGAAGGCGCCCATGCGTGTGGCGTGCTGGCACGACATCAGTGCATAGTTGCCGCAGTCGTCGCAAGCGGCGCGCGCCGCATCCCCGGTGGCGAAGACGCCGGGTACGGACGGCACGCGCAGGCAGCCATCGACCAGCAGCCGGTCGAACTTGTCACGCTCGCCGGGAATTTTGGTGGTCAGCGGATTGGCCCGTATGCCTGCCGCCCAGATCACGGTCATGGTTTCGATATGCTCACCGGTACTCAGCGTAACTCCGGATCTATCCAGCGATGAAACGCCGGCATTGAGCCGCGTTTCCACACCGAGCTCGCGAAGTGCGTCCTCGATGATCGGCCGCGGACCTTCGCCCATGTCGGGGGCTACCGCGCTGCTGCGGTCGACGATAATGACACGCGGATTGGCGGTTTTGTCGAACAGGGTCCGCAGCCGCGAAGGCATCTCGGTCGCCGCCTCGATACCGGTGAAACCGGCGCCGGCAACAACGATTGTGTCGCGCGCGGCCGAGGCCGGCATCTTCGCAAGCTCGTGCAGGTGGCGATCAAGGGCAATGGCGTCATCGACGTTATCGACGCTGAAGGCGTATTCCGCGAGGCCGGGAATATTCGGACGGAACAGCCGGCTGCCGGTGGCGAGCACAAGGCGATGATACTGAAGGGACTTTCGTTCGCCCTTGGCATTGACGACGTCTACGGTGCCGGCCTTCGTGTCGACCGCTTCAACACTGCCCTGCACGTAGGCGACATCGACGGCATCAAATACATCCTGCAAAGGTGCCGTCAGGCTTTCGGGCTTCGGCTCGTAAAGCCGGGGGCGGATGACGAGCGTCGGTTCCGGGGACACCAGCGCGATTTCGAGCTCTTCGGGCGAAACGCCTTCGATATCACGCAGGCGGGCTGCGGAAAGTGCGGCGTACATGCCGGCGAACCCGGCGCCTACAATCACAAGTCTCATGTTATTCACTCCGTGGTCTGTAGTTTCAAAGGGTCGCGCGTCACCGTTGCCGCTCCCGATGGGCGGCGAGATGGTCGGCAACGATGGCGCGCGGATTGGTGAAGCGATGTCGCTCAGGCGGTGATAAAGGCCAGCATGTCGGCATTGACGACATCTGCATGGGTCGTGCACAGACCATGCGGCAGTTTCTCGTAGATTTTCAGCGTGCCGGCCTGCAGGAGCTTCGCCGACAATGGAGCGGCAGCACCGATGGGAACGATCTGGTCGTCATCGCCATGCAACACCAGCGTCGGCACGGTGATGCTTTTCAGGTCCTCGGTGAAATCCGTCTCCGAGAATGCCTTAATGCCTTCGTAATGCGCTTTCGCGCCGCCCATCATGCCCTGGCGCCACCAATTTGAGATCACCGCCTGCGACGGCTCGGCACCCGGGCGGTTGTAGCCGTAGAAGGGGCCGCTCGGAAAATCGCGATAGAACTGCGAACGGTTGGCAGCGAGCTGGCTGCGCAATCCGTCGAATGCCTCGATCGGCAAACCGCCGGGATTGGCGCCGGTCTTCAACATCAATGGCGGCACGGCCGCAATCAGGATCAGTTTGGTAACGCGACCTTTGCCGTACCGCGCGACATACCGCGCGGCTTCACCGCCGCCGGTAGAGTGGCCGACATGGATCGCGTTGCGAAGATCGAGGTAGTCGATCATTGCGGCAACATCGGAGGCGTAGTGATCCATGTCATGACCGTCGCTCACCTGGCTCGATCGGCCGTGGCCGCGGCGATCATGAGCGATCACGCGAAAGCCTTTGCCGAGGAAGAAGAGCATTTGATTATCCCAATCGTCGGAGCTGAGGGGCCAGCCATGGTGAAAGACGATCGGCTGAGCGGACTTCGGTCCCCAGTCCTTGTAAAAAAGCTGAACACCGTCGCTGGTTGTAATGGAGGTCATTGTGCTGATCCTTTGGAGAATATTTGTTTCGGCGCCCGTCATCGCCGGACGGACAGTTGCTAAAATCGGATATGCAAGCCGCTACGGGTCGCTTCGTTGCGACCGACCCGTAATCGGTGTCCCAGACCATCCTTTGTCTCCGCAGGATCCATTGGTATGGGCACAATGGTGGTTTAGCGAAACACGTCTACGGCTGCGCCAGAGGGATTGGCGCCATTGCAGAGCAATTGCGGTTTTGCGGGTGCTGCCGCAGTTCATCGCCCGGCGTTTTACCGGTCAGCTTCGGCAATGTGGCGGCCAAGGCTGTTTGCGAGGCGCAGTCATGTGAGGTTGCGACCAACGCCATGCCAGGGGGATTGCGCGGCATGGTCGTCGCGGGCTCGAACCGATGGCGTGGAAGCGAAGAACCGAACCGTCGGGAATCTGAGGCGAGGGCGAAAGGAGATTGCGGTCAGCCGTGGCGGCGCCGCCAATCAGTCGGTGTTTCACCGGTCAATTTTCGGAATGCAGCTGCAAATGCTGTTTGCGAGGCATAGCCGAGGGAGGCTGCGACCAACGCGATCGAATTTTGAGGATCGCGCAGCATGTTTATGGCTTGCTCGAGCCGATATTGACGCAGCCAGTTGTGAGGTGAAAGCCCCGTGCTTTCTTTGAAAGCGCGACAGAAATGAAAACGCGACAGCCCGGAATCGGCAGCGAGGGCCGCGAGGGAGACGTCCGCGTCGGCGTCCGACCGCAATCGTTCGATCGCCCGGCGCAGCACGCTCGGCGCGAGGCCGCCGAGCGCCGGCTGATAGCTCGGCGCCTTGCCTGTGTGCGCGGCCAGCAGGCGCGTGGCCAGAAGGTCGGTCAACTGCTGCCTGAACAGTGTATCCAGTGCCGTATTGCCTTCCAGGACATCGGCTGCGCTCAGGAGCAATCGGGATGTAATAAGGTCCGGATGCGCCGTTCGCTCCAAGAGATCGGTCGGCGTGAAAGTATCGGTTTCGTCGGCGATGCGCGTCAGCGTCGAGCGGGGAAGATAGAGCTGAACGACATCAACCGGTTTTGGAATATCCCATCGGGAGCTTGATCCAGCCGGGATGATGATCACAACCCCGCGACGAAACGTTCCGCTCTCGATCGATCTTCCGGACCGCCGTTCCATGCGCTGTATCGCGCCGTTGTAAGCCATGATGACGTGGTCCGTCATGGGCTCGACGACATCATGCAAGGGGCCGTGATTCCAGTGGGCGATTGCACCACCGGAGGGGTCTGAAGCAAGATGAATTGGCGCAGTCCTCAGAACGCGCGACATCTCGTTTGCAGGATTGTGGTCAGCAGCCGGCATTTCGTCCCGGCGCGCCTCGATTGTCTCATCCGGCGAGCTCTCGAGAGGATCGCTGGAGCTAGGCAAGCTCATGGTTGCGCGCTCGTTGACAGGCGCTGCTTATGTGCGATCCCGACAACAATCGCGGGCTCATTGAGCATCCGCCTATGGTGGCCGACGTCGTCAGTCCTACTACCCATGACATGCCCCAATGTCGCGAGCGATTTCGCCGTGCTTCTGATTATTCGCATTGTGCGATGCAGGGTAAATATCAAAAACTTTCGAGGGAGAAAACCTATTCTCTAGGATAGGTTGCCTTTGCCATTGGACATCGTTCTCAACCGATAAAATTAAATGTTTGCATAGCGCCACGATTGACGCCCTTGCGCCAACGCACGGCAAGGGACCGTTTGGGTTCCGAAACTCATGTGGAGTGGGTGGGCGCATCGACTTCCTGTTCGGCGAACCTGTCGAGCGCATCGCTGGCTTCATCGGCCAGCCAGACCCCACCATAATCTATATAGCACTTCGGAATCCCGAAATTGGTTGAGGTTTTGAAATCGTTGGATGTTTCCCCGCGGCGGCACCGCCCAAAACGCGACGAATTTCGGAATCCCGAAGCGGGGGAATTTCGGGATCCCGAAGTGGGCTTTTTTCTTTACGGCGACGCGGCCGCGTTTGTCGGCAGCCCGGCATCCGACGGAAAAAACCGAGTCGGCCGGAGGCTCACCAATTACGGCACTTTCCACCTCAACGCCGGCTTAGAAGATCAAGTTTGTAATTTATTTTGGTTGATTGGTTCGTTTGTAAACTTATTGTCGAGGTAAAAGGACGCGTCTTCGGAGCGGACCCCAATGTTCAATTTATCGCAGCACGAACTCCTTCGGGCGATACCGGTCCGTACCCAACGCATCACCGCCCATGTCTTCCTGATTGCTCCCAACATCAACTGAGGTTTCCCATGCGCATCGCCGTCGGTGGCATTCATACCGAATGCAGCACATACAATCCCGTCCTGAACGAGGAGAAGGATTTTCGAGTATTACGCGGCGAAGCGCTGCTGGCCGCGCCCTATTTCGCCTTCCTCGGGGATTATGACGCGGAATTCCTGCCGACGATCCATGCGCGCGCCATTGCCGGCGGCCCGGTTTCACGCGCCACCTACGAAGCCTTCAAGGGCGAATTCCTCGAGCGGCTGAAGCCGATGCTGCCGCTCGACGGCCTCTACCTCGCCATGCACGGCGCCATGTATGTCGAGGGCATGGAGGATGCCGAGGGCGACTGGATCAGCGCGGCCCGCGCGCTGGTCGGCGAGGATTGCACGGTCTCGGCAAGTTACGACCTGCACGGCAACGTCACCCAGCGCATCATCGATGCGCTCGACATCTATTCCACCTATCGCACCGCGCCGCATATCGATGTCGAGGAGACGATGCGCCGCTCCGTCTCCATGCTGGTGAAGAGCCTGAAAACCGGCGAACGGCCGACCCTTCTCTGGGCGCCGATCCCGGTCGTGCTGCCTGGCGAGCGCACCAGCACCGTCGATGAGCCGGCAAAGGGCCTCTATGACCTGCTGCCCGGGATCGATGCGATCGATGGCGTTTGGGATGCATCGCTGATGGTCGGCTATGTCTGGGCCGACGAACCGCGCGCCACGGCCGCCGCCATCATGACCGGCACCGACGGCGCCGTGCTGGAACGCGAGGCTAAACGTCTCGCCAAGGCCTATTGGGATGCGCGCGAAGACTTCGTCTTCGGCTGCGAGACCGGCTCGCTCGAAGAATGCGTCGAAAGGGCGATCGCGAGCCCGACCGCCCCTGTTGTGCTCGCCGAATCCGGCGACAACCCCACAGGCGGCGGCGTCGGGGACCGGGCCGATGTACTGGCCGAGCTTATCGCCAGGGATGCCACCGGCGTCGTCTTCGCCGGCATCGCCGATAAGGCAGCGACCGAAGCCTGTTATGCCGCCGGCATCGGCGCGGAACTGGAGCTCAGCGTCGGCGCCTCGCTCGATACCAAGGGTAGCAAGCCCGTTCACGGCCGCTTCACTGTCAAATTCCTGCATGAGACATCAGATCCCACTGACCGCCAGGCGGTGGTTTCGGTCAGTGGTATCGATCTGGTGCTCTCCGCCAAACGTCGGCCCTATCACAACATCGTCGATTTCACCCGGCTTGGCCTCGACCCGCACCAAGCGAAGATCATCGTCGTCAAATCGGGCTATCTCTCGCCGGAACTGGCACCGCTCGCCAATCCGAACTTGATGGCGCTATCAACCGGTGTCGTCGACCAGTTCGTCGAACGCCTGCCGCGGCTGCGCAAGCAGCATCCGACCTACCCCTTCGACAGGGATTTTGCCTTCGAGCCGCAGGTCTTTCTTTCCGCACGCTCGACGCCGGCCTGAGTTTCACCTGAACCAATTGCATTTTTGGGATGAGATTGTCGATCGCTGCGCCGCCCTGTCGCCGCGATCGACTGTTTTCCCGTATCGCGGCAATAGTGGGAATTGAGCAAAAAACGGGCAGATTTCCATTTGCACAAAAAAGCGCTTGACGGTCGGCGCGATTTGGTTTGGACTGAACCAATAGAAAATTGGTACGGACCATTTAAGCGAATGCCGATGGATGAGACGCAGGGCAATTCGAATTATGCGCTGGAGAGGCTGAGGGCTCTGCTGCGGTCCGACAGTCTCGACGCCGACGGCAAGCTGCCGACCGAGCGCACCCTTTCGGAAATGCTTGGCGTCGGCCGCCGTGCCGTCCGCCGCGCCCTCGAAGTGCTGGAGGCCGAGGGCCGCATCTGGCGCCGCCAGGGCTCCGGCACCTATGCCGGCCCGCGCCCCGACGGCTGGAGCGATCATGTCGGCTCGATCGTTGCCGGTACCGATCTCATGGAAGTCATGGAAGTGCGCCTGCGCATCGAACCGCAGCTCGCCCAGCTTGCCGCCATGCGCGCCAAGGCCGCCGATATCGAGCGCATGTATGATCTGGTGAAGAAGATCTACGAAAGCACCGATGCCGACGGGCGCGAACTCTGGGATGGGGCGCTGCACCGCCAGATCGCCCAATGCGCCGGCAACGGCTTCTTCCTCACCATCTTCGACGTCATCAACCGGGTACGACAGGACGAGGCCTGGCAGACGATCCGCGAGCGCGCTCGCAGCGCCAGCCGGACGCGGCCCGTCACCTTTAACCAGCACACGGCGATCGTCGATGCGATCGCCGCCCGCGATCCGGCCAGAGCCGGCGAGGCGATGCGCCAGCATCTGCTGACGCTGCAGGAAAGCCTCATCCGCATCACCTCGCTCGATCATAGCGAAACGGAGGTCGACAAGACCCTCGCCTGAGCTGGGAGAGAAAATACGGGCGGACCATAACCGCCGGAATGGAAGCAGAAACCAAACAAAAATAGACAGAGGAGAATGGAATGAAGATCGCCAAATTGCTGACCATCGCCGTTGCCGGCGCACTGTTTGCACTTCCTGCCTTCGCCGTCGACCTGAAGATCGGCCTGCAGGACGATGCCGACGTGCTCGATCCCGCGCAGTCGCGCACCTTCGTCGGCCGCATCGTCTATACCGCGATGTGCGACAAGCTGGTCGACGTCTCACCGGACCTGAAGATCGTGCCGCAGCTTGCCACCGAATGGAGCTGGTCGGCCGACGGCAAAGAGCTCACCATGAAGCTGCGCCAAGGCGTCAAGTTCCATGACGAGACCCCGTTCAACGCCGAAGCCGTCGTCGCCACCATCGAGCGCAACATCACCCTGCCGGAATCACGCCGCAAGAGCGAACTGACCTCGGTCGCAAAGGTCGAGGCGACGAGCGAATACGAGGTCAAGTTCACCCTCAAGGCGCCCGACGTCACCCTTCTTGCCCAGCTGTCCGACCGCGCCGGCATGATCGTCTCGCCGAAGGCCGCCAAGGAGCTCGGCGCCAAGTTCGGCGATCACCCGGTCTGCGCCGGCCCGTTCAAGTTCGTCGAGCGCGTCCAGCAGGACCGCATCGTGCTTGAAAAATTCCAGGACTACTGGAACAAGGACAAGATCTTCATCGACAAGCTCACCTATCTGCCGATCCCGGATACCACGGTGCGCCTCGCCAACCTGCGGTCCGGCGATCTCGACATGATCGAGCGTTTGGCCGCGACCGATGCTGAAGCGGTGAAGGCGGATTCGAGCCTCGTCTATGCCGATGCCGTCGGCACCGGCTACATGGCGCTCTACACCAATATCGGCAACGGTGCGCGCGCCGACAATCCTTTCGGCAAGGACAAGCGCCTGCGCCAGGCCTTCTCGCTGGCGATCGATCGCGATGCCGTCAACCAGATCGTCTATGAAGGCACGGCCATCTCCGGCAACCAGCCCTTTCCGCCGAGCAGCCCGTGGTTCGACAAGGATATTCCCGTCCCCGCCCGCGATCTCGACAAGGCCAAGGCGCTGATCAAGGAAGCCGGCTTCGACCGTGTGCCGATCGAGCTGCAGATCCCGAACAATCCTGTCGCCATGCAGATGATGCAGATCATCCAGTCGATGGTCGGTGAAGCCGGCTTCGACGTCAGCCTGAAGTCGACGGAATTCGCTACGCTGCTGAGCGAGCAGACCGCCGGAAATTATCAGCTCAGCCGTTCTGACTGGTCCGGCCGCGTCGATCCCGATGGCAACATCCATCAGTTCATCACCTGCAAGGGCGGCATCAACGACACGAAATACTGCAACGCCGAGGTGGACAAGCTGCTGAACGAAGCCCGTGCGTCGACCGACGAGGCCGTGCGCAAGCAGAAGTATGATGCCGCCGCCGTCATCCTGAACGACGATCTGCCGATCATCTATCTCGGCCATCAGTCCTGGATCTGGGCGCTGCACAAGAACATCACCGGCTTCGTTCCGTCGCCGGATGGGATGATCCGCCTCGTCGGCGTCAAGAAAGCCGGCTGATCCCTGGAGCATGATGCCGAAAAGTGTGAGCGGTTTTCGGACGACATCATGCTCTACTTTTTGATTTGGATCCGGATGATTTTAGGCCGCTCCGGCCTAAAATCATCTGGATCCAGCAAATCATGCGGCGGAAACCCTCCGCCGCATGATTCTAAAGCGCGTCGCAATCTTTCAGATTCGCGTCACGTGCTTTAGCTTTTTGTTTTGCGCATGTCGTTATCGCAAAACCGCTGCACACTTTTGCGCGACATGCTTTAGTCGTGTCAGGATCGCCCATGTATACCTACATCGCCAAACGGCTCTTGGTCGCCATACCGACGCTTTTGATCATTTCGATCTTCGTCTTCTCGCTGCAGAAGCTGCTGCCCGGCGACCCGATCCTTGCCATGGCCGGCGAGGAACGCGACCCGCAGGTTCTCGAATTCCTGCGAGAGAAATACCGGCTGAACGATCCCGTGCCCTATCAATATGTCCGCTGGCTGGGTGCCGCACTGCAGGGCGACCTCGGCATCTCGCTGCGCACCAACCAGCCGGTTCTGCAACTCGTCGGCGAAAAGCTGCCGGTCACCATCCAGCTTGCCATCATGTCGATGATATTCGCCTTTGCGATCGGCGTGCCGATGGGCATCCTGGCGGCCGTCAAGAAGAACACGATGATCGACTATCTCGCCAACATCATCGCGCTGACCGGTCTGTCGATCCCGAATTTCTGGCTCGGCATCATGCTGATCCTGCTGGTTTCGGTCAATCTCGGCTGGCTGCCGGCATCGGGCTACGAACCCTTCTTCAGCAATCCGCTTCGTTCGCTGGAAACCATGCTGATGCCCTCCTTCGTGCTCGGCAATGCGCTGGCCGCGACGCTGATGCGACATACCCGCTCGGCCATGCTTAGCGTACTCAGCGCCGATTACATCCGCACCGCCCGCGCCAAGGGACTGCCGGAAAGCACTGTCGTGCTCGAACACAGCTTTCGCAATGCGGTGCTGCCGATCGTGACGCTGACGGCGCTGCTCTTCGGCGAATTGCTCGCCGGCGCCGTGCTCACAGAACAGATCTTCACCATTCCGGGTTTCGGAAAGCTCATCGTCGACGCCGTCTTCAACCGCGATTACGCCGTCGTCCAGGGCGTGGTGATCTGCACCGCGATCGGCTTCATCCTGATGAACCTCCTGGCCGACATTCTCTACGTCCTGCTCAATCCGCGCATGAGGGCCGCCCTATGACCGCGATCGGAGAGACCGGCATTCCCTCTGCGGTCGACCGCACGCCGAGCCGCGCCTGGCGCAAGCTGAAGGCCAACAAGGGCGCCCTCGTGGGCCTTGCGATCATCGCCTTCTTTTCGATCCTTGCGGTTACCGCTCCCCTTCTTCCGATTCCCGATCCGAACGCCACAAGCTGGTCGGCAATCCGCAAGGCACCTTCCGCCGCCCATTGGCTTGGCACCGACGACATCGGCCGCGACATTCTTTCCCGGATGATCTGGGGCGCGCAGGCATCGCTGATGGCCGGCGTTTTCTCGGTGGCCATTGCCGTTATCATCGGCGTGCCCTTCGGTCTCATCTCCGGTTATTTCGGCGGCTGGATCGACATGGTGATCTCCCGCATCACCGAAGCCTTTCTCGCCATGCCTTTCCTCATCACCGCGATCGCGCTCGCAGCCTTTCTCGGCCCGAGCCTGACCAATGCGATGATTGCGATCGGCCTTTCGGCCATGCCCGTCTTCGTGCGGCTGACGCGCGGCCAGGTGCTTTCGGTCAAGACTGAGGAATATGTCGAGGGCGCCCGCTCGATCGGCCTCCGGTCCTCAAGCATCATCACCCGCTACATTCTGCCGAACGTCTTTGCACCGATCCTCGTGCAGGCGACGTTGACCATCGCCACCGCAATCATCGCCGAAGCGAGCCTCTCCTTTCTCGGCCTCGGGCAGCAACCGCCGGCGCCGAGCTGGGGCTCGATGCTGAACGTCGCCAAAAATTTCCTCTCCCAGGCGCCATGGATGGCAATGTGGCCGGGTGCCGCGATCTTCCTCGTCGTCATCGGTTTCAATCTTTTAGGCGACGGCCTGCGCGATGCGCTCGATCCGCGCGAAGCATGATTTCTTGAAAGGACATTTGACATGACCGCTTTCACGACCCGTCCAGAAATCCTCGGCACCTTCGGCGTCGTCACTTCCACGCACTGGATCGCCTCGGCGGTCGGCATGAGCATTCTCGAAAAGGGCGGCAACGCCTTCGATGCGGCAGTGGCGACGGGTTTCGTGCTGCAGATCGTCGAGCCGCATCTTTGCGGCCCGGGCGGCGACCTGCCGGCGGTGATTTATTCGAAGAAAAAGGACAAGGTCGAGGTCATCTGCGCGCAGGGCCCCGCCCCCGCCGGTGCGACGATCGAACACTATACGGCGGAGGGCCTGAGCCTGATCCCCGGCGATGGGCTGCTTGCGACCGTCATCCCCGGCTCCTTCGATGGCTGGATGCTGATGCTGCGCGACTATGGCTCGATGAGCGTGCGCGATGTGCTGGAACCGGCGATCTATTACGCCGAGCACGGCCATCCGATGCTGCCGCGCGTCTCCGCCACCATCAAGGGGCTCGCCGCCTTCTTCGAGAAGGAATGGCCGACCTCCTACCAAACGTGGCTGCCGGGCGGCAGCGCCCCCGAAGCGCATGCGAATTTTAGGAATCCGGTGCTTGCCGAAACCTGGAAGCGCGTCATCGCCGAGGCGGAAGTGAAAGGCGGCCGGGAAGCGCAGGTCGAGGCGGCCCGCGACGCCTTCTATCGCGGCTTCGTCGCCGAGAAGATCGACGACTATCTGAAGACCGCAGAGGTGATGGATGCAAGCGGCAACCGCCACAAGGGCGTTTTGACCGCCAACGACATGGCGAACTGGTCGGCGACGATCGAGGAACCGCTGACCTATGATTATCATGGCTGGACGATCGCCAAGATCGGCCCCTGGGGCCAGGGTCCGGTCTTCCTGCAGACCCTGTCGATCCTCAAAGGCTTCGATCTCGCCGCGATGGATCCCGCCGGCGCCGATTTCGTCCACACCGTCGTCGAGGCGATGAAGCTCGCCTTCGCCGACCGCGAAGTCTATTACGGCGATCCGAATTTTTCGGAGATTCCCATCGCGCATCTGCTGTCGGAGACCTATGCCGCCGAGCGCCGCAAGCTGGTCGGCGCGGACGCCTCCTTCGATCTTCGTCCCGGCATCGTGCCTGGCTTCGAAGCGCAGCATGATCTGACGATGAAGATGCTCGGCGCGGATTCCAAGACCGGCGCCGTCTACGAGCCGACCATGGCGCATCTTTCCGAAAAGCGCGGCGACACCGTGCATATCGACGTCATCGACCGCGACGGCAACATGGTCTCCGTCACCCCGTCCGGCGGCTGGCTGCAATCCTCCCCGACCGTGCCCGGCCTCGGCTTCTGCCTCAATTCCCGCGCCCAGATGTTCTGGCTGAAATCAGGCCTGCCGACGTCGCTTGCTCCCGGCAAGCGGCCGCGCACGACGCTGACGCCTTCGCTCGGCCTCTATGAGGGCCGCCCTACGCTCGCCTTCGGCACACCGGGCGGCGATCAGCAGGAACAGTGGCAACTTTCCTTTTTCCTGCGTTATATCAATCACAAGCTGAACCTGCAGGCGGCGATCGACCAGCCGCTGTTCCACACCTCGCATTTTCCGGGCTCCTTCTATCCGCGCACCCGCGAACCCGGCAGCCTGATGGCGGAAGCGAATTTCGGCCCTGATGTCCTCGATGCCCTGCGTCGCAAGGGTCACAAGCTGACAGTCGCCGATCCCTGGACGATCGGCCGGCTGACTGCCGCAAGACGCGATGCCGACGGGCTGTTGCGCGCCGCGGCCACCCCGCGCCTGATGCAGGCCTATGCGATCGGGAGATAGCCATGACCTGGTCCATCGTCGCCCGTGATCCCTTGACCGGCCATCTCGGCATCGCCGTCGCGACCCGCTTCTTTGCCGTCGGCGCCCTGGTGCCGCATATTCGCGGCGGCATCGGCGCCGTTGCTACCCAGGCCTTCGTCAGCCCGCTTTACGGCCTCGACGGCCTGTCGCTGCTGGCTGCAGGCAAGGCGCCGGAGGAGATTATCGCCGAGCTGACCGCGCGTGACGCCGGCCGAAATCAGCGGCAGTTGCACCTCATCGATGCGAAGGGGCGCAACGCCGCCTTCACCGGCGCCGCATGCATCGACTGGGCGGGGCATCTGATCGACGAAAACGTCTCAGTCGCCGGCAACATGCTCGCAGGTCCTGACGTCGTCGCCGAAACGCTCGCCACCTACAACAATGCGATGGACAAGCCGCTGGCCGAACGCCTGCTCCTGGCGATGCAGGCAGGCGAGGATGCCGGCGGCGACAAGCGCGGCAGGCAGTCCGCCGCCCTCGTCATCCACCGCGACCAGGATTATCCCTGGCTCAGCATCCGCGCCGACGATCATCCCGATCCGCTCGCCGAACTTGTCCGCCTGCATACGGTGGCGGGTGAACGTTATCTGCATGTCGCGGAGACGATGGCGACGCGGCAAAATCCGAACGGCATGACTGACAGGCGCGAGATCGATGAAAAGATCGCGGCGCTGGAAGCGGCCCGCATCGCGGAAGGCGGGCCTTCCGCCTCGTTCGCCACGCCTTTGAAGATGTGAATTAGATAAAACCAAGGGAACGATATGAGTGATGTTTCTTCAGCCTCCGCCTCTCCTGTTCTCTCGGTCAGGAACCTGACGACCGCCTTCCTCGTCGATGGCGACTGGAAGCCGGTGGTGCGCGACGTCTCCTTTGACGTCATGCCAGGCGAGACGGTGGCGATCGTCGGCGAAAGCGGCTCGGGCAAGAGCGTCACCTCCCTTTCGATCATGCGGCTTCTCGCCAAGGGATCGAGCCGCATCGATGGCGCCATCACCTTGAACGGCAAGGATGTTCTCGCCCTCCCGGAAAAGGAGATGCGCTGGGTGCGCGGCAACGACGCCGCCATGATCTTCCAGGAGCCGATGACATCCCTCAACCCGATCTTCACCATCGGCCGCCAGATCTCCGAAGCGCTCACCTGCCACGGCGATATCGGCAAGGCCGAGGCGCGGGCCGAAACCGTGCGCTTGCTGGAAAAGGTCCGCATCCCGAACGCCGCCTCGCGCTTCGACGAATATCCGCACCAGTTCTCAGGCGGCATGCGCCAGCGCGTGATGATCGCCATGGCGCTCGCCAGCCGGCCGAAATTGCTGATCGCCGACGAGCCGACGACGGCGCTCGACGTGACGATCCAGGGCCAGATCCTCGACCTGATCAAGATGCTGCAGGAAGAAGAGGGCATGTCCGTTCTCTTCATCACCCACGACATGGGCGTCGTCGCCGAAATCGCCGACCGCACCATCGTCATGTATCGCGGCGAGGCTGTGGAAACCGGCACGACCGACGACATCTTCCATCGCGGCAGGCATCCCTATACCCGCGCTTTGCTCTCGGCCGTGCCACGGCTCGGCTCGATGGCCGACCGGAAATGGCCGCTGCGTTTCCCGGTCGTCGATACCACGACCGGCGAACGGCGCGAGCCGGTCGAGGTGGCCGACACCGTCGACCGCCGCCGGACGCCGATCCTCGAAGTCAAGAATCTCGTTACCCGTTTCGATATCCGCGGCGGGCTGCTCGGCCGCAAGACGGGAGCGATCCATGCGGTCGAGGACGTCTCCTTCAATCTCTTCCAGGGCGAGACGCTGTCGCTCGTCGGCGAATCCGGCTGCGGCAAATCGACCACCGGTCGCTCGATCACCCGCCTCGTCCAGCCGAACGGCGGCAGTGTCAGCCTCGACGGTTATGACGTGCTGAGCCTTGACGCAGTCAGTCTCAGACGGATGCGCCGCAGCATCCAGATGATCTTCCAGGATCCCTTCGCCAGCCTCAACCCGCGCATGACCGTCGGCGCCGCCGTCGCCGAACCGATTACGGAGCACGGCCTCGGCAGCGGCGCTCAGGCCCGCGACAAGGCGGCCGATCTTCTCGAACGCGTCGGACTGAAACCCGACATGATGAAACGTTATCCGCACGAATTCTCCGGCGGTCAGCGCCAGCGCATCTGCATCGCTCGCGCGCTCGCACTCGATCCGAAGGTGATCGTCGCCGACGAAAGCGTTTCGGCCCTCGATGTCTCGATCAAGGCGCAGGTCTGCAATCTGCTGATGGACCTGCAGCAAAGCCTCAACCTCGCCTTCCTGTTCATTTCCCACGATATGGCGGTGGTCGAGCGCGTCAGCCACCGCGTCGCGGTGATGTATCTCGGCGAAATCGTCGAGATTGGTCCGCGCGCGGAACTGTTCAGCAATCCGCAGCACGCCTACACGAAGAAGCTGATGGCAGCCGTGCCTGTTCCCGACCCCTCGCGGCGCGGCATCAAGCGCAACCTCGGAACCGACGAGCTCAAGAGCCCCGTTCGTCCGGTTGGCTACGTGGCGCCGCCGAGCCGATACCGGGAAGTGACGGCAGGCCATCTGGTGCGGGTCGATGAAGCCGCCTGAGCGCGGAAACCCATTCTCTGGAGCAGAGGATACACAAGTATTGCGGGAAAATAACCCGTGCTGGTGGCGCGCGGGCCGTCATTTTTGCTGCACCGCTTATATGACTTATGCTAGATATTATTTTACCGATAATTATTAACGACCGATTCCACCCATTTGTGTTCTCTTATCCTTGCGAATCAAAAAGGTTTGATTTGCCCGGGGACGGCCACCATGTTGAAGCATGGGGCGATGCAACAGTTGGGTAGGAGCCTATGCTGCAACGGATTGAAGACATTGATGCAGCGCTCGTCGACAGGCTGCAGCATTCGGCGTTCAAGTACTTCCTGAAATATTCCAATCCCGAAAATGGCCTGGTGGCAGATACCTCGATCGGCGGTGTGCCGGCGAGCATCGCGGCCGTCGGCTTTGCGCTTTCCTCCTATCCCGTCGGTGTCGAGCGTTGCTGGATCAGCCGCGAGGAAGCGGCCGAGCGTACGGTCAATACGCTGCGTTTCTTCGCCGAGGCGCGTCAGGGCGAGGAACGCCACGCGACCGGCTACCGCGGCTTCTTCTATCACTTCCTGCATATGGATACCGGCCATCGCGCCTGGAACAGCGAGCTTTCGACCATCGATACGGCGCTGCTTGTCGCCGGCATCCTCACATCAGCGCAATATTTCAATCGCGAAGACGACGAGACGGAGACTGAAATCCGTGAACTCGCCACCTTCATCTACGAGCGCGTTGACTGGCGCTGGGCGCTGAACAAGGGCGACACCATTTCCATGGGTTGGAAGCCCTCATCCGGCTTCCTGCGTTGGCGCTATCACGGCTTCGACGAGGCGATCATTCTCTATACGCTGGCGCTCGCGTCGCCGACGCACCCCATTCCGCAATCGAGCTACGACGCCTTCACGTCAAGCTATTCCTGGATGCTGCACGGCGAGCAGTCCTATCTCTATGCCGGGCCGCTCTTCATCCACCTCTTCTCGCATGCCTGGATCGATTTCCGCACCATTCAGGACAAGCCGATGGCGGAGCGGAACTGGGACTATTTCCGCAATACGCAGGTGATGATCAACGTCCAGCGTGACTATGCCGAACGCAATCCCGGCCAGTTCGTCGGCTATAACAGGAATATCTGGGGTTTCTCTGCCTGTGACGGCCCGCCGCCGACACGACGCATGCGTGGCGGCCGCCAGCCGAAGGTTCTGGGTTATGCCGCCCGCGGCGCACCGCTCGGCCCGGATGACGGCACGATCGCACCCTGGGCAGCACTTGCCTGCCTGCCTTACGACCGGCAGGCGGCTCTCGACGGCACCAAGGCGCTTCTGACCACCTATCCGAACCTGCTCTTGGAAGGCGGCTTTCCCGGCGGCTTCAACCCGACGGTCAAGACCAAGCGGCCGGAAGGCTGGGTCGACGACCGCACCGTCGGCATCGACCAGGGCCTTGTCGTCATGACCATCGAGAATGACCGTTCGGATTTCATCTGGAAACTGATGCGGCAATCGCCGGTCATCCGCCTCGGGCTCGAGCGCGCCGGCTTTACCGGCGGCTGGCTCGAAGGCATCGAGCCGGAAGAAGTGGTGCGCAAGTTCGGCTAGCGCATAAGCCCGGAAATCGAAATGGATTTCCGGAAAGGATGACGCGAAAACTAAAACAACAGAGCCCGCGCGTCCAATAGGAGGTGCGGGCTCTTAGTTTAGCTCTCGAAGACATGCGCCTTGCCGGCGATATCGAGGCGAACGAGATCGCCTCGCGCCGGAAGCGCAACGCTCGAGGTCTTGATCAGGATCGGCGGCAGCGCAACGCCGTCCAGCGAAACCGCAACGGTGCAGACCGCGCCGCCGAATTCCACCTCGACGACACGCCCGCCATATTTGCGATCGCTTTCATCGGCAACGACGCGGATCTGCTCGGGCCGCAGCATGATCTCCGCCTTGCCCTGACGACTGCCCTCGACGGCAACGCGGCCGAGGGCGCAGTCTGCGAGGCCGTTTCGGATGATCGCGGGAAGCAGCACGGCATCGCCGAGGAACAGCGCCGTCTCGCGATCGCGTGGATGCAGATACAATGACTGCGGCGATCCGGCCTGGATCAGCCGTCCTTCCCTAAGCACCGCGACCTGATCGGCAAAGGTCAGCGCCTCTTCCTGGTCATGGGTGACGAGAATGGTGGTGATGCCGGCCGCCTGCAGCACGCGCGCAACCGCCTTGCGCATGTTTTCACGCAGGCCGGTATCGAGTGCCGAGAACGGTTCGTCAAGCAGCATCAGCCGCGGCTTGCGGCCGAGCGCACGGGCGAGCGCCACACGCTGCTGCTGGCCGCCGGAAAGCTGATGCGGGCGCCGCACCAGCATGCCGCGGTCGAGCTCGACCATATCGAGCAGCTCAAGTACGCGCTGCTCGCGATCCGGGGCCCTTCGCTCGAAGCCGAAGCCGATATTCTCGGCAACGCTTAAGTGCGGAAACAGCGCGCCGTCCTGCGAGACGATGCCGATGCCGCGCTTGTGGGCCGGTACTGTCGCCGGACCGTCTGCGAGCAAGTCGCCATCCAGCGTTACCCTGCCGACATCCGGTTGCTCGAAGCCGGCAATGATGCGCAGCAGCGTCGTCTTGCCCGAACCGGACGGGCCGACGACGGCGGTGCGGCTGCCTGCCGAAACCTCGAGCGAAATATCTTTCAACGCCTGGACAGGGCCATAGCGCTTGCTGATGTTTTCGATCGTGAGCAGCGTCATTGGCCGGCGGTCCGTTTCGATTGGGTATAGAGCATCAGGGTGAGCGGCAGCGACAGCACGACCATCATGAAGGCGTAAGGGGCGGCCGCGACATAATCGATCTCGCTGGTCAGCGACCAGAATTTCGTCGCCAGCGTATCGACGCCGTTGGGCGACAGCATCAGTGTCGCCGTAAGTTCATTGGTGATGCCGAGTGCGGCCAGCGCGACGCTGGCGGCCGCTCCCGGTGCGGCAAGCCGCATGGTGATCTGCCGCACCGCCTGGCCCGGGGTGCGGCCGAGGCCCATCGCCGCGCGCTCCAGCTCCACCGGGGCCTGGGCGATGCTGGCGCGCAGCCCGACCATGGCGCGCGGCAGGAAAAGCATCACATAAGCGACGAGCAGCGTTGCGAAGGTCTGATAGAGCGGCAACACGAGACGCACGGTGATCGTCACCAGCGCCAGCGCCACGACGACGCCCGGCAGCGAGCCGACATAATAATGGCAGGCTTCAAGCACACGCTGGAAGCGGCCGGGCGCACGCACGGAAAGCCAGGCCATCGGTGCTGCGGCAATCGTCGCCAGCACGCCGCCGACAATGGCAAGCACGATCGTCTGCAGGAAGGCGCTGCCGACCTCGATGCGCCAGATATCGGTACCGCCAAGATAGAGCCAGCGGCCAAGCGTCACCAGCGGCACGCCGAGCGTCAGTACCGCGAGAATGACAGGCAGCAAAACGGCGGGCACCACGAACCAGCCCAGCCGGCGGCGGTCCGTGGGACGTGGCGAGCCCGAGCCGACGCGGGCATAACGTTCGTTGCCGCGCACCAGCACCTCGAAGCCGAGTAGAAAAAGGCAGCAGGCGACAAGCACGCCGCCGAGCATGTTGGAGGCCGGGCTGTTGTAGGAGGACTGGAACTGGTCGACGATGGCAGTCGCGAACGTGTCGAACCGGATCATGACGAACAGGCCGTACTCCGAAAGCAGATGCAGGGCGATCAGCAGCGAACCGCCGCAGATGGCGAGCCTGAGCTGCGGCAGCACGGCGCGGAAGAAGACGCGCCAGGGATTAAGGCCCAGCGAGGCAGCGGCATCCTCAATGGCCGGATCGAGACGCCGCAGCGCTGCGGCGACCGGCAGGTAGAGGAACGGATAGTAGGCGATGACCGAGACGAAGACGCCGCTCTGCAGGCCGCGCATGCCGGGAACCAGACTGACCCAGGCATAGCTGTGTACGAAGGCAGGCACGGCGAGCGGAGCGATCGCCAGCCACGCCCACAGCCGCGCAAAAGGAATGTCCGTCCGCTCCGTCAGCCAGGCAAGCGTCACGGCAAGCGCGATCGACAGCGGGATGGTGATCGATTCCAGGAGAATCGTATTGACAAGAAGTTCGCCGACGCGCGGCCGGAAGACCAGGGTCTTCACCGTTTCCCAGCCGACATCGTAGGTGACCCAGCCGATGAAACCGAGCGGCACGAGACTGAAGATCGCGACAACGGTTGCGAGGAGGATCACCGAAGCGTGCGGCATACGTCCGCGCGGCAAAGCCATTCGCGTGGCCCTCGGCGCGACCGGCGCCTGGTTGCCGGATGCGAGCAATCTGTTGTCCTGCAGCAAGGCCGATGCCTCTACACGCTGAAAAAGGAAGGCAACCGCCTTTGAAAGGCGGTTGCCGGATATCGTCATGCCCTAAGGTTTTCTTGAGCCAAATGCAATAGTTTTGGCCGGAAGACGCCTGCGGCAGAAAGATTAGATCAAGCCGGCGGCCGTCATCAGTTCGACGACCTTCTTGCTGTCGAGGGTCGAAGCTTCGACCTTCGGAGCGTTGAGGTCGGCAAGCGGAGTGAGCTTGTCGTTGGAGGGCGCATCCTTGCCAATGGCATATTCGTAGGAATCGCCGTCCTTGAGGACTGCCTGGCCAGCCTTGCTGGTGAGGAACTTCAGGAAAGCCTGGGCTTCCTTCATGTGCTGCGTGGACTTCAGGACGCCGCCGCCCGAAACACTGACAAAAGCGCCCGGATCCTGGTTCTTGAAGTAATGCAGGCCGACATTCTTGCTGTTCTCGCCTGTTTTGGCCTGATCGCCGAACCAATAATAGTGATAGATAACAGCGCCTTCGACTTCGCCGGCGTTGACGGCCTTCATGGCGACACTGTTGCCCTTATAGGGCGTGGCGTTTTCCTTGAGACCCTTCAGCCAGTCGGCGGTCGACTGTTCGCCCTTGAGCTGCAGCAGGGCAGCAACGATGGCCTGGAAGTCGGCACCGGCGGGGGCCGCACCCCAGCGACCCTTCCAGGCCGGATCTGCGAGGTCGAGCAACGACTTCGGCAACTTGTCTTCGGTGAGCTTCGTCTTGTCATAGGCAAAGACCGTGGTGCGGGCGGCAATGCCGGTCCACATGCCGTCAGCCGGGCGATACTGCTCCGGAACCTGATCCAGCGTTTCCTTTTCGATGGGGGCGAAGAGGCCCGCGCCATCGACCAGCGTCATCGCCGGTGAATTCTCGGTCAGGAATACGTCAGCTGGAGAGGCGTCGCCTTCCTGGATGATCTGGTTGGCGAACTGCATGTCGCTGCCCTGGCGCATGGTGACCTTGATGCCGGTCTCCTTGGTGAAGGCGTCGATCCATTCGCGGCCGAGGCTTTCGTGCTGGGCATTGTAAACAACGAGACCTTCGTCCTGCGCATTGGCGCTGCCTGCGAGCGCGGTGGCAGAGAGAAGCGAAGCAGCAAGCGCGAGGGAAAAACGGTTAAGAGCAATGTTCATGATGGCCTCCGTGGCGATGTCACCCGAGCTCTCCAAGGGCGATGAGAGGCGTATATTTTTCCTGACTGCAGATTTCAAGTTTGTCTTGGCCGGAAAAGCCATCACAATATCTTGACTAAATATTTCATATTACAGGGGAATAAATCTCGATTTGGAAAAAAGGCGACGCTCCCAAGCGCCGCCCCTCTTTTGCAGCCTTTTGCAGCCGCCTATTCGACGTCGAACTTGACGCCCTGCGCAAGGGGCAGCGTTCTGCCGTAGTTGATCGTGTTGGTGGAGCGGCGCATATAGGCCTTCCAAGCATCCGAGCCGGATTCGCGGCCGCCGCCGGTTTCCTTCTCGCCACCGAAGGCGCCGCCGATTTCGGCACCGGATGGTCCGAGGTTGACGTTGGCGATGCCGCAATCCGAACCGCGGGCGGAGACGAAGGTTTCGGCCTCGCGCATGTCGTTGGTGAAGATCGACGACGACAGTCCCTGCGGCACGGCATTGTGCAGCGCCAGCACGTCGTCGAAATCGCTATACTTCATCACATAGAGGATCGGCGCGAAGGTCTCGTGCTCCACCGGTCCGGTCTGATCGGGCATTTCGACAAGCGCCGGGCGAACGTAGAAGGCGTCAGCCGAACCATTGTCGACGCGGTCACCGCCGGTCACCGTGCCGCCGGCCGACTTCGCCTCGCCAAGCGCTGCCTGCATCTTCTCGAAAGCCCGGCCGTCGATCAGCGGTCCCACAAGCGTCCCAGCCTCGAGCGGATTGCCGATGGTGACGGAGCCATAGGCCTTCTGCAGGCGCGGCACCAGCTGGCCGTAGACGCTGTCATGCACGAAGAGACGGCGCAGCGTCGTGCAGCGCTGGCCTGCCGTGCCCATGGCGGAGAAGGCGACGCCGCGCAGCGTCAGGTCGAGATCGGCCGACGGGCAGACGATCGCCGCATTGTTGCCGCCGAGTTCGAGAATGGCGCGGGCAAAACGCTGCGACAGGCGCGGACCGACGGCGCGGCCCATGGCCGTCGAGCCGGTGGCGGAAACCAGCGGGATCTTCGGATGATCGACCAGCACTTCGCCGACCTCGCGGCCGCCGATAATCAGCGTCGACAGATTGGCCGGCGCCGTGCCGCCCTCGGCGACGAAACGCTTCAGCGCCTTTTCGAACAGCGCCTGCACGGCAAGCGCCGTCAACGGCGTCTTTTCCGAGGGCTTCCAGACGGTGGAATTGCCGCAGACCATCGCAAGTGCGGCATTCCACGACCAGACGGCAACCGGGAAGTTGAAGGCGGAGATGATGCCGATCACGCCGAGCGGATGCCAGCTTTCCATCATCCGGTGCTCGGAGCGCTCGGTGGCGATCGTCAGGCCGTAGAGCTGACGGGAAAGACCGACCGCGAAATCGCAGATGTCGATCATCTCCTGCACTTCGCCCAGACCTTCCGAAGTGATCTTGCCAACCTCGATCGAAACGAGACGGCCGAGCGCCGCCTTGGAGGCGCGCAGTTCCTCGCCCAGCAGGCGGACCAGTTCGCCGCGCTTCGGCGCCGGCACGGCACGCCATTCGAGGAAGGCCTGGTGCGCCGCTTCGATTGCCGTCTTCGTCTCGGAAACGGAATGTTCCCTGAGTTTGCCGATTTCCTTGCCGGTGACCGGCGAGGTGACGGAAAGCGTGCCGCCGTGATAGCGGCCGGCATCGACGCCGAGTTCGGCAAGCAGTTTGGCGGTTTCGGTGGCGAGATCGAGGACGGCGATGGTCATTGTCGTGTTTCCAATCTTATTATTCTCAGAAGCGTGCATCGCTTTTTAGAAGCGGGCATCGGCGAAATGGGCGACCTGAGCGCCGGCTTCGTACCATATTTCTTTGAGTGCACGGAAGCTTGGCTCGGAGGGCGATGTCAGCGGTAGCGGCAGATCGGCTTCCGGAAGCCGGCCGAGGATATGCTCCGCCAGCGTACGGCCGAAGACCGTACCGGGGGCAATGCCGCGGCCATTGTAGCCCGAAAAGCCGACGACACCAGGTGCGAATTTGTGGAAGCGCGGCAGCGCATTGTCGGTCATGCCGATCTGGCCATACCATTCGCACTCGAATTCGACGTCGCCGATATCAGGGAAGAGCCGCTTCAATGCGCGTTTGGCCCAGCCCTTGTGCACGGCAAGCCCGGTATTGCGCAGCGCCCCGACACTGCCGAAAACGAGCCGGCCGGCCTGGTCCATGCGAAAGGAGGATAGGATTTCCTTGGTATCCCATGCGCCTTCCCGCCCTGGCAGGATCGACTGACGCAGATTGTGGCCCAGCGGCACGGTGGCGAAATTGAAATAGGGCAGATGCACTTGTTCGCTGCGCACCTGCTCCCACGGACCGGTGCTGTAGGCATCCGTCGCGACGATGATCCACTCGGCGCTGACTTCGCCGCTTGATGTCTTCACGGTCCAGCGGCTGCCATTGCGCTCCGTTGCGATGACCGGGCTGGACGTGTGAATGGCGACGCCACCCTTGACGGCGGCATGGGCAAGGCCGCGCGCATAGGCAAGCGGCTGCAGCGTTCCGGCGCGTTTGTCGAGCAGCGAACCGGTATAGGCATCGCTGCCGATGCGTTTTGCCGTTTCCGCCGCATCGAGCAGCGTCACGGCTGCGCCGCGGGCGGACCATTGCGCCGCGCGATCCTCGATCTCCTTCAGCCCATCCGCGCCAACCGCGCAATGCAGCGTGCCGTTCCGTTCGAGTTCGCAGGCAATCTGATGTTTGTCGATCAGCTCCATGACGAGCTTCGGCGCATTGCCGAGCAGATCGAGCAGACGTTCGCCATGCACCGGGCCGAGCACACCGGGCAGATCGTTCGGCATCACCCACATGCCGGCATTGATCAGTCCGACATTGCGCCCGGCACCGCCGAAGCCGATCTCCTTCGCCTCCAGCAGCACCACCTTCGACCCGGCTTCGGCAAGATGCAGGGCGGAAGAGAGGCCGGTGTAACCGCCGCCGACGATGACGACATCGGCCGATACCGCGCCTTCGAGAGGCGAGGTCGTCGGCGCTTCGGGCGCTGTCTTTTCCCAGAGGCCGTGGGAGCGCGGATCATTCAGCATGGCTCAGTCCGATCAGAGCGAAATCGCGGGTACTCTAATGCATAAAAGAAAGTGTTGAAGCAGCCATTTCACGCAACGGTCTTCAGCGGCAGGCCCGCAAGGCCGAGCGCGGCCAGTGCCGAATCCAGCGATGCGGCCTGGCGTTCGGCGTAAAGCGCCAGCTCGTCCTGAACGGTAGCACCGAGTGCTGCCTCGAAGGCGTCACGGTTCGAGCGGGTCGCATAGTTCTGCTGCTGGTCGGTGCCGAGGTTCGACTGGAAGATGCCGGCCGCGCTGACGGGCAGAAAGTCTTCGTAGACGATCGGGGTGAAAGCAAGGTAACCCCCGGCGATCAGCGCCTCCGGATCGCTGGGCAGCCTGCTGCCGGCCGCGGCGGCAATGCCCGCAGGCGTCGCGGAATAGCGGAAGAAGGCCAGATCCGCCCTGCGCAGCTCGTCCCAGCTGTCCGGCAGTGCCTTGAAACGCGCGGCGAGTTCGTGATCGTAGGCGCCGGCCTTGGCGCCGCCGGCGCCCACCTGCACCTCGCCGCGAACCGAGGCGAGCAGCTGGTCGTAGAGCACCCGGCCCTTCGCCGTCAGCGCCACACCGCGCTGTTCGATCTCGCCGAAGCGGGCGGTATGTGTGCCTTTAATGGCACCGTCGTCACCGGAAAAGGCGATCGTTTCCTCCAGCGCCTTGAAACTCGTCTGTCGCAGCAGGATATCGCAATGCCGGCGCGGCGGCCCTTCGATGACAGCCTTCGGCGTGATGCCGCGTTCCGGCATGCGGGCCTGGACGGCGTCGATATCGAGCGTGCGCGGCGTCAGATGGTTGATGTGCGGTCCCTTGAAGCTGACGACGTCAGCGATCAGCCGATGGGCGTCGTGCAGGCGCTTGTAGGTGTCGGCGCTGACTGTCGCTTCGCCATGCCAGCGGAAGGTTTCCAACGCCTCGGCGACGAATTCCGTCGCTTCCGCCTCGGTCAGGCCGCCCTTGTGCTCGTGGCGCTCGATCAGCGCGACGGCGCGCGGCGTGTAGATCCGCCGTTTCGCCAGAATGGCTTCGGCTTCGCCGCGCAGCCCTTCGTCCTCGATCAGTTCCAGTCGCAGCAGCGAGGTGAAGACGCGGAATGGATTGACGTTGAGCGCTGCCTCGTCGATCGGCCGGAAGCTGGTGGAATGAACCGGCACGCCGGCGACCGAAAGATCGTAGTAGCCGACCGGCTGCATGCCCATGACCGCAAACAGCCGGCGGATAGTGAAGAGTTCGTCTGCCGTACCGAGCCTTATAGCGCCGTGACGCTCGACATCGATGCGCTCCAGCTCGCCGGCGCGGGCCAGGCGCGCGCGCAGATCGGGATCCCTTTCGAGGCAGCCGGCATTCACATCCGCCACCAGTTCGATCAGCGTGCCGTATTGCGGCACCTCCGCCCGGTACATCTGCGACATCGCCTCGGTAAACAGTGATCGGATGCGGTCTGGGGAAACGAAGGCTTGCGGCATTGAGAAACTCCGGCTCATTCCGTTTTTGCAGGATGAACCTCTTTACACGCGCGACAAAGCTGGAAATATCGCTATTTCGGAAATAGCCCATTCTGAAACGGAATGACCATGCTGACGTCTAGACGTTTTCTGCCATCGATCTCGCATCTCGCCGCCTTCGAGGCGGTTGCCCGCACCGGCAGCGTGACGGCAGCGGCGCGCGAACTCGATCTGACGCAGAGCGCCGTCAGCCGCCAGGTGAGCGCGCTGGAGGAGCAGCTTGGCGTCGAGCTCTTCCTGCGCGAACGCCAGACCATGCGGCTGACGCTTGCCGGCGACGGATATGCCCGCGAGATTCGCGAGGCGCTGCGGCGCATATCGAGCGCCTCGCTGAACCTGCGCGCCAATCCGCATGGCGGCACGCTTAACCTCGCCATCCTGCCAACCTTCGGCACGCGCTGGCTGGCGCCGCGCCTGGGACGCTTCCTCGCCGCCAATCCCGGCGTGACCATCAATCTGGTGACTCGGCTTTCGCCCTTCGATTTCCGCCTCGATTCGATCGACGCCGCCATCCATTTCGGCCACCCGCACTGGCCAGGCGCCGAGCTCGCGCTTCTGATGTCGGAGCGCACGGTGCCGGCCTGCAGCCCTGATTTTCTGCAACGATACGCTATCAAAGCGCCGGAGGATCTGCTTGCCGTTCCGCTCCTGCATCTGACGACGCGCCCTGACGCCTGGGAGCAATGGTTCGCCAGCAACGGCGTTTCCTTCGAAAACGTGCACGGCATGCTCTTCGACCAGTTCGCCACCGCTGCGCAAGCGGCGATCGCCGGCCTCGGCATCGCCCTGCTGCCGACATTCCTGATGCAGGAGGAGATCAGGCGCGGCGATCTCGTCGCCGCTGTCGACCGCGAAATGGAAAGCCGCGAGCGCTACTATCTCGCCTTTCCGCCCGAGCGCGCCGACTACGCACCGCTTGCCGCCTTTCGCGACTGGATCATCGCGGAAGCAGCCGCCAATCCGACTGCGTGACGAACGGCTTGCATCGGCATGGCGCTTTCGACCATTATATCGGCCAAACAACTTTGCAGGAAATCTCCATGAAGCCGATCTTCGTCCAGCTCCAATGCGCACCCGGCAAGACCTATGAGGTCGCCGACGCCATCTACCAGACCGAACTGGTCTCGGAGCTCTATTCCACAAGCGGCGACTACGATCTGCTGCTGAAGGTCTATATCGAGGAAGGCCAGGATATCGGCAAATTCATCAACGACAACATCGCCAATATTCCCGGCATCGTCCGCTCGCTGACGACTCTGACCTTCAAGGCATTCTGAATCCCCGTCAGACACGGTTAACCTTTTTCGCGAAGAATCGCCTTGGCAGGACGTCGCCTAAACCGCGCCTTAACGCCGGGCATGTCTGGTCGTTGCTATCACGGGCCCGCGTCAGTGCAGGCCGGCACGTGCAGCGATAGGTGGAAAATGTCGATCGTCGAGGCAGATTGGGCGCGCGCGAAGCCGCAGTTGGAAACAGCCCCGCTGATCGTCCATGTCGTGCGCCAGTTCCTGCCCAACCGCGGCGGCCTCGAAGACGTGGTCGCCAATCTCGCCCGCCAGACCGTGCGCCGCGGTTATCGCGTGCGCGTCGTCACGCTGGATTCGCTCTTCACCGCGCCGCAGGACAAGCTGCCGCCTCGCGAAGATATCGATGGTATCGAGGTGGTGCGCATTCCCTGGTCCGGCACCAGCCGCTATCCGCTGGCGCCACAGGTCTTCCGCCATCTCGCCGATGCCGATCTCGTGCATGTCCATGCCATCGACTTCTTCTTCGATGCGCTCGCCTGGGGCCGGCTGCTGCACGGCAGGCCGATGATCGTCACCACCCATGGCGGCTTCTTCCACACGCGGAAATACGCGACGATCAAGAAGATCTGGTTCCAGACGCTGACCCGTGCTTCGGCGATGGCCTACCGCCGCGTCGTCTGCTGCAGCGCCTCCGACCTCAGGCAGTTTTCCGAGATCGTGCCCGACAGCCTCCTGATCGAAAACGGCGCCGATATCGGCAAGTTCGCCGACACCGCTTCGCGCCGGGCAAAGCGCCGCATCGTCACGATCGGCCGGTTTTCAGTGAACAAGCGGCTGGACCACCTGCTCGATGCGATGGCCATGCTGAAGACCCGTGACCCGGAATGGCATCTCGACATCGTCGGCGCCGAATCCGACCTGAACCGGGCGGATGTCGAAGGCGCAATCGAAAGCCGTCATCTTTCCGGCCGCGTCACCCTGCATGTGTCGCCCGAGAACGACACGATCCGGCGCATCATCGCAGAAGCCTCGATTTTCGCCTCCGCCTCGGAATATGAAGGTTTCGGCTTGGTGGCGCTGGAGGCGATGAGCGCCGGTCTCCTGCCGGTGCTGAACGCCAACGATGCCTTTACGACGCTTGCTGCCCGGCATCCCGTTCTCATGCCTGCCGATTTCACGAATCCTGAGAGTGCCGCCATGGGGCTCGAAACGGCCTATGAACACCTTTCGCGCCAACCGGACACCGTTCGAGCCGAGCTTCTCGATGCCGCCCGCGGCTATTCCTGGGATATCGTCGCCGGACGTTATATCGATCTCTACAGATCGCTGGATGTCGTCGCCGCCGAAAGCATCTGATCCTGTCTTTCTACCGCATAGACGCTACAGCGTTGCGCGTGTGAAAAGACGCGCGGCGCTGTAAAATCCCCGGTCACGCTCTCGCCAGACGGATGATCTCGTCGAGCACGAATTTGCGCGATTGCGGCGGCGTCAGATTGTGGTCGGCATCCGGCAGCATCAGCAGCCGCACGTTCGGATAGCGGGAAAGCCTGGCGCCGCGCGGCCCGAAGTGGAAATAGACGTGGTCGAGACCGACATCGCCCTCGCTGTAGATCAGCGTCAGCGGCACCTTGCGTTTGCCGAACAGCGCGAAGGAGTGCCGAACCTCGCGGGCGATATGGCGCCGGTCGGGAAGCAGCTCGAGCACCGGCGCGATCCACGGCGACAGCCGGCGGCCGGCGGCGATGACGATGTTCTGCAACGCCGAGACGACATCCACCTGGCCGCGCAGCAGCCGCTTCAGCGTGTCGAGCCGCGCCAGGCGCTGGCTGTAATCATCGAGGCTGCGGGGAACGGAGACGACATGCTCCCTGCGCACCGGCATGTCAGGATCCCAGTAATAGACGAACGGATTGATCGACACGACAGCCTTCAAGCGCTCGTCGGCGACGCCGGCGCGGAAGGCGACATAGCCGCCGCTGCATCGGCCGGCGACCATGACGGGGCCGGCGACGACGCTTTCGAGCAGGTCGAGCGCGGCGACCGCATCCCCGGTCTGCGTGTCCGAATAAAGCACCTGTTCCGGCGCATCCGGCCGCGGCGGGCTGTCGCCGACATTGGCAGAATCGAAGCGCAGCGAAACGACGCCTTGGCGGGCGAGCTCGCGCGCCATATCAACCGTCGTCCGTCCCCAGCCGGCATGCCGGTCATAGGCGGTCGACAGGAAGAGCACGGCATTGCCCTTGATCTCGCCGAGCGGCCGGCTGACGACGCCGACCAGATGATTATGGCTTCCGAAACGGACCGGCGTTTCCGCAAAACCATCACCGGCAAGCGGCGGGTTGTCGATCGCTGCCGACGAATGGGCGGCGGATGTCTCCGTCGTCGTTGTCTCCAGCCACGCCGTCAGCAGCGCGACGACAGCCATCGGCGTCTTGGCAAACAGCGGGTTGGTGGCGAGCTCGTCATAACCTTCGAAAGCCGTCTGCTCGACATCGGCGCCAAGCGCCTTCAGCGCATCGGCAAAGCCGGTATCCTCGGCCTTGGCCGGACGTTCGAGGATCAGATAGCGGGAGGTTGCGAGCCCCTGCGGCGAGGCGATGCTGAGCTTGCCGAGCTCGGCAGCAATCTCTTCGGGCATGACGAGCCCGGCGATCTGCACCTTGGCGGTCTGGACATGCTCCTTGCCGAGGCCGAGATCGGCATCGATGATCTTGGACCACATGGTGAGTTCGCGCAGATAGGCCCGGCCGCTCAGCACCGGCGCCAGCATGACGAGGCTGTCGACGCCTTCGATCGACGAACCGACGCGATGGGCAAGCGTCGCACCGAGGCCCTGCGCGATGAGGATGATGCGGTCGCAGCCGCTCAGCGACTTCAACTTGTCGGCGGCTGCACGGATCGAATCTTCCCAAGTTTCCAGCCTTGCCGGCAGCGCCCCGAAATCGAGCGCATCGCCGGTGCCGCGATAGTCGAAGCGCAGGCTCGGCACGCCGATATCCGAGAAATGCTCGGCCGCGACGCGGAAGAATTTGCGGCTGCACATCTCCTCGAAACCCCAGGGGCTGACGAAGAGCACGGCGGCCGAACGATTCTTCACGAGCGGATTCTCGGGCATGAACAGCCCGATCGTACCGTCGAAGACGACGGGCAGGGCAGCACTGCGCCCCGCACCCTCGGCCGGGTCCAGCGAGAATTCGCCGGGCGCGACCTTGGCGCGATCGGGATCGCCGGGAAGCCGCGGTGCGATGAAATTGATTGCGTGGCCAACCGGTCGCCGCAGCAGGGACGGCATCTTGTCGAGAATGGAGCGCATGACTTCGACATCCTCGCCCGGCACGGCGCGCAGCACCCGGAGTGCAGCGAAATAGGCGAATGCGCCGGCGATGATCGCGCCGACCAATCCGGCCGGACCCTGGACGAATTCCAGTACGGAAGTCGCTCCGCAAGCACAGAGGACGGAGGCGAGCGTTACCTTCGTCAGGCTTGCGTAGAGACCCGAAAGCTGGGATCCGAATCCTGTCTGTCTGATCATCATCATCGACATCGCAACGAATACGAGGATGCGCACGATTGCGGCGCCCTCAGCCGCAAGCCTAGGTACGATCAGTAAACAACCCGCTACCATCAGTAGGCCACCTATCACACTGATATTCAGGCGGGAGCGGGCCCTGTCCATTGACAGCAGGTAGAGGCTGAGGATCTGCATGAAGGTATAGGCGGGAGCAACAAGCGCAAGCAGCGCCACCACCGTCCCGCTGCGGCGGAACGCTTCGCCGAACACCACAATCACCAATTCGCTGGAGATCGCGGCAAGCCCGAGGCTCATCGGCAGCACGATATAGGCCATGCTTCGGGTGACGGCGGCAAAGACCTCGACCGGCAATGTCGAATCGTCGCTGCTGTGGCGCCGCTCGGAATAATAGGGCAGCAGGCTGCCGGTCATCTGGATCGGCAGTTGCAGCGCGATATTCGCGATCGACAGGCCGACGGCATAATAGCCGACCATCTCCACCGACCAGAATTGCTGCAGGAAGAGCAGCTCGAGCCGGTTGAGGAAAATGGAATCGATGATGAACTGGATCGACAGGATGACGGAGGAGGAGGCGAGATATTTCAGCGAGACCCCGCACCAGTCGCGCCGCGCCAGAAGGATCGGCAGCGTGGCGAAAAACAGCACCAGCTGGCCGAGCGCATAGCCGACGAGAACGCCTTCGACGCCATAGAAGACGGCGCCGACGGCAACCCCGGCAAGCTGCACGATCGAGACGGCGACCGTCAGCTTAAAGAAGGCGCCCAGCTTCTTTTCGCCGATCAGGTAGAATTTGACGAAGGAACCGATCGCCTGGACGAAGAACAGCACGCCCGTGACCAGAGCGACGGATGGCGCCGTATCGGCCCAGTGCATCTCTTCGGAGGTCAGGAAGAACAACGCGTAGAGCGCCAGCAGCACGACGGTCGAGAACATCATGAAGCTGACGAGGATGGCGGCAAAACCCCGCCGGCGGCGCGCGTCGAAGCCTTCCGCCGAAAGCTGCGGCAATGTCTTCAGCAGCGTGATGCTGGAGCCGAGCTCGGCGATCGACGCGCCGGTCACCACCAGCCAGAGCGAAAAGGCGACGATGCCGTTGGCTTCCGGCCCGAGCAACCGCGCGGTTATGATCGAGGAAACGAAGCCCGTCAGAAGCAGCAGCATGCCTGCCGCCCCGTTCATCACCGAGTTTGCGATAATACCCTTCGACATCTGTCCATCCGTCAGGATCGGCCTACCGCCGCATACCTGCCATCTCTAATGCGAAAATGTTAAAATAAAGCGGAGTGACGACCTCAGCTTAGCTGGTCTGCATCGCCGCCAGCGTCTGAAGCGCGTTGTCATAGCTGTTGTCCGCGAGGTAGCGCAGCAGGAACGCTCGCGCCTTCTCCGCCTTCTCTCGCGCACGCTCTGGCGCGCGGAAGATATCCCGCAAGTGCGTGGCCGCCACTTCTGGAGAAGGATCGGCCCAGACCGCGCCCTCGAGCCCGGCAAATTCCGGATGGGTGTCGACCACCGGAATGAGGGGAGAGGCAACCAGCCAGCTATTGTCGGGATCGCAGAAATCCGCTGTTCCCGACCAGGCCGTGGAAATGACCGGCGTACCCTGCATGATCGCCTCGGCAACCGTCAGCCCGAAACCCTCGGAACGATGCAGCGAAAGATAGGCGTCTGAGCAGCGGATGAGGCCGTTGATATCGGAGTCCGACAGCCTGTCGGTGACGATCCTGATCCGGGTATTGCCTGCGACCGAGGCGACCAGTTCGCGCAGGCCCTCATCCTTGCCGATATCGCCACTGGCCTTCATCAACAGGAAGGCGCTTGGAGCTTCTGCGGCGAATATCCGGAAGGCCTCGATGACGGCCTGCGGATTCTTCCGGTTGATCGAGGAGCCGGCGCTGAAGATGAAGCTGACGAGAAAGGCGTCTTCCTCGATGCCGAATTTCTGGCGCATGCCTTCCGTTGCCGGCTTCTCGGTGACGGGATGCGGAACCACGATGACGGGTGCCGCCGTGAGGGGCGCAATCGCCCGCCTGGTGAATTCCGACGGCACGAAGACGGCATTCATGTAATGCATGGCATTGCGCCACTCCGCCGGCACGACTTCGAGCTCCCAGGCGAAATAACCGATGTTGAAAGCGCGAGTGAAATTCGCTACGCCCTTCTTCAGGATGGCGCGCGGCAGCATCGGCGGATTGAGATGCCAGATCCGGCTTCCCGCAGGTTCGGTGGAGAGATGCGACGGCATCCATCCGGCGAAGGAATTCTCGTCAGGATGCGTGCTGACGTCGGAGAGCGAAATCGCCCGCCCCGCCTCCGACAACGCGCCGGCGCAGAGCCTTGCCGATTCGCCGACGCCGACCGCCATCGAGAGATAGCCGACGATTTCCACCGGCCTGCGCGGATTGAAAGCACGACGCGACCGCGGGATCAGCCGCTGCAGGACATGGGCGCGCAGAAGGCGGTATATCGTTCTCAAATCACGGTCTTTCCCAATGGATCGGCATCATCCTTCGCAGGGGCATCAGCCCTCGATTGCGACGCGATGCAAACTGCCTAGACTTCTGATCTCGCCCGCAGGCGGAATATCGCTTTCCATACCGGACAGCGCGCGAAGGTTCACGCGCCGCATCGCGCCGGGGGCAAGGTGGAACCAGTCGTCGTCGGCCCGATAGCCTTCGACGTCGATATGCACCGATTGCGCCAGCCGGTCGGTCCTGAGATCGACGAACCAGTCGTCGCCGTCTCTGCTGAATGATGCTTCGATCCCTGCGTCATGGAGCGCCTTCCCCCGTCCGCACGGGAAGTGGAAGCTCTCGGCGAGAATGGCGCCGTCTGCCAGCGAGCGCAGGCGCGCCACACTTGCATCATGCGCCGGCGGCCCGAAACGGAAGGCATAGGTCGTATCGAAGAAAGCGCCGAACAGCGCGGTGCAGGCAAGGCGCTCCGTGTCTCTTGCCGCCAGCTTGAAGGCTCTGCTGCCGCTGACGACCTGCTGTTTTCCGCCGCGCAGGCAGACAACCTCGAGCTCGACGTCGAGCGCGGCATCCGTCTCGTTGACGACATGCACGTCGAGACCGTTCGTTCCCTCGTCGGTGAAGACCACCTGAACCGGCCGGAATGCACGGCGCATCGCATACCAGACCGGCTTCGGCTCTCCGGTGGAATCGATCACCCCCCAGCCCGGGCCGGGCAGCAGGTCCTGCAGCGTCCAGACGAGCGCGCCGTTGCAGGCGGAGCCCTTGCGCCGCCATTCGGCAAAAGTCTCCTCGATCACTTCGCCGGTGACGGCGCGGGAGAGATCGAGATAGCGTTCGGGATCTTCGCGGCGCAGCTCAGCTGGATCGAAACCGTAGAGAAGCTGCAGGTAGAAGTCGCGAACGTCCTCGAAATCCCACGATGCGCTGCGGTCGCGGGGCACGCGGGCCTTCCATAGCGGGCTGTGGACGGCGGGCACGTCGAGATGTCGCTGCAGCGTCCTTTGCTGCGGCACATGCGCGAAGGCGAGGCTTTCGGAGGCAAACCGCACGTCGGCGCGGCGCGCATCGGCAATCGGCCGCATATAGGCGCCGACGCCGTAATAATGCGCAATACCGGCATTCGGCGAAAAGGGCATCGCCCCGCCATACGGCGAGTTCGGCACGTAGGGCACGTCGGGGCGCATGCGCGCGACGACTGCCGGAATGATTTCATCGGTGACCGGCCCGCTCCAGAATTCCGCCGGCAGGCCGAGCATTGCCGCCTGCTGGTGGATTTCGCTGCCGCCGCAGAGCACGGCCAGCGAAGGCGACGCCTGCACGCCGTGCAGGAATTCCTCGACCTCCGCATGCACGTGGCCAAGAAAAGCCTTGTCGTTGCGCGGATAATCGAAATTGGCGAACATGAAATCCTGCCAGACAAGCAGGCCGAGCTCGTCGCAGAGCGTGAAGAAATCTGGTGTCTCGTAGGCCATGGTGCCGCCGATGCGGATCATGTTCATGCCGGCTCCGGCGGCAAGCCGCAGGAACGGCTCGTAATCCGCCCGCCCGCCCGGCAATCGCGCGATATCGGCCGTCGTCCACACCGCGCCGCGGCAGAAGATGCGTTCGCCGTTGAGGAGCAGCGCGAAGTCATCGCCATCCGCACCGCGGTCGACGTCGATGCGCCGGAAGCCGGTCCTGCCGAGCGGATATTCCACGCCGGCGGAAACCAGCGTCAGCTCGTAGAGACGCGGAGCGCCATGCGTGTGCGGCCACCAGGGCTCGATGTCGGGAAGTTTGAGGATAGCCGAGTAATGACTGTCCCCGACCTTTTCGAAGGGCTGCTCCATCCCACCGCAGCGCAGCAGCATTGAGGGATTCTCGGCATTGCTGTGCAGGGACACGCTGAGGCGGCCAATGCCACTCTCCTCGAATACGGCGCGGATGGAAACATTGTCGATCGAGACGGGATGACGCCGCACCATCGAAATCGGCCGCCATGGCCCGACGGCATGGATATCGGGGCACCAGCCCGGCATATGGCCGAGCAGCGTCGTGCGGAAATTCTTCAAGCCCGCCGGCGTGATCATCTGCGGCCGCCACCGCGCGCGCGGGCCCGGCTCCGACAGGCGGGGGCCGAGCGCCCGGAAGCACAGTGCCAGCTCGTCGCCGCCCGAAAGCGTCACCGGAATCTCGTGCGCCGTGAACATGCTTTCGGAAAACAGGATTTCCTGGCCGTTCAGGAAGACATGGCAGAGCGTCGCCAGCCCTGCGAAACGCAGGATCGCGTCACCCGGCTCGGCATCGAAAAGCCGGCAGAGATACCAGGCGTCCCGCGTGTTCAGCGGCTCGGGATTTTCCCGGTCGAAGAGCGCGGCTTTTTCAAGCGCTGCAGCGACGGTGCCGGGAACGGGTGCTGGAATGAACTGTGCGGAGAGCGGGATGTCGTGCGGCACGGCGCAGGCGCCCCGCTCCGTCAGGATCAGGTTCCAGCCTTCGGAAAGTAGACTTTCCTCGGCACCGATGCTCGCCAAACGCCCCCGCATGGTCAGATCTCCGGCCTCAGATTCGCCCCGCAAGCGACGCCATCATGGAATCCCATGCATCGGCGGCCGGATCAAGTGCTGCCTGCAACGGCTCGAACTTCTTGCGGGTGACGGCGCGGGCAAGCTGGAACTGCACCGATTTCGCCACCTCCGAAATGCGCCTGGCATGCTCGGCGGCCACCGCGAATTCAACAGGGGAAAGCCAGTTGAGGTAATCGGCCGCCAGCTCGAAATTGGCGCCCACCTGGCGAAGCGTGTTGAAGGCGTATTTGTGAAAGAAGCCGAACGGCCGTTCCGCCACCGCTTCGACCTGTTGCGGAAAGACGCTTGCAAAGGCGCGGATCGGGTTTTCGCCGGGACGCCGGGCAAAGTGAAAGCCGGCAAGCCGCCGCGCGGTCGAACGCAGATGCGTTTCATCCGCCGGTCTTTCCGGGAACCGCGCAAATTCCGTGTAGGGCAGGAATGGCGGGTCGTTTTCCGTCAGATGCAGCTGGAACAGCCCGTCGAAATCCTCGCCTTCGAGACGAAAATAGCCGGCATTGTGGAAATAATCGACGCGCTTGGCCGCAACGTCCAGCCGGTTGATCGCAACCGTCGTCTTGCCGTGCTCCTGCCGGTAGGCGGTGCCGCGCGTATCCGGCATGTAGAAGGAATCCATTTCGATCAGGCAAAGGCGGGCCCGCGCGATCTGAACCTCGACATGGCGTTCGACACGGTCGTAGATGGCAAGCTCGGTCGCACGAATGCCGTAGAGCGCTTCGAGATCCTCGAGCGGCACCTTGAAGAAGGTGAACTGGTCGCCCTCGAAATCCTGCGTCAGGGTAAAACCCAGCATCGCCTCTGGCGCAACGCCTGATGTCGCCAGAACCTCGATCCAGAGATCGATATAACAATTGGTTTCCGGCCAGGCGCGCTCGCTGGAATGCAGCGCGTGCGGCCAGTAGGCCTCCGGGTCTATTCCCGGGAATACCGATGTCATCGATTTGCTCAGCCCCACAGCGCTTTCCGTACGCTGGCCGGCCATTGCTTCACATCGAGCCCGTGATGATGGAAGAGGGCAAGGGCGATGCGCTCCAGCCCGAAGCCGACGCAAGCGGTGTGCGCGACACTGCCGTCTTCAAGATTGAGACCCCACTTCGTGCCGAAGGCATCCTGATGGTAATTAAAGCTCATGCAGGCGGTCGGATTGGCGGCCGAGGTGATCGGGATCAACAGCTCGAACTTCAGGTTCTGGTCACGCTGATTATTGGCGAGCATCTTGCCGGCGCGGCCGAAGAACGGATCATTGGCGACGTCGATCGTCACCTCGAGGCCGACGGCCTTCATCATCTCGACGCCGCGATCCATCCAGCGCTGGCGGAAATCGGTGACGTGCAGCTCTGTGCCCATGCAGACATATTCACGCATGCGGAACAACTGCTGGCGGGCAGGGTCTTTCGACGGCTCATGGCGGAAGCAATAGGATTGCAGGTCGAAGAGGCCGCCCGTCTTCGGCAAGTTGCCACGCTTGGCGATCGTCGGATAGAGCGGATAGCAGGCAGCCGGCGTCAGCACGATGTCGGTCGCCTCCTGCCCCTTGGTCCAGTCTTCGCCGACTTCCATGCATTGCAGCAGGCTGACATGATCGAGCTCGCTGCCGCAGAAGCTGTGCACCGTGCCGGCGAGCTGCGGAAAGCTCTTCATGTAACCGCTCTTTTCGAAGAAGGCGCGGTTCATGCCGGGCGGAAAGCGCATGGCTTCGGCACCATCGGAGCCGCCGAACGTGTCGATCAGGCGCTCGAAGGCAGCGATCACGTCTTCGAACTGGCCGCTGCGGCCGTAGAGCCCGTCGATGCCGGTATCGATCAGCAGACCGGATTCGAAAAGCCGGTCCAGAAACGAGGTCTGCATATCCATGACTGTCACCCCAGTAGGCTAGTGTCCTGCTTATGGACAAGAAGCATGCTCGACGTGTTGCCGAGGATGCGATCATTCGAGATCATGAGTTGTGCGGAATGCGCGTCGCGCAGATGGCGTCCAAGACTGAAGGGCGTGCCGTTCTTGTAGCCCATGATACCGCAGATCAGCATCGCATGGTTGACGATCTCCAGGATCGTCTCGGACGAGGCGATCTTGACGTTGTTCATCGCCACCGCAAATCCCATCGAAGACAGCCTGTCGGCGTCGGCCTTGGCATCCTCATAGGCCTTGAGGCCGGCAACCACGTTGGATTTCACCATCTGCAGCAGGTTCGAAACCTCGGCGAGGCGTAGCGCGCCCGGCGGCTGGGCATCCGGCGCCTTGCGGGCTGCGGCACGCACGAAAGCCTGGGCGCGTACAACGGCGTCGACGGCGATGCCGTACCAGACGCCGCTCCATAAGAGGTGCGAGGAGGCAAGCATGGACTGCGCCGCGATCTCCGCGAAAGGCTTCGGCAGGATCTGGCAAGCCGGCGCTTCGCCCTTGAACAGGAAGCCGTCGGAGCAGGTTCCGCGCATGCCGAGCGTATTCCAGACATGCGTTTTCTCGAGCGTGTACTGGTCCTTGAGAAAGGCCGTCAGCACCTGATCGGAGGAAGCCGCCTGCGCGTGGGCACGCGAGGTGATAAGGATGGCATCGGCATGCGAGCCATAGGAAATGACGGTCGCATCCTTTTCGAGGCGGCACGTGTCGCCATCGACCTCGACCGCGCAGATGCTGTTGCGCAGATTTCCGCCGATACCGCCTTCGGTGGTGGCGGATGCGATCAGCAGCTGTTCGGCGGCGATGCGGCGCATGAAATCGCGATGCCACTCGCTGTCGGTGCCATGTTCAACGAGGCTTGACAGCTTGATGTGGTGCATGGCGAAGACCATGGCGCTTGCGGCGCAGGCCTGGCCGAGCATCGAACACAATTCGGCGATCTCGGTAATCGAGGCGGATTCGCCGCCGAGATGGCGCGGCACCTGGATGCCGAGCAGCCTTTCGGCCTTCATCGCATCGACGGCTTCCCGGGGGAAGCGGGCCTCGGCATCGACGGTATCCGCGTGTTTCGCCGCAATTTCGGCGACACGGGCCACCCTCGCGACAAGACCGTCCTGCATGATCTTGACAGGGAAATTCATCAGGCGACCTTCCGGCTGTCCCGGATGAGATCGACGGTCCTGGCGATGGCCGAGATGCTCGCGAAGGATTTGCGGTTCAGGAGATTGTCGGGAAACTCGATGTCGAAGGCCTCTTCGAGGCCAAGCATCAGCTGCACAGAAGCAAAGGACGTCAAACCTGCCGCATAAAGATCGGCATCGTCGGCGACCTGGTCGATCGACCCGGGAAGCTTGCCGAATTTAGCTACGAGGTCGCGGATTGCCTTATTCATCCCATCACTCCAAGATTCTCATGATCCCGAACCGGCGTTCATCGCCTTGTCATGAGCGTTCTTTTAGTGCGGAAAACAGAACATTCCGCTAATTTATTGAGTTAAATATGACTGAGGCTCATAGTTAGGATTTTAGCGATCATTCCCGTACCGTCGTAAACAACAACCTTATATCAATGACTTAAGGTAATTTGGACGCTGCGACACACTCTGGTTTCTGGCGTGGCGAGTACAGAAATGACACGCAAAGCGCCACGTTTGTCTCAATCGGCAGGCGGATAGGAATGCTCGCCGCCGCGATAATCGGTGACGGAATAACATCCGTCGCCCGTCGCCCGGATCGCGCTTCCGCTGACGACGGCCTTGCCGTGACCGCCTGGGATATCGAGGATGTAAGCCGGCTGGCAGAGACCGGAAATCCGGCCGCGCAGCGCCGCGACGATCTCCTGCCCCTCCTCGATCGTCACTCTGAAATGACCGGTGCCGGGCGCCAGATCCGGATGATGGAGGTAATAGGGTTTGACCCGGATTTCGACGAAGGCCTTCATCAACTCCGCAAGCACGGCGGGATCGTCATTGACACCCTTGAGCAGCACCGACTGGCTGACCATGGCGATGCCGGCATCGACGAGGCGGCCGCAGGCGGCCCGCGCTTCCGGCGTCAGTTCGCGGACATGGTTGGCGTGCAACGCGATATACACCGTCTTGCCGCTCGCCTTCAGCCCGGCGATCAGCGCCGCATCGATCTTCTCGGGGTCGACGACCGGAACACGGGTGTGGAACCTGATGATCTTCACATGCGCGATGCCGGCAAGCACCTCCATGATCTCGCCGAGCCGGCGCGGCGAAAGCACCAGCGGATCGCCCCCGGTGAGGATGACCTCCCAGATTTCCTCATGACCGCTTATATAATCGAAAGCGACCTGCATCGCCGCGGCATCGAGTGTGCCGAGGCCCTGCGGCCCCACCATTTCACGCCGGAAGCAGAAGCGGCAATAGACCGGGCAGACATGCACGGCCTTGAGCAAGACACGATCGGGATAGCGGTGAACGATGCCTTCGACGGGGCTGTGGGCATGATCGCCGATCGGATCGGCGCGTTCTTCCGGGGCGATCGTGAGTTCGGCTGCATCAGGCACGAATTGCCGAGCGATCGGATCATCGGGATCGGTGCGGTCGATGAGCTTGCTGATCGCAGGCGTCAGCGCAATCGCGTAACGCGCCGCAACCTCCTCGAGCCCTGCACGATCGGCAGGAGCGACCAGCCCCGCCTTCACAAGATCGTCGACGCTCTTGATCGGTTTGACGACATTCATCTTCCATACTCCGCCACCGGCGCCCAGAGCACCTGGTCGATGCGCGATGCTCCCGTCGCCAGCATCACCAGCCGGTCGAAGCCGAGCGCGATACCGCTTGCCTCAGGCATCAGCGACAGCGCGGCGAGGAAATCCTCGTCGATCGGATAGGTCTCGCCGTAGACCCGCGCCTTCTCGGCCATCTCGATCTCGAACCGGCGCCGCTGTTCGGCAGCGTTGGTGAGTTCGCCGAAGCCGTTCGCAAGCTCGACGCCGCAGGCATAGAGCTCGAAACGCTCGGCAACTCTGGGGTCGCGTGCCGAAGGACGGGCAAGGGCTGCCTCCGAGATCGGATATTCGTCGAGGATGGTGATGCGGCCGAAGCCGAGATGCGGTTCGATCTTTTCGACCAGCACCCGGCTGAAGAGATCGGCCCAGCCGTCGTCATCGGCAACACGCATGCCGACGCGCTTCGTCTCGGCCGCCAGATAGTCGCGGTCGGTCGAACCGTCGGCGGCGACGGAGGCGAGAAGATCGATGCCGGCATGACGCTCGAACGCTTCGGCAACCCCAATCCGCTCCGGCCCGGCAAAGGGGTCGCTCTCGGCGCCGCGATAGGCAAGCTTCCCGGTCTTCACCGTTTCGGCCGCAAGCGCCAGGATCCGTACGCAATCCATCATCAGGCTCTCGTAGCTTTCGCCGGCCCGATACCATTCGAGCATGGTGAACTCAGGATGATGCAGCGGCCCGCGCTCGCGGTTGCGGTAGACATGGGCAAAACACGAAATGCGTTCCTCGCCCGCCGCAAGCAGCTTCTTGCAGGCGAATTCCGGCGAGGTGTGCAGGTAGAACGGCGCCTTTTGCCCATCCGTCGTCAGTGCTTCCGTGGCGAAGGCATGCAGATGCGCCTCGTTGCCGGGAGAGACCTGCAGCACCGCCGTATCCACCTCGATGAAATCCTCGCGCGCGAAAAACCCGCGCAAGGCCGCCTGGATCGCATTGCGCCCGATCAGGAACGGACGGCGGTCGGCATGCACGGACGGGGTCCACCAGGGGGACGCTTTCGCCGAAGAGTTCATTCCAAGCTTTCTTCGCCGGAGAGGCCGGTATGGGGGGTGGCTATTTCCCGGATTTTAGGTTAGTTGCGCCCCCAAGAAAAACATTTGCGTCTTCGGGGGCGTCTCGACAGTCATCTACGACGCCGAAAGCCGAGTTACAAGGAAGTCTTATGGTCAAGGTCATCGCCTCTTCGGTCCGCAAGGGCAACGTTCTCGATGTCGACGGCAAGCTCTACGTCGTTCTCACCGCCCAGAACTTTCATCCGGGCAAGGGCACGCCGGTCACCCAGGTCGACATGCGCCGCATCGTCGACGGCGTGAAGGTTTCCGAGCGCTGGCGCACCACCGAACAGGTCGAGCGCGCCTTCGTCGAGGACGTCTCCTTCCAGTTTCTCTATGAAGACGGCGAAGGCTTCCACTTCATGAACCCGGCGAGCTACGATCAGGTCGTCGTCGATGTCGCCACGATGGGTGACGACAAGGCTTATCTGCAGGAAGGCATGTCCTGCATCCTCTCGATGCATGAAGGTATTGCGCTGGCGCTCCAACTGCCGCGCCACGTCACGCTCGAAATCATGGAGACGGAACCGGTCGTCAAGGGCCAGACGGCATCGTCCTCCTACAAGCCGGCCATACTGTCGAACGGCGTGCGCGCCATGGTGCCGCCGCACATCAATGCCGGCACCCGCGTCGTCATCGCGACGGAAGACAATTCCTACGTCGAACGCGCCAAGGACTGATCCTGGTTTCAGCCTATCGAAAAGGCCGGCTCACGCCGGCCTTCAGACCGCTGACAAACCCGTCGATTTTTCGGCGGGTTTTGTTTTTGCGGATTGG
>NZ_PQIG01000036.1 GCF_012349115.1 Rhizobium ruizarguesonis
ATGTCGCCGGCATTGTCGACGATGTAGGTGTCGTGGCCAGCCCCGCCGATCAAGGTATCCGCACTTGCCCCGCCATTCAGCACATCATTGCCGGCGCCGCCGGAAAGCATATCGATGGCAGCGCCACCCGTGATCGTGTTGTCGAGACTATTGCCTGTTCCGACGAAGGCTACCGTGCCGATATAGGTGAGGTTCTCGACATCGCTGCCAAGCGTATAGCTTGCCAGTGTGGTGCGAACCGTATCGGTTCCGGCATCGGCGGCTTCGGTGACGATGTCGCCGGCATGGTCGACGATATAGGTGTCGTCGCCCGCGCCACCGATCAAGGTATCCGCACCGCCCCCGCCATTCAGCGTGTCGTTGCCGATACCGCCGGTGATCGTGTTATCAAGCACATTGCCCGTGCCGGTGAAGTTGGCGGACCCCGTGTAGGTCAGGTTCTCGACATTGACCAAGGCGGCGATCGAGTAGGCTGCAAGCGCCGTGCGGATTTCGTCGGTGCCGGCGCCGACCGCCTC
>NZ_PQIG01000037.1 GCF_012349115.1 Rhizobium ruizarguesonis
CAAGCTGGTCGTTCCTCGATGTGTATTTCGTTCTCGATATTATCGAGAAGGTTCTCATCGGTTATTTCTTCGTTGGGATAGTCATGCGTGTCCTGCCGCAGATGCAGGACAATCGCGCGATCATCGATTGCCTGCTGATCGTTTCGGAGGGAGCAGCCGCATTCCTCATCCTGACCCGTCGACCGACGAGAAATGCGTCGCTACGCTTCTTCGACTGGACGGTCACAGCCATCGGCACGATCTTCCCGCTGCTTGCCGCGCCCTCCGCGACACAGCCGCTAGCGCCGCTCGCATTCTGCGGGACGGTGATGGCGCTCGGTTTCATCTTGCAGATATCGGCAAAGCTGACATTGCGGCGAAGCTTCGGCCTGGTGCCGGCCAATCGCGGCGTCAAGATCGGCGGGCCTTACAAATTCATCCGCCATCCGATGTATGCGGGGTATCTGATGGCACACATCGGCTTCTTCCTGGCCCATCCGAGCCTTTGGAATTTCGCCATCTATGCGACGGC
>NZ_PQIG01000038.1 GCF_012349115.1 Rhizobium ruizarguesonis
GGATTGAGCTGGCGGATCTCGCCGAGCATGTCGAGAAGATCTTCCTCGTCGACGCCGCAGAGCCGCTTCAACGTCGCAAAATCGCGCCGCGCCAGGAGTTCTAGGTTTTCGACCAGAGCCTGCATGGCGGGGTCATATCGGTCCTTCTGCCTGAGCTGGATCGCCAGGCATTCGGCGAGGCTGCGGGCGAAAACACCCGGCGGATCGAGGCTCTGGAGGGTGGCGAGCACGCGCTCGGCCTGTGCGAGGCTCGTACCCAGCCTCTCGCCCGCCTCGACGATATCGGCCTGCAGATAACCGCAGTCGTCGAGCTGGTCGACGAAATTCTGCGCGATCAGCCGGTCGGCCATGTCAGGCAGGACGAAGGGGATCTGCTGGGCAAGATGATCACGCAGCGACACCTGGCCGGCGACGAAATCATCGAGATCGTAATCGGCGCCCTCGCCGCTGCCCGGCATCGATTTCCACTGGCTGACGAGCTCCGGCGCATCGAGGCGCTGCGGGGCACC
>NZ_PQIG01000039.1 GCF_012349115.1 Rhizobium ruizarguesonis
GTTGCCGGCGGTGGCGGCGATGCGGCGATGACGGCGCTGAAGGCGATGGTTGCGGCCGGCACCTATCCGACAGCCTCGCAGATGCTGGGTTATACCGTGCTCGATTATGCCCAGGCTGGCGTCATGGGCGATCTGACGGAGACGGCGAAGAAGGAAGGCTGGGACAAGTCGGTTCCGGCAGCGCTGCAGAAGTTCTCGGTCTATGACGGCAAGTGGGTTGCAGCCCCCGTCAACGTCCACTCGGTCAACTGGCTGTGGATCAACAAGGCTGTGATGGACAAGATCGGCGGCACCCAGCCGAAGACCTTCGACGAGCTGATCGCACTGCTCGACAAGGCCAAGGCCGCCGGCGTCATCCCGCTCGCCCTTGGCGGCCAGAACTGGCAGGAAGCGACGATGTTCGATTCCATCGTGCTGTCGACCGGCGGTCCGGAGTTCTACAAGAAGGCCTTCAACGACCTCGACGAGGAATCGCTGAA
>NZ_PQIG01000040.1 GCF_012349115.1 Rhizobium ruizarguesonis
TCGCGTCGCACGGGAGCTTGACCGGATTATCGAGGAGCGCGGCAAGCCGAGGATGATCGTCAGCGACAACGGCAGCGAGTTCACCAGCAACGCGATCCTGCAATGGGCGGACCGGACCAAAGTTGACTGGCATTACATTGCGCCTGGCAAGCCTATCCAGAACGCTTTTATCGAAAGCTTCAACGGGCGGCTGCGAGACGAGTTCTTGAATGAAACTCTGTTCTCGTCGCTTGCTCACGCCCGGTCCGCGCTTTCAAACTGGCGTAGCGATTACAACAATCAACGCCCGCATTCAGGCCTTGGCTGGCTGACACCGGCCGAATTCGCTCAGACACTCAACCCGCGACGTGATGCGGTGCTGCGCAGCCGAAATGGCTCCGCACCGCAACCCGCCGCTACCGAACCAACAACAGCAACCAAAAACCGCTGGAGCGAACTCAA
>NZ_PQIG01000041.1 GCF_012349115.1 Rhizobium ruizarguesonis
TCATCACCATCATCTTCGTCTACGGCTTCATCGTCTGGACGGCCTATCTGTCGTTCACCAATTCCAAGACATTCCCCTCCTATGCGCTGACGGGGCCACGCGCCTATCAGCGGCTGTGGCGCTGGACCTTCGAGAGCGATCCGCCGTCCTCCTGGTACACCTCGATCACCAACATGGCGATCTTCGGCTTCCTCTATATCGGCATCTGCCTGGTGCTCGGTCTCTTCCTCGCCATCCTGCTCGACCAGAAGATCCGCGGCGAGGGGCTGCTGAGGCCGATCTTCCTCTATCCGATGGCGCTGTCCTTCATTGTCACGGGGGTTGCCTGGAAATGGTTCCTCGATCCCGGCCTCGGGCTGGAACAGACGCTGCACCACTTCGGCTGGACGAGCTTCCACTTCGACTGGATCAAGAACAAGGACTTCGTCATCTACA
>NZ_PQIG01000042.1 GCF_012349115.1 Rhizobium ruizarguesonis
TCATCACCATCATCTTCGTCTACGGCTTCATCGTCTGGACGGCCTATCTGTCGTTTACCAATTCCAAGACCTTTCCCTCCTATGCGCTGACCGGAGCACGCGCCTATCAGCGGCTGTGGCGCTGGACCTTCGAGAGCGATCCGCCGTCGTCCTGGTATACCTCGATCACCAACATGGCGATCTTCGGCTTTCTCTATATCGGCATCTGCCTGGCGCTCGGCCTGTTCCTCGCCATCCTGCTCGACCAGAAGATCCGCGGTGAGAGCGTGTTGCGGCCGATCTTCCTCTATCCGATGGCGCTTTCCTTCATCGTCACAGGCGTTGCCTGGAAATGGTTCCTCGATCCAGGCCTCGGACTGGAACAGACGCTGCACCATTTTGGCTGGACGAGCTTCCACTTCGACTGGATCAAGAACAAGGACTTCGTCATCTACA
>NZ_PQIG01000043.1 GCF_012349115.1 Rhizobium ruizarguesonis
CGTAGGGCGGATGAGGGGGCCGGCGAAGCCGGTCTTTCCTTACAACGCCTATGCGGGCTTCGACCGCGCTCGCGTCGGCCTGGCGGGATAGTTAAGATGAGAGGGTGTGCCGTGTGGCCCCCTCATCCGACCCTTCGGGCCACCTTTGCCTGGGTTGAGCCACCCGTCTCAACCCGTCCTTCGGACCCCCGCTGGGGAGAAGAGGACATGCCGCGCCCTCACTCCACCACCAACAACCCGTATGCTGCACCATCGCCCCGTAAGCCCCCCTCTGCCCTGCCGGGCATCTCCCCCACAGGTGGGGAGATCACAAGTGGCTTGAACTTCCTGCCCATCCACCGTTTCGCCGTGTTGGACGCCCATTGTTTGGGGAAGTCAGTGAACCCAGCCGATCTCCCC
>NZ_PQIG01000044.1 GCF_012349115.1 Rhizobium ruizarguesonis
GCCGAGCTGATCGACAAGCTCAAAAACGAAGCCGGCGTGCTTTAAGCCAGAACTAGGGAGATATCATCATGGCCATTCTTCTTCTGGCTGACCACGACAATGCCAGCCTGTCCGATCAGACCGCCAAGGCGCTGACGGCTGCAGCCAAGATCGGCGGCGACGTGCATGTGCTGGTTGCAGGCAAGGGCGCCAAGCCCGCTGCCGAACAAGCGGCCAAGCTTGCCGGCGTCTCCAAGGTGCTGCTGGCCGAAAGCGATGAACTCGCCAACAATCTGGCCGAACCGCTGGCCGACCTGATCGTCTCGCTCTCCGCCAGCTACGACACGATCCTGTCTGCCGCCACCTCGGTCGGCAAGAACGTGCTGCCG
>NZ_PQIG01000045.1 GCF_012349115.1 Rhizobium ruizarguesonis
GCTGCTCGGCCGCGGCATCGAACGCTTCAGGGAAAAGCGATGGTTTCCGATCGGCTCGGTAGCGCTCGACCGTGCGCAGGGCTGGTATCGCCGCTTCGGCAAATGGTCGCTGCTCGCAAGCTGGCTGCCGATCATCGGCGATCCGATCACTGTGATCGCCGGCGTCCTGCGGGAGCCGCTGCCGACCTTCCTGGTGCTGGTTGCCATCGCCAAAGTAGGGCGATATCTCGTGCTTGCCGCAGCGACGACGGGGCTTGCGTGATGTTCCAGCAGATCGTCGACGTCCAGCGTGACATCTACCTCGCCTTCGCCGGCCACATAAAGGAATTTGCTGCGGGCGGCGGCTGGG
>NZ_PQIG01000046.1 GCF_012349115.1 Rhizobium ruizarguesonis
CCAAAGTGACACTTCTACTTTGCACACAAACGGACATTCCAACTTCCCCGCCACATTACCACTAGCGATTGCTAATCAATGATAATGCTCTCTACGATTGCTTTGGATGCGTGAGGTCAATACCGTTTGATAATCGCAGTTCGTAGCGCGTGATCGCGCAACCGATGCCCCTCGGCGAAATTGGGATAATTGAACTGACCGATCCTCATCCCCAGTCGTCTCATAACCCTCAAATTTGATGTTTGCGGGCACCGTGAAGCTGACTGTGCGATGACGCATCAGCTTTTCCTAGGCGGGGTGAAAAGCGATTAACCGAACCGCTTGACGGTCCCGTCATTTCGACCTATATACTGGAACCTGTATAAAGGGGTTATCATATGGAACGGCTTGTCTACGACAACGTCTTCGAGTCACTCGTTGACGACAAGGGTGAAGCCGCCGACTTGAGCTTCCGCGCATCGTTGATCTCCGCTCTCGTCGATCTCTTCGAGGATCGCGGTTGGAAGCAAGCAGATGTAGCAGAAGCACTAGGCGTTCCACAGCCACGAGTTAGTGAGCTGATGCGAGGGAAGGTTCATCTGTTCTCCGCTGATCGGCTCATAGGCTACCTGGCTCGCCTCGGCGTTCGCTTCAAACCATCCTTTGAACATCACAGAATAATATGTGATGTGGAAATGACAGAGGCCGCCTAACGCGGCCTCAGTTGTCTCACTTCTTCCTTTGCTTCTTTCGCGCGTTAACCTCGGCCATCATGGCCTTGTAGCGCTCCTCCACCGTCTTCATTGCGGCCCTGTCGACCCCGTTCGTGGTCTTGGTGAATGCGTGCAATACGAAGACCGTATCTTCATACTTGGCGCAGTAGACTGCCCGATAAGCCGGGCTGCCGTTTTCGATTAGTTCGATTACCCCCGCCCTGCCCGATACCCTTTAAATGTTTAAAATCCGACAGGGGCTCTTGCCTTCTTGTACCCTCTGCAGGTCCGTCGCAAATTGGAGTGCGATCTCCTTTGGGAGAGCCTTCATCGCCTTCATCGCGGAGTTATTCACGTACTCTAAATTCATTTTTTTGGACATTTTCCCTCATCTCTTCAGGATAGCCCTCTTTCTAGCTGACCTTCTCGTAGAGGACGTGACGGCGCAACGGATGCCCTTCGGCCAAATTGGGATGATCGAACTCACCGATCCGGTTCATCCCCAGTCGTCTCATCAATCCCCAGGAATTGCTGTTTGCGGGCACCGTGAAGCTGACGATGCGGTCAAGCTTCAGATCGTTGAACGCAAAGTCGAGCGAGCGTTCCGCGGCCTCGCGCGCATATCCGGCGCCGTGCCGCGACGCTGAAAGCCGCCAACCGATTTCGACCGCCGGGGCAAACGGCAAAGCCGGCGAAACCTTGGCGAGGCCGCACATACCGATCAACTGGCCGCTGGCCTTCTCCTCCAGCGCCCAAAACCCCCAGCCATGGTCCTCGAAGTGCCGGTCGATGCGGTCGAGCATCGCATTCGACTGTTCGTCGGTCAGAGGATTGAGATATCTGACGACGTCGGGCTCGGCATTGATCGCAGCGAAGGGCTTGCGATCCTGCTGTCGCCAGGGTCTCAAAATCAGACGTTCGCTTTCGAGCTTCATCGTTCCTCTGCGACAGATCCTACCAGAGCGTCATGTGACGGTTGACGTCCTTGTAAAGCAGGTAGCGGAACCGGCCGGGGCCGCCGGCATAACATGCCTGCGGGCAGAAGGAGCGCAGCCACATGAAGTCGCCGGCCTCGACCTCGACCCAATCCTGGTTCAGCCGATAGACGGCCTTGCCCTCCAGCACGTAGAGACCATGCTCCATGACATGGGTCTCCATGAAGGGAATCACGGCACCCGGCTCCAAAGTCACGATATTCACGTGCATATCGTAGCGGACATCGGCCGGATCGATGAACCGGGTCGTCCCCCAGCGTCCATCGGTATCGGGCATTGCCGAGATGGGATGCTGGTCCTCATGCGTGAAGATCGCCGGCGGCGGCTCCAGCCCCTCGACCTCCTGAAAGGCCTTTCGAATCCAGTGGAATTTTGCCGCGGTCGAGCCGCTATTTTCCAGGCGCCAGACCGAGCCCGCCGGAAGATAGGCGAACGAACCGGCGCGCAGCGCATGGCTGTTGCCGTCGAGCTCCACGGTCATCTCGCCTTCGACGACGAACAGGACCGCTTCGGCCCGCTTGTTGGGCTCCGGCCGATCGCTTCCGCCGCCGGGCTGAACCTCCATCACATATTGCGAAAAGGTCTCGGAGAAACCGGAAAGCGGCCGGGAGAGAACCCATGCCCGTGTCCCCGTCCAGTGAGGAAGGACGCTGGTGACGATATCGGTCATGACGCTGCGCGGGATGACCGCGTAGGCTGTGGTGAAAACGGCCTTGCTGGAAAGCAGCTCGGTCTGCGGCGGCAGTCCGCCGAGTTTGGAATAATAGTCGTTGTTGTTCATCGGTCCAGATTTCGCGGCATGTGGCACTGCAACTGATTTATGCGCCGCTCACCTTGCAGGCAACTCTTAATTCGGCGCGTGAAGGTCGATACGGAGCCGCACCGCCGCGTTCCCTTCAGAACTCGACTTCCAACTCGACGATCTCGTCCGGCTCGGCCATCGCCCCTTCGGTCCATTCGCCCATCAGCGGCCAGGACAGCACCGTTTCCACATAGGCTTCGAGCTGCGGTTCGAGCTCCACCGCATAGGTGCGGAACCGGGTGCAGACCGGCGCATACATCGCATCGGCCACGCTCGGCGTGGTGCCGAACAGCCAGGGCCCGCCGCTTGCCTCGAGGCATTCGGTCCAGATCGCCTTGACGCGCTCGACATCGGGCCGCGCGCCCGAAAATATCTTGAAGCTCGCATGCCGCGCCTTGAGGTTCATCGGCAATGCCGAGCGCAGGTTATGGAAACCCGAATGCATCTCGCCCGAGACCGACCGGCAGCGGGCGCGCGCCGCGCGCTCAGTGGGCCAGAGCCTGGCATCCGGCACGACCTCATGGAGATATTCGGCAATCGCCAGCGTGTCCCAGACAGTCACCTCGTCATGGGTCAGCCTCGGCACCAGGACCGATGGTGAAAGCAGAAGCAGTTCCTGACGCGCCTCGTCATCCATCTCCACAAGGACTTCGGCGAAGTCCAGCCCGGCCATCCGGCACAGCAACCAGCCGCGCAGAGACCATGAGGAGTAGTTCTTCGAGGAAATCGTCAGTGCAGCTTGCGACATCGCGCTCGTATCCTTGCCGGACAATGTTGCTTCTTCCTCGATAATCTTCTCGCATGGCAGGACATATTCCACTAGCATTTTTTGCACCGCCGCATCGATGCGGCAGTGCGGGAGATTTCGGCCCATGCTCTACCAGGCCTATCAGTTCCAGGATGATCTCATCGCGCCGCTCCGCGATCTGGCGCGGCGCCTGCAGATCTTCTCCGCGACAGCGCTCTGGGGATCCGGCAGCGAAATGGGACGGCACTTCGCCGCCGCGCTGGAGATGATCTCACGCTTCGAGATCACCCACCAACGTCCGGATTTCGCGATAGACTCGGTCATGATCGGCAATCGCGTGGTGCCCGTCACAGTCGAGACCGTACTCGACATGCCCTTCGGCGCACTGCTGCACTTTGCAACGGACACCGATGCAAAGCGGCCGCGGGTGCTGGTCGTCGCCCCGCTGTCCGGCCATTTCGCCACACTCCTGCGCGGCACGGTGCAGACCCTGCTGCGCGATCACGACGTCTATATCACCGACTGGGCGAACGCCCGCGACGTGCCGCTGTCGGCCGGACGCTTCGGCATGGACGACTATGTCGATTATATCATGCATTTCCTGGAGGAAATCGGCCCCGGCGCTCATATCCTCGCCGTCTGCCAGCCCTGCGTACAGGCGCTGGCCGCCATTGCCGTGATGTCGGAAGAGCGGCATCCCGCCACCCCGCGCACCATGACGCTGATGGCCGGGCCGATCGATCCGCGCGAGAGCCCGACCAAGGTCAACGAACTTGCCGTATCGAAGTCGCTCGCTTGGTTCGAGAACTCGCTGATCACGGGCGTTCCCTGGCGTTATCGGGGCGCCGGGCGGCGGGTCTATCCCGGCTTCCTCCAGCTCGTCGCCTTCATGTCGATGAACATGCAGCGCCATCAGGACGCCCATCGCAAGCTCTACGACCATTTGGCGAAGGGCGAGACGGCCGAAGCCGGCAAGATCAAGAAGTTCTACGACGAATATTTCGCCGTGCTCGACCTTACCGAAGAATTCTACATCGAAACCATCGAACGCGTCTTCCAGAAGGCGGAACTCGCAACCGGCGACTTGACACACCATGGCCGCAAGGTCGACCCGGGCCAGATCCGCAACACGGCGCTCTTGACCGTCGAGGGCGGCCGCGACGACATCTGCGCGCTCGGCCAGACGTCGGCCGCGCACGATCTCTGTCGTGCACTGCGCCCGCATCTGAAGCGCCATCATCTTCAGGCCAATGTCGGACATTACGGCGTCTTCAGCGGCCGCCGCTGGGAGGGGGAAATCTACCCCGTCGTGCGCAACATGATCCTGGCGATGGAATAGCGCCCGTCAGATCCGAAACGCGATGGCAAGTCTACCGATCGGCCATGACCAGGTGGCCAGGCGCGACTTCGCGATAAGACGTGCTTGCAGGCTGATAGTCGACGGCACGCATCGGGCTCTTGATCTCGTCATTCGCCACCATCCGCTTTTCGTGGCGACGGTCGGGATCCGGCACGGGCACTGCCGCAATGAGTTTCTTGGTATAGGGATGCTGCGGATTTTCGAAGACCGCGGCCCGCGGGCCGATCTCGACGATCTCTCCGAGATACATCACCGCCACGCGATGGCTGACGCGCTCGACCACGGCCATGTCGTGCGAGATGAACAGGAAGGCAAGGTTGAGGCTCTGCTGCAGGTCGAGCATCAGGTTGATGACTTGCGCCTTGATCGAGACGTCGAGCGCCGAGACGCTTTCGTCGGCGACGATGACCTTCGGCTGCAAGGCAAGCGCGCGGGCGATGCAGATGCGCTGGCGCTGGCCGCCGGAAAATTCATGCGGATAGCGCGTGGCCATATCCGAGGACAGACCGACCTTCACCAGCAGATCGGCGACGACATCCTTTGCCTGTTTCGCGTTGCCCATCTTGTGCTCGAGATAGGGTTCGGCGATCGCCGCACCAACTGTCATGCGCGGATTGAGGCTGGCAAAGGGATCCTGGAAGATCATCTGCACGGATTTGCGCATCTCGCGCAGATCCTTCCTGTCGAGGCCGAGCACCTCCCTGCCCTCGACGAGAACGGAACCGGCCTGCGGCTCGATAAGCCGCATGATGGCGCGCCCGGTCGTCGATTTGCCGCAGCCGGATTCGCCGACGAGCGACAGCGTCTCGCCGGCATGAAGATCGAAGGAAACGTTTTCGACGGCATGCACCCGGCTGGTCAGCCGGCCGAACAGGCCGGAATGAATGTCGAAGCGCTTGGTGAGGTTCTTCACCTGCAGGACCGGTGTTGCAGCGACGGTATCGGCAACCTCGGCAGGAATGTCGGATTCCCCCGTTGCGGTATTGACCACGGGAAAGCGCAGCGGTCGTGGCCTGCCCTGCATCGAGCCGAGCACCGGCACGGCTGAAAGTAGCGCTCTCGTATAGGGATGTTTGCCGCGGTGGAAGATATCGGCGGTGGCGCCGCTTTCCACCTGTTCGCCGCGATACATCACCACCGTCCTGTCGGCGATCTCGGCGACGACACCCATATCATGGGTGATGAAGAGAACGGAGGTCCCCTCCTCGTCCTGCAGCATCTTGATGAGATCGAGGATCTGGCCCTGGATCGTCACGTCGAGCGCCGTCGTCGGCTCGTCGGCGATCAAGAGTTTCGGCCGGCTGGCGAGCGCCATGGCGATCATCACCCGCTGGCGCATGCCGCCGGAGAAACGATGCGGATATTCGCCGAAGCGCGAGGCAGCCGAGGGGATGCGGACCTTTTCCAGCAGCCTTATCGTCTCGGCTTTGGCATCGGCCCGGCTCATATCGGAATGGCAAAGCAGTGCTTCGGAAATCTGGTCGCCGATGGTGAAGAGCGGATTGAGCGATGTCATCGGCTCCTGGAAGATCATCGCCACCTCGTTGCCGCGCACCTGCCGCATGGCATTTTCCGGTAAGGCCAGAAGGTCGCGTCCGCCGAGCATGACGCGGCCCTCGACGCGGCTGGTATCCGCCTGCAGCAGCCGCATGATCGAGAGAGAGGTGACGCTCTTGCCCGAGCCGGATTCGCCGACGATCGCCACCGTCTCGGCCGGCGCCACCGTGAAGGAAACATCGCGCACGACCGGTTTCCAGACGCCGTCCACCAGGAAGGAGGTCGTCAGACCTTCGACAGAAAGAACGTCGGTCGTCGTCTGGATCGGTTGGGTTTGGACACTGGCCATGGTGGTTCCTCTAGCGACAGATGAGCGTCGGCGGATCAATCCGGCCAGCGCAGCGCATCGTCGAAGCGGTGCCTGCTGCGGTTCTCGATCGGCGTTGCGATGATCTCGTTGGAGGCGCGCGCCTTGTCGAGTTCCTGCGCCAGGCGCTCCGCGACAATCTTCTCCTCGCCCGGGTGCAGATTGCACGGGTCGAGGTAGAAATAGCGGTGCTCCACCTCGTGATCGCGCACGATGATCGGCGGGCTGCCCTTGGCAAGCGCATCGGCCAGATCCCAGGCGGTGATATGGGCTTGCTCGGGATCGACGATCAGGCGCAGCCGATCGAGCGGATTATTGGTCGGATCGGGCTCGATCAGCGCGGTAAGGCCCGGGCGGCCGTCGAGCGTGCGCTTCCACAAGTTGAGATAGCTGGTCTCGCGTTCCCGGATGCCGGCATGGTCGCGGTTTTCCCAGGCTTCGAGCGCTGCCATAACGCCAAAGATGCTCTCCTTGCCGACCTTCATGCCGCGGCCGATGCCCATATTCTGCAGGAAGGCATGGCGCACCAGTTCCTTCCTGCCGGCAACGATGCCCGAGGTCGGGCCGCCGAGGAATTTGTGGCCGGAATAAAGCGCGATATCCGCGCCCTGTTCGAGAAAGATGCGCAGGTCATATTCCGAGGCCGCATCGACGATGACGGGCACGCCCTTGGCATGGGCGATCTCGACGAATTCCTTGAGATTCAGCAGGCCGTAGTCGACGACATGGTGGGAGACGACATAGACGGCGGCTGCGGTCTTGTCGGTGATGGCGTTTTCCATGTGGAAGCGATGCGTCGAGGTCGCCTGCCCGACAAGAACGACCTTGCCGCCGGCAAGCCGGATCGCCTGGTCGACCGGGGCGCCGTAACTGACGACATGGCCCATCTGCACCAGCACTTCGTTCTTCTCCGGCACCACATCCGGCAGCCTCTCGATCGCCAGCAGATTATTGCCGGTGATCGCGCCGGCGACGGCCAGCGAAATGCCGGCCGAGCAGGAGGCGGTGACGAAGCCCGCCTCGCCGCCGGTCAGCCGGGCGATGACGGCGCTTGCCTTGCGCTGCAGGTCGTTGATCTCGACGAAGTGCGGCAGCATCGATGCCATCGCGCTGATCGCTTCTGGAACGACGATCGAGGCGCCGAGGCTGGTCATGGTGCCCGATACATTGATGACAGGGCGAAGGCCGAGCGACGGGCGGATATCAGTGGACATGGAGATCTCCAGGATTCTGGGTCGAAAAACGAAACATGGGGCGGTCGATCAAGTGTGTCGAGTTCCCGTCAGCCGTGCAAGGCGACGATCGCCTCGATCTCGACGGTGATGTTGCCGGGCAGCGAGCCGAAGCCGACGGCCGAGCGGGCATGTTCGCCGGCCGGCCCGAAGACTGCAATCAGCAGATCCGAACAGCCGTTGATGACGCTCGGATGATCCTCGAACTCAGGCACGGCATTGACCATGCCGAGCAGCTTGACCACCCGCTTGACCCGGGTGAGATCACCGAGCGCATCCTGCATGACGGCAAGCAGGTTGATGCCGGTCAGCCGCGCATGGCCATAGGCCTCCTCGACACTGATGCCGGCGCCGACCTTGCCGGCATGCATGAAGCCGTCGGCCTCGCGCGGTCCCTGGCCGGAGAGGTAGAGCATGTTGCCTTCGATTACGTGCGTCACGAAATTGGCGATCGGCGGCGGCGGCGGCGGAAGCGCAATACCGAGGGCGGCAAGCCGTTCGTAAGGCGAGTTCTCGACCTTGCCGGCGGCGGTGGGAAACTGATTCACGCAAACTCCTGTCATGCAATTTTCGATTTGGCGAATTTCGATTGGGCCAACGCTTGGTCGGCGGATTAAAGATCCTTGCGAAGTCTGGGATCGAGCATGTCCCTGAGGCCATCGCCGACCATCTGCAGCGACAGCACGGAGAGGATGATGGCGACGCCCGGAAACAGCGTCATCCAGTCCGCCTGGCCGATATACTGGCGGCCGGCGGCGATCATCGTTCCCCAAGTCGGGATTTCGGGGCTGACGCCGAGGCCGAGGAAAGACAGGCCGGCTTCGGCAAGCATGGCGCTGGCGAAGAGGAACGTCGCCTGCACAAGGATCGGCGACAGCAGATTGCGCAGCACATGCCGCGTCATGATATGGAAGGTCGAGATGCCGAGCGCCCTTGCCGCCTCGACATAGGGCAGCTCGCGAATGACCAGCGTCGAAGCGCGCACGATCCGGGCAAGGCGCGGCGCGTAGACGATCGATAGCGCGATGATGACAGTGGTCAGCGACGGGCCGAGGGCAGCAACGAGCGCGATCGCCAGCAGAATATCCGGAAACGCCATCATCGCGTCGATCAGCCGGGCGATCGGCGTGTCGAGCTTCTGGAAGAAGCCGGCAAGCAGGCCGAGCGTCACGCCGATCACGGCCGACAAGGTCACGACCGCAACACCGACGAGCAGCGACAGGCGGCCGGCGAAGATGGTGCGTGAGAAGACGTCGCGGCCGAACTCATCCGTGCCGAAGACAAAGGTGCCGCTCGGCGGTTTCAGCCGGTTGACGATGGAAAGCTTCGACGGCGAATAGGGCGCGACAAGAGGCGCAAAGACTGCCAGAAGCACGAAGATCGTCAGGATCAGCAGGCCGCAGGCAACCGTCTTGCGCTTCAGCAGGCGCCTGGCGAATTTGCTGCCCTCGCCTTCGGCTGATTTGATTGCGATATCGGCCATCAGTAGCGCACCCTCGGATCGATCAGCAGGTAGAGCATGTCGATCGCAAAATTGATCAGCACATAGAGGGCGGCGATGACGAGCAGCGCCCCCTGGATGACGGGGTAGTCACGGCGCAGCACCGCCGAGACGACGAGATTGCCGACACCCGGTAGGCCGAAGACGGTCTCGGTGACGACGGCGCCTGAAATCAGCACCGCTGCCGTCAGGCCGATCACCGTCAGGATCGGGATCAGCGCATTCTTCAGAGCGTGCTTCAGAATGACCCGGCGCTCGATCAGCCCCTTGGCGCGGGCGGTACGGATATAATCGTCGCCGAGCACGTCGAGCATCGAGGCGCGTGTGAAACGCAGGATCAGCGCCGAGGAGACAATGCCGAGTGCAAAGGCAGGCAACGTCAGATGATACATGCGCTCGAAGAAGGTCGAGCCCGGACCGCCATAACCCGAGACCGGGAAGAGGTTCAGCCTGACGGCGAAGAACTGCATCAGGATCAGGCCGAGCCAGAAGCTTGGAATGCTGGCGGCAAACATCGCGAGCGTCGTTGCCGCCTGGTCGATGAAGGAACCGCGCCGATAAGCGGCATAAATGCCGATCGGCAGGGCGATGATGCTGGCGATTGCGAGCGAGAACAAAGTCAGGAAGAAGGTCGGCTCGGCGCGGTCGAGCAGAGCCGAAGTGACAGGCATGTTGAGGAAGATCGACTGGCCGAGATCACCTCTCAGCATCTGGCCGATATAATAGACATATTGCAGGGCGAGCGACCGATCGAGGCCGAGCCGGGCCCTGAGGTCGGCAATATCCTGCGGCGTCGCATCCGGCCCGAGCATGACGGCGGCCGGATCGCCCGGGGTCACGCGCACGATGACGAAGACGATCGTGACGACGAGAAACATCACGACGATCATGCCGAACAGGCGCTGGAGGATGTAACGTATCATGAATGCCTGGCAAACCTTTGCAGATGCTGCAAAAAAGAAGACCGATACCGGCCAGGGATGGCCGGTATCGGTGGCGATGTTTACTTCTTGATCGAAGCATTCCAGAAATACGGCCACGGAGCCGGATCGACGCCTTCAAGCTTGGTCGATTCCGCCGAAACGGCGTTGAAGTCGCCGATCTTCATGAAGGGGGCGTCGGCATAGATCGCCTTCTGGACATCGGCCCAGAGCGCCACGCGCTTCTTCGGATCGACTTCCGAGGTGAAGGCATCGACGGCGGCCTTGCGGGCCGGCGTATCCCACCAGCCCGGCGAGCTGGTCGAGAGCGAGCCGATGAGGGCAGGCTCCGGCAGGAAGGGGCTATGGGTGATGTAGATATCCCAGAGCTTCGGATCGGTGCGGCGCTGCGTCAGCGTCGCCCAATCCACAACCTGCATATCGACGGTGAAGCCGGCAAGCTTCAGATATTCGGCGGCGACCTGCGCCATCTTGTAGTGGAACTCGTACTGGCGGCTGGTCAGGATACGGATCGGCTCGCCATTGTAGCCGGCCTTCTTGGCGGCAGCCGCCGCCCCTTCCGGATCGGCGACGTTATAGGCGCCCTCGACGCCGGCATCCGTCGACCAGGCAAAGGTCTTGGGATAGATGGCGCCGTCGAGCGCATAAAAATCCTTGCTGCCGAAAGCCGCGGCCAGCATGTCTTCCATGCTGAGCGCCTGGCGGATGGCCTTGCGAACCTCGACATTCCCAGCACTCCCTTCCTTCGTGTTGAAGACGAAGACGGGATAACCGAAGGGCTTCAGGATGATCGGCTGCGAGGCGGTGGAGGCCTTCAACTTGTCGTAGGATTCCACAGGGATCGAGTCGACATAATCATACTGGCCGGAAACGGCGGCCTCGACACGAGTGTTCGGATCCGGCACCGGCACGAAGCGGATCTCATCGAGATATTGATGACGGGCGCCGCCGTAACCATTGCTGTCGCCTTCGCGGGACTTATAGCCATCGAAACGGACGAGCTGGATATACTGGTCGGCCTTGCGCTCCTTCAGCATATAGGGACCGGTGCCGATGAAGTCCTTCATCGGCTCGTCCTGCTTTTCCGACGGGATGATGATCGCGGCCGAATTGTTGAAGGCGAGCAGCGAGGTCAGCGGCGCATAGGGCTGCTTCAGCGCAATCTTGACGGTCGCCGGATCGACGGCGGTAACGGATTCGATGAAGCCGGCCACCTGCTTGCCGCGCGAGGCGATCTTCATCCAGCGACCAAGCGAGGCGACGACATCTTCCGAGGTCATATCGGTATTGTCGTGGAACTTGATGCCGGTCCTGAGCTTGATCGTATAGGTTTTGCCGTCGGCGCTGATCTCAGGCAGGCTTTCGGCCAGAAGCGGCGTGACGTTCCAGCTCTTGTCGAAGGTGTAGAGCGTTTCGAAAATGTGCTGCGTGACGATGCCGACCAGATCGGCCGTCGACGACATCGGATCGAGCGTCGGCGGTTCGCCGATCGTCGCGACGTTAATGACGCCACCCTTTTCCTGGGCAAGGAGTGTCGAAGGCAGGGCGACGAGCGCAGTGCCGAGAAGGAATGCGACCAGTGTTTTCATGTGATGGCTCCCGATTTAGTTCCACAATTATGTAATTCATCTTTTTGTAACAGAATAGGAGATGGATCGATCCTGTCAAGCACGAGCGACGGATTATGCCCGGGGCGGATACCCGGACGCCGGAAAAATACACAATCTTCGGCTGCGCCCGCCTGCACCACGGCCGCGCATTGTGCCAAGGTGAGGCGATCGCCCTCAATCAGGCTTCAAGGGAACGGGAGAAGAGGATGAGCATCGATTTCAACGACGGAAAATGGCTGAACGAGCCGGCTCAATGGCGGGCGGTCGACGCAGGTCTCACCCTGACGACCGACGAGAATACCGATTTCTGGCGGGAAACCCATTATGGCTTCACCCGCGAGAGTGGCCATTTCCTCGCCTTTCCCACCACCGACGGCTTCACCGCGCAGATCCGCGTCCAGGGCGAATTCCGCACCCTCTACGACCAGGCCGGCCTGATGGTGCGCATCGACGAGAAACGCTGGGTGAAAACAGGCGTCGAGTTCACCGACGGCGAAGCCTTCCTCAGCACCGTCGTCACCGACGGCAAGTCCGACTGGTCCGTCGCTCAGCCCTTCAGGGAATTGGAGGATTTCTACATCCGCGTCACCGTCGCCAACGGCGCGATGCGCATCCAGGCTTCGCGCGATGGCAGTTTCTGGCCGCTGCTGCGGCTCGCCCCCTTCCCGGCGGCCGATCACTACGAGGTCGGACCCACGGCCTGCACGCCTGAGCGCAGCGGGTTGGCAGTCCGCTTCTCCGAATTCTCGATTGGGCCGGCAATTACCAGGGATCTGCATGATTTGAGCTAGAAGAGCGTCCTTTCGCGGCTCTACCGAAAGAACAAGATCAAATGACTGCGAGTGCAGCGCAGCACACTTGACAAAGACAAGCTGCCTGTATTTTACTCAAGCCTGCGGAATAGGCAAAAGGCCGGCCGCATTGACATGACTCCGATAGTCTCTGGGCAGTTTCGCCCCATGACGCCTCATCGCTCGATGGGACCAGCGTCGTGGGGTTTTTGATGTGGTCACTTCATGAACGACACGCTGAAAATCGGCATCCTCTATTCGACCACCGGGCCTTACGGCTCGATGGGCCGCGACGCGCGCGACGGCGCCGATTTCGCGATGGCCGAATATGCCGGCGTCGAAGGGCTGGCGATCGAACCCGTCTTCTTCGATCCGCATGCCGATCTTGCCGCCTATCTCGATGGCGCGCGCCATCTTCTGCGCGCCGGCTGCCGCCATATCGTCGGCACGATCACCTCTGCGGCACGCAAGGAAGTCATCCCGCTCGTCGAGAAACATGACGGCCTGCTCTGGTACATGTGCCCCTATGAAGGCTTCGAGGCCAACGAGAACGTCATCTATGTCGGCGGCTGTCCCAACCAGCATCTGCTGCCACTGTTCGAGCACCTGATCCCGCGTTTCGGCGCAAGGCCCTATCTCGTCGGCGCCAACTATGTCTGGGGCTGGGAGATGAACCGGCTCGCCCGCGAACTCATTGCCAATGCCGGCGGCGAAGTACTTGGCGAACGCTATCTTCCGCTTGAGGAGACCGCCGTCGAGCGCATTGTCGCCGAGATCGCACAACGCCGCCCGAGCTTCATCCTCAACAATCTGATCGGCCCGTCGAGCTACGCCTTCCTGGAGGCGATCAAGGCCCTCGGTGATCGCGACCCGGCCTTCCGCGCGGAAAACTGCCCGGTGGTCAGCTGCGACCTGATGGAATGCGAACTCGACGATATCGCCGCCGGAGCTGCTGCCGGCCAGCTTTGCGCCGCTTCCTATTTCGACAGTATCGCGACCCCCGAAAATGCCGCCTTCAAGGCCCGTGTCACTGAGCGTCACGGCGCCGAGCGGCGTGTCTCCAGCGTCTTTGCCAGCGCCTATACGGCCGTCCGGCTCTGCGTCGACGCGATCGTCGCTGCCGGCGGTGACGAGCCCGACGCCGTCCGGCGCGAGCTCTACAATCGATCCTGGCCGACCCCGTTCGGCACGCTTTCGATCGACCGCGAGACCAATCATGCCGCCCTGCCCTTCCATCTCGGCCGGATCAACGCCGATAACGGCTTCGATGTCGTCGCCTCACGACCGCCGCTCGCCGCCGACCCCTATCTGACCGGCCGCAACCGCCAGGCCTTTCCACGGCTAAGGGTGGTCTCATGAGAGAGACACCCAATTTCACCGGCTGGCAGGCGATGGTCCTGCATCGCGAGGACGGCAACACCGAAAAGCTGATCCGCCAGCTTCGCCTGCTCGGCATCCATGCAACGCTGCAATGGGCGCCGCTTTCGGCTGCGGCACTGCCCGATCTCGTCATCGTCGATGCCGACCAGGGCTGGGACGATCTGCTGCCCTGGAACGGCGAAACGCCTGCTTGCCCCGTCGTCGCCTTGCTTGGTTCGGAAGCGCCCGGCCGCATCGCCTGGGCGCTCGGACAGGGTGCCGGCGCGATCATCGCCAAGCCGATCGCCACATCGGCCGTCTATCCGGCGCTTGTCATGGCCGTCTCCATTCATCAGGAGCGCAAGGCGACTGCGGAAAAGCTGCAATATCTCGAAGAGCGCGTCCGGCTGCGGCCGCTTGTTCACGCCGCCGTCGAAAAGCTGCAGGCCGCACACGGCATCGACGAGGAGAGCGCTTACGCAATCCTGCGCAATTGCGCCATGCGCCGCCGCCTGCCGATGGAGCAGATATCAGCCTTCATCCTGGCGGGTGCCGAACCCCTGCCGGAGGCGGGCTGATGCATGTGCTGAAACAGATGATCCGCCAGCCGACGGCCCTCTTCGGCCTGATCGTCGTCACACTCGTCATCGGGCTCGCCATCGCAGCGCCGTGGATCGCGCCGTTCAGCCCCGACGAGCAGATGTTTGACGGCCTCTCGCTCGAAGGCGCGCCGCTGCCGCCGGGCGGTCCCTATCTGCTGGGCACCGACACACTCGGCCGCGACCTCTTCTCGCGCCTGCTCTTTGGCGCCCGCACCTCGCTGATCATCGGCCTTGTCGCCAATGGCATCGCGGTGGCAATCGGCCTCTTCGTCGGCATCGTTGCCGGTTATCTCCGCGGATTGCCGGGCAACATCCTGATGCGCTTCACCGATCTGATGATGGCCTTTCCGGCGCTGCTGCTCGCCATCGTGCTGGCGGCCCTTTTGAAGCCGAGCCTCTGGATCGTCGCCATGGTGATCGCGCTGGTCAACTGGGTGCAGGTCGCCCGCATCGTCTATACCGAGACTCGCGGCCTGGTGGAGCGCGATTTCATCATGGCCGAACGCTCGCTCGGCGCCGGCCATATGCGCGTGCTCTTCATGCATATCCTGCCGCATCTCATGCCGACGGCAATCGTCTGGGGAACGCTCGGCATCGCCACCACCGTGCTGCTCGAGGCCACACTCTCCTTCCTCGGCGTCGGTGTCCAGCCGCCGCAGCCCTCTTGGGGCAACATCATCTTCGAGAGCCAAAGCTATTTCCAGGCCGCTCCCTGGCTGGTCTTCATTCCGGGCGCGATCATCCTTCTGACGGCGCTTTCCTTCAATCTGGTGGGCGACGCGCTGCGCGACATTCTCGACCCGACCCAGCGCGGGAGGGGCTGATGGCGTCACTCATGCTGCGCCGGCTGGCGCAGGCGGCCCTCATCCTGCTCGGCGTCGCTGCCATCACCTTCGTGCTGCTCTACGCCCTTCCGGCCGATCCGGCCCGCATGATCGCCGGTCGCAGCGCAACCGCCCAGACAGTCGCCAATATCCGCCATGAGCTCGGCCTCGACCAGCCGCTGCTGGTCCAGTTCGGCACCTATCTCGGCAATCTGCTGCACGGCAATCTCGGCCGCTCCTATGCGCAGAAGACCGACGTCTGGACGCTGATTGCCGCCCGCCTGCCGGCGACGCTGACGCTGATGCTTGCCGGCATCTTCGTCGAGGTGGTGCTCGGCCTGACGCTCGGCACCATCGCCGCCGTGCGCCGCGGCGGCTTCATCGACCGGCTGGTGATGATGGCCTCCTTTGTCGGCACCTCGGCGCCGCAGTTCCTTGTTGCCCTGCTGCTGCTCTACCTGCTGGCGGCAACGCTCGGCTGGTTTCCGATGAGCGGCTGCGGCAGCTTCTCGCATCTCGTCCTGCCTGCCGTAACACTCGGCATCTGCGGCGCCGGCTGGTACGCCCGCATGGTGCGCTCGTCGATGATCGACGTGCTGAACCAGGATTATGTCCGCACGGCGCGCGCCAAGGGCCTTTCCTCGAAACGCGTCATCCTGCGCCATGCGCTGCCCAATGCCGTGCTGCCGATCATCGCCATGATCGGCATCGATATCGGCCAGTTCATGGGCGGCGTGGTCGTGGTCGAGGCCGTTTACGGCTGGCCCGGCATCGGCCAGCTCGCCTGGCAGGCGATCCAGCAGGTCGACATCCCGATCATCATGGGCGTCACGCTGACCTCGGCGCTTGCCATCATCATCGGCAACCTGCTTGCCGACCTCGTCGCGCCGGTCATCGATCCGCGCATCCGCACACGCTGACAGCAACCAAAGAAGGGGAACCAAGATGTTCAAACGCTGGCTGCAACAGACGACCATGGCAACGATGGTGGCGCTCGCCCCATTGTCCGTCATGGCTGAGGAAACGCCCAAGCAGGGCGGCGATATCGTCGTCACCTACAAGGACGACATCACCACGCTCGACCCCGCGATCGGCTACGACTGGGTCAACTGGTCGATGATCAAAAGCCTTTATTCCCGCCTGATGGATTATGCGCCCGGCACGCCGAACCCGGTGCCCTCGCTTGCCGAGAGCTTCACCGTTTCGCCCGACGGCTTGATCTATACCTTCAAGCTGCACAAGGGCGTGAAGTTCTCGAACGGCCGCGAGGTCGTCGCCTCCGACGTGAAATATTCGATCGAACGCGCCGTCGACCCGAAGACGCAGGGGCCTGGCGCCGGCTTCTTCGGCGCCATCAAGGGCTTCGAGGATGAAACCGGCGGCAAGACGACGACGCTCTCCGGCATCGAGACGCCGGATGACAGCACCGTCATCTTCAATCTCTCGCGTCCCGACGCCACCTTCCTGCACGTGCTTGCCATCAACTTCGCCTCGGTCGTGCCGAAGGAAGCCGTCGAGGCGGCCGCCGGCGACTTCGGTAAGAAGCCCGTCGGCTCCGGCACCTTCATCCTGAAGGATTGGACGATCGGCCAGCAGCTCGTTTTCGAGCGCAACAAGGATTATTTCGTCAAGGGCGTTCCTTATATCGACAGCTTCAAGGTCGAGGTCGGCCAGGAGCCGCTGGTGGCGCTCTTGCGCCTGCAGAAGGGTGAGGTCGACATTGCCGGCGACGGCATTCCGCCGGCGAAATTCCTCGAAATCAAGAATTCGGCCGATGGCGCACAGATGATCGTCGACGGCGAACAGCTGCACACCGGCTACATCACACTCAACACCAAGGTTAAGCCCTTCGACAACGTCAAGGTTCGCCAGGCGCTGAACATGGCGATCAACAAGGACCGCATCACCCGCATCCTCAACGGCCGTGCAACGCCTGCCAATCAGCCGCTGCCGCCGCTGATGCCGGGCTACGACAAGTCCTTCACCGGTTATGCCTATGAGGTGGCGAAAGCCAAGGCGCTGCTTGCCGAAGCCGGTTATCCAGATGGCTTCGAGACCGCGCTCTACTCCACCAACACCGACCCGCAGCCGCGTATCGCCCAGGCGATCCAGCAGGATCTGGCCGCTGTCGGCGTCAAGGCCGAAGTCCGGGCGCTCGCCCAGGCAAACGTCATCTCGGCCGGCGGCACGGAAGGCGAAGCGCCGATGATCTGGTCGGGCGGCATGGCCTGGATCGCCGACTTCCCGGACCCGTCCAACTTCTACGGCCCGATCCTCGGTTGCGCCGGCGCGGTTCCGGGCGGCTGGAACTGGTCATGGTACTGCAACGCCGATCTCGACAAGCGCGCCGTTGCCGCTGACTCGATGTCCGATCCGGCAAAGGCAGCCGAGCGTACTGCCGCCTGGGGCAAGATCTTTACCGACATCATGGCCGATGCGCCGTGGATCCCTGTGATCAACGAACGCCGCGTCGTCGCCAAGTCGCTGCGCATGGGCGGTGCCGACAACATCTACATCGATCCGACCCGCGTCATCAATTACGACGCGATCTACGTGAAGCAATAAGCCCTGAAGAAACAAAGCCTTCCCGGTCCACGCCGGGAAGGCGTCATAAAATCGAGGGAGATATGACATGTGCATCGCCTGCACCCACACCATTCACCGCGCCCAGCATAATTTCGGCTGGAACAAGGATTTCGCCCCCGCCGTCGTCGCCAAGCCTGGCGAGACGATCCACTTCGAGTGCATGGATTCGTCCGGTGGCCAGATCGGAAGCGACGCGACGCTGGAAACGCTGAACGCGCTCGATTTCGGCAAGATCAACCCGGTCTCCGGCCCGGTCTATATCGAAGGCGCCAAGCCCGGCGATGCGCTGAAGGTGACGCTACGCAAGTTCATTCCCTCGGGCGTCGGCTGGACGGCCAATATCCCGGGCTTCGGCCTGCTTGCCGACCAGTTCAAGGACCCGGCGCTGCATGTCTGGTCTTATGACGCCAACAGCATGGTGCCAGCCCTTTACGGTCCGGGCGGCCGCGTGCCGCTGAAGCCTTTTGCCGGCACGATCGGCGTCGCACCCGCCGAGCCCGGCACCCACTCCGTCGTTCCCCCGCGTCGCGTCGGCGGCAACATGGACATCCGCGACCTGACGGCGGGGGTAACGCTCTACCTGCCGGTCGAGGTCGACGGCGCGCTGTTTTCGATCGGTGATACCCATGCCGCCCAGGGTGATGGCGAAGTCTGCGGCACGGCGATCGAAAGCCAGATGAACGTCGAAGCGACGATCGAGCTCGTCAAGGACGCCAGGCTGCAGACGCCGCGCTTCACCACGACCGAACCGGTGACGCGCCATCTCGACGGCGCCGGCTACGAGGTCACGACAGGCATCGGCCCTGACCTGATGACCGGGGCGCGCGAAAGCGTCATGCGCATGATCGATCTTCTCGGCGCCGAACATGGCATGAGCGCCATCGATGCCTATCTGCTCTGCTCGGTCTGCGGCGATCTGCGCATCAGCGAGATCGTCGACCAGCCGAACTGGGTGGTTTCCTTCTACTTCCCGAGGATCGTGTTCGCGTGAACGAAGCCATGCCCGCCGCAGCACCGGTGCTCAGCCTTCGCAATCTGAGCGTCGATGCCCGCACACCCGAAGGCCGCAAGCCGGTGCTGCAGGATGTCAGCTTCGCGCTTGCAAGCGGCGAAACGCTCTGCATTGCCGGCGAATCCGGTTCCGGCAAGTCGGTCACCTCGCTGTCGATCATGGGGCTCTTGCCGAAGGCCTCGCTGAAGGTCGCCTCCGGCAGCGTGCTGCTTGGCGAGCGCGACCTGCTCAGGCTTTCCGACCGGGCGATGCGCAGCGTGCGCGGCGGCGATATCGCCATGGTGTTCCAGGAGCCGATGACCTCGCTCAACCCGGTCATGTCGGTCGGCAACCAGCTGACCGAGGCAATCCGCGCGCACCAGGGCAGCGACAATGCCGAGGCGGTGGCACTGAAGATGCTCGATGCCGTGCAGATCACCGAGCCGGCCCGGCGGCTGAAGCAATATCCGCACGAGCTTTCCGGCGGCATGCGCCAGCGGGTGATGATCGCCATGGCGCTCTCCTGCCGGCCGAAGGTGCTGATTGCCGACGAGCCGACGACGGCACTCGACGTCACCGTGCAGGCGCAAATCCTCAGGCTGATGCGCGAGTTGAAGCGCGAATTCGGCGCCTCGATCATCCTGATCACTCACGACATGGGCGTTGTCGCCGAAATGGCCGATCGCGTCGTCATCATGCAGAATGGCAGGATCGTCGAGCAGGGAACGGCGCTCGCCGTCTTCCAGCGGCCGAAGGAAGCCTATACGCAGCAATTGCTGGCCGCCGTCCCGCGGCTCGGCGCGCTTGCCGGCACCGATCATCCACCGCGCATCACGCAGCGCGCCGTCGAGACGCTGCATCCGGACCGCACGCCGGTTCTGAACGTGCGCGACCTCACCGTCACCTATGGCAATGCCGCAAGCCGGTTTTTCAAGGGCAAGCCGCCGGTTGCAGCCGTAGACGGCGTCTCCTTCGATATCCTGCCGGGTGAAACGCTCGGTCTCGTCGGCGAAAGCGGCTCGGGCAAATCGACGACAGGCAAGGCCGTGCTCGGCCTCATCCCCTTCAAGGGCAATGTCCTGATCGACGGCCGCAATATCGCCGGCCTCAGCCAGCGCGAGATGCGGCCCGTGCGCCGCTCGGCGCAGATGATCTTCCAGGATCCCTATGCCTCGCTCGACCCGCGCATGGCCGTCGGCAAGGCGATCGGCGAACCGATGCTCATCCACGGCATCGGCAACCACAGCGAACGGCAAGACCGCGTCGCCGAACTGCTGCGCCGGGTCGGCCTGACGCCTGACGCAGCGACGCGCTATCCGCACGAGTTTTCAGGCGGCCAGCGCCAGCGCATCTGCATCGCCCGGGCGCTGGCACTGGAGCCAAAGCTGATCGTCGCCGACGAGAGCGTCGCAGCGCTTGACGTCTCCGTCCGCGCCCGGGTGCTCGACCTGCTGCTCGAACTGCAGGAAACCATGGGGCTCGCTTATCTCTTCATCTCCCACGACATGGCCGTCGTCGAGCGCATGTCGCACAACGTCGCCGTCATGCGCGCCGGCCGCATCATCGAAACCGGCACGCGGCGGGATATCTTCGAGAACCCGAGGGATGACTATACCCGCGCGCTGATCGCCGCGGTTCCGATCCCCGATCCGGAGGTCTATCGCGGCAGGGAAGCGCATGCGTGATTGAAGGTTTGAGACTGACTAGAATGTCGACGAGGAGCGCCTCGTGGGCTGACCGCGTTTCGTAAAAGAGACGCGCCGCCGCGCCGGTCGCAGGATTGTCATTTTCGAGGTGACATCAGCCCCGTTCTCTGCGAAAAAGAGCGCGATGAGAGACAGGGGCGCCCGTCGACAGACGGGCTGAGAAGCACCCTTCGAACCTGAACCGGATAATGCCGGCGGAGGGAGTCGCTCGGGGTCGCGGCACAGCCCGCACGAACCGCCCCGTGCCCGCCCCCGCCTGAAAGGGGCCACATGCAGACCAAGACCACACCAGGAGCGATGCTGAATGCGATGCGCGAGAAGCCGCCGCTCGTTCAATGCATCACCAATTACGTCGCCATGAACATCGCCGCAAATGTTCTGCTTGCATCAGGCGCCTCGCCCGCCATGGTGCATGCCGCAGAAGAAGCCGGCGAGTTCGCCGGGATCGCCAGCGCGCTGACAATCAATATCGGCACGCTGTCGACGCAATGGATCGACGGCATGCAGGCGGCGGCGAAGGCGGCGACATCAGCCGGCAAGCCTTGGGTGCTCGATCCGGTCGCGCATTATGCGACGGCTTTCCGCCGCAACGCGGTCGCCGACCTCCTGGCGCTCCGTCCAACCATCATCCGCGGCAACGCTTCCGAAATCATCGCGCTGGCCGGCGGAGAGAGCCGCGGCCAGGGGGTCGACAGCCGCGATCCGGTCGAACAGGCGGAAGGTTCGGCGCGATGGTTGGCTGAGCGGCAGCAGTCGGTCGTCGCCGTTACCGGTGCCGTCGATTTCGTCACCGACGGCGAGCGGGCCGTGCGCATCGAAGGCGGGTCGGCCTTGATGCCGCAAGTCACAGCACTCGGCTGCTCGCTCACCTGCCTCGTCGGCGCCTTTGCCGCGACGGCACCTGAGGATATCTTCGGCGCGACGGTTGCGGCACTTGCGACCTTTGCCATCGCCGGCGAGGAGGCAGCACTTGGGGCGGCCGGCCCCGGCTCCTTCTCCTGGCGCTTCCTCGATGCGCTGGCCGCGCTCGACGCCGAAACGCTTGACGCCAGGGCAAGGATATCGGCCGCATGAAGGCCTTCGACCTTTCGCTCTATCTCGTCCTTGACCCCGATCTCTGCGCGGGGATCGGCATGGTCGAAACCGCGCGCCTTGCCGTTGCCGGCGGCGCCACCATGGTGCAACTGCGCGACAAACATGCCGGCACCATCGGGATGATCGAGACCGGCCGTGCCTTGAAACAGGCATTGGATGGAACCGGCGCCCTCCTCATCGTCAACGACGATGTCGAGGCGGCAATCGCCATCGGCGCCGACGGCCTGCATATCGGCCAGGAGGACATGGATGCGATGAGAGCGCGGACGATGATCGGCCCCGACATGATCCTTGGCCTGTCGGTCGAGAACGAGGCGCTCGCCGGTGCCGTCGATCCTGATCTCATCGACTACACGGGCGTCGGGCCAGTGTTTGCGACACCGACCAAGGCCGACCACAAGCAGCCGATCGGCTTTGACGGCCTTGCAAGGCTGGTGAAGGCCTCGCCAGTGCCGTCCGTCGCAATCGGCGGGCTCAAGGCGGATCATGTCGCCCAAGTGTTCGCCGCCAGCGCCAAGGGCCTTGCCGTCGTATCCGCCATCTGCGGCACGCCCGATCCGGAAGCGGCCACGCGCCGCATCGCCGCAGAAATTCGAAAGGTGCGCGCATGATCCGCAACGTTCTCTCGATCGCCGGCTCCGATCCCTCGGGCGGCGCCGGCATCCAGGCCGATCTCAAGGCCTTTTCCGCCCGCGGCGTCTACGGCATGGCGGTGCTGACCGCGCTGACGGCGCAGAACACGCAAGGTGTCAGCGGCGTGCATCTGGTGCCGCCGCAATTCGTCGCCGACCAGATCAATGCCGTCTTTGCCGATGTCCGCGTCGATGCCGTCAAGATCGGCATGATCGCCAATGCCGGCATCGCCGATGCCGTTGCCGGTGCGCTGTCGGACCACCGCGACATTCCGATCGTCATCGATCCGGTCATGATCGCCAAGGGTGGAGCCGCCCTGCTTGCGCCCGAAGCGGTCGACGTATTGACCCGCCGGCTGCTGCCGCTTGCCACACTTCTGACCCCGAACCTGCCCGAAGCCGCCGCCCTGCTGCAACAGCCGGTGGCGACAAACCGCGCTGACATGGCGGCGCAGGCCGAGCGCCTGCGCGCACTTGGCCCGGTCGCGGTGCTGGTCAAGGGCGGCCATCTCGACAGCGACGAGAGCCCTGACGTGCTTGCCACGGCCGCCGGCCTGCACTGGTTCGAAGCCAGGCGCGTGCCGACCAAGAACACCCACGGCACCGGCTGCACGCTGTCCAGCGCGCTGGCGGCCGAACTCGCCAAGGGCGCTTCGGCGCAGGAGGCGGTCGCCATCGCGAAGGTCTACCTCGCCGGCGCGGTCGCGGCTGCCGGAAGCCTCACCGTCGGCTCCGGCCACGGCCCGGTGCAGCATTTTCATGCGCTCTGGAAACACGGCATATAATAGCGCTCGCTCAGCGAAATGCCGCCAATCGAAAACGGCCCGGCCTTCCCGGGCCGTTTTTGCGTTCGGCACCTACTTTGCGTTGAAACCGCGGCGACTGCGTCGGGTCGTCCCCTTGCCCCTTTGAAAAACCCTGTTGACAAGCCCGGCCAGATGGCCAAGTCTATGACACTAAAAGGGGATACATTCCGCAATAACGGAATAACTGGAGGAGTGACAGGTGCCAGACCTGCTTGTGAGCTTATACTCCACTGAGCTCGCCGACCTGAAACAGAAAGCCGACGATATCGGCATCTCCATCCGTCCGGCCCTCCCCCCGGAACTGCATCTTATCGCCAACTGGGTTCGCGAACAGTTCAGCGAGAACTGGGCAAGCGAAGTCACAGTCGCCTTCTCCCGCCAGCCTGTTGCCTGCCTGATCGCCATCGAAGGCGGCAAGCTCCTGGGCTTTGCCTGTTATGACACGACGGCACGCGGCTTCTTCGGTCCGACCGGCGTCGAGCCGCAAGTGCGCGGCAAGGGCATCGGGCTCGCCCTTTTTTCCGCCTGCCTTCAGACCATGAAGACGCTCGGCCACGCCTACGCCTTCATCGGCGATGCCGGCCCGGTCGATTTCTACGCCAGGACCGCAGGCGCAATCGTCATCCCCGCCCCCGATAAGGGCATCTACGAAGGCATGCTGAGAAGCACGCCGAAATGACCATCTGATCCCGGAGCTACAGATTTGTCCTCGACCCCGCTCGCCCTTTTCGTCGGCCTTCCGAATCCCACTATTTCGGATGATGAATTCGCCCTCTTTCGCGAAACCAATCCGCTTGGTCTCTTCGTCGGCCGGCGCAATCAGCGCAAGCCGGAGCAGACGAAGCGGCTGATCGACCGCTTCCGCGAAGCCGTCGGCCGCGACGACGCGCCTGTCTTCACCGACCAGGAAGGCGGCCGCGTTCAGCATCTCGATGCCGGCCCCTGGCCGCTCTTCCGCAGCTTCGGCCAGTTCGCCGAACTTGCGCGCCGCGATTTCGATCTCGGCAAAAAAGCATTGCGCCTTTCCTCCCAGGCCATGGGCGCGATGATGACGGAACTCGGCCTTTCCAGCGGCTGCTCGCCCGTTCTCGACCTCGTCTTCGAGACGACGAGCGCGGTCATCGGCGCCCGCTCCTTCGGCCCTGATCCCGATTTCATCGCGGCCCTCGGCCGCGAGGTGGTCGACGGCCTGCTCGAGACCGGCAACATGCCCGTCATCAAGCATATTCCCGGCCATGGCCGCGCGACGCTCGATTCGCACAAGGAGCGTCCGGTGGTCGACGCCAGCCGCGAGACGCTCACCGCGACCGATTTCAAACCCTTCGTCGCGCTGAAGGATACGCCCTGGGCCATGGTCGCCCATGTCGTCTACTCGGCCTATGACGCGGAGCTGCCGGCGTCCGTCTCGCCTGTTATGCACGACGTGATCCGCAAGGACATGGGCTATGAGGGCGTGCTGATATCAGACTGCATCTTCATGCAGTCGCTCTCCGGCACCCTGCCGGAACGCGTCAAACAGGTGCTCGACGCAGGCTTCGACATCGCGCTCCACAGCCACGGCGACATCCCGGAAAGCGAAGCAGCCGCCAAGGCCGCCCGCCCGCTGACGGAAGCCGCCCTCAAGCGGATCGCCGCCGGTAAGGCTCGCCTCGGCAATCTCAAGATCGATGTCCGCGCCGCTCATGCAGAAGTCGAAGACATGTTTGCAAGCGCGCTGGTCTCCTGACCAGCGCCTCATCTCTCACCGGATAAGAAAAGGGGAATAAGACATGAAAAAATATCTACTTGCAGCTGCAGCATTAACGCTGCTTTCGGGATCCGCCGTGGCGCAGACGATCCTCACGGTGAACATCGAACCGGCAACGACCTGGGTTCGCAACTTCAACCCGTTCAACCAGACCTCGTCGCGCCAGTCCACGCTAGACTTCATCTACGAGCCGCTGGTCGTCTTCAATCGCTTCGACAGCAACAAGCCGGTCTATCGCCTGGCTGAAAGCTTCAAGCTCTCCGACGACCTGAAGAGCATCGATTTCAAGCTGCGTCCGAACCTGAAATGGTCGGACGGCAAGCCGCTGACAGCAGCCGACGTCAAGTTCACCTATGATTACCTGAAGAAGTTCCCGGCGCTCGATTTCGTCAGCATCTGGACCTTCATCACCGATGTCCAGGCGGTCGACGGCCAGACGGTCCGCTTCACGCTCGCCAATCCGAGCTCGCTTGCGGCCGAGCAAATCTCGCAGCTGCCGATCGTTCCCGAACATGTCTGGAAGGATGTCGCGGATCCCGTCACCTTCGCCAACGAGACCCCGGTTGGCAGCGGTCCGCTGACCGAGGTGCCGCGCTTCACCGGCCAGACCTACGACCAGTGCCGCAACCCGAACTACTGGGACAACGAGCACCTGAAGGTCGATTGCATGCGCTTCCCGCAGCTTGCCGACAACAACCAGATGCTGACCGCAACGGCCGACGGCACGCTCGACTGGGGCGTCTCTTTCATTCCCGATATCGACAATGTCTATGTTTCCAAGGATCCGGCGCATTTCCACTACTGGTATTCGCCAAGCAGCATGGTCGCCTTCCTGTTCAACCTGGAAACGGCGAACGAGAACAACAAGAAGGCCTTCAACGATCTGAAGTTCCGCCGGGCTGTCTCGATGGCGCTCGACCGCAAGACGATGATCGACGTCGCCGGCTACGGCTATCCGACGCTGAACGAAGACCCCGGACTGATGGGCGAGCTCTACAAGAGCTGGGCGGACCCGTCCGTCAAGGCCGACTTCGGCAAATTCGCAACCTATGATGCCGATGCCGCCAAGGCCCTGCTCGACGAGGCGGGCTACAAGGACAAGGACGGCGACGGTTTCCGCGACAATCCCGACGGCACCAAGATCTCCTTCTCGATCATCGTCCCGAGCGCCTGGACGGATTGGATCGATACCGTCAACCTCGCCGTCGAAGGCATGCAGGCGGTCGGCATCGACGCCAAGATCGAAACGCCGGAGGAAGCTGTCTGGACCGGCAACCTCATCAACGGCACCTTCGATGCGGCGATCAACAGCCTGCCGGCATCGGCTTCGCCCTATTACCCCTACAAGCGCGCCTTCAGCGCCTCGGACAAGGGCAAGACCCGCTTCACCGCGCAGCGCTGGTTCAACCCGGAGGTCGAAAAACTCGTCACCGAGTTCACCCAGACCGCCGATCTTACCAAGCAGAAGGACGCGATGAACAAGGCGCAGCGCATCGTCGCCGAAAACATGCCTGTGATTCCGGTGTTCAACAATCCGAACTGGTATCAGTACAACACCAAGCGCTTCACCGGCTGGTCGACCAAGGAAAACCCCTTCGTCAATCCGTCGATCTCGCGGACCAATCCGGCACGCCTGCTGAACCTCCTGGCCCTCGAGCCGGTCAAGTAAGCATCGCAATCCTCGGGAGCGGCGTAAAGCGCCGCTTCCGTCACGACGGAGTTCCCATGGCTTTCCTGCTTCGCCGCCTCGTCTTCTACATGGCAGCCTTCATCGCGGCAGCGACGATCAATTTCTTCCTGCCGCGTCTGATGCCGGGCGATCCGGTGCAGATCATGTTCTCCAGCGCCGGCACCGAATTGCCGCCGGAAAGCCTGCAGGCGCTGAAGCTCACCTTCGGCTTCGTCGACGGTCCGCTCTGGCAACAGTACCTCACCTATCTCGGCAGCATCTTCACCGGCGATCTCGGCCGCTCGATCAAATATTTCCCGCTGCCGGTCACCTCGGTGCTCGGCCATGCGCTGGTCTGGACCGTCGGCCTGATGGGCACGGCGACGATCGTGAGCTTCGCGCTCGGCACCTTCCTCGGCATCGTCGCCGCCTGGCGCCGCGGCAGCAGGTTCGATGTCGTCGTCTCCGTCGGCGCGATCTTCGCCACCTCGGTACCGGCCGTCGTCACCTCGCTGATCGTGCTCTTCATCTTCGGCTTCACGCTCGGCTGGTTTCCGAACGGTTATGCCGCCGACCCATCGCTCGATCCGGCCTTCAGCCTGCAATATGTCGGCAGCCTCGCCTATCATGGCATCCTGCCGATGGTGACGCTCTGCACTGTGCTGATCGGCGGCTTCACCGTCACCATGCGCAACAACATGATCAACCTGCTCGGCGAGGACTATATCGTCATGGCCCGCGCCAAGGGCCTTTCGGACCGGCATGTGATGCTCTGGTACGCTGCGCGCAACGCCCTGCTGCCGACCGTCTCCAGCCTTGCCATCGCCATCGGCACCATCCTTGGCGGCTCGCTGGTGACGGAGGTCGTCTATAACTATCCCGGCCTCGGCAATATTCTCTACCAGGCGATCCTCGCCCGCGATTACCCCGTCATTCAGGGCCAGCTCCTGATCATGACCGCGACCATGCTGATCGCCAATTTTATCGTCGACGTCAGCTATGTCATGCTCGACCCGCGGCTGAAGGGAGCGTGAGATGAAGACCCTGCTTCGAAACCGCAAGGCGCTCGTCGGTCTCGTCATCATCGCCTTCATCGTCCTCGTCGCGATCGCAGCGCCGCTGCTGACGCAGTACGATCCCGCCGCCCGCACCGGACGACCGCACCAGCCGCCGTCGCTAGACCATATCCTCGGTACGACCCGCATCGGCCAGGATGTCTTTGCCCGGCTGATCTACGGTGCCCGCACCTCGCTTGCCGTCGGCTTCGGCGCCGGCCTGCTGATCACGCTCGTCGGTACCGCGCTCGGCATCATCTCCGGCTATCGCGGCGGCAAGACCGACGAGATCATCAGCTTCTTCACCAATATGGTGCTGGTCGTCCCGAACCTGCCGCTGCTGCTCGTGCTTGCCGCCTTCATCGGCCAGGCAAGCCCCCTCGTCATCGCCCTCATCCTCGGCGCCACCTCCTGGGCCTGGGGCGCACGCGTCACCCGTGCCGAAACGCTCTCCGTCAAGCAGAAGGATTTCGTCAAATCGGCCGAGATGATGGGTGAGCCGCAATGGCGCATCATGACATTCGAGATCTTTCCCAACGTGATTTCAATCGTCGGCATCAATTTCATCGGCAGCGTCATCTTCGCGATCATTACCGAGGCGACGCTGGAATTCCTCGGTCTCGGCGATCCGAGAGCGATCTCCTGGGGCACCATGCTCTACAACGCGCAGAAGGCCTCGGCTCTTTCGGTCGGCGCCTGGTGGGATATCCTCACCCCCTGCTTCGCGCTCGCCTTCCTCGGCATCGGCATGTCATTGCTGAACTTCGCCGTCGACGAGATCGCCAATCCGCGGCTGCGCACCGGCAATCACCTGAAGCGCTGGTCCCTGCTCGTCCGTTCCGGGGAGGGCCGCCTGTGACGCAGCCGCTGCTGTCGGTGAGGAACCTCACCATCGACTATATCGGCGAGGAGAAGGATTTTCGCGCCGTCAACGATGTCAGCTTCGACGTCGCGCCCGGCGAGGTCTTCGGCCTTGCCGGCGAATCCGGCTGCGGCAAGAGCACCATCGCGTTTGCCATCAGCCGCCTGCACAAGCCGCCGGCGCTGATCCGCAAGGAGAGCCGCATCCTGCTCGATGGCCGCGACGTGCTCGGCCTCGACCGGCAGGCGCTCAGCGCCTTCCGCTGGCGCGAGGTTGCCATGGTGTTCCAGAGCGCCATGAACTCGCTGAACCCGGTGCTGCGCATCGAGGCGCAATTCTACGACATGCTGCGCACCCACAAGAACATGAGCCGTGCGGAAGCCCGCGAGCGCACCGCCGAGATGCTGACGCTCGTCGACATCGCGCCGGATCGCATGCGCGACTATCCGCACCAGTTTTCCGGCGGCATGCGCCAGCGCATCGTCATCGCCATCTGCATGGCGCTCGATCCGAAGCTCGTCGTCATGGACGAGCCGACGACGGCGCTCGACGTCGTCGTCCAGCGCGAAATCCTGCAGCGCATCAACGAATTGCGCCGCAGCTTCGGCTTCTCCGTGCTGTTCATCACCCATGATCTCGGCCTGATGGTGCAGTTTTGCGACCGCATCGGCATCATGCTTGCCGGCCGGCTGGTGGAGCAGAACACGGCCGAGGCGATCTACAGGACGCCAAAGCACGACTACACGAAGAAGCTCTGGGCCTCCTTCCCCTCGCTGCATGGAGGAGTGCTGCTATGACCGACGCCATTCTCGCACTCGATAGCGTGACGAAGACCTTCGGCCATGGCTCCGGGGCCGTGCATGCGGCGCGCGCCATCTCTTTTTCGCTGCATGCCGGCCGGGCGCTGGCGTTGGTTGGCGAATCCGGCAGCGGCAAGACCACCTGCGCCCGCATGGCGATGCGCGAATATCTGCCGACATCGGGCCGGATTCTCTACAAGGGCCGGCCTGTCGAGGCGGCGAAATCCGCCGAGATCGCCCGCTACCGCCGCTCGGTGCAGATGATCTTCCAGGACCCCTTTGCCTCGCTGAACCCCGCCCACACCATCGCCCATCATCTCAGGCGGCCGCTGAAGCTGCACCGCCCGGAGATCAAGGGGGCAGAGATCGACGTTGCGGTCCGCGAACTGCTGCAGCGCGTCAGGCTCGATCCCGATCTCGTCGCGCCGAAATATCCGCATGAACTTTCCGGCGGTCAGCGCCAGCGCGTCAACATCGCTCGCGCCTTGGCCGTCAAGCCGGAGGTCATCGTCGCCGACGAACCGACCTCGATGCTCGACGTCTCGGTGCGCCTCGGCGTGCTGAACCTGTTGAACGAGATGAAGCGGGAGCTGAATCTCGGCCTGCTTTACATCACCCATGATATCGCCACCGCCCGTTACGTCGCCGAGGACATCGCCGTGATGTATGCCGGCCAGATCGTCGAATGGGGCAGCGTCGCCAAGGTGATCGACAATCCGCTGCATCCCTATACCCGGCTGCTGCTCTCGGCCGTGCCCGATCCGGACGTCCGGTTCGACGACCCGAAGGCCCGGCTGAGGCCCGACGAGGTGGAAGATATCCGCCGCCGTTCGGCCATGCCGCAGGACGACATCGTCGAATTCGAGCAGGACCATTTCATGCGGATGATCTGAGGCCGGCTTGCTGGCCTCGTCGCGTGCCCTATGCTAGGGGACGGTCCCTTTCATATGAGGCGAAGCCGTCATGCTGCCCTGGATCCAGCTCGATTCCGCGACCATTCCCGGTGAAAACGGCGAATTGCGGCTAAAGCAGCGCGGCAGCGAGTTCTCGATCATGCTCGGCGCCAACGAGTTGATGAACAGCCGCCTCAGCGGTTCGGAGGAAGCGCTGGCGACCCTTTCCTGGGATCGCATCAAGTCGCACCCGAAGCCAAGGATCTTGATCGGTGGGCTCGGCATGGGCTTTACCCTGCGCGCCGCTCTCGCCGTCCTTCCCGAAGATGCCGGCGTCACCGTCGCCGAACTGGTGCCGGCCGTGATCGCCTGGGCACGCGGGCCGATGGCCGAGGTCTTCCAGGGCTGTCTCGACGATCCGCGCGTCGGCATCCATCAGGGCGATGTCGGCGAAGCGATCCGCGCCGGCAAGGGCGCCTATGATGCGATCCTGCTCGATGTCGACAACGGCCCTGATGGCCTGACCCGCAAATCCAACGACCGGCTCTACGATTTTGCCGGCCTTCGCGCCGCCAGCGACGCGCTGCGCCCCGGCGGCGTGCTCGCCGTCTGGTCCTCCGGTCCCGATCCCGATTTCACGCGACGTCTCAAGGGCAGCGGTTTTTCCGTTGACGCCGTCAATACGCGCGCCAACGGCAAACGCGGCGGCGCCCGCCACGTCATCTGGCTGGCCGTCAAGCCGGTGAAATGACGTTCAAGCCGAAGCGATCCTGCGGGCGGCATTGATGGCGCGGCGAGCGCCGGAGCGCAGTTGCGCGGTCTCCGCACCGGCAATGACCAGATCGAAACCGAATTTCAGCAGCTCGCCGGCCCGTTCGCCGTCGCCGGCGAAGGCGCAGGCGAATTTGCCGTGGGCGCGGCAGCGCGAAACGGCATGCTGCATGGCGCTGTCGATCTCGGCGGCGTTCGGCGCCACCTGGTCGCCGTTCGAGAGTGCGATCGAAAGGTCGGAGGGACCGATGAAAATGCCATCGATGCCGGCAACGCCGAGAATGTCGTCGATCGCCTCGAGTGCTGCCCGGGTCTCGACCATGGCGATGGCGACGGTGAGCGCATTGGCGTTCTTCAGATAATCATCGGCCGACAGGCCGGTATGGTTCAGCGCCAGCGACGGTCCCCAGCTGCGTTCGCCGAGAGGCGGGTATTTGGTGGCCTTGACGAAGGCTTGGGCGTCTTCGGCCGAATTGATCATCGGCGCGATGATGCCGGAGGCTCCGGCATCGAGCAGGCGCGAGGCGGACGCGAAATCACCGACCGGTATGCGTGCCAGCGCTGGCTTGCCGGCAAGGCGCACCTGGGCGACGGCGTTCGCTGCCGAGGGCATGTCCCACATGCCGTGCTGCATATCCAGCACGATGGTGTCGAAGGCCTCCTGCGCCAGGTGGTTGGCGAGCGTGGCGTCGGGAATACCGATCCAGGCGGAGATCATGCCACCCCGGTGCTGCCTGATCCGGTCCGCAAAGCCGTCGATTTCAGCTGCGCTCATGCCATTCTCCTCAGTTCGACAGGCCGCCAGCGGCCAGAGATTTCACCTCGAGGAACTCGTCGATGTCGAATTCCCTCAAAGCCATGCACGGGTTGCCGGCTCATCCTCACCGGCGCAGCCGCGAAATAATGACCGTCACGGCGATCCCCGCCACAGCCATGATGCCTCCCCAAAGAACCCAGATGCTTTGGTTGATCATGAAACTGGATGACGGATAGGGAAAATAGCCGCTTCCCTGTGCGATCCAGATCAGTCCCAAGAAGATCATGAGCAGTCCAACGACGTATCCGACGGTTCGCGACATGCTTCGGCCCTTCCCTATGAATCGATGCCACAATGTCGATCGGCGTCGGTCATGACAAGGCTTCTCTCCTGAGCGCGAACATATTCCGGATGCAACGGCGCGCTGGCCTCGGTCCGAATGTCAGGTCCTGCCGACTTCATCCACCAGCCAGGTGCTGAGCCTCTCGCTATCAATATTTGCCGATCGCGGCGGTATCAGCCAGTAACCACGGTCGGGTGCCTCGAGCGGCGGCCCGGCTTCCACCAGCATATGTGTGGAGAGAAGCGTATCGACCAGCCCCATCCAGCCGATCGCCACGCCCTGCTCGCTGAGAGCGGCCTGGACGACCAGCGAGTAGGTATTGAAACTGACATCACCGCGGCCGGCATGGAGATCGCGAGTAACGGAGAATTCGGCAAGATAACTTCGCCAATCGAACCAGGGCGGTGGCGTCGGCGAGTCGAGATGGATCAGGACCGCCTTGGCAAGAAGCTGCGGATCGTCGAACGGGCCGTTGCGATCGAGAAAGCCTTTCGTGCAGACGGGCACGACCTTTTCCTGCAGCAGAAGCGATCCGATAGCGCCGAATTCCGCCCGCGTCCCAAAAACTACCACCACATCTGCGTCGTCGCGAAAGCCGGGCTCAAGCCTCTGGGTCGCGACGATCTGTATATCCGCTTCCGGGTGAAGCAGGCGAAAGCCGTGCATGCGCGGGATCAGCCAAAGCGCTGAAAAGGCATAGTCGGTTCTCAGTCTGACGACCGGCCTTTGAGCCTCAGTGCGGAAACTGCGCGCCAGGGCATCGATATCACCGACCGTTTTGGCGGCGACCTGGAAAAGCCGCTCTCCTTCCGCGGTCAACTCGACGCCGCGGTGCTGGCGGCGCAGCAGGGCGACGCCGAACTGCTCTTCCAGCCGCCGAATCTGATAGCTGACGGCCGGCTGCGTAAGGCCGAGACCTGCCGCCGCGGCCGAAAAGCTGCCGAGCCTTGCGACCTCCGCGAAAATGCGCATCCATCCCAGCTCAGGCGGGCGGTCTGGCATAAAAATTCCTTTTGACAACCATCGAAAAAAGCCAGCTTTACAGGCACGATGATACTGGCTTTGATAAGATCTGCAAATAGCAAGAGGGACGTTCCCTTCATCGGCCCCCCGGCCTTTGAGACCACAGGAGACAATTTCACATGGCGCGTCCGAATATCCTCATCCTGATGGTCGATCAGTTGAATGGCACTTTCTTTCCCGACGGCCCTGCCGATTTTCTGCATGCGCCGCATCTGAAATCATTGGCGGAGCGTTCCGTGCGTTTCACCAACGCCTATACCGCAAGCCCGCTCTGCGCACCGGCGCGGGCCTCCTTCATGTCCGGACAATTGCCGAGCCGAACCCGCGTCTATGATAATGCGGCGGAATTTGCCTCTGACATTCCGACCTATGCGCATCATCTGCGCGCGGCCGGATACCAGACCGCACTTTCCGGCAAGATGCATTTCGTCGGCCCCGACCAGTTGCATGGGTTCGAAGAGCGCCTGACGACGGACATCTACCCGGCCGACTTCGGCTGGACGCCGGACTATAGCAAGCCCGGCGAGCGCATAGACTGGTGGTATCACAATCTGGGCTCGGTCACCGGCGCCGGCATTGCCGAGATCACCAACCAGATGGAGTATGACGACGAGGTCGCCTACCACGCCGGCCGCAAGCTGTTCGATCTGTCGCGCGGACACGACGAGCGCCCCTGGTGCCTGACCGTCAGCTTCACCCATCCGCACGACCCCTATGTCGCGCGCCGCAAATTCTGGGATCTCTATGAAGATTGCCCGGCACTTGATCCGGCGGTTGCGCCGATTGCCTTCGAGCTGCAGGACGCGCACTCGCAGCGTCTGATGAAAGCCTGCGACCACGATGCTTTCAACATCAGCGATGAGCAGATCAGGCGGGCAAGGCGCGGCTATTTCGCCAATATCTCCTATGTCGACGAGAAGATCGGCGACATTCTCGGCGTCCTCGACCGGACCCGCATGGCCGAAAACACGATCATCCTCTTTGCGTCCGACCATGGCGACATGCTCGGTGATCGCGGTCTCTGGTTCAAGATGAACTTCTTCGAAGGATCGGCCCGCGTTCCGCTGATGATCGCGGCACCCGGCTGGAAGCCCAAACGGATCGACCAGCCTGTCTCTACCCTCGACGTGACGCCGACGCTTGCCGGCCTTGCCGGGATCGATATCGCCTCGTTGAAGCCGTGGACCGAGGGCGAGGATCTGGCAGCGCTTGCCGAAGGCACCGGCAGCCGCAGCCCGGTGCCGATGGAATATGCCGCGGAGGGTTCCGAGGCGCCGCTCGTCTGTATCCGGGACGGACGATACAAACTCTCGCTCTGCGAGAAGGACCCGCCGATGCTGTTTGATCTCGAGACCGATCCCCAAGAACTCGACAATCTGGCGGACGGCCCGGCGCATGCCGAGACCTTGGCAAGGCTTGTCGAACAGGCCGGCCGACGCTGGAACCTTTCCGATTTCGATGCAGCCGTGCGCGAAAGCCAGGCGCGCCGCTGGGTGGTCTATGCGGCGCTACGCAATGGGGCCTATTTTCCATGGGATTATCAGCCGCTGCAGAAAGCCTCGGAGCGCTATATGCGCAACCACATGGATCTGAACGTGCTGGAGGAAAACCAAAGGTTCCCGCGCCAGGAATGAGCGAGACGTGCTTCTGATTTAAGCCATCTTGCGCGCCGGCGCCTCGCGCAGGAAATCCTCGATGAACGCCTTTTGCAGCAGGATGCCGTCCCATTCATCAGGGAAGAAGGGTGAGTCATAGATCAGCGTGAAGGGACCGGCATAACCGGCTCTCTCGCACATCTCCAGGCACGTGCGGTAATCCTCGGCATCGAGGCCGGTAACGCCGTAATCGGCTTTGGCATGGCAGATTTCCGCCCGGCCCATGATATCGGCAAGACCCTCATATTTCGCTGGCGCCGCCCAGTTGCCGAGGTCGCCGTTGAGGCCGACCTTGCCGTCCAGCCGGTCCAGCAGCCAGTTCATTTCGACCGGTGACGGCAGCAGGTCGAACCAGTTCTCGACGACGACACGCACGCCGCTGCCTTCCGCCTTTCCGGCCAGCCAGTTCAGATGGCGGGCGGCGCGGGTAAGGTTTTCCTCCGTCGGCTTCTGCTTGCCGGCAATGACGCGCATCCTCTCAGCCCCGAGGGCTGCGGCGATGTCGATCCACTCCGCCATCCATTTGACGTCGCGTTCGGCCGTCTCCGGATGGCTCGGATCACCGTCCTCGACGAGCAGCGTCTGGAACAACACGTTCGAGGCCGCCATCGCCTCGCGCAATTCGCTTATATAGGCGGCATTAAGGCTCGGCAGATGGAAGGAACAGACCTCCAACCGGTTGACGCCGCGTGCAGCAAGCGCCGCCGGCACGTCGATCAGTGCCGCAGCACCCGGGCCATAGGGTTCTTTCGGCGCAGCGCTTTTGTCAGGATCGGGACTATAGGCATGAACGGCGCCAAGCAGCCGATGCAGCGACCATGTCGAAACCGCGAAACGTCCGTTTTGCAAAACCTGCACTTGCTTTCCTCCGGGATCTCCTCATGCCATCAATGGCAACTAAATCCCGGCGGTTCAATTGCCAATTCAGCCAAAATCGTCGCGGATGACCGGCTCGGCGGCAAGGGCGATCCCCAGCAACGCCTCATCGCGATGAGCGGTGGCCGAAAGCAGCAGGCCGACCGGCATGCCAGCCTCGCCGCTGCCGCAGGGAATGGAAACGCCGCACCAGTCGAGGAAATTGCCGAGCGCGGTGTTGCGCAACGTCTTGTTGTTCGTCGCAAAGAACAGCTCGTCATCCTGCGCCAGCGGCCCGATCGGCGGCGCGACATGGGCAACGGTGGGAAAGGCGAGCAGCCGGTCGCCGACGAGGCGCTCGACATCGGCGATCAGGCGGCTACGCGCCTCGAGGATTGCCAGGTAATCGGGCAGCGTCGTCTTGCTTCCGAGACGGGTACGCATGACGACACGGTGATCCATCCTGTCCGCGTCCGGTCCGGCCAAGCGTTCGCGGTGAAGTGCGAAAGCCTCCGCCGTGACCAGCGGACCATATTTCGTCATCAGATCGAATATCTCGTCGAAGGCGGGAATGACGGTGCGGGCAACATGCGCGCCGGCCTTTTGAAGACGTTCCAAAGCTGCCTCGAACGCGGCGATGACGCCCGCTTCCGCTCCGTCGAAGACGACGTTTTCAGGCACGATGAGTTCCAGCCCTTGCAGGGGACGCGTGGCGACATCAGGCGCCGTCAAGCCGCGCATCGCCGCATCGATCCAGACCGCGTCCCTGACGCTGCGGCAGAGCGGTCCCAACGAATCCAGGCTCTTTGCCAGCGGATAGACGCCTGCCATTGCGTGGCGGCCGCGCGTCGCCTTGTAGCCGACGATGCCGTTGAAGGCGGCGGGAATACGCACCGAGCCGCCGGTATCGGTGCCCATGGCGACCGGAACCAACCCAGCCGCGACGACGACACCAGCACCTGAGGACGAGCCGCCCGGAATGCGCGGGAGATCGGCGCCGCGCGGATTTACCGGCGTGCCGTAATGCGGATTGATGCCGAGGCCGGAAAAGGCGAATTCGCTCATATTGGTGCGCCCGACGGCGACCATGCCGGCCTGCCTGAGCAAAGCGACGACAACCGCATCGCGCTTGGCCGGCATGTCCTTTGCCAGAACGACGGAACCCGCTGTCGTTGGCAGGCCTTCAATGTCGAAAAGATCCTTCCAGGCAATCGGAATGCCGTCCAGCAATCCAAGCGAGCGCCCTTCCCGCAGACGTCGCGAAGAGGCACGCGCCTCTGCCATCGCCCGGCTTTCGAGCAGTGTCGTGAAAACCGCCTTGTCGGCATAATTCGCGATGGACTCGAAGATCGCCTCGGCTACCTCGACCGGATCGGCCGCGCCAGCTTGAATGAGGGCGGAAAGTTGCGCGACCGACATCGCGCCGAAGGATTTGCTCATGGGACTATCCAGAAGAAAGATGTTCCTCTCTGGACTACCCCGGATCATTCCGGTGAACCAGAGCTTCACGATATTTTGCATTTATTGGTACGATTTTTTGAACACTGAGTTTGAATATCGCCCCTTCAATTGCCACGATCGAAGACACACATGCTGCTCGCATGCGGACGCGGTTCGGCACGAGGGTGAGAGTTTGCTCTAGAGAGACCGTCGCCGCATGTGTTGCAGGAGTAATTGAAATGACAGATTGTGAAACTTTAAGCCGTCGCCAGGATATGGTGACCCTCCATGTAAAAGAGGATGAAACCGCCGGTTTAGGCGAGCGCGATTATGTGGACCATGTCAGCGCCCAGAAACTTTCGGCCTTCGAGCGCATTGTCGTGGTCGGAGCGCTGGTTCTCTTGAGCTTTGCGGGTTTTGCCGCCTATTCTTCCGGCAATACGGACCCGATGACGACATCGGCCATTGCCGCCCCCGCCGGCGATAACACGCCGCCGCATCCGGCTTACGGCCATTGCCGCGACAGCAGCCCCTACGCTGAGAGGGTCTGCTAACAGGAAAGCCACCGCATGATTCCTTAAATCGGAATCGATTTAAGGATAAAATTATGCGGTAATTTAAAGTGCTACAGCGTCCTTTGCGCGTCTCAAAAGACGCGCGGCGCTGTAGCTCGCCGGGCATGGAGACCTTGGCCCAGGCTGCATCGACAGCAGGAAAAGGGAAAAGGACCATGGCCGGTGAAATCGATTATAATCTCGATCGCTTCATCGATGCCCAGAACGGCGTCTATGAACAGGCGCTCTCAGAGCTGAAAGCGGGACGCAAGACGTCCCACTGGATGTGGTTCATCTTCCCGCAGATCGCCGGTCTCGGCACGTCGGTGATGGCCGAAAAATATGCGATCCGCTCGGCCGAGGAAGCCACCGCCTATCTCGCCGATCCTATTCTCTCAAGCCGGCTGCTGCGCTGCGTCGAGGCGATCCTGTCTGTTGGCGGCAGATCGGCGCACGAAATCCTGGGTTCACCCGACGACCTCAAGCTGCGCTCGTCGATGACCTTGTTTGCCGCGATCAGCGATCACGGTTCGCCCTTCCACCGGGTGATCGAGCATTTCTATCAGGGAAAATTCGACGAACGGACGATGGAAATCCTCAGTGCCAGCACGGGATGATCTTAGGCCAGGCCGGCCTGAAATCTGAACCCGTTCCCAAATGAAACAGTTAGCGGCCCGGCCTGCTCTCCAGCGTGGCGATTTCCTCGGAGATCTCGCTCAACCGCTGACGCAGATCGCTGTCGGTGCCATCATCGACCTCTTCCTCGCCGAAACAATAGCGCGCATCATGAAGCTCCAGCTTGGCTTCGAGCTCGGCGCGTTTGTCATATAGGCGCTTGAGATAGACGTAGTTCATCTCCCTGCCTCCACATCGCCCCGGTGATGGGAAAACGGCATGGAAGCGGTAAAGGTTCCCCCGAAAGAGGGCGGTCAGGCGAAAGAAGCGATCGCCGCTTGGCAGGCCTTGGCGAAATGACCGCAGCAGCCGGCAGCGCCCATGGCCTGGCGGCTGACGCGCGCGCCTTCGAGCAGCAGCGTCAACGTATCGGCAAGAAGCTGGGGTTCGCGCGCGCCGGCCGCCGAACAGAGCGCGGCCAAGCGATCACGCTGTTCGGCCTTGTGCCGCTCGATCATTTCGTGGGCGGGATGGCCCTCGCCCTTCAGCTCGATGGCGGCATTGGCGAGATCGCAACCGGCGGGCTCGCCGTTCAGACATTGCGCCCGCATCTCCACCCAGGCCTCCAGCTGGGCGCGCGGATTGCCGGGATAGGCTGCTTCTAGATCGCGCCAGATGGTACCCGCCTTTTCGGAAGCGCGGCGCAGCGTCTCGCAGACCAGTTCATCCTTCGAGCCGAAATGCCGGTAGAGCGTCATTTTGTTGGTCAGAGCCGCGTCGGCAATGGCATCGACGCCGATGCCGCGGATGCCGCGTTCGCGGAAAAGCTCCGAGGCGGTCGAGACGATACGCTCCCGCGGCGGGATGCGATCTTCTGGAACGGCTGCGGAGATTTCATTCGAAGTTTCTGATTTTTTTGCGGACGTAGTCCTTGACATCAATGTGACCGATCGGTAACAAATGCATTGTTACTTACCGGTAACACCACGAAACGCGAAAGTCAATGCCGAGGGCATGACAGCGGAAAGTGGAACACGGGCGACCGCCCACGAAAGGAGGACAACCATGACAAAGACCAGAGAAGACCTGACGATATCCGAAGCCCTTCGCGACCCCCTGATCGCCATGGTGTTGCGCGCCGACGGCGTAAAGCTTGAAGACTTCAAGCAACTCCTGGAGACGGCCGCCCGCAAACGCGAACCGCGTTCGAATTCGGTGGGCAATATGATCGGAGCACTCGCAAACCGCGCCAATCTGCCGGCGATGCCCTGCTTCGGCTGAACAAGCCGCCTGACCAGCTTGGGGATCTCTCCCTGCCCCCGTCAAGGGCTGCCGTCACAACCAGACGGCGGCCCTTGCCGCTTTAAGGCATGTCGCTCAAAACTGTGCAGCGGTTTTGCGCTAACGACATTGCGTAAAAACAAAGACCTAAAGCGCAAGGAGCGAATCTGAAAGATCGCGACGCGCCTTACAGGATCGGCTTGCCGCCGGTGACCGCAATTGTCGTGCCGGAGACGTAGCTCGACAAGGGATCGGCCAGCATCACGTAGGCTGTCGCCAGCTCGGCCGGCTGTCCCGGCCGTTTCATCGGCACCTGCTTGCCGAAATTGCTGACGCTTTCTTCAGGCAATGTCGAAGGGATGAGCGGTGTCCAGATCGGGCCAGGCGCCACCGCATTGGCGCGAATGCCTTTCTCGGCCAGAAGCTGGGCAAGACCGGCGGTGAAATTCTGGATCGCGCCCTTGGTCGTCGCATAGGCAAGCAGCGTCGGGTTCGGACTGTCCGAATTGATCGAGGCCGTGTTGATGATGGCGCTGCCGGGTTTCATATGAGCGACAGCTGCCTTGGTCAGGTAGAACATCGAATGGATATTGACCTTGAAGGTCAGTTCCCACTCTTCATCGCTGATCTCGTCGATGCTCTTGAAGCTTGCCTGGTGCGCGGCGTTGTTGACGAGAATGTCGATGCCTCCGAGTTCCTTGACCGCCGTCTCGACGATCTGCCTGCAATGGGCCGGATCCTGGATGTCGCCGCTGACAAGGACAGCCTTGCGTCCGGCCTGCTCGACGAGCCGTTTCGTCTCATCGGCATCCTCATCCTCGTCGAGATAGGAGATCACCAGGTCGGCACCTTCCCTGGCGTAAGCGATTGCCACCGCCCGACCGATGCCGCTATCGCCGCCGGTGATGATCGCCCGCTTGCCTTTCAGCCTGTCGGCGCCGCGGTAGCTCTCCTCGCCGTGATCGGGAATAGGGTCCATCTGCGCGGTAAAACCCGGCATCGGTTGTTTCTGGGATGGGAAAGGGGGTGTCGGGTAATTCGTCATCATGACCTCCTGGGTTTCAGAGATCAAACTCGGGCTGAAGCTTGTTGTTCCAAGCCTTTCGACGGGGTGACTTCTTGGTCAATCGCCCCTCGCGGAGCACGCTCACGGCCGTCGCCGAAACTCGAATTTCCCCTCATTGTCGGCGCGTTGCCTTGGCTGATTATTGGAAAACGGAGCCTGCTCACCTGGTCGACCCAATTGGCCTACATGCCGCTGTCGCATTCACCCGACACTATCAACCCGTAAAATGTTGCGATTTGCCACAGCGACGGCTATGCCATAGTAATGTAACATGATCGCAGTTTTCATGAGGTGCTGGAATTGGACGGAAAGACATCATCCGCAGTTTACTCCGAAGGTCAGGGCGTTGCCGACGAAGCCGCCGGCAAGGGTGCGCGTCGCGCGCGCGTCAGCGGCATCGACCGGGCGCTTCAGGTGATCGACCATCTTTACGAGACCGGATCGCCCGCCGGCGTCTATGCGATCGCCAAGGCGGTGAAGGCGCCGCTTTCGACCGTTTACGTCATCGTCGACGATCTCGTCGAGAAGAACATGCTGACGCGCCAGGCGGACGGCTCGATCTGGCTCGGCGCCCGGCTCTACCATTACGGCCTCGCCTATGCGCGGTCGCTGGATTTCATGAGCATCGCCACCCATGAGATGCACGATCTCTGCCGCCAGGCCGGCGAAACCGTGCAGGTCTGCGGTCGCGACGGCGACTATATGCTGGTACTGGCCATGGCTGACGGCCCGAGCCATTTTCAGGTGGCGTCCCGCGTCGGCACAAGGGTGCCGCTGAACTGGACGGCCTCCGGCCGCCTGCTTGTCGGTCACCTGGCCGAGGAAGAGCGCATCGAACTGTTCAAGCGCTGCGCCCGCTCTTCACCGACCGGCCGCGCCGAGATCGATCCGGGCACGCTGTCGGAAGCCGCCGGCAAGGCCTTCGAATCGCGCCTGTCGATCCAGGCGGGGGAATCGGATTACGCGGTTGCCTGCATCGCCTCGCCGATCTGCGATCGCGACGGCCAGTGCGTTGCCACCATTTCCATCGTGCTGCCGGAACAGAAGGCCTTTTCCGACGAGAACCACTATACGGCGCATGTGCGCAGTTCAGCGGAACGGATCGAAAAGCTGATGGGCTGGCGCAACCGCTGACGCTTGCCGCGTCAGCCGATCCTATCTGTAGGAATAGCCGTGGCTGTGGCGCACCAGCTTGCGCGCCCGCGGCACGTAGCGGCTGGCGGCGAAGGCATCGGCGCCCATCACCGCATAGCGCGGCTCGAACAGCTTGTTGAGGACCGAGACGTCGCCGTTGGAATCCGTCGCCTCGAGATCGGAATCGACCAGGTCGAAAATGGTGAATTCCGCTTGCGAGCCGACCGAAAGCCGGTTCTCCATCGACAGCTTGATGACGGATGCCGGCGCATGGGTGACGGCCTCCACCACCTTGTCGAAGGGCATGCCGACGCTGAGCAGCTTCGACATCGTCGTCGCCAGATCCCAGACCGGGAAATTCATCGAATGGCCGTGCAGGTCGGTCGAGATCGAGAACGGCAGCAGCCCGCGCGCGATCGCCGCTTCGGCGACCTTGAACGAGAAGGAGGCGCCGCCATGGCCGATGTCGAGGCGGATGCCTTCGGAGGCGCAGCGCTCTGCGAGAGCAAAGAGGTCCTCGTCTTCCATGATGCTCGAACCGGCCTTGCCGTTGAAGCAGTGGGTGACGACGTCGCCGGGGCCGAGGATCTCGAGCACTTCGTCATAGAGCGCCGGCGGCTCGCCGACATGCACCATCATCGGCACTTTCAAGATCTTGGCGATCTTCTTGCCGAGCTTCACCGGCGTGACGCCCCAGGACCCGGTGATGACATGGCTGGCGCGCACCTTGATGCCGACGATGTGCTCGCTGTTTTCGGCATAGACTTCAAGGATGCGATCGAGATCGATATCGCGGATATCCCGCAATTCCGCGACCCGGTTGCAGGCCACAAGACCGATCGAGCCGAGATTGAGGAAGGCCTTGATGCGTTCGCGCGAGGGCTCGATGATATATTCCCGGAAGCCATGGAAGTTCGCCTCGCCGGCCGAACCGGCATCGACCAGCGTGGTGACGCCGCGCTCGACGCCGCATTCGGACGGACGGATGGAAATATCGGTGCCGCCGTGCCAGATATGCACGTGCAGATCGACCCAGCCCGGCGAAATGAAGGCGCCCTTGCCGTCGATGCGCGCAACATCCTGCGAGACCGCGAGCGACGGACCGATCTCGGCGATCCTACCGTCGGCATTGACGAGAATGTCGATTGCCCCCTCTTGTGTGCCCGCACCAAAAGCCATCGGTTTGACATTGGTGAGGAGAAGCGGCTTCTTCGTCTGGTCGCCGGGCATGACATGCATTCCTTTCGAAGTCTCGGACCGGGATCACGCCTCGGCCATCCGTCTGCGGGTCATTATGGAAGAGTAATGGGGAAGGTAGAGATGGCCTCTCAGGGCGCCGTACCGGAAATTCCATAACTATGATACGTAAGGCTTTATAATAGAATAAAGCCGAAGACGAAGCTGTCAAGGAAAATGACGCGGTCGTCGCCATCGAGGAAACGTAAGCGGTGCGCTCCTTGCGAAGCGCACCTGTCTCGAAGATCCGGTAAATTCCTGTTTGTTTTCAATCCCGAAGAATCGAATAGTCAAGCCGTTCCAGGTGATCTGGATCGGCGATGGCGTCGATCGCGGCGATCCTGCCATCGGCGATCGTCAGCGCCACCACGACGCGGAGCTGGCCCTTGATCTGCACGACGAATCCGAGCTCGCCGTCGACGATGGCGATTTCTGCCGCCTGCGCCCGACCCTTGAAGGCTTCGGCCACGTGAGCCGCGCCGCGCGTTTCGCCAATGGTGCCGAAGCGGGCCGCCGTCGCATCCGGCCGGAAGACGACGTCAGGGGCAAGCACCGCGAGCAACCCTTCCAGATCGCCGTTGCGCGAGGCCGTCAGAAAGGCCTCGGCGATCGTCCGCTTGCGGCCGAAATCGACATCAGGCGCTTCGTCCACCCCCTGCACCCGGCGGCGGGCGCGGCTTGCGAGCTGACGGGTGGCACCGGACGAACGGCCGATGATCGGCGCGATCTCGTCGAAGGGCAGATCGAACATGTCATGCAGCACGAAGGCGACACGTTCGGCGGGCGCCAGCGTCTGCAGCACGACGAGCAGCGCCAGACCGACCGAATCGGCAAAGGCGGCTTCGCGCTCGGGATCGTTCGCGGGATCGGCGATCCCGCCATGAACCGGCGCCTCCAGCGGCTCCTCGCGCCGGGTCTTGCGGGTGCGCAGCATGTCGAGGCAGATGCGCGCCACCACCGTCGTCAGCCAGCCGCCGAGATTGCCGACCCCTGTCGTATCCGTGCGGCTGAGCCGCAGCCAGGCCTCCTGAACGGCATCCTCCGCCTCGCTGCGCGAGCCGAGCATGCGATAGGCTGCGGCCCTCAGATGCGCTCTGTTTGCCTCGAATTCATCGGCCAGCCATTTTTTCTCGTCCATTTGTCACATTCCTCCGCTGCGTTCCGTCAAGGCCATGACGAATGAAACCCGGCCGATGTGACAACGCCGGCGGATCGTCGAATCATAAACGCATCAAGGAGACATACCATGCAGGAAAAAATGGTCATGCAGGAGCGAATGGGAAATCCCGCCCTCGTCCTTCCCGCAGCCATGCAGGCGCTCAATGCTCTCAGCAAGGTGCCGGCCGAAACCGGCCTTTCACCGAAGCTGCTCGAACTCGTCAACCTGCGCGCCAGCCAGATCAACGGCTGCAGCGTCTGTGTCGACGGTCATCCCCGCATTGCAAAGAAGCTCGGCGAAACCGACGAAAGGCTCTTTGCCATCGGCGCCTGGCGCGACTCGCCCTATTTCAGCGATGCCGAGCGGGCAGCCCTTGCGCTGACCGAGGCGGTGACCCGCATCAGCGACCGCGCCGACCCGGTGCCGGATGATATCTGGGACGAGGCGACCCGGCATTATGACGGCAGGAGCCTTGCGGCACTCGTCATCGCCATTGCCAACATCAATGTCTGGAACCGGCTGAACATCGCCACCCGCCAGATCGCCGGGGCCTGGAAGCCGTAAACGGCGAGGTTGCCGGCAGCGCGTCACCCCTGCGCTGCCGGCAACCCTCATCCCTAATCAGCATGGCTTCAGGCCATGCGAGACAATCGGTCGTTCAGATGATGCCGCCGCCGCCGGCAGCGGATGCCGGACGCTCGGCCGCCACTTGTCTGCGGTAGCCGCTGGCGCGGTAGACGGCGATCGGGTCGATTGCGCCGTCTGCCCTGCGCCGGGCTTCGGCCAGAATCGGTTCGACATCGGCGCGATAGGCGCGCTTCAGCGTTTCCGACGCCATCAGCGCGTCGTTGTCGTCCTGGTAACCGGAGAGCGCCTGGCGGTCGACGAGCAGTGCCTGCGCATAGGCGCGGCGGATTTCGTTGGCGCTGTTGATCAGGCTTTCGATCGGGTCGGTGACGTTGTGCGACTGGTCGATCATATGGGCCGGGTTGAAGTCGTTGACGCCGCGCTGCTCGGCATCGACCAGTTCGTTGAAGACGAGGAACAGCCGGTAGGGATCGATCGCGCCGGCGTCGAGATCGTCATCGCCATATTTCGAATCGTTGAAGTGGAAGCCGCCGAGCTTGCCGAACTGGATCAGGCGGGCGACGATCATCTCGATATTGGTGTTTGGCGCATGGTGGCCGAGATCGACGAGGCAGTAAGCCTTGGGGCCGAGCGTCTGGGCGATCAGGTAGTTGGTGCCCCAATCCTGCACGATTGTGGAATAGAAGGCCGGCTCGTACATCTTGTGTTCGGAGAACAGCTTCCAATCGTCGGGCAGCGCCTTGTAAATATCCGCCATCGAGGCGAGATAACGCTCGAAAGCCTTGGTGAAATGGCTCTGGCCGGGGAAGTTCGAGCCGTCGCCGATCCAGACGGTCAGCGCCTTGGAGCCGAGCGCCTTGCCGATCTCGATGCATTCGAGATTGTGCTCGACCGCCTGCGCCCGTGTCGCCGCGTCGGTGTGGCTGAGCGAGCCGTATTTGTAGGAATGGGCCTGGCCGGGCGCATCGGAAAAGGTGTTGGAGTTCATCGCATCGAAGCCGAGGCCGAGCGCGTCGCCCTTGGCCCTCAACTCCCTGGCATCCGCCTTGTCCCAGGGAATGTGCAGCGAGACGTTCGGCGTCGCCTGCGTCAGCTGGTTGATGACGGCGCAATCGTCGAGTTTGTCGAAGATGCCGCGCGGCTCGCCGGTGCCGGGGAAACGGGCAAAACGCGTGCCGCCGGTGCCGACGCCCCAGGAGGGAACGGCAACGAAGAATTCCCCAACCTTCCGGGTGACTGCTTCGATATCGACGCCGCGACGGGCAAGTGTCGCACCCAGCGCCTCGTAATCGGCTTTCAGCGCGATTGCCCGCTTGTCGTTGTCCGTCGCGACCAGATCTGGCGCAATCCTGGATTCTGTCATCTATTCCTCCCTGGTCGCGAACCATAGGGCACGGTTCGCGTTCAAACGCTTACAAGTCTTCAAACTAAGGAGCGACGATGGACGTTGTCCGCATTCTTCTTGCGATCATCCTGCCGCCCCTTGGCGTATTTTTGCAGGTCGGGATCGGCCTGCATTTCTGGCTCAATATATTGCTGACACTCTGCGGCTATGTGCCGGGGATCATCCACGCGATATGGGTGATCCTCCGGAAATAGCTCCCTCCGTTTGCTCTACGCAATTCCGGACGCAAAACCCCTGCACACTGCTGCTGGAATTGCTCTAGCGCGTAAAACTCTGCACGTTGCCGGCATCGACGTTGATGATGTTGCCGGTCGATTTTGCCGAAAGGTCCGATGCGAGGAAATAGATCGCCTCGGCGATATCTTCCGGAAACACGTTGAGTTTCAGCATCGACCGCTTGCGGTAATGCTCCTCGAGATCGTCCACCTCGATCTTGGACGAGGCGGCGCGCTGCTCGCGCCATTCGCCGCTCCAGATCTTCGAGCCGCGCAGGACGGCATCCGGATTGACGGTGTTGACGCGGATGCCGGCATCCGCGCCTTCGAGCGCCAGGCAGCGGGCGAGATGGATTTCGGCAGCCTTGGCGGTGCAATAGGCAGCCGCATTCGGTGAAGCGGCCAGACCGTTCTTCGAAGCGACGAAGACGACGTTGCCACCGAGCGTCTGACGGCGAAACAGGCGGAAGGCTTCGCGCGAGACGAGGAAATAGCCAGTCGCCAGAATATCGATATTGCGGTTCCACGTCGACAGTTCGGTCGCTTCGATCGGTGCGGAGGAGGCAATGCCGGCATTCGAGACGAGGATATCGATGCCGCCGAATTCGACGCAGGCTTCCGCGAAGGAGGCGATCACCGCATCTTCCTTGGTGACGTCGAGCCGGACGCTGCGCACAGCGTCAGCGCCGAACTTCTTGACGAAATCGGCTTCGGTGCCTTCGAGCGCTGCCTGGTCGATATCGGCAAGCACCACGCAGGCACCTTCGCCGACGAGGCGTGCGGCCGTCGCCCGGCCGATGCCGCCGGCGCCGCCGGTGACGAAGGCGACGCGGCCGGCAAGGCTCTTCGGCTTCGGCATGCGCTGGAGCTTCGCCTCTTCGAGCAGCCAATATTCGATATCGAAGGCTTCCTGCTCGGGCAGGCCCTGATATTCGGAGACCGTCGAGGCGCCGCGCATGACGTTGATGGCGTTGACGTAGAATTCGCTGGCAATGCGAGCCGTCGCCTTGTCGCGGGCAAAGGACAGCATGCCGACGCCGGGAACGAGGAAGATGACGGGATTGGCATCGCGCATGGCGGGCGAATTGTCATGCTTGCAGTCGTTATAATAGCGGGCGTAGTCGGCGCGGTAGTCCTCCAGCGCCTTGTCGAGACCGGCGACGATCGCGTCGACATCCGGCTTGGCCGGGTCGAAATCGACGATCAGCGGGCGGATCTTGGTGCGCAGGAAATGATCGGGGCAGCTGGTGCCGAGCGCGCCGAGCGGACGCAAATCGCTGGAATTGACGAATTCGAGCACGGCGTCCTGATCGTCGAAATGCCCGAGCTTGCGCTCTTGCTTGCCGATGCGGCCGCGGATCTCCGGCATCAGCCGGGCGGCGATGGCGCGGCGTTCGGCAACGGCCAGGCTCTGAGCGACCGCGCCGCCGAAAATCGTCTTGCCGTCGGTCTTTTCGGCAAACCAGACGATCGCCTTGTTGATGATATCGAGTGTCAGCTCGTAGCAGGCCTTGGCATCATTCGCCCAGGTGAAGAGGCCGTGGCTTTCGAGCACGACGCCCTTGGCATTCGGATTGGCTGCAACGAAAGCGCCGAGGTCGAGGCCGAGCTGGAAGCCCGGACGGCGCCAGGGCAGCCAGCCGATCTCGTCGCCGAAGATCTGCTGCGTCAATTCCTTCGAATTCTTCGACGCGGCAATCGCGATGATCGCATCGGGATGCATGTGGTCGACATGGGTGAAAGGCACGAAACCGTGCAGCGGTGTGTCGATCGAGGCGGCACGGCCATTCAGGTTGAAGGTGCAGTGCGGCAGGAAGCCGACCATGCGGTCCTCGTCCTCGACACCCTTGTAGATGCCCTTCAGCGATTCCAGCTTGTCCTGGTAGAGCGTCGCGAAACCGTCGAGCTTGATCGTGCCGACGTCGCCGCCCGAGCCCTTGACCCAAAGTACCTTCACCTTGCCGCCGGTGAGCGGATCGGTTTCCATCACCTTCGCCGAGGTGTTGCCGCCGCCATAATTGGTGATGCGCTTGTCGGCGCCGAGCAGGTTGGAACGATAGAGCAGCTTGCCAGGCTCATCGAGGCCTGCCGCGTAAGCATCATCCCACCGGTTTTCCAGAAGCCGGACGTTCGCCGCCATGTCATCCTCCCATATGAAATCTTCATCGAGACACAAAGTTCGCGCCCCTTTTCGCTGACGGTATCGCTCATCAAAATGGAGGTTGTCAATCGAAAACGATCAAATTCGATTATTGTGCAGCGCAATATGAAAATTTATGATCGTTTTTGATTGACACATTGTCATATGTGCGAAATAAACGGTCCAAGGAGGAGCCCCATGCACGAACGCGAACGCCATCGCATCATTCTGAGCGCCGTTCAGGAAAAGTCCGTCGTGACGGTTCAGGATATTTCCGAACTGACCGAGGCTTCCGAGGCGACGATCCGGCGCGACATCGCTGCTCTTCATGTCCAGGGCAAGATCCGGCGTGTGCGCGGCGGCGCCGAGGCCGTGCATCCGCCGCAGCTCGGCAATCTCGCCGGCCGCCCCTTCCGTGTTTCGGAATCGGTCAATATCGACAAGAAACGCGCAATCGCCCGCCAGGCCGTCGAGCTTTGCGATCCGGGCGACGCGATCATCATCAACGGCGGCACGACCACCTTCCAGATGGTGCATTTCATGGCGGCGCACCGCCTGCAGGTGATGACCAATTCCTTCGCGATCGCCGAACATCTGGTCAAGCATTCGAAGAACACGGTAACGGTGCCGGGCGGCGCGATCTATCGCGAACAGAGCCTGATCCTCTCCCCTTTCGACAATGACGCGATCCGCAATTTCTACGCCCGCCGCTTCTTCATCGGCGCGCAGGGTATCGGCCCGCTCGGCATCATGGAAGCCGACGCGCTGATCATCCAGAGCGAACAGAAGCTGATGCATCAGGCCGACGAATTGGTCGTCATGGCTGATTCCAGCAAGTTCCATCGCCGGTCGAGCCTCATTCTGTGCCCGCTCGAGCGTGTGTCTACAATCATCACCGATGACGGCATTCCAGAGGAAGCCGTCAGGATGATCGAGAATGCCGGCATCAGGCTCATTGTCGCGAGCCCGGTCACCCAGGCAATCAAGGAGGATTCCTCGTCGGTCGCATAAGGCGCCGGGGAGGTGTGAAGAGTGTCAATCAAGTGGGAGGATGAAAGCATGAAACTCGCAAAGAAACTCGCAATCGGCGTGGCATTTGCCGTCGCCATGATGGCCGGGACAGCCAGCGCTGCCGACATCAAGATCGGTCTCGTGGTCAAGTCGCTCGGCAACGGCTTCTTCGATGCTGCCAACAAGGGTGCGCAGGAAGCCGCCAAGGAACTCGGCGGCGTCGAGGTCATCTATACCGGTCCGACGACGACGACGGCCGAAGGCCAGATCGAAGTCATCAATTCGCTGATCGCCCAGGGCGTCAGTGCCATCGCTGTTTCGGCCAACGATCCCGACGCTCTCGTTCCGGCGCTGAAGAAGGCGACACAGCGCGGCATCAAGGTCATCTCCTGGGATTCCGGCGTCGCACCTGAAGGCCGTATCCTGCAGCTCAACCCGTCGTCCAACGAGCTGATCGGCAAGATGTGCCTGACGCTCGTCAAGGACCATCTCGACGGCGGCAAGGGTGACTTCGCCATCCTGTCGGCAACGACCACCTCGACCAACCAGAACATCTGGATCGACCAGATGAAGAAGCAGCTCAAGGATTTCCCGGGCCTCAACCTCGTCACCACGGTCTATGGCGACGACCTCTCGGACAAGTCCTATCGTGAAGCCGAGGGCCTCTTGAAGGCCAACCCGAATATCAAGGTCATCGTCGCGCCGACGACGGTCGGCGTTCTCGCCGCTTCCAAGGTCGTCGAAGACAAGGGCCTTGTCGGCAAGGTCTACGTCACCGGCCTTGGCCTGCCGTCCGAAATGGCCGGCGCGATCAAGTCGGGCGCCACGAAGGAATTCGCCATCTGGAACCCGATCGATCTCGGCTACTCAGCAACGCAGATCGCCTATCGCCTCGTCAAGGGCGAGACCGACGGCAAGCCGGGCAGCGAGATCGAAGTCGGCCGCATGGGCAAGATCAAGGTCGGCGACAATGGTGAAGCCGCCATGGCCGATCCCTTCGTCTACAATGCTTCGAATATCGACCAGTTCTCCAAGGTCTTCTGATCTGGAGCCGACGCATAAAAGCCCGGCGGCCTGATGGCCGCCGGGATTCTCATTCGACACTGGTAGAAGCTCGATGAACGCCGCCTTTCAACAAACCGCCACGGACAGCAAAACCGGTGATGTGCCCGCCATTCTGGAAATGCGCGGCATCTCCCAGATCTTTCCGGGCGTGAAGGCGCTCGACAATGTCAGCATCGCGCTGCATCCCGGCACGGTGACTGCGCTGATCGGCGAAAACGGCGCCGGCAAATCGACGCTGGTCAAGATCCTGACCGGCATCTACAGGCCGAACGAAGGCGAGATCCTGGTCGACGGCCAGCCGGTGACCTTTGCCAACGCCCAGGCTGCGATCGATGCCGGCGTTACCGCCATCCATCAGGAAACCGTGCTGTTCGACGAGTTGACGGTTGCCGAAAACATTTTCCTCGGCCATGCGCCGCGCACGCGTTTGCGCACCATCGACTGGCAGGTGATGAACAGCCGCGCCAAGGCGCTGCTGACCGCGCTTGAAAGCAATATCGATCCGACGATCCGGCTGAAGGACCTCTCGATCGCGCAGCGCCATCTGGTGGCGATTGCACGCGCTCTGTCGATCGAGGCCCGCATCGTCATCATGGACGAACCGACGGCAGCCCTTTCCCGCAAGGAGATCGACGATCTCTTCCGCATCGTCCGGAGCCTGAAGGAAAAGGGCAAGGCGATCCTCTTCATCAGCCACAAGTTCGACGAGGTCTACGAGATCGCCGACGATTTCGTCGTCTTCCGCGACGGCCGCGCCGTCGGCCAGGGCCAGCTCAAGGAGACGCCGCAGGACGAGATCGTCCGCATGATGGTCGGCCGCGACGTCGAGAATGCTTTTCCGAAAGTCGACGTCGCCATCGGCGGCCCGGTTCTGGAGATCCGCAACTACAGCCATCGCACTGAATTCCGCGACATCTCCTTCACCCTGCGCCAGGGCGAAATTCTCGGCATTTACGGCCTGATCGGCGCCGGCCGTTCGGAACTGTCCCAATCGCTCTTCGGCATCACCAGGCCACTGTCCGGCACCATGATGCTCGAAGGCCGCGAAATCACCATCCATTCGCCGCAGGATGCGATTCGCGCCGGCATCGTCTACGTGCCGGAGGAACGCGGCCGCCACGGGCTGGCGCTGCCGATGCCGATCTTCCAGAATATGACGCTGCCTTCGCTTACCCGCACCTCGCGCCGGGGCTTCCTCAGGGCGGCAGAAGAATTCGCGCTCGCCCGCAAATATGCCGAGCGGCTGGACCTGCGCGCGGCCGCCCTTTCCGTCCCGGTCGGCACGCTGTCGGGCGGCAACCAGCAGAAGGTCGTCATCGGCAAATGGCTGGCGACGGCGCCGAAGGTCATCATCCTCGATGAACCCACAAAGGGCATCGACATCGGCTCGAAGGCAGCCGTGCACGGCTTCATCAGCGAACTCGCCGCCGAGGGCCTGTCGATCATCATGGTCTCCTCCGAACTGCCCGAAATCATCGGCATGTCGGACCGCGTCCTGGTGATGAAGGAGGGTCTCGCCGCCGGAATTTTCGACCGCGCCGAGCTGTCGCCGGAAGCGCTGGTGCGCGCCGCCACCGGCAATGCATGAGGCCCGCAATGCATAAGGCCCAGCAATTCATAAGGCCCAGGAATTCCTAAGGTAAGAGCATGGCAAGACTGATCAGAAAACGCGAAACCCTGCTGTTCCTCATCATCGTGGTGATGATCGCGATCTTTTCGACGCGCGCTGCCGATTTCGCAACGCCGGAGAATCTCGCCGGCATTTTCAACGATACCTCCATCCTGATCATCCTGGCGCTGGCGCAGATGACGGTCATCCTGACGAAATCGATCGACCTGTCGGTTGCCGCCAACCTCGCCTTCACCGGCATGGCGATCGCGATGATGAATGCCGCCTATCCCGACCTGCCGCTCGTCGTGCTCATCCTTGCCGCGATCGTCATCGGCGCCTGCCTCGGCGCCATCAACGGCTTTCTCGTCTGGGCGCTCGAAATCCCGCCGATCGTCGTCACACTCGGCACGCTGACCATCTATCGCGGCATGGCCTTCGTGCTGTCGGGCGGGGCATGGGTCAACGCCCACCAGATGACGCCGATCTTTCTGTCGGTGCCGCGCACGCCGATCCTCGGCCTGCCGGTTCTCGGCTGGGTGGGCATCGTCATCGTGCTTCTGATGTATGTCCTGCTCAGATATACCCAGTTCGGCCGCTCGGCCTATGCGACCGGCGGCAATCCGACCGCGGCCGTCTATGCCGGCATCGATACGGGCTGGACGAAATTCCTGGCCTTCGTTCTGTCGGGCGCGCTTGCCGGCCTCGCGAGCTATCTCTGGGTGTCGCGTTATGCCGTCGCCTATGTCGATATCGCCAACGGCTTCGAACTCGATAGCGTCGCGGCCTGCGTCATCGGCGGCATTTCGATTGCCGGCGGTGTCGGCTCGGTCGCCGGCACCGTGCTCGGCGCGCTTTTCCTCGGCGTCATCAAGAATGCATTGCCGGTGATCGGCATTTCACCCTTCACGCAGATGGCGATCTCCGGAACCGTCATCATTCTCGCCGTCGCCTTCAACGCCAGGCGCGAGCGCAACCGCGGGCGCATCATCCTGCGCGACCGCGCCGCAGCCGAGATCAGAACGGAGGCCGCAGCATGAGCACCGTGTCCACTCACGAAAAGCGGATCATCCCGGACCGCCTCGGCACACCCTTCCGCCGCATTCTCGCCAGCTGGGAGGTGCTGCTCTTTGCCGTCGCCGTGCTAATCTTCATCTTCAATTCGCTGGCCTCGCCCTATTTCCTCGATGCCTGGAACCTCTCGGACGCCACCTTCAATTTCACCGAAAAGGCAATGATCGCCTTCGCCATGGCGCTGCTCGTCATATCAGGCGAGATCGACCTTTCGGTCGCTGCGATCATCGCGCTCGCCTCGACGGCAATGGGCGCTGCCGCGCAGGTCGGCATCGGCACACCGGGTCTGGTCGCGATCGGCATCGGCACCGGCCTTGCCTGCGGCATCTTCAACGGCGTTCTGGTCTCGGTGCTGAAACTGCCGTCGATCGTCGTCACCATCGGCACGATGAGCCTTTTCCGCGGCATTTCCTATATCGTGCTCGGTGATCAGGCCTATGGCAAATACCCTGCTGATTTCGCCTATTTCGGCCAGGGCTATGTCGTCTGGGTATTCTCCTTCGAATTCGTGCTCTTCATCGTGCTGGCGATCCTCTTCGCCGTCCTCTTGCATGCGACGAATTTCGGCCGGCAGGTCTATGCGATCGGCAACAATGATTTCGCCGCCCGCTTTTCCGGCATTCCGGTCGAACGCGTCAAATTCATCCTCTTCCTGCTGACCGGCGTCATGAGCGGCATCGCCGCCGTCTGCCTGACCTCACGTCTCGGCTCGACCCGGCCGTCGATCGCCCAAGGATGGGAGCTCGAGGTCGTCACCATGGTCGTACTCGGCGGCATCTCGATCCTCGGCGGCTCAGGCACCATCGTCGGCGTCGTCATCGCCGCCTTCGTCATGGGCCTCGTCACCTTCGGCCTCGGCCTGCTGAACGTGCCCGGCATCGTCATGTCGATCTTCATCGGCCTGCTTCTGATCATCACCATCGCCATCCCGATCATCGCCCGCCGCATCAAGGTCATGAGCTCCCGATGACTTTAGAAAAACACGCCTTCAAAATGCAGCTCAATCCCGGCATGGAAGCCGAATACCGCAAGCGGCATGACGAGATCTGGCCGGAACTGGTCGATCTCCTGCACAAGTCAGGAGCAAGCGACTATTCCATCCATCTCGACCGCGAGACCAACACGCTGTTCGGCGTGTTGACGCGGCCCGCCGACCATACGATGGCGAGCCTGCCGGAGCATCCCGTCGTGAAAAAGTGGTGGGCTTATATGGCCGATATCATGGCGACCAATCCCGATAATTCACCGGTCCAGAGCGACCTGGTCACCGTCTTCCATATGCCATGAACGCCACCTCCTATCGCCGCATCGCCGTCCTCGACATCGGCAAGACCAATGCCAAGGTCGTTGTGCTCGACAGCGAGACGGGCGCCGAGATCGCCGTGTTGAAACGGCCGAATATCGCGATCAAAACCGGTCTCTATCCGCATTACGACGTAGAGGCTCTCTGGTCCTTTGCGCTTGATGCGCTGAAGAGCCTTGCGCGCGAGCCCGGCTTCGACGCCATTTCGATCACCACCCATGGCGCCTCCGCAGCACTGCTTGCCCGGGACGGCACGCTTGCCATGCCTGTCATCGACTATGAACACGAATATCCGCAGGACATCCGCGACGCGTATACGCGGCTGCGCCCCTCCTTCGACGAAACCTTCTCGCCGCGCCTCGCGATGGGTCTCAATGTCGGCGCACAGCTGCACTACCAGAAGACCGCCTTTCCCGAGGAGTTTGCCAAGGTGGCGACCATCCTCACCTATGCGCAATATTGGACGGCACGGCTGACCGGTGTCGCCGCCAACGAGCTGACTTCGCTCGGCTGTCACACCGATCTCTGGAACCCGAGGGCCGGCCGCTATTCCTCGCTCGTCGACAGGCTCGCCATCGGCGACCTCATGGCGCCGATCCGTTCCGCTTTCGATGCGCTCGGCCCGGTCCTGCCCGATATCGCCGCTGAGCTCGGCCTTGCCGCACCCGTGCCGGTCTATTGCGGCATTCACGATTCGAATGCCTCGCTGCTGCCGCACCTGGTCCATCGGGAGGCCCCCTTTGCCGTCGTCTCGACAGGCACATGGGTCATCAATTTCGGCGTCGGCGGCGATCTTGCCCATCTCGATCCGAAACGCGATGCGCTCGCCAATGTCGATGCCTATGGCCGGGCTGTCCCCTCCTCCCGCTTCATGGGCGGCCGTGAATTCGAGATCCTGTCGGCCGAAATCGGCCCCGTCGACGAAAAAGACGCCCAGGCGGCAATCGGCCCGGTCATCGACAAAGGCATGATGCTGCTGCCGAATATTGCCCCCGGTTCCGGGCCCTTTCCGGGAAAGGCAAGGCGCTGGATCGGTGCCGAAGAGGTAAGCAGCGAGGAGCGCTCTGCCGCTGCCTGCCTCTATCTCGCCTTGATGACCGATGCCTGCCTCGGACTGATCGGCGCCAAAGGCCCGGTTATTGTCGAAGGGCCTTTTGCGCTGAATGAGACCTATCTCCAACTGCTGGCGGCCCTAACCAGTCGCGAGGTCATGGCCCTTCCGGGGTCGACCGGCACCAGCCAGGGTGCTGCCCTTCTCACCGGCATCCGGCCAGTGTCGGGTGCCGAGACGCATGTTCCGCCGACCGATATCCCTGGACTGGCCGCCTATCGCACTCGCTGGTACGCGGCGATGGAATAGGAGTCTTTCCAAAAGCGACCTTGTTCGTCCCTGCCTTCTCGTTAGTGTGGCACCTCGAAAATCAGCTCGAGGAGATAACATGACAGAGACATTCGATCCGCGCGCCCTTGCAGCCGGGCTGCACAGCCTGCGCCAGGCCGGCAGGCAGGAGGCAACGGACACTTTCGCGCTCCCAGCCGATCTCCATCAGGCGATGGAGGCGCAGGATTTGCTTGCCGCCGCGGACGGTATTTCGAGGAACGCCTGGAAGGTGACGGTCTCGCCGCAGGGCCAGGCGGTCACCGCTCCGCTGCATCCCTATGTCGAAGTCATCTCGGGGGCTGACATTCCCTGGTATCCGGGCCTGAAATTCGAAACCGAGATCGCCGTCCGTCTTGGCAGTGACCTGCCGGTCCGCACGGGCGTTCCCTACAGCCGCACTGAGGTGGTCGAGGCGATCTCCGCTGTCCATCTCGGCGCCGAGCTGCTGGTGAGCGCTGTCAAGGAAAGCGGCAGCGTTTCGTTTCTGCTGTTCGTCGCCGACCGGCTCGGCAATAGCGGCTATGTGCTCGGCCCGAAGCTCGAAAAAAGCGTCGTCGACACCGTCGGCGGCACGCCGCTCAAGGTCACCCATGCCGCCCGCACGATCTATGATGGTCCAGCACAGCATCCGAAGGGCGACGTTCTCACCTGGCTTGTCGATTACGCCAATGACGGCTTGCGCCCCGAGACATCGCTGAAGGCAGGCGCGCTCATCACCACAGGCACGTTGAGCGGCGCGATCGAACTCACCGAACCCGGCGAGATCGACATCGAACTCGGCAATAGCAGGCTCAGCTTCTCGGTATCGAAGGGTTGATTGGCGCCGCGGTGCTCACGCCTTCTCGCGGAACATCTCGATGATGGCGGAAAAATCCCTTCCGCCATTGCCCTGTTTTTCGAAAAGCGCATAAAGCTGTGCTGCTTCCGCGCCGAGCGGGGTGGAGGCGCCGCTCGCCAGCGCCGCCTCCTGCGAAAGCCTGAGATCCTTCAGCATCAAGGCTGCGGCAAAACCCGGTCTGTAGTCATTATTCGCAGGCGAGGTCGGGACCGGTCCGGGCACCGGGCAATAGGTATTGATCGACCAGCACTGGCCAGACGAGGTCGAGGCGACGTCGAACAGCGCCTGATGCGAGAGACCAAGCTTTTCGGCGAGCACGAAGGCCTCGCAGACGCCCACCATCGAAATGCCGAGGATCATGTTGTTGCAGATCTTTGCTGCCTGGCCGGCGCCGGCCTCGCCGCAATGGACGATCTTCTTTCCCATCGCCTCGAGGATCGGTTTTGCCCTGGCGAAGGCGTCTTCCGAGCCACCGGCCATGAAGGTCAGCGTGCCCGCGGTCGCTCCGCCCGTGCCGCCGGAGACGGGGGCATCGAGCGACAGGCAGCTTGAGGCCTTGGCCATTTCATGCGCCTTGCGGCTGCTTTCGACATCGATGGTCGAGCAATCGATGACCAGCGTGCCCTGTGCCGCGGTCTGCAGGATATCGGTCCAGGCTGTCAGCACGTGTCTGCCCTGCGGCAGCATGGTGATGATGATCTCCGCGTCCTTGACCGCCTGGCTGGCATGGCTTGCCGGTTTGACGCCGCTCTCTTCGGCCGCCTTCAGTACCGAAGCCGCGAGGTCGAAGCCCAAGACCTCGTGGCCTGATTTGACCAGATTGGCGGCCATCGGCCCGCCCATGTTGCCAAGCCCGATGAATGCGATCCTTGCCATGCTCTTCTCCTATCGATTGTCTTCGAGGATCATCGCTGCCGCCTTTTCGGCGATCATGATCGTCGGCGAATTGGTATTGCCCGAGGTGATCGACGGCATCACCGAGGCGTCGGCGATCCTGAGCTTGCCGAGCGCCCGGAATCTCAGCCTCGGATCGACGACGCTGTCCCTGTCGACGCCCATGCGACAGGTGCCGACAGGATGGAAGATCGTCGTGCCGATGTCGCCCGCCGCCCGTTCCAGATCGGCCTCCGTCTGATAGGCAGGCCCCGGCTTGAATTCCTCCGGCCTGAAACGGGCAAATGAAGGCTGCGCGACGATCTTGCGCGTCAACCGTATTGAACGGACAGCTATGTCACGATCGCGCTGCGTCGAGAGGTATTTCGGGCTGATCGTCGGCTGGGCAGCAAAATCCGGGCTTGACAGGTGCACCGAACCCCGGCTTTCCGGCCTCAGATTGCAGACGCTCGCCGTGATCGCCGGGAAAGGATGGACGGGATCGCCGAACTTCTCCAGCGACACCGGCTGCACGTGATATTGCAGGTCCGGCGTTTCGCGGTCCGGGCCTGATCGGGTGAAGATGCCGAGCTGGCTCGGCGCCATCGCCATCGGCCCGGAGCGGCGGACGAGATATTCGAGCCCGATCGCCGCCTTGCCGATCAGCTTGGTCGCCTTCTCGTTCAGTGTCGGAACGCCTGTCACCTTATAGGCCAGACGCAGTTGCAGATGGTCCTGCAGGTTCTCGCCGACACCCTTCACCTCGGTGACGACATCGACGCCCGCTTGGCTGAGAACCTCGCCCCTGCCGATGCCTGACAGTTCGAGGATATGCGGCGAACCGATCGAACCGGCCGAAAGGACGGTTTCTTTCGCGGCATAGGCGCGTTTCGCCACGCCGCCGTGCTGGAACTCGACGCCGGCAACGGCGCCCTCTTCCACCAGCAGCCGCCGGACCTGTGCCTTGATCAGCACAGTCAGGTTGGAGCGTTTCATCGCCGGGCGCAGGAAGGCCTTCGAAGTGTTCCAGCGGATGCCGGAACGCTGATTGACGTCGAAATAGCCGGAACCCTCGTTGCTGCCGCGGTTGAAATCCGCGGTCTCCGGAATGCCGGCTTCCTTGGCCGCCTGTTGGAAGGCATCGAGCACGGCCCAGCGCACGCGCGCCTTCTCGATGCGCCATTCGCCGCCGGCACCATGCATCTCGTCTTCGCCGCGATAAAAATCCTCGGACTGGCGGAAGAAGGGCAGAACATCATCCCAGCCCCAGCCGGTGCAGCCCATCTGCCGCCAGAGATCGTAATCGCGTGCCTGGCCGCGCATGTAGATCATGCCGTTGATCGACGAGGAGCCACCGAGCACCTTGCCGCGCGGATAGCTCAGCGCCCGGCCGTTCAGCCCCGCTTCCGGCGCCGTGGTGAAGCACCAGTCGGTGCGCGGATTGTTGATGCAATAGAGATAACCGACCGGAATGTGGATCCAGTGATAATTATCGCTGCCGCCGGCTTCGAGCAGCAGCACCCGGCTCCTGCCATCGGCCGACAGCCGGTTGGCGAGCACGCAGCCGGCGCTGCCTGCCCCGATGATGATGTAGTCGTAACGATCCATGCCCCGACGAGACTCCAGATGCTTGCCGCTTCCCCCTCCCCGCAGCACGGGGAGAGGTCCGCCCGTTCAGCGGCGATAGACGAAGCCCAGTTTCCGCCCCAGCCGAGAGGCGTAGAATTCGCCGATGATGCCGCGGCGGAAGATCAGCACGCAGACCATGAAGACGATGCCGGTGATGATCGTCACCGGGAATTCCGACGTGGCGAGGTAGTTTTCCAGCGCCACCACCAGCCCGGCGCCGAAGAGCGGACCGATCAGCGTGCCGATGCCGCCAAGCAGCGTCATCAGGATCACCTCGCCCGACATCTGCCAGGCGACGTCGGTCAGCGTTGCAAACTGGAAAACGATCGATTTCACCGCGCCCGCAAGCCCGGCAAGGGCTGCCGACATGACGAAGGCGCCAAGCTTGTAACGCGCCACGGAATAACCGAGCGAGATTGCCCGCTGCTCGTTTTCGCGGATCGATTTCAGGATCATGCCGAAGGGCGAATTGATGAAGCGCCAGATGATCAGCACGCCGATGATGAACACGGCAAGCACGAAATAATACATGTTGGTAGAGCTGTTCAGATCGATGAAGCCGAAGAGATGGCCGCGCGGCACGGACTGGATGCCATCCTCGCCTTCGGTGAACTTCGCCTGCAGGCAGAAGAAGAAGAACATCTGCGACAGCGCCAGCGTGATCATCGCGAAATAGATGCCCTGGCGGCGGATGGCGAAGAAGCCCATGACCAGGCCGAGAAACGCCGCACCCACCACCCCGATCAGAATGCCGAGTTCCGGCGGCAGGCCCCATGCCTTCACCGTATAGGCAGTGAAATAGGCCGCCCCGCCGAAGAAGGTGGCATGGCCGAAGGAAAGCAGGCCGGTATAGCCGAGCAGCAGGTTGAAGGCGCAGGCAAAGAGCGCGAAGCAGAGCAGCTTCATCAGGAAGATCGGATAGAAGAAAAACGGCGCCAGCAGCAGAAGCAGCAGCCCCGCGAGCAGGAAGCCCGCCTGCACCGAAAGGGCGGTGCGGTTTTTTTCCGTTCCGATGGCGTCGGTGATGTCAGCCATGTCAGGCATCCCGTCCAAAGAGGCCCGCGGGCCTGATGAGAAGCACGATCGCCATGATGACGAAGATCACGATGTTGGAAGCCTCGGGATAGAAGACCTTGGTCAGGCCCTCGGCGATGCCGAGCACATAACCGGTGATGATCGCGCCCATGATCGATCCCATGCCGCCGACGACGACCACGGCGAAGACGACGATGATCATGTTCGATCCCATCAGCGGCGAGACCTGGTAGATCGGCGCCGCCAGCACGCCGGCAAAGGCGGCGAGACCGGCGCCCAGCGCATAGGTGAGCGTCAGGAGCACGGGCACGTTGACGCCGAAGACCTGAACCAGCACGGCGTTTTCCGTGGCGGCGCGGAGATAGGCGCCGAGCTTGGTCTTTTCGATCAGCAGCCAGGTGCCGAGGCAGACGACCAGCGAGACGACGACCACCCAGCCGCGATAGATCGGCAGGAACATGAAGCCGAGATTGGCTCCGCCGGCGAGCGCTGCCGGCGTCGCATAGGGCTGGCCGGAGGAGCCGTAGAGGTAGCGGAAGGTGCCCTCGACCGCGAGCGCCAGCCCGAAGGTGAAGAGCAGGCCGTAAAGCGGATCGAGATCATAGAGCCGGCGCAGGAACAGCCGCTCGATGATAGCGCCGGCGAGGCCGACGATAACGGGCGCCAGGATCAGTGATGGCCAGTAGCCGATGCCGGCATAGGTCAGCAGCAGGTAGGCGACGAAGGCGCCGAGCATATATTGCGCGCCATGGGCGAAGTTGATCACCCTAAGCAGGCCGAAGATGATGGCGAGGCCGAGGCTGAGCAGCGCGTAGAACGAGCCATTGATCAGACCGATCAGCAGCTGGCCGAACAGCGCCTGCAGGGGAATGCCGAAGATCATCGTCATCTGGTCACACTCCCAGAACCTTGTGCAGCGTGTCCATGCGCTGCGGCAGCTCACCAACCGGGAATTCCGCCACCATCTGCCCATGATCCATCAGATAGAAGCGATCGGCAATACGACTGGCGAAACGGAAATTCTGCTCGACGAGCAGGATCGTCATGCCGCGCTCCTTCAGCGTCTTCAGCACCTCGCCGATGCGCTGGACGATCACGGGGGCAAGCCCTTCCGTCGGTTCGTCGAGAATGAGCAGCCTGACGCCGGTGCGCAGGATTCGGGCGATCGCCAGCATCTGCTGTTCGCCGCCTGACAGTTTGGTGCCCGGGCTGCCGCGGCGCTCGTAGAGATTGGGGAAGAGCTCGTAGATTTCGTCGAGCGTCATGCCGCCTTCGGCTACGACAGGCGGCAGCAGCAGGTTTTCCGAAACGGTAAGCGTCGAGAAGATGCCGCGCTCCTCCGGCACGAAGCCGATGCCTCGACGCGCCGTCTTGTGCAGCGGCACCTGCATCATATCGCTGCCGGCAAAGCTGATCTTGCCCTTGCGGGTTCGCACGATGCCGGTGATGGTGCGCAGCGTCGTCGTCTTGCCGACGCCGTTGCGGCCGAGAATGGTGATCGTCTCGCCTTCGGCCACACGCATGTCGACGCCATGCAATATGTGGCTTTCGCCGTACCAGGCATTGAGCCCCTGGACTTCGAGGAGAGCGGCCATCAATGCTCCTCCGTGCCCATATAGGCCACACGCACGCGCTCGTCCTGGCTGACGGTGGCATAATCGCCCTCGGCGAGGATCTCGCCGCGCTGCAATACGGTGACATGCTGGCAGATATTGGCGACGACGGACAGATTGTGCTCGACCATCAGCACTGCCCGATCGCGGGCGACCTCGCGGATGATCGAGGAGACGACGCCGACATCCTCCTGCCCCATGCCGGCCATCGGCTCGTCGAGTAGCAGCACCTTCGGATCCAATGCCAGCGTGGTGGCGATCTCCAGCACGCGCTTGCGGCCGTAGGAAAGATCGGCGGCGATGTGATCGCGCTCCTTGGAAAGCCCGACACTGGCGAGCAGTTGCTCGGCGCGCTCGTTCAGCCGATCGAGTGCCGAAAGCGGCCGCCAGAACTGTGTGGAAAGACTGTTCGGCCGTTGCAGCGCCACGCGCACATTGTCGAGAACGGTCAGGTGCGGAAAGACCGCGGAGATCTGGAAAGAGCGCACAAGCCCCATGCGCGCCACTCTGTCAGGCGGTGTCTTGGTAATATCGGTGCCCATCAGCGTGATCGTGCCTGAGGTCGGCTGCAGGAACTTGGTCAGCAGGTTGAAGACCGTCGTCTTGCCGGCGCCGTTCGGGCCGATCAGCGCATGCACGCTTGCATCATGCACGTCGAGATCAACGTTCTTGACGGCCGTGAAGCCGCCGAAATCGCGGCGCAGGCCGCGGGCGGACAACACCACCCGCGGCTTTTCCTGAGTTTCAATTGCGGAAACCGCCATCGTGCTTACTTCACCAGATCGCAACCGCTCTTGGCGGGATCGATATAGGCTTCCTTGCCGGGAATGGTGGCGAGCACGTTGAAGTAATCCCACGGCTCCTTGCTTTCGGCAGGCTTCTTGACCTGCAGCAGGTACATGTCGTGGATCATGCGGCCATTGGCGCCGACCGTACCGCCGCGGCCGAAGACGTCGTCGACCGGCATTTCATGCAGCTGCTTGGCGACGGCTTCCGTCTCGTCGGTGCCGGCCTTCTGCACCGCTTTCAGATATTGCGTCACCGCCGAATAGGTGCCGGTATGGATCATGTTCGGCATCTTGCCGGTGCGGGCAAAGAACTTCTTGGCGAAGGCGCGGCTTTCGTCGTCGCGGTTCCAGTAATAGCCTTCCGTCAGCGTCAATCCCTGTGCCGCCTCGAGGCCGAGTCCGTGGACTTCGGCCAATGTGAAGAGCAGCGCCGCCAGATGCTGGCCGCCCTGGGTGATGCCGAATTCGGCCGCCTGCTTGATGGCGTTCGAGGTGTCGAGGCCGGCATTGGCAAGGCCGATCACCTTGGCGCCGGATGATTGCGCCTGCAGCAGGAAGGACGAGAAGTCCTGGGTCGACAGCGGATGGCGCACGGCGCCGACGACCGTGCCGCCGCTCGCCTTGACATAATCGCTGGTCTGCTGCTCCAGCGAATAGCCGAAGGCATAGTCTGCGGTCAGGAAGAACCAGCTGTCGCCGCCCTGCTTGACGAGCGCGCCGCCGGTGCCGACGGCCAATGCATGCGTGTCATAGGCCCAGTGGAAGCCGTAAGGCGAGCAGGCCTTGCCGGTCAGATCCGTCGTCGCCGCACCGGTGACGATGTCGATCTTCTTCTTCTCCTTGGCGATCGCTTGCACGGCAAGCGCCACCGACGAGGTCGTCAGCTCCATGATCGCATCCACCTGCTCGGTGTCATACCATTGGCGGGCGATGTTGGAGGCGATATCCGCCTTATTCTGGTGGTCGGCATCGACGATCTCGACCGGAACGCCGAGCACCTTGCCGCCGAAATCCTCGACCGCCATCTTGGCGGCTTCGACGGAAGACTTGCCGCCGAAATCGGCATAGACACCCGACTGGTCGTTCAGGATGCCGATCTTGACCTTGCCGTCGGTCGCGCTCTGCGCGAGCACCGCTGTGCTGCTTGCAAGCAGAAATGCAACTGATGCAATGAGATTCTTTCGCATATGATCTCCTCCCAGAGATTGGCCAGATTGCGGATCTGTTCAAATTTGGCCAGCCGCACTCCTCAGAACGGCGGACCCTCACCCTACGATCACGGAAATCCCGCCCTGAGGCAACGGGTGATTTACAACTAATTCCAAACAGCATCTGTGCATTTTTGAACAGAGGGTGAATTAGACAATTCTAGTCGGCGCTCCTAAAAAGCGCGAAATGGTAAGCATTTACCGTTATAACTAGGGCAGTTTCGAAGCTTCGGCAGGCCTGACAGCATTAGACAAAAGACCAATCGCATGAGATCGGGTCTTCCCGTCGTCGAGCGTTTTGCTCGCGTTCTGCGCGAGACCCCGCTCGCAATGGCGTCAAGCCAAGCGACGCAACGACCAGGCGAAGGTCAGATCAACCGCCGGAAGGCGATCGAGCGTGCGATTTGCGGCAGAGCTGATCTGCACCACACAAGCGAGGGTGCAAGCGACAATTATTTCGGCTTACGCAGATCGAGAGATCCAGTCGGAAGAGGAACCACGCTGGCAAGTCGTTTGCCTACCACAGTACCGATTGTCGGGGCCCCGGAAGTATTCCTGGATGCGGACTCGATTTGGCGAAGAAACAGTCCGCTATCATCTGCAAGAGATCCGATGGTAATCATCGGCTCATCGTCGACGAAAAGTATCAATCCAATGCCGGATCCAATCTTATCCTCCACCCTGCATGGCAGGACTCGCAGTACGGTCTCCGCCTTTGTCGAAAACAGGGATTTCACAAGGCCGCCAAGTGCTTCGATTTTATTGACGAACGGCCGCACGACAAGCGTGACCGCTTCTCCTTCAGATAGAGAGAGTTGGACGGAAAACTGAGCCGGCGCAGAACCGGTTGGCAGGCAAGCACTATACAGCTGAAAAATCGCGGCGCGGGCGAAATTCAACCGCGTATCATCGGATTCGGCTTCAGCGATTGATTGAAGAAAGCGTGAAGAGTTCACTGCCGCAATCCCTGTTTTGAATCGGGTAGCCCGATGATCATTCAATTTACAATATCGCATCTGGGAGCGAGCCGTCCGCATTATTCATATTACCAAATGCCGACCTGCGAAAATCTCCGGTTTGTCCCCGATATCCTGGATATACCGCGAATGTTTGGCGAAGCTGGAGACCCAGTTTAGATCGCAGGAAAATATGGAGGCATTTAGATCAATACTCTGACGTGTTGAGACCGCTCTCAGTCGTCAGTTAGTATGCGACGATGTTGCAGACAATGCCCCTGGGGGAAAGAACGCGTAACCATCCCGGTTCGCAGGCGCTTCCGCTCGTCGTTCACGCATATTTTCGTCTTGAGCAACATGCTACATGTTGTTGGCGGCCAGCAATTCGAATGACAACACCCCGTGCTGTACCCCGGTCCACGCCCGAGACGACGAGTGCTGGTCGGCGGAATGGCTCGGTCGGCCCTAATTTTGTAGCTTGAGGGCGGCGTCGCGCAGAGCCTGCCAAGCGGGGCTTCCATCATTATGGATGTCGAATTTGTCGTAGTCGTCCTGGGGATAGAGGCCCGAGTCCTGTGTGCTGACGAGCCGCCAGACCACCCAGCCTCCGCAATCCGACGTGGCGATCGTGTTCAGCCAAGTTCCATAGGCATTTGCCTGATCGGCATCGGATCGCGGAACTCCAAATTCCTCCAGGATTACGGGTTTCCCGACATCTCGTCCGATCGCGCAGTATTCGCGAATGCGGGCATCGAAATCGGAATGGCTCATTTTGGCGTAGGATGGGTAGCCATGCCACGTGCCGAAATCGACGCTCGGAATGTCCATATCCGACAGCTTCTGATCCATATTCCCGTGGCCGGTCGTTACGAGCTGTTTCGGTGCCAGGGATTTGACATAGGCTGACATTTCCGACACCCAGTCATGAAGGAGCGGTTTGGGATGGATGTCAGGTTCGTTGGCCAGATCCCAGGCAAATATGGTGGGGTCATCGGAATAGCGCACACCAGTAATCGTGTTGACGCGCGACAGAACATGCCGAACCCATTCCTTGTAATCGCGTCGGGTTCGCGGATCAGCGGCAAAAAAGGTGTATTTGTCCGAACTCCCGTACCAGGCATTCATCTGCTGGGCACCGCCCGTGTAGGCCCAGAAATCGACGAATGCGAGGATCAGCTTAAGCTTGCGCTTCGCCGCTTCCGCGATGAGGAAATCGACCTTTTGCAGGCCGTCAGGTCCGTCGTTGGGAACCATCTTGTTGGTTATCGGATCCCAACTCATCATGTAGATGCCCTTGGTTCCCAGATTGCTGGAATCGGCCGTGCTTTTTGAATTCCAGATCGTCGGCACCTGGCCGTCAAGCGACCCTATAACCGGTTGCAGGAAGGTGCGCACCACATTGGCACCCATTGCCGTGGCGTCGTCCAACACGCGGGTGACCTCGGCTGAAGAGCCAAATGTCAGATAATGGTTGTTTACGCCGGCCACGCGAAATGGCTTGCCGTCGAGCAGGAAGCTCCCCTCTTTCGTCGTGACGAAAGATTGCTGCGAAGATGACTGGGCGTCCGCAGATCCGAGTTGAGCAGACCAACAAAGCGCCAGCGCCACAGCGCCGACAGCGAAATTCCTAAAACGGTGAATACGTCTCATGCGAAGAAACTCCCTTTCAAGCCCGTGACGCAATTCCGATTTGGTCTGTCTCGTCGAGGGAATTGCCGCATGTCGAGACACCGGCAGCCGCTGGTGGCGCGGTGGTGGACGGCGTCGCAGTGTGCCGTGTGGCCCAATACAATGCCGGGCACAGAAGCAGGCCTTCCAGCGAAACAGCAATGACCCAGAAGTTGGCTGTGCCCGCCATCCCGAATTGCGCACCACCGGCGGCGGCCGCGATCTCCAGCACCGCACCGCCGATCAGAACGAGGGTGGCAAAACCCAGGCGCCGTCGGACACGTTGAACCGCCAGATAATGATACTTCAACGCCATTCCGAAAGCGGCAACGCCCAGAAACTGGAGGCCATTTCCTGCAATCGCAGCATAGGCCGGATTGAATATCCAGAGCATGAAGCGCGACAGGAAGAGGAACGCCAAGGCGGTCGCCGCGCAGACGAGCATCGACAAGCCGAGCGACAGGCGCAGGCGCGCGGAAAATAGCTCCGGCTCCCGCACAGCGATGGCAAACAACACCGAGGCGAGTGACGCAGGGACGAGAAGCGCGACGTTCAGCACCGTCCAGGCGGCATAGAAGGCGGCGTTGATCTCAGCCGACAGCATCACGGTGACGACGACGGGCAGCAGCAGCGCTGGCGCCTGAACAGCCATGCTGAGCGCATGATGGCCAAAAACCTGTCCGAGCACCGGTCGGAAGGCGTGGGTCTCCGGCCGGTGGAAAACGCGCCTGCCCGCATAAACAAGAAGCCCGGCCACGACGACCAGCGAGACAAGCTGCCCGGCAAACCAGGTGGTGAAGATCGCCAGTCCGCTGGTCGCCCGGCCAAGTGTCAGGCCGAGAGCGATCAGCAAAAGAAGCTTGCTGGCGGCAAAGACGACATTCCGGGTCAGTTGAAGGCCGCTGCGCAAAAGGCCAACCAGGGCTTGGTCGAGCACGAGGGTCACGGCCGTCAGAGCGCAACCAGCGACGAAGAAGAGATCGCTCGCGGAGGAACCGACGATCGAGCCAAGCTGCGTCGATGTACGGGCTGCGATAACAAGATAGATCAGCCCGACGACGATGGAGGCGCTGAACGAGGCCAGGAGGGCGCCCGTCAGAAAAGGGCCTGCTCTCTTCTGACGGCCTATCTCGCCCATCAGGAAGGGCCCGAGACCGACTTCACCGAGATTCGCGAGGAGATTCATCAATGATATGGCGGCGGCGGCGAGCCCGACAGCTTCGGCCGAGAAGGATCGCGCAGCAAACCACCAGTAGACGAAGCCGAGAATGGCCGTCATCAACGTTCCAAGGCCCAGCATGCCTGCATTGAGCAGCAAAACCGCCTGATTCATCAGGAGACTGCGGACCTTGGCAATGGCGGCGCTGACGGTCATCATGCCTATTCCACCGGTTCGAGAGCGCGAGCAGGAACGGAGGTGAAGGGTCGCTTAAGGGCAGCGCGGGTCCGCCCGAGAGCGAAGCCGGCTGCGGTGGCCGCCAGGCCGGCGCCCAGCGCCACGACCCGCAGAAGGCCGCTCGGCTGGCCAAGCAACACATCCGCGAATCCCCGCATAACCCCTTGGGGCAACGTCCTCGTCATATAGGTCTTTTCCGACGCCAGCGCCTCGCTGGAGCCTGCCATCAACGATAGGCTGGCCTTTGAAAGCCCTTCGGCCCAGCATCGGTGAAGGAAATATTTCCACGTCGCGCGAACGGCGGGTATGGCGTGATCGCTGCCGCTCGACGGCTCGAAGACGAAACGGCCATGCGGCAAGGCCTTGGTTGCACGGATGCAGAGTTCGGTTTCCTCGCATCCGAGCGGCAAAGCCTTGGCTGTTCGACCCAAGCCGGAATCGAAGCCGCCCGTATGATCGAAGACGGAGCGGCGGACGCACATCGACGCGCCGATAAGATTGCGCACCGGCCCGGGATGAAGGCCGCGATAGGTGCAGCCGAGGGTCCACAGGAATTCGTCGGGAAACCAGGACGGACGGTCTGTTTCCCACAACGGGCGGATCGCGGACACGGCGCCCAGAACCGAGGGATCCTCCAGTTGCCGCACCAAGGTCGCCAGCAAATCTTGATCCGACACGGCGTCGTCGTCGAGAAACAGGATGACCTCGCCGCGGCTGACAGAAATCCCCGTGTTGCGGGCACCGGAGAGACCGGGCGGATGAATATTCTCGACGATCCTGAGCGGGGTTTCGAAGCGCTTGGCGCGCAGACGCAGCGCGAGCGCCGGATTGTGATCGACGATGACGACGATCTCGTCCGCGGCCGGGACTTGGCGCGCTGCCGCCTCGATTGCTTTGTTGAGGATGTCCCAGCGCTTGTCGGAATAGCAGCAGATGACGATTGCCGTCGTGAGCTTGCCGGGCACGGGGTGCTGGAAATTATCCATTTTTCATCTCCGGATCAGCGAATTGCAGGCTTATTCCGGTGGATGCCGGGGACTGGAGCGGGTCGATGGTCATCCAGACTTTGCGGTAGATCGTTCCCCTGTCGCCGCCCTTGAAGAGCCAGGCTTCCAGCCGTGCGGGAGGGCGCGTTCTTGTCGGTACGGAGAATTCGAAAGTTTGGCTGGAGGAAGGCGCCAGTTCGAAGGTTGGCATCTTTCCAATCAGCGTGCCGCCCAGAACAAGGTCAAGACTGTAAACTGTCTTGACGTCTTCCGAATTGCGCACGCCGACCGTTACCACATTGTTCGTCCAGTTCCATTTTGGCACCATCCAAAGCTCGGTGAAATGAAACGGCTTGCGTTCGAGCGCGACCGGGCGCGCCACGAGGACGGAACTCGTCGCCAAGATCATGGAAGCTGCGAAGGTCAAAAAACGGCGGCCGGGCCAAGCCCAGGGAATGGCCGGAACCGGCCTTGCGAGCTGCAAAACGACATTCAGCCACCGAACGGCGAAAGTCGTCAGGCCCAGCGCGTATACCCAGCCTCGCGCATCGAGATGCCCGACGACATGCAGCAGAAGCCCACAAAAAATGCAGGCCGCGAAGCTCAGGAACACCGAGAGCGTCCCCCGCGTGACCATATCGCCCTCTATGCGCAGGGTATCCACCAGCATGCGACCCGGGAGATACAGTATCAGCGGCGCGCAGAGCGCCAGGCGGACCGCCTTCTCCCACGTCGAAAAGGTTTCGGGCAGCCACGTTACGGCCAAGGCAGCGGCAAGAACCCACAGCGGAAGGATTCCCAGAAAGACACGGCGGGCCATCATCGGGGACGAGCTCCTGCATCCGCCCATGCCGTTGCACCGATGATCTGAGCGGCGCCCGGGTTCACCTTCATGAGCTTCTGGCGGATCACGTTCGGGTCGAAGGATTTCTGGACGAGATGAACGATCTTGCTGTCCAGCCGGCTCAGAGTGAGGCCGAGGCGGCTATGGATCTGGGTCAGATAGGCCCCGCGCGCATCGCGCATCGTCGGCGACTGGTGCATCACATCAAGCAGAAAAACGGAATAGAGCGTCCATTCCCCGAACCGTGTCTGGTCTTTTGACGCGCTCAGACCCTTGAGCAGCTCGACGTAGGGTTTTGAGCCGTATTTCGACGCGATGTAGTCATTCAGCGCGATGAGCCATTCGCGCTTGAAGCAGAAGAAATCGTTGATGAAATCGACGTAGCGAAAAGACCGGGCCGGCTCGACGCCGAGGATCTTTGCAACATTGCGCAACCGTTTCTTCTCGAAACGGTAGTGCAGATCGGGAAGCCTGTGGCTGGAATAATAGAGAACCGGCTCGCGCTGGTCGATGAGATCGGTCGTCGCGATGGGCCGCAGCAGCAGTGTATCCGCACCGAGATTACAGAAATGCTCGGTCCGGCAGAATTCGAAGGCGCGCAGCTTGATGATCTGCTGCCGAAACCAGCCGGGAAGTTCCAGTTCGCTGGCCGAAAGCCAGTCGTTGTCGCCGGTGACGACGGCGCCAGGCACGAGACCCTTCGCGTCGAGGAAGGCTCTTAAAGCGGCCGGGTTGTCGGTGACCATGGTCAGGTTTCCCTTGTCGGGGAAATGCTGCTGGTAGGAGCGAAGGGACGCTTCGAGCAAATATTCGATGTCCCGCGAATGGACGCACATGAAAGCGTCGATACGGCTATCGATCATTGCAAATCTCCGTCTGTTCGTTCCAAGGATTGCACCGGCTCTCCGGCCCGCTTACCAGGGACGGCGGGCTGCCGTGCTTTCCCGAGCCGCCCGACGTCGAAAATGACCATGAAGCCGTTGTCGAAGGTGCGGTCGACATCGGGCTCGGAATTGAACTTGAGCAGCGACGATGACTGGAGGGGGACCGTGTGGTTTCGGTCCTGCGCGCCGCCGTCGAAATAGACGCCGACGCCGGGCAGGCCGGTGGTCAAGCGCAGGTCGACCATGACGAAACCGACGCCCGAGCCGATCAGCAGCTTGCGTTCCATCGGGCCGAGATCGGCTGCGGTGATGGCCATGCTTGTATCCTGCCCACTCTCAAGCGTGGTCGAGACCTTTTGCCGGCCATAGGTGGACAGGAGCAGGCGATTGATCCGGTCGGCTGCGAAATGCTGGCCGCCCAGCCATTCCCTGGTCCAGCTTGCGGCGCTGATCCCCATCGGTTCTATCGACGAGGAGTCGGCCGACACTTCATAGCCGGCGGGAACCAGGATACGTGGTCCCTCGGAGCTGATGACGCCAGCAATCAGCACCGTCGTTGCGGCAGCGGCAAGCGCCGTTGCGCGCAGCCAGCCACGCGACGTGCCGTGCCAGAACGCCGCGACGGCCACTGCGACGACAATTGCAACGCCGAGGAAGGATAGCGAGCCGATGCGGTTGCCAATCTCCCACCCACTGCGCGTCAGGCGGAAGATGATACTGACGGGATAGGCCAGCGTCACCAAAACGAGGATCTGGAGAAGGCTTGACCGCCATAGGCGCCATCTGGTCGGCGGCCAGAGGATGCTCGCATTCCGATGCTGCCCGTTGAAAACGAGCGAGCGGAGAAAGCCGGTGAGAAGTCCCAGGCAGATCAGCGCGACGCCGGCCATCGTCAGGTAACGTTGCCAGGCAGGCGCCAAGGCTCCCGTGTCCGACACGAAAAGCTTACGCGTCGAGGTCGAACTCGATACGAGTTGCGCTACCTCGTGTATGCCGCCCTCCAGGACGGGAAGGATGTAGCTGCCGGTGGGGTTTCCGACGATCCTCGACCAGGCGACCGGAGCAATCACGGCGATCGAGGCCAGCAGGATCGCCCGCCGCTTCTGCATGGCGGACGCGCCCTGTCTCAGGCATTCCATCGCCGCCGTGCCGCACAAAAGGGCCGTGCAAAAATAGGAGGTGAGATGATGAGTAGCCGCGAGCGCCAGGATCAGGACCACGGTGGCGACGACGGTCGGCCAGCCTGCCGCGTCGCCTGGCTCCATGCGTCGGCTTTCCGAAGCCAACAGCACCGCCGCAAGCATGGGGATCGCCAGGCTTTCATAGGAGTAGTGGACGTCGAACAGCAAAAACGTGGACGAGCCCATGTAAATCAGGCAGGCGATGGAGGCGATCCGTGCAGAATCCGTGATCTTCTCAAAGAGCAGGAATAGCGCAAGCATCAGCATCAACCGTGCCGTCGCCAACACGATGAGGCCTGCCGCGAAGACGGACAGTCCAGACAGGTTGACCAAGGCGGACGTTATGAGCTCTAGCCCAGGATAGAGGGGGCTGACCGGCAAAAGGGGATTGGGCAGGAACAGTCGCCCCGCCTCCAGAATGTCGTTCACCGTCGCCCAGTGCAGGAATTCGTCATGGTCTATGAAGGCGACGGGCGCGCGGATGACGCGCACCACGAAGAGGGCTGAGGTCACGATCACTATGAGCGCCAGGCGCTCCAGGCGGCTGGCGCGCGGATGGATGATTCGCGCCGCCGCGGGGAGAAAGATCACAGCGATTGCGCAATAAAACGTCGGAACCGCCCAGCCCTCTCCCAGCCGACTGGCATTTGCAGCAAGAGCGGCCACAACAAGGGCGCAGCTGCACAGGAAGGCAAAGACCGGCGACATCCCCAGCGACGAAGGATCGGCAACACCTCCGACCGCGCTGTCTTGCCTGCGCAGGCCCAGAAACGCGGCGATCCACAGATCGACACGTGGAATGGCAACGCTTCCTGCATAGCCATGACGATAAGCTCCGTCCTGGTAGGCCTTCTGCTCATCTGGACAAGTCCGCCCCTTAACAACGGTCATCGTGCTTCAAATCTCCAAGCAGTGCTGGACCGGTTCGCAGTTCAGGCTGCGGATGCGAAAGTACGCGCCTGTACACCATCAGCAGCCGGTCCGTGCAATCGTCCCAGTCCGGCAATCTCGTCTCAATTGAGATCGGCCCCGCGTCCATGGCGGCGAGCATTTCACGCGCGGTGAAGTCTGGCGAAGCGTTGAGCGGAATGGATCGCACGAGGCCCTCCTCAGCCAGCTCCCGAAAGCCGGATGTGTCGGTGGTCAGTACGGGAGCCTTGACCGAAAGCGCCTCCATAACCGCCACGGGATGAGCTTCATAATCGCTGAGGAGCACGACAAGAGCGGCCGAAGACAAAAGATCGGCCATTGCGGACCGGTCGGTCGGCGGAATTACCCCGATCTCGACACGGTTGCCGAGCCCGAGTTCGGCCACCTGCTGGCGCAGCTTCGCCTCATAGGGCCCTTCTCCCAGGATCCGAAGGCGCATATCGGGGAATTTTGTTGCTAGCACATTAAATGCAGCAAGCGCCCGATGATGACCTTTATAACGCTCCAGCCTACCGAGCGAGACAATCAGCGGCCTGTCGCGAGGTGAAGCCGGTCGCCGCCCGGACGTTTCCGGCAGGCGCGCGCCATTGGGGATAACGATGAACCGGTCTCTCGCGATTGCCATATTCTGGCTGAATAGATCCGCTTCGAATCGCGACACGCCAATGAGTTGCGCTGCCCTGGCAGCCAGAGGCGCAAGCATTCTATGTTGGAAGCGCCGGACCGAGGACCGAAATCGTGACGAATGGCCACCGCTGTGAAAGGTGACCACGAAAGGAAGCCCCTTACGCGATGCGGCGGCCATTCCCAGCGGTGCCAGGAAGGTGTGGTAGCCCTGAACATGCATCAGGTCCCAATCGCCTTCGGCGACCGCCCTGAAGACGCCGGGGGCGAAGCACCAATCCCGCCCGCGGGGAAACGTCTTCAGCCTGACAATCTGCACGCCGTCTCGGGTTTCCACTGCCGGAAGAAGGCCGTCGGGATTGCCCGTCAATACCGTCACCGTATGCCCCTTGCGCACGAGCCGGGTTGCGACCTCGCTTACATGGGTTTCCGTCCCTCCGGCAAAAGGCAGGTATCTCGCGCTGAGCATCAAGATGCGCATCATGCGGCCTCGCCAATTAATCCAGACCTCAGGAAATGCTCTGCTCGAGGACTTGGACGCCGGTCGGTGTACTGACGCGTTCTCGGAAGATCGTCTTCAGCACGCGCCAGCCATCCGGAAGCGCACGTAGATTGCTGACGCCGAAGACGCGCTCCGATTCAAAGCTCGCGACTTCCATGATTTTGAGCTTGTTCTTCAGGGCCCGCAAATTGATCAGCGTCTCGATTTCGAAGCCGTCGCAATCGGCACGCAGCAAGGGAACATGCCGTTTCCAAAAGCCCATATAGCCGTAGCACAGGTCGCTGAAAGAACTGCCATAGAGCATCCGGACCAGCAGGGTCAGACCCAGATTGCCGAAACGGCGGATGACCGTCATGTCGCTGGTGCCGCCACCCTGCATAAAGCGCGAACCCTTGACGAAATCCGCACCTGCAACAAGAGCCGCGACGAACAAGATGATTTCGTAAGGATCCATCGATCCGTCGGCATCAAGCATCACGATCATATCACCAGATGCGGCTTCGAAGCCCGTCCGCAAGGCGATACCTTTGCCCTTCTTGGGCTGAAGTACGATCTTGACATCCTCGCGCATGCTTCGCGCTATATCCGGCGTTCCGTCTGTCGATCGCCCATCGACGATGATGATTTCATGCACCCATGTCGGTATGCGGGGCAAAAGCAGCTTAATGTTTTCCGCTTCGTTCAAGGTTGGAATGACGAGTGAGGTCCTTGGCAAATTGAACATCGGACCTTGGACCGGCATTGAGGAATGCGAGGATTCTAAAGCTTCGATTGTAGACATAAGCTCTCCATGGCGTTTTGGACCGCGTGACAAATCGCAAATCGACGATGCCCCTGAGCTCTTTGGCCGAGAGGAGGACTAAACTCTCCCACTCGGGAAGAGTATCTGGTTAAGCCTCAATGTACTTTGATCAGATCGCCAGGCTGCAAGACCGTTTCTTCGGTCGCAGGTTCGACGATGACACCATTCGGTCCAGGCCGAACGATTTCGAATTCAACATCGGCGCTATCGTTCGACGACACCATGGACTGGAAAATTTCAAGATCGCTCTCGGTCGTCTGCAACGCCGTGGATAGGCCTCTTTCAGCATCCGCTGCCGACTTTTCGATCTCGATCTTGCGTTCGATACGATCGCGCTCAACGTCTTGTTTTGCTGCCGCCAGCCGTTGCTTTGCGCTCTCGACATCGATGACGGCTTGCTGCTTTCGATCTTCCGACTCGGTCAGTTCGCTTTGCGCCCGGGTCAACTCAATGCTGGTGACAAGTTTATTTTTGGCCAAATTCTCGATACTTGCCAGCCGATCCTGACGGACCCGAATGGTGGCATCATAATTGCCGACGCGTGCCTGACGCAGATCGAGATCGGTCTGAGCATCGGCAACAGATTTTACATAAGCACTGCTCTGCGCATCCTTGCTCGTCGTTACCAACTGGCGCTGCCATGTCTCATCATCCAGCAACCGTTGAGCATCGGGATCGGGACCGAGAACAGGTGTGCCAATGCTGGCAATTTGTACGGAATCGCGCTTCGCCCTGAGCACCTCGGTTCGCGACGCAAGCCGCTTCAGATCGGCCAGCCCAACTTTCAACCGCTCGATCTGGCGAGTAATTTCCACACTCTGCCATGGCTCAATAGTCTTCGCCGCCATGCCACCCGCTTGCGCAACGGCATGCAGAACAGTCATGCCATCAACATATCGAAACGAGCCAGGATTACGAACCGGGCCGGTAATATAAATAGGCTGGTGCTCAATCTTGACGATATTCACGAACCCCTTTCTGCCGACCAAACTTTCGTACGACGGCAGAATTATCGCCTCCACATCCGCGGGAGGAAGCCCCCGAACCGGGAAGCGTCCCAATAGCGGAACCGAAATCGTTCCGTCCGCTTCAACGACGTATTCTCCAGTGAGCTCGGGCCGCTGGTAAAAGTTCCAGGGAACCGTTCCCTGTGAGCCCGTCCAGCGATCTTCTACGGAGGCCAGGCTTTCGTAAAATGCGAGATTCAATTTATCGCCTGAGCGAAGAACATCACGCAACAATTGCGGCTGCCGGGCCAAAGTCTCACCAGATGTCACAACCGAGACCGGTTCCGTGGGCGCAGGTAACTCTTCTGCCGCCGGCGTCAATGGAACAATTGCCGCAAATACCACGCACAGTATTGTTTGATTCAGGCGAGAACCACTTCTCAGCCTATATTCAGACATAGCTGGAGATATTATTTGCGAAAGCTTCATGTTTCAAATTTCCGGCTTGAAAAGGTACTAATCGCCTCGGATCTCTTTAAGGTTAACATAATATTAACCATATTCAATAGTACTTAAGAAGAATTAATATATCCTCCAAGAAACCTCAGAGCCTGCATCGAAAAGAATTCAATGAATGTAGTATCTTGCCAGGCGTTGGGTGAGGATGCGGATGTAAGCGATGATGATCCAGGCTTCGGCCGAAGCGGTTGATTTTTCCTCAACGCTTGCCCCGGCACCAACCATGAAAACCGTACTATCCGCAAACATGGGGGCGAACTCCTTTTGGGCGTATTATCGAAGAAGTTCGCGGGGAAGTCTTAGCCGTGGTCTGTTAAGCCACGGGGGTTTTTACTGTGCGAGTTTGAACGGCGTCGCATCGGCCTTCTGCTCATAGCGATGATGACGGGATGGCAGGTGCGGAAAATTGCGCAATTCATTATTGGTTTTTGAACAGAGGGGGACCGCGATGAACAATCCACCGCAGTTTACGTGGGACGATCTGCAGTTTTTTCTAGCCGTCGCCCGCACTGGCCAGCTGTCGACGGCGGCCCGCCAGCTGCGCTCCAGCCATGCCACCGTCTCGCGCCGCATCGACCGGCTGGAGTTCACCCTCAAGGTCAAGCTGTTCGAGCGCAATCCGCGCGGCTACGTCCTGACCGCCATGGGCACGCGCTTCGTCGAGACGGCCGAGAAGATGGAGCAGGAGACCGAACGGCTGCGCGCCGACCTCGCCGACGGCTCAATGGCGCAGCGCGGCCTCGTGCGGCTGAGTGCGCCGGAGGGTTTTGCCAATTTCTTCTTCGCAACCGTCTTGCCGCAGTTTGCCGCCCAGCATCCGCATCTGGCGCTCGAACTGGTGACGATCCAGCAGATCATGTCGCTGTCGCGCAAGGAGGCCGATCTTTCCGTCGTGCTCGACGAACCGAAGGGCGGGGCGTATTTCGCCGAGAAGCTGACGGATTATCACCTGCAGGTCTACGGCTCGCGCGATTATCTGGCCAAGGCGCCCGACATCACCTCCCGCGAAGACCTGCTCAGCCATCCCTTCGTCAGCTATATCGAGGAAATGATCTTCGCGCCGGGCCTCGATTACCTTGGCGACGTGCACCCGCGCATCAAGCCGCAATTCCAGAGCTCGAGCATCTTTGCGCAGCTGACCGCCACGAGGAACGGCCTCGGCCTCTGCATCCTGCCCTATTTCTTCGCCAGCCGTTATCCCGAGCTCGTGCGCGTGCTGCCAGACGAGATCGACCTCAAGCGCCATTACTGGATCACCTGCCATCGCGACCTGAAACAGGCGCCGCGCGTGCGCGCCGTCATCGATTTCCTCCGCGAGGCGGTACGCGGCGAGGATGCGCGCTTCGTGCCGCCCTATGTCACTGCCGCCGGCCCGGCGCGCCGGACAAGAGCGGACGTTTAGATCATGAGTGGCATCATGCCAGCTATTTCAGGAATTCGGCCCGGTGCGGAGTGAATGCATCGATCAGCCGGCCCTTTTCCAGCGCCTTGACGCCATGCATGAGATTGGGGGGCACGATGAAGCTGCCGCCCTGCTTGAGCACCTCGGTCCGGCCATCGATCGTCACTTCGAAACTGCCTTCGGCGACATAGCTCGCCTGGATGTGCGGATGCGAATGGGCCGCACCCACGGCGCCGCTTTCGAAGGCCACTTCCACCATCATCATCTCGGGCAGATAGGTCATGATGCGCCTGACGACGCCGGGCTCGGGATTGACCCATTCGGCGCCTTCGGCCGATACGAACAGATCGCTTGACGACATTTCCGCCTCCTCGTTCCAGAATCGATCGCGGGCAAAGTGGATCATGCCGACGCTTTTGAAAAGATGGCGTGGCCCGTCTTTTCGGTGCGACCACCTTCTGTTGACGCGGTCGGCTGGCGGGTCTATGGCCAACTTGAGCGAGGCAAGCTGAGGAGACACCGCCATGCAGCATACGCGCGAAGTTTTCGACTGGGCCGATCCGTTCCGCCTGGTGGAGCAGCTGACCAGCGAAGAGCGCATGGTGCAGGACACCGCCCACGCCTATGCGCAGGAAAAGCTTGCCCCCCGCGTTCTCGACGCCTTCCGCAATGAAAAGACCGATCCTGAGATCTTCCGCGAAATGGGCGAACTCGGGCTGCTCGGCCCGACGATCTCGCCGGATTATGGCGGCGCCGGCCTCGGTTACGTCGCCTACGGCCTGATCGCCCGCGAGGTCGAAAAGGTCGACAGCGGTTACCGCTCGATGATGAGCGTGCAGTCCTCGCTTGTGATGGTGCCGATCGAAACCTTCGGGTCGCAGGCGCAGAAGCTGAAATACCTGCCGAAACTCGCCACCGGCGAATGGATCGGCTGCTTCGGTCTGACCGAACCGGATCACGGCTCCGACCCCGGCTCGATGGCGACACGTGCCAAAAAGGTCGACGGCGGCTACAGCCTGACCGGCTCGAAGACCTGGATCTCCAACGCACCGATCGCCGATGTCTTCGTCGTCTGGGCAAAGACCGAGGATGGCCTCATCCGCGGCTTCATCCTCGAAAAGGGCTGGAAAGGGCTTTCGGCTCCCGCCATCCACGGCAAGGTGGGACTGCGCGCCTCGATCACCGGCGAAGTGGTGATGGACGGGGTCTTTGTCCCTGAAGAAAACCTTCTGCCTGATGTGACAGGCCTCAAGGGACCGTTCACCTGCCTCAACTCGGCCCGCTTCGGCATCGCCTGGGGCGCACTCGGTGCTGCCGAGGATTGTTATGCGAGAGCCCGGCAATATACGCTGGAGCGCAAGCAGTTCGGCCGGCCGCTAGCCGCCAACCAGCTGATCCAGAAGAAGCTCGCCGACATGGCGGCGGAGATCGCGCTCGGCCTTCAGGGCTGCCTGCGGCTTGGCCGCATGAAGGAGGAAGGCCATCCGCCGGTGGAGCTGACCTCGATCCTCAAGCGCAACAGCTGCGGCAAGGCGCTGGAGATGGCGCGGGCGGCCCGCGACATGCTCGGCGGCAACGGCATCTCCGACGAATTTGGCATCGCCCGCCATCTCGTCAACCTCGAAGTGGTCAACACTTATGAGGGCACGCATGACATCCACGCGCTGATCATCGGCCGGGCGATCACAGGCATTGCCGCCTTTGCGAACTAGTCCCTTGGCGCGAAAGGGCGATTTGCCACGCGCCTGACAATGTGCAACCTTTCGACTGCGGCAGAGGAGCCTGCAAAAGAGGGATCGCATATGTTTCTGCTTCTTGCATTGCTGATCGGTGTCATATCAGGCCTTCGCGCCATGACCGCTCCGGCCGCCATCGCCTGGGGCGCCGCACTTGGCTCGTTCGATGTCTCGCAGACGCCGCTTGCGTTCATGGGTTACCAGTGGACGCCGTGGATCTTTACGATCCTCGCCGTCGTCGAACTGATCACCGATCAACTGCCATCCACGCCGTCGCGCAAGGTGCCGGTGCAGTTCGGCGCCCGCATCGTCATGGGTGCGCTGGCCGGCGCCACGATTGGCGCCGCCAGCAGCCTGCTCTTCGGCGGGCTGATTGCCGGCGTGATCGGCGCAGTCATCGGCACATATGGTGGCGCCGCCGTCCGCAGCAGGCTTGCCGGGTCCTTCGGCAAGGACCTGCCGGCCGCTCTCATCGAAGATGCCGTCGCCGTCATCGGCGCGCTGCTGATCGTGGTCGTGTCATGAAGAGCTTCGACGCCATCGTTATCGGGGGCGGCCAGGCCGGCCCTTTCCTCGCCGCCCGCATGGTCGAAAAGGGCATGAAGGTGGCGCTGATCGAGCGCAAGTTCCTCGGCGGCACCTGCGTCAATGCCGGCTGCATGCCGACGAAGACGCTGGTCGCCAGCGCCCGCGCCGCCCATGTCGCAAGAAGGGGCGCGGTTTACGGCGTCAATATCCCAGGCGAGATCGCCATCGACATGAAGGTGGTCAGGGCCCGTGCCGAAACCGTGACCATGAATGCCCGCAACGGCCTGATCGGCTGGTTCGCCGGCATGGACGGCATGACCGTAATCTACGGCCACGCCCGTTTCGAGGACCCGAAGACCGTCAGCGTCAACGGCGAGACGCTGACCGCACCGCGCATCTTCCTCAATGTCGGCGCGCGGCCGGTCATCCCCGACCTGCCCGGGATCAACGATATCGACTATCTCACCAGCACCTCGATCATCCATCTCGACACGCTGCCACGGCATCTGGCCGTCATCGGCGGCAGCTATATCGGGCTGGAGTTCGCGCAGATGTATCGCCGCTTCGGCGCCGAAGTCAGCGTCATCGAGCATGGCCCGAAGCTCGCATCGCGTGAGGATGAGGATATATCCGATGCGATCGCCGATGTCCTGCGCTCGGAGGGCATCGACATTCATACCGGCGCCAGCGACATCGCCTTTTCCAGGAACAGCGACGGAATAACGGTCGCCACCGATTCAGCGAGGATCGATGCGAGCCATGTGCTGATCGCCACCGGCCGCAAGCCGAACACCGACGATCTCGGCCTCGATGCCGCCGGCGTCGTCACCGACAAGCATGGCTATATCACCGTCGACGACAGGCTTGCCACCAATGTCGACGGCATCTGGGCGCTCGGCGACTGCAATGGCCACGGCGCCTTCACCCACACCTCCTACAATGATTTCGAGATCGCCGCCGCCAATCTGCTCGACGGCGACGACCGCAAGGTCTCAAGCCGCATCCTGGCCTATGCGCTTTATATCGACCCGCCGCTTGGCCGCGTCGGCATGACGGAAAAGCAGGCGCGCGCCTCGGGACGCAAGATCATGATCTCGACCCGGCCGATGAGCCGCGTCGGCCGCGCCAACGAGCGCGGCGAGACCAAGGGCTTCATGAAGGTGATCGCCGACGCCGAGACTAAAAAAATCCTCGGTGCGGCGATCCTCGGCATCGAAGGCGACGAGGTGATCCACGGCATCGTAGACGCGATGAATGCGGGAACGACGTATCCGGCATTGCAATGGTCGGTGCCGATCCATCCGACGGTGTCGGAGCTGATCCCGACGCTGCTTGGGGATTTGAAGCCGGTTTAGCGATGAATTGATGCTTGGAAAGCGACAGCTGGAGGCGGCTGAGTGTCTATCGAACTGCTGATCGAGCACTACGGCCTTTTGGCGATATTTCTGGGTGCAGCCTTCGAAGGCGAAACAGCCGCCTTCCTTGGCGGCGTCATTTCCCACCGCGGGCTGCTGACCTATTGGTCGGCGTCGCTTGCGGCAACGGCAGGATCCTTCGCCGGCGATCAGTTCTGGTTCTTCGCCGGCCGTTATGCGGCTCGATGGGGTCTCGTCCGCCGGCTGATGGAAACACCGGCGCTGGCGCGCGCAACCCGGCTCCTGGAACGATATCCCACAGGCTTCATCCTTGCGTTTCGTTTCCTGGTTGGGTTGCGGACGATCAGCCCGATCGTCATCGGGACAACGCGAATTGCGACCGGGAAATTCATCATCCTGAATGCCGTGGCCGCGCTGGTGTGGGGGCAGCTGTTCACGGCGCTCGGTTATGTGTTCGGGCACGGCATCGAACAGACATTGGGCCACCTTCCGCTTCACCGCCACCTGTTGATCGCAGTCGGAGCCGCGGCTGTCGTCGCAGCCGCGGCTCTTGCCTTTCGCAAGATGAAACTGAGCGCCAGGCACTCATAGCGGTATGGCGTCCTAGAACAGGATAATTTTAGGCCGGGTCGGCCTAAAATCTGAATCCTGTTCTAAATTATATAGTTGGAGCATGATGTCGTCCGAAAACCGATCACACTTTTCGGCATCATGCTCTAGTCCATCACGATCTGCAGCTTCACGTCGCTCGGCCGCGCCTCGACGGCGCGATCAAACGCCGTGATCGAGTCCTCGAATTTGAAGGTCTCTGATATCAGCGGCTTCAGATCGACGCGTCCCGAGCCGAGCAGCGCGATAGAGCGCTCATACTGGTGCGCATAGCGGAACACCGTCTCGATGCGGATTTCCTTGGTGGATGCCGTCGAGACGTCGAAGCCGATCGGGTTGACCGGCAGGCCGACGACGACGATGACGCCGCCCGGGCGCGGCAGCGCCATGATCGTCTCCCAGGCCTTCGGCGAACCGGAGCATTCGAAGACGACATCGGCGCCCCAGCCGTCGGTCAGCCGGCCGACCTCTTCGACCAGGTTCTTCTCGCGGATATTGACCGGAATGACACCCTGGTACTGTGCGGCGATATCGAGCTTCGGCTGGGCGAGATCGGCAACGATCGCGCGGGAGCAGCCGCCGGCAAGGGCCGCGATCGCCACCATCGTGCCGATCGGCCCGGCGCCGAGGATGACGGCAGTGTCGCCCGGCACAATTTTCGCCTTGCTCGCCGCCTGCATGCCGACGGCAAAGGGCTCGACCATGGCGCCTTCGGCAAAGCTGACATTGTCGGGCAGCTTGAAGGTGTAATTGGCGGGATGCACGACCTCCGGCGTCAGCACGCCGTGGATTGGCGGGGTCGCCCAGAAGGTGACGGCCGGGTCGATATTGTACATGCCGAGCCGGCTTGCCTTGGAATTCGGATCGGGAATGCCAGGCTCCATGCAGACGCGGTCGCCGACTTTCAGATGGGTGACGCCGGCGCCGACCTCGACCACCGTGCCCGCCGCCTCATGGCCGAGCACCATCGGCGCGTTGACGACGAAGGGGCCGATCTTGCCGTGCGTGTAATAATGCACGTCCGAACCGCAGACGCCGACCGTGTGGATCCTGATCTTCACCTCGCCGGGGCCGGTTTCGAGCGGCAGATCGATATCGCGGAGCGCAAGCTCATGCTGGCGCTCGAGGACAAGCGCGCGGACTTTGGTCATCGTCGGTTTCCTTCCCTAGTGGCTTGCCCATGACTCCATCGGGCAGTGTTGCAGCTGACTATAAAGCCCGAAGCCTTCCCAATTCAACCAGATTGCGAAGGCTTTTGCTCAACAAATGAAAAAATGCTCACTCGTACTTCCCGAGGCTCAGTGACGGCAGCGGCCCGTCCGAAACCTGCACCAGCCTGATCCGACGGCGAGCGGCCCCATAAGGGCATTTATAAGATTTTTATATAGATGGCCTGTCGTCCGTCTCGAACCTTTATGCGCTTCGGCTCCATATTCATGGCCGAGAGATCGAAAGATCATCTCCACGCCAGAAAGCATGAAAGGCGGCCTCCCAGCGCCCTTTGTCTTGTCTGACTCCAAGAAGAACAACAGGAGTCACGATCATGATGGATATCATTCTACTTGGCACGGCGATCATATTCTTTGCGCTGTGCTTTGCCTACACCCGAGCCTGCGACAGGCTTTGACAGGAGAAACGACGATGACCCTCGATTATGTCTTGAGCGGTGCCGTAACCGTGTTTCTCACCGTTTACCTCACCTACGCTCTCCTTCGCCCAGAACGCTTTTGAAGAGAACTGGCGCTTCTGAGGTCGCGCATCCGCGAGCGAGAAGCAGCCGGGAATTGAAAGTTACCCCAAATGACCCTCAACGGATGGCTTCAGATCCTGCTTTACTGCGGGATCGTCCTCGTGCTCGTCAAACCGCTCGGCGGTTACATGACGCGTGTCTACAATGGCGAGCGCACATTCCTCTCCCCGGTCCTCGTTCCGATCGAACGGGGGCTTTACGCCATTGCCGGCACCAGCGAGCGCGAGGAGCAGCATTGGACCTCCTATGCCTTCGCGATGCTGATGTTCAACCTGCTCGGTGTGCTTATCCTCTACGCGCTCCTGCGCTTCCAGGACATCCTGCCCTATAATCCGGCCGGCATGGCCGCCGTCCCGCCGGAGCTTTCGTTCAACACCGCCGTCAGCTTTCCCACCAACACCAACTGGCAGAATTACGGCGGCGAAAGCACCATGTCGTATCTGACCCAGATGGCCGGCTTCACGGTGCAGAACTTCCTGTCGGCCGCGACCGGCATGGCGATCGCTGTCGCCTTCATCCGTGCCTTCGCACGGGCGTCGGGCAAGGCGATCGGCAATTTCTGGGTCGATATGATCCGCGGCACGTTCTACATCCTGCTGCCGATCTGCATCGTGCTGACCATCGTCTACGTCTATCTCGGCGTACCGCAGACGCTTGGCGCCTATGTCAATGCGACCACGCTCGAAGGCGCGCAGCAGACGATTGCCGTCGGCCCCGTCGCCTCGCAGCTTGCGATCAAGATGCTCGGCACCAATGGCGGCGGCTTCTTCAACGCCAATTCGGCCCATCCGTTCGAAAATCCCGACGCGATCTCCAATCTCATCCAGATGGTCTCGATCTTCGCGATCGGCGCGGCTTTGACCAACGTCTTCGGCCGCATGGTCGGCAACCAGCGCCAGGGCTGGGCGATCCTTGCCACGATGGGCGTGCTGTTCGTCGCAGGCGTCATCGTGACCTATTGGGCTGAAGCTGCCGGCAACCCGCTGATGCATGCCTTCGGTCTTGGCGGCGGCAATATGGAAGGCAAGGAAGTCCGCTTCGGCGTCGCCCTGTCATCGCTGTTTGCGGTCATTACCACGGCCGCCTCCTGCGGCGCGGTCAATGCCATGCATGGCAGCTTTACCGCGCTTGGCGGCCTGATCCCGCTAATCAACATGCAGCTCGGCGAGATCATCGTCGGCGGTGTCGGCGCGGGCTTCTACGGCATCCTGCTCTTCATCATCGTCGCCGTCTTCGTCGCCGGCCTGATGGTCGGCCGCACGCCGGAATATCTCGGCAAGAAGATCGAGGCGAAGGAAATGAAAATGGCCGTTCTCGCCATCCTCTGCCTGCCGCTCGCCATGCTGGTCTTCACCGCGATCGCCACCGTGCTGCCTTCCGCCGTCGCCTCCGTCGGCACCGCCGGCCCGCACGGTTTCTCCGAGATTCTCTATGCCTATACGTCGGCTGCGGCCAACAACGGCTCGGCATTCGGCGGCCTGACCGGCAATACGCCCTGGTACAACATCACTCTCGGCATCGGCATGCTCGCTGGCCGCTTCCTGGTCATCATCCCGGCGCTTGCAATCGCCGGCTCGCTGATCGCCAAGAAGACGGTCCCAGCCTCGGCGGGCACCTTCCCGACGGACGGTCCGCTCTTCGTCGGCCTTCTCGTCGGCACGATCCTGATCGTCGGCGGTCTGACCTTCTTCCCGGCACTGGCGCTCGGCCCGATCGTCGAACACCTGGTTGCGATCGCGGGGCAGACCTTCTGAGGTGATGTCATGATCCTCCGTCACAGGCTCCGCAATGCCTTCCACCCTCGTTCCGGTGCGCCGGGACGACGAAATGGCCCGACGGCCCGCGCCTCCGACATCATCCTGGTGATGATGGCAGGCCTCCTCGTCATCGTCGCCGCATTCAAGATCCTACAGGGCTGACCGGCTCCCGGTTCGCCACCCTCGTTTCAAAGCTGGAGTCTCTTATGAGCCAGGCAAAATCCGCGAGTATCATGGATAGTCGCATCCTCATTCCGGCGGTGGGCGCCGCTTTCAAGAAGCTGAACCCCCGCGCGCTTGCCAGAAACCCGGTCATGTTCGTCGTGGCCACGGTCTCGGTGCTGACCACCGTCCTCTTCCTGCGCGATCTCGTAGCAGGCAACGGCAATCTCGGCTTCTCGTTCCAGATCAATCTCTGGCTCTGGTTCACCGTGCTCTTTGCCAATTTCGCCGAAGCCGTCGCCGAAGGCCGCGGCAAGGCGCAGGCGGATTCGCTGCGCAAGGCGCGCACCGAAACCCAGGCGAAGCTGCTCACCGCCAACAATGGCAGTGGCTACCGCATGGTGCCGGGCACCAGCCTCAAGGTCGGCGATCTCGTGCTCGTCGAGGCCGGCGACATCATCCCCTCGGACGGCGAGGTGATCGAAGGTGTGGCCTCCGTCAACGAAGCGGCGATAACAGGCGAATCCGCCCCTGTCATCCGCGAATCCGGCGGCGACCGCTCGGCCGTTACCGGCGGCACGCAGGTGCTGTCCGACTGGATCCGTGTCCGCATCACCGCGGCTGCCGGCTCGACCTTCATCGACCGGATGATTGCGCTCGTCGAAGGTGCGGAACGCCAGAAGACGCCGAACGAGATCGCGCTCAACATTCTGCTCGCCGGCATGACGCTGATCTTCGTGCTCGCCACCGCGACGATCCCGAGCTTTGCCATCTATGCCGGCGGCTCGATCCCGATCATCGTGCTCGTCGCCCTCTTCGTCACCCTGATCCCGACGACGATCGGCGCGCTGCTCTCGGCAATCGGCATCGCCGGCATGGACCGCCTCGTCCGCTTCAACGTGCTCGCCATGTCCGGCCGCGCGGTCGAAGCCGCCGGCGACGTCGACACACTGCTGCTCGACAAGACGGGCACGATCACGCTCGGCAATCGCCAGGCGACGACCTTCCGTCCGGTCCGCGGCGTTTCCGAACAGGATCTCGCCGATGCCGCCCAGCTCGCCTCGCTTGCCGACGAAACGCCGGAAGGCCGTTCCATCGTCGTGCTCGCCAAGGAGAAATACGCGATCCGCGGCCGCGACATGGCAAGCCTGAAAGCAACCTTCGTGCCCTTCACCGCCCAGACCCGCATGAGCGGCGTCGATCTCGAAGGAGCCTCGATCCGCAAGGGTGCGGTCGATGCCGTGCTGACCTATGTCAATGGCGATTCATCCTCGAAAAACGGCAGCGAGGTCGTGCGCGAACTGCAGTCGATCGCCGACGAAGTCGCCAAATCAGGCGGCACGCCGCTGGCCGTTGCCCGCGACGGCAGGCTGCTCGGCGTCATCCAGCTCAAGGATATCGTCAAGGGCGGCATCCGCGAGCGCTTCACCGAGCTGCGTCGCATGGGCATCCGCACCGTGATGATCACAGGCGATAACCCGCTGACGGCAGCCGCCATCGCAGCCGAAGCCGGCGTCGACGACTTCCTCGCCCAGGCGACGCCGGAGATGAAGCTGGCGCTGATGCGCGAGGAACAGTCGAAGGGCAAGCTTGTCGCCATGTGCGGCGACGGCACCAACGATGCGCCCGCACTTGCCCAGGCCGATGTCGGCGTCGCCATGAACACCGGCACCGTCGCCGCCCGCGAGGCCGGCAACATGGTCGATCTCGATAGCGATCCGACGAAGCTCATCGAGATCGTCGAGATCGGCAAGCAGCTCCTGATGACGCGCGGCGCGCTGACGACGTTTTCGATCGCCAACGACATTGCCAAGTACTTCGCCATCATCCCGGCGATGTTCCTGACCTTCTACCCGCAGCTCGGCGTGCTCAACATCATGGGATTGTCGACGCCGCAAAGCGCCATCCTCTCGGCGATCATCTTCAATGCGCTGATCATCATCGCACTGATCCCGCTGTCATTGAAGGGTGTCCGCTACCGTCCGATCGGCGCCGGCGCGCTGCTGTCGCGCAACCTGCTGATTTATGGTGCCGGCGGCATCATCGTCCCCTTCATCGGCATCAAGGCGATCGACATGGCTGTCGCAGCCCTCGGCCTCGCCTAAGGCCTGGAGCCATCCCGGTTCCGAGAGGATCGGAACCGGAGCTCTTCGCAAAAGAACACTCCAAGGAGTAAGACAATGCTGAAAGAACTTCGTCCGGCAATCGTCATGATCGTCGCCACCACCGCCATAACCGGCCTTCTCTACCCGCTCGCCATGACGGGTGCTGCCCAGGCCCTCTTCCCGACCCAGGCGAACGGCAGCCTGATCGAGAAGAACGGCCAGGTGATCGGCTCGACGCTGATCGGTCAGGCCTTCACCAGCGACAAGTATTTCCACGGCCGCCCTTCGGCCGCCGGCGACGGCTACAATGCGGCCGCCTCCACCGGCTCTAACCTCGGCCCGACCAGCCAGAAGCTGATCGACCGCGTCAAGGGTGATTACGAGGCAGCCAAGGCGGCGAACCCGACGGCCGAAGTCCCCGCCGACCTCGTCACCGCTTCGGGCAGCGGCCTCGACCCCCATATCTCGCCGGAAGCGGCCTATTTCCAGGTACCGCGCGTCGCCAAGGCACGCAGCATGGATGAAGCCAAGGTCAAGGCACTGGTCGACGGCGCCGTTCAAGCCCGCGAACTCGGCATTCTCGGCGAACCTACAGTCAATGTTCTGGCGTTGAACCAGACCCTTGATGCTTCTATGACTCAGTGACCCTGCCAGGCTGGGCGCACCCGTTCATTCCCATCCGCGGTAGCGCCCGCCCCGGCAGGCATTTGCAGAAAGACCATACGCATGCCAGACGACAATCGCGACCAGGCCGGCAGGCCCTCGCCCGATGCGCTTCTCGAAAAAGCCCGGGCTGAAACGCGCGGCCGTCTGAAGATCTTTCTGGGTGCCGCCCCCGGTGTCGGCAAGACCTATGAGATGCTCGTCTCCGGCCGCGCCAAGATCGCCGATGGTCTCGATGTCGTCATCGGCGTCGTCGAAACCCACGGCCGCAAGGAGACCGAGGCGCTCGTCGCCGGCTTCGAGATCATCCCCCGCGTCGAAATCAGCTACAAGGGCCGGCCGCTCGAGGAAATGGACCTCGACGGCATCCTCGCCCGCCGGCCGGATCTCGTGCTGGTCGACGAACTCGCCCACACCAATGCCGAGGGCAGCCGCCATCCGAAGCGCTACCTCGACGTCAAGGAATTGCTCGATCGCGGCGTCGACGTCTATACGACGCTGAACATTCAGCATGTCGAGAGCCTGAACGACGTCGTTTCACAGATTACCCGCATCCGCGTGCGCGAGACGGTGCCGGACTCGATCATCGACCTTGCCGACGACGTCGAGATCATCGATCTGACGCCGGATGATTTGATCAAGCGGCTGCATGACGGCAAGGTCTATATGGCGCGCACGGCCGAGCGGGCGCTCACCAACTACTTCACCCCCGGCAACCTGACGGCGCTGAGGGAACTCGCGCTGCGCAAAACTGCCCAGCGCGTCGACGATCAGTTGCTCACCCATATGCAGGCCCATGCCATATCCGGCCCCTGGGCGGCGAGCGAGCGCGTACTCGTCTCGGTCGACCACCATCCGCGCTCAGCGTCATTGGTGCGCTACGCCGCCCGCATGGCCTCGCGCCTGCGCGCGCCCTGGGCCGCCGTCTATATCGAGACCAACCGCTCGATCAATCTGAGCGAGGCCGAGCGTGACACGGTCGCATCGACGCTGCGCCTTGCCGAGCAGCTCGGCGGCGAGGCGATCACCCTTCCCGGCCGCGAGGTCGCCGAAGAGCTCGTCGGTCACGCCACCGCCAATAACGTCACCCACATCGTCATCGGCGCCCCGAAGAAGCCGACATGGCGCGACTGGTGGAGCCGCTCGATCACCGACGAGTTGATCCGCAGGGCCGGAGAGATCAGCGTCCACGTCATTTCAGGGAATGAGAAGGACGGCACCACCACGCGCGGCGTCAAGGCCGCCGTCACCGCGCCGCCACTGGATTTCAGGGCCTACCTGCTGGCAACCGGCTATGTCGCTATCGCGCTCGGCGTTAGCGTCGTGCTCGACCAGGTGCTCGACGTGCGCAACCTCGCTCTCGTCTTCCTGATGGCGGTGCTGACCTCCGCCGTCCTCCACGGCCTGCGGCCGGCCCTTTACAGCTGCATCCTCAGCGCGCTGTCCTTCAACTTCTTCTTCCTGCCGCCGCGCTACACGTTGACGATCAGCGATCCGGAAAGCGTGCTTGCCCTGTTCTTCTTCCTGGGCGTCGCCATCATCGCCAGCAACCTGACCGCAACCGTGCAGCGCCAGGCCGCCGCCGCCCGCCAGCGGGCGCGCACGACCGAAGACCTCTATCTCTTCTCGAAAAAGCTCGCCGGCACCGGCACGCTCGACGACGTGCTCTGGGCGACCGCCTTCCAGCTTGCCTCGATGCTGAAGGTCCGCGTCGTGCTGCTGCTGCCGGAAGAAGGCACCATTGCGGTCAAAGCCGGTTATCCGCCCGACGACACGCTCGACGATGCCGATATCGCCGCCGCCCGCTGGGCCTGGGAACACAATCACGCGGCCGGCCGTGGCGCCGACACCCTGCCCGGCGCCAAACGCCTTTACGTGCCGCTCAGAACCGGGCGCACCGCCGTCGGCGTCATCGGCCTCGACAGCGACCGCCGCGACGGGCCGCTGCTGACGCCGGAGCAGCAGCGGCTGCTCGATGCGCTGGCAGACCAGGCCGCCCTTGCCATCGAGCGCGTCCAGCTCGTCGCCGATGTCGACCGGGCAAGGCTTGGGGCCGAAGCCGACCGGCTGCGCTCAGCCCTGCTGACTTCGATCTCGCATGACCTGAAGACACCGCTGGCCGCCATCCTCGGCGCCGCCGGCACGCTGCGCGACTATTTCGCCTCGATGCCGGAGGAGGACCGCAGCGATCTGCTGTCGACCGTCGTCGACGAATCCGAACGCCTCAACCGCTTCATCGCCAACCTGCTCGACATGACCAAGATCGAATCCGGCGCGATGGAGCCGAACTCCGCGCTGCATTATGCCGGCGATATCGTCGGCAGCGCGCTTCGCCGTGCCGCAAAGATCCTCGACGGCCATAAGACCGAGATGAGCATTCCCGCCGACCTGCCGATGGTGCGCGTCGATCCTGTGCTCTTCGAGCAGGTGATCTTCAACCTGCTCGACAATGCGGCGAAATACGCGCCCGAGGGATCGGTCATCCACATCGAGGGCTGGGCCGATGCCGACAACGTCGTCGTGCAGGTCTCGGACGAAGGCCCGGGTATTCCGCCGGCCGATCTTAACCGCGTCTTCGACACCTTCTACCGCGTGCGCAAGGGCGATCAGGTGCGCGCCGGCACAGGGCTTGGCCTTTCCATCTGCCGTGGCTTCATCGAGGCGATGGGCGGCACGATCACCGCCGGCAACCGGACGGGCCGTCCGGGCGCCGTCTTCACCATCCGCCTGCCGAAACCCAACGACATTCCGAAACTGGATGAACTCCGATGACCGGTTCAGCCGTCAAAATCCTCGTCGTCGACGACGAGCCTCCGATCCGCAAGCTGCTTCGCGTCGGCCTGACCGCGCAGGGCTACGAGGTGCGCGAGGCGCCAAACGCCAGCGCCGCCCGGCAGTCGGTCGCCGATGACATGCCCGATCTCATCGTGCTTGACCTCGGCCTGCCCGACACGCCCGGGCATGACCTCTTGCAGGAGTGGCGCGACGAAGGGCTTTCCATGCCCGTCGTCATTCTGTCCAGCCGCACCGACGAGGCCGGTATCGTCAAGGCGCTGGAAAGCGGGGCCGACGATTACGTCACCAAGCCCTTCGGCATCAACGAGCTCGGCGCCCGCATCCGTGTGGCGCTGCGCCACCGCCTGCAGCAGCAGGGCGAAAAGGCGATCTTCCAGACCGGCGGACTGTCGATCGATCTTGTCAAGCGCATCGTCAAGATCGACGGCCAGGAAATAAAGCTGTCGCCGAAGGAATACGACATCCTGCGCGTGCTCGCCCAGCACGCCGGCAAGGTGCTGACACACCAGTTTCTTCTAAAGCAGGTATGGGGGCCGGCGGCTGACGTGCAGTATCTGCGCGTCTATATCAGGCAGCTGCGGCAAAAGGTCGAGCAGCTTCCGGACCAGCCGCACTATATCACCACCGAGACCGGCGTCGGCTACCGGCTCAGGGAACCGGACTGACCTCCCTTCCCTCCCGCTGCCCGAACAGTATCGAGCCCGAACAGCATCGAGAATGACATGAACCTTCCCAACATCATCCGGCCGGAACACACCTTCATCGGCGTGTCGGCGCCGACCAAATGGCGCGCGCTGCAGACCATCGCCGACAAGGCGGCCAAGGCTTTCTCCGTCGACGGCCAGACCATCCTGAAGGCGCTCGAAGCGCGTGAGAAGCTCGGCTCCACCGGCATCGGCAACGGTATCGCCATCCCGCATGCGGCAATCGACGGCATGACCAGCCCGCGCGGCCTTCTCCTCCGCTTCGCCCAGCCGCTGGATTTCGAGGCGATCGACGATATCCCGACCGACATCGCCTTCGTGCTGCTCTTTGGAGAGAACAATCGCGGCGAATATCTGAACGTGCTTTCCGCCATCGCCAGGCGGCTGCAATCGGATGGTGTGCTTGCCGCCATGCGCAAGGCAAGGACGGTCGACGAATTCCATTCCGATTTCATCGCCGATTCACGGGTGTGAGGGCATCGTTCTAAATTAAAAAAGGCGCGGCCCGAAGGTCGCGCCCACTCGTCTGCAATAAGACTATCTTAGAAGTCGCGCTGGAAGCGCAGGAAGCCGAACACGTCGTCGTCGCCTTCGTCCTCATCGTGATATTGCACGCTGAGCTTCGTACGCAGATCATCGACGATCTGGTAGTCGATGGTGACACCCGTGGTATAGGCGCTGCCGCCGGTGAAGCCGTTGCCGTCAGCCTCGAGAGCGATGTTTTCGAAGTACTGGAAGCCGGGAGTGACCTTCCACTTGTCGTTGATCTTCAAGGCATACTCTGCTGCGATCGTCCATTCGGACTCTTCGTAGTAGTAGTTGGCGCCGCTTGCCCATACGCCGGCAATGCCGAGCGTGCCCGGGCCGATGTCGGCATAGACGATACCGCGGACCGCGACTTCGCTGGTGTCGGTGTCATAACCGGCAAGCAGGTAAGCGCTGATGGCGCCGGCCTTGTAGGAGACCTGGCCTGCGACACCATAGTTGTTCGGGCCGTCGCCCGGCTTGGTGGCGTAGGCTTCTTCCAACTCGTCGACCGAGATGCCGGCTGCGAAAGCGCCATTCTCGTACTGATAACGGATCGAGTTGTGGTTCGTCTCGTTGCTGGCGAGCGTATCGGTCTCGCCGCTCATGTCGTCGTCCCACCAGCTATACAGCATACCGACGCGGAAACCGGCGATATCGATGTAGCCCTCATCCAGCAATGCTTCCTGGTCGGAGGCATCGTCGACATTGTAACGCAACGTGATGACGCCGGTGAGCGTGCCGTACTCGGTGTCGTTCTTGGCCTGGAAGGTGACCTGACCGCGAGTCCAGAAGTCTACGTCGGAGTCGCCGGAAATATGGTCACCGAAACGCACTTCGGTACGAATGTAACCGCCGATCGAAAGGCATGTTTCCGTCCCCGGAATATAAAAATAGCCGGTACCGTAGGCGTCGCAAACGCGAACATATTCCACGGGCTCGGGTTCCGCCGCCACGATGGCGTCGGCTGCGTGGGCTCCGGAGGCCGCGGCAAGGGCGGCAACGGAGGCAAAAAGGATAGTCCTGATATTCATTTGAATGGCCCTTAACAGGTTTGGAATGCGAGGCGCACTTCAAGGGTTGCCCCCGCGTTGGGTCGGCGAATACGACCGCAACGGAGGCCATATAGGAATCCGCAAGTGCCATCGCGGCAAAATCTTGGCAAAAATCAGCAGTACCATGTCGTTTTCGTGGAGGAACTGTGGCCAAAAAAACACGACTACTCTGTGGCGGTACGGCATGGCGGCCAATTGGCCGCGGCCAACTTCGGCACGTCCATTTCCAAATTGGCTGTTAAATGGAATGGCATTCTAACAGCCATGCCGGAACCGGAAGAACCTTTGTTTCATTATACGACTGACTTGATAGAGTTAAGACAGAAAACAGGAGGGTTCCCCATGCAGACACAACGGCTCACCCGGCTCCTCGCGGCGGCGGTCATGGCAGGCAGCTTCGCGATCGGAAGCATTGCTCCGGCATTCGCGGATCAGACGCTGCTTAACGTTTCCTACGATCCGACCCGCGAATTATATAAGGATTTCAATGCCGCCTTTGCCGCCAAGTGGCAAAAGGACAGCGGTGAAACGGTGACGATCCAGGCTTCGCATGGCGGTTCCGGCGCCCAGGCCCGCTCCGTCATCGACGGCCTCGACGCCGACGTCGTGACGCTTGCCCTCGAAGGCGATATCGACGCCATCGCCAAGGCGACCGGCAAGATCCCGGCCGACTGGAAGACCAAGTTCCCCAACAATTCGACGCCTTATACGTCGACGATCGTATTCCTCGTCCGCAAGGGCAATCCGAAGGGCATCAAGGATTGGGGCGACCTGGTCAAGGACGGCGTGCAGGTCATCACCCCGAACCCGAAGACCTCGGGCGGCGCCCGCTGGAACTTCCTTGCCGCCTGGGCCTGGGCCAAGCAGGCGAATGGCGGCGACGAAGCCAAGGCGCAGGATTACGTTTCCAAGCTGCTTCAGCACGTCCCGGTTCTCGACACCGGCGCTCGCGGCGCCACGACCACCTTCGTCCAGCGCGGCCTCGGCGATGTGCTGCTCGCCTGGGAAAACGAAGCCTATCTTTCGCTCAAAGAGCTCGGTCCCGACCAGTTCGAGATCGTGACCCCGGCTTTCTCCATCCGCGCCGACCCGCCAGTGGCCATCGTCGACGGCAACGTGGACAAGAAGGGCACGCGCAAGGTCGCCGAAGCCTATCTCAACTACCTTTATTCGGACGAAGGCCAGAAGATTGCCGCCAAGCACTACTATCGGCCGATCAAGCCGGAAGCTGCCGATCCGGCTGACATCGCCCGCTTCCCGAAGCTGACGCTGGCGACCATCGACGACTTCGGCGGCTGGAAGAGCGCACAGCCTAAATTCTTCGGCGACGGCGGCGTATTTGACCAAATCTACAAGCCGGCCCAATAATAGACTTCATGAAAGCACATAGCCCCACGCGGTGGCGGTTCAAACGGCCGAGCGTCATTCCGGGTTTCGGAATGGCGCTCGGCCTTACCTTGACCTGGCTCACCCTACTGATCCTCATCCCGCTCTCGGGCCTTGCCGTCCGGTCGAGCGCGCTCGGCTGGGAGAAATTCTGGTCGATCGCGCTCGATCAGCGCACGCTGAACGCACTGCGCATCAGCTTCGGCAGCGCCTTCATCGCCGCGATCGTCAATGCCGTGTTCGGCATCGTCCTCGCCTGGGTGCTGGTCCGTTACCGTTTCCCCGGCAAGCGCATCATCGATGCCATGGTCGACCTGCCCTTCGCGCTGCCGACCGCCGTTGCCGGCATCGCACTGGCGACGCTCTACGCGCCGAACGGCTGGATCGGCCAGTTCCTGACGCCGCTCGGCATCAAGATCGCCTTCACGCCTGCCGGTATCGTCGTGGCGCTGATCTTCGTCGGCCTGCCCTTCGTGGTGCGCACCGTGCAGCCCGTCATGGAGGAAATCGACAAGGAAGTGGAGGAGGCCGCGGCAACGCTCGGCGCCAACCGCTTCCAGACGATTTTCCGCGTGCTGCTGCCGGGGCTGGCGCCCGCCGTGCTCACCGGCTTCGCGCTCGCCTTTGCCCGCGGCGTCGGCGAATACGGCTCGGTCATCTTCATCGCCGGCAACCTGCCGTTCAAATCGGAGATCGCGCCGCTGCTGATCATCATCAAACTCGAAGAATATAATTACGCGGCAGCGACGGGCATTGCGGCGATCATGCTGGTCCTCTCGTTCGCCCTGCTGCTGGTCATCAATCTCATCCAGAGCTGGAGCAGGCGGAGGTACGGCTATGGCGCTTGATGCGACCGCTCAACCGGCGAAGCTGCGGTCGGTGACCACCGAAAACCGGATCGCGCGCTTCACCTTGATCATCCTCTCGCTGGTCTTCCTGCTGCTGATCCTGCTTCTTCCGCTCGCCGCCGTCTTCGTCGAGGCCTTCCGCAAGGGAGCCGGCCCTTTCTTCGAAGCGCTCGCAGACGCCGAGACCTTCTCGGCGATCCGCCTGACGCTGATCGTTGCCGGCGTCAGCGTGCCTCTTAACCTCGTCTTCGGGGTCGTCGCCGCCTGGGCGATCGCCAAATTCGAGTTCAAGGGCAAGGCTTTCCTGACGACGCTGATCGACCTGCCCTTCTCGGTCTCACCTGTCATATCGGGCCTGGTCTTCGTTCTGCTGTTCGGCGCCAATACCTGGCTCGGCCAGTGGTTCAGCGCTCACGACATCAAGATCCTGTTTGCCGTCCCGGGGTTGATCCTCGCCACCATGTTCGTCACCTTCCCCTTCGTCGCCCGCGAGCTGATCCCGCTGATGCAGGAACAGGGAACGGCCGACGAGGAGGCCGCCCTTTCGCTCGGCGCCAGCGGCTGGCAGACCTTCTGGCACGTGACGCTGCCGAATATCAAATGGGGCCTGCTCTATGGCGTGCTTCTCTGCAACGCCCGCGCCATGGGCGAATTCGGCGCCGTCTCGGTGGTGTCGGGCCACATCCGCGGCCAGACGAACACCATGCCGCTGCAGGTGGAAATTCTCTATAACGAGTATAATTTCACCGGCGCTTTTGCCGTCGCGACACTTTTGGCCTTGCTCGCGCTCGTGACTCTTGTTTTGAAGACGCTGCTTGAAATGCGCTATAGCGCGGAAATCGCCGCCAGCCGGCGGCACTGAAGGAATTGGAATGGAAGTACGCGTTCAAAACATTCGCAAGGAATTCGATCGTTTTCCGGCGCTGCACGATGTCTCGCTCGACATCCGCTCCGGCGAGCTGATCGCACTGCTCGGCCCTTCGGGCTCCGGCAAAACGACATTGCTGCGGCTGATCGCCGGCCTCGAAAGCCCGACGGAGGGGCTGATCTTCTTCGGCGACGAGGATGCCTCGAAGAAGACTGTGCAGCAGCGCAATATCGGCTTCGTCTTCCAGCATTATGCACTTTTCCGCTACATGACGGTGCTCGAAAACGTCTCCTTCGGCCTCAAGGTCAGAAACAGCGCGCGGCGGCCGCCGAAGGCCGATATCCGCAGGCGGGCGCTCGAACTGCTCGACCTCGTCCAGCTTTCCGGTCTCGAAAAACGCTACCCGGCCCAGCTTTCCGGCGGCCAGCGCCAGCGCGTGGCGCTCGCCCGCGCCATGGCCGTGGAGCCGAACGTGCTGCTGCTCGACGAGCCTTTCGGCGCGCTCGACGCCCAGGTGCGCAAGGATCTGCGCAAATGGCTGCGCGATATCCACGACCGTACCGGACACACCACCGTCTTCGTCACCCACGACCAGGATGAGGCGCTGGAGCTTGCCGACCGCGTCGTGGTCATGAGCCAGGGCGCGATCGAACAGGTCGGCACACCGGACCAAGTCTACGACAATCCGAATTCTCCCTTCGTCTTCGGCTTCATCGGCCAGTCGAACTGCCTGCAGGTCGAGATATCAGACGGCGACATTCGATTCGAAGGCCGCTCGCTCGGCCTCAATGCCGAGGGCGAACCGGATGGCACGGCGCAGCTCTACTTCCGCCCGCACGATGTCAGGCTCTGCGAATCAGCCGAAAACTGTATCGCCGGCCAGCCGGTCTCAAGCCGCCGCGTGGCAGGCACCCGCCATATCGAATTGGATATCGGCAACGACCGCCCGCATATCGAGATCGAATTGCCGCCGAGCGAAGCTGAAAGGCTTGACCGCAACAGGGTAGCCTTCAAGCCAACCCGCTGGAAACTGTTCCGCAGCTGATGGAGATTGGGCCTCCCGCCCACAGCGCCGCGACTTTTTGAGAGCCGCAAAAGACGCTGTAACACTTTGAATTGCTGGGATAATTTTATCCTTGGATCGATTCCGATCTCAAGAATTTTGCAATGGCTCGCCGCCGGAATCGTATTTGGCGAGAGTCTCTTAAGGTTTTTGTTATCTAAGGTTGTTTGTATTTCAGTCATATGACGAGTAAAACGTTTTCGCTTAATCATTAAGGGCTGGACTAATCCCATAGGAGGCACCTAGCGTTGAGGGCGGAGATTTCCTTTGGAAAATCCCTGATCGGGATTTTGTTCGTAGGACTGGCAGCAGCAAGCTGCACAACGACATCGAAACCGGCGGGAACGGCGGCGAATACCAAGACGAAGCAGGGCCAAGCGGCGAAAGTCACGTTCAATTATACGGCCAAAGACCGCGAGTGCCTGCAGCGCGCGATGTATTTCGAATCGCAGCATTCGGACGAAGACGGCTACATGGCTGTCGGGACCGTCGTCATGAACAGGCTCACCTCCGGCGCCTATCCCACATCGATCTGCGGCGTCGTGGCCCAGAAAAGGCAGTTCGCGCCCGGCGTGATGACGCGCGAAGTCAAGCCGCAGGCGGAAACTGAGCTTGCCAGCGCTGCCGATGCAATCCTTGTAAAAGGCGCACGCCATCCTGCGGTGAAGGATGCGATGTTCTTCCACACGGATGGGCTGAAATTCCCCTACGACAACATGCACTATGTGACGGTTGCCGGCGGCAACGCCTTCTACGAGAAGCGCGACTCCAACGGCATGCTTGAAACGCCGCCGCCGCTGCCCTCCTACGAGGTGGCGATGAACTATGTGCCCGGCGAAAGCATGCTGCCGCCGCAATTCGAGGCACTGATACCCTCGGCAGTTCCCGTTCCTCTGCCGGCTCCAGATCCCATGGCGACGGCGAGCACGGGGCAGATGCGGATAACGGCGCCGGTGACCGCGCCGGAAACATCACCGGTAACATCGGTCGAGCCCGAGCCGGGAATGCCCATCGCGATCCCTATTCCCCGCCCCGCCTATGACAGCGTTATGCTGCGTGAAAGCCTTCCGGCGAACGGCGGTTAAACCGCCCTTCCTGGTTATGTGGTGGAAGCATGTTTTTGTTTCCGCGCAATATCGGACGCGAAAGTGCGAAGCGGTTTCGGGATAACGACATGCATGAATCAATGACCTGAAGCGCGTCGCATGAATCCGGATTGCCGCGACGCGCTTTAGGCGCGCTCTTCCCAGACCCTCGCCAGTTCCACGATCGTCTTGACCGCCTTTTCCATGTCCTGGCGGCTCACCCATTCGAGCGGCGAGTGGAAGGCATGACCGCCGGCGAAAATGTTCGGGCAGGGCAATCCCATGAAGGAAAGGCGCGAGCCATCCGTGCCGCCGCGGATGTTGCCGCGCACCGGCGTCATGCCGGCCCGGCGCACCGCTTCGATAGCGTTGTCGACGATCTCCGGGTGACGATCGAGCACCACCTTCATGTTGCGATACTGCTCCTTCACCTCAAAACGATAGGTCGAGCCGGGATAGACAGCCATCACCTCCTTGACAATGGCTTCGAGCATCGTTTCCTTTTCCGTGAGACCCTTGTCGGTGAAGTCACGGATGATCAAGCTCAGCGACGCCTTCTCCATCGAACCGGTCACGCCGGTGGGATGGATGAAGCCCTGCTGGCCTTCCGTGGTCTCGGGGGCAATATCCCTTGGCAGCCGGTCGATGATGGCGCCGGCGATCTTGATGGCGTTTTCCATGCGGTCCTTGGCAAAGCCGGGATGGATCGCCACGCCTGATATGCTGATCTCGACGCCGTCGGCCGAAAACGTCTCATCCTCGATATGGCCGGCTGTCTCGCCGTCCATCGTATAGGCAAAGTCGGCACCGAGTTTCTTCAGGTCGACCTTGTTGACGCCGCGCCCGACTTCCTCGTCGGGCGTGAACAGGATCTTGATCGTCCCGTGCCTGATATCTGGATTGCCGACGAGCATCGCAGCCGCGGCCATGATTTCGGCCAGTCCCGCCTTGTCGTCGGCGCCGAGCAATGTCGTCCCATCGGTCGTGACGATGTCGTTGCCGATCTGGTTCTGCAGCTCGGGATGATCGCTGACGCGGATCACCCGGCCGGTGACGCCGGGAAGGCTGATGTCACCGCCGGCATAGTTCCTGACGATCTGCGGCTTGACGTCAGTGCCGCTGAAATCGGGCGCCGTATCCATGTGCGAGCAGAAACAGATGACCGGCACCGTCTTGTCGCTATTGGCCGGAATGGTCGCGTAGACATAGCCGTGCTCATCGAGATGCGCGTCGGCAAGACCGATCTTCAGCAGCTCATCGACCAGAACCCGTCCGAGATCCTTCTGCTTGCCGGTGGTCGGCTGCGTCGACGAGGCAGGGTCGGATTGCGTGTCGATAACGACATAACGGAGAAAGCGGTCAAGAACAGTGTCGGTCATGGCATCCAGTCCAGCAAGATCACACGGACGATATAGCCCTCCCGGGCGATGCGGCAAAAGATTTTTCCGCTCGCAGCACGTGAGGAATGACCGTTCAATCCTTTTCATGCACCTCTGTCGGATACCGGGACAGAGACCACATGTGAAACAAGCCTGCCATCGCTGACCTCATGCACGAGGAAGGACGGAGCATCGATCACCGAAAGATCCGCACGGCCTTCCAGCAGAAGCGGATTGGGCGGGCAGAGGGAGCCGCAGGTCTGGACAGGGATGAATCCCAACCGACCGAATGCAGGTCGGTGGACATGGCCGCAGAGAATCGCCAGCGGCAGCCTGTGCATCGTCTCCAGGGTGCCGAGAAGCGCACTGCCGTTCCTGCATCCGATCTGGTCCAGCGTCTCGATGCCGATCTTGAATGGCGGCTGATGCATGAACAGAAGAGCAGGCGTCGTCACGTCGGCAAGCGCGCTCATCAGCCACGGCAGATGCGGCAGGACGTCGCCGTAGCTCTGACCGGCGACGGTTACATCGACACCGAAGAGGGTCAGCCCATCGACGGCTGTCCGGAAATGCATCGGTCCCGTCGCATTGATCCATGGGCCGACGGCGGCAAGTTCGGAACGCATCAATTGCACATCGTCACCATTGCCCGGCAACAGGTGGACAGGGCAGCCCAGCGACCGCAGGCATTCGGCGACAAGGCGATAGCCGTGCCGCCATCCGTCGTCCACCAGATCTCCGGTGACAACAAGCACATCCGGGCGGAACGTCTTCAGCCACGCTATCGCCCGCTCCAGCGTCCGCAGCGACGAAAGGTCTGGCCCTGCATGGATATCGGATATCTGCGCAACGAGCATATTCTGCCTCCTCGCCTCTGCTGGAGACAATATGCCGAAACCGATAGCGTCAGGCTACCGGCCTCCGACCATTCAGTCGACGCGTTTTCCCTCGGCGTCGAACACATGCAGATACTGGGCCGGGAAGGCCACATTGACCTTCGGCCCCGCTTTCAGCGCGTCGCGGTTCAGCGTGAAGATCTTGAATGGCAGGCCATGCAGGGCAAGGTGCAGGATGATGCCGAAGCCTGTGGGTTCGACGAGTTCCACATCCGCCGCAAGCCCCGCCCCGCCGTCGCTCATCAGCACATGCTCCGGCCGGATGCCGAGCGTCACCTTTGCGCCGTCTGAAAGCGGCAAAGGCTTTGCAAGCGGCACGATCGTGCCGTCCTTCAGCTTCACGCCGCCGGCATCATAGCTGGCCTCGAGGAAATTCATCCCCGGCGAGCCGATAAAGCCGGCTACAAAGAGATTGGCGGGGCGGTCGTAGAGTTCCAGGGGACTGCCGACCTGCTGGACCACCCCGCCATGCATGGCAACGATCCGGTCCGCCAGCGTCATTGCCTCGATCTGGTCATGGGTCACGTAGATCGAGGTCGCCTTCAGATCGCCATGCAGTTTCTTGATTTCGGCGCGCATCTGTTCGCGCAGGCGCGCATCGAGGTTGGACAGTGGTTCGTCGAACAGGAAGGCCTTCGGCTGGCGCACGATGGCGCGACCCATGGCGACGCGCTGGCGCTGGCCGCCAGAAAGCGCCTTCGGCCTTCGTTCGAGCAAAGGATCGAGGCCGAGCTTGGCGGCGGCCGCGGCCACCGCGCTTGCAATCTTCTCCTTCGCCACCTTCCGGAGCCTAAGGCTGTAGCTCATATTGCCGGCGACGTTCATATGCGGGTAAAGCGCATAGGACTGGAACACCATGGCGATATCGCGGTCCTTGGGATGCAGTTCGTTCACCCTATTGCCGGCGATGCGGATCTCACCTGATGTGACCTCCTCCAGCCCGGCGATCATGCGCAGCAGCGTGGACTTGCCGCAGCCGGACGGGCCAACGAGCACGACGAATTCGCCGTCCCGGATTTCGAGGTCGACGCCGTGCAGCACCTGCACATGGCCATAGGCTTTGCGGATATTCCGGATATCGATCGATGCCATTTGTTTAACCCTTGACCGCGCCGGCCGTCAGGCCCTGGACGAGATAGCGCTGGATGAGCAGGAAGAAGAGGCCGGCCGGAATGAGCGCCATGACGCCCGCCGCCATCATCTGCCCGAAATCCACCGAGAATTTCGAAACGAAAGTGAGAAGGCCGACCGGGAAGGTCGCCGCGTCATTGCCGTTGATCAGCATCAGCGCGAAGAGCAGCTCGCTCCAGGCGGCCGTGAAAACGAAGCCGAGGGTGGCGGCAATCCCCGGCAGCGTCAGCGGCAGGATGATCTGGCGAAACGCCGTGAACTGCGTCGCCCCGTCGATCTTCGCCGCCTCTTCGAGATCCCTCGGAATGCCGTCGAAGAAGGACTGCATCAGGAAGGTGGCGAAAGGCACGTTGAAGGCGGTGTAGACGATGACGAGCCCGGTCAGGCTGTTGGTCAGATGCAGAGGCGAGAGGATCTTGAAGATCGGCGCCACCAGCATGACCAGCGGGAACATCTGGGTCAGCAGCATCAGGGCGACGATCCAGTATTTTGCCCGGAAGTTGAAACGCGACAGCGCATATCCCGACAGCGAAGCGCAGACCGTTACAGTCACCGCCGTCGAGGCCGAGACGATCAGGCTGTTCTTGAAGAAGGTCGGAAAGGCGCTGTGGCGCAGCACGAAGGCATAGTGATCCCATGTCGTGCGCGACGGCCACATCCGCACGCCTTCGCTATAGAGCAGGTCGTTCGGCGTCACCGAGACCTTGAGCAGCCAGAACAGCGGAAAGAGTGCGAAGGCGATATAGCAGAGGATCGCCAGACGGTGTGCGATGGTGGGAATGACGGATCGTCTCATGATCTCAATCCTTGTTCAGCAACGTCTGCCGGAGCAGGATGATCAGCATCGAATAGGCAAGCAGCAGTACGAGCAGCACCAGCGCGATCGCCGAGGCATAACCGAAATCGAGCCGCCTGAAGGCTGTCGTGAAGATATAGCTGGCGACGATCTGCGTGCGGTCGGCCGGCCCGCCACTGGTCATGACGACGATGAGATCGGCGAAATTGGAAATCCACACGGTGCGCAGCAGCACGGTGATGGCGATCGTGGGCGCCAGAAACGGCAGGGTGATCGAGCGGAAACGCTGGAACCAGCCGGCGCCGTCGATCGATGCCGCCTCATAGAGATCGCGCGGGATCGCCTGCAAGGCGGCCAGCAGCGTAATCGCGAAGAAGGGAATGCCCCACCAGACATTGGCGACGATCGGCCCCCACATCGCATAGTTGGGATCGGAGAGAATATTGCCCGGCTCATGCATCAGCCCGAGGGCGAAGAGCCAGTGCGGGATCGGGCCGATGACGGGATTGAACAGCCAGGCCCAGTTGAGGCCGGCGAGAAAAGACGGCACGGCCCAGGGCAGGAAGACCAGCGCCTGCGCGATTGCTCTGCCTTTAAACGGCTTGTCGAGCAGCAGCGCCAGGATCAGCCCGAAGACGAACTGCAGGACGACGGAGGCGCCTGTCCACCAGAGCGTGTTCCTCAGCGCGCCATAGAAGGCGGCATCGCCGGCAAGCTCGCGGAAATGGTCGAGCCCGATGAAGCCGCCGGAAAACGGATTGAGCAGCTGGATATCGCGGAAGGCGTAGGAGATGCCGACCGTCAGCGGCACCAGCATGACCGCAATGATCAGGATCAGCGACGGCGCGCTATAGAGGTAGGGCTCCGAAGCATCGGCAACGCGACGCAGCCATGTCCTGCGGTCGCGACGCATGTCGAGCGTATCGGCGGAAATGGTCATCGGCCAGAAGTTCCCATTCGCGGCGTTCATGCGCCGTCTGTGTCATCCAAGAAGCGACGGCGGCCCCGTCTCGAAGAGCCGCCGCCGTCAGTCCGTTGCTTATTTCTTGGCGAGGAACTTCTGCTGTGCCTTGGTGAGGTAGTCCGCCCACTGGTCGGCCAGATCCTTTGCCGAGATATCGCCGAGCAATGCCTGCTGCGAGGTCTTGATCGCCAGCGAATCCTTGAAGAAGGCGAATTCCTCGAGGTAGGTCGGCATGACGGTCGGTACCGTGTTCGGGTCCGCCAGTTCCTCGAACCAGCCCTTGAACTGGTCACCGGCATAGAAAGGATCCTTCTCGGCCGCCGTATAGGCCGGCAGGGCGCCGATGCGCTTGTTCCACTCGATATTGCCTTCCGGCCCTTCGAGGGTGGCAATCAGCTTCCAGGAGAGATCCTTGTTGCCGCTTGTCGTGAACATCGACCAACCGCCATAGCCGATCGTCGGGAAGGACTTGCCGTCAGGGCCCTTCGGCAGCGGCATGACGCCGAAATCGTCCTTGTTCATGCGTTCGGCGATGGCGATCAGCGCATCGGGATCCTGGTCGAGGAAAGCGCAGGTGCCGGAATAGAAGCCGGCGACGACTTCGTTGAAGCCCCAGTTGACGCTGTCCTTTGGCGCATAGCCCTTCTTGTAGAGATCGACCATCCATTCGATGCCCTTGGCCCAGCCGGGGCTGTTCATCGTCGAGGTGCCGTCATCGTTGAAATACTTGTTCGAGCCGGCCATCGAGGCGGCAAAGATCATCCAGCCATTGAGGCCGCCCGGGCCGCCACGCATGCAATAGCCGTATTTGCCGGACAGTTTGGAAACCTTCTCCGAAGCGGCGGTAAATTCTTCCAACGTCTTCGGCGGCGCGGCGACGCCGGCTTCCGAAAGCAGCTTCTTGTTGTAGAACATCGCCCTGAGATAGAAGCCGTAGGGCAGCATATAGGCGGTATTCTTGACGTCGCGGCCGAGCTCGAGCGCGCGCGGCGTCAGCTCCTTGGTGTGTTCCCACTTTTCGAGGTAGGGCTCCAAGCTCTCGAGCATGCCGTTATTGGCATAGAGCGACAGCCAGGTATCGGGCATTTCCATCACATCGGGCACGTCGCCGGCCGACACCATGGTCGCGAACTTCTGGAACGCTTCGTTCCAGGGCAGCGAGATGATGTCGACCTTGGTGCCGGGATTGGCGGCTTCGAACTTGCCGACGATCGATTTCAGCGTTTCGGTGCGCTCCGGGCTGGTGATGACTTCGACAAGCTTGAGCGTCGTATCGGCAAAGGCCGTACCCGCCATCATCGAAGCAAAGAGCGTCGAGATTATTAGTTTTTTCATGGCTCAGTTCCCCCTTATTAGGTTTCTCTCGGGTTTCAGGATTGTGAGGCGGCGGCGAGCGCCTCCTCCATGTCTCTCCACAGGGCCTCGGTTCCTTCGAGGCCGACATGGAGACGTACGGATCGCGCATGGATGCCGAAGGCATGTGCGGAATTTGGCTGTGCCTTCTGCTGGAGCACCACCTCGCCCGGTACGATCAGGCTTTCATGTCCACCCCAGCTTACACCCAGTTTGAAGAGCTTGAGGTGATCGGCGAAGGTTCGGATATCGACGCCTTCGCGGAATATGAAGGAAAACAGGCCCGAGGTGCCGTTGAGCCCGGCGGGCAAGCGGTTGGTAAGCCCCGGATGGCAGACTGTCTCCACCACGTCGAGCTTCTGCAGGCGCCTGGCGATTTCCAGCGCCGATGTCTCGTGGGCTCGCATGCGCAGCGGCAGCGTGCGCAACCCGCGGATCAGCAGCCAGGCGTCGAACGGCGAAAGCTTGCCGCCGAGATAGGGATAGGCCTCGGCCTTGACGCGCGCGATCATCGCCTTCGAGCCGGCGATGACGCCCGCCACCACATCGCTGTGGCCGCCGAGATATTTCGAGGCCGAATGGATGACGAGATCGACGCCGAGCGTCAGTGGCCGCTGGAAGAACGGGCTCGCCCAGCTGTTGTCGATCATCGAGACGATGCCGTGTTGCCTGGCGAGTGCCGCGAGCGCACCGACGTCATGGGCCTCCATCACCCAGCTCGTCGGGCTTTCCATGTAGAAGAGCTTGGCGCCGGGCAGCGCCTTGGCGACCGCTTCCTCGTCGCGCCCGTCGACATAGGTCACCTCGATCTTCATCCGCTTCAGGATAGTGCCGAACAGGCGAAAGGCATCGGGATAGACGTGCTTGACCGCAACGATGCGGTCGCCCGGCTCTACGAAGCTTAAGACCGCCGACGAGATCGCCGCCATGCCGCTTGCAAAACCCAACGCATCCTCCGCCCCTTCGAGCTTGGCGAGCATTTCTTCGAAGGCACGCACTGTGGGGTTCAGGCCGCGCGTATAGATCGGCCGCACCTTCTCGCCGCGATAAGAGGCGATCATGTCGTCGTAATCGGAAAAGGTGAAAAGCGAGGTCTGGAAAATCGGCGGCACGACGGCGTCTGCGAAGTTGCCTTCGTCATGCGCCGTGATGAGGGAAGCAAGATCGAACGGTTCAGAGCCGTTGCTCATTTGGACATTTCCTTGATGTCTTCCTCGACGATATCGAGAATTTTCAATGTTTCGGCGCGCGCCGCCTCGGGATCCCCGGCAGCGATCGCGTTGAAAAGCGTGCGGTGAAAGGGAAAGGACCGGCGCGCGAAATCCTGCCGGTCGAACGGATGTTCCCAGAAGCGTTCGAAGGTCTCGCGCATCTGTTCGAGAAGCTGGCGAAACAGCGGATTGTGGGTGGCGTCGTAGACGGCGAGATGGAAGGCAAGATCCTCCGGCCCGGAGGTGCCCTTCTCCAAGTGCACCCGTTCCATCGCGTCCAGCTTTTCCTCGATGACAACGAGATCCGTGCTCGTGCGCCGCCGGGCCGCAACCATGCCCGCCTCGCATTCGATGCCGCGGCGAACCTCCAGCGTCTGCAGCAGCGCGTCGCGCAAATGGACCGTGTCGAGCGACAGCGGCATGTGGATCGTCGCCCTGGAAACCGGCTTCAGCAGATAGGTGCCGCTGCCCTTGCGCGTCTCGATGACGCCGAGCGCCTGGAAGTGGCGGATCGCCTCGCGAATGGTCGAGCGGCCGACGGCAAGGGCTGTCATCAGCTCGCGCTCGGCCGGCAGCCGATCGCCCGCCTTCAACCGCGCTTCCTCCACATAATCCGCCAGTGCATCGGTCACCTGACGCGCGCGGTCCATGACCGGAAGCGGCCGGATCACCGGCCTGTCGCTACGATTTGCCTTCATGGTTCCCCATTTTCTTATCAGGCAGTCAGGCCCCGAAATTGGTCTGACATCTTAGCATTTCTCAAAGAGCGACAGACGTCAAGTCGTGTTTGAGTGTGTAAGGCGCTCTCGCATGGCCCAGACCGCGGGGTTGGTGTCCCAAAAGGAGGTCTGGCGTGGCCAAGAGGGTTTTCGGCACCTTGAAAGGGCGATTGGAGGGGTTGAATTCAGCGGGAGCGTTGTGAGGATTTTGCCGTTTCGTCTCTTGCAAGCTCGTGGAGCATTGTCTGTGAAACGAGGAAACCACGCGATGAAACATGGCAGGCCAGACAATCACTCAGAACGATTCCGCGAACTTTCGATCAAGATGAGGCTGCGGATGCACAAAGCGTCTCACGAGATAATGCGAGCAAAGTCCCACAGGCTGAGGCGGATCAGATTGTTTATGGTGAGTATGGCACACTCGATCTGTCGCTTCTGTCTGAGCGAATGGAGCGTGCGGAAGAAGTTGCCAAGACTGTGGCCAGATGGCAGCAGAGCGACAGCAAACTCCACGATGTCTCCCGGCTGCTGTCCACGGTGGCGGAAGGTTTGACCCCCGCCATTCCCGATATGCCATCAGCCCGCGTCTAGGTGGTGGATCCGGCATTGGCCTCGCAAATCGCTGAATCGGCATTGCCCCTACCAGATCACCTTGGACAGTTCGGAGAGGACAGCGTTGCCATAGCTCTCGTCCTTGATGCTGAGCTCCGCCTCACCGGACACGAGATTGAAGTTAAAGTAGACCTCGGCTTGATCTTCCCCGAAGAAAATCTTGGTAGTGTACCAGTCTCCGGGGCCGCCGCCGAAACCGCCTCCCGAGGAGCGGACGGTCGGTGGTCCGAGAAATGCTATATCGAATGCTAGCGTGTCCTGTTTGGCGTTTGAAAGGCGAAGATCGCTCGCTTCCAGGGCTTTGCCCAGTTCGGAAATGAAATGCGTGGGTCGCGCGCCGCCTGCAACATGGAGAAACCTACCACGCGATTCGCTCTGCAGTTCGATAGCGAATTTCGTTTGGTAGTCGCCATCACCATACGACGCCATCAAGGCGAGGTCATCGGTGTCCGATTTAACGGGCAGCTGGGTGATCTTGAAGGCAAGCGACCCTGGAGACCGGCCGTCGGTAACCTGATCCTGTGCGTCTACGCCGCCGGAGAACACAGCGCTCGCAAATACTATCAGGGCGGAGCGTCGAGTGATCATGTCATTCTCCTGAGAAAGAAGCTGCCGCCACGGACCTAGCACACCTCCTTGGCACCGTCGCGGACACGGGTATGGAGATTCATTCCAGGCTTGTCCACGGGTAACCCGCGGTTCACCATCTCACCGAAATATGTGTGAAGCAATCCGCCGCCCCAGTTGATTTCAAAGGGATTTCAGGCTGACGTGGACGCTTACACCAGGGCTTCAATATGCAGCGCTTCGAAATACAAGCACTTGAGAACGGGATGTGGTCGGTCATGGATCGCCAGACCGGCAAGCCGATCGCTGACCGTGAGGGGGCAAGCGATAGGACCAGGTTGGAAGCCCAAGCCCTGGCTGATTTCCGCAACGGCATGTTGATTCCTCCCGCAAAGGAGCGGATTTCCTCCAGGCTCGAGAAGATACGTCGTGCTTGGGAACTGCTCTCTGGGAAGCGTCCGCCACGGTAACCCGTCCGCGCAGTCACGCCAAACGGGCCGATATCGGTCCTCGGCACGTCACAAGCTCGATCGGGATTGTGGTCGAGCTTCTTTCCACTTCGACGACAATCGCGTCACGGCACGATAAGCCGCATCGCGCTAAGCATCAGGATGCAGAGGGTGGTGGGGCAAGCGCGATATTCACCTTTGAGTTCTCGCAAACGCGCAGCGTTGTGAAGCGGCAGCTTTGCAGGGTTTCATAAACGAGCCTGCAATCCCAGTCCTGCCGTGGCGTTGAAGAATATCTCCTGACAGTCAGTGCGAGGTGATCGCACGACCGCTGGACGCGAGATGCTCGGTAATGGCGCGCCGGATTTCGGTAACCGTGTCGAAGAGCCTGTTGTCCAAGTCGATGACATTGAAGCGGACAGCGATGAATTTGAGGCGGTTTTCGACAGGGACCGCGATCCCGACTTCCTGACCGTTGAATACGACAGCTTGCTTTTGCATAACAAACCTCGGGCGCGCCACACGGGAGCACCATCTTAGAAAAGTGGAACAAAGGGTTTACGACGCGTCAGATTGCCGTCGTAGGTCGGTATCGGATCGAGACGAGATCACGCACTCGCTGCACCATTGCGAAGAAACGAAGTCCGACAAACAAAGTCATCATCCTCCCTCAAGCGAGTCAAACGACCACTGAGTATCGCCGGCGAGGGCCGGTTATTTCGGAACTCTTCTGTAAAAAACGTAGTCGAGAAACTTCGAGTAAGCAACTGATTTTTGTTATTATTTAGCGTTTTGAATCGTATGACAATTACCGCAGGTGCGAAGTAATAAATGATGTACGTTCGTCCGACCCCATAGTCGAAGGCCAAGGCGACGACGGAGAGCATACGGTCCGGACGGCAATCGGATTTGGGAAATGGTTTCAACTTCGCCGCCGCCGCTTTCAAAGCGCCCCTTGTGCGCTTCTGGTAGACAACAATCTTCGACACAGCTCATCGCGGCCGAATAACGTGTAGACTGCTCTTCTTCTGTAAGTGGAAATCTTCGCGGCCAAGCAGTCCCCTCACATATTCTTAAAATTCAACGTATAAAATGTGCAGTTATACTGCAGGCAGGAAACGCCGTGCCTGTGCCTTAGGGCGGGAACATGTGCTGGAATACATCGTCGGCAGAAGAGTGTAAGAGCGCGACGACCGCACCTGCCGTCACCGGTTCGCAGATAGACCACGATCCTCATGGTCGAAGAGCTATCTGGCGATGACACGGGCGGGCAACTTGAGCCCTGTGAGTGTCAAAGACCCTGCGCGCAGCCTCCTTAGATGATCGGCTCCGGCCACTCGCACTCTGGGATCAGTTCGCGAAGCGTCTTGGTCCGCCGCCGTCAAGGTCCTCATGGATTAATGGCGGCATGTTTCTGCCCACGGTCAGGGAGACTCGCGAACTCCGTCCTAAGGCTTCGAAGGATTTCCTCCCGGGAGTGACCTTGGAAGCGCAGGTCTACAACCCGTGCCACGAAGCCCTGATGGTCTGGAGGAATCTTCAGCTCATTGCATGCGTCGACGAGTATCTCCTGGAGGAATTCGAGATCGTCAATGTCAATCGCGAAATCAGAAAGCAGGCCCAATTCCCACCCCCGCAGACAGAGGCAGAGAGCGTAAACATCTCCCAAGCTGGCACCCAAATACCAACCGACTCATCATAGCGCGAATACGTCCGCATTCCAGCGAAATTCTGATCGTCTCGAATTTAGCTGAAGGTTATCACTTACGCGAGAAAGGGTAGATTCGTTCACGCGCCCCCATCGGATGGAGATAACGACCGGGTTGAAAACCCTCTTGAGAACCCACCGTCATTCGACAAATGTACTTCCGCCGCCGGTGGATTATTCCGTGGAATTGGCAGCCGCACTAGGCTCAACGATCAAGCGGCCGAACCTGCGGCCTCAACGGAGGCTTACGACACTCGACTCAAATACAAGCTGAAATCGTTCAGTCTCTTCACCAGTGATGGACGCGTACCTCCGGCCACAGTGTTTTTGCCCTCGCAGCCTTCTCCTCGTGAGTGTTTCGGTTATCCAATGCATAGTTTGGCACGACCCGGAATGAAAACATGTCATTTAGACCGAAGGGGGCTTCGATATGCAATTGGTCGTCGTCCGCCAATCGCACGGCGACAGAATGCGTCTTTGTCGAGTATCGAAGGAGAGCGTCTTTCGAACACGTTAGTGGCTCCACCGAAAAACCAAATCGCTCCTCGAACCAGAGGTGGACACGCGCCTGGTTTCTGATCTGAATCGGGATCGGCAAGTCCCTTGCGACAGGGAGTACCGCACGGATAACACGGTCTTCGGCCTCGTAGCACAGGTCGCTATCGTCGAAATAGATGACATCGATATCCTTGACGCCATACCAGCGGGGCCGTCCTGTCAGCGCGTTCCAAACCGTCTGGTAGATTGCGCCTCCCCCAACAAGGTAGTCCGGCAGTCTCATCGCCTCCAGGTGCCGGAGAACCTTCACCAGTTCTGGAACCTGCAATATCAGGGAGGCCAAACGAGAGCGTTGCTGGTTGTCATCAATATCTGCGTAACGAAGATGTTCTTCCATATCATCTCTCGAAGTTTGCCAAGGCTTCAGGAAATCAAGTTTTTCTCTCGACTAGGCGTCGGAAACACGCGACATCCACCCGGTCGCAGCCGCCCAACGGTCCGCACGGCGAATAATCTGCCAAAGGTGATCCTCTTTGCCTGTAGTGTAAGCCACCCGGTCGTTTTGGAACCGCGGAGCCAGTCTGCGCTTCAGGTCGACGTACGGTTCGTGCTCCTCGACATGGATGCGCATATAGTCTCGAAACAGCAGCGGCCACTGCTCGTGCCAACTCCCTAGACGCCGGACATGAATATGTGTCCGTTCCTGGCCTGGGCTCTCCCGAAAATATCGCTTTGCCAGCTCCGGATTGGAAGATCGCCAAACATAACCAATGGCTTTCAAGGGTTCGATCAGGCTGTCCAAAGGGTCAAAGTCAACGACCGATACTTGAATGTCGATGATCGGCTTGGCCGCGAGGCCGTTAATGGCAGTCGATCCGATATGATCGATGCGCTTCGCGCGAGCACCGAGCGCGGTGCGGATCACGGCCGCCATCACGCGGAATTTCTCCGCCCATTCGGCAGACCAGTCACATATCTCGATCGGCTCATTCGATTTCACTGGCTGCTTCAACGATACAATAGAACGGCTAACCAATGGTCGTGCCAAAAACTTTGTTGGCTCGGGTTCAAAGAGGCGGACGGTCGCGACGCGAGATCGACCAAGCTGCGGCCACATAGGCAGCGGTCCGCAGGTCTTTCCTCGACATCGGATTTGTCTCTCGCAGCATCAACGATGATCCATCAACCATCCGGACGCAAGCCTTGCTGTCACCCAAGATTGAGACGAGCCCGATGCAGCTTGGGGCGCTCCGATTCGACGTCGTAGAGCGCCCACTCCTTTTCAGCGGCATGCCTTCACACCCCGTCACTCCGGGTAACCAATCGTCAATTACGATTTTGGAATACACGCGTATATTACCCCTCGGGGATAGCGATCCCTGACCTGAGGTCGACGACAATGGACTGGGACGCAACGTCTGCATTCACACCCGTTGGGCTGGCTCTGCGCGGTCAGCCAGCTCATAGGATCGTACGCACCCTCCGCGACGCCGCATATATGCTGCTCAAGGACTGGCCTTCCGATGACGGCGAAGAATATGTCACTGCGGTGAAGGCTTGCGTCGACGTGATCAGTGGTCAGATCGCTCCGGAGCAATTTTGGGACGCGTTTCTGCGTGCGGCCGATGAGGCAGGTATCGCCGCGCTGACTGTCGTTCAGCGATGACAACGAGTAAAAGTAGCGGGTGCAGGGCCCCAATTGATGCCTATGGCACGCTCAACGTCGCTCTGGTGCGCCTCGGCATTCTCAATGGTAGGCCTGCGAAATCCGCTTATGGGCGCACCCGAGAGCGGATGGTTCACCACGCTCAGCCGATGCACAGGTGTCAAGATCACGCGATAGGATAACTCCCCGGAACCCGAGCGCAATCAGTGACCAGACCATCCATTGATGTTGACCGCCGACCTTGACGCCTCTGCTCCAAAAAACAAAAGTTCGGCGACGTAGCCTGGGAAAGCTCGGTGGCCAATGCTGGGCTCGTGGGTTGGCCGCCTATCTGGAACAATTGCAAGGGCCACGAGTTGATGGTTCAGTCGGGCGTAAGCGTAATCGGAGCGCGGCGCTCTCCCCATCCCTCGGGTATCCGAGGTTGCTTCCAGCCTTCGAGCTGTGACGCGGGGTTCGAATCCCTGCCCCGACCCCCAATTTCGATATCAACGAACACAGCCCGGCGACTTCTCGTCGGGCTGTGTTCCAAGTCGCGGCGATCTTCAGTCAATCGTGTAAACGGCGGCCTGTCCTGGCGCTCGCGCAAGGCCTTGTACGAGGCGTGTCGCAGGTTCCCATCGTGTGCGAGGCGCGGTACTCAATCTCGGCGATGCAATGGTTCAATCGAGCTGATCGAGAGTGGTTGCCCCCCGGAACAAGGATTTCTTAAACGGGTTTTCCTAGCAGTGACTCGGTCAGGTCGAGGTGAGCTAACCGGGTTTCCGGTAGAGGCACGCTCATGGTCGAGGACAGAAATATCATACGAAAGCGAAAATGGCTTGCCACGGTGCGGGGTATTGTCACGCATAGCGTCGGCGGCCCTGAAGTAGAACATGCTCCATGTGATATGCTGCTTGGCAACGCCATTCTTCGTGTCGCCAGGTTGGATCAGTCTGTTTGCAGCACGGCGGCTGCGACAGTCACACTGGACGGCATCGAGCTTGATTGCGAAGATTGCAGGCGGCTCGCCCTGAAATACGGAGACAGTCTCGAAGTTCGCGAGTAACGACCTCTCGCAGTGTTCGTCTCGATTGGTGCTGGGCTTTCCAGTCCACCTCTTGCACAAGTGCGACGACTGCCGCCACAATCCCAGCAGGTAGGAGCAACCTCACCAACGCCCTGAGGTATGGAGTTGCTGCCAACGTGACGAACGATCGAAGTAATCCATGATGAACGGCTGTCTCCCAATCTCCACCACTTTCGGTGTCGCCAGATAGCTATCCGCTCAACCTGAACCCGGGGTAAAAATGCCGTCCTCAAATTTTAATTGCGCGTTCGGCATCGCCGACCAGAGGCGCTCTCCACGCACAACTGTCCCAAATTAACCCATTCTTTAGCATTCGATTGCATGCGCTGGCTGCGATGCTACCGTCGCCTACAGCCGATGCACAGGTGTCACGATCACGCGACCCATGGGCATGAACTTCAGCCGCCAAAGGACTCCCGTCGAAGGAAGCCAAGGCAAAGAAATGTCGGAATCGCCGAAATCCAGGAACACGGGACGGCTCCCTCCTCTTCACCGCTCGATGATCGCGGAGGCACGATCCGACAGGAGCCACGCGCGGGCCTCGGTTTCCGCCGATGGAGCGTCGATCAGCATAGCTGTTCTCGTCGGCCGTAACGGCGTTGGCAAAACTCGACTGCTCAAGGCTATGGTGGACGGTCTTGTCCGCGATGAAGAGCAGTTGGAAGACCATTATGATCCGCGGTACCCCAGTAGGCGGCGTCTTGGTCTTTTCCTCCGTTCCCACCGACCCCTTCCCTCGTTCGATAGCCGCTTGGAAGGGCATCGACTATGAGTATTTTCCTATCAACGCTGTTGTCGATGAGGACGATGACCCACTGTTAGTCGCACTGGTAGCATGTGAATTCGAGAAGCGCCGCTTCGACCTTGGAGAGGATCTTGTCGCAAGAAGGACTCGATGTTGAGATCGCCGAGTGTGGTTCGGCATGCCATTCGCCGCTCCGACCGGCGTCAAAGCTGACCCGCTTCTTGCCTCTCAGGCCGGTAGAAAGTCCAACAGCCCGCAAGGGGCGGCAAAAACTGGCTCATCGCCCGTCTCGAATGCGCCATGTGGGACGGCTCCGGGTTGGCAGGATGTTTTTGACTTTTGCATGCTGCTGGCCGGAGGTGCCGTACTTAGATCGTCAGCAGCCGCAGCGGCAACTTCGCGTTGTCCCCGGTCGCCTTACTGAAAGGGCTTTCGGCTGAGGGTACAGCCACGAAAGCTTCGTTAGAACTTCACGAAAACTGAGGCTGCAGTGCCTGCGCGCCTTCGACGTGGTAAGATATCCGGCTCGCTTACGAGATCGAAAGGGTGGGCAGGGACATGGAGAGGCGGCTCACCGCTATACTTTCCGCCGATGTGGTTGGCTATAGCCGCCTCATGGGAGAGGATGAGGGCGGCACACTGGAGCGGTTGAAGGCATGTCGCAGGAACTTGGTCGATCCCGCCATTGCGGAGTTTCACGGCCGCATCATCAAGCTCATGGGCGATGGTGCACTGGTTGAGTTCGCGAGCGTGGTAGACGCGGTCCAATGTGCCGCGATCATCCAACGGAAAATGGCCAGCCACGACCCGAACACCTCCGACGAAAAGAGAATTCAGTTTCGCATCGGCGTCAACCTTGGCGACATCATTGTCGAAGGCGATGACATCTACGGCGACGGCGTCAACATAGCCGCGCGCCTGGAGGGTCTAGCCCAGCCGGGCGGAATCTGCATATCCGGCACCGCTTTCGACCACGCGGTGCACAAGGCCGATGTCGGCTTTTCATCTCTCGGTGAGCAGAGGCTGAAGAACATTGCCGATCCGGTTCGCGCCTATAGTGTTCTGCTCGACCCCTCCCAGGCGGGCAAGGTCGTCGCGGCCCCTCGGGCCGGACGTCGGGCTATGATCCTGACAACACTCGCAACGCTCATAATCGCGGCCATCTTGATTGTCGTCGTATGGCAACGGCCGTTTGCACCGCAACGCCCATCGATCGCGGTGCTGCCATTCACAAATTTGAGTGGCGACCCAAGCCAAGACTATTTTACCGATGGCATCACCGACAACCTGATCTCCGATCTCGCCAGACTTTCTGACCTTGACGTCATCTCCCAGAATTCGGTGTTTGCCTACAAGGGCAAACCCCACGTTTTGGCCGACATCAAACGCGATCTCGGCGTGCGCTTTGTCGTTGAGGGCAGCGTGCAGCGGACCGGCGATCAAATCCGCGTCACTGCGCAATTGATGGATGCGGCAAGCGGCGACCATCTGTGGGCCTCTCGATTTAGTCGCGGCGCGGCGGATGTTTTTGCTGTGCAGGACGAGATGAGCCAGCAGATCGCCGAAGCGCTCGGCCTGAGGTTGACTCGGTCCGAGACTAAGCGGATTGCCCGTCCGCCGACCGCCAATCTCGAGGCGTACGACTACTACCTGCGTGCCGAGCAAGCGGCGCGCACCGGCCGCCGTTCCCAAATGCTGGAGGCACTGGCGCTCTTTGACAAGGCGGAGGCGCTCGACCCCAGTTTTGCAGAGGCCTTCGCGGCCGACGCGCGCGCTACCGCCTATGTCTGGCAAAGCGTCTACGACGATGTTCTCCAGAGCGCCTTGGCGCGAAAACAGGCCTACGACAAGGCAAGTCGCGCTCTGGCCCTCGACCCCGACCTTTCATCGCCGTACGCCGTTCTTGCCATCATCCAGGGCGTCGACCGCCGCTACGAGCAGGCGATCGCCTCGGCGCAGCAGGCAGTGTCGCTCGGCCCCACCGACGCCGAAGCCTATATGGCGCTCGCATACGTTCAGTTGATCTCGGGCAATCATGCCGAAGCCGCTGCGGCCGTCGAGACGGCGCTGAGGTACGACCCGACCTTATCGGCTATCGACCGATATACTGCCGGCCTGGTTTTTTATCTGCAGCGCGACTACGCGAAGGCGCTCGCCAATTTCGAACGCGCGCGCGACAGTTCTCCAGATAACGGCGGGTTCGTCATTCCCCTCGCCATGGCCTATGTCCGAGCCGGCCGCCTTGAGGATGCCCGTGCGGCTGTCGCCGAAGGAAATCGCCTTCTCGCGGGGCTCGATTGCCTGGCGGGTTGGCGTATGGGCTATGCCCACTTCCGCAACGAGCAGGATTTGGCGTTTATCCTCGATGCGCTGCGCGAGGCCGGCCTGCCGGAATGGCCCTTCGGTTTCAAGGGCGACGACAACGATCGGCTGAAGGGTGACGAAATCGCGAGCACCGTCATGGGCAAACTCCTGCAGGGCAAGACCGAACCCTTGGGAAGCCCGGCACTCATGCAAATCGGCTTCGATGGCAAGTCGGCATTCCGCTCGGCGACGCAGATGATGACCGAGACGGTTTCCGTCGATGGCGACCTGCTCTGCGAACAGAGTGAAAACGCGTTTGGTCGAGCCGATTGTGGCCCGGTCTACAGACGTGCAAACTCGCCCGATAAAACCAACTATGCTTACGTGAACTCGAGCAAGGTCTTCTATTTCTCGCCCGTCAAATAGACACGTTGCGGTCAGTGATACTGATCCAGTTCGAGATCGGCTGCGACCTTCGGCCACTTGCTATCTGCCTGAGGAACGGCGTCCGCCGCATGGGCGGCGAACCATTCCGCATCGCCCTTGTCGTAAATCAGGTAAAGCTTGCCGTCGATGATCTTGAATGCTTCTGGATCGTTATTGAGGGTGACCGATCCGTTCCCTACCTCGCCCGCGCAGTAGCCGCCGTACTGAGGGGCATATTTGAGCGGCTCACTCATGAACATTTCACGGTGTTTGGCATTGGCGAAATGCCACGGCGTCCCCAGCCATTCGTAGGAGAATTCCTCGGAGCCTTTCACTGCTTTGCCTTCGGTGAAATAGGCGACCGTGTCGTATCCCATGATCGCTACACCGCCGAAGTACCCCGTGTTTACCGAGTCGTCGGCAAATGCCGACGATCCGCCGATAGCCGCTGCCACAGCCAAACCGAACACCGCCACAGAGCGACCAATCGCTCGTGCACCGCTTCTGGTCACTACATCCATCTCCGCCTCCTGTTTAATCGTGGATTTCCATGCACTTCGCATAATCTTGGTCGCCCAGGAAGCTCGCCGGCGGGCAGGTCGCGCCATGCCGCTTGAACAGCCGGACGATGTCAGTGTTGCGCTTCAAGAATGCCCGCGTGATCGGCGTGTAGCCGTGAACCTCCACATGACCGACGTCGGCCCCCTCAGCGAGCAGAAACGTGGCGAGAGCGACGTGATTTTCCTCGCCGGCCACCATCAGCGGGGTCACACCCGCTTTATTGGCTGCGTCATCGAGCGTCGCGCCGTGGGCGAGCAGCAGTCTGCTGATCGGCACGCTGCCGGAAAAGGCGGCAGCATGAAGCGGCGTAAAGCCACCGGAGTTACGCGCCATGACGTCAGCACCTTTGCCGATCAACAATTCGGCTACGGCGAAGTGGTCTGCGAGCGAGGCGTTTATGAGAGGTGTTGCCTGATCGCGGGCCCGGCTGTTCACACTGACACCCGAGGCCAAAGCCTGCTCGACGGCTGTGCGATCTCCAGCCGCAACGGCATCGAACAAGGGTTCCCCCGCGGCCGCCATTGTCGCCGCGAAAATCAACACAGCCGATGCAAGCAGCCGGCGCATAGTTTCACCTTAGCGATTTCTAATACAAATAGCACAACGCCAGGACTTTGGATAGGCAATGGGCGCTGGTAGAGGCGCTGCGATGGCATGGCGCGAGGACACCCGCCGGCTATCGAATGACGAGAAGTTTCTTCCATGCAGTGCAGCACGACGGCAATCTTGGGAGCGAAAGGTCGCCATCCACGGTTTCGTTGCTGAAGTAGCGGACAACTACTCGTGTTCACCGCTGCCCAAGCCCAGGGTCGAAACGCAGGACTCATAAGAAGCCTTGATCACTTCACGAAGGATCGAGCCATGGCGCTGTACAAACATGGACAGGCCTGGACGCTCCATCGGTGTGTCGGCCCCGTGTCCGGTCATGGTCATGCCGGCCTCAATGGCACGGTGAGTGTCCTCTTTCGGGCCCGAAGCGGCCAACTCCTATGCCAGGACATACCTTACTCGGCTATCGTGAAGCCGGAATGCGAACAACAGGCAAGGATGATCGCAGTGACAGGTTTCGAAATGCGGGCGACCTCCAACGCAGCAACGCGCAAAACTGCGCGGTTATCTTTGAGACTGCCAGAAGCCCAGGATATCAATTTCACTGCCGACCTCTTCTCAAGAAAGGAACTCGTCGCGCATCGTCCCGATCCTCACCCAGACGCACCAGAAGAGAGCGCCGCTCGCCTTGCGCGAGACATGGCCCATTGGAAAGATCACGGCTTCGGGCGATGGACAGCGTTAGCTGATGGAAATCTAGTCGGCTTCGGCGGAGTCACGGTCTCAAAGGAATTTGATGGCCTCAACCTCTCGTACCACCTTCACCCTGATTACTGGGGGCATGGCTTTGCCACAGAGTTGGTGACGGAAGCGGTGCGATTTGCATTCGAAGATGTCGGCATTCGTCGCGTTATCGGGCTGGTACGCCCTGCCAACCCAGCCGCTCGACGAGTTTTGGAGAGATGCGGCTTCTCGTTCGAACGAGAGGTTATGCTGCACGGCGCTCCGACTAATTTGTATGTCCGAGAACGATGACCGGTATTGTGCGATCCGGCGGAGGGTGTAGTCGCATGTCGGCCGAAAACGCCCACCCAACGATGGGCAGCGAGTGCGACTGACACGAACCCCAGCCGGCAGATTTACCCGACCGTCGAGACAGCGTGCACCTTCATGTCATCTCGAACTTCATAGAATTTGTCCCCATCGATATAGATAGAGTGGCAATTTGGCTTCTCGCCTTTTCCGTTCGAGCAAGCTTTGCCGTCCTTGAAGGTGAGCTTGATTTTCACGTCCATCATTTTGCCGTCGACGTTAGCCTTACCCGTGATCGTGCCCTTCTTCCAACTCCATACGAGATCGGCGGTCACGGGCTTCTCCAGATCGAAAATCTCGACTTTCACATGCTTGCCATCAGCAAAGGCTTTGAACTCTTCCATCGTGACCTTTTTGGCACCCGCTGGAAGGTCCACGGCATATGCGTTTATACCTGATAGTAAGAACGCCAGTGCACCAATGCTTGAAAGAATCTTTCTCATGGCGTAGGTCCCCACCCCAAAATTAGGGTGCGCTAAGCTACCGCCCGTGGGTTGGTGCTGCAACGTGACCACCATCATCATTTTGATGGAGGCGGCGAAGTCGCCGTGTCTGCTTGCGGCTCAAGTGGTCAGGCCCAACACACACACTCGATAAGATACGAGCAGTTGCATACAGGAAATTTTAGGGGTCTGGAGAAAGACCAGCGAGAAGCTCTGCTTTCGTGGAACCTCCGTGGAGCTTCAATGTCTCCGGCGAGAATGTCGAACCGGATATCATGGGACAACTGAAAACATTCAGATCAGAAAGTGGAGCGGTGGCGTAGAAGTGCTTCTGCCAACTCGCGCTTCCGCGCATCAAAGGCGTCCATTTTTGACTTCACCGACGACAGGTCTATGGTTCAGCGATCAGGGCGAGCAACTTGTACTGATCGGCAATGAGGGGGTTGATGACTTCGTCCTTCGCGTCGGCCGCGTTCCAGCTGCGAGAACTGCGCCAACCGGAAAGACGCCATGATCCAAGGCGATGCGAGCCTCGGCTAATGCGTGGTCCATCATGTGTACGTCATCGATCAACGGCATGCTGGTTGGGTCCGAACCGACTCTTGGTTGCATTGAGAATAATCGATGCAGCGCTTTGGGGCGCGCGCCGAATTGCCGGGATAGTAATCGTTTGCTGCCATTCCACTTGGAAGCCCATCCAAACCTGCTGCCGGGTTGAAGGGCAATCATGGCATTGAGGTCGACTCTGTTCACGAGGTCGAAGCGTAATCGGCGGACTTCGACAGAACAACGGATCGTTTCATGTTCCATGCCACAACCAGACTTGCTCCCACCAACATCGCTGTGTTGAAAAAGGCGCTGCGGAGTGCGGGCAAAAAGGCGCCTCAGGTCTCGAACAGTTTAGCTTCCGACATGCCAATCAAACCGGTGCCAACAGCTGTACCTTGCTGGTCGCGCTCAGCCATCGACATCCGCGGCGATCGTCACCTCCTTGAAGGCGTCGAGAGTAGCCAGCCGCTCGACCAGCGCCTTGCGGATCGAGGCATAGCTGCCGGCGCCGAGCGCAAGTCGCTTCGGTGCCGCGTGTTGCTCGGCAGCCTCGATCATCGCCTGCGCCATCTTGACGGGGTCACCCTTGGCTTCGAACGTGCCGTCGGCGATGGCGCGGCGAATTTCGCCGGCCGGCGTCGCGTCATAGGCTTCCATCGGCTGCGGCGCGACCAAGCCGCGCCCGAAATCGGTCCGCGCCGGACCTGGCTCGGCGATGATGAAGTCGATGCCGAAGGGGGCGACCTCCTGCGAAACGGCTTCGATGAAGCCTTCGATGCCCCATTTGGTCGCATGGTAGAGGCTGAAATTCGGATAGGCGATCTGCCCGCCTTCCGAAGACACCTGCAGGATGCGGCCGCCGCCCTGTGCGCGCATATGCGGCAGCGCTGCCCGGATCACCTGGATCGAGCCGATCAGATTGGTGTCGATCTGATGGCGGATCTGTTTGTCGCTGACCTCCTCCGCAGCACCGAACAGGCCGTAGCCGGCATTGCTGACGACGACGTCGATCCGGCCCACCGCTCCAAAAGCGGCGTCAACGACCGGGCGCACCGCCCCGTCATCGCTGACGTCAAGCGTCGCGATCCAGAGGTTCTCGCCGTAATGCGACTTCAGATCGTCGAGGGCTTCCGGCCTTCGCACCGTCGCCGCGACGCGATCGCCGCGCGCCAGCAGTTTTTTGGTCATGATGCGCCCGAAACCGGAGGAGGTGCCTGTTATCATCCATGTCTTTGCCATTGTCTTACCTTTCATGCCGCCGGATTGCGGCTGCTCTTGAAGGTAAAGATAGATGAGCCTATTCCTGCTTCCATCCGTTGAATGTTGCATGAGTTGGTGAATTTTAGCCATGAATTACAGGCCGACCCTTGCCGATCTGAGAGCCTTGTCTGCCATCGTCACCCATCGCAGCTTCCGCAAAGCCGCCGACGAGTTGGGTCTGTCACCTTCGACGCTCAGCCATCTGATGCGTTCGCTCGAAGCAAATATGGGCGTTCGGCTTCTCAACCGGACGACCCGCAGCGTCGCGGCGACGGAAGCCGGCGAGCGCCTCGTTGCCCGTCTGACACCACTGTTCAGGGATTTCGATCTGGCGCTCGAGGAGGTCAACGAATTCCGCGGCCACCCCAGCGGGACGCTGAAGATCAATACCAGCGAGATCGCCGCGCGGGTGCTGCTCGATGCCGCAGTCCCGACCTTTCTCATCCGCTATCCCGACATGTCGCTCGATCTTGTCACCGACAATCGGCTCGTCGATGTCGTTGCCGACGGTTTCGATGCAGGCATAAGGCTTCGCGAGTCGGTGCCGCTCGACATGATCGCGGTGGAATTCGGCGGCGATACCCGCTTTGTTGCCGTCGCTTCGCCGGCCTATCTCGCAGCGCATCCGGCACCGCCGACACCGGACGCATTAAAGTCCCACGCCTGCATCCGCTTCCGGCTGCCAAGCGGCAAGCTCTTTCGCTGGGAGTTCGAAAAACACGGCCACGAGCTTGTCGTCGACGTTCCCGGCGTGCTGACACTCGACCATGTCGAACTGATGGCGCAGGCCGCAACAAAGGGGCTCGGCATCGCCTATGTCTCGGATCGCACCGCCCGGCCTTTTCTCGAAAGCGGCGCGCTCGTCACCGTGCTTGACGACTGGTGTCCCGCCATTCCGGGCCTCTGTCTCTATTATCCCGGCCACCGTCACGTGCCGCAGGGTTTGCGAGCCTTCATCACGGTGCTGACCGAGGTCGAGCGTCACAGACAATAGATCGCCCTCGCCCACCCCCTTCAGAATCCCCCGATCCGGGACCCGATCCAGTGGACGAAGAGCGAGGCAGACGGGCTGAGCCGTTCGAAACTGCGCGCAACGAGCCAGTAGGCGCCGTGAGGAATGGCAAGATCGAAGAGGCGAAGCAGCCGGCCTGCCTTGATCTCTTCCTCGGCGAAGATCTCGTCCATCAGCGCTACGCCCTGCCCGCGCAGGACCGCCTGCATCACCAGGCCGCCATCGGCATAGATCGGTCCCCGCGCCGTCTGCGGCATGGCGACATCAGCCGTCTCGAACCATCTCGACCACACATCCCGGTTTTCCTCATGCAGCAGCGTATGGCGCAGAATGTCCTCCGGCCGCTTAATCGCCGGCCCCATCTTGAGCAAGGCAGGCGCTGCGACCGCTATCATCCTGACATCGGCGAGATTCTCGCTCTCGGTCCTCGGCCAGGCGGTGGCGACCGCGCCGTGGCGGATGGCGATTTCGGCCTGACCACTGCGGAACTCGGCGAGGCGTGGATCGGAGTCGATCGTCACCTCGATCTCGGGATGCCGCTCGCGAAACTCCGGCAGGCGGGGAACGAGCCAGCATGCCGCGAAGGAAGGTTCCGCGCTGATCGTGACCGCGGCATCCGTCGACCGGCCGCGGATCTCCTCCAGGCATTCATCGATCCGGTCGAAGGATAACGTCAGGATCGCCAGCAGCTTGTTGCCCGAGGCGGTCAGGTGGACGCCGCGATGGCGGCGCTCGAAGAGCGCTTCGCCCAGCGACGTCTCCAGCTCGCGGATCTGCCGGCTGACCGCTGCCTGCGAGATGAACAGCTCCTGCGCCGCCAGCGTGAAGCTTTCGAGGCGGCCGGCAACCTCGAAACTCCGCAAAGCCGTCAGTGGCAGGCGCCCGCGTTTCATCCATAACCTCAAGTCATTCGAGGCCGACGATAAACTCGTTTGAAGGCGCCAGGCAAGAGGCGGCATATGATCGCGAAGGAGAGATATCGATGCGCAAGCGGATATTCGAGATCATATTGAACGTCATCCGGCTGGTGACGTTTCAGCCATGCTTGAGTGAAAGCGCCGGGCGAAGTGACAAAGGCGACGGCACCCGCTGTCGCCATGACATCAGCCAGGCACCGGTTCCAGATCGACAAGCGCCTTGATCGGCAGGTGGTCGGAGGCGATGCGCGCCAGTGGCGTGTCATGCGCTTCCACCTCCGAAATGATCCCCTTGCGGTTGGCGATGATCCGGTCGAGGGCCAGAAGCGGCAGGCCGGCGGGGAAACTCGGGACAGCGGGCGGCAGCGGTCCGAAGGCGGATTGGAACGTGTTGAGCGAAGACCGGTCGCCGAGCCGCCATTCGTTGAGGTCGCCAAGCAGGATGGTCGGCATCTCGTGCCTGTCGTTGATCAGTTCGACGAGCGTGCGCGCCTGCTGGGCTCTGCTATGCCGCAGCAATCCGAAATGCGCGGCGATGATGCGCAGCACCCCGCCCTGCTCGAGCTCGATTTCGGCAACCAGCGCCCCGCGCGGCTCCAGCCCCGGCAGCTTGACCTGATGCACGTCATGCACCAGCCCCTTCTTGAAGAGCACGACATTGCCGTGCCAGCCATGCGCCTTCGCCATGCCGGCAATCGGCACCGGGATCAGTCCCGTCTCCCGCTCCAGCCGGCCGAGATCGAGAATGCCGGTGCGTTCGCCGAAGCGGGTGTCGGCCTCCTGCAGCGCGATCACGTCGGCGCCGATTTCATGGATCACCCGGCTGGTGCGCTCCGGATCGAAGCGGCGGTCGGTGCCGATGCACTTGTGCACGTTGTAGGAGGCGATCAGCGTTCCCGCACTGCGCGGCCTTGCCTCCGTATAGGCTGCATCGAGCCGTTTTTTCCTGCTCCGGATCGAGGCAAGAATGCTGGCGGGAAGGCTGTCTTTTCTGGCGTGCATCGGCAGGCGCACTTGTTCCGTTGATCGAAGAGGCTTGTCTCAGCAGTATAGGCAGGCAAGCCGGACTTGCCACGTCCGATCACAAAAAATCCTTCAGAGATAAGGCGACCCCAGCCATAGTACCTTTTCGATCAACCGCACTGCGAAGGGTCGCGCCTGCAGCCCCTCAAGCGTCACCGGCACTGCCGTTTTCAGGCTTTCCTCGATATGCTCGTCGATCTCGGCGGCAAAGCCCTCGTTCAGCACTTCGAGATCAACCTCGAAATTCAGCCGCAGCGAACGCGGGTCGAGATTGGAAGAGCCGACATAGGCCCAGGTGCCGTCGATCGTCAGCAGCTTCGAATGGCTGAAACTGCCGGTGGAGCGCCAGATGCGGCAGTAATTCTTGAGGATCTGATCGAATTGCGCCGTCATCGCCCGGTCGACCAACACGAGGTTGTTGACCGCAGGCACGACGATATCGACTTCGACGCCGCGCCGCGCTGCCGTCACCAGGGCGCTGATGAGTTCGCGGTCCGGCAGGAAATAGGGCGACATGATGCGGATCGATTGGCGCGCTACGGAAAAGGCGCCCATCAGCATCTTATGGTTGGTCTCGACGCTGCGGTCCGGGCCGGAGGCGACAACACGCATCAGGATGGGATCACCGGGGCTGCGCTCTGGCGGTTCGATGCGCCAGGGCTCGTCGTTCAACAACTCCTGCGTCGAGAAGCGCCAGTCTTCGGCGGCGAGGTCGAAGAGGTCGGCAACGACAGGGCCGGTGACGCTGAAATGCGTGTCGTGGGCAAAGCTCTCGCCTGTCGCCTCCTCGCTGAAGCCCGCCCTGATGTTCATCCCGCCGGTCAGCGCAATTTTCCCGTCGACAATCAGGATCTTGCGGTGGGTGCGCAGATTGGCATAGGGCAGCCGCAAGCCCATGATGACATTGCCGTTGAAGACGGCGACCGTGACGCCGTTCTCCCTGAAATGGCCGAGAATGCTCGGCACCGAATAACGTGCCCCGACCGCGTCGATCAGCACCCGGACCTCCACACCACGCCTGACCGCCGCAATCAGCGCATCGGCAATGCGAAGGCCAACCGCATCGCGGTCGAAAATATAGGTTTCAAGCAGGATGCTGCGCGTCGCCGCGTCGATGATTGATTTCATCGCCGCATAGGCATCGTCGCCGGTCTCCAGCATGTCGATCGTATTGCCTGTCGTCAGCGGATTGCGCGTCACCCGGTCGCCCAGCGTCTGCAGCGCCGCAAAGCGGCGGCCGAACTGGCTGATCACCGTCTCGGCCTCGGCATCGAATGTCTCCAGTTCGTCGAATTCGGCCGCCAGCAGCAGCGCGTCGCGGCGGACACTCAACGATTTGCGGCGGATGCGGTTGATGCCGGCAATCGCATAGAGCAGCGCACCAATGATCGGAGAGAGCATGATGACGCCGACCCAGCCGGTCGCGGCACGCACCTCTTCCTTGGTCATGGCGGCATGGATCGCCGCCGCGGCCCCCATGGCGATCGAAACGACAAAGAGGATATGCGGCCAGTAGGTCGACAGGAGATAGAACATCGCTGGCGAATATAGCCCCGAAACGGCGGCGTTCAATCGCGCCGCCGCTCTCCCATGACGCGAAATTTTTCACCGTGACCATTTTGCCGGCCCGGGGACCGATCGCGAAAGGTTCCGGAATGGGCCCGCAGATTTCAAAAGCGCGCTGCCCATTCCCGACGGGAACAATGCCGGCACAGATCGATTGACCCCAAGAAGACTGAGGATCACCATCATGAACATAGCTGCAAATGTCGGCCCTGCCTTGGCGCTCGAAGTCGCCGATGCCGACAGCATTGCCGAACTCCGGCATCAGGCCGAAGGCTGTACCCGTTGTGACCTCTACAGGAATGCCACGCAAATCGTCTTCGGCGAAGGTTCTGTCAAAGCCGAGATCGTGCTTATCGGCGAGCAGCCGGGCGACCAGGAGGATCTGACCGGCAGGCCCTTTGTCGGCCCCGCCGGCCGGCTGCTCGATCACTGCCTCGATGAGGCCGGCCTCGACCGTCAGCGCTGCTATGTCACCAATGCCGTCAAGCACTTCAAGTTCACGCCGCGCGGCAAACGGCGGCTGCATTCAAAACCGAATGCCGGCGAGATCAGGCGTTGCGCCTGGTGGCTCGGCGCAGAGCTCAACATCCTGCAGCCGAAACTCGTCGTGACGCTCGGCGCAAGCGCGCTTTATGCGTTGCTCGGGCCGAAGGCGAAGCTGACGCCAGAGCGCGGCCATATTCTGTATCCGGCAAACCGTCCGCCCGTTCTGGTCACCATCCACCCCTCCTATCTCTTGCGCATCCGAGACAAAGAAGAGCAGCAACGGCAGCGCCGGGAGTTCGTATCAGATCTGCACAAGGCGGCGGCATTTCGGCCTTCATGAGTGCCGATTCTCAACCCTAATATGCTGCGATGCGAAATATTTCCGGTTGCGGCGCGATTTCGCTTGAAAGAGCCCCACTCCTCTGGAACCATCAAAGCAGTATCGCGTTCGAACGACGGCATCATGTGACTGGAGATCAGCGATGGCAGAAACCCGGGAAGAGTGGATCAAAAAACGTGCATACGCCCTCTGGGAAGAAGAGGGTTATCCGACGGGGCGAGATTCCATCCATTGGGAACAGGCACGGCACGAGCGCGAAACGCTCGAGGGCTCTGCTGCGTCTTCCGACGGCAAGGAAGTCAAGCCCAAGGCGAAACGCAGCGTCACGGGCAGCAAGACGAACGGCGTCGTGACACCGGCACCGAAGCGCACCGCGAGCCGTAAGACGGCGTCCTGAATACCGGAATACCGAGCACGTCGATTAAAAAGGGCGTCGTCGCGACGCCCTTCGCTCCTTCTTTGTCATATCTCTGAATTAGTTATGCTTTATGGAATTTCAGAGGTGGGGCTTCCATGCGGGGGTGAACAGAGGCCGGATGACGCTGCAAGCTTTGAGGCTTCCAAAAAAAATCGTACCTTCGCCCGATAACCGGGAACAAGAAGATACGATGACGGTTTATGGCGGAACAGGGGAAGTTGCCATGAACGCCGGTCATACCGAAATCCTCTTTTTAGCCAGCAACCGCGCTTCGATCGCGATCGTGTGAGGGATGGAGATGTCGCTCCTCATCATCGCCGCGCTGCTTTACCTCGGTCTCGCGCTCGGGTTCATCCTTGTCGTCGATAACCTCGTCGGACTGGTTTTTCGCGATCCGCGCGCGCCGGTGCAGTTGGTCTCCGTCTACATCGGCCGCGCCTTCGCCGCATCGCAAAAACTCTATCGAAAATAACCTCCTGGTGATCCTGGCAAACTGTTAAAAGTGTTCAACACCCGGCAGTTAAGGATATTTCGACCACGCCCTTTCCCTCCCATCGGAAGCCTCTATGTTGAGGTTTGGAAGGTTCGAACCCCGAGGCGACCAATGACACTGGTGCGGCGGACGACTAGGAAGCGATTTTGAATGGGAAGCGTCGGGGACGGCTGGCCGAGAGGTGGCGGCGAAATCGGCGAATTGTTACGGCATCCGGCTTTCCACGCCGTCGGCCTCGGTCCGGTCGAAAGCTGGCCTGCCTCTCTCAAGCATATCGCCGAAATGGTATTGAATTCCCGCCAGCCCAAATTCGTCGCCTGGGGTCCGGATCTCGCCTTTCTCTACAATGACGCCTATGTGCCTGTTTTCCCGGAGCGGCATCCGGATGCGCTCGGAAGACCCTTCCGCGAGGTCTGGGGGGATATCTGGGAACAGTTCTCGCCGATCATCGCCACCACGCTCCAAGGCAGTTCGCAGCTCTTCAAAGAGCTGCTCATCCCGATGCGCCGCGACGGCCGCACCGAGGACACCTGGTTCACCTTCTCCTACACCCCGCTGCGCGACGATGACGGCATGGTCGCCGGCATCCTCTGTGCGACCCTTGATGTCACCGACCAGGTGACGGCCAAGCGCGGCGAAGAGACGGCGCTGGAAGAGCTGCGAGCCAAATCGGAAGCGCTTGCGGTCGTCAACCAGGCGGGTGCCGCGATCACCGCCGAGCCCAGTGTCGATCGCCTCACCCAGATTGTCGTCGATGCCGGCGTGACGCTGACCGGCGCAGAATTCGGCGCCTTCTTCTACAATGTCGATGACGGCGAGCGCGGCAGCTACATGCTCTATGCGCTCTCCGGCGTCGATCGGAAGAACTTCGAGAAATTCCCGATGCCACGCAATACCAAGGTCTTCGCGCCGACCTTCAACGGCGAAGGCATCGTGCGCTCCGACGACATCCTGCGGGACCCGCGCTACGGGCAGAATGCGCCGCATGCAGGCATGCCGAAGGGGCATCTGCCGGTCAGGAGCTATCTTGCCGTGCCGGTGAAATCACGCGACGGCAGCGTCATCGGCGGCTTGTTCTTCGGCCACGGCCAGCCCGGCCGTTTTTCCCAAGCGGCGGAGGCAAGCCTCGTCAGCCTTGCTGGCCAATCAGCCGTCGCGATCGACAATATCCGGCTCTTCCGTGCCGCCAAAGTCGAAATCGACCAGCGCCGCGATATGGAAGATCAGCTGCGGAAACTCAATGAAATGCTAGAGGTCCGCGTCGCGGCCGAGATTGCCGAGCGCCAGCAGGCCGAAGCAGCACTCCAGCAGTCGCAGAAGATGGAATCGATCGGCAAGCTTACCGGCGGCGTCGCCCATGACTTCAATAATCTGTTGCAGGTGATCTCCGGCAACCTGCAGCTTCTCGGCAAGGACGTGGCTGATAACGGCCGGGCCAAGGAACGCATATCCAACGCGCTTGCTGCCGTCGGACGCGGCTCGCGGCTGGCAAGCCAGTTGCTCGCCTTCGGCCGCCGCCAACCGCTGGAACCGAAGGTCGTCAATATCGGCCGTCTCGTCACCGGCATGGACGACATGCTTCGCCGCGCGCTCGGCGAAGAGATCGAAGTCGAGACCATGGTTTCCGGTGGCCTCTGGAACAGCTTTGCCGATCCGACGCAGATCGAGAACGCCCTGCTCAACCTTGCGATCAACTCCCGGGACGCGATGGATGGCGCCGGCAAGTTGACGATCGAGGTCGGCAACGCTTTCCTCGACGATTCCTACAGCCGTACCCATCCTGAAGTTACCGCCGGCCAATATGTCGTGCTGGCAGTCACCGATACCGGCTCCGGCATGATGCAGGAGATAATAGAACAGGCATTCGAGCCCTTTTTCTCGACCAAGCCGGAAGGCAAGGGTACCGGTCTTGGCCTGTCGATGGTCTATGGCTTTGTCAAGCAGTCCGGCGGCCACGTGAAGATCTACAGTGAGATCGGTGAAGGCACGACCGTCAAGCTCTACCTGCCCCGCTCGTTCCAGAGCGAGGATCGCATCACCAATGTCGACGGCGTGCCGGCAACAGGGGGCACGGAAACCATCCTTGTCGCTGAGGATGACGAGGGTGTGCGCACGACTGTCGTCGAGATGTTGACGGATCTCGGCTACTACGTGCTCAAGTCCAAGGATGCGCAAAGCGCGCTCACCGTTATCGAAAGCGGCGCCCATATCGATCTGCTCTTTACTGATGTCGTCATGCCCGGCCCGTTGAGGAGCCCGGAGCTTGCGCGCTTGGCGCGCGAGCGCCTGCCTGATATCGCCGTGCTCTACACATCGGGCTATACCGAAAATTCGATCGTCCATGGCGGCAGGCTCGACCCCGGTCTCGAACTGCTCTCGAAGCCCTATACGCGCGAGGAACTCGCTCGCAAGATCCGCCATGTGCTTGCCAACCGGACGCGACGCGACCAGGGGGCAAACGATGCCGTAGCGCCTGTTCCCAAACACCACGAGATCGCCCGCGAAAAGCTGAAGCTGCTGCTTGTGGAAGACGACGCCTTCATCCGCATGGATACTGTCGAGATTCTGCAGGATCTCGGCTATGACGTCATCGAGGCTGATAGCGGCGAACGGGGCGTGGAAATCATCGGACACACCATCGTCGACATCATCGTTGCCGATGTCGGCCTGCCCGGCATGTCGGGTCAGGCCTTCGCCGCCAAGGCCCGCGAGGCCTTTCCGTCGGTCGGCCTGGTCTTTGCCACCGGCAACAGCAGCCTGCCGGAGGCAAACCGTCTCCCCGGTTCGGTGCTGCTGTCAAAACCTTTCAGCAGCACGGCGCTCGACCAGGCGGTCAAGACCGCCGTCCAGCAGCGACCTGTCGGCTAGAGCGCTGCGCGTTTTTTCAGACGCGCTAAGGACGCTCTATCACTTTGAATCTGCCCATAACGCGCAAAACTGTGCAGCGGTTTTGCGCTAACGACATGCGTAAAAACAAAGAGCTAAAGCGCAAAGAGCCAATCTAAAAGATTGCGACGCGCTTTAGAGCCTTTCCGTCCTTCGTGAATCAGCGCCGTCGAATTCGGGAAATTTGCGCATCAGATCCACTTCACTGGTGCAGCTGTCGTCGCGCGCCGTCAGTTCGATCGAGATCGTGTCGGCAGCATCGAGACGGCCATCGTAATGATTGCCATCGTCGTGACGCCTGCCATCGTGGTGATAGATGGGAATGCGCGCGCCGCTCTGGCTGACCAGCACCGCATCCCGCTCGAAACCCCTTTGCAGCAGCCAGTCGCGCGGCGCCATCAGGCGGATGTCGACCTCGTAGGAACGCCCCGTCCCTTGCTTGAGGCTGACGGTATAGGCAACCGGCGATACCTGGCCGTTCACGTCGATCGCGCCGTTTCCATCGGCTGTATCAGGCTTTCCCATCGGAAACCTGATAAAACCGGCTTTTGTTCCGAATCCCGAGCCTGCAGACTATGACCGTATGACCGGAACTTTTGGCCTCCCTAGCGGTTCAATTCTTTTGAAAAACCAGAGGAGGCAAAAATGCCGAGAGGTGACAAGTCCGACTATACCGATAAGCAGAAACGCAAGGCCGAGCATATCGAGGAGGGCTACGAGGATCGCGGCGTCTCCGAGAAAGAAGCCGAACGGCGTGCCTGGGCGACCGTCAACAAGGAAAGCGGCGGCGGCAACAAATCCGGTTCCGGCCGCGGCAAGAAGGACACGCATGAATCCTCCGAAAAGGGCGGCCGCATCGGCGGCGCGGCCTCCGCCGCACGCTCGAAAGAGGAACGCTCCGCTTCCGCAAAAAAGGCAGCTGCGACGCGCAAGCGCAATGAACACCACAGCCATCATTAACTGGCAGGCGGTGGCTTGCCGCCGGCCGCATCCGGCAAAAGGATTTTCGACATGGCCAAATCGAAGAAGAAATGGTCGCAGGACGTCACCGAACACAGCGATGCGATGGACCTGAAGCAAGGCGTGTTCAAATCGGACGATCCGAAGAAGATTGCCCGTTCCGTCAAGCACTCCGCCGAGGAGAGCGATCGCCGCAAGTCGAGCCCCTTTCGCGCCGCCATGTCAATGCTGACCTTCTACATCAACCGCGCCGGCGACCAGCTGACGAAAAAGCGGCGTGGCACCCTTGAAAAGGCCAAGGACGAACTGCGAAAAGACTTCGGTCGTCAACCGAAGGATTGAGCAGCCATGGCATACGAGCTTTATTATTGGGACGGCATTCAAGGCCGCGGCGAATTCGTGCGGTTGGCGCTGGAAGAAGCCGGCGCCGACTATGTCGACATCACCCGCCTGTCCGGCCGTGGGCGTGGTACCGGCGCCATGATCGACATCATGGAGAGTGAAAGCGAACCGCACATTCCTTTCGCACCACCCTTCCTGAAGGACGGCGATCTCATCATCCCGCATGTCGCCAACATACTATTTTACGTTGGTCCGAAGCTTGGCCTTGCGCCCGAGGATGAAGGCATTCGCCACGTCGTCAACGGCCTGCAGCTGACCGTCACCGATTTCGTCGCCGAAGTACACGATACCCATCACCCGATCGACATGTCGCTCTACTACGAGGACCAGAAGCCAGAGGCAAAAGCCCGCTCTGCCGCCTTCATCCGCGAACGCATTCCGAAATTCCTCGGCTATTTCGAGCGTGTGCTGCGACAGAACCCGAAAGGCCCCAACCATCTGGTCGGCGATGCGCTCACCTATGTCGACCTCTCGCTCTTCCAGGTGATCGAGGGCCTGACCTATGCCTTTCCGAAAGCCATGTCGAAAAGGAAGGCGGAATACCCGGCCCTGCTGGCTCTGCATGATGCGGTGGCGAACCGTCCGAACATTGCCCGCTATCTCGCCTCTCCCCGCCGCCTCGCCTTCAACGAGGAAGGGATTTTCAGGCACTATCCTGAGCTCGACAGTGCGGGCTGAGGCAAGAGCCGTTCATTCCAGCGGCACGGCCGCTTCGAAGAAATTTCCCCACGGGTCCTTCGGTCGCGTCTCCAATCGCCGCGGCACGTTGCCGAGCGTGAAAGCGGCGGGACCGCTCACCTCGTTCAATTCTGACCAATCCAGCGGCATCGAAACCGGCGCACCCGATCGCGCCCGCGTCGAATAGGCCGCGACCGCCGTGTTGCCGCGGCCGTTGCGGAGATAATCGATGTAGATATGTCCACCGCGTTTTGCCTTCGTCGCGGTTGCCAGATATTTTTCCGGCGCGTCGGCCGACATGCTTTCGGCCAGTGAATGGGCGAAATCCTTCACCTCGGCCCAGCCGGCCTTCCGCGCAAGCGGCGTCACCACATGCAGCCCCTTGCCGCCTGACGTCTTGACGAAGGCGGCCAGCCCACGTGCTTCCAGCCGCGCCTTCAATTCAAGCGCTGCTGAAATCACAGCGCTCCAGGCCACGTCCTCCCCGGGATCGAGGTCCATGGTGATCATATCGGGTCGTTCCCAATCGTCGGTCGTGACGCCCCAGGGATGAATTTCGAGCGCGGCCGACTGCGCCAGCGCCACGAGGCCGTTGAAATCGGCGATGCGCAGCAGCTTTTCGCCGTCCGGATCCTCTGGATCGGCAATCTCCTCGATATGCGGATTCATGCCCTTCCAGGCATGTTTCTGGAAAAACCGCTGGTGACTTTTTATCCCGTCCGGCAGGCGCAGCAGTGCTAAGGGCCGATTGACGACATAAGGCGCCATGAATGGCCAGACCGCGGTGTAGTAATCCGCCAGCGCCTGTTTGGTCACGCCCTCGTCGGGCCAGTAGAGCCGGTCGGGATGGGTCAGCGATACATCAGATGCCGGCGGGTGTCTGGGGCTCATTCTTCGATCTCGCTTGTGAGGAAATCAAGTAGCCTGTTTTCCTCGGCCCGCAAGCCCCGCAATGGTTCGTTGCCGCTCTCGATCAGCGGATGATCGTTGCCGGCGAGCGCGATGATCGCGGGATGGATATAGCTCGAGCGCGAGATTGCCGGTGTGTTGTGCAGCGCCTCTGCCGCGGCCTCCGACATCTGCTTTACCGTCGGCCGGCTACCGCCGACAATCGCCTCGCGCGCCGCTCCAAAGGCCGCCAGCGAGCCTGCCCAGGTGCGGAAGGTCTTCGCCGAAATGGGAATCCCCGATATCTCGGCCAGATAGGCGTTCAACCGGCCGGAATCGATTGGCTTCAGCGCCCCGCTTTCATCCTTCCAGACGAAGAGTTGGCGCCCAGGCAAGTCTGCTATCTCCTCCAGGATCTTCTGCAGCCTGGGATGCTTGAGACTGCGCTGGACGCGCTTGCCGCCCTTGGCGCGGAATTTCAGCTCTATCTGCCCGTCGACGATCTTCAGGTGGCGCTTCAGCAGCGTCGTTGCGCCATAGGTGCCGTTCTCCCTGACATAGGCCTGGTTGCCGACGCGTAAGTGCGCCTCGTCAAGCAGCGTGGTCAAAGCCGCAAGCACGCCGTTGACATCCTCCGCACCGGTGTCGAGATGTCGCAACACGGTACGGCGTATCCGAGGCAGCGCCCGGCCGAACTCGATCAGCTGATGGAATTTTCCCGCACTTCGGAAGGATTGCCATTCCTTGTGGTAGCGGTATTGCTTGCGCCCGCGCGCATCGAAGCCCGTCGCCTGCAGGTGGCCGTTTTCGTAGAGGCAGATCCAGACATTCTCGTAGGCCGGCGGCAGGCCGAGCGCGCCGATGCGCGCCCGCTGCAACTCGTCGGCCAGCGTCGTGCCGTCGGGCATCACATAGCTGAAGCCCTTGCCTTTCCTTCGTCTGCGGATGCCTGGTTCAGTATCGCTGACATAGACGAGACCAAGGTCGGTGATGGCTTCGGCATTCATGTTCTCTGCGACCCGTTACTTGCTCCTGCGGCCGAACTGAAACCACCACCGGCGCCCGGCCTTGGTCATGTCCTTCAGCGGCTCGGTCTGCCCCTCCGGTGCAAAGACGGCCACGCTCTGGGCATAGACCATGACCGGATTATCCTGATCGCGAACCTTAAAGGCATCCCTCTCCGCCCCGGTGTCGGCAATCCGCGACCATTTCGTCAATCCATTTACCTCCGGCACGTGGAATTCGCAGTCGCCGCCGGCATTAAAGATGAGGAAGAGGTCATCCATCGTCTCGGTCTCGGGCGCATTCGCGCTCTTCGAGAGATAGACGCCGAGCACCCGCAGCTCATCATCGTTCCAGGCACCGTCATCCATGAAGCCGCCGTCCGGTCTGTACCAGGCGATCTCGATGCGGCCGTCCTCGCCGGTTTCGCCGGTCAGGAACCGCTCCTGCCGCAGAACGGGATGGGCCTTGCGGAAGGCGACTGCCTGCCGGCAGAAATCGAGGAAAGGATCGTCGAGCCCTGCCCAATCGGTCCAGCCGATTTCGTTGTCCTGGCAATAGGCGTTGTTGTTACCGTCCTGGCTGTTGCCGAGCTCGTCGCCGGCCAGGATCATCGGCACGCCCTGGGAGAGCATCAGCGTCGCCATCATGTTGCGCCGCCGCCGTGCCCGCGCGGCGTTGATATCGGCATTATCGGTCGCACCCTCGGCGCCCATATTGTCGGAATGATTATCCGAATGGCCGTCCCGGTTATCCTCGCCATTCGCCTCGTTGTGCTTGTCGTTGAAGGAGACCGTGTCCATCAGCGTGAAGCCGTCATGGGCCGACAGAAGATTGATCGAGGAGGTCGCTCCCCGGTCGGAATGGTTGAACTGCGGCGCCGAGCCGGTGACGCGCGCCGCCAGTTCCGACACCATGCCGCCGTCACCCTTCCAGAAGCGGCGGACGTCGTCGCGGAACTTGTCGTTCCATTCGCGGAAGGGATGCGGGAAGCCGCCGACCTGATAACCGCCCTCGCCGATATCCCAGGGTTCGGCGATCAACTTGACGCCCGACAGCATCGGATCCTGCCGGATGGCGCCGAAGAAGCCGCCTTGGCGATCGAATTCCAGATCCTGCCGCCCGAGCGTGCTGGCGAGATCGAAACGGAAGCCGTCGATGTGCATGACGCCCACCCAGTAGCGCAGGCTGTCGAGCACCATGCGCATGACCATCGGGTTGGCGACATTCAGCGTATTGCCGGTACCCGTCGTATCGAAGGTATGGCGCGGATCATCGGGGGAGAGAATGTAATAGCTCGCATTGTCGAGCCCGCGGAAGGACAGTGTCGGGCCTTTTTCGCTGCCTTCGGCGGTGTGGTTATAGACCACGTCCATGATGACTTCGATGCCGGCGGCATGAAACTTCTTCACCATGGTCTTGATCTCGGTGATCTTGTCGCCGGACATGTAGCGCGATTGCGGTGCGAAGAAGCCGAGGGTCTGGTAGCCCCAATAGTTGCTGAGGTTGTTTTCCAGGAGATAGCGATCGTCGAGGAAATACTGGATCGGCAGCAGCTCGATCGCCGAGATGCCGAGCTTGACGAGATGGTCGATGATCGGATCGCTGCACATGCCGAGGAAGGTGCCGCGCAGCCGGTCGGGCACCTTTGGATGCGTCATCGTCAGGCCGCGCACATGCGCTTCGTAGATGATGGTGTCGGGCCAGGGACGGCGGATCGCCTCTTCCCCCGCCCAGTCGAAATCCGGATCCTGCACCACGCCCTTGACCATGAAGGGCGCGCTGTCGCGCTCGTCGAAGGAAAGGTCGTCCTCGCCGATCTGATAACCGAACAGCGCATCGTCCCACATCAGCTCGCCCGTCACCTGTTTGGCATAGGGATCGAGCAGCAGCTTGTTCGGATTGAAGCGATGGCCGGCGGCAGGATCGTAGGGACCATGAGCGCGATAGCCGTAGACCGTGCCCGGTCCGACGCCGGCAATATATCCGGACCAGATGTCGCCTTCGCGCTTTGGCAGCGGCAACCGGGCGACCTCCTTCTTTCCATCAGGCGAGAAGAGGCAGAGTTCAATCTGCTCCGCATGGGCCGAGAAGATGGCGAAATGGGTGCCCGAGCCAATATATTCCGCCCCGAGCTCCGGCTTGAGGAAGTCGAGTTCCGAAAATGAGTAGCTCATAATGCCCCGCTTGGTAAAAAGACCAAGCAGATAACGTAACGGCGGTTCGAAAGTTCCCTCATGAAAGGCAAAAGGGAAGGATGTTGCGCGCCGCAGGAAGGTCCTACGGCATCAGCTGGCCGCCATTGACCTCGATGATCTGGCCGGTGATGTAGCCCGACAGCGTCGGCGAAGCCAGAAAGAGATAGGCGCCGACGCAATCCTCTGATGTGCCGACGAAACCCATCGGGATCGATTTGCGCTGCAGCTCCATCTGCTCGTCATTGGTATAACGCTCGTGGAAGGGTGTCGCGATAACGCCCGGCGCTACCGCGTTGACGCGTATCCTGTCGGCGACGAATTCCTTGGCATGGCCGCGGGTGATCGTCGAGACGAAGCCCTTGGACGCCGCATAAAGGATCGCCCCATTGCCGCCGCCATTGCGCGCGGCGATCGAGGTGGTGTTGATGATGAAGCCACCCTGCTTCTTCAGCCACGGATGCGCCGCACGCGTTGCCGCCAGTACCGAGCGGGCGTTGAGGTCCATGACCGCGGCATAATGCGCGTCGGTATACTCCGAGGTCGGCTTGCGCCCCAGCATGCCGCCGGCATTGTTGATGAGGCCGTCGAGATGACCGAAGGTCTTCGCCGTCTCCTCGACCACACGCTCGGTCTCACCTTCCCTCGACACGTCGCCCTGGATCAGATGCACGGTGCCGCCGGCAGCCCGGATCTCGTCGGCAAGCTTCTCCGCCGGTTCGCGGCTGGCATTGTAATGCACACCGACCTTGGCCCCCTGAGCCGCAAAGGCGCGGGCGAGTGCCGCGCCGATCCCGGTCGAGGCGCCAGTGATCAGCACGGCTTTGCCGGACAGGTCCGGCAGCTTGATGGATGCGAGCGATTGCGCAAGTTCGACCATGGCGACGATTGCCTCCCGAAAAACCAAGGACATAGGTGATGAAACGAATAGGAGAAGTCTTATCAGGGGAAATCGACGAAGGGCAATGCACGAAAGCGGGAGATTGCATCGCCATAGGAGCGTTAGGCGCTCTTCATGCAAACGGCCATCGTCACCGACGGCCGCCTGCGGTTGCCTGCGAGAACCGAAAAGGGTCTCGTTACGGAGCCACGCCAAAGGCCGGCTGCGGCTTTTGCCGGGCGAGAGGCGGGAATGCCAGCGCTATCGCCGCAGCCCCCAGCCCGACCATGGCGGAACCGATGAACAGCCAGGAATAATTGGCGAAAGTGTCGAATATCCAACCGCCGATCAGAGGGCCGAAGGCCATGCCGAGGCTGGAGAGCATCGTCGCCGCACCGAAGACTGTACCGATGATGCGTGGCCCGAAATATTCCCGCGCCAGCACGGCATAGAGCGGCATTACACCGCCATAGGCGCTGCCGAAGACGATGGCGAGCGCGTAGAATTCGCCGAGCTGGCTGACCAAGAGATAGGTCGCCAGTGCTGCCGCCTGTACCAGCAGCCCGGCGACCAGCACCGGCTTCACCCCGATCCTGTCGGCAAGGCTGCCATAGAGCAGCCGGCCGCCCAGTCCCGCCAGGCCCTCGACGCTGTAGATGCTGACAGCGGCCATAGGTGCTACGCCGCAGATTGTCGCATAGTTCACCATGTGGAAGATCGGCCCGGAATGTGCTGCGCAGCAAGCTGCGAAGGTCAGGCCAAGGACGATGAATTGCGGCGATTGAAATACTTTCGACAGTTGCGGCCGGGCGCCGTCGGCCGCGAACTCGGTTCCGGTATCGGCGGTCTCGGCAGGCGGGCGCCTGACGAGAAGTGCGGCCGGCACCAGCAGCACCCAGGCCGCAACGCCGATGATCAGCATGGCCGGCCGCCATTCATAGGTTGAGATCAGCCAACGCGCGAAAGGTGAGATCGTCATCGGCGCGACGCCCATGCCGGCGGAGACGAGCGACACCGCGAGCCCGCGATTTTCGTCGAACCAGGCGGTTGTTGCCGCGATCATCGGCGCGAAAAACGTGCTGGCGGCCAGTCCGACGAGGATGCCGTAGGTCAGTTGAAACTGCAGCAGCGTCTCGGCCCGGCTCGCCAGGACCAGCGCCAGGCCGAGCAGAACGGAGCCTATCAGCACGACCACGCGCGGGCCGAACCGGTCGCTTGCTGCACCCCAGAGGAAGCCACCGAAGCCCATGACGATGAAATTCAGCGTCATTGCGCTCGCTATGCCGACATGCGACCAGCCGGTCGCCGTGGCGATCGGCTCCTGGAAAATCGCCAGCGAGAACATCGCGCCGAGCGCAACACATGTCATCAATGCGCCCACAGCGACGATGACCCAACGATAGGAAACACTCATGGCTTCATAACCTCCATGCCGACAGAATGATCGCGAGGCATGCGGCAAGCCTACCGCATTTCGCGCCTGCGATCTAAAGACGTTTGGGCGATTGCGATTTCGACAGCGCGCTCACATCTTTTTTCGCCGCACGATGTGGCCGCTAAAGCGTGCGAAACATCACAAATGCGTCGACGTAACCCTCGGTGGGATGAAGGAAGACACCAGGAAGCCGGCCGATGATATCGAAGCCGAGAGATTGCCACAGCGCCACCGCACGCTCATTGCTGCTGACGACGAAATTGAACTGCATCGCCCGAAAGCCCCGCAAGCGGGCATGGTCCAGGGAATGCTCATGCATCAGCCGGGCGACGCCACGGCCGCTTGCCGCAGCATCGGTCATGTAACCGCAATTGCAGACATGCCGGCCGCCGCCTGCCTGATTGGCCTTGATGTAATATGTGCCGAGGATCACGCCATCCTCTTCGGCGACGAAGGTCTCGCGGTCCGGTCCCATCCAGTAGGCCAGCGCATCGGCTTCGCTCAGATCGCGATCGAGCGCATAGGTTTCGCCGGCGCGGATCGTCGGACCGATGATCCTCCAGATGGCGCCTTGATCATTCTTGTCTGCGGGTCGGATCAGCATGTCCGATTTCTAGCGAAACCGGGCGCGCCGAGCAACGGGTCGAAAGCCTCCGGCAAAAGCTGGAAACGTCCCGACCTCAAACCCTTTCAAGTGCTATCGCAATCCCCTGCCCGACGCCGATGCACATGGTCGACAGCGAGTATTTTCCGCCGGTCTCCAGAAGCTCGAGTGCTGCCGTGCCGGTGATGCGTGCGCCCGACATGCCAAGCGGATGGCCGAGCGCGATCGCGCCGCCATTGCGGTTCACCCGCGCGTCATCATCGGCAATGCCCAGCGCGCGCAGCACCGCCAGCCCCTGGCTGGCGAAGGCCTCGTTGAGTTCGATCACGTCGAACTGCTCCGCGGTCATGCCGAGCCGAGCCATCAGCTTGCGCGAGGCCGGGATTGGCCCGACACCCATCACCCTTGGCGGAACCGCGGCAGCCGCGCCGCCGAGGATGCGCGCGATCGGCGTCAGGCCGTATTTCCGCGCCGCCGCTTCGGAGGCGACGATCAGCGCCGCCGCCCCGTCATTGACGCCGGAGGCATTGCCTGCCGTCACCGTGCCGCCTTCCTTCTTGAAAGGTGTCGCGAGTTTCGCCAGCGTTTCGATCGTCGTGGCACGCGGATGCTCGTCCTTGTCGACGACAACGGGATCACCCTTGCGCTGCGGAATGCTCACCGGGGTGATCTCCTTCGCCAGCCGTCCGTTCGCCTGGGCGGCGGCTGCCTTCGCCTGGCTTCGCACGGCAAACGCATCCTGATCCTCGCGGCTGACATGATAGTCCTCAGCGACATTCTCGCCGGTCTCCGGCATGGAATCGACGCCGTACTGCTTCTTCATCAGCGGGTTGACGAAACGCCAGCCGATCGTCGTGTCATGGATTTCGGCCGCACGTGAAAAGGCCGTCTCGGCCTTCGGCATGACGAAGGGCGCGCGCGACATGCTCTCGACGCCGCCAGCGACCATCAGTTCGGCCTCGCCGGCGCGGATGGCGCGCGCCGCGGTGATCACCGCATCCATGCCGGAGCCGCAGAGCCGGTTGATCGTCGTGCCGGGGACGGCGATCGGCAGGCCGGCCAGCAGGGCCGACATGCGCGCGACATTGCGGTTATCCTCGCCCGCCTGGTTGGCGCAGCCGAAGATCACATCGTCGACGGCGTCCCAATCGACGGCGGCATTTCGTTGCATCAGCACCTTCAGCGGGATTGCGCCGAGATCGTCGGCGCGCACCTGGGACAGCGAGCCGGCGAAACGGCCGATCGGCGTTCTGACATAGTCGCAGATAAAGGCTTCGGTCATGGCTTTTCCTCAGAGTTTGGGGACGACGAGATCGCCGACCGGCCCGTCGACATGCAGCGGCGCGCCGGTCATCGCCTGCAATTCCTCTTGCGACATCGCAGCAAGCTTCTCGCGCAGGACGAAGCGTCCCTTGACGATGTCGATGACGGCATGGCTGGTATAGATGCGGGTGATGCAGGCGACGCCGGTCAGCGGGAAGGTGCATGTCTCCACCAGCTTAGGCTCGCCTGTCTTGGTGACGTGCTCGGTGATGACGCAGACCTGCTTGGCGCCGTGCACCAGGTCCATTGCGCCGCCGACGGCCGGCACGCCCTTGGTGCCCACCCGCCAGTTGGCAAGGTCGCCATTCTGGGCGACCTGATAGGCGCCGAGGATTGCGACGTCGAGATGGCCGCCGCGCACCATGGCGAAGCTGTCGGCGTGATGGAAGAAGGAAGCGCCCGGCTTCAGCGTCACCGCCTTCTTGCCGGCGTTGATCAGGTCCCAGTCTTCCTCGCCTGCCGCCGGCGGCTCGCCGAAATTCAGGATGCCGTTTTCGGTGTGGAAGATCGCCTGACGGCCAGGCGGCTGATAACGGGCGACCATTTCGGGAAAGCCGATGCCGAGGTTGACATAGGCGCCGTCGGCAATGTCCTGCGCGGCGCGCCAGGCGATCTGCGCATTGGAAAGCTTGATGTCTTCCCGGGTGTTGATGGAGCTGTGATCGATGGTCATACGTAGGCCACTCCGGCTCGAATGAGCTCTTCTTCCTGCTGGGGATTGGGAACAGTGACGACGCGGTCGACGAAGATGCCTGGTGTCACCACCTGCTCGGGATCGATGCCGCCGGCCGGCACGATGGATGAGACCTGGACGATGGTCTTTGCCGCCGCCATGCACATCAGCGGATTGAAGTTGCGGCCGGCCTTGTTGTAGGTGAGATTGCCCTGGATGTCGCCGATCGCAGCCTTGACGATCGCGAAGTCGGCCTTCAGCCAGCGCTCCTGCACGTAATGACGGCCATCGAATTCGGCGATGACCTTGCCGTGGGCAAGTTCCGTGCCGTAGGCCGTCGGCGTATAAAAGGCCGGGATGCCGGCCCCGCCGGCGCGGATGCGCTCGGCAAGCGTTCCCTGCGGCACCAGCTCGAGCTCGATTTCGCCGGCCAGATATTTATCGGTAAAGGCGCGCGGATCCGACGAACGTGGGAAAGAGCAGATCATCTTTCTGACCATGCCGGCATCGATCATCGCGGCGATACCGATGCGCCCGTTGCCGGCATTGTTGTTGATCACAGTGAGGCCCTTGGAGCCCTTGTCGATCAAGGCATGAATAAGCTCGATCGGCGCGCCCGAGCCACCAAAACCACCGATCATGACGGTCGCGCCATCCCCGATCTCAGAGACGGCTTCCGCCGTGCTCCCGACTGTCTTGTCCATGCGGGATCTCTCCTTGGCTAGATGCGGCCGGGAACTCTCCATCCCGTCCTTTCCCCTAGACATAAAGGGCGGCGGGCCAGCCGGCAATGTATTTGTGCGATATTTGACATTTGTTCATATATCGCACAAAATGAAGTGAATCCATTGGAGACTGGACCCATGCGCGAAACGGATTTCGTCAGCGGCTTCGCCCGCGGCCTGAAGGTTATCGAAGCCTTCGGCGAAACGCGGCAGCGGCTTTCCATCGCCGAGGCCGCCAAGCTGACGGAGCTTGACCGCGCCACGGTGCGCCGCTCGTTGCTGACGCTCGCCGAGCTCGGTTATGCCGATTATGACGGCAAGTTTTTCACGCTGACGCCGAAGATCCTGCGTCTTGGTCATGCCTATCTCGCGGCGACGCCGCTGCCGGCGCTGTTGCAGCCGCATCTCGATCATCTCTCGGAGAAGGCCGGCCAGAGCGCCTCGGCTTCGGTGCTCGACGGCACAGATATCGTCTATATCGCCCGCGCCTCGCAGCGCCGTGTCATGTCGATCAACTTGACCCCCGGCAGCCGCCTGCCCGCCTATTGCGCCTCGATGGGCCGCGTGCTGCTCGCAGCCCTTCCAGAGAGTGAAGCGCGCGCCATCCTTGCCCGCAGCGAGCTGAAGCAAAACACAGCGAATACGAAGACTGATCCGGACGAGCTGATCGCCGAATTCCGCCGGGTCCGCGCCGAGGGTTACGCCATCATCGATCAGGAGCTGGAGATCGGCCTCTGCTCCATTGCCGTACCCGTCGACAGCGACCGCGGCGAAACGGTCGCGGCGATCAACATCGGCGCGCCGGCCGCCCTCGTCCCGGCGGCGGAAATGAAGGAACGCTATCTGCCACTGCTGAAGGAAACGCAGGCCGCGTTGCGTCCGCTGCTGCGGCGCTGACAGCAAATTGGGACAGAGCGGCCCCAGTCAGCGCCGGGGCCGCTCGTAATCGGTCAATGCGTCAGGTCGAGCGCAGCTGTGAGGTCGCCCATCGGCGGCCGGTCGTTATTGCGGAGCGCCTTGTCGCGGGCGAGGATGCCGGGCAGCACCGGCAGATCGTAGCGCGCGGTGATGAAGCGGATGATAGACGTCGTGTCGTACTGGGTGTGATCGACCATGCCGCCCTTGGCGAAGGGCGAGATGATGAAGGCCGGAATGCGGTTGCCCGGACCCCAGCGATCGGCCTTCGGCGGCGCGACGTGATCCCAGAAACCGCCATTCTCGTCATAGGTAACGATAACGAGCATATGGCCCCATTGCGGGCTCTTCTCGAGGTGGGAGACGATATCGGCGAGATGCTGGTCGCCGCTCGAAACATCGGCGTAGCCGCCATGTTCGTTGAGGTTGCCCTGCGGTTTGTAGAAGGAAACCGCCGGCAGCTTGCCATCGTCGATATCCCTAAGGAAGGCTTCGCCGGCAAGGCCGCCATCCTTCAGATGCTCGGCACGCGCAGGCGTGCCGGGCGCGAAATTGACGAAATAATTGAACGGCTGGTGATGGAACTGGAAATTCGGTACCGGGGTGGCATTCTTGCCATCCAGGGCTGCCTGCCAGGCGCCGCTATACCAGGCCCAGCTGACGCCCTTCAGCGACATGAGATCGCCGATGGTGATTTCATGCTGCGGCGGCAGCGTCGTTGCGGCGGCGGGATCGGCATAGGCCGGATCGCCGTCCTTGGCCGGCGGATTGGCGCTCGGCTGGTAGGGCGGCTGCATGGTGTTGACGGCGTAGAAGTCAGGCGTCAGCGTGCCGTCGGAGACGAATTTCGGTGCGCCCTCCAGCGCCGACTTCGGGGCGTTTTCCGCCACGGTCAGCGACGTGCCGTCCGCGTCGACCTTGGCGATGGTGGGCTTGGCCGGGCTCTTGTCGGCATCCGGATAATAGGGCGCGCAGGCGCAGACCAGCGCGAAGTGGTTGAGGAACGAACCGCCGAAGGCGCCCTGGAAGAAGTTGTCGGCCATGACGTATTTCTTGGCAACCTGCCACATCGGCAGGATGGAGCCGTCGTAATGGCCCATGACGAGGCTGCCGGAATCGGCCCAGGCGACGAACTTGTCGTTCTTGCCGCCGTCGATCTGCATCTGCTCCTGGTAGAAGCGATGCCAGAGGTCGCGGGTGATGACCGAAGGCGCCTCTGCGAAACCCTTCGGATCGTCGATCGCGAAGGAGGCGTTGGCAAGATGGGCCGACTGTGCCTCGGTGACGGCAGGCGAGACACCCTTGGCGGTCAGCCCGCCCCAGGCCGGCGGCAGTTCGGACAGCGGCTGGCCGTCGCGGTCGAGCTGGCGGGCGCGATCGGCGGTCGCGTTCGAGAGCCCATCGGCGCCGGGAAAGCTGCCGTAGAGATTATCGAAGCTGCGGTTTTCGGCATAGATGACGACGACATTGTCGATCTTGTCGTAACCGGCGGGCGCCGCATGGGCTGCCGTCGCCATGGCAAACGGCACGATGGCCGATCCGGCGAGACAGATGGAATGGAGGAGTTTCAGTCTTTTCACGGGGAGTACCTCATGGCTAGGGGCGTTGGCTAGAGGGAGCGGAGAACGCTCGGGGGCGCGCTGACGCTATTCCCGCCGTCTATCAACTTTGTGACATCAGGACTTGCCGTGATGCCGCAGGAGGATGGCCGTCATCAATTTGTTGCAGCGGGGTTCGATCATAGCGCAAACCGGCCCCAACTTATTGGAATCCTTATCATGACGACGAAGACCATCTGGCTTGTGCGGTCCGGCCTGGCCGTCAGCATGGGTGCCGTGGCGCTTGGTCTTGCCCTTCTTCCCCTGCGGCAAAGCAGCGCGGCGGCTGCCGCCGGCGTTCATCCCGGGCCGATGTCGCGCACCGAGGCCTTTGCCCGGGCCGAAACGCTCGGCGCGCTCGGCCGCAAGATATTCTCAGATCCCTCGCTGTCGGCCTCGGGGCTCCAGGCCTGCGCGTCCTGCCATGATCCGGCTCACGCCTTCAGCCCGGCATCGGCCATGCCGGTCGAAATGGGCGGCGAGCATCGGGACCAGCCGGGGCTGCGGGCCGTTCCGACGCTGCGTTACCTGCAATCGGTGCCGTCCTTCACCGAGCACTATTACGATTCCGAGGACGAGGGCGACGAGAGCGTCGACAATGGCCCGACGGGCGGCCTGACCTGGGACGGCCGGGTCGATCACGGCGCCGATCAGGCGAAGATCCCGCTGCTCTCACCCTTCGAGATGGGCAACAAGGATGCAGCCGAGGTGGCGGCGAAGCTGCAGAAGGCTGCCTATGCCGGCGATATCAAGGCTGCCTTCGGCGAGACGGTGTTCGACAATCCTGAGGACGCCTTCGATGCCGCCGCCGAGGCGCTCGCCACGTTCGAACAGAGCGGCCTGGATTTCTATCCCTATTCCAGCCGCTACGACGCCTTTCTCGCCGGCAAGGCAACGCTGACGGCGCAGGAGCTGCACGGACGACAACTGTTCGAGGATCCCGCCAAGGGCAACTGTTCGAGCTGTCACTTAAGCGAGCCCGCCAATGACGGCGAGCCGCCGCAATTTTCCGATTTCGGCTTCCTCGGGCTCGCCGCACCCCGCAACATGGCGATACCGGCCAACAGTGACCCCACCTATCACGATCTCGGTCTTTGCGGCCCCCAGCGCACCGACTTTGCCGGACGCCGCGAATATTGCGGCCTGTTCCGCACCCCGACGCTGCGCAATGTCGCGCTGAGGAAGAGCTTCTTCCACAACGGCTATTTCCACTCGCTGCGCGACGTCGTCTCCTTCTATGCGACGCGCGACAGCGATCCCGGCCGTTGGTACCCGAAAAATTCAGACGGCACGATCCGGAAATATGACGACCTGCCGCAGGCTTATTGGGACAACGTCAACCAGGATCCGCCCTTCGGCAGGAAGCCGGGCGATGCACCCGCCCTCGCCGATCCCGAGATCGACGACATCGTCGCGTTCCTGGGGACCCTGACCGATGCCGATCTGGAGGCCGAGGCGACCGGGCACTAGGACATCTGGAGTTTTAAGAAATGCCCGCCGCGAGACTGAGCGGGGCATCTGCCGCGCTCAGGGACCAATGACGTCTTTCTCAACAATAACAATCAAACGGGCGAAGTATTCCCACTTGATGTATCATAATTTCCGATATACATCATTTCATCGGAAATAGTGGGGGAATGATGGAACGCTCGTTTTTGACGATTGCCGCCGGCGAGAATAATGATGCGATACGTGCGCTTTCCGCACCGGCCCGGCTCGAGATGCTCAAGCTGCTTTGCGCCAAAGGGCCGATGAATATCAACGACATCGCGCGTGCTCTTTCTCTTCCTCAATCGACCGTCGCCACCGGGATCCAGATCTTGGAAGACGCCCGGCTTGTGGATTCCCAGCTGACGAAGGCGCGCAAGGGAAACCAGAAGATCTGCTCTGCGATCTACAGCGAAATTCTGATCAGCTTTGAGGAAAGTGCCGCCCAAAGGGCCAATAATATTATCGAAGTCGAGATGCCGGTCGGGCTCTACACCAGTTGTGACGTCCATGCGCCATGCGGTCTTTGCTCCACCGAGAGCGTCATCGGCCCGCTCGATGTCCCTGACTATTTCCTGGATCCGCAGCGCATGCAGGCCGGGCTCGTCTGGTTCGGCAGGGGATATGTGGAATATAAATTCCCCAACAACGCCAAGGTGTTGAACAAGGATATCCGCGCCATCGAGTTTTCGCTGGAGCTGTCGTCCGAGGTGCCGGGCACCAATCCGGACTGGCCCTCGGACATAACGCTCTGGGTCAATGGAATGGCCATTGGAACCTGGACGTCTCCTGGCGACTACGGCGACAAGCGCGGCGCCTTCACGCCGGCATGGTGGAAGCTCGAGGGCTCGCAATATGGGATGATGAAGACCTGGCGCATCTCCACGCGCGGAACCTTCATCGACGGTATCGCCGCATCGAATGTCACGCTCAGCGATCTCGCGCTTGCCCAGCATTCCTCCATCCGGCTCCGGGTCGGTATCGCCGAGAATGCCGGCCATACCGGCGGCGTCAATATTTTCGGCCGCGGCTTCGGAAATCACGGACGCGATATCATCATGCGGCTGCACGTCTGAAAAATCAAAATCGGAAATCTTGATTTAAATATCACGCTTCTTTCCAGTTCTGATGATCGAAAAAATACGCCAACATACTGAAAAAAAACAATTTTCTCACAAATCCTCATTAGTATGATTAAAAACGCAACTCAGTTGACAGAACAACATTCCTGATATCAAGTTAGAGGCAAGAAAACAAAAAATCTGATATATAAACGGGAGGATCCGTTGAAGACGAACGTCGTTGTCCACCGCGATTTCCGCATCGCGACCATTGACTCCAGGCTCTACAGCTCATTTCTCGAGCATCTCGGCAGGGCGATCTACGGGGGCATCTATGAGCCCGGGCACCCGACGGCCGATGAGGACGGATTCCGCCAGGATGTCCTTGATCTGGTCCGTGAGCTCGACACGCCATATTGCCGCTATCCCGGCGGCAATTTTGTCTCGGCCTATAATTGGGAAGACGGCGTCGGCCCCCGTGCGGAGCGCCCGGTTCGCCTCGACCTTGCCTGGCGCACCCGCGAAGCCAACCAGATCGGCGTCAATGAATTCGTCGACTGGTGCAAGAAGGCCAACACCAAGCCGATGCTTGCCGTCAATCTCGGATCACGCGGCCTGGATGCGGCCCGCAATTTCCTGGAATACTGCAATCATCCGGGCGGCACCTACTGGTCGGATCTGCGCCGCAAGCACGGCTGGTCCAATCCGCACGACGTCAAATTGTGGTGCCTCGGCAACGAGATGGATGGTCCCTGGCAGGTCGGCCACAAGTCGGCCTATGAATATGGCCGGCTGGCGGATGAGACGGCGAAGGCCATGCGCGGCTTCGACAAGTCGCTCGAACTCGTGGTCTGCGGCTCATCCAATTCCGACATGAAGACCTATCCCGAGTGGGAAGCCCAGGTTCTCGAGCAGTGCTATGACAGCGCCGACCATATCTCGCTGCATATGTATTTTGCCAACCGCGAGAAAAATACGCTCAACTATCTCGCCCGCGCAACGAAGCTCGACCGCTACATCACCACGATCGGCGGCGTGATCGACTACATCAAGGCGAAAAAGCGCTCGAAGAAGACGATCGGCATTTCCTTCGACGAATGGAATGTCTGGTATCATTCCAACCAGCAGGACAAGGAGATCCTGGCGCGCGACGAATGGCCGGATGCGCCGCATCTCTTGGAAGATATCTACAATTTCGAGGACGTGCTGCAGGTCGGCGGCATCTTGAACACCTTCATCCGTCGCTCCGACCGCGTGCGCATCGCCTGCATCGCGCAGCTCGTCAACGTCATCGCCCCGATCATGACCGAGGACGGCGGTGCGGCCTGGCGCCAGACTATTTATTACCCGTTCTATTACGCCTCCAGATATGGTCGCGGCTCGGCATTACAGCTGGTCGTCGATGGCCCGACCTATGACAGCGACGAAGAGAACGACGTCCCCTATCTCGACGTATCGGCGGTCCATTCCGAGGACGGCAAGACGCTGACCTTCTTTGCGGTCAACCGCCATCCGAGCACGGCGCTCGATCTCGATGTGCGGCTGGAAGGGTTCGGAAATGCCCGGGTGGTCGAGCAGGTGGAGATGACCCATGGCGATCTGGAAGCCGTCAATACGGCTGCGCGGCCGACAGCGGTCGTTCCGGTCAATGCCGAGAGTGCAAAGATCGAGGATGGACGGCTGAGGGCGGCGTTGAAACCGTTCTCCTACAACGTCATCCGGCTGTCAGTGTGACAGCTACCGCCGGGTAGCCCATTGGGGCGCCCCGGCTGAAGATATTCGGCTCGCTGCGAGGAGGCAGGGAGCAGGAGAGATGGTTCTCCGAAGCTCTGGATCTGACTGTTCAAGTCCTGAGGCCTCTGCGAACCGACAACCGCGACGTGCCCATGCGTGCCTTTGCGGCCGCCGTATCGTCGCTTTCTAGGGAGGAGTTCATGCAACAGTGGAAGAGGCTCGCATTTGGCGTCGCGCTGGCCGCACTCGGCCTGACTGCGGCGGCCAAAGCCGATGACTACACCTCCTTGCCGCGCAAGGAGACGCTCATCGTCGAAAATCCGGAAGGGACGATCAAAAATCCCGGCTGGTTCAACATCTGGGTCAATGGCGGGGGCGGCGTATCGACCGGCCTGCAGCAACTGACCATGGATACGCTCTGGTATATCGACCCCGAACAAGGACTTGGCGGCGCGACCTGGGACAATTCGCTGGCTGCCGACAAGCCGCAATATAATGCCGACTTCACCGAGATGACCGTGAAACTGCGCAAAGGGCTCTTCTGGAGCGACGGCGTGGAGTTCACGGCAGACGACGTGGTCTACACCGTCAAGACGCAGATGGATCACCCCGGCATGGTCTGGAGTGCTGCCTTCTCGGTGCAGGTGGCAAGCGTCGAGGCGACCGACCCCTCGACTGTCGTGTTCAAGCTGAAGAAGCCCAATTCGCGCTTCCACGCCATCTTCACCGTTCGCTGGAACGGCGCCTGGATCATGCCCAAGCATGTCTTCGAGAAAGTCGAAGATCCGCTGCGTTATGATTTCGCCAATCCCGTCTCGCTCGGCGCCTACAAGCTCAAGGCGTTTGACCCCCAGGGCAAATGGTATACCTGGGAGAAGCGCGACGACTGGCAGCGGACATCGCTTGCCCGCTTCGGCGAGCCGGCCCCGAAATATGTAACCTATACCGATCCCGGCCCGCCGGATAAGCGGACGATCGCCCAACTCGAGCATAACCTCGATATCATCCACGACAACACGCCGGAGGGCATGTTCACCCTCAAGGAGAAATCCAAGTCGATCGAAACCTGGTTCCCGGGCTTCCCCTTCGCCCATCCGGACCCGACGCTTCCAGCCGTGATCTTCAACACCCAGAATCCGCCGTTCGACAACGCCGATGTACGCTGGGCGCTTGCCCTGCTGATCGACATCAAGGCGGTTGATATGGCGAGCTATCGCGGGGCAGCGACGCTTTCGGCGCTCGGCGTGCCGCCGACGGCGGCCACGATGGAGGACTATCAGGCGCCGATGCAGGATTGGCTGAAGAATTTCGAGATCGATACCGGCAAGAGCAAGATCAAGCCTTATGACCCGACGGTCGGGCAACAGATCGCCGATATCCTGCGCAAGCAGCCGAAGTTCAAGGACCAGATCCCGACCGACCCGCAGGCAATCAGCGGTGCCTTCGGCTATGGCTGGTGGAAACCGGATCCGAAGGCTGCCGGCGAACTGCTGGAGAAGGCAGGCTTCAAGAAATCCGGCGGCAAATGGCTGACCCCTGATGGACAGCCCTTCAAGATCCGGATGACGGTGGAAGGCGACACACGCTCGGTCTTCACCCGCGCCGGGACGCTGATCGCACAGCAATGGGCCGCATTCGGCATCGACGCCAAAGCCGTGCCGGCCGCGAAACTTTGGCAGACGGCGCTCCAGCCCGGCGATTTCCAGGTGGCGATTGCCTGGAGCGTCGAGACCTGGGGCGGCGATCCCGATCTGTCGTTTTTCCTCGACAGCTGGCACTCGCAGTTCGTGGCGAAGAAGGGTGACAATCAGCCGCCGCGCAACTGGCAGCGCTGGAGCAATCCGGACCTCGACAAGATCATCGAAAGCATCCGCGGCATCAGTGCCGACGATCCCAAGGGCGTCGAGCTCGGCAAGGATTATCTGAAGCTGGTCGCCCGCGAAATGCCCACGATCCCGCTGATGTCGTATAACGTCTTCACCTCGATGGATACGACCTATTGGACCGGTTATCCGACGATATCAGATCCCTATACCGATCCAGTGCCGAATTGGGCCAACTCCAGGCTGATGATGGTCAAGCTGAAGCCGGCACAACCGAAATAATCCTCCCAACGCCGGCGCGAGTGTTGCGCGCCGGCCTCCTAGTCGACGGGCATGTGGCATGTCCGTCGATCCTTTCCACTTGATGAAGGGAACCAGAGAGGAACCACCGCCCTATGACGTCCTATCTGATCTTTGTGCTGAAGCGGTTCGGTCAGTTTCTGCTCGTTGTATTTCTCGGCGTGACGATAACATTCTTCGTCACCCACCTGACCCCGATCGATCCGGTCGAAGAAAGCATAGGCGCCATCACCCAGATGGGGCAGTCCGATCCGAATGCGATCGAACTGATGCGTCAGTCGCTTCGCGAGCTTTACGGCATGGAGGGTTCGATCTGGCAGCAATATCTGCATTTCTGGCTTCGGCTTGCGACCGGTGATCTCGGTCCGTCGCTGTCGGCATTTCCGACGCCCGTTTCCACCATCATCCTGCGGTCCCTGCCCTGGACCATCGGGTTGATGACGGTGTCGACCATCATCACCTTTGTGCTCGGCAATGCGATCGGCGCGCTCGCCGGCTATTACCGCAAGGACATGGTGCTGAAGGCCGTCAGCCTCGTCTTCATCGCCCTGCTTCCCATTCCCTATTACATCCTGGCCTTCGTGCTTCTGATTGTGTTCGGCTATCTCTGGCCGGTGCTGCCGATCAATGGCGGCTACGAGATGAACGCCAATCTGGACCTCTCCTTCGCCTTGGTCTTCGATATCCTGAAACACTCGATCCTGCCGGCCTTGTCGCTGATCATGGTCGGCGCCGGCAGCTGGCTGATCGGGATGCGCGCGCTCGTTTCCAACATCATCACCGAGGATTATGTCGTCTTCGCCGAGCTTGGTGGCGTTCCGAAGCGAAAGATCCTGCGCTCCTATATCGCCCGCAATGCCATGGTGCCGCAGTTCACCGGGCTTGCCATGTCGCTCGGCGCGATCTTCAACGGCACGGTCATCACCGAAATCGTCTTCGGCTATCCGGGCATCGGCAACCTGCTGATCGAAGCGGTGCATGCCGGCGACTACAGCCTGGTGCTCGGCCTCAGCGCATTGTCGATCGTCGGCGTTGCTGCCGCCGTGTTCATCATCGACATTCTGAGCCCGCTGATCGATCCGCGCATCAAGGTGGAATAGAGCATGTTTACGATTGTCCGCGACCTCGCGCGCCAGAATATGGAATTCCTCTGCGGCCTGCTGCTCTTTGCCGTCATCGTCGGATTGATAGTGGTGTCCTATTTCTCGCCTTACGGCGCGACCGACATCTATCTTCTGCCACCCGATATGCCGCCCGATGGCGAATATTGGCTGGGCACGACATCGCGCGGCCAGGACGTTTTCTGGCAATTGACGACCGCGCTTAGGAACACCCTGTTTTTCGGCATCGGCGTCGCCTTCATTTCACGCATCATCTCGCTGGTCGTCGGTCTCGTCGCCGGTTATGCCGGCGGCGCGGTCGACCGGGTGCTGATGGCCATCAACGACAGCGTCATGGTCATTCCGCAATTTCCGCTGCTGATCCTTTTCTACTTCGTGCTGAAGGACAGCATGACCTGGACGGCGCTGATCCTCATCATGGCCTCGCTCGGCTGGTCCTATGATGCACGCCTCATCCGTTCGGTGGCGATCAGCCTGAAGACGAGATCCTTCACCACCCAGAGCGTCTATTCCGGCATGAGCATGCGCAAGATCCTCGTCGAGGAGCACCTGCCCTACGTTCTGCCGATCGTCTTTGCCACCACGATGAACAACATGATCTGGTCGATCGGCATGGAGATCACCCTGTCGGTGCTCGGCTTCACAGATATCGAGACGCCGACCATGGGCATGATGATCTATTGGGCCAATGCGCATTCGGCGCTGATATCAGGCATTTGGTGGTGGGTGGCCGCCCCCGTCGCCGTCATCGTCGTCCTCTTCCTGGCGCTCTTCCTGCTGTCCATGTCGATGAACGAATACAATGATCCGCGCAGCCGGCTGAACCGGATGGGAAGTTAGTATGGATCCTTTGGTCGAAATTGAGAATCTGAAAGCCTATTACCGTGCCTTCCTCTTCGGCGTCGATCGCGAGGTGCGCGCCGTCGACGATATCAGCCTGACCATCGCCCGCGGCGAGGTCTATGGCGTTGCCGGTGAATCGAGCAGCGGCAAGACGACGTTGATCAAGACAATTGCCGGCGCGATCCGGCCGCCGCTGCGGGTCGTGTCGGGGAAAGTGACATTCCATTTCGACGGCGGCACCCAGGATATCTATGCGATGAAGCCGGAAGAGCGCCTGGCGCTGCGCTGGCGGCATCTGTCCTACATCATGCAGGGCTCGATGAATGTGCTCAATCCGGTGCGCCGAATCCGTCATTCATTCACCGATTTCGCCTTTCGCCACATGAAGGTCAGCGGCCCAGTCTTTTTCGAAAGGGTCGCCACCCATCTGCAGCGGCTGAAGCTCGATCCGCATCTGCTCGATGCCTATCCCCACGAGCTCTCAGGCGGCATGCGCCAGCGCATGACCATCGCGCTGGCGACGATCCTGACGCCGGAATTCATCATCGCCGACGAACCGACGACCGCGCTCGACGTGATCGTTCAGCGCGACGTGCTGTCGATGATCCGCGAAATCCAGCGCGAGATGGGCTCGTCCTTCCTGTTCGTCACCCATGATATGGGGGTTCACGCGACCGTCTCCGACCGCATCGGCATTGTCTATGCCGGGCGTCTTGTCGAGGAGGCGCCAACCGCCAAACTCTTCAGCATGCCGCTCCACCCCTATACGCAGCACCTCGTCGGCAGCCTGCCGCGCATCGGCGATGCGACGGCCCGCCCTTCGCTGGAGGGTCGTCCGCCGAACCTCGCCATGCCGCCGGAAGGCTGCCGGTTTCACCCGCGCTGTCCGAAGCGCATGGAGATTTGCTCGCAGAAGGTTCCGCCGCTCGTCACCGTCGAGCCGCAGCGGCGCGTGGCGTGTTTTGCCGTTACGGGAGATCAGGTTTGAGCGCTCTTCTTCGCCTCTCGCATGTCACGAAAGTCTACCGGCAGGGCGGTATGCTCGGCCGGCGTCTGATTACGGCGGTCAAGGATGTCAGCTTCGAACTGGGAGAGAAGCCGGAGATTCTCTCGATCGTTGGAGAATCGGGCTCAGGAAAATCGACGATCGCGGCGATGATCCTCGGTCAGACCGAACCGACGGAAGGCGAGCTTCAATTTAGCGGCAGGACCGTCGCCATCCATAGCAGATCCGAACGCAAGGCTTTCATGAAAGAGGTCCAGCCGGTTCTGCAGAACCCCTTCGAAGCCTTCAATCCGCTGAAACGTGTCGATCGTTATCTCTTCGAGACCGCCCGCAATTTTTCGTTCTCGGGAAAAAGGCCGGACCGGCAGCAGGCGGAGCGGATGGCGGATGCCGCATTGGTCCATGTTGGCCTGACCCTGGAAGAAGTGAAAGGACGGTTCCCTCACGAACTATCGGGCGGCCAGCTTCAGCGTGTCGCCATCGCCCGCGCGCTGATCCCGCAACCCCGCCTGCTGGTGGCCGATGAACCGGTCTCCATGGTCGACGCATCGCTGCGCATGGCGATCGTCAATCTCTTCGGCCGCTTGAAAAACGAGCTCGGGCTCTCGATCGTCTACATCACCCACGACCTCGCCACAGCCTATTATATCAGCGACAACATCATCATCATGCGCAAAGGCGAAATCGTCGAGCGAGGCCAGGCGCGCAGTGTCCTGGACAATCCGCAGCATCCCTATTCGCGGGCGCTCAAGGATGCGGTGCTTGCCGCCGATTTCAGCCCAGCGACGTAAGCGCTGCAACGAACAGGCAGCTTTCCTTTATGAGGGTTGTCAGGTTTAGCGTTGCCTTAAAGAAACTGTGCAAGGATGAGGGCTTATCATCCACGCTGGCAACCTGATGAACCTTCGAAGAAATCTCGCTCGCTCTGTAATAAGCCATACCAGCGCATTTGCTCCGGCAATATTTGCGGCCATTATTGCGGCAATCGTCGTCTGGGTGGCAACGAACTGGCGGCTGGAGCGATCGCTGGCCGATGAACGCGCGATCGTTGCCGGCGAGCTTGCCACCATATCCTCCCGCCTTCAGACGAACCTCAACAGCAATGTGAAGCTGTTGCAGGGGCTGGCGGCCGGCATCGCAGTCAATCCGGCGATGGACCAAAGCGGATTTTCCAGGCTTGCCGCGCAGATTCTGAAGCCAGATTCACAATTAAGAAGTTTCGCCGCCGCGCCCGGCATGGTGGTCAGGTGGGTTTATCCGGAGAAAGGAAACGAAAAGGCCATCGGGCTCGACTACCGAACCAACGAGAAGCAACGGGCTGCCGCGATGCTGGCGCGCAACACGCACAATATCGTTCTGACAGGCCCGGTGGAGCTTGTCCAAGGTGGCACCGCTTTTGTGGTCAGGTGCCCAATCTACATCAATGACGGATCAAGCCAGATTTTTTGGGGCCTGCTTTCCGGAATAGTCGACATACCGAAGCTTTACCAGGAAAGTGGCCTTGGTTCGACCGAGCTTGAGATCGCCATCAGCACCGTACCGGAGCCGAACACGCCCAAACAGGTTTTTTTCGGCAGCCTGGCAACTTTTTCCAGGAAACCGGTCCAGACATCCGTTGATATGGTTTATGGCCGATGGACCCTCGCCGCACTGCCAAAGCAGGGTTGGGGCCAAAATAGCGGGATCGGCACTTTTGAGTTCTACGCGAGCCTGTTGGCATTCTGTGTCGTTGCACCGATTGTCTGGATCGGCTTTCTGACCAAATCACGCCAAACAACGATCGAAAAGCTTCGCCTTCACAAGAAAAAGCTCGTTCGAGCACGACAGAGGCTGGAGTACCTGTCATTGCATGACGCATTGACGGGGCTTCCCAATCGACGATTTGTCGACCAGTTGATCTCGCAACCGCCGAGACCGCGTCCTCAAGATTGTCTGATCCTCATTCATATCGACCTGGATCGATTTAAAGAGATCAACGACACAAAAGGGCACGCCGGAGGTGACGTGGTCTTGCAAGCAACGGCTTCGCGCCTTGCCGATTTGGCTGGTCCCAACGACGTAGCGGCTCGGATCGGCGGAGATGAGTTCATCTTCGCCAGCTGGAGTGCCGATCCGGAGCCGAAGGCAAACGCATTGGCTCAGCAGATTGTCGACGCGCTCGAGCAACCCCTCTTCATCGAGGGCGTGGCGTGTGTTGTCGGGGCAAGCGTCGGCGTCGCGTGGGAGACTGAAGGTGCTCTCGGGCGGGACCTCGGCCAATTGCTTCTCAATGCCGATTTGGCTCTCTACGAGGCGAAGAAGGCGGGCCGCGGCCGCGCGGCGGTTTTTACAGAAGAGCTTCGCAGCGCCGCGATCCATTCGAAGGAATTGGCGGACGAATTCAATCATGCGCTCGATCGTGATGAACTCGTCGCATTCTTTCAACCGCAGTTCAATGCAGACACATTGGATATTGTCGGCGTCGAGACACTTGCTCGTTGGGATCACCCGCAAAAGGGTCTGCTTGCCCCGAACAAATTTCTTGAAGTCGCGGAAAAACTAGGGCGCACTGGCGACATGGATAGGCTGATCCTGCAAAAGGCCCTGTTCGAGCTGACAAGATGGGACAGCCTGGGAATGCAAATTCCACGTGTCTCGGTCAACATTTCAGCGCGTCGACTGGCGCAGGCAAATCTGCTTGCGGAGCTGTCCGAGCTTCCCATAGCGAAGGGTCGCCTGTGTTTCGAGCTGCTCGAGACAATCTCCTTCAATGATCTTCAACCTGTTCTCAAGGAGATCATTCCAGCCGTCAAAAAGCTTGGCATCGAAATCGAGATCGATGACTTCGGCACCGAACATGCCAGTATCGTCAGTTTGCTTCGATTTGAGCCGCGACGGCTTAAGATCGATCGAGAAATTATCAAGCCGATCATTGCGTCTCCATCTCAGCGTCGTCTGGTCTCCTCCATTATCGAAATCGGCCGATCGCAGAACATCGACATCGTTGCAGAGGGCGTGGAGACAATGGAGCATGCGAAGATCCTGAAAGATCTCGGTTGCCATATACTGCAAGGTTACGCTCTGGCACGACCAATGACCTCGGAGCAGTTGATTGAATTTTGCCGTATAAAGGACAAAGGAATGGCAGAGGCAGGCCGATAGCCAAATTCGCATTCCCTGTGTGACTACCTTCCGTCGGTCCTAGACTCATCGCCGCCAATCTCTTGTGGTCCGTGCCAAACATCTACATCCCAAGCCCCAAGGTCCTGCCCCGCTTCAGCGAGCGCTGC